>CAVZJO010000013.1:0-265763 GCA_963775635.1 uncultured beta proteobacterium | reverse complement strand
GATGCGCGACGGCACTCTCCGACTGAGCACTAGTGCTGCATTCCGCTAGTAACTTTACATAGCGGTCGTGTCCCTCCGAGCGGTGACCTTCTCCGCGAGTTCGGTCAGTGCCATAGTTGCTTGGTCATCGCCGTGCTCCTCGTCGGTTCAGTCTTCGCAAACTCAACCTTAAAGGGACCCGCGATGACCCCGCAACGGGCGCCGGCGCTGCTGCCGAAGATCGAGATGGCCGATCGCGGTCACCTTATGGCTTTGCGGAAGATCTTGTCCGGCACAACCTCCTCGTAGCGCCCGGGCCGCCGGACGAGCAAGTCGACGATCAAGGCCACCTGCCTCGTTTGCATCTGTTCCTCGGTGTACATCTCGCGCATGCGGGGATACACGCGGGGGTTGACGGTTGGCGACGCGTCAATCGTCCAGTGATAGTCATCGAAGTCGATGTAGCCACCCGGTTTCAGCAATTGATCGATCAGGAAAAACGTCAACGCGTCGATGGCCCACGTATGCGCTCCGTCAAGATAGACGTAATCGAAAAGCGGCGCAGGATTCTGCTGCAGCATCCTCATCAGCGACCAGTTGTACGAATCCAGTGTGCGGCGGGAGTTGCCGTGAGCGACGAAGTTCGTCAGGTGATTGGCGCGCAGGCGCTGCGTCACTCTGTCCAGGCAGTCCTCGAAATCGAAAAGGTGTATGACTCCCCGGCCTCCCAGCCACGCGAGAATGGCGTCGGAAGTTGCACCCTGGTCGACGCCGATCTCGGCAATCGTTCGAGCGTCGGTGGATGAAAGGAACTCCAGGGTCCTGGCATTGGCCACCGTGTTCATGCTGCCATGGGTCCTACGGACCGTGGGTTTACCAAAGAGGCGAAATCGCATCACGACTACCTGTTCGTCGGTTCCGGATTATGAGGCCTACCGACACCAGCGAGAAAGGCATCGAAACGCTTCCGGCTTTTCGTGGGCAGATGCTCACATCATCAGCCGGGCGACGGTTGAGCCTGGTGTCATCCCGCGGATCGCGCTTGGACTCGCCGCGCCATTACTCCGGCGCGTCAATGCATGCGGGGCAACGGGTCCACGCTAGCAGCACGCGTGCCCACACTGAACCCGATCGCCGATGGGCGCCTTTTCGGCCTCATCTGCGCGGCGGCGGAGCGCGCGTGCCTCGCGAGCGCCCCGCCGGATTTGTCGCCGATGAACCGAGCCAGTCCAAGCCGTTGCGCGGACGCCGGGCGACGGACAGCGGGCCGATCAGGTCTAACGCGCCGCGAGCAGCTGGCAGACCGTCAGATTCCTGGAATGTCCGTCTGGACACAGACGGCGACTTGACACCCAACACTCTCCTACCGTGTACTCGATCCGTCGCTTCGCCCGGCTCACCTCGCGCTACCAAACCCATCGATGAGTTCCGGAAATCCGCTGGATCGATCGGTTACGGCCATCATCGCCACTTACAACCGCGCGCGCTACATCGAGCAGGCTGTAGACAGCATCCTGGCCCAACAGCAGCCGGTTGCCCAGCTCATCGTCGTCGACGACGGCTCGGTCGACGATACGGCGGCGCGCCTCGCAAAGTATGGCTCTCGCATCGACTACGTGTGCAAGGCGAACGGCGGCAAGTCATCCGCCGTCAACCTCGGGCTGGGACGCGCGCGTGGACACTGGATCTGGATCTTCGACGACGATGACATAGCGCTGCCTGATGCCACCCGCAGGCTCCTCGAAGCGCTCGATGCTGACCGCAACGCCGACCTCGCGTTCGGTGGGCAGGTGATTGCCCACGAAGGGCCCGGCGGTCAACTGTTAGGCCACTACGAGGTCGCCCCCACCGCCGAGGCAGGCGACGGCCTACTACTCGAGGTTCTTCAAGGATTCTGCTTCCGCCTGCAGGCCATGCTGATTCGGCGGCGTTGCTTCGATCGTATAGGCAAGCTGAACGACCGCTACCTGCGCGGCCAGGATTACGAGTTGATCATCCGCCTTGTACGGAGCTTCAAGGCGACGCGCGTCGCGGAGCCCGTAATGATTTGGCGAGAACACCAAGGACCGCGCGGACCGGCGAACTTGCAGCACGGAGCGCATGAACGCGACACCGTCTGGGGCGAGTTCGACGCGATGCTCGGCAGCGAAATCCGGGCTGGCTTCGATCTCGGTGAATTTCTTGTACCGCGCGTTCCCGGTCGGGACTTATCGGCGGCGGATCACTCGGCTGCGCTGTTCAACCGCGCGGCAATCATGGCGACCAAGGGGCTGATAGATGCGTTCGTCGAAGACCTTGGCGCAGCAGCGTCGTCGATGCCTCCGTCGACAAGCCTCAACTCCGGTCAGAAGCGGCTGCTGCTACGCGCCGGGGGCAATCCCCGCTTTGTGTCGCGACTCGTAGCAGCTCCGGCGGCGGCAATCGACTCGCTGCGTTCATTGCCAACAAGTCAACGCGCGGTCCGAGAAGCCGCGGCCTGCCTGACTCGTGCGATCTACTACCAATACCGCCACTGGCCGGTGAACGACTTGCAGCGGCCGATCCTGCTTCAGTGCGCGTTCCGCATCGCTTCGATCGCCGGCCCATGGGCGTTGGCTAGTATCCCGCTGACGCAAGGGCGGTCGGCTTAGCTCGCCTGGCACTGGGCGACGGCGCGCGGTCCAAGCAGCGTCGCGAGGGCATCGTAGGCGGCTGGTAATGTCGCCGCGATGCGGCTGGCCCGCTCCCGCACCTGCCGCTCGAGATCGCCGCGGTGCCTGAGTGCCCGCATCGATAGTGCAAACAAGCCGATCAGCATCAAACGTCGCCGCCTCGAGACAGTAATCAGCGAGGTCGACGTCAGCCATCACAGCGTTGACCTTTCTGGCGACCGAAACCGCGATTACCGTCGTGCCAGCCACGACCGCGAGAATGACACCGTGCAGACGCGAGGTCACGAGCAGGTCGGCGGCGCTCGCTTCGTGGATAAATTGGTCGAACGTGGTCAACTCCGCGATCGACCACGATCCGCGCAACGCCGGGTCGATCGCTGCTGATACGGCTGCCACGGCATCAGGGTCCATGGAAATCTGCGTACAGGCAAAGCGCACTGTCAAGCCTGCGCGGATAACAGCTTCGCAGTACCGCGCCAGCTCATGCAAGTATCGAGCGTACTTTTCGTCGGTCGTACCTGGCCAGCTACGTTGGCAGATCGGGCTGATGACGATGCGTCCCGATGCCTCAGTCTTTCTGGATACGCCCGCCAGCCCGAAACCAGGGTCAGCGTCAACGCGCCCGGGCTTGCGAAGCCCGCGGCCCTTCAGGAGTCCGTAGGTTCCATGGTCACGAAAACTTAAAAGGTCAGCTCGACCCAGCGCCGCCAGCGCCAAGAATCCCCCCATGCGTGTCGCCAGTTGATCCAGCCCGACGCAGAAGTACGCAGTAGGCACTCGCCGCAACTTTGCGAGCAGCGTCCACGTAAACAGGTACCGGGGTTGGGCATACGCCCCACCCCAATAGTCGTCGATCTGTCCACCGCCAGACATCACTAGAAGGTCGAGCGACCGAACAACGCGATCGATGCGACGAGTGCCCACGGCGGTGGGAAGTGCCCCCCACGGGCCGCGCCCCGAGGACACATCCGCAGTCGTCAAAACGCCACCGTCGGGAAGGTATGCGGCGCCGTGACCTGAAATCGGGAAAGCTGCGATTCCTTGTGACCGGACCGTGTCTTCGGGCTGGCTGCAGATACCGATAAACGACACCTCTGGGCAGCGAGCACGCAGGTTACGGATGATTTCGTGGACGATCGCCGCATCACCGAGGTTGTGGCTCGAGTACTGCCCAAGGAGGCCGACTACCCGAGTCTCCGTCCGCGGGGCGATGTCACGGAATTCCGCCGTTGCGGGTCAGACTCTCACCTTTCATTTGGGGCGCCGGTCGCTGCGCAGCGCCAAAAAGTGAGCGCAATTCGGTCGTGACCTCGTCACGGTTCCAGTAAAGATCGCGCAACGCGAATTTGGCCGCCTGAGTCGCGCGTTCCGATTGGTATCGGCGCAGCAATCGCGGACGCAAGGTAATCCAGCTGTCGACGAACACGGAGAAGGCGGCGCGGGCGCGTGGCACCGGGCCTGAACATTTGCTCGAGCTCGAGTGGCGTGCGCCGACCTGTCCAGTGCTCCGGATCAGCCCGCCGATACAGCAGGACCTCTGGCAACAGGCGAAACTTGCCCAGTAAGCTGAGTTCGGCCATCAGCGCCAGGTCTCCGTGCGGATAGCATCGATCGAGTCGCGTTTTCAGCAGTATGTCCCGCCGAATGACGCCGCTCTGCGCATTGTTCACCGTCATGCGTCTGCACACCTCTGCGAAGCGCACTTCAGGATGCTGCGACATCACCTCGAAGTCGGCCTCGCACACACCGAGCCTTGTACCGTTGGTCGAAATGAACTCCGTGCGTGGATAGCAGAGCGCCAGATCGGAATCGGCCTCCAGCGAAGCCACGCAGCGCTCCAGGAACTGTGGCGCGCAACGATCGCTCGCTGAAGCCCACTTGAAGTACCGGCCGCGCGACTCGCGTGCCACGAAGTTCCAGTTTCTGGGCGCGCCAATGTTTTCGCGGTGCCGTATAACCCGAATGCGCGAGTCGCGAGCTGCGTAGCCGGCACAGATTGTCGGCGTCTCGTCCGTCGAAGCATTATCGGCGATGATCAACTCGAAATTCGCTAGCGTTTGGCCAAGGATTGAGTCGATTGCTTCAACCAAAAGCCCCCCGCCGTTGAAGACAGGAATACCGACACTGACCAACGGTGCGCCGGCGTAGCTGCGAGTCGATTGACCTGTTACGGAACACGCCCGTTCGTAATCTCGCACAGAATGCAAATACTTCATTTGCCAGAACCCACCTTTGGCGCCCGTCCCCGGTCCCTGTCGCCAACCAGTTCGACTATCGATGATATCCATGAAGCCGGGATCGGAAACCCTGATAACGCTCCTTTCGGGCTTCAAATTCTGCGGCGTCGGAGCCGGAAAAGCCCCTAGGCAACCGCTCGTTCCGATGAGCGACGTCAGCGTCATCATTCCAACCTTCAATCGTGCGCGCATGCTTGAGGAATGCGTGGCGTCGCTGTTGAAGCAGACTCGGCCGCCCTCCGAGATCCTGATTGTCGACGACGGTTCGACCGACGATACCGCTGAGGTCGCTCAGCGCATGCCGGCTCTCGTGCGCTACCTGAACAAACGCAACGCGGGCAAGCCCGCCGCGCTCAACTTTGCGATTCCGCACGCGCGCGGCAGTTGGATCTGGTTCTTCGATGACGACGACGTTGCCCTGCCGCGCTCGATCGAGGCGCGGCTCCACGCGGCGGAGCAGACTCCCGGCGCACAGATCGTCATCAGTCGTTTTCTTTGGGGTACGAACGACCCCGCTGGCCGACTGGCGGTGGGCCACGCGCTGCAGTGGCCAGAGTTCACGGCCGCGGACTTCTACCCGAAGTTCCTGCGCTCCTGCTTTGCTCACATGAACGGCGTAATGATGCGACGGGACCGCGTTCTCGAGGTTGGCGAGTTTCGCGCCGACCTTCTGACTTCGGAGGATTACGACTTCACGCTGCGCGTCGCCCGCGGCGCCCTTGTGGCGATTTGCGACGAACCGACGTTCATCTTTAGACAGCATGCCGGCGCAAGGGGACCCGCTGCACAGCGCTTTTTGGCAACAGATCGCCTCCGTAAGTTTGCGGCCGGCGATGCCGAAGTAGGCCGATCGATCCGGGCCACGCATCGTTTGCCGGAGTACCTTGGCCAGCCAGCCGACTCGGAACTGGACCCGACGCTGCGCTGCGACGCTCTACTTGCACGCCTTGAGGTCATGGCCGGGAAGGGCCTGCTGCCCGAACTTGCGGCGGACGCGCTTTTGTTCTGCCGTGCAATCGACGAACTCAACCGAGGCATCGACGCGCGTACTGCAACGACCCTGAAGTCTGCGATGCAGCAGCGTTACTTCGCATTCGCCCTCGCCAAGTCGCCGCTGGCCGCCCTCAGACAACTCGGGGCGCTGCGATCCTCGCCGGCCGGCCGCGCGGCGATGCGCGTCATGGCTCGTGCCGTCGCCGGAGACGCCTGGTGGCAGGAGATCCGTTTGATCGAGCGGTGCGGCCTCACAGCACTAGCGTTAGCTCTGGCAATCCTGGCTCGACGTGCCTGACGAGATGGACGCGGGTTACGTCGATGACGGCGGCCTCGGTCAATCAGTTGACGCCCTCTTCCTCGCCAGGACAATCAGCGTATGACCCAGCATCGAGCGCTCTCGCACGGTGGTCCAGACCGCGGCGAATCCCATCTTACGCAGCAGCGACTCCAGTTTCCACGAATTGACCCAACGCAGAACGCCGCGGCGCCCGGTTGGGTGCAGCGATTTCAGCTGAATGACCTCGAAGTGTGGGCGAAGCAACCCGCGCAAAGTGGCCACACCGACCCAGCGCCGGACTTGGCCGAATCCGGGCGGCTGCACTCCCTCCGTTCGTTCCAGCACGAAACGGTTCTGCGTGGCCAGCATCAAATGGCCATCTGGACGGAGCAACTGCGCCAGACGCCCGACAAAGGCCGTTTGATCGGCCATATGAGACAAGACTTCCAGGCCCACCACGACATCGGCGCTCGACCGGGGGCAGTTGCATCTGCATGAAGTCGCCGGCGATGAAATTGACGCCCGGGAAACGCACCCGCGACCTTTCGAGCACCTGGTCCGACAGGTCGATTCCACGCACGACACCGAATTCGCGCATGCGATCGCAGAACCAGCCGGAGCCGCATCCCACTTCAACGATGTCAAGCGGGGTCTCGCGGCGCAGCATCCCCAGCCACTCCACTACCTGTCGGGCTTGCCGCCGGTTGACGGGAGCGAGCTTGCTTTCATCCTCGCGATACTCCGCATTCCAGGCGTTCCAGAATCGCTGCTGCTCGGCGATCGATGCGTCTGCGTCGTGCGGCCGTTCGTCTTGCGTTGAGCCGTTCACGCGACCTGGCAGGAAACCAGTTTGGGATAGAGATTGGCCGCCCCCCTCACGTCGACCTCCGAACTCATGAAGAACGTGCATGCCGGCAGGGCCTTGTCGTACTCGCGGGCGATATCGTAGCGATACAAGTGCACGGCCAGATGGAAGGTACCGGCCGCAAGATGCATCACCAGCTCGAAGCTTGCCGTGCAGCGCTGCCCGGCGTCCAGCACGACCGGCGCCGCGCCGAGCCGCTCCGACGAGGTATGAAAGACGCTGTTCAGGCCCTCGTCCAGCACCACGATGACAACTGCGATCTTCTCGCTACGCTGCGTCGCCGAGAACTCAACATCAACCCAGGCGCTTTCCCCTGGCGCGAAATGCACGCGTTCGCCCTCCGCGCCCCGCAGCCGTACCGCGCGAATCGCCACCTCGGTGTTCTTCGGACCTTCGAGCTTGCTGCGCTCGCGCGCCAGGTAGGTCTGGATCACGTGCGGCGTCGGACCGTCCTCAACAATCTGGCCGTCATCGATCAGGATCGCCCGCGCGCACAGGTCGGAAACCGCCTTGAGGTTGTGCGAGACGAACACCACGGTCGCGCCACCAGTCGCGATGCTGCGCATCTTCTGCAGGCTTTTCTGCTGGAACACAAAGTCACCGACGCTCAGCACCTCATCGATAACCAGGATGTCGGGATCGAGGTGCGCCGCGACCGAGAAGCCCAGCCGCGCGAACATGCCGGATGAATAGCGCTTGATCGGCGTGTCAATGAAAGGCGCTAGTCCGGCGAAACCGACAATCTCGTCGAACTTGCGCGCAATCTCGGCGCGGCCCATGCCGAGGATCACGCCATTGAGGAACACGTTTTCACGCCCGGTGAGATCGGGATGGAAGCCCGCGCCGACCTCGATCAGCGCCGATAGCCTTCCGTTGACCTCGATCCGGCCCTCTGTCGGCCACATGATGCGCGCGAAGTGTTTCAGCATCGTGCTCTTGCCGGCGCCGTTGTGTCCGATCACCCCGACCGTTTCACCCTCCTTTATCTGCAGGCTGATGTGGCGCAGCGCCCAGAACTCGCGATCAGCGCGTGACCTCTGAGGCGTTTCGCGCCCCATCACGCGCCCGAGCATGTGCGGCAGGAGGTCGCGCAGTGAATCGAACCGTTCGCCCTTGCGAAAGCGCTTGGATACGTCGTCGAAACGGATCGCGATGTCGGTCATCGGCGGGTACGAGTGCGCGCCTACACGTTGTCCGCGAATGTCGGTTCAAGCCGGTAGAACATCACCCACGCCGCGACCAACGTAACGAATGACGCAATCGCACTGTAGGCGATCCAGCCCAGGTCCGGGCTGCGACCCTGCACCACCGCGACCTCGAGGCCCTCGAGGAGCGGCGCGACAGGGTTGAGCAGCAGCACGTCGCGCCAAGGCCCGAGCATGGATGAGGGATAGAACACCGGCGTGAAGAAGATCGCGAAGGTCAGCAACACCTCGACGATGTACTTGACGTCGCGGAAATAGAGGTTGGCCGCTGACAGCGCGATACCAAGCCCCGCGGCGAACACCACGATCAGGAGCAACAGCGGAATCACCCACAGCTGGCTGGCAGCCGGGCGGATCCCGGTATACGCCAGCACGACGACCAGGGGAATGGTGGCCACCAGCATGTCGAACAGCGCGGACAGCACCGCCGAAACCGGGAACACGATGCGCGGGCAGTTGATCTTCGTCAGCAGGTTCGAGTTGCTGGTCAGGCTGTTAGTGGCGAAGCGGATCGCGCCGACGATGAACGCCCACGGCAGTGACTTCACGCAGACGGCGGCGAGCGCATCTAACGAAAACGGGCGGCCCGACAACTGGCTCATGCCGAACTGCACCAGCATGCCGGCCGCGACGATGATGCCGGGCATCAGCACCGCCCACAGCAGTCCCATCATCGACTGCTTGTATTTGATCGCTATATCGCGCCAGGTGACCATGAAAAGCAGGTCGGCGATCAGAGCCAGCCGGCGCTTCGGGACCCGCCTTCCGGCCGTAGTCGATGCGCTCAGGCTGTTCAATCGAGCACCTGTACCGTTGGGATCGGCACGACGAAGCGGCCGCCCCACTCGCTGATGTAGCCGGCCTGTTGCCGGATCTCGTCCTTCAGGTTCCACGGCAGGATCAGCACGTAGTCGGGCCGGGCCTGCCGGATCGCTTCCGGCGCGCGAATCGGGATCCGCGTGCCGGGGGTGTACTTGCCCTGCTTGTACGGGTTGGCATCCACGGTGAACTCGAGGAAGTCGGTGCGGACGCCACAGTAGTTGAGCAACGTGTTTCCTTTGCCGGGAGCGCCGTAGCCGGCAATCCGCTTGCCGCGATTGCGGGCGTCGATCAGGAAGGACAGCAGCGCACGCTTGGTCTGCTCGACCCGCAGCCCGAACCCGAGGTAGCGCTCGGCTCTCAGGAACCCGTCATCGATCTCCCACTGGCGCAGCGCCGCCACGCGATCACCGACCGGCAGCGCTGCGTTCTCGGCGTGACGGGCATAGATGCGGAGTGACCCGCCATGCGTCGGCAGTTCCTCGACATCGAAGATCATCAGGCCGTGCTGCGCGAAGACGCGCTCCGCCACCACGAACGAGAAGTAGCTGAAGTGCTCGTGATAGATGGTGTCGAACTGGTTCTCCGCCATCAGCCGCGCGAGATGTGGAAACTCCATCGTGATGACACCGCCTGGGGCCAGCAGGCGTTTCAGGCCGCCGACGAAATCGTTGAGATCCGGCACATGCGCCAGCACGTTATTTCCCAGCAGCAAGTCCGGAAGGCCATGTTCGCGCGCGATGGCTTCCGCGGTCGCGGTGCCGAAGAAACATGCGGTCGTCGGGATCCCCTTCTCGATCGCGACCTGCGCGACGTTCGCGGCCGGCTCGATCCCCAGCACCGGAACTCCACGTGCGACGAAGTGCTGCAGCAGGTAGCCGTCGTTGCTCGCGATCTCCATCACCCGGCTGTGCACACCGAGTCTGAACCGCTCACTCACTTCGTCGACGTAGCGGCGCGCGTGTTCGACCCAGCTCGGCGAATACGACGAGAAGTAGGCGTACTCGGTGAAAATCTCGTCCGGCGCGACGAATTCCTGCAGCTGCACCAGAAAACACGAATCACACACATAAGCATGCAGCGGAAAGAACGGCTCCATCTCCTGCAACTGATCTGGCGCGATGTGCGTCTGGCACAAGGGCGACATCCCGAGGTCGACGAAGGTGGTCTTCAATGGGGCACTGCAGAAGCGGCAGCTGAAACCGGACCGGGTCGGCAAGAGTAGAACTCCGTGATCGGTAAGGATGTGGGTGAGTACGCGGCCGGGTCCGGGGACTTGGCGACCGGCATTGTGAGGACCGCGCGGGCAACCTGAACGTACGAATCGAGCCGAGTCCCGCGCTTTCGCGATCTCCGAGGTGCCACGCAGGCGATGAGCCGAGCGGAAGATACCGGAAATATGGGATGCGTCGCCCGAATCAGCGGCGGCCGATACACCGAACGGACGAGTCGCATCCGGAGGGAAGCGCGAGATCGATGTGAAAATTCGCCCGTGTCGAGCCTTGGTGTTTGGCTGCCAGGTACCCGAGAACGCTAGGAATGCACCTCAACTGCTGCATCGCTCAGGCGATGCCGGCTTTGAAGGGTGGATCACACTGGCAGCTCGGGGCCTGGTAACCGTGTAGGTAAAAAGGAAAAGCCGGCGGGACACGTGGTTCAACGCTGATCGTCCGTTGCCTTACGCAGTTAGGTCGCGGGCGACGCTTGTCGGAGGACGTGGGGACTTGAAAGAAATACAAACGAATGCCGGTAGGCGGCAACTGCTGAAGCACGGACTCGCGGTTGCGGTGACCTCGCTGGCCGGATGCAGGCTTGGCGGCGATTCCTCCACCCCCTTTGGCGCAACAGAAGAGCCACCGCCCGCGGCGGCGACGGAGTGGGCGCCTCGCCTCCCCGTGTTGATTTCCGGCAGCGGCGCGACCTTTGACCTGACGACGACCTTGCCGACCAGCGTCAAGCGTGGCGGCGTGTTCGGGATCGACTCGAGTGGTCAACGTCTGCCGGCGGGAATGAGCCTTTCCGCTAGGGGACTGCTGGCGGTCGGAACGGCTGCGATCGGCAGTGTTGCCGGCGTGATCTTCACCTATGACGCGCCATGAGGCGGCGCGAGTTCCTTTTCAAGGCCTCGTCAGCAGCGGCAGTCGCACTGACCGGGTGCGGCGGATCCACCGAGGCCGCCAATCCGCCCAACCCAGCCAGTCCGGCACCTCCACCAGCGGCCAGTCCGCCGCCGGCAGCAGGACCGCCGCCCCTTGCATCAGCGCCCCCCGCTCCATGGATACCGAGCGGCCCGGGTCTTCCCACCCTCGTCTTGCATGCGTCTATAACCGGCACGGCACCCTATATCGCGACGGCCTTTCCGCTTCCGGGGGCGGTACCCAGCGGGCAGACGGCGGAATCGCCTGAGGACGCCAGTCTTCGTGCATCTGTTCTGTCTCGCTGGCCCGATGGTTCCGCCTCGGTGATCGTCCTGGCCGGGGACGCTCACACTAACGGCCGGCGAAGTGAGGCAGATTTCCCTCAGAAGCGGCACCAGTGCGGGAACTCCGCTGACACCCGCAAGAGTCGCTCAGCTCCTGACGAGCATCTCCTGCGACTTCGGTGCCAACGGCACCGCGTCACTCACCAACTTCGGCTCGCCCGAGAAAATCTGGTGGGCCAATGAGCGGGTGATATGTGCGCGTTACCGCATCCCGGTCGGTACAGGTGGCCTGGAAGCCGTCGTCGACGTGCATGCCTTCGACGCCAATCGGGCATTTGTCGAGATCGTGCTCGAGAACGGAAAGCTGAATTCAAGTTCTCCGGCGGGCCTGTCCAGCAAGAGCTACTCGAACGCGACGGTCGCCGTCAACGGCAACACGATCGCGACCGTGAGCAGCGCTGCCGCGCCCAATGGAACCCACAACAACTTCCGTGCGTGGTATTGCTCGACATGGATCGGAGGCGATCCTGGGGTCGTGGTGACGCACGACGCTGCAAGCCTGCAGGCGCATCCGCTATTCTGGAAACCGGCGCGACCGGTGACGACGAATTACGCGACCTTGTACCGCGCGGATGCGTATGTACCCTGGAGCACCGGACGGCATCTAGCCGTCAACATGGGCGGAACGGGCGAAGGGGCACGCGGCGGCATCGGCCCGTTACCTGGCTGGGACTCCGACTACATCTGCTCCGGGAATCGGCACGTGTCGCAGGCCTGCATCGCCAGCGGCCTCGCCTTGTTGACCTTCAACATCAACTATCGGGATTCAGGTAGCGGTGTCCCGCCGAGTTCAGCCCAATTGCAGGGCCGACGGGCCGGCGGCTCCGGCCCGTGGGTGCCTTGGCCGGTCATTGACTACGGGTTCGACGGCAGCAAGGCAACGTTTGAATCCGCACACCAGCCGGCCTCTCCTCTGGTGGCGTTCCTGTGTCGCCCTTCGCCGGTCTTCATCGAACTGGCGCAGAAGATCCTGGTCTGGAATCACACCAATAACTCGACCAGCGGCGTGATGCTATGGGACCAGGGCCGCTCGCGCGGCTGGCGCATGCGCAACTATGCCATCGCGGCGTTCCTGACCCCTGACACTGACGCGGCGTGGAAGAACTCCGCGAAGACCCTGATCGCCAACTGCATTCCGGAAGCGACCCAGTTCCAGCAGCCCTGGAACAAGCTGAACGTCATCTGGGACTACTCGGCCAACGACTGCGAGGACAAGTCGACGAGCAGGGCGCGATATCAGTACGCGTTCTTCTTCCAGCACTACATGATCCTCGGATGGAACTTCGTCAGCGCCCTGAAACTGCTGAATACGACCGGACCAAGCGCGGTTCGATGCGGCCCTCGATTGGCTGTGCGAGTATGCGACCCGGTACGTCAACGAAGCCGCTGGCGGCGAGTGGCGATTGCAGAACTACATGACGACGGTCGGTGATCTGGCGGGGAAGTCGGTCACCATGGCTGCCGACTGGGGCGCCACGCTGCGCGGCGACTATATCGACAGCCCTCCTGCCGAATCGGGTCCCTGGCTCTTCATCGAGCACAGTTCCACATCGAATCCGCAATGGAACAAGTGGGCATCCGCGCGCCCAGCTTCAGCGGCGGGCATGGGTTACGAATCCAAGTTCTTCGCCACGCTCGTGCTCGCCAAGGAACGCGGCGTTGCAGGATCGACCGCAGCGTGGAATCGCGTGACCAATGGCATCAGCAACCTGCAAAGCTGGCTTGATGGCTTCTCCCAGAATCCGATCTACAACCGTTGGCCGAGAAATGTCTGATGGCGACCAATAGACTTTCGAGTTCACCGACCACTGTCACGGTCACGAGTCCGAGTTCAGGACTTCCTGCGTGGCTTCCGGGCCCGGGGCAGTATGCCAATGCCAGCACGGCAACACCGCGCAAGTCCCCGGTCAATACCGGGCCTGGCCCATGGAATGGGAGCGGCGACTTCGCCGCAATCTGGGCGGTATGGAACGGCGGCGCCTACGCGCCCACGCTCGGAGCGTATGGGTCGATGCTGTTCTTTGGCGGTGGCCATTTTTCGTATCACGGCAACGAGGTCGTTCGTCTCGACCTCGAGACTCGGTCGTGGTCGCAGCACAGTCAACGCAGCACTCGAATCGTCGACACGCGCCAGTCCGGCGACAACGACTCGACCAACGTTGCCGTCAATGAATATGGCGAGTGGGCGGATGGCACACCGTATCCGCCGCACACGAACATGGCGGTCGAATTCCTGCCACCAGACGCTGGTGGCGGTGCGCTGGGATCATTTGTTTTCTTCGGGCATGACCAGACTGGCATCCGCGTCACGGTCAAGGGCCACCTGTGGAAGCTCGATCTGGCAACGCGCAACTGGGCGCGCATTCCCCTTAGCTCGGCCAACTGGGTAAAGGACGACATCATGGCGTGCGCCTACGACCCGAACCGAAAGGGGTTGTGGCTGCACGGCAGGGTAGGCGCGACCGGCGGCCCGTACTACTTCATCGACACGCGCAACGGGAACGCCGTGCACGAGGTTTACCAGAGCTGGGCTGGGAGGCAACTCCTTCGAGGTTGGCACCTACCCCAACCTGACTTATGACCCGGTGCGCGACATCCTGGTTGAGGTCATTCGAAAGGGCGCTGAAGGAACAACGGCCAACGAGAACATTCTCGTCACCAGCCTGGCGGGATGGTCAACCAGCAGCAATACCGCTCGACAGTCGATTGTCGTCTCGACGGCGAATGGTAATGTCACCGGAACGGCATGCCCGTCACTTTGGGGCGGACAGACGACCGGGGAGGCCTGGCAACGTTACGCCGCGTTCGACAAGCTGGAGTATTGCCAGTACGACAGCTGTTTCTACGCGCTCAATCTGTATACGACAGGTGCGTGCCAGCTTTACAAGCTGACGCCGCCAGCTAATCCGATGTCCGGGACCTGGGCGTGGTCGATGGAGACGCTGACCGCCAAGAACGGCGAGGCGCTGGCCATCAGAAGCCTTCCGTACCGCGAAACCCACGATGCCAGACTTTTCGGAAAGATGAGGTATGTCCCTCCCCTCAAGTGCTTCGTTCTGTCCGACAGCGCGGAGAAGCCCGCGCAGGCGCTCAGAAGCTCTACTTTTCTTTAGGAGCGAGGCAATTGGCAGTTTGAACCGCTGCCTATTCCTATCCTGCCCACGACAGCACAACCCTCAATAAGTCCCAAGGAACGTATTGAACGCGGGCGCCCCTTGACCCGCTGCTGCACCAACGCAAGTTGTGTCCGCTTGACATAAAGCGTGTTGAGTCCGTGGCGGTTTGGTCCCGCCAATTCGCGCAGGATTCGCGTTGCCGGATCGTAGGAAAACGGCGCAAAACCTATCGATGTCAGCATTTCATGGACTGCCTGGTCCGAAAATCCATACACGGGTCCGGAGCCGTTCAGTTCAACGATGACGGCACCGACTTCGTCATCCACTGTTGACTGCAACGCCCTTCACGCCGTTGAGGCGACGGTTCTCGAGCAACGCTGATTGTTCCCGGAACCGGCTCGACGAATAGCACGTCGGCCCCTGCGGCGCCCGCCAAAATCTAGTACGAACCACGTTTGCACCGACGTCCGCGAATGCATCACCCGGCCGAAGCAGATGCAGCACAAACAACATGTCATTAAAGTCGTAGGGGCCACACGCGTACACCAGTGTGGAGTAGTTCTCCCGGGCGGATATGAGAAGGCGACTGCCAGGGATGATCTCAACGGCGTACGAGCAATCCGGAATCAGCCGGCGTGCGACATTTCAGGCGAGGTAGCGGCCAAGCCCCCGACGGCGACTGTTCCGATTCCGCGGATGCGAAAGTATCTCCTTGACATAACGAAGGTGCCTGACCATGACCGCTGCTCGCGTTCGCCACGGTCGTAGTAGCCGCGACCGAGCTCGTCCGTGACTTCGGCTTCCAGCGCTTCCTCGATGATCAGCCGCACCGCGTCGCGCAACAGCGCGCTACGCTCTGCGCCTTGACCGCCTTCCAACATCTCTCTCAGCCATTTGCGAGTCGCCTCGCTCGCCGGTACTCCCGCCACGGGTTGCTCCTCTTGGTTGCTCGGTTCGAACGCCGCGAAATGTTCAAACCGAAGGATGCATCCCGCCCCGAGTTTCCAGCAAATCTAAGACTTCACCAATTCCTCACATCGCTGCGCGATCACAGTTCATCTTGGGGTCTTGCTACTGTCGCCAGCCAGTTGGGATAGGAAGTACGTCGTAGAAGTCCCGTTCCGCACCCGCCGGGCAACCCGAAAGCAGCCAAAGAAAGGCAATGGAAATTGTGTAGACAACGGCGCCGAGTGCAACGCGGGCGAGCAGGTTCACGAAGTCGCCGGCCCAGTTCGCATCTCCGGCCGCATAGGGTGGACCAGCGAGCAAAGTAGCGACCATAACAAGAGTTGAAAGCGCCGGTCGAACCAATGGCCGAAGCAAGGAGAGCGCCGCTAATCCCTGAGTGTGTACGAACCAGGCCGCCGTCAACACCAGTACGAGCACGCTCGAGCCGATCAGCCCAAGTACAGCCGCGGTCAGACCCTGCAGAATCAGCAGCGCCACAAACGCCGGCATCGTCAGAATCAGGCTGACTACTGCGAGAATGAACGAGGCCTTGGGTCCCTTCAGCGTAAGCACCAGCGGCCAGAAGTTGGTCGACATGGCGTGAGCCGCACCGAGGAACGCGAGCAGGCCCAGCAAGCCTTCGGTACCCGCCCATTTGGGGCCGAGAATCACCTTCGTGATCAACTCTGAGAGACAGAAGATCCCTGCGGCGGCGGGCAAGGCAACCAATGCCACACCCCCCCAAACTCTGGCGAATGTGCCAAACATGCGACTGGAATTCTCTCTCAGCATCACATACCCCGGCAGTACAGCCCGCGTCAGGGGAGCAACGATTTCGGTCGTCGGGAGCGTCGCGAATTCGAATGCGACCGAGTACTGACCCAGCCGCTCCGCTCCCAGTTGCCCGCCGATCAGGAAATCCTGGCCGCGTCGATTCAGGTGCCCTGTCAGCTGCGATGCGAGCCACCATTTCGAGAACCCCATCAACTCGCTGGTCCTTGCTAGCGAAAACCGCGGTCGATACGGGAAGAGCCAGTAGCTGACAGCAACTTCCGTGACGACCCCAGCCAGGACGCCCGCAAGCAGCGCCCAGTAGTTGCCCAGGACGTACGCAGCACTGGCCGCCACAAGGACGCTGGCGATCTTCCGCCAGAGAGCCATCAAGAATGCGGGCCGAAAATTCATCTCCCGCTCGTAAAGAACATAACCGACGTTTCTGAACGATGACAGGAACGCATGAAACGCAAGTGCAACCATGACCGGCACCACTCGCGGATCGTCATACCAGCGCAGTGCTAGAGGGATCAACGCGACGAGGATCAGCGAAACGATCGCATTCGCGATGATCAGCAGCGTCCACGCCGTGTCGTATGCCTTATTGTCGGTGTCCGAGCGCTGAATGAGCGACTGGATGAAGCCGAACTCCGTGACAGCCAGCAGAATCGCCTGGATGGAAGTGCCCATGGCCACAACGCCAAAGTCTTCCGGCGTCAGCAGTCGTGCCAGCAGCAAAGTGCTGGCGAAGCCCAAACCACGGTCAACAAGGCGCAGGGCAACCGTCCAGCGCGCACCGGAGGCGAACCTGTCCTTGAGCGATCGCGATGAGGTCAACGCCATTCCGAGGAGTGCTGAAACCTAGCTCGCATCAAAAGTAGTCCGCGGCGCAGTCGAACCGCGCTGCGAATCCCGGGTCTTTGTTGCGAGTCTATGCGGCGTTCGACGTCCTGATCGATCGAAGAAGGCGCCTACCAAGAGCCAGAATTCGCGGGAGGCGCGCCGAAATGAAACCTCGGACGTTGCGCCGTGCGCATTGGATCTTCAGGTCGTACCTTACTTCGTTGCTCCAGTTCGACTTGTGACGAGACTCTCCGGCCAGGAAATCGTAAATTGCGACGCTCTGCGCAATGAGTTTCTCGAACACCATCGAGCGCAGCACATTCCCGACGTTGCTCTTTGAAAACTCGAAGTTGAATCCCTCCTGCAGGAGCATCACGGTCCGCCCATACTGAAAGCAGTACTGCTGTGCAACCATCTGCCCATCGACTTTGAGCCAATAGAGGCGTAGCCAGCCCATTTCGAGGAGCCGAGGGCTCAGGCAGCGGTAAAACGCGCGTTTGCGCTCGTCGGCAAACACGCCCTCACTTCCTTTGGCGCTCCAGCGGCTCGCATGGTTGGCAAAGAGCGAACTCAAGTGCCGGGGCGACGTCGCACATGTCGGTCACCTCGCCGAACTCGAGTAGATGCGACTCCGACAATTTGCGACGTGTCGATCGCAACATGGTCCTGAACCGCGGAGCCATGCCGGCCAGGAGGCTCTCGTAACTCGGCGGCAACACGCTGATTGGACAAGCAACCCGCTCCTCGGCAACCATCCACCCATGTTTTCCGGCGAATGCTGCGATCTGTATTGCGCTTGGCGAGGTGCTGGGCACCTGAGTGAAGTGGACGACATCCCACTTAAACCTGGCGATGGCTTCCAGCAGGGCATCAACCGTTTCTTCGTAGAATCGTCCGTCCGCCAGAAAGGTCATATGGTCGGTTTCGGATGTCCCATCACCAACGAACCGAAGTACCCTCGCCTTGATTCCCCACGACCACTCGGCTGCGACCATCATCGGGGCGATTCCGACGAGTTCTGCTTCACATCTGGCCACGAACAGGCAAAGTTGTGCTGACGGTTTGTAGGAGACCCACCAGCTATGTAGCCACGCATGAGAAAGGAAGACGTTTGCGTCAGGCGACTTTTCCAGCAATCGCTCCCACTCCCGACCCATGGCGGTAAAGGCGGCTTCGTCGCGGACCACCGTGACTGAGACACGGGAACCAACGGAGGCCGGAGAATGCTGGCGGGGCGAATTCGGACTATTCACGGACTCGGGCTTTCGAGCCGTATCCGAAGAGAGACTTGAAACAATGGCGAATCTCCGAAGGCCCGCGTCTTACAGGCGGTGAGGCAAGAAGATAGCCTACTGACGCAGCACAACGGACCCATGCATATACTGGTCATCTCCGACAAGGTTCCTACATCGCGGCTCGGCGATGGCCTGCGGCTCTTCGGCCTTCTCAGGCCGTTGAGCCAGCGGCACCAATTTGACCTGCTTTCCTTCGCACGGCCCGGGGATACTGTCGGGCCCGAGGCAACGTCACTGTTCTCTAGCATTTCCACGTTGCCCTTCCCTTCCCCCACTTCGAATGGAATGGGCGGGCGTGCCATCCGGGCCCTGCGACTCGCGAATTTCAAGGCGCACAGTGCCGAAATGCGGGAGAGATACGCGCTGCCATTCTGCGCAACCGCTACGACCTGGTTCTCGACGTGTCTGCCAACATGCTGTTGGCATTACCCGAAAACGAGCTCAATGCACCGCTCGTCGTGGACTCGATCGATGAACCTGTCTTGCGTGATCTTCGGGCGCTCCGACACCTGTCGCCGCGCCATTGGCCCCGTCTGATGCGCCAGATTTTGATGTATTGGAGATACGAGCGGGCGACCCTGCATCGAGCAGCACTGAACGTGTACGCGTCCGAGCTGGACGCGAAGTTCTACGCCGCAATGTTTCCGGGTAGACGCGTGGCGGTCATCCCCAATGGAGTCGATATAGACTATTTTTCACCGACCCGTTCCGGCGTGGGATCGACAGACCGCGATCTGATCGTCTTCGAAGGTAACATGATGTTTCCCCCGAACATCGACGCCGCCCGCCGGCTATGCGAGGAGATACTTCCCCTCGTCCGGGCCAGACAGCCGAGGGCACGCGCGCTGCTGGTTGGCCGCGATCCGCCACCGGAGGTGCAGGCGCTGGCGTCCGACAGCGTGGAAGTCACGGGAACGGTTCCTGATGTCCGACCGTATCTTTCGAGGGCAGCGGTGTTTGCCTGTCCGATGCGCCTCGGGTTCAGGTATAAAGAACAAGATCCTGCAGGCCTGGGCGATGGGCATCCCTGTCGTCGCTTCTTCGCAAAGTCTGGGGGGCCTGGACGCGCGCGATGGGGTCAACCTTCTGGTGCGCGACTCCCCGCGCAAGTTTGCCGAGGCCGTGGTCGAGTTGCTGGCTGACCCCTTACGCGCTGACGCCCTGGGAACTGCAGGGCGTCAGACTGTCGAAGCGCAGTTTTCATGGCAACGCCGCGCATCGGCCTTCGAGCAGGTTCTCGCCGACGCCTGCAGCGCGCACCTCAAGGATGCAGTGCATGCGTGACTCCTCGGGTCGCAGCAGATTTCTTCTCACTGCCTGCCTGGGCATCGGGCTGGCCGTATCGAATGGATCCATTTGGGCGCAGGCGCAGAAGAGTAAGCCCGACCAAGAGCCGCCGGCCGGATGTGGCACGTTTGATTACCGCCACGTCCGTGAAAGAGTGGGTCCGGTCGACTACCGGGTCGCCACCGAATACATAAAGCTGCTTGTCGAGAATGCGCACTTCACCCGCAGCGTCGAGCTGCTGCGTCGCGGAAAGTCCAGCACCCTCGGCGGGGACATCGCTTACACACTCAACGCATTTCCGAATCATCCGCGCGCGCTGCGCTCGGCGGCGGAGTACGAGCGGCGGCGCGGGCCCGAGGCGGTCAGGGATATGGGTTTCTCTACGCAATGCTGGTTCGAGCGCGCGGTCGCCTTCCGCACCGCCGACGCCAACGTCCGTATCGTCGTTGCGAACGAGTTGATCAAGCGAGGGCAGAAGGAGCAGGCCCGCGAGCACCTGACCGTTGCGGAGCAGAGCGCGGGCGGACACGTGGGCATGCTGTACAACCTTGGGTTGCTGTACTTTGATCTCGGGGATTACGACCGTTCGCTGGTCTTCGCAAAGCAGGCATATTCGCTCGGTATAGACCTCCCAGGGCTACGCCAGAAACTTACTCGTGCGGGCAAGTGGCAGGACTAGTGCGATCTCCGGATGTTCCACTCTCGCGCAGGTGCGTTCTCACATCAATGGCAATGGCGCCCGTGCTGGCAGCGGTTCCAGTGCTTGGGCGCGCACTCTGTATGGAGACCGCGGTCCCGACCGAGGCGGTGACCGGTCGCGTTCTGCTGGTTGGCAGCCAGCGCGCAGTCCGAACCTTGCGTGAGGCATCACGGCTTGCGAAAAACGGCGACACCCTCGAGTTGGATCCCGAGGAGTTTCGGGCGGACGTTGCCGCCTGGCCTCAGAGCGACTTGACGATTCGTTGCCGCAGCGGACAAGCAACCTTGATCGCGGCCGGCGCGCACGTGGAGGGCAAAGGGACGTTCGTGTCACGAGGGACACGTCAATTTTTCGAGGGCCTGTCGTTCATCGGCTCCCGAGTTCCGGACCGCAACGGCGCCGGCATTCGCATCGAGCGAGGCGAAGTCTCGATCAGTAACTGTCACTTCGAAGACAACGAGAACGGCATCCTGGCGGGTAATGATGGCGCCACGACTGTCGAGATTCACGATTCCACATTTGTAAACAACGGGTCGGGTAACGGCCTGACGCACAACCTGTATGTCGGCACCATCGCCCGTTTGGCTGTCGTTGGCTGCTACCTTGCCCGCTCGCGAATCGGCCATCTGCTCAAGAGCCGTGCCGCGGAAACGCTGGTGGCCTATAGCCGTCTCAGCTCCGAAGACGGAGCTTCGAGTTACGAACTCGAGGTTCCCAATGGCGGCAACGCCTCGGTCATCGGCAACCTGATTCAGCAAGGAGAGCGAAGCGAGAACTTCGCCATCATTTCCTACGGGGCAGAGTCCTATCGCAACTCGAACAACCGTCTAACCATCGCTTTCACGACCTTGGTGAACGAGCGAGGGCGCGGTGGCGTCTTTGTCGTTGCCCGGACCGGTGCCGACAAAGTCGCGATCAACGATTGCCTGTTGGTCGGCCGCGGCAGCTTCGAAGTTGCGGCGCCGCTCGACCGACGCGGTGTTCATGAGGCCGGTGTGGACGAGTTCGTCGACCCAGCACGCTTCGACTACCGCCTGCGCGCTTCTTCCCGGCTGGTCGGCGCGTCGGGTCTGCGCGGCGCGCATCGCGGTGAGTTGCCTTGTCGCGAGTATGTTCATCCGGGACGGTCCGAACTGCTCGAAATCGCATCGCCGCTTTCGCCGCTGAGTCCCGGAGCGTTCCAACGCGTCGGGCCGGCCTCCAGGTGAAGGGGACGTCGTTGAACCATCTGGTCGAACACGCGCCGGGACTGGATGGTCTTGAACGAGTACCTCGTGGAGAAGCGCTTCGGGGCAGAGTCTGCATGGCTGATGTCCGGGCAGGCCGTGCGGCCATCGACGCAAACGATAGCGTGGTCCGCATCGCCGGCCCGGGCATTGACGTGCGGCTCGATCGAAGGCGAGTTCAGTACCGTGTCGATGACTCGGGGTTCATTGCCGTTTCAGGGAAAGCCCAGCGTGGACGGAGCACCGCTCGACCTCGAGCGGCAACTCAGAGGGGTTCGCGACGGCACCGCGCCGCACTGGTCTCGCTGGGGCGGGCGCTTCAGCGTGGTGTGCGTGGACTTTCTACGAGCGGAAGTCCATCTTGCAACGGATCGCTTTGCCGTTCATCCGCTCTGCTGGTCGGTCGCCAATGGTCACATCGGTTTTTCCGACCGCGCTGACGCGGTGCCTGTCGGAGATGAATCGGGCATCGATCGTCAGGCGCTGTTCAACTATCTCTATTTTCACGTCATCCCTGCCGATCGAACGATCTTTCGGGGGGTCAAGCGCGTCGAGCCTGCGACGGCGATTTCGATCGCGAAGGGCGCAATTCGCGCTCACCGACACTGGACCCCTCGATTCTCCTACGACATCGAAGCCTCGTTTGATGAGCGCGCGGAGGAGTTTCGCCGATCCATACGTGAGAGCGTCGCTCGGCACAGTCGCGATTCCGAGAGCGTCGGGTGCTTTCTGTCCGGAGGGACCGACAGTTCAACCGTCCTCGGGATGCTTTCTCAGCTGAGAGAAACTCCGATACCCGCCTTCTCAATCGGTTTCGACGTCGATGGATATGACGAGATCGAGTACGCGCGCATCGCCGCTCGTCACTTCGGGGCTTCACACGAGATTCTCTATGTTTCGCCGTCCAGTCTGTTGAGCGCCATTCCTAAGGTAGCCAGGCATTTTGACCAGCCGTTCGGCAACTCCTCGGCGGTACCCGCTTATCTTTGCGCCGAGATGGCGCGCAGCAGGGGAATCGCCTTGATGCTTGCTGGCGACGGAGGTGATGAACTCTTCGGCGGCAACAAGCGCTACGCCAAGCAGGGTTTGTTCGACGCGTGGCAGCGCGTTCCCGAACCATTGCGGGCGGTGCTCGAGAAACCGTCGTCAATCGGATTACTGAGATCGGCGCCTCTGGCCCGCAAGTTGGCCAGTTACATCGATCAGGCTCGCGTCCATTTACCAGCCCGCATGGAGACCTACAACCTCCTCCAGCGGTTCGGAGCTGCCGCCGTCTTGTCCCCCGACCTCATTGAGTCCATTGATCAGGAGGATCCCGTCAGGTTGCAGGCAACCGAGTATGAAAGAACCACCGGGGCGGCGTTGATCAATCGAATGCTGGCCTATGACTGGTGCTTTACTCTGGCCGACAACGATTTGCCGAAGGTCGTGGGCGCAACATCCCTTGCCGGCCTCGCTGTCGCGTTCCCGCTGCTGGACGATTCGATCGTCGACTTCTCGCTCGCACTGGCACCAATGGAGAAGCTGCATGGCATGCGTCTGCGACCTTTCTTCAAGGACGCCTTACGGGGATTCCTGCCGCCCGAGACCATCGCCAAGAAGAAACACGGTTTTGGCCTGCCTTTCGGTGCCTGGGCGGTCTCGGATTCGCCGTTGCGGGAGTTCGCGCGCGAATCACTGGCTTCGCTGGCTCAACGGGGAGTGATCCGCTCGGGCCTTGTGGACGAACTGTTCGGCATCCGCCTTGAAGAGCACTCCGCCTACTACGGCGAGATGGTCTGGATTCTGATGATCCTCGAGCAGTGGTTCCGGGAAGCGGCCCCCCAGTTCAGGATTGGATGAATCCATGAGGGATGTCGCCCTGCTGCTGCTTTTCTTCGCGGTCGTTCCGTGGATTCTGATGCGGCCGGCCGTGGGCATCTACACATGGACCCTCATCAGTGTGATGCATCCGCATCGGGCGACGTGGGGATTTGCCTACCACTTTCCGTTCGCTCAATTGACTGCCGCCTTCACACTGGTCGCGCTCCTGCTTTCGAAAGAGCCGAAAAAGCTCAAGGGCGGCGCGGCCGCCGCCGTGCTTTTTGTGCTGGTTTGCTACATGAGCTTTACGACGATCTTCGCGTTTGAGCCAGACCGTGCCAACTACATGCTGGACCGGGTTCTGAAGATCCAGTTCATGACTTTCGTGGCGTTGGTCGCCCTCTACAAGCGTGAACACGTCCTCACTATGGTCTGGGCAATGGCTTGTTCAGTGGGCTTCTATGCCGTGAAAGGCGGCATCTACACGATCGTGACGGCTGGGGTCCGGCCGTGTGTGGGGACCGACCGAGAGCTTCATCCAGGACAACAACGCTCTGGCGCTCGCAACGATCATGACCATTCCCCTTTGGGTATTCCTGTATACACAGCACCGCAACCGGCCCTGGTTGCGCTTGGGGCATCCTCGGCGCGATTGTGCTGTCATGCTTCTCCGCCTTAGGCAGTCAGTCGCGGGGGGGATTCCTGGCAATCGGCGCCATGTTGGCGTTTCTCTGGCTCAAGAGTCACAAGAAGCTGCTGCTGGGATTCGTCCTCGCAGCAGGGGCCGTCGGACTCCTTTCGTTCATGCCCAGCAGTTGGGTAAGCCGCATGGAGACGATAGGCGAGTACGAAGCGGACGCCTCTGCAACTGGGCGCATACAAACCTGGAAGATGTTGCTCAACCTGGCGGCGGACCGACCCCTGATTGGAGGAGGCTTCGAAACCTATAGTCGCGCCGTCTTCGATCGCTACAACCCGGCCTATCCGGGAACGCACTCCGCGCACAGCATCTACTTTCAGGTGCTGGGCGAACACGGATTCCTGGCTTTCGCGCTCTTCTTGTTGTTTTGGGCGCTTGTCTGGCGCATGTGTTCGCAAATCACCCGGCTCTCGCGTGGTCGGCCAGAGAGGGAATGGGCCTACTGGCTCGCCCAGATGTCGAAGGTCAGCATCGTCGCCTATCTGGTTGGCGGCGCTTTTCTCAACCTTGCCTACTGGGATGTCCCGTACTACCTGTTTGTCTGCATTGCCGTGACTCGATGGGCGTTGAACAAGGAAACTCTGAAGACCGCAGTCGACCCAAGAGCGCTGCCAAATATCGTGATCCAGCAAGCCCCGTCGCAGGCACTGACGCCTGGCTCATCATTGCCTCAGACAACTGGATCGGGCCGATAGACTTTCGCTCGGCCGAGAACGCACTGCGGCTGATTCGATTCGATTAATCGGCTTCCTTTGACGCGACCTAGGGCTGGGTCTGATCCATGGAATGTCGCCATCTTTTCATCGCGCGAGACTCCGGCACTGTTGCTCGAGACGGTCCGCGCGGCTGTGGCCGCAGATCGGCCTGCGACCAGCAACTGGTCATCGACGTTCTCGTCAACGGTAACGCCGCACTCGCTGCCTCCATCAGCGAACTGATCGTCGGCCTCGAAAGTGTTCCGGTGCAGTCGGATTCGCACCTGGCAGATCTGATCCGCAACTGGCACTTGCACAGAGACCGGCTGATGCTTTCGAGCTCTTTCGGCGGGCGCCATTCGAGTTATCTGGCTTACAGACGCTTGCTGAAGCGTGGAGAGCCGCGCTGGCCGGACAAGCCCCCGGAACTCATGGTTGAACGCTCGGCTGGCTGATCAAGCCGGATCCGCCCCTGGCGGGATGACGTTGAAGCAGCAACGATCGGTCCGACCACATCAGATCGAGCAGCCTCGCCGCGGTTATCGATCGATTGTCGGCATCCCTCCGATAGGAGCAGTAATCGGGAGCCGTCGAAACCAGCTTGCTAACACATGAAAATGCGTCGATCTCCACCGCTGAAGTCGGCGCAAAGAAGACGATCGTGGGCACCTGCTGAGCGATCGCCAGATGCATCGCAAGACTGTCGCTCGACACCATGGCATCGAGCTCCCCGATCAGCGCGGCCAACCGCAACACCGAGTCGTCCGTCTCCGGCACCAGAACACGATCTCCTGGCAACGACGCACTCACCGAGAGATTTCGCACGCGGTCAGGGCCCGCCCCGAACAGCACGATACGACACGGTACACCGAAGGGAGAATCACCCCGCAGCATCGCGGCGATCAAGACTCGAAGTTCCTCGACGGGCATCTCCTTCGATGGCCACCGCCCACCGGCAAACGGATTGATGCCGACAACGGGCCGATCTCCCGCCACAAAAGCGCGCGCCCACTCGATCATGTTCCGGTCGCCGTAGAACGCGGGCTCAGCGGCGGGTACGCGGAACAGTTGCGCGAATATTTCGGCATGGCTGAGGCGGTTCAGCTTCTTGAGCTCGTCAGCGCGCTCCTTGCCGAAGCGTGAGAGCAGTCCCATGTCGAACCACGCCGCCGCGTCTTCCGTATAGCCGGGAACGCCGGCAGCATCCAGGTATGCCCCGGTCAGCGTGGCCGCGGGCAACTTCGAGACCGCCTCGAGCACATCGCGCTCGTCGTCCAACGACAGAACCCAGTCGAACCGGTGTCCGGCAGCCTCGTCGAAGGACGTCCAGAGGTTGTCGATTGCCGGATGGAAGCGGAGCAGCGGAGCCGACGGCGTCGCAGTAATCCAGGACAGCCGCATTTCCGGGCCCCATTTCCGACGGAGTGCATCGGCAAAGTATGAAGTTCTGACGACATCACCCAGCGCGCCGTGCTTCACGATCAGTATGTGCACTCTATCGCTCACTTGTCGCTTGCCGACGCCCTGCTTAGCTCGTGGTGGCCGCCATGCAGCGCGGACGCCAAATCGAGCACACGCGCTGCATTTCTGCGCCAGGACAGATCGCGCAGGATCAATGACTCTCGTGCGGACCGACCCAGTGTCCTGCGCAACTCACCGTCGGCCGCCAGGCGGTCGATCGCCGCGCGCAGCGAGCCTGCCTGGGCTGGATTAAACAGTAACGCCGTCCGACCGTCGTCCAGAATTTCGCGAACGTTCGGCTGATCCGGCGCGACGATCGCCCGGCCTGTGGCCATGTACTCGAGAGCCTTCAGTGGTGATGCGTAGGGGTTGACAGCAGGCAGCAGAGCAATGTCGTACACCGCGACGAACTGTAGAACCGAGCGGTGGGGAACGACGCCGGTGAAAGAGAGACGATCGGCGATTTTCAGGCGCTGCGCTTGCTCCTCTAGGCTCCTGCGAGCCGGCCCGTCACCGACGACCAGCAGATGTAAGTTCTCGTGGCCCGGCATCGCAATCAGCTCGAGGATCCGGTCCAGGCCGTTCCAGTCCCGAACAAAGCCGGTGAATCCGAGAATGACGCGGTCACGAATGCCCAGCCGAGCTCTCGTCGCCTCCGGATTCGATTCCTCGCCGACATCCGCGGCCTCGATGCCGTTCGGCATGACCACGATCCGCTCCGAAGGCACGCCTGCGTCCACGATGATGTTCTTGAGGACCGCCGTGACCGCGACGACACGGTCGGCCCCTCGCCACGCGGCGCCCTCGAACCAGTGCGCCAACCGAAGAAGCGCCAGGCCTCCATGGCGTGTTCGCTCGATCGTGAGCGGCGCGTTTACCTCGGCAATCAACGGGACGCCTGTCATTCTGCGCGACGAGCGTTCCGCTCAAGAGAAATAGATTGCTTCGCTCGTAGATCAAATCCGGACGGAAACGCCGGGCTGCCTTCAGTAAGCCGAAGGGTCTCCGGAAGGTTGTAGGCAATCTCGAGAAGCTCGTGTACCGCTCGCGGCAGGCGACGACGCAGTGCGCTTTTCCACCCCGCTCCGCCGGCGTTCGACGCAACCCCTGGCGCAATGAGCATGACGTCGGACCCGAGGTCTCGGAGCGCGGCTATCAGACCTTCGATGTGAACCGCACTGCCGTCACGTGCCGTGGTCCGGTGGTGATACAGGATCTTCACGCGGGAACCTGGCATGCCCTTTCTACAGCCAGGTTCCGCACCATGTGCGCCAGGAACCGGTTCGGCCGGGTCGTCCACGGCGTGAAGCGAGGCAACTGAAAAACGTCGGTGGCAGCACCGGCATAGCCGGCTGACGTCGTCAAGGCTGCGCTGAAACCAGACTCCTTCACTAGCGCTACGGTGTCGCGACCGTAATCCCGCGCGGGGACGCCATTGGGATAGGCAAAGAGCGCTGCCGTCCGGCCCGCAAGCTCCTCCACGCGACGTTTTCCATCGAGTATCTCTGCGCGCTGAAGATCCGGCGCGATTCGCGCAAGGATCGGATGATTGACGGTGTGTCCGCCGAGATCGAAGTCATCGGAGAGCTTCGATGCCTGCGGCGAGGTCATCATCAGGTCGCGCGATGGCTGCACCCCCGCGCACTCGGAGACTCGATTGGCGAGTTCGGAGCGCTGACCCGGTTCGAGATATTTCAGGCGGCCGATGAGCTGTCCAATCGCTTGCAGGCGATCCTCATCAGAGGCCGTTGGAAGCACACCAAAGCCAATCGATCCCAAGTCGAGCTCGGGTCGCCGATTGCCTGCGACCGCGTCGATGACCACGTCGTTGAACATGCAGCCACCGTCAAGGTAGCCCGTCGCGATAAAAAAGGTAGCGTGCAGTCCGAGTCGGGCGAGGATCGGCGCTGCCACGTTGAAATTGTCGGCGTAGCCATCGTCGAAGGTAATCGAGAGCGCCCGCGCTGGCAGTCGATTCTGTCGCAGAAGCGTTGTTGCTTCGGCCAGAGGAAGAACTCGAAATTGCTCCTTGACGAGGCGAAGCATTTGCTCGAACTCTGCGGCGGTCGGCTCTCCCGGCCGGAGCTGATCCCGCTGCGCGACCACACGGTGGAAGATCAGGATCGACAACCGCGCCCGATAGCCAGACGGCGAAACGAGCGAAATGCCGGCGCGCCACAGACTATTCAGCATGGCTGCCCGCGGTCATGCGTGCGTCGCGCTCTAAATCGACAGGTTTCCGCCCGACGACTCGCTCCAGGACATCGATCACCTTCGGTATGCGGCGGTCCCACGTGTTTGATTCCGCGTAGGCACGGATCTGGCCGCGATCCCATGGCTGCTTCAGCGCGAGCAGGAGCGATGATTCGAGCGCCTTCGCATCGCCGAGCGGGACAATGCGGCCGAGTTCGTCCGAATTGACGACCTGGGCATTTCCGCCGACGTCCGTCGCAACGACCGGAAGCCCGCATGCCATCGCTTCCAGCAGAACGTTGGCCCACCCTTCGTAGCTGCTCGCCAGCACGAAGCAGTCGCTTGCGGACAGCGGCACTCTCAGCCGGTCCGGCGGCAACGGCCCGAGAAAACGGACGTATCGCTCCAAACTGAGCCGCTTGACTTGCTCCCTGAGTTCGGCCGAATCATCGCCCTCCGCCCCGGCGCCGCCGACAATGAGAAATAGCAGGTCGGGTTCGAGCGCAACCAGGGACGGCAAGCATTCGATCACGCGATGGAAGCCCTTGCGCCGCACCAGGGTCCCCACCGACACGAGAACCTTTGCGTTGCGCGGTATCCCGAGTTCATCGCGTGCCTCGGACTGCGCAATAGGGAAGAACCTCGCGAGATCGATCCCGTTCCCGATAACCTGCGTGGCCCGCGGATCGGCGCCGAGCGAGATCGCAAGATCGCGCAATGCCTCCGACACCGCGACGATGAAGTCCGCACCCTGGATCGCCTTGACTAACGGCGCTCTTACCGCGGATCGGGAGAGTCGCTCTTCCTTGCCGCGCAGCGTGATCACGACGGGAAGCTTGAGCCACCTCCCGAGAAGCACCCCCGCCCGGCCATCGGGGTACCCGAAATGCACATCGATCACGTCGACCCTTCTCTCCCGGACCAGCTTTCGTGCCGTGAAGAAGGCGCACACAGCCATCGAGAAACCGTCTGCCCGCTTGAGCAAGCCGGGCGCCGAGAGAAACCGCGGACGGAATACATCGATTCCATCCATCTTCTCGTAGGCCGCGGCGGGCGGTCGAAAGTGAGGTCGAAATCGTCGGAACAATGACTGCCCTGGAAACCAGGGCTGCGGTGATACGACGACCATCGGCAACTGAAGGGCAACGCGAAACATCCGCTCTCGAATGAACGTGCCTGCGTAAGGCTGCGCCGCGGTCGGGAACAGCGATGAAAGCACGAGCACGCGCGGTGCAGCGCCCGCGCCAAGGAAACCGTCATGAATGCCTGTAACTCCGCTCATTGCATGCTCTCGCCCCGACACTGAGCACCTCAAGCAAGGGGGCCGGAGGACGGACCGATTCTGTGCACGCCGGACCTCAAGCGGACTTTGCGACGGGGGCTTCCACAGATCCGATCGTCAATCTCAGAAAGGCCTCGAACATCATCAGCGACCACAACGGCTGACTATGGTCCCGTTCGCCGCTCAGGTGCTGTGAAACGAGCCTGGCCAACGTACCCGCGTCGAAGTAACCGGAGTCAGCAAGAGTGGAGCCCAGGACCTTTTCCTGAAGCCGCCCGCGCAACGGCCCCCTGAACCAAGACGCAAGCGGCACGGCAAAACCCATCTTCGGGCGATACAGAACGTCCATTGGCAGACGCGACTCCAGGGCCTTCTTGAACAGCCACTTGCCTTCGCCACCGCGCAACTTGAACGAGGAGGGCAATGTGGCCATCCACTCGACGAGCGGATGGTCCATCAACGGTTCGCGCACCTCCAGCGAATGCGCCATGCTGGCGCGATCGACCTTTGTATTGATGTCACCGACGAGATATGTCTTCAAGTCGAGATACTGGATCAGCGCAAGCGGGTCGTCGTGTCTCGCACGCTCCGCATGGCGGCGGAAGACTTCTACCGCGTTGTAGCCGGCCAGGCGGGACTTCAATGTGCTCGAATACAGGCGGCTGCGAGTGTCGTCTCGCAGGATGGACATGCTGTGGAAATAGGCTTCGACCGAATCGCGCGCAAGCGCCTGGAACGTGGTCTTTCCGCGCAACACGCGCGGGGCCCAGTCTGCCTTTGGGTAGACCTCACCAAGTAGACCAAAAATGGGGCGACGTATCGCCAGCGGCAGCGGCTGGCGCAACCGCTCCTCTAGCATGTGAAGCCGGTAGCGCCGATAGCCGCCGAAGGTTTCGTCCCCGCCGTCTCCGGACAGGGCTACCGTGACGTGCCGCCGCGCGAGCTGGCAAACACGATACGTCGGTATCGCGGAGCTGTCCGCGAACGGTTCGTCGTAGAGCCCGGCCAACGTGTCGATGAGGTCGAAGTCCTCGCTCTCGACCCGGTCGCTATGGTGGCGCGTTCGATAGCGCTCGGCGACCATCTGCGCGTAGCGCGTCTCGTCGTATGCTGCGTCCGAAAAAGCGATCGAGCACGTATTGACCGGCTGCGCCGACAAACTCGCCATCATGGCAACAACAGCGCTCGAATCGACTCCCCCCGAAAGAAACGCACCGAGCGGAACCTCTGATATCAACCGCAGCCTGACGGAGTCGCGCAGCCGATCGCACAGTTCTGCCTGAGCGTCGGCCGCCGAAATGGGGTTGTCGACGCTAAAGCTGACGTCCCAGTACTCGACGGGCTCGGGCAGTGCCGCACCGCGCCGGAACGTGAGCGTGCACGCCGCGGGCAACTTCTTCGCGCTCTCGAATATCGTCCTGGGCTCCGGCACGTAGCCGAGTGCAAAGTAATCTTCGATGGCGACCGAATCGATGTCACGAGCCAGGCCGCCGTGCGCCAGAATCGATTTGAGCTCGGAGCCGAACAACAGCGTGCCGTCCGCCAGCACCGCGTAGTACAGAGGCTTCACCCCGAGGCGATCGCGGGCCAGAAAGGCAGTCTGCTGCCTTTCGTCCCACAGCGCGAAAGCGAACATGCCGCGGAACCGCTTCACGCACTCCGCGCCCCAGGCCTCCCATGCGTGGACGATGACCTCAGTGTCGCTGCGAGTGCGAAAGACATGACCGAGTGCAGCGAGCTCTGGGATGAGCTCCTGGAAGTTGTAGATCTCGCCATTGAACACGACCGCAACCGTTCCATCCTCATTGAAGAGCGGCTGCTGCCCCGTGGCGACGTCGATGATCGACAACCGCTTGTGCCCGAGGCCGACGCCCGGTGCGACATACAGTCCGTTCTCATCGGGCCCGCGATGGTGCTGACTTTCATTCATCCGCGTCAGCACAGCGTGGTCGATCGGTCGCTTGCCTCGCAGGTCAATGATGCCGGTGATGCCGCACATATCGGTCAAGCTCCCAGGATGCGCTCTGGTATACGGCTGTCGGAGTTCATGCGCCGGCCTCCTTGAAGGCCCAGACGATGGGACCTTCGGTTGCTACGTGCGCCATCAGGCGCAGCGGCGGAATCGCCCGGATCGCGCGAACGAGGAACTGCTGCTGGCTCGACATGGGCTTCCGGCTCAGGACATCGAAGCGATCCATCGTCGTCAAGCCTCGCTTGTCAAACCAATCACGCAGACTGTAATAAGAGAACCAGTTCACCGCTGGGTAGCGGGCGTAACCCGCCCATTGCGGATGCGTAGTCAGGGATTTCCGCACGCACCAGCGCTTGACGGGAGGCGGATACCACGAATAAAGGGGCAAACTGAACTCCTGCTGCCGCGGACAGAGCCAGTTGCTGGTGCTCAGGTAGAGGACTCCTGCCGGCCGAAGCACGCGAACCGCCTCGGCGAGGCATATTTCCCATTCCTCGACGTGCTCGAGCAATTCCGGCAGCAGAACGACGTCCGCTGATTCGTCGCCGTACGGCAGCGCCGTAGCCGTCCCGACTTCGAAGTCGACCGAAAGCCCTTGCTCCGCAGCTCTCTGTTTGGCGACAGCAACGAGCGGTCCGTTCACATCGAGTGCGCAGACGCGGTGTCCAAGCTCGGCCCAAAGAAGCGCCTGGGTGCCGGCACCGCAGCCGATGTCGAGCATATCGACTCTCTGCGTTGGTCGGCCCCTTTCGGCAAGCAGCGCGAGCGACCAGTCCCGAATGCGAGTGAAGCGCGCGCGAGTCTCTTCAGAGAGGCTCGCCCGCGAGTAGTACTCGACGAATGCCGGATCGGAACTTTGATCGAATTCGCGCGTGACCGACTCGTTCATGATCCCAGCGCCCCTTTGCCGAGTCCTGCGGCTTTGCGCAACGGGATCGAGCCGTCCCGCCGAGTCGAACCTTCGTACAGTTCCCGATACCTGTCGATCATGCCTTGCAGACTGAATAGCCGCTCGACTCGCTCGCGACCGCAACGGCCATGTTCCTCCGCCAACTCCGGGGACTTGAAGTACCGCAGCATGGCGCGTGCCAAGCCGTCCGTGTCGGCCGCGCGAACCAACGTTCCCGTCACACCATCTTCCACCAGTTCGCCGTTTCCTCCGACCCGGGTCGCGATCACGGGCAGAGACGACGACATTGCCTCGAGGATCGTATTGGAGATTCCTTCGGCGAGCGACGGCAGGACAAACGCGTCGAGACCTCGCATGACGTCGGGAATATCGTGCCGTTCGCCCGCAAACCACACCGATTGGCCGACTCCCTCGGAGCGGGCGAGTTCCGCCAGTTCGCCTTGCAAGGGCCCTCCACCGACGACAGCGAGCCGAGCGGCGCTCCTGGCATCGGCGCTCTCATGATGGAGCACCGCAAGCGCACGGACGAGGCTCGCCTGGTCCTTTACATCGACCAGGCGGCCGACGGTTCCTGCCACCCACAGGCGAGGATCATTGAAAGGTGACGACACGATTGGCAAGCGACTCTGTTGTTCGCGACGGAATCGAGCTGTCTCGACGCCGTTGTAAATCTGGCTGATGCGTTTGCTGCCAATACCAACTTCGCTCTCGAGATATGTGGCGATGTGACGCGACAGCGCAATGTAGTGGGTGACGAACGGCCGATAACTTCGTCGTACCCATCTATCCTTGAGATTGGCGCCATCGAGGTTGCCGACATCCCAGCCGTGTTCGCCGTGGATTCGAACGGGAACTCCCGCCAGCCAGGCGGGAGCCGTGGCCTCGAGTGGAGCAAGATTGCGCGTATGCACAATGTCGGGCCGCAGGTCCTTGAAGGTACGGTACAGCGCCGGCCATAGACGGTAGCCCGGGCCGGGAGGTTTCCTCAACGCCACGAATTGAACGTCGCGACCCGCCACCCGATCGGCAAAGTCGCGCGAAATGTCCGTCAAGACAACCACTGCGTGACGAAACCGGTCGACCGGTAGCGCGTTGATTAGGTTCACAACGCCGTTTTCCAGCCCGCCCACGTCGAAACGAAATACAACGTGCGCGACAAGCAGACGCTTCGAGTTCGCGCTCATCGGCCCACCGTTTGCCGGAACGACTGCGCGAGCGAGGCGTCCATGTCAGCGACGAACGCTCGCAGCACCGCTGAGGCCTCGGTCGGGTTGCGTTCGGCCTTTACCGAGATCGCGATCCACAGCCCGGCGTCCGATTGCCGAGTCAGTCGCGCGAGAGCCAGCCGCAACTTGCCTTGCAGGTCGCTAGTGGTGGCGCGATCGCCGATCCAGTACCAGTGCCACACCACGAATTGATCTGCACGCCCATAAGGTTGCAACGTCGCCGATCGCGCCGACTCAGGAACGCCGAGCGCACCCCCTGTCGACGCGCTTCCTCGCGTCGTCTGCTTCCAGTGCACCTTGGCCATATCGACGAGCTGGTTGCCTGTGCTCGCAACCTGGGAGTCCTGTTCCTGGGTCGCATAGCCAGCAACGAACAGCCCCACCGTTGATCCCCCCTGGCGAAACGTGAATTGCCATCTTTCTGGCGAACCGGGAAGGACTGGCTGCCAGTCGTTCAGGGGTTCGGCGGAAGCAACCCAGCCGGCGCGGGGCTCAGGGGCGGCAAAACGCAACGGCGGACGATCTCGTCCGGGCTCCAACAACTCTCGCGACAACATGGGCCAGATCGCGACGACAACCGTGGCGACCACTAACGCCCCTCCCAGCCGTCGGCCGGCGGTTGAGTTCAACCGGAGCGGGATCGCTGCCGCGGCTGAAAGGTCCAGTGACGCGCCCAAGTCTTCGCGCCAGCGTGCCCCAATCCAATACATCATCAGCATGATGGTGCCAAACAGCACCCAGCCGAAGACGATGTGGTCGTCATGAGTCATCAGACGATTGCTGCTGAGGTGTCCGATCATGACAATCGAATAGGCACGCAACCAGTTGGCAAGGATCGGCACGATGATCGATGCCGCCATGAAGGCCGCTCGCTTGCCGGTCGATCTGTACATCAGCCATGCGTACAGAGCGCCCGCCATGATCGAAGCGATCAGGAACTTGATGCCGCTGCACGCTTCAACCACCGACCATTGTCCACTCGGAATGACGAAGTGCACTCCTTCGCGGTACACGGGAACACCGGACGCCCGCAGGGCAGCGATGGTCACATCGGCGGTCCAGTCCATGAGAAGCGGGACAAGTGCTTCTCCGAAAGGCACTGCAAAGAACATGAACAGGAGCGGGAACCACAGGATGCGCGCCCAGCCAACGCCGAATACCGTCAGCACGAACGCACAAGCCAGACCGATCAAAGCGGCCTGGCTAACGAACTGGGCTGCGCCCAGCGCGCCAAGCAGCCAGACGAAGCCCAGCAGCGCTATGAGCGCGACGCCCGGCCACCAAGGCTTCGCTTCCGACCGAGCAAGCCGCTCCCGCTCGCCCCAGATCAGCCAAAGTGAAATCGGGAATACAGTGAAACAGTGCTGAAACGTTTCAGTCCGACGCCAGATTTCGACCATCGACAGGGTCGTTGGCCAGAAGACCGTGAGCACGCCGGTTATAGAAAGCGCTACGAGAACAAACGCGGCACTCCGAGTCAGCACAGTTGCCCGCGGGGCAGCAGTTCGTACGCCGGGTTCAGCGTGCATCGCGTATCCGCCACTGCCGTCGGGCGCGACGCCCTGAGCATGCGAAGGCCCGAGCCTCGCGACATCGCGCAGTGTTCATGTGTGCACCTCGTAGGCATCCGAGGCTCCACCTGACGCGATATCGGCACGCACACTTGCCGGAAAGGCGACCGGCGTTGACAGACGCATGTTCATACGTTCCATCGTGTCGTCCCATGAGTAGTCACGCAGGACTCGCGCGCGCGCCTCGCGACCCATCGCTCGAGCGCGATCGTGGTCGCCCAACAAGGTGAGGACCTTCTCCGAGAAGCCCTCAGCCGTCTCCGCTGTCTCGATCTCTCGGCCTGGAACAGCCGACAGCGATGCGGCGCAGAGCTTCGACATGACGACGGGCCGCTCCATCGCCATGCCCTGAAGCGCCTTGTTTTGAATGCCTCGAGCGAGCCTCAGCGGCGCGACGATAACTGCCGCGTGCTGGAAATACGGCCGCACATCCGCGACTTCACCGGTGACGACAACTCCGCTAAGGCGCGCCAGCGCCCTCACCTGCGCGGTCGGGTTCATTCCGACGACATAGAACATGGCTGCAGGATCTGCCGCCCGGATCGCCGGAAGCGAATTCCTCGCAAACCAGCACGCTGCGTCTTCATTGGGCCAGTAATCCAGGACTCCAACAAACACGATTGGCTTTATCCCTGCTGGAAACGGATTCAAGAGCTTGTCGCTCGGGCAGTAGTAGACGTGGTCGAGCCCATGGCCGGGCCAATGAATCTTGAGCGACGACTCTGGCGCCAGCGACCGAAAGAGATCACTCTCGGAAGGAGTCACGAAGAACCCGGCGTCTGCGTCGCGCGCGATCTCACGTTCGTACGCCAGCAGCGCCCGGCTTTCGCGCCGATAAATCGCGGACAGTGGCCACGGCTTGGTGTCGGCGTACTGGCGCCACTTGTCGGAATCGAGGTCGTGATAGTGGATCACTCGAACCGCATGAGTCGCTGCGCGAGGGATGAACTGGTACATCGGGGTCGACGAAACGAACGTTTTCGTGATGGCGTGCTTGCGCGCAACCTCGTCGCACCAACGACTCAGGTTGCGGCGCGGGTAGTATGCCAGTGTCAGCGCCCGCCGCCCGAGCAGCGCTCTTGCACTCACAAGGCGAGATAACGCCGGGTTCAAGTTCTCGAAATGAGCCGTGCGACAGTATTCAAGCACCTTGTCTCGGTGCACCCGGTCGCGAGGATCATCAATGAACGTGCCCAAGTGAACTTCGTAGCGCTTCGAGAAGAACTTGAGCATCTCGAGGTTGGTGATCTTGTCTCCCTTATTGGGCGGATAAGGGATCCGGTGAGTCAAGAACAACAGCGGCTCCATGGCGCACCTACCCCAGATTGCGCACAATCGCCGGCCCAACGGCGTTGACCAGCGATCTCGGCAGCTTGCGCCAGAGCTCTATGAACGCGCGGTACTTTGGATTGGCCGGATTGTGCTGCGGTATTCCACCGCGCTTGAGCAGGCAATACTCATAACTCAGCGGCTGCGGCTCGAAGCCCCAGTTCTTCTTGAAGTCGAACGATCCCGTATCGCACTTGGACCGGCCATAGTCGAACACGCGCAGGCCGCGCGCCACGGCCCGCCGCATCAGTTCCCAGTACTTGAAGTCGTTGGCAGCGAGCGAGCGAGCGCGCTCGGAGTCGCCCGCGTAGTACGGCAGCACCTCGTCGCGGAAGTAGAAGGACAGAACCGAGGAGATCGGCACGCCCTGGCTGTCGAGCACGGTGAGGACTTCGCAGTCGGCACTGAAGGCGGCTTTCAGCGCGGCGAAGTAGCGGCGCGGAAACGGCGGCGTACCGTGCCGGTGCATGTTGTCGGCATAAAGCTCAAAGAAGCGGTCGGCGCGTTGGTCAATTTCGCTGACGAGTCCCGCCTCGATGCCCTTGCGCACCATCGCGCGCTGCTTGCGCGGGATCGCCAGCATGTTGGCCTCGACCTCGGGCAGCAGCGTTCTGCGGAAAGTCACGTAAAGCTCCTGCCGGGGCCACTCGGGCTCGGCAGTCGAGCGGTTGCGAAGCTCAAGATGGTCGACGCGGAGCTCGCGCGCCAGTTCGCGCGCGGCGAGGTGCAATGCGTGGCGCACCGCCTCGTCGGCGACGGCCGCCCCACCGTACACCGCGAACGGCAGCGAGACCAGCGAATCGCCGAAGAGCAGACTCCGTACCCGCGCCAGCGGCAGCACGCCCACCAGCTTGCCGCCACGCTCGGCGACCAAGTAGTGCGTTCGGTGGCGGAACACATCCTCGATCAGCTCGCGCCACTCGATGCGGTGAAAGAACGTCGACTCGGCGCAGCCCTCGACGAAGCGCGTCCAGGCGGCGCAGTCGGCGTCGCGATACGGCCGTACCGAGGCCCCGGCGTCCAGCGGGAGGTCGTGGGGCTTCACGCCGCGTCGATCTCGAACACGCGATCGATGCGATCCCAGCGGAAATCCGACAGTAGCCGGGCGAGACGTGACTCGGTGCGGTCGAGATTGAGGTAGTGGCGCAAGCGCGTCTTGATGCTCACGCCGGGAATGCGCGGCTGGCCCGGATCGATCTCCCAAGGATGGAAATAGAAGATCGCCGGCTGACCGTCGACGCGATTGACACGCTCGATGGCCCAGCGCGAGACACGGTACGGCAGCAGCCGGAAGAAGCCGCCACCGCCCGCCGGCAGGTTGCGCGCGAGCAGCCGCGTGGTGCTGATCGGAATTTCGAGCAGTCCATTTTGGGTCCGATGCGCGAAGCGCGGCGCGTCGGGCATGCCGTAGTGATCGTGCCGCACCGGGTAGACACTCGAGCTGTAGGTGTAACCGGCCTCGGCGATGCAGTCGAGCGCCCACAGGTTGTCGCGGCCAATGGAGAAGTTTGGGGCGCGATAGCCGCGCACGGCAACGCCCGCGACATCCTCCAGCACGCGGCGCGCAGTGCTGATGTCATGCCGGAACTCGTCGGGCGACTGCTCAGTCGCTCGCAGGTGGGACTGGCCGTGGCTCGCGAGTTCGTGACCGTGCGCGACCAACTTGCGCACCATCGCCGGGTAGCGCTCGGCGACCCAGCCGAGCGTGAAGAACGTCGCGCGCGCTTTCCGCGAATCGAATAGCTCGAGCAACCGGTCCATGTTGCGTTCGACCCGGCATTCCATGGTTTCCCAGCGCTGCCGCTCAATGTGTGGCGAGAGTGCCCAGACCTGGAAGTAATCCTCGACATCGACCGTCAGCGCGTTGGTCAGCGCCTCGCGGCGAGCGGCCCGCCTCCCGATTGGCTCGCCGCCCGGCTGCACATCGTGCGCAACAGGACTGACCCGCGGAATGCACTCCGCACCTGCGGGCCGCGAACGGACGCGATCGAGGAGTTGGGGCATCGTGGTCAAGCGTTCGACGAGGTCTTGCGGCGTCGGCGCGGAGGCTCCTGCCGCGGCGGCTCGTCTTCGGGCAAGGCACGTTCCGGCTCGACCAAGGCACGAACCAGGGTGAGCAGTTCGTTGACATTTCGTTCCAGAGCATCGACTCGGTCGGCCATCGACAGCAGGCGGCGCACGTTGCCGACAAGATCGGGATGCCCGCTTGCCCCTCCGCCCGCACCCGCGCCGCCGCTGAACAGCGGCGCAAACTCGCGTAACGGCGTGACGACCGCCTGCGGACCGATTTCGCCGGTGATCTCGGCGGCGACCGCGGCGACCTCGGAGCCGCTAAAGCGATGCTGGCCCGAGAGGAAGCCCGCGAGCAGCAACCGATTGCAGATGGCATTGATCCGGCGCGGAACGCCGCCGCTGGCGGCGAACACACCGTGAAACGCCGACGGGTCGAACTCCGGATCGCCTTTCCATGCCACCCGATGCAGGCGGTGTTCGATGTAGGCCTTGGTCTCATGCTCGTCGAGCGGGCCCAGGTGGTAGGAGGCAATCACGCGCTGACGGAACTGTTCCATCGCCGGCGAGCGCATCAGGTTACGCAGTTCCGGCTGCCCGACCAGGAAACTTTGCAGCAACGCCTGGTCGCCGCACTGGAAGTTAGACAGCATGCGCAGCTCTTCGATCGAACCGGGGTTCAGATTCTGCGCCTCGTCGATGATCAGCAGAGCACGCTTGTTCTGCTGGAACAGCATCAGCAGGAACGCCTCGATCGCAGCAAGCAGGCTCGCCTTGTCGTCCTGCAGCACGCGGATGCCGAACGCCTTGGCGACCGCTCGCAGCAGGTCATCGGCCTCTAGCTGCGTGCTGACGATCTGCGCAGCAACAATGGTCTTGACATCGAGCTCCTCGAGCAGCGCGCGCACCAGTGTGGTCTTGCCGGCCCCGACCTCGCCGGTGATGACCAGGAAGCCCTCGCCCTGATAGACGCCATACTTCAGGTATGAAAAGGCGCTCGTGTGACCCTTGCTGCCGAAGAAAAACGCAGGATCGGGGCTGAGCTGGAAGGGCTTGCCGGTGAGGCTGTAGAAGTCTTCGTACATGCGCCTATACCCTACCAGCTGCTCAAGCTGCCGAAGCTGTGGAACAGGCCCATGAAGATGGAAGCCTCGCTGGTGTTGCCGAATTGCGTGACCGTCCCACTTTTGTTCTTGGTGAACTGGTAGCGCGTCCCGGCGAAAAGGGTGTCGCGCAGCGATAGCCGCCAGTTGACCTGCAGGCTCGCCAGCCCCTCGCGCGTCTCGAAACCCTCCGTTGGTCCAACCCCCTTCGTCTCGTTGCCGCCGACCGTGCCATTGAGGTTGATGATCGGCGTCAGCTGATGGCTCAATGTGATGGCGGCGCCGATCTGCTCGTTGTTGTTGAACGCCAGGAAGGTCGGCGGCACGCGCGGATCAGGCAGCAATACGGTCTTGAGGTAGAAGATATTCAACGCGAGCGTATTTCGCACCCCAAGCAGTGCGAAGTTGACGTTGCCGCCCGTCAATATGTTGGCGCTCTGGTTATAGATGTACGCGCCGGCCGGAAGGGCTTCCGGCAGCGCCTGCCGGTTGATCAGGTCGAGCACCTGCTGCTGGCGTACGGTCGGATCGGGGAAGCGCGCGACCAGGATCGCGTCGAGCAGGCCTGAGACATTGCCGGTCGGCGGGATCTGCAGCAGCAACTGCGGGTAGGTCGTGACGGTCCGGTAGAACGTCGCCGACGAAGCCAGCCGACGCTGCCGGTGCGCGGCATTGAATTGGTAGCTCGGCCCGAAGAACCGCTCTTCCCAATAGCCGATCAGGCTGGAAACGGGCGTTGGACGCCAAGCGACGTTGGCGCCGTAAATCGGGCCAGACTCCTCGCTCGCGGTGTAGGTCGTGTTCTCATAGCCGCCCCGCAGTCCGAACGTGAACTGCGGGGTGAAGGCGTAATCAACGATGGCAAGGGCGGTGTTCAGCGTCTGGTCGGGCTGCACCTGGTCCTGTATGCGGGTCAAATCATTGGTAAGACGCAGCGTCAGCCCGAGTGGTGTCGGGGCGCGCACCACCTCGGCCAGGTTCCTGACGTAGTACGCGTTCTCCAGCGGACTATCCGACTGAGATGTCCACGTATATGTGTTGTCACTGCGGATCTGCCAGCTCACATACTGTCCGATATTCCCCCTGAAGTACGGCGCCAGCCGCGCATTCGTGGTCGTGTAGAGATTGTTGGTCGACGAGTACTCCGAACGCGGCAGGAACGGGTTTTCGACAAACTGATCGACGACAATCGAGGCATCGACGAAGAACAAGTTGTCGATCGCCTCGAGGTTGGCCAGGATGTTGGCCTGCGGCAGGATGCTGCTGGTCTGCACGCCGTTGACGTAGCCGAGCATGTCGAGCGCGACAGAGCCGTCGACGCGCAGCTGCGCTCCCTCGCGGTGGAAGTTCCACGTCGGAATCAGCTGGATGATGAGGTCGCCCTCGCGGACCTCCGACTCGCCGTAGTTGGCGTTGTTGGTCAGCGTCGCCTGCGTGGTGATGCTGGTCTCGCTCCACCAGCCAACCCTGCCCGGCGCCGGCACGTCAATTCCGCCACCTACCGGGGCAGCGGGCTGGTACTGCCCCTCAGCCGGCCCGCTGGCTCCGATCGCAGCCAGAATCAGCGTCGCGAGTCGCTTCGGCATGCGGCTCCCAGCGCGTGAGCGGCGTGCCGCAAGAGATGTCAGGGGCATCGCCGTGTCCGCCGGACTTACGCGTCGTACGCGCCGTACGAACCGTAGTAGTTGCCGCTGTTGCCGGGCGATACCTTGTTGAGCAGCGTGACGACGACCGGGCAGTTTTCGATCGTCGCGAGCGCCTCCTTGACTGAATCCTGCGGCGTATCGTCGGCCGCCACGATCAGGAGCACCTGCCCCATGTGGGCCGCCAGCACGCGCGATTCGGACGCGGCCAGCAGCGGCGGCGTGTCGAACAACACCATGCGGCGCGGATCGTCGGCCGACAACTGCTCGACGAGGCGGGTCATCGTGTCGCTTGCCAGCAACTCGGTGGCCTGCGACCGCTGCGTCCCCGCGGGCAGGATCGACAGGCGCTCGACGTTGGTGGCGAGCACGCATTCGTCGAGTGACAACGCCGGATCGGCCAACAGGTCGAGCAAGCCCCGCGATGGCGGCAGGCCAAGCCGCTCGAGCACGGCCGGCCGTGAGGCGTCGGCATCGACCAGCAGGACGCTGGTGTCGAGCTCCATCGCGAGGCTCATCGCCAGGTTGAGCGAAACATAGGTCTTGCCCTCTCCTGGTAGGGCGCTGGTGACCATGATGCGGTTGGCATTTGAGATCGCCGCCGCCGACTTGCCGCGGGCGTTGGTGAGCAGCGGCCGCTTGATGACGCGGAACTCCTCGGCCAGGCGCGAGCGCGCGGCAGCGGGCGTCACGTAGCCATTGGCTGAAAGCCGCGCTAGGTCGATCTCCACGCGTGCCAGCGGGGCGTGGCGGGCGGGAGCGGTTACCGGCTCGGCGCGGCGCGCGCGTGCAGCCGTGACGGCACCGCCACCATGCGCGTCGAGTTCGCGCGCGACCCGCAACGGCACGGATTCGTGCGGTGGCGCCGACTCCTGCGGCGGTGGGGTGGAACCCACAGTGGCGCCAAGGTCGACGCCCGCCTGCCGCAGTTGTTCGAGCCGCTTGGCGGCCTGTTCGATCGTGCTCAAGCTCGGCTCCTCATACGCGCGCCGCCAGCGATACCCAGGCGATCCAGCTACCGTACATCACGAGCAGGCTGGCCAGCCCGCCGGCGAAGGCGGCATTGGCGGCGCGTTTCCTGCGAATCACCGGCAACGTAGCCTGCAGCGAGATGCTGCCGAGCACCGCGCGCTGCGTCGTCGCGCGCAACTGCTTGGGATCGTGGAACGTCGGCAGGATTTGCGAGACCGCCAGCGCAACCGCCAGTCCGGCGGCGATCGCCAGGGCTAGCACCAGCGGAACCAGCGCGAGCCGGTTCGGAAACACGGCTTTCGGCGAAATGCGCGGGGGTTCGATGATGCGGAACTCAGTCATGCGCGCGGTCGAGTCAACATCCTCGGCCATCGTTGCCGACTCGCGCCGCGCGACCAGAAGTTCGTAGTTCTTGTGCAGCACGTCGTAATCGCGGTTCAGCTGGGCCATCTCGGCTTCGATCTGCGGCGCTCGGCCCGCGGCGGCCCGCAGCTGTGAAAGCCGTCCGTCGCTCTCGGTCAAGCGGGCGCGCAGCGCGGCGACGTTGGCTTCCGCCTCCGCGAGCGAGATTTTGATCTGCTGAAACACAGGATTCGTCGAGGTCGTGAACTTGCCGGGGTTCTGCACGGCTGCCTTACGGCGCGCATCGAGGTCCTGTTTCTTCTGCTCCTCGAGCTGGGCGATCAGGCGCTGCGTGGCCATCACGTCAGGATGCTGCTCGGTATAGCGGCGCATCAGTTCGTCCAGCAGTTTCTTCTGGTCTGCGATCCGCGCGTCGAATTCGGTGGCCGGACCGCCGCCGCCCGACATGGTCTCGGGCATGATCACAGGGTCCTCGCCGAGCAGTTCGCGCTTAAGAGCATCACGAGACTCTTCGGCGGCTCGCAGTTCGAGACGTCTGTTCTGGACCTCCTCCGCCATCGCGCTCATGCGGGTGAAGTAGTCCCGCCCGGCGCCCCCGGTATAGCCGAGGTTCTTCATCTTGAAGTCTTTGAGCCGGTTCTCGGCTTCCTCCAGCTTCTTCTCGTAGCCCTTGATCTGCTCGTCGATAAACCGGCGCGCGCCCTCAGCGTCGCGCCGCTTGTTGCCCACGCCCGACTCGACGAATAGCGACAGTAGATCCTGCACCACGCGCTTGGCACGCTCGGGACTTTCGTCCTGGTACGAAATGCTGTAGATGTTCTCCCGGCCGCTGCCGATGAACTTGATACGATTGATCAGGGTGTCGACCAGTTTGTCCCTGTCGATCTGCGTGTTCACCGTCACATCGAGGTCGGTGCTGCGTATGATTTTCTCGATGTTCGGCCGCGCGATCAGCGTGCGGGCTAGCATCGAGATCTGCTGGTCGACGTTCGGCTGTACCGCCAGGCCGGACATCAGCGGCTTGAGGACTGTCTGGGTATCGACATAGACCCGTGCCGCGGCCTCGTAGCGATCCGGAATGCGTAGCAAGACCACTGCGCCGACCGTCGCGACCAACCACGCGACGGCCAGCCCTATCCAGCGTCGGCGCCACATGCCGCGCAGCGCGGTCAGTATTTGTTGGATGACTTCTTCCATCGTGGTTACCCATTAAGACGAGCCGCTCGGGCGGAAGCTTCTCTCAGAACCAGCTCTGCGGGATGATCAGGATGTCACCCGGCCGCACGTCCACATTGGCCGAGATGTCCCCACGGCGCACAAGGTCCCCTAAACGCACGCCGTACGACTTGCCCTGCTCCGACCCACGCACCAGCACCGACTTGTTCCCGTCCGCGAAGTCGGTCAGTCCGCCGACGACGATGATCACGTCGAGCAGCGTCATGTTTTGTCGATAGGCCACCGCCTGCGGCTTTGCCGCCTCGCCGACGATGCGGATCTGCTCGCTCGTCGGACCGACGAAGTTGCTGACGACGACGGTGACGACCGGATCGCGGATGTATTTCGACAGCGCCTTTTCGAGCTCGCGCGCGAGTGCCGCCGGATTGCGTCCGAGCGCCGGTAGATCCTCCACCAGCGGCGTGCTGATGCGCCCGTCGGGACGCACCGGCACTGACATCGACAGCTCGGGGTTGCGCCAGACGACGATATTCACGGTATCGAGCGGGCCGATCACGTAGAGATAGTCGGATACCGCCGCAGACGCCGGGGCCGGCGGATACTTGCCCGAAGTACAGGCGCCGAGGGTCGCGCCCAGCACCATCGCAAACATCATGCGGAACATGACAGTCGGCTGCCTCATAGACAGTTCCTCCGGAAGAACGATTTTTCGCGACCAGCTCGACCGGCCGTGGGACAAATTCCCACGTCGAGTCTAGTCCACCCCAGCGACAGTGGTGCTATGCAATGGCGCTTCGTATCTCGACGATTTGTCGATCCCGGCCAGCCAGGCCGGAACGAAGACGCGTCATTCGTATCCCGTCGGCTACTGCGCTCCTTCGCCAAACAGGACCACGCGAACCGTCTCGGCCAGGACCAGCACATCGAGGACCAGCGAGTGGTTCTTCACGTAGAACAGGTCGTACTGCAGCTTGCGCTGCGAGTCCTGCACGGAGGAACCATACGGATAGCGGATCTGCGCCCACCCGGTCACACCGGGCTTGATGCTGTGGCGCACATCGTAAAAGCGGATCTCGTTGCGCAGCTGATCGACGAAGCATGGACGCTCCGGACGGGGCCCGACCAGGCTCATGTCGCCCACCAGAACGTTGAGCAGTTGCGGGATCTCGTCGACTCGCATCTTGCGCAGCACGCGGCCGACGCGCGTTACCCTGGCATCTCCTGCGGCGGCCCAGCGGGGGACGCCGTCGACTTCCGCATCGACACGCATCGTGCGCAGCTTCAGGCACTTGAACACGCGGCCCGCGCGTCCCACGCGCTCCTGGCTGAAAAACACCGGCATTCCGCTCTCGACGAAAATCGCGCCGATTGCCAGCGCGAGAACCGGCAGGGCCAGCACGAGCAGGATAGTCGCCACCACGACATCGAATGCTCGCTTGACCAGCGTGCGCAGCGGGTTCTGCACGAAGCCGGCACCGTAGACGAGCCAGCTGGCTTTCAGTGACTCCACCGGAACCTCGCCCCGCGCGCGCTCGTAGAACGCCGAGAGGTCGGACACCGGAACGCCGCCGATCCTGCATTCGAGCAGATCGTCGATCGGCAGCGCGCCGCCCCGCTGCTCACGCGCCGCGACGATGACCTCGCTGACGCTGAAGCGTTCGACGATGGACTGCAGCTTCAGCGTGGTCGGAAAGGTGGGAGCCCTGCCCGCCCGTCCGTTGCCCGTCGACTCGTCCGGCGAACCGGCCGGATAGAAACCGACCACCACCGCGCGCCGCGGTCCCTGGCCTTCGATGATGTCTTCGACCGCGAGCGCATCCGGTCCACTGCCGACGATCAACACGCGGCGCGTGCCGACGCTGGTGATGACCAGCGCAAGGAGCAACGGCCGGATCAGGATGACCGACGAGAGGGTGAACAGCGCTGCGTAGGACAGCACGCTGCGCGCCGCTTCCTTGGATGGAACCAGCGTGAACAGCACGTAGGAGATAGGAACCGCAACGGCAAGTGCCAGCATCGTGCGCGTGACGACGACACTGAGCGGCTTCTTTTCGCCGGCGCGGAACAGGCCGAACATGGTTCCGACAGCCGTGGTGATCGCAGCGAATTCGAGCGCCGGAACCAAGGCAGTCGCAGACCCGGTCCCGTAGGGACCGAGTTGCACAGAAACGGCCATCAGCATCGAGATGATGCAGAAGGCGGCAAACAGCGCCATGTCGGCGAACGAGGCGACCGACAGCGGGCGACGCGAAATACTGATCACAGCAGTTCCTTCCTGTAGCCCCCTTGCGCGCCGAAGCGTCGGGCGGGTCTTACGCGGACACTACCTGGATGATCGTTGTCTTATATGTCCGATTTGCGACTGCTCTGGCATCCACTCAAGTCTCCCCGGGCGCTGCCGAAAAGTTTCGAAGAGGAAGAGTCGGCTTAACAGCCCGAGCCGTCGCAGCGGGCGTGTGGCGTATTCCTCTTGACACTCATCGGGAGAACATGCAGCGAATGCTGCAAGGGATAGGGAGGCAGTGTGTCTGCTCCGAGCAATCCTGTTCTGTGCGGCGATTTCCCCCTAAAAAAGTTAAGCCCCCAACTTGGGGAAGGTAAGGCTATACAAGAGCCGCGGACACGGCAATGGCTGTCTGTCGGCTGCCGTTGCTTTTTTGGTCCGGCCTGGCTACCGCGTTCACGAGTCCCCGGCACATCTAACGGCCGGACTGCGCGAGCAGCTCGATAAGGAACCTGGAAGGGATGGCATAACTGATGCCGGATGGCTGGGACAGGGCCGACTCCTTGGTGGCTTTTACAAACACCATATTCAGGATGCCGACCACCTCGCCAGTCGCCGGGTCGTAGAGCGGGCTGCCGCTGTTGCCCGGAAAGGCCGTGGCGTCGAGCTGGAACACCGAGAACGCGTCATCCCGCAAACGCCTTACCACCTTCGGGTCGAGTTTCTTCCCGCTGGCCGACGGCAGAGCGACCGGGGCAATGGCCGCCACCATCGCCCGGTGGCTAGCAGGAAACAGGCCCAGCACCCCGCCGATCGGGAATCCTGTGAACAGGAGTTGGTCGCCCTCCGCGACAGTGGAAGAGTCCCGCAACGCCAGCGGCCGCAGCGGCGGCCCGTCCATTTTCATCAGTGCGACGTCGTGCCGGGAGTCAATCGCCACTCGCGTCAGCCTTCTCACGCCGAGCCGTGTCGGTTCGGCGCCGGGCAGCAACGCCACCAGCACTTCCGGGTCAGCGCCCGGGTCGAGTGTCGCCGGGATGACATGGGCATTTGTGGCGGCCAGACTTCCATCCCCGACGGCAAAACCGGTGCCAAGGAAGCGGAACTGCGGAACCCGGGTGCTCTGGAAAGTTCCGATCGCGACCACCGAACCTTTGACCGATTGAATCGCGCTTGCGGGCTGGGCGCTGGCCACGCCGGAGTGCAGTGCGACCGTAATGCCGAGCACGCAAGGCACCAGCAGCCGAGCAACGTCCTCCATCATGCCGCGATTCGCAGAACGACCGCACCGGGGTCCGGACCGCGGTCGCGTCCGGCACAGCGCGCTCAGAGTCGCCACACCTTCAGCCCACGCGCCTGCAGCTTTGCGGCGTCAGCCTGGCATTTGACGTCCACAAACAAGCCACCCGGTTGCAACTTGGCGACCCAGTCGTCGACCGGACGGGCCTTGAAGTGATCGTGCGCGACGGCTGCGACGATCGCATCGGCGCGAGGCAGCTCGTCCCAGCCGTGCAGCCTCACACCGTACTCATGCATCGCCTCGTCGGCCGCCGCGACTGGATCGTGCACGCACACCTGCACGCCGTAGGACTCGAGTTCGCGCACGATGTCGATCACGCGCGAGTTGCGCAGATCCGGACAGTTCTCCTTGAAGGTCAGGCCGAGCACCGTGACTTTCGCGTCCTTCATGTGCGTGCCCGATTGGATGAGGTTCTTTACGGTTTCATCGGCGACGAACTTGCCCATGCCGTCGTTGATGCGGCGGCCGGCGAGGATGACCTGGGGGTGATAGCCCAGTATGTCCGCCTTGTGCGTCAGATAGTACGGATCGACGCCGATGCAGTGACCCCCGACCAGGCCCGGTCGAAACGGCAGGAAATTCCACTTCGTGCCGGCCGTCTGTAAAACTTCCAGAGTATCGATTCCGATCCGGTGGAAGATCAGTGCGAGTTCGTTCATCAGCGCGATGTTCAGATCGCGCTGGGTGTTCTCGATGACTTTCGCCGCCTCGGCCACCTTGATGCTGGACGCGCGATGCACTCCCGCCGCAATCACCTGTTCGTAGGTGCGCGCCACGCGCTCGAGTGTCTGCTCCGAGTCGCCCGAGACGACCTTGACGATGCGCGTCAGCGTATGTTCGCGATCGCCGGGGTTGATGCGCTCGGGCGAGTAGCCGACGAAGAAGTCGCGCTTCCACTTCAACCCGGTCTCCCTCTCGAGCAACGGTATGCAGATCTCCTCGGTCGCGCCCGGATACACCGTCGACTCGTAGACGACCGTGGCACCCTGCTTCAGATTGCGGCCGACAGCGATGCTGGCCCCTACGAGTGGCCCGAAGTCGGGCCGGTGCGCCGCATCGATGGGGGTCGGCACCGCGACGACGATGAAATCCGCCTCGCGCAGCCGGCCCGGATCGGTGGTGGGCTCCAGCAACGTCGCGGAAGCCAGGTCGGCGGGGGAAACTTCGCCGGTTGGGTCAATGTGCCGGCGATAGGCGTCGACCTTCGCGGCCGATAAGTCAAATCCTATGGTGCGGAATTTCTTGCCGAACTCGACCGCCAAGGGCAAGCCGACGTAACCCAGGCCAACGACACCGATGACTTGCGTGTCCAACGCGACTCCTCATTCGTTCGATGGTTCGAAGGTCAGATCTGCTTCAGCAATGCGGCGACTTCCGACTTGCCGGGGTAGTCCTGCTCGATGCTCTGCAGTCGCGTCAGTTCCTTGCGCGCGTCTTCGGGGCGACCTGCCTTCAGCAGGGCCTTGGCGTAGTTCAGCCGGATGTCGGGCCGGTCCGGTGCCAGCGATACCGCGCGGGTCAGATACTCAAGTCCCTTGGCTGTCTCGCCCTTGTCCACCAGCAGCACGCCCACCGTATCGAGCACCAGTGGGCTGTTCGGAGCCAGTTGCAGCGCGCGCTCCCCATAGCTGATCGCCTTGGCGTCGCCCAGTTGGCCCGATGCCCACGCCAGGTTGTTGAGTGCCGCCACGTCGTTCGGCTGCTGTGCGATCACCGCCTGGTACAGCGCAACGGCGGCCTTGAAGTCTTTGGATCTGATAGCCTGCTCGGCGAGGTAACTGCGGAACACCGTGTCATTGGGCCGATCGGCGAGCCATTTGCGGGCGATTGCATCGGCGTCCGCCTTCTTACCCGCCGCCATCAGCACGCCGTGCAGTTTCATTGCGCTGACGTCCGACTGCGGATCGGTCTTCAGTGCATCGCGATAGGCGCGCTCGGCCGGTGTCCATTGCTTGCTTGCCGCGTAGATATCGCCCTCCAGTAGGTGCCCGGTTGCGGCCTTGGGAGCGGCCGCCTGCAGCGCCCTCGCCTGCTTCAGTGCGTCGTCGACCTTGCCGGCCATCAGATAACCGAGTACGAGATCGCGCCCGATCGCCGCGTCGGTCGGCGCCAGCTTCTGCGCGCGCAGCAGGAACTCGATCGCCTTTTCCGTCTCCTTGCGGCTGACGTATACCGTCGCCAGACGTACCAGCGGAGCGGGCGACTGCGGCTGCGCGGCCGCGAGACGTGTGAAGGTCTCGATCGCCTGATTTGTTTCACCTGCGGCCAGCTGGGCCCGACCCAGCGCGTCCAGAATGCGCGGCTCGTTGGGCAAAGCCACCGAGGCTTCCTGTGCGGCCGCCAGCGCAGCGCGCGTGTCCTTGTCCTGCAAATGCAGGTTGATCAAACCCAGGTGCGCGGTCACCGACTGCGGCTTGAGCACGATCGCCCGCTGCAGGGCGGCGACGATGTCCTTCGACGGCGCTTTCGTTATGGAAAGGATGTCCGCCAGTCCGAGCAACGCCAGGTCATTGTTCGGCTCGCGCGCGACGACCGCTTTGAAACGCGCCACCGCCTCGGCCGACTTGTTCTCTGCCAGATCGACGCGCGCCAAACCAGCGATCGCCGGCAGGTAGGACGGCTTGACATCAAGGGCTTTCTGGTACGCGATGCGCGCCGCCGGCCACTCCTTGCGCGCGGCATGCACCGAACCAAGCACCTGGTGCGCGACCGGATCAGTCGGACGTTTTTTTGCCAGACTCCGCGCGGCCTCGAGTGCCTTCGCCGTTTCGCCTCGCCGCATATATCCGCTGATCAGCGCCAGGTCGGCCTGGACCGGAGCATCTTCGGCGCCGGTTGCCGCCTCCAGTTCGCGGATGCCCCTTTCGGGCTCTCCGGTCGCCAACGCGATCTGCCCCAGCCGGATCCGCGCAACGGTTTCCTGCGGCTTCGACTGCGTGGCTGCCGAGAAGTAGTGCGACGCTTGCTTGAGATCACCGTTGGCGAGATACGTTTCGCCGGCCAGCATCAAGGTCGCCGCATCGACCGGCGCACCCGGTGTCAGCAACGGCTGAATTGCGTCTAGCGCGCGCGTCGGCTGCTTGGATCCCATGTAGCTGCGCACGAGCAACTTACGCGCGTTCACGTTCTGCGGCGCCAGCAGAATGGCCTTTTGCAGGTAGTTTTCCGCTGTGGCCAATTGTTTTTCCTGCAGTTCGACCGCCCCCGCCAGCACCAGCGAAGGCACGTGCTCGGGCGCCCGCTTGACCAGTTGCTGCGCCAGTTCGCGCGCCCGGGCGAGGTCTTTCTTCTCGTACGCGATCAGTGCGTCGAAATACAGCAATCGGAGGTCGCCGCCACGTGCCTCTCGGGCTTCCTTCACTTGGGCGCCAGCAGCATCCAGCTGTCCCTCGACAATCAGTAGCGAGATCAGCTCCAGCCGCGCCTGCATCCTTGCCGGCTCGGCGGCCACCGCCTGCTCAAGAGATTTGCGCGCCGCGTCCCGATCGCCCTTGGTGAGCCGAAGTGCGGCCTGCAGCATCAAGGCATCGGCCGAGTTGGGATTCTTCGCGACGATGCCATCAACGGCAGCCATCGCCTCGTCGAACTTGCCACCCATTCCCGCCAATCGCGCCTGGCCAAGTTGCGCTTGCACATTGGAAGGATCGCTGGCGAGCGCCGCAGCGAACGAGGCAGCCGCGTCATCGGCTTTGCGCATGCGCAGCTGTGTCTGACCGACCGTCACGCGCAACGCCGCGTCGGCCTTCGGATCTTCCAGCCTTTTGTTTCCGAACTCCTCGATCAGCTTGGACGTCTCGCCGTTGTCGTGCATGGCCTGAGCGATCAGAGGGACGACGACAGCGGGTGGCTGCCCAAACTCGCCTGCCCGACGGAATTCCTTTTCCGCTGTGGCCGGATCGCCGATGACCAGGTTCGACTGACCGAGCAGCAGTCGCGCCTCGCCGTTTTCGGGCTGCGCCTGCAGCACATTCTTCAATTGGATGATGGCGGCCTTGTGGTCGCTTTTCGCCTGGTAGTCACGCGCCGACTGAACTAGCGCTGCTGGATCGTGGTTGCGGCAGCCCGCAACGAGGACGCACGTGAACGCGGCGATACAGGCAGCACGAAAGAAAGTCCGAGCCGCGGAGGATGATCTGGGGAGCATCGAGTTCACCTCGGGATTACTCCGGTTTGCGCAGGCCGAACCGGTTGAGCAGGTCATACAGGGTCGGCCGGCTGACACCGAGCAGGTCGGCCGCCTTGGACAGGTTGCCATTAGCACGCGCCAGTGCGCGCACCACCTCGCGGCGTTCGGCGCTGTCCCGCGCCTCGCGTAAGTTGAGCGGCTGCTCCTCGGCGGCTGCCTGGTCCATGCCGAGGTCGCGTCCGCGGATCACATGGCCCTCGGCCAGGATCACCGCACGCTTGATCACGTTTTCGAGCTCGCGCACGTTGCCCGGCCAGCGATGCTGCTCGATGACGCTGACTGCGTCGTCACTCAGACCGATGCGCCCGCGCTTGAGTTCGTCGGCGTAGCGTCGGGCCAGCGCGTGGGCAAGCAGCGCCGCATCGCCGGCGCGGTCGCGAAGCGGCGGAACGGTCACTACGATCTCGGCGAGCCGGTAAAAAAGGTCTTCGCGAAACGAACCGGCCGCGATGCGCTCGCGCAGGTTCTGATGGGTCGCACACACGATGCGCACATCAACCGGGATTTCCTCGCGACCTCCCAGCCGCTCGATCGTGCGTTCCTGCAGGAAGCGCAGCAGCTTGGCCTGTAATGACCCCGGCAGGTCACCAATCTCGTCGAGAAACAGCGTGCCCCCGTTGGCCGTCTCGATCCGTCCCAGCGTCTGTTTGGAGGCTCCGGTGAATGCGCCGCGTTCATAGCCGAACAGTTCGCTTTCGAGCAGCGTATCCGGGATGGCGGCGCAATTGATCGCGACGAAACGCCGCTTGCTGCGACCGGACGACTCGTGCAAGGCACGCGCCAGCAATTCCTTGCCGGTGCCCGACTCGCCCAGCAGCATGACGGTGGCATCGGTCGACGCGACCTTCTCGATCATGCGGCAGACGGCCTGCATCTCCGCCGACGCCGTGATGATGCCCCCAACTCCCGTGCGGGCCTGCAGCAGCCGGCGGTTCTCGAGCTGCAGATCGTGCACGCGGAATGCGCGGTCGATGATCAGCGAGACTACGCTCGCATCGAAAGGCTTGGCGAAGAAGTCATGCGCGCCGAGCGCCACGGCGCGGCGCGCATTGGCGCTGTCGTTCTGCCCGGTGACGACGATCACCTTGGTATCGGGCGCCAGTTCGAGAATCTTCTCCAACGTGCGGAAGCCCTCCTCGACGCTGCCGGTGTCGGGCGGTAGCCCGAGGTCGAGTGTCACGACCGCCGGCTCGATGCGGCGCAGTTGCGCAATCGCCTCCTCGCGGTCGGACGCGACCGCGACGTCGTACGCGTCGAACGCCCACTTCATCTGCAGCTGCAGCGCAGGATCGTCCTCAACCACCAGCACCGCGCGACGTCCCTCGGTCATGCCGCGGCCTCTCCCTGCAGCCGCTGAGCGGCGACCGCGCGCAGCCGTACCCGCACGCGCGTGCCGGCCTGCGGCTGACTTTCGACCTCGATCCGGCCCCCCACCTGCTGGATGTATTGCTGGCTTTCGAATGCCCCGATCCCCATGCCGGTGTCCTTTGTAGTCTGAAATGGCCTGAACAGCCGGTCCCGGATGAAATCCGCGCTCATGCCCATCCCACGGTCGTTCACGTCGATCAAGACATCCTCTCCTTCGCGCTCCACCTTGACGTCGACGTCCGGCGAATTTCCGGAGGCATCGAACGCGTTCTGCACCAGGTGAGCGATCACGCGTTCCAGCCGGTCCTCGTGCGCCCACGCGAGGATACCGTCCGGCGCGCTGAGCTTCAGCCCCGCCCTTCCCCAGCCTCGCAGGCTTTCGACGCGCCTGACCACGCTACCAACGTCGACCGGGTGTGCGCGGTCGCCGCCCGATGCATCGGGCCGCAGCTGCATCATCAACTGGTTCATCCGGCCGACCACATGCTCGATGGTGCGCAGCATGTCGCGCTGGAAGTCCGGATTATCGCGATGTCGCTCGACGTTGCTGAGCAGAAGCTGCAATTGTGCGACCAGATTCTTCAGATCATGCACGACGAAGGTCGCCATGCGGTGAAACGCGTCGAATTTCCTGGCCTCCAGCAGTGCCTCCGTTGCCATCGCATATGCCAGATAGCTGGCAGCCTGTCGGCCGGCGGTCTTCAACAGGTCACGCACCTCCCAGTCGATCTCGATCCGCACGCGCGGCGTCGTCAGCACGACGAAACCCACCAGTTCGTGTGCCGTCTTCAGAGGAACGATCAGCCACGCATCGCGCAGGCTCGCGATCGACGTGGGCAATTTCAGTTGCTCGTAGCGGTCGGGATGCACGCGCACCTCCGCTAGCTCCAGCACCCATCCGGTTCGACGCAGGAATGCCGGTAGCGGGTCGTCGTTTCCCTCGAGGGCGATGCTCGGTTCCAACGACGAATTAACGACCTGCCGGTACTCCCCGGAGATCTGACGCAGCCACAACCCGCCGCCTGGGCTTTCAACGAGATCCCCGAGCGCCTGGAGGCAGGCAGACCACGGCTGGTCTGCCGTGCTCGCCGTCAGCGTGCTGGTGAATCGCAGCCACTCTTGGCGGTAGTCGTAGCGGTAGGTAAAGAAGTGCTTGGAGACGAATACCCGCACCTTGGCCCGATAGGTGCTCGATAGGCTGACAACCGCCAACAGCAGCAAGGCCGCAAAGACGAAAACGGCCTCGAGCGCCCGTCCCCACGACCCGCCGACGTAGCGCAGAAAGAATCCGGCGCTCGCCATCACCAGCAGATAGGCGCCGGTCGCCGCCAGCGCCGTCGAGCCGGCGAGGATCCCGCGCGAAACCGACAGTTCGAACGACCAGTTGCGCGTGCGCTCCAGCGTCAACGCCAGCAGCGGCACGGTGATCGCTTGCGCCAGGCCACGAGCTGCCCACAGGTCAGGATCGAGCTGACGGAATAACAGGGCGTCTGAGTAGAGGACAACGTCGTAGCCGAGCAACCCGGCAAATCCGAGAAGCAGCGGCCGGACATGCCAGCGCGACTGTGCCGGGGTCCGCCGGTAGCATTGCTCCGTCAACATCAAGCCGAAGATCGCGATCGACAGCGCCGTAGCGAATCCCACCTGATGCACCAGACGACCCACGTCGGGAAAGCCCGGCGGTGGAACTGCCACCAGCAGCTGCACCACTACCAACAGAACTCCGATGCAGACCAACGCGATCCACGAAGCGCCACCGCGTTGCGCCCCCTTGCCGGCATCCCGCACGCCGAGGAACGCGAGCAGGAAGCCGAGCATCGCGGCGGACCGCATCAGGTCGAGAATGAACGCTGAGAACCACGACGCCAAAGACGGCGTGACTGCGTAGACGCATGCGCCGATACCGGCAGCGGCCGTAGCCACCCCGAACGCCAGCAGCATCGCCGGCTTGCCCCCTGTTCGCCAGCGCACCGCCAAGCGCATGGAAAGCCAGGTGAAGGCAAGCGCAGCGACTCCATAGGACCAGAGCCCCGGCGCAGCGGCCCAGGTGCTATTCATGCGACGAACGCTTTCGAATCGACCGCGCCGACGTGCACATAGGGCGAGCGTCGACGAAGTCGAGCACCGCCGCGCCGCGGTAAGAAACGCCCGAGATTGCGATCCAGTTACTGCTCAAGTAAGCCCTGCAAAAAGGGGACATCACAGCTTCGAGTCAAACGCGACTGCCTTAACCACGACCCTTACGGAAGCGGCAGTTGACTCGCCAAATTAGCCCGACACTTTAATGGCTAACTCACTATCGCTCTTTCTCAATCGGTCCGAACGAGTTCTGATGACAGGGCGGCTGCACCTGCAGCCAGCGCGCGGCGACTCAGAACGGCGAAGCCGACGCGCCACAGTCTGTGCCACCTCACACGGTGCTCGACTGGTCATCCTGGAAGCAGCTAGTCGAAGAACTTTACAACGGTCTGACAAGCTCCAGCTTCGAGCATCCGTTGTCAGGAAAATTTGCACAAGATCTCAATGACTTGAAAGGGCGAACGCCGCCCGGAACAGAAGATGCTCTTGTGACCGCGCGGTTTGCCCGAGAAGGAGCCGAAGGGGAAGGAAAATGAAACTAAGTCAGTTGACTGTGCTTGCGGCAGCACTGAGCGGGCTTGCATGTGCCAATGCAGCGCCTTTTAGGGAGGCGTCGGGTTCCTATAACGGTATGAACTGGCACGCCCGTAGCATCATCGTAGGCGTCACATCGACTGCGACTGCCGCTGGCGGCGGCAATCCGATTTACAACGCTCCGATGCCGCAATACAGCGGCGTGGCAGCGCTGATCATGGACTACGGCGCTCAGGGCAGGTTCATCTGCAGCGGAACCTTGCTTCCCGACCGTCGCTCGATTCTGACTGCGGCCCACTGCGTAACCGCTGGCCCGGCACTGGGGCAACCGGTCAGTACGACGGCGTGGTTCTACGGCGGATCGAATCCCGATACGTTGGTCCCGTTCAATGCGGCCTCAACCTCAGTCAACGTAAGTCAGTACTTCGTCAACCCGCTCTACACCGGCGATGTAGTTGACGACAACGACATCGCTGTCCTGCGGCTGGCGAGCGATGCGCCAGCATTTGCGGCGAGCCACGACTTGCTTACGAGTGGCGACTTGACTAGTGCGAATCTCAACGTTGCCGGGTATGGCGCTCGGTCCGACACCGGCGGCAATGTAGGGGCCAACCTGGGTACGGGTCTGTTGCGACAGGGCGACAATCGCTACGAATACCGTCTAGGCGATCCCGCCTTCGGCGGGGTTTGGGAAGATATCTTTGGCGAGCCGGCCGCGCAGATCGACTTTTCGTACCTGAGCGACTTCGACAACGGACTGAGCGCTAACGATACGTCCTGCCTAGTTGCTGATGCCCTCGGTCTGAGCGGACCCATCTACTGCAATCTCGGTCGCGGCGCCACCGAAGTCAGTGTCGCAGGAGGCGACTCTGGCGAGCCCCAGTTCATCAACGGTCTGATCGCTTCGGTAACGTCCTACGGTCTGACCTTTGGTTCGGATTTTGGCGATGTTGACGACGACCTGAACAGCAGCTTCGGGGAGTTCAACGGTTTTGTCCCGGTCTTCATCCACGAGGAATTCATCCGGTCGTCCATGATTCCAGAGCCCGGCTCGCTTGCACTGGCCAGCTTGGCATTGCTGGCACTCGGCGGCGCGCGCAGGCGTCAACGTCGTCAGTAAGAAGCAGGACTCGTTAGATCCCCGGGCCCCGCTCGGTCGGGTCCCTTTTTCCATTCTCGGCCTGCGCGCTGCGCAGCGGCAGCAGCTCCTGTATATTCACTGGTTGACACAAGTTGCCGCGGGGTGGAGCAGTCTGGCAGCTCGTCGGGCTCATAACCCGAAGGTCGAAGGTTCAAATCCTTCCCCCGCAACCAGCAAAATCAAGGGCTTCCGCAAGGAAGCCCTTGTCGTTTCTAGGTCTGTGCCCAATCCGTGCCCAACTCGTGCCCAGTCCGTGCCCACGAGTTTTTCTGTCAGGGGCAAGAACGACCTTAGGTCTTCCTTCGCTTTTCACCACCGGGCACGAACTCGAACAACTCGCCGACCGGGATCTTGAAGTAGGCACACAGTCGATTCATCGCATCCAAATCGATGCGTGATGCGGTCTCCGATACCAGCCACGCGGATCCGGTGCTGCTGATGCGCTATTCGGCGCTCACCTTCAACCGCCACCGCATCCATTACGACCTGCCCTACGCCACCGGCGTCGAAGGTTATTCAGGCCTCGTCGTTCACGGACCGCTCATCGCGACCCTGCTGCTCGATGGACTGCGGCGCCATCGTCGCGATGCGACGGTGCGGGCCTTCGCGTTCAGGGCGGTACGTCCGCTGATCTGCGGCCAGCCCTTCACGGTGAACGGCCGCGCCGCGAGCGACGGCACCCTGTCGCTGTGGGCCACCGACGCAGAAGGTCGGCTTGCGATGCAGGCGAATGCTGAGCTCGCATGACCCGATGAATCCTCGCTCGTACCTCTTCGTTCCGGCCGATCGGCCGCAGCGCTACGCGAAGGCGTTGAACTGCGGCGCCGACGCAGTGATCATCGACCTGGAGGACGCGGTGGCCCCCGCCGACAAGGACGCTGCGCGCGAGGCGCTGGCACAGTGGCTCGGGACGTCCGACGCGGGCATGGGCATCGTGGTGCGTGTCAACGGTGTGGACTCGCCATGGTTCGATGCCGACCGCGTGCTCGTGTCGCAATCGCCGCGCGTAGCCGCGGTGATGCTGCCCAAGGCCGACGGCAACTCGCCGTGGAGTGCGTTCGGCGGCAAACCGATGCTGGCCCTCGTGGAGACTGCAGCTGGCATCGATGCCCTGCGCTCGATCGGCCGCGCGCCGCAGGTACGCCGGATCGCTTTCGGCAGCATCGACTTCCAGCTCGACCTCGGCATCGAGGGTGACGACGACGCGTTGCTGTTCTTCCGCTCGCAACTCGTGTTGGCGTCGCGCCTCGCGAACCTGCCACCGCCGCTGGATGGCGTGTGTACCGCACTTGATGACGCGCCGGCGCTTGCCGCTCATGTCCAGCGCGCGCGCAGGCTCGGCTTCGGCGGTCAGCTGTGCATCCATCCGTCCCAGGTTGCACTGGTGAACGAGGCCTTCCAGCCCACCGAGGAGCAACTCGATTGGGCTCGCAGGGTTATCGCGGCAGCGGCGCAGGCCGCCGGACCTGCTGTGGCGGTGGACGGGAAAATGGTGGATCGACTGGTCTTGGCGCGCGCCCAGGCGTTGCTGCAGCACGCCCCATCTGCGTCTTCTGATCCGTGAAGGACTTCCAATCCGGCGTGATGGTCGTCGTCGTCGGACTCGGTCTCGCGATCGGCGCGAGCAACTGCGACTTCGGCACCGTTCAAAGGACGGGGCCAGCGCGTGTGAATGACCGAACGTGGCCGCTAGCGTCGCCCCAGGAACTTCACAAGCTGCCAGCATGGATTATGGGAAGCCCATAGCTCCGGGAAGATTTCCAGTGGCGACAAGCCCATGGCGTAGTAAGACTCGCGGGTCTCTCCAAAGATCCACTGTCCTTGGTCATGGCGATCGTCTTGATCTGCGGAACTTCAACGCCGCGGCGCTCGAGCCAGTCTTCTGCGTAGGCGAGCAGGGCCCTGCCATGGCCATGCCGCTTGCATCCGCTCGCTTCTTGAACCGAATCTCGACCGTCTTGCCGACAGCGCGAGCCGCCTTCATCAACGTGTCGAGTTGAACGGACACGTTGTCCGGATCCAGTACCCGCTCGAGCTGGGATCGGCTGGTCGACATCCGGCGCGCCATGGCCACCTTGGTCAGCCGGGCGGACTGCATGCCCTCCTCCAACTGCTCAGCCAAGGCACGCTTGAGAGCCCTGGCGAGTACTTCCTCGTATACGGCTTCGTCCTTCAGGAAGTCGTCGAACGACGATCCGGTATGAGGATTACGTTTCGCCACGGTGCCACTCCTTGTATCGCTTCATTGCCAACTCGATCTCCGCTTCCGGCGTCCGCTGTGACTTCTTGATGAAGCCATGCAGCAGCACCATTTTCCCGCCCGCGACTGCGAACAACGTTCGTGCAATGCGATTGTTCAGGCTCGACCGGATCTCCCATACGGATCCACGAAGGTGGTCGATGCGCGGCTTGCCGATCGGCCATTTGAACTGCACGTACGCGATGTCTTCACCGATCTGTCGGCGGTCTTCCTTCGACAACGAAAGCAACCAGTCGCGCACCGGTTCGCGCCCGTTCGACGTTCGAAAGAAGACTGCTTCGAGTCGTGTAACGTTCACCGCGACGAATTGTACCGTATAAGGTACATATGTCAAGGCTGACGCTTTCGACTTGCCCGGAGCACGGCTCGAGCCGCCGCGCAGCGTTCAGCGCGGACTTGCTAGCCCGGCGAGCGAGCGTCTTGCCCAACCCGTCTTGCACGCCCCCTCGCGCCTGGCCTGCGGGCCTTATCGATCCCCATCCTGTCCGACCGGCGCGGGCTGGCGCCGTCGCCCAACTCTGCATGTAGCGGAACGCCGCTTACGGCGTCGTCGAACAGCGTCACCGTGAATTCCGCATCTGGGGCTTGACGCATTTTGCCCATCGATAGCAGACTTGGCTCCGGAAGATTCAGCAACGAATCTACTGGCCCAGTTGATTGGGCCCCCCGGCGCGAGCCGGGCGGTGCGGCCCGTTACCCGCCCTTTGAGGATAAGGATCAGGCTCCCACGAGCTGATCGGAGTCGTTACAGCTGGCTCCTCCGCTGAGCTAGCGTGGATACACGCTGTGGTGCGCGAGCTTCGGCCGTGCCGCAGTGTGCCTTGGCCACAAGGCCGCAAGAGACCGCCTCAATCGTGGTCCCACCGTTAAACGGCGGCCGGATTGATGCGCGCATCCAACGAGGACGCTCCTATGCGAGCGCGAACATCCATGGGTACAGCATCGCTAGAGCACACAGCCCTGCCGAGGGCATCTGATTCGAGCGCATTCGGCATGCACGAAAAATCGCCGTTGAAGCGGCGTCCGGGGGCTTCGGCTCCCTCTTCTAACCACGCGCTCGGATCGCTTTCAGTTTCAGCATTCGCCATTCGACAAGGACCACATGAAACATCGAAGCGTCGTGACACATAGAAATGCGCTGGACATCCTCCGGCACCGCGCGCCGCCTGGCCAGGCGCTGGTTGTGATCTGCCCACGCGTCCCATTCAAACGCGCGGTTCGCTTTTCGCCATTCAGTCCGCACCGTAAACAGATGCTCTGGTTGCGCGAGCAGGGCCATTCGCTGGCCGAGATCGCCGACTGGATGGAAGCACGCGTGGGTCGCCGTCCGTCACGCGCTAACACAAAAAAGATGCTCTACGAGGCGCGGAAGGAGTGAGGAGGTGGAACAAATCCGCTATGGAGACACGACTCTCTATGCGCGACGAGAACTCATCGTGCTGAGCGCCGAAGAGGAAGCGGCGAACCTGCGCAAGGCCAAGGGAATTCTTCGGCGCATCACTCGGTTGGGAACGAAGGCTGAGCAAGACCGGGAGCTGCACCCGGTGCGCGGGGTGAGAACCTCGCAGGCGGTACTCAGTAGCCTCGTGATGTTCGGACGATTCTTGTGCATCAACCGACTCGGACATCTTGGAGCCGTGCCGGCCGGCGCATGCCACCTTTATCTGCTCGTGCGAGCGCAGTACCTATCCGCCAGCCAACTGAAGAAGGACCGAATGTCGCTGGAGTTTGCCTTTGGAGAGCTCCCGCCAGTCAAGGCGGTGCGCAAACAGATGCTTGGCCCACGCGCTTACAGCCTCGAGCAGATCAATGCGATGGCGCGCTATCAGTCGAAGCGCTATGCATTTTCCACACGGTTGGCTTTCGATTCGGGCCTGCGTGGCTTTGAGCTGCTGACCATTGCGCGGCCCGAGGACCGACCGCCCTCGGATCGTCGATGGCCCCGTGCCATGCATGCGGCCAAAGGCGATGGCGTCGTCTACACCGTCCATGGGAAAGGAAAACTCTTTCGACCCGTGCACGTTGCCCGCGACCTCGCCGAGGAACTCGAGACTCATCGCCGGCTCCGCCCGGCCGTCGTCCGGGACCGAGGTGCCACCTACACCAGCTATTACGACATCGCGGGCGGTGTCTCGTGGGAAAGCTCACTCAGCCGCGCCTGTCGACTGGCATTTGGGGCTTCCGCCGGCGCACACGGCACGCGGCATGGTTACGCGCATCGCCGCCGGGAGCAGTTGCAAGCAGCCGGTCTGACGTTGCGGGAGGCGAACGCGATTGTCACGCCGGAACTCGGTCACTTCCGTCAAGCCATGGTGCCCATCTATTCGCGCGGACTCTGGTCGCCCATGGACTCGAAGCGGAGCGAGGAACGGAAGAACACGTAGATTCATGAAAGCCCAACCTACCGCGGTAGGATCGAGCAACGCCGGCCCAGCCGACCATGGCCTCCAAAGCACCGCGCCTACCAATCGTCGACGTCCTGCGCGGCTTTGCGGTGGCGCAGATGATCGTGTACCACTTCATCTACGACCTGAACTACTACGGCTGGGTCAAACTGCGCATGCTGATCGACCAGCCGTGGGTCGGATGGCGCACGGCGATCGTGACGCAGTTCCTGCTGCTGGTCGGCGTCGGACTGGTGTTGCGGAACTCTTTCCAACCAAGTTCGCGGGATTTCTGGCGACGCTGGTCTCAGATCGCCTCGGCTGCCCTGCTGGTATCGGCTGGTAGTTGGTGGGTCTTCGGGCCACGCTTCATCTGGTTCGGCATCCTGCATTTCGTTGCCGCGGCACTGCTGCTCGTCCGTCCACTCGTTCGCTTCGGTGCGTGGAATCTGACATTGGGCACAGCTGTCCTGGCTGTTGGCCTGCTGTATTCCAGCACCGCATTCAATGACGCGCCGGCCAGCATCATCGGCTTCGCCGCCAACAAGCCCCGGACCGAGGACTACGTTCCATTGTTCCCATGGCTCGGTGTCGTACTGATCGGAGCCGGACTGGGCGCGCTGTGGCAGCAGCGTGACTGGAAGACTCCCACCTGCGCTCCAGCACCTTAACGACCGGCCACCGCGTGTTTTGCTGCTGCTCGGGACCTGGGCGCTGACCGTCTACGTGCTGCATCAGCCCATCCTGATGGGCGCGCTGTATCTGGTCAGACAAGCCGGACTCTGACCGACGCCCTTACCTGCCTCAGTGCCGCTGCTGTTCGTGGACAGTGACGCGTCCCTGGCGATCGCCACGCAGCCGCTCGGGCTGCAGCGTGACGTGATCGATGTGAAAGTCGCGTTTCAGCAGGCCGCGCGCCTGGTACAGGATGACTGGCCAGCGCTCCAGATCGTCGACCAGTACGTGGGCGGACAAGGCCGAGCGCCCCGGCACCATCGTCCACACATGCAGGTCGTGCACCGAAACGATGCCGGGAATGCGCGCCAGCGCGTTGCCGACCGTGGCGTAATCGATCTCTCTCGGAACAGAGTCGAGCAGCACCACCGTCGTTTCGCGCAGCACCACGATGGTCGAGCGCAGCACCAGGCCAGCCACCAGCATCGACAGCAGCGGATCGACCCGTGCCGGCCCGCCGAAGTAGATGATCAGCCCCGACGCGAGCGCGGCGACCGAGCCGAGCAGATCTCCCAGCACATGGATGAACGCCGCACGGGTGTTGACGTTGTGCCGGTCGCGTGACAGCGACCAGGCCACCGCCACGTTTACGAGCAGACCGACGCTGGCGATGACGAATACCTCGAGCCCCTTGACCGGCACCGGAGCGGTTATCCGTGCGATCGCCTCCACCACGATCCAGCCGACGATCGCGAGCATGGCCAGCGCGTTGACGAACGCTGCGACCACTTCGATCCGAGCCAGGCCGTAGGAGTGTCGGTCCGAAGGCGGCCGGCGCGCGATCAGGTTGGCTGCAAGTGCAAACAGCAGCGCTGCGGAGTCAGTGACCATGTGTCCGGCGTCCGCCAGCAGCGCCAGCGAACCGGCCCATACGCCGCCGACCGCCTCGACCAGCGCATAGCCGAGGGTGATAGCGACAGCGAGACCGAGCGCACGCGTCGTTCGGGTCGGCGCGCCGTGCGCGGCCGCGCCCCGGTCAGCGTGCGAGTGGCCCGCGTGGGAGTGAGCCTGGTGCCCTGCGCCCATCCTCGCGCGGGAAGCCGAACCTCAGGCCGTCGCGGCGAGGTGGGACAGGTGCACGTGGCAGCCGGTCTTCAGACGCACTTCGTCAGCCGTGACCCCGGGAGCGAGCTCGACCGCGCGCAGTCCCTCGGGGGCGATATCGAATACGCCGAGTTCGCTCATGACGCGGTTGACCACACCTCGCCCGGTCAGCGGCAGCGTGCACTGTTGCAGGATCTTGTGTTCGCCATTCTTGGCGCAATGCTCCATCAGCACGACCACGCGCTCAACACCGGCGACCAGGTCCATCGCGCCGCCCATGCCTTTGACCAGCTTGCCGGGGATCATCCAGTTGGCGAGGTCGCCATTTTCAGCGACCTGCATCGCACCGAGGATCGCGAGGTTGATGTGCCCGCCGCGGATCATCGCGAACGAATCGGCGCTCGAGAAGAAACTCGAGCCCGGCAACGCGGTGACGAGCTGCTTGCCGGCGTTGATCAGGTCGGCGTCGACCTCGCTCTCCAGCGGAAAAGGGCCGATGCCCATTAGTCCGTTTTCGGATTGCAGCATGACGTCCATGCCTGCCGGGATGTAGTTCGCCACCAGCGTCGGCAATCCGATGCCGAGGTTCACGTAAAAGCCGTCCTGCAATTCCTGCGCGGCGCGCGCCGCCATTTCTTCACGGGTCCAGGCCATGTTCTGTCTCCTACTTCGCGCGTACGGTGCGGTTTTCGATACGCTTCTCCGGCGAGCGGTTCAGCACGATCCGCTGCACGAAGATTCCGGGCGTGTGAACGTTCTCCGGGTCGAGCGCGCCGGTGTCGACGATCTCCTCCACCTCGGCCACCGTCACCTTTCCGCACATCGCCACCACCGGATTGAAGTTGCGCGCGGTCTTTCGGTAGACGAGGTTCCCCTGCGGGTCCGCCTTCCAGGCCTTGACCAGCGAAACATCGGCACGGATCGAGCGCTCCATCACGTATTCGTGCCCTCCCCACACTCCGTCGAAACTTTGCGTGGGTTTGCCATCGGCAACGACGGTGCCGACTCCGGTCCGGGTGAAGAACGCCGGTATCCCGGCGCCGCCGGCCCGCATCCGCTCCGCCAGCGTGCCCTGCGGAGTGAATTCGAGCTCGAGCTCGCCGGACAGGTACTGGCGTTCGAATTCCTTGTTCTCGCCGACGTACGACGAGATCATCTTGCGGATCTGCCGCGTGGTCAGCAGCAGGCCGAGGCCGAATCCGTCAACGCCGGCGTTGTTGCTTACGCAGGTCAGCCCCTTGACGCCGCTGTCGCGCAGCGCGGCGATCAGCGCTTCAGGGATGCCGCACAGGCCGAATCCGCCGACCGCGATCGTCTGGTTGTCTTTCACCACGTTGGCCAGCGCCGCCGCGGCCGAGGGGAACACCTTTTTCATCCAGCCCTCCGCATCGAAACAGCGGAAGTTTAAGTGATCGCTGCGCGGATCGCTTCGGGCCAGGGCTTCGACCGGCCCTCGGTGTAGTCGTACCAGACAATGACCGTGCGCCCGGTGGCGTAGGTGACGCCGGGCTCGTCCTTTTTCTCGATCGCGAGCGTCATCTCGACGCTGGAACGGCCGACGCGTGTAACGATCTGCTTGACGATGGCGATTCCCGGATAGGTCATCGCCCGTGCGAAGTCGCAGGCCGCGTGGGCCAGGATCGGAGCCTCGCCGGTTGGCAAGGTGGGCATGCCGAACTCCAGGAACCACTGGATGCGCGCTTCCTCCATCAGGCGGAAGTACATCACGTTGTTGAGGTGAGCCATCGCGTCCATGTCGCCCCAGCGCAACGGCACCTCGAGCACGAACTCCTTCACGCTTACCCAGATTTTCCTGGACGCCATGGCGCAAGGCGCAAGGTATACAACGCCTGCGGCGTTGCATCCATGTCTCCCCAGCGCAGCGGAATCTCGATGACGAATTCCTTCACCCGCTGCGTCCTAGGTCACCGACAGGCCGTCGTCGGCGGCGATGATCGCGCCGTTGATGAACTGCGATTCGTCGGCCACCAGCAGCAGCAGGGTGCCGTCCAGGTCCTCGGCATTGCCGATCCGCCGGCGCGGCAGCATCTGGATCAGCTTGCGGCCACCCTCGGTGTCCCAGTATTCGTCGTTGATCTCGGTGCGGATGTAGCCTGGGCAAATGGCGTTCACGTTGATCCCGTAGCGGCCCCATTCGAGCGCCTGGGCGCGGGTCATATGGATGACCGCGGCCTTGCTCATGCAGTACAGGCCAATCTGGGGCAGCACGCGCAATCCGGCCACCGACCCGATATTGACAATGCGACCACGGAACTCCCTACCGGTCTTGGAGCGGGCGATCATCCGCTGCGCGACCTGCTGCGCGACAAAAAATGCGCCTTTGACGTTGGTGCCGAACACGAAGTCGTAGTCGGCCGGAGTAGCTTCGGTCAGCCGCTGAGTCGCGGACACGCCCGAGTTATTGACCAGGATGTCGATCGGGCCAACCTCCCGTTCGGTGTGCTCGACGGCTTCGCGCACCGAGTCGAGGTCGGTGACGTCGACCTGCACGACGTGCGCGGCTCCCCCTGCCGCCTCGATCTCCGCGCGCAGGTCCTTCAGTCGCTCCAGGCGCCGCGACGCGAGCACGGTCAAAGCCCCGTTGGCAGCGAGCACGCGCGAAAAACGGGCGCCCAGACCACTGCTGGCGCCGGTCACCAGCGCGACCTTTTCCTTCAGGTTGGTACGCATTCAAACTCCGGCACAGGGAATCCGCGATCGTAGTCGATTGCAGGATCCAGGCGTTCTCCGGACAATTCGATGACAACATCGGAGCGAGGAACTCATGGCGGATACACAAGCCGTTGAACGCGAGGCCATGGAGTACGACGTGGTGGTGGTCGGCGGCGGACCGGCCGGACTGGCTGCCGCGATCCGTTTGAAGCAGCGTGCCGCCGCCGGCGGCCGTGAGATCAGTGTCTGCGTGCTGGAAAAGGGCTCCGAGATCGGTGCCCACATCCTGTCCGGTGCGGTCATGGATCCGATCGCGCTGGCCGAACTCTTGCCCGACTGGAAGGAGCGTGGCGCCCCGCTGGAGACGCCGGTCAGCGAGGACCGTTTCCTGTTTCTTTCGGCGCAGGGAGCGCGCCGACTGCCCAACGCGATCCTCCCGCCAGTGCTGAAGAACGACGGCTACTACGTCGGCAGCCTCGGCAACCTGGTTCGATGGCTGGGGCAGCAAGCCGAAGCACTCGGCGTCGAGATCTTCCCCGGTTTTGCGGCGTCCGAAGTGCTCTACAACGCGGACGGGTCGGTCAAGGGTGTGGCGACCGGCAACATGGGCATCGGACGCGATGGCCAGCCCACGGCCAACTTCCAGCCTGGTGTGGAACTGCACGGCAAGTACACGCTGTTCGCCGAAGGAGCGCGCGGCCATCTCGGCAAGCAGGTCATCCAACGCTACGCGCTCGACGCGGGTCGCGATCCGCAGACCTGGGGCATCGGCATCAAGGAACTGTGGGAAGTCGATCCATCGCGTTTCCAGCCCGGCCTGGTGATTCACAGCGCCGGGTGGCCGCTCGACGATGGCACGTATGGCGGTGGCTGGGTGTATCACTTCGGGGCCAACCTGGTTTCGGTCGGGCTGGTGGTCGGCCTTGGTTACACCAATCCGTTTCTCGCACCGTTCGAGGAGTTCCAGCGCTACAAGACACACCCGGCGATCCGACCGTTCCTCGAGGGCGGAAAGCGACTCGAGTACGGCTCGCGCGCGATCAACGCGAGCGGGCTGCAGTCGCTACCGAAGCTGGCGTTTCCGGGCGGGGCGCTGATCGGGTGCGATGCAGGCTTTCTGAACGCGCCCCGCATCAAGGGCAGCCACGGCGCCGTCAAAAGCGGGATGCTGGCCGCCGATGCAGCTTTCGATGCGGTCGCCGCGGGCCGTTCGCATGACGAGTTGGCGCAGTATCCCGCCACGTTCGAGTCGAGCTGGCTGCACGACGAATTGCATCGAGCCCGCAATTTCAAGCCGTGGCTCGACAAGGGCTTGCTCTTTGGCAGCCTGATGTTCGGGATCGACCAGGTGATTTTCCGCGGCAATGCCCCCTGGACCCTGCATCGCACTCTGGCCGACCACCAGAAGCTCAGGCCTGCAACCGAGTGCGCCCCGATCAGCTACCCGAAGCCCGATGGCAAGTTGACGTTCGACAAGCTGTCATCGGTGTACCTGTCGAACACGAATCACGAAGAGAACCAACCTGCTCACTTGACGCTGAAGGATGGCGCAGTGCCGGTGGCGGTCAACCTCGCTGTCTATGCCGGGCCGGAGCAGCGCTATTGCCCCGCGGGTGTCTACGAATTTGTCAAGGTGGACGGCGGGGCCGATCGGCTGCAGATCAACTTTCAGAACTGTGTCCACTGCAAGAGCTGCGACATCAAGGATCCGACGCAGAACATCGTCTGGGTGACCCCCGAAGGCGGCGGCGGTCCGAACTACACCGCGATGTAGTCCTCTTTCGCAAGTAGTGCGCCGAAATTTCTCCCCGCGACGCATTTCGGCTTGAACGCCGACGCGCTTTGAACCACGATGCCGGATGGCGCCGATCTTGGCGCGCCGACAGGAGACGTGGATGGCGTATTCGAGTTATCACAAGCGGGCCATATCGAGCCGCGAGCTGCACCCCGAGACCCAGATGATGTCCTACGGCTACGACCCTTTCCTGTCGGAAGGAGCCGTCAAGCCTCCGGTCTTCCTGACGTCGACCTTCGCATTCCGCACGGCCGAAGACGGCGCGGCGTTCTTCGATGTCGTGGCGGGGCGAAAACCGGCACCGCAGGACACCGGAGCCGGCCTCGTCTACAGCCGCTTCAATCACCCCAACCTCGAAATCGTCGAGGACCGACTGGCGCTGCTCGACGACGCCGAAGACGCGATCGTGACATCGAGCGGCATGGCGGCGATCGCCGCGGTGCTGCTGACCTTTCTCAGACCGGGCGACCAGATCGTGCATTCGACGCCGCTTTACGGCGGTACCGAAACACTGATCCGCAAGGTGCTTCCAGAGTGGAAGATCAGTGGTCAGCCGTTCACAGACGGCCTGTCGCGCGAGCAGATGGACGCCGCGCTCGAGGCTGCGGCGGCGCGCGGGCGCGTCGGGCTGTTCTACGTCGAAACGCCCGCCAATCCAACCAACTCCATGATCGATCTGAAGGCTGTCGTGGCGGCGATCGGGGCCTTCCAGCAGCGCCACGGCTATCGTCCAGTTTCCGCGTGCGACAACACGATGCTGGGGCCGATTTTCCAATACCCGATACGAGACGGCATCGATCTGTCCGTCTATTCGTTGACGAAGTACGTCGGCGGGCACAGCGACCTCGTTGCCGGCGGCGTGACCGGGCGGCGCGAACTGATCAGCCGCTTGCGGCTGCTTCGCAGTGCCTTCGGCTCGCAACTGGACCCGCACTCGTCCTGGATGATCGCTCGTTCGATGGAGACTCTGGTATTGCGGATGCGCCGCGCTGCCGCCACCGGGAGCCGCGTCGCGCACTGGCTGGCGACAAATCCGATCCGCCCGGTTCGGGTGCTGCACCCGCAACTGATCGACGATCCGACCTACCAGGAGGTCTACCGCAGACAATGCACCGGCGCAGGCTCCACCTTTTCGTTCGTGCTGGACGGCGGCCGGGATGTGGCGTTCCGCTTTCTGAACGCACTGACGCTTTTCAAGTCGGCCGTGAGTCTGGGCGGCACTGAATCACTGATCTGCCACCCGGCATCGACCACGCATTCCGGCGTTGCCGTGGAAGTGCGCGATCAGGTCGGTATCAGCGAAGGACTGATCCGCGTCTCGATCGGACTCGAGCACGAGGAAGACCTGATCGCTGACCTAGAAAATGCGCTGAAACACTGCTGAACGGCGCGCGCACCGATGCGCGCCCGCCGGCTCGGTCAACCGCCCTGCAGGTGGCGCTCGAGCCAGTAGGTCCCGACGATGGTCTTCACATCGGTGACCGTGCCGTCGCGCGTCCACTCGTGCAGCTGTCGCCAGGGCGCCGTGAAGACTTCCAGCACTTCGCCGGCGTCGACGTTCGCGCCGACGTGACTGAGATCGCGCGCGAGAAACACCTCGATCTTCTCGTCGCTGTACGCGATCGCGTTGTGAAAACCGCCCAGGTAGGTCCATTCGCGCGCGACGTAGCCGGTTTCCTCGAGCAGCTCGCGCTGCGCGCAGCCCAGCAGGTCTTCGCCTGTGTCGATCTTGCCGGCCGGAAACTCGATAAAGGTGCGGCCGAGCGGATAGCGGAACTGTCGCACGAGTACGACCTGCTCGTCGTCGAGCAGCGGGATGACCATCACCGCGCCCGGGTGCCGCACGTACTCACGCGTCGCTTCGTGACCGTCGGCAGCGCGCACGTGGTCGACCATCAGCTTGAGGAACACGCCTTCGAATGCAACCCGGCTGTCGAGCGTGCGCTCCGCCAGCGGATCATCGTGCGGCATCGAGCTCGAACCGAGCTTAGCCACCGAGGGTCCGCAGCATCGCGTCGCTGCAAAGCTTCAACAGGTACTGCGGCAGAATGCCGAGGATCAGTATCAGGGCTCCGTTGATCGAGAGCGCCACCCGCATGTCGGTGGTCGCCGAAATGGGTGCCAGCGGCCCGGTCGCCGGCTCGTCGAAGTACATCACCTTGACCACCCGCAGGTAATAGAACGCTCCCACCAACGATGTCATCACCGCGATGACGGCCAGCCACACCATGCCGCCCTGCAGTCCGTCGCCCAGCAGCGCCTGCAGCACGACCAGCTTGGCGTAGAAGCCGACAGTGGGCGGTATGCCTGCCAACGAGAACATCAGGACCAGCATCACGAATGCGTACCAAGGGCTGCGGCGGTTGAGTCCGCTCAGATCGGCGATCTCCTCCGCCTCGAAGCCAGAACGTGACAGAAGCAGGATGATTCCGAAGGTGCCGAGCGTCGTCACTGCGTAGGTAATCACGTAGAACATCGCCGCGCTGTACGAGCCGACCGTGGCCAGTGCGTTGCCGCCGACCACACCGGACAGCATCGCAAGCAGCACGAAACCCATCTGGGCGATCGTCGAGTACGCCAGCATGCGCTTGAGGTTGCTCTGGGCGATTGCCGTCAGGTTGCCAAGGACCAGCGAGGCCACCGCGAGCACGATCAGCATTCGCTGCCAGTCGACCGCGATCGGCAGCAGTCCTTCCACCAGCATCCGGAAACCGATGGCGAACACGGCGAGCTTCGGAGCCGATCCGATCATCATCGTGACAGGCGTCGGCGCGCCCTGGTACACGTCGGGCACCCACATGTGAAATGGCACCGCACCGAACTTGAAGGCCAGCCCGGCCACGATGAACACTGTGCCAAACACCAGTGTGACCCGGCTGGCGACGTGTCCGGTGACGATGCGGTCGGCGAGTTCGTTGATGTCCAGCGTTCCGCTCGCCCCGTACAGCATGCTCATGCCGTACAGCAGGAAGCCCGAGGCCAGCGCACCGAGGACGAAGTACTTCATCGCCGCCTCGCTCGAGCGCGCATCGTCGCGCCGCAGCGCGACCAGCGTGTACAGCGACAGCGCCTGCAGTTCGAGCCCGAGGTAGATCACCAACAGGTTGTTCGCCGAGATCATCAGCATGATGCCCAGCAGGGCGAACAGGGACAACGTGAAGAGTTCGCCCTTCCACAGTCCGCGGTCGCGCGCGTACGACTGCGCGTAGACCAGTACCGTCGCAACGCAGACGACGGCGAACAGCTTCAGCACGTCGGACATCGGGTCCGTCACATACATGCCCCCGAACGCATAGGTGACGATGCCGGCCGACAGGAACATCCAGATTACCGCCCCCGTCACAGCCAGCGCCGCGAGAGCCAGGACATAGGTCAGGTTGCGGCGCTCGTCGGGGACGAACAGGTCAGCGACCAGCAGCGCGCAGGCAGCGACCAGCATCACGATCTCGGGCAACGCGGCGAAGGTGTTCAGCGTCTCCATCATTGCCCTCAGTTCGCGGCGAGGCCTGGCGGAAGCTTCGACTGACTGACGTGCTGCAGCAGCTGCGCGACTGACGCGTCCATCAGGTCAGTCATCGGCTTCGGGTACAACCCCATCCACATCACGGCAGCGGCCAGCAGGACGAGGATCAGCAGTTCACGGGCGTTGGCGTCGCTGAGTTCCGCCACCTGTGGATTGGCGACCTCCCCGAATACCACGCGCTTGTACATCCACAGGGAATAGGCAGCGCCAAAGACGAGCGTGGTCGCCGCCACCAGGCCGATCCAGAAATTGAACTTGACTGCGCCGAGGATCACCATGAATTCACCGACGAACCCGCTGGTGGCCGGCAACCCCGAGTTCGCCATCGCGAACAGCATGAAGAACGCGGCAAACCGCGGCATCGTGTTGACCACGCCGCCGTAGTCTGCGATGTCGCGGCTGTGCATGCGGTCGTACATCACGCCGATGCAGAAGAACATCGCGCCCGACACGAAGCCGTGCGAGATCATCTGCACGATCCCGCCTGCTACGCCGATCGCGTTGAAGATAAAGAAGCCGAGCGTCACGAATCCCATGTGCGCGACCGACGAGTAGGCGACCAGCTTCTTCATGTCGGTCTGCACCAGCGCCACCAGCCCGATGTAGACGACCGCGATCAGTGACAGCGTGATCATGAATCCGGCGAGCGCGTGCGACGCATCCGGGGTGATCGGCATCGACAAGCGCAGGAATCCGTATGCCCCCAGTTTCAGCAGGATCGCCGCCAGCACGATCGACCCGCCGGTCGGCGCCTCGACGTGGGCGTCCGGCAGCCACGTATGCACCGGCCACATCGGCACCTTCACCGCGAAAGACATGAAGAACGCCAGGAAAAGCAGGATCTGTGCGGTCATGCCGATGCGCACAGCATGCCAGTCGAAGATGCCGAACTTGCCGCCCGAGAGGTAGTACAGGTAGACGAACGCCACCAGCATCAGCAACGAGCCGAGCAGCGTGTACAAAAAGAACTTGACCGCGGCGTAGACGCGGTTGGGTCCACCCCAGACTCCGATGATGATGTACATCGGGATCAGTGTCGCCTCGAAGAAGACGTAGAACAGGAGCCCGTCGACTGCGGCAAACACGCCGACCATCAGGCCCGACAGGATCAGGAACGCGGCGTAATACTGGGCAACACGCTCGGTGATGACATCCCAGCCGGCCAGCACCACGATCACCGTGATAAAAGCGGTCAGCAGGACGAACCAGACCGACAGGCCGTCGATACCGAGGTGGTAGTAGGCGTTGAAGCGCTCGATCCACGGCGCCTTTTCGACGAACTGCAGGCCGGCGCTGGCCGCGTCGAATCCGGTATAGAGTGGCAGCGTGACCAGCAGGCCCAGCAGGCTGCCGACCAGCGCGACCGTGCGCACCACGTTGGCATTAAGGTCGCGGCCGGCCGCCAAGATGGCCACGCCAAACGCGATCGGCAACCAGATCGCGAGGCTGAGCCACGGTGTCGTAGTCTGCATCGTGTCTTCTTGTTCTCGTGGCGTTCAACGGCTGGCGGTGACGAAGAGCGTCACCATCACCAGCAGGCCGACGATCATTCCGAATGCGTAGTGGTAGATGAATCCGGACTGCAGGTAGCGCGAAATTGCCGCTATCCATCCGACCACGCGCGCGCTGCCGTTGACCGCCAGTCCGTCGATAACGCCGATGTCACCGCCCTTCCACAGCACGTTGCCCACCAGCCGCGCGCCACCGGCGAACACGATCTCGTTGATGCGGTCCAGGTAGTACTTGTTGTCGAGCAGCCGATACACCGCGCCGAAGCGCTTACGCAGTTCGCCCGCCACGTCCGGACGCATCAGGTATAGGTACGCGGCCAGTCCCGCCCCTGCGACCAACAGCCAGAACGGCGCCGACGTGAAGCCGTGCAGTGCCATCGCGGTAGCGCCGTGAAACTCCTCGGCGAGGTGCGCCATTGCCCTGTGCCGCAGCACGTCGACGAAGATCGACTGCGAGAAGAAATCGCCGAACAGCAGCGGTCCGATCGTCACGAAGCCGATGATCACCGACGGGATCGCCAGCAGCACCAGCGGCGCCGTGATCACGGCCGGAGATTCGTGCGGTTCGCCGCCATGCTCGTCATCGTGCCCGCCCTCGGCATCGTGAGCATGATGCGGCTTCGTGTCCCAGCGCGGCGCGCCGTGGAACACCAGGAAGAACATCCGGAACGAGTAGAGCGCCGTGACGAACACGCAGATCAGCACAGCCCAATAGGCGATCGTCGCCCCGTCCTGACCGGCGGCGGACGCCGCGTGCGCCGCGATGATGATCGAATCCTTCGAGTAGAAGCCGGAGAAGAACGGCGTTCCGACCGATGCGAGCGTGCCGATCAGCGCCGTGATCCAGGTCACCGGCATCTTCTTCCACAGGCCGCCCATGTAGCGGATGTCCTGCTCGTGGTGCATGGCGACGATCACCGAGCCCGCTGCCAGGAACAGCAGCGCCTTGAAAAACGCATGAGTCATCAGGTGGAAGATCGCCACTGAGTAAGCAGAAGCCCCCAGCGCGACCGTCATGTACCCGAGCTGCGACAGCGTCGAGTACGCGACCACCCGCTTGATGTCGTTCTGCACAATGCCGAGCACCCCCATGAAGAACGCCGTGACGGCGCCGATCACGATGACGAACGACAGCGCCGCATCCGAGAGCTCGAATAGCGGCGACATGCGCGCCACCATGAAGATGCCGGCGGTCACCATGGTCGCGGCGTGGATCAGCGCCGAGATCGGGGTCGGGCCCTCCATCGAATCGGGCAGCCAGACGTGCAGCGGGAACTGCGCGCTCTTGCCCATCGCGCCGATGAACAGGCAGATGCAGATCACGCTCACCAGCAGCCAGGGCGCGCCGGGCAGCAGTTCCACGGTCGTGGACGCCAGCGCAGGTGCCGCCTTGAATACCTCGGCGTAGTGCATCGTGCCGAAGTAGGCGAAGATGAGTCCGACGCCGAGGATGAAGCCGAAATCGCCGACGCGGTTGACGATGAACGCTTTCAGGTTGGCGTAGATGGCGGTCGGTCGCTTGAACCAGAAGCCGATCAGCAGGTACGACACCAGCCCGACCGCCTCCCACCCGAAGAACAGCTGCAGGAAGTTGTTGCTCATCACCAGCATCAGCATGCTGAAGGTGAAGAGCGAGATGTAGGAGAAGAACCGCTGGTAGCCTGGGTCGTCGGCCATGTAGCCGACGGTGTAGATGTGAACCATCAGCGACACGACGCTCACCACCACGATCATCAGCGCGGTGAGTTGGTCGATCAGGAATCCGATTTCGAGCCTGAGCCCGCCGACCACCGCCCAGGTATAGACCGGGCCGTCGAACGTGTTGCCTTTCAGCACATCGGCCAGGATGACGAACGACGCGATGGTCGATATGAGTACGCCGGCGATCGCCACGGTGTGCGCGCCGGCGCGTCCGACGACCTTGCCGCCGAACCCGGCGACGATCGCGCCGACCAGCGGCGCCAGCGCCGTTAGCAGATAGATCTTCTGCATCGCCGTCATGCCATGAAAGCTCTCAATTTCAGCCCTTCAGCGAGTCGAGTTCCTCGACGTTGATCGTCGAGAGATTGCGGAACAGCGCGACCAGAATCGCCAGTCCGATGGCGGATTCGGCGGCGGCCACGGTCAGGATGAAGAACACGAAAACCTGGCCGTGGTAGTCGCCGAGGTAGTGCGAGAACGCGATGAAGTTCATGTTGACCGCGAGCAGCATCAGCTCAATGGCCATCAGCAGCACGATCAGGTTGCGCCGGTTGAGGAAGATCCCGATCACGCTGATCGCGAACAGCAGCGCCCCCACGCCCAGATACCAGGACAGCGAAATCACCTTGCCCCCACCCGCTGCGTTGTTGTCATCGCGTTCTCTTCATCGGCGCCTCACCCCTTGCGGGTCTGGCGCCCCGCATCATCGCTCGCCATGCTGACCAGTCGCAGCCGGTCTGCCTTCTGTACCTTGACCTGCTGCGACGGGTCCTGATGCTTTACATCCTTGCGCCCGCGCAGCGTCAGCGCGACGGCCGCCACGAGGGCAACCAGCAGCAGCGCGCCGGCGATCTGCAGCGGAAATACGTACTCGGTGAACGTGAGGCGTCCCAGCACCTCGATGTTGTTTGCGTTGGCGATGCCGGGGCCCGGCCCGGTCAGGCTCTGCCACCGCGGCTGCGACAGCACCAGCCACATTTGCAGCACGATCAGCACGGCCACCAATCCGCCGGCCCACAGGTTCTTCCACAGGCCCTGGCGCAGCCGGTCGATGTTGATGTCGAGCATCATCACCACAAACAGGAACAGCACCATCACCGCGCCCACATAAACGAGCACCAGCGCGATCGCCAGGAACTCGGCGCGCAGCAACATCCAGAGGCACGCCGCCGAGAAGAAGGCAAGCACCAGAAACAGCACCGCGTGCACCGGGTTGCGCGTCGTGATGACGCGCAGGGCCGCCAGCAGCATCACGGCCGAGAAGGTCAGGAAGAGCACGGTCTGGGTGTTCATGTTCGGCGGCGCGAGACGGATTCGGCTGTGGGTTTGCGGGCGGCCGAGGCCGTTTCGCCCTCAGCGATCTTTCTGTTTGTCCGGTCCTAGCGATATCTGGCATCCGCTTCGCGGCTGGCCGCGATCTGCTTTTCATAGCGGTCGCCGATCGCCAGCAGCATCGGCTTGGTGTAATACAGGTCACCGCGCTGCTCGCCGTGATACTCGAGCAGATCGGTCTCAACGATCGAATCGACCGGGCAGCTCTCCTCGCAGAGTCCGCAGAAGATGCACTTGGTCAGGTCGATGTCGTAGCGAGTCGTGCGGCGCGTGCCGTCTTCGCGCTGATCAGATTCGATAGTTATCGCGAGCGCCGGGCAGACGGCCTCGCACAGCTTGCAGGCGATGCAGCGCTCCTCGCCGTTGGGGTAGCGCCGCAGCGCATGCAGCCCACGAAAGCGCGGCGACAACGGTGTCTTCTCCTCCGGAAACTGAATCGTGATCTTGCGCGAGAGCGCATAGCGCCCGGTCAATGCCAGGCCCTTGATCAACTCCTTCAGCAGAAGGCTGTCGAGGAATTCGCGGACGGCACCCATCGTCAGTTCACCCGTTCACTTTCCAGACATTCCACGGGGTCTGCACCCAGACCGCGATCAGCACCAGCCACACCAGCGTGATCGGGATGAACACCTTCCAGCCGAGCCGCATGATCTGGTCGTAGCGGTAGCGCGGAAACGACGCACGGAACCAGATGAAGAGCGACACCACGAAGAACACCTTCGCGGCCAGCCAGAACCAGCCCGAGAAGGCCTCGACCCAGGACGGAAGCTGCACGCCGATCAGCCGCTCGACATCGAGCGGCGCCGCCCAGCCGCCGAGGAACATGACCGTCGCGATCGTCGACAGCAGGATCATGTTGGCGTACTCGCCGAGGAAGAAAATGGCGAAGCTCATGCCGGAATACTCGACCATGTGACCGGCGACAATCTCGCTTTCGCCCTCCACCACGTCGAACGGGTGCCGGTTGGTCTCGGCGATGCTGGAGACGACATAGATCACGAACAGCGGCAGCAGTGGCAGCCAGTTCCACGACAGGAAGTTCCAGCCGCGTTCGGCGAACCAGCCGGCGCTCTGACCCTGCACGATCCCGGTCATGTTGAGCGTCCCCGCCACCAGCAGCACCGCGATCAGGACGAATCCCATCGCCAGCTCGTAGCTGACCATCTGAGCGGCAGCGCGCATCGCGCCGAGGAACGCGTACTTCGAGTTCGACGCCCAGCCGGCGACGATCACGCCGTACACGCCAACCGACGTGATCGCCATCACGTACAGCAGCCCGGCATTGACGTCGGCGAGCACCACACCCGGCGCGAACGGGATCACCGCCCAGGCGGCGAGCGCCGGCATGATGACGATCACCGGCGCGATGAAGTAAAGCCACTTGTCGGCCTGCGCCGGCGTGATCACTTCCTTGAAGATCAGCTTGACCGCGTCGGCGATCGGCTGCAGCAGCCCCAGCGGGCCGACGCGGTTCGGGCCGATGCGGATGTGCATCCAGCCGATCAGTTTGCGTTCCCAGTACGTCAGGTATGCCACCATCAGCAGCACGGGCACGACGATGGCGACGATGCGCGCGAGCGCCCACGCGGCCGGCCAGGCCGCTCCGAGCGCCTGGCTGCCCATCGCGGTGAACGATTCCATCACGCGCGCTCCACGCGAATCGGGCCAAACATCGGTCCGAGCGACACCGTCGCTTCGTGAGCCGCTGCGACGCGCACCACGCCGTCGGCAAGGCACTCGTCGATCGCGAGATCGAGCAGGGCCGAGCCCTCGCCCTGGCTGACTCGTACTTTGTCGCCCGCCGCGAAACCCAGCTTGGCCGCCGTCGCTGCGTTGACGCGTGCGCGCGGCGCAACCGCGTCAGCGGTAGCTTGCAGCGGCGGCGAGCGGCGGACAATCGCGTCGCTCGCATAGATCGGCACGTCGGCCAGGCGCTCGAGGCCCTCGCCCGCGTCGCCCGCGGAAGCGGCCGTCAGCGACGTTGCGTTCGACAGGCGACCCGTAACGTCCGCCGGCAGCGCTTCGGCGCGGATGGTTTCGGAGGTCTCGAAATCGAAACCTGGCAGTTCCAGCAGGTTGCCGAGCACGCGCAACACCTTCCAGCCCGGTCGTGCCTCGCCCAGCGGGAGCACGGTGCCGTTGAACGACTGCACGCGCCCCTCGCAGTTGACGAAGGTGCCCGAAGTCTCGGTGAACGGCGCGATCGGGAGGATCGCATCTGCGTACTCGAGCGCGCCGTTACGGTACGGCGAGAATGCAATCACCGTGTAGGCCTGCGAGAGCGCCCTGCCCGTGGCAGTCGGGTCGGCCGTATCGAACTCCGGCTCGACGTTCCACAGCAGGTAGGCCTTGCGCGGCTGCTCGAGCATCTGGCGGGCGTTGCGCCCGCCCGAGCGCGGACGCGCCTGCGCCAGATGTCCTCCGACGGTGTTCGCCGCTTCGGTCAGCACGCCGACGCGTGCGCCGGTCGCCTGCCCGATCTTCTGTGCCCAGGCCCGCAGGTGCGCCGCCTCCGGGTGCTGGACCGCTGCGTTGCCGAGCAGGATGGCCTTGCGTTCTCCGGAGAGCAGGCTCGCCGCAATCGCACCGACCGCATCGTCCGGTGCGCTCCGGGCCCGCTCACCGCCGATGCGCTGCTCGTCGATCGCGGCCGAGATCCTGGCCAGCGCGGCGACCCACTCCGATGGCCGCGCGAGATGCGCATGGGTCACCCGCATCAGCAGGTCGTCGTTCGCCGCATGCAACACCGAAATCCGGCAGCCGCGCCGCGCCGCATGCCGCAATCGAGCCGCCAGCAGCGGATGGTCCTTGCGCAGGAACGAACCGATCAGCAGCACACGGTCGAGCCGGTCGACATCGACGATCGGCATGCCGAGCCACGGCACGCCGTCATCCGCCGCGTCGGCCGAGAAATCACTCTGCCGCAGCCGGAAATCGATGTTGTCCGAACCCAGCCCACGCACCAGCTTCGCAAGCAGGTGCAGTTCCTCCAGCGTGCTGTGCGGCGCGGCCAGCGCGCCGATCGCGTCGCCACCATGCTGCTGCTTCACCTGCGTCAGCGCATGGCAAACATATTCGAGCGCCACCTCCCAGTCGACTTCACGCCAGGTGCCGTCCTGCTTGAGCAGTGGGCGCTCGAGCCGGTCGGCCGCATATAGGCCCTCGTACGAAAAACGGTCGCGGTCCGACAGCCAGCACTCGTTCACTGACTCATTTTCAAACGGCAGCACACGCATCACGCGCTGGTTCTTGACCTGGACGATCAGGTTCGAGCCGAGCGCGTCGTGCGGGCTCACGGACTTGCGCCGCGACAGCTCCCAGGAGCGCGCTTCGTAGCGGAACGGTTTGCTGGTCAGCGCGCCGACCGGACACAGGTCGATCATGTTGCCCGACAGTTCCGAGTCCACGGACTTCCCGACGAACGTCATGATCTCCGCATGCTCTCCCCGGCCGGCCATGCCGAGTTCCATCACGCCCGCGATCTCCTGGCCGAAGCGTACGCAGCGCGTGCAGTGGATGCAGCGGGTCATCTCCTCGGCGGAGATCAGCGGTCCCATGCTCTTGTGGAACACCACCCGCTTGGGTTCGGCGTAGCGGCTTGCCGATCCGCCGTAGCCGACCGCAAGATCCTGCAACTGGCATTCACCGCCCTGGTCGCAGATCGGGCAGTCGAGCGGGTGGTTGATCAGCAGGAACTCCATCACCGATTTCTGCGCCTGCTTGGCCCGCTCGGACTGCGTGCGCACGATCATGCCCGCAGTCGCAGGCGTCGCACACGCCGGCAGCGGCTTGGGCGCCTTCTCGACCTCGACCAGGCACATGCGGCAGTTGGCGGCGATCGAGAGCTTGCGGTGGTAGCAGAAGTGCGGCACGTAGATATCGAGGCGGCTGGCGGCCTCCATCAGCATGCTGCCTTCGGGTACCTCGACCTTGCGGCCGTCGATCTCTATCTCCACCATGGCTACACGTACTCCGGCACCAGGCAGTGCTTGTGCTCGATGTGGTGCTCGAATTCCTTGCGAAAATGCTTCACGAAGGCGCGCACCGGCATTGCAGCCGCGTCACCCAGCGCGCAGATCGTTCGTCCCTGGATGTTGTCGGCCACGGAATTCAGCAGGTCGAGGTCCTCCGGGCGGCCTTTTCCGTGCTCGATCCGGTGCACCACGCGGTACAGCCAACCCGTGCCTTCGCGGCACGGCGTGCACTGGCCGCAGCTCTCCTCGAAGTAGAAATACGCCAAGCGCTCGAGCGAACGGACCATGCAGCGTGTCTCGTCCATCACGATGACAGCGCCGGACCCCAGCATCGAACCTGCCTTGGCGATCGAGTCGTAGTCCATGTCGGTCGCCATCATCAGGTCGCCGGGAACCACGGGCATCGATGAGCCGCCAGGGATCACCGCCTTGATCTTCTTGCCGCCGCGCATGCCGCCCGCCAGTTCGAGCAGTTTCGCGAACGATGTACCGAGCGGGATCTCGTAGTTGCCCGGACTCGTCACGTCGCCAGAGACCGAGAAGATCTTGGTCCCACCGTTGTTCGGCCGGCCGATCGACAGGAAAGCGTCGCCGCCGTGGGTCAGGATGTACGGAACCGCAGCAAAGGTCTCGGTGTTGTTGATCGTCGTCGGCTTGCCATACAGCCCATAGCTCGCCGGAAACGGCGGCTTGAAGCGCGGCTGGCCCTTCTTGCCTTCGAGCGACTCGAGTAGAGCCGTCTCCTCGCCGCAGATATAGGCGCCATAACCATGCGAGGCGTGCAGCTCGAAGTTGAACGACGACCCGAGGATGCCCTGGCCGAGGTAGCCGGCCGCGCGCGCCTCTTCGAGCGCCTCCTCGAAGCGCTCGTAATCGGTCCAGATCTCGCCATGGATGTAGTTGTAGCCGACGCTGACCCCCATCGCGTAGGCGGCGATCGCCATGCCTTCGATCACGATGTGCGGGTTGTAGCGCAGGATGTCGCGGTCCTTGAAGGTACCTGGTTCGCCTTCGTCCGAGTTGCAGACGACGTACTTCTGCCCTGGAAACTGGCGCGGCATGAAGCTCCACTTCAGCCCGGTCGGAAAGCCCGCGCCGCCACGCCCGCGCAGCGCGGATTTCTTCACCTCGGCGATCACGGCGTCAGGCGCGACGTGCTCGGTGAGCACCTTGCGAAGCGCCTTGTAGCCGCCGCGCGCTTCGTAGTCCTTCAGCCGCCAGTTGGTGCCGTCCAGTCCCGCCAGGATGATCGGGTCGATGTGACAACCGTGGAAGCAGGTCTGCTCCGTCATGTCATTTCACCGAACTCAATTCGTCGAGAAGGGCGTCGAGCCGCGCGTCGTAGAGAAAGCTCTCCATGCGGGTGTTGTTCACCAGCATGACGGGAGCGTCGCCGCAGGCACCCAGGCACTCGCCCTCCTTCAGCGTGAACCGGCCGTCCGCGGTCGTCTCGCCGAATCCGATGCCGAGCCGCTGCCTAATCCGCTCGGCGGCCCGGTTGGCGCCCGACAATGCGCACGGCAGGTTGGTGCACAACGTGAGCTTGCAGCGCCCGGTCGGCTGCAGGTTGTACATGCCGTAGAACGATGCGACCTCGTAGACCGCGATCGGTGGCATGTCGAGATAGGCTGCGACTTCCGTGATGACTTCCTCGCTCAGCCAGCCGAGCTGATGCTGCGCAATCGCAAGCGCCGCGATCACCGCGGACTGCTTGTACTCGGCTGGATACTTGGCGATTTCGCGGTCGATGCGCCGATACGATTTCCGCGACAGCACCAGAGAACTCTGTGGTACTGCGCTGCGGCGGCGCTCATCGGTCGATCTCGCCGAACACGATGTCCTGCGTGCCGAGGATGGCGACCGCATCGGCGATCATGTGGCCGCGCGCCATTTCATCGAGTGCCTGCAGGTGCGGGAACCCCGCCGCGCGGATCTTCAGCCGGTAGGGCTTGTTGGCGCCGTCCGATACCAGATAGATGCCGAACTCGCCCTTCGGATGCTCGACCGCCGAGTACGCCTCGCCCGGCAGGGACGTGGAAGCCTTCGCTGAAGAGCTTGAAGTGGTGGATCAGCTCTTCCATGTTGGACTTCATCTCGAGTCGCGAAGGCGGCGCGACCTTGTGGTTGTCGGTCATCACCGGCCCCGGGTTGGTGCGCAGCCAGTCGATGCACTGGCGGATGATGTGGTTGCTCTGGCGCATCTCCTCGACACGGACCAGATAGCGGTCGTAGCTGTCTCCGTTGCGACCGACCGGAACGGCGAAGTCGAGCTTGTCGTAGACCTCATAGGGCTGCTTGCGCCGCAGATCCCACTCGACACCGGAACCACGCAGCATCGGGCCGGTAAAGCCGAGTTGCAGCGCACGCTCCGGCGACACGACACCGATCCCGACGAGGCGCTGCTTCCAGATGCGGTTGTCGGTCAGCAGCGTTTCGTACTCGTCGACGTACTTCGGAAAGCGGCGGGTGAAGTCCTCGATGAAATCGAGCACCGAGCCTTGCCGGTTCTCGTTCAGCCGGCGCGTATCGCCTTCGCCGCGAACCTTCGACGGCTTGAACTGCGGCATCGCATCGGGCAGGTCGCGATAGACGCCGCCGGGGCGGTAATACGCCGCGTGCATACGGGCGCCCGAGACCGCCTCGTAGATGTCCATCAGGTCCTCGCGCTCGCGGAAGCAGTAGAGAAACACCGCCATCGCGCCGACGTCGAGCCCGTGCGCACCCAGCCACAGCAGATGGTTCAGCAACCGCGTGATTTCGTCGAACATCACGCGGATGTACTGCGCGCGGATCGGCACGTCGACGCCCACGAGCTTCTCGATCGCCATCACATACGCATGCTCGTTGCACATCATCGACACGTAGTCGAGCCGATCCATGTAGGGGACCGACTGCAGGTACGTGCGCGTCTCGGCGAGCTTTTCGGTGGCCCGGTGCAGCAGCCCGATGTGGGGATCGGCGCGCTGGATCACCTCGCCGTCGAGTTCGAGTACCAGCCGCAGCACGCCGTGTGCTGCCGGATGCTGCGGGCCGAAGTTCAAGGTGTAGTTCTTGATGTCGGCCATGTCAGTACCGCGCGGCCGCTCCGAAGGTACTGACGGCCCCCGCGGGGGGCAGCGAACGCAGTGAGCGTGGGGGCTTCATCCTAGCGTCCCTGGCCGTAGTTGTCTTCGCGGATCACCCGCGGAACGATCTCGCGCGGCTCGATCGTCACGGGCTGGTAGATCACGCGCTTCTGCTCGGGGTCGTACCGCATCTCGACATCGCCCGAAATCGGGAAGTCTTTGCGGAACGGATAACCCACGAATCCATAATCGGTGAGGATGCGTCGCAGGTCGGGATGACCTTCGAACACGATGCCGTACAGGTCGAATGCCTCGCGCTCGTACCAGTTCGCGCACGCCCACACGTCCGTGACCGATGCGATCAGCGGCAGTTCGTCGTCCGCACACGTGCTGCGCACCCGCACCCGCCAGTTGTGCGTCAGCGACAGCAGGTGCATGACGACGGCGAAGCGCGGCCCCTCGTAGCTCCCCTCGCCGAACCCGGAGTAATCGACGCCGGCAAGGTCGATCAGCTGCTCGAAGGCCAGCCGCGGATCGTCCCTCAGCGTGCGGGCGATCTCATAATGGTGCTCCCCGCGAATCACCAGCGTCACTTCGCCGAGCGCGACCGTAAGCGCGGTCAGACGCTCGCCGAACACCTGACGCAGCGTGGCGGCCAGTGTCTCGACGCGTGTCATCGGGCGATCGTGTTGGTGCGGCGGATCTTGTTCTGCAACTGGATGATTCCGTAGATCAGCGCTTCGGCCGTCGGCGGACAGCCCGGAACATAGATATCAACCGGCACGATGCGATCGCATCCGCGCACCACCGAATAGCTGTAGTGGTAGTAACCGCCGCCGTTGGCGCACGAACCCATGCTGATCACCCAGCGCGGCTCGGCCATCTGGTCGTAGACCTTGCGCAGCGCAGGCGCCATCTTGTTGCACAGCGTGCCGGCAACGATCATCACGTCCGACTGGCGCGGGCTCGGGCGAAAGAAGATGCCAAAGCGGTCGAGGTCGTAACGCGCGGCACCGGCATGCATCATCTCGACGGCACAGCAGGCGAGGCCGAACGTCATCGGCCACAGCGAGCCGGTCTTCGACCAGTTCACCAGCTTGTCGACGCTGGTGGTGACGAATCCTTCGTTCAGTACGCCTTCGATGCCCACTTCACATTCCCTGTCATGCGAGCGCCATCACGCCCCTACTCCCAGTCCAGCGCGCCGCGCTTCCATTCGTAGACGAACCCGACGGTCAGAATCGCCAGGAAACCCATCATGGCCCAGAAGCCGACGCTCCACGGACCGAGGTCGCCGAGCACGACAGCCCATGGAAAGAGAAACGCGATCTCGAGATCGAACAGAATGAACAGGATCGCGACGAGGTAATAGCGCACGTCGAACTTCATGCGCGCATCCTCGAATGGCTCGAAGCCGCATTCGTACGGAGACAGCTTCTCGGGGTCGGGCTTGTGCGGACCGAGCAGCGCGCCCAAAGCCATTGGCGCCGCGCCGATCACCAATCCGACGAGGATGAACAGCAGGACGGGTAGGTAGCTATCGAGATTCACGCGAGTCAGCCCTCGGGATCACACTCCATAGAAACCGGCCGGTCGTGGCTGCATCGCGGCAGCGCTCGATCTGGTGCCGACGGTGAGACTCGAACTCACACGGCTTTCGCCGCCACCCCCTCAAGATGGTGTGTCTACCAATTCCACCACGTCGGCAAGGCGCAAATCCCGCAGAATTCTACTCGATCCAACTGCGCGTCATGCTGACTGCGCGTGCATCCAAGCAAGTCGATCGAGTGAGGCGGCTACTTCGGAATTTCGGCCGGCTTCGGCGCTGCGCCCGGCGCGGGAACCGCAGGCGCCGTTGGTACCGCGGGTGCAGATTCGGGCGCCGCTCCACGCGGCGCGGCGGGCAGCGGAATGTCCTTCGGCGCGGTGTTGGCAGGCGCCGGCATCGTTTCCATCACGCCACCGCCTCCGGTGGCCGGTCGCTTGACCGCGGTTCCAGCGTAGGCAAGTCCGAGCGTGGCGATGAAGAACACGGTGGCAACGGCTGCCGTACTGCGCGACAGGAAGTTGGCCGATCCGGTGGCGCCGAACAGGCTTCCCGACGCGCCGCCGCCGAACGCGGCGCCCATATCGGCGCCTTTGCCGTGCTGGAGCAGGACCAGCACGATGATGGCGATCGCGGAGAGTACCTGCACGACGATCAGCAGTGTTGTCAACCAGGTCATCAGTTTCCTCTTCGAAACGTGTGCAATCGTGTATCCGGTTCACCCGGCCGCCGCGCAGATCGCGGCGAATTCTTTCGCGGCCAGAGACGCACCTCCGACCAGTCCACCATCGATGTCCGGCTCGGCGAAGAGTTCCGCCGCGTTGCTCGCCTTCACGCTCCCGCCATAAACGATACGCAGCGCGGCCGCGTCGGCCGCGGACTGCGCGGCCACCTGCGTTCGCAGCCAGGCATGCACCTCCTGCGCCTGGCCCGGCGTCGCCGTGCGCCCGGTGCCGATCGCCCACACCGGCTCGTAAGCGAGCGCGCCGCGTGCGAGCGTGGGCGCTCCGATCCGGTCCAGCACGGCAGCCAGCTGCCGCTGCACAACCTGCTGGGTCTGGCCGGCTTCCCGCTCCGCCAGCGTCTCACCGACGCACACGATCGGACGCAGACCCGCGCCAATCGCCGCCGCCGCCTTGGCTGCGACGACTGCATCGCTTTCGCCGTGCAGTTGCCGCCGCTCGGAGTGGCCGACGATGACCCAACGGCAACCGATATCGGCCAGCATGTCGGCAGACACGTCTCCGGTGTACGCACCGGAAGCGTGTTCGGAGACGTCCTGCGCGCCAATATCGATTCCGCCCGGCACTGCGGCGGCGAGCATGGCAACGTAGACCGCCGGGGCGCACACGACGACCTCGCATGCCAACGAAGGCCGCAGCGCGGCAAACGCCGCGAGCCACTCCGCATTGACACTACGCGAACCGTTCATCTTCCAGTTCGCTGCTACGAGGTTTCTACGCTGAGCCATGATCGCAAAAGCCCGCCATTGTAATTGGCAGGGCGATACGGACCAAACGAGCGCTCAGGTCCGGCTGTCCGCGCGGGGCCCGACGGCGAGGACGATCTTTCCGACGTGGCTGCTCGATTCCATCAGTGCGTGCGCCTCGGACACCCGCTCGAGCGGAAAGACCGCGTGCACGATCGACTTGATGCGGCCGGATTCCAGCAGCGGCCACACCACGCTGCGCAGTCGCGCTGCGATCGCCGCTTTGAACTCAACCGAGCGCGGACGCAGCGTCGAGCCGCTGATGGTAAGCCGGCGTCGCAGCACCGCTCCCATGTCGAGCGGTGCCTTGGCACCCCCGAGCAGCGCGATGATCACGAGTCGTCCGTCATCGGCCAGGCAGCCGACTTCACGCGGCAGGTAGTCACCCGCCACCATGTCAAGGATGACGTCGACCCCTCGACCATCGGTGACATCGCGGATCACCGCGGCGAAATCCTCGCTGCGATAGTTGATTCCGCGCGCCGCACCCAGCGTTTCGCAAGCGCGCGCCTTGCTGTCCGAGCCCGCGGTCGCGAATACGCGATGTCCCAGCGCCGCCGCCAGCTGGATGGCCGTCACGCCGATGCCGCTGGTACCGCCCTGGACCAGTAGCGTTTCGCCGGGCGCCAGCCGCGCCCGATCGAACACGTTGCTCCAGACCGTGAAGTACGTCTCGGGTAGCGCTGCGCTCTCGACAAAGCTCAACTGGTGCGGCACGGGGAGGCACTGGCCAAACGGCGCGACACACCATTCGGCGTAGCCACCTCCGGCGACGAGTGCACACACTCGATCTCCGATCGACCACCCGCTGCCGTCGAGGTCGCCCGCCTCCACGGTACCCGCGACCTCGAGTCCGGGCAGATCAGACGCACCGGGCGGTGGTGCGTAGGCGCCCAGCCGTTGCAGGACATCGGGTCGATTGACGCCTGCGGCCTGCACCCGGATCAGCAGTTCGCCAGGCTTGAGCACCGGGAGATCGCGGGTAGCGGGACGGAGTACGTCCGGTCCTCCAGGACCGGCGATCTCGATCGCGCGCATCGTCTTCGGAATCATTGCGGGTTCAGGGTACGCCACAGGAAGGCGTACTGCACGGCCACCATTTGCGCGCGCTGGGCATTGTCGGCCGCCCCCGCGTGTCCCCCTTCGATGTTCTCGTAGTACCAGACTGCGTGGCCCTGCGCCTTCATCTTCGCGAACATCTTGCGGGCATGGCCGGGGTGCACCCGGTCGTCGCGGGTCGACGTGATGAAGAGCACCGGCGGGTAGCGTCGGTCCTGACTGACGTTCTGGTATGGCGAATAGCGCGAGATGAATTTCCAGTCCTCGGGCACGTCGGGATTGCCGTATTCAGCCATCCAGCTGGCTCCGGCCAGCAGGATCGAGTAGCGACGCATGTCGAGCAGCGGCACCTGGATGACGGCGGCTCCGAAAAGCTCCGGCCGCTGAGTCAGCACGGCGCCAATCAGCAGGCCACCGTTGCTGCCGCCCATCATCCCGAGGCTCGCAGGAGTTGTGAGACCGCGACGCACCAGATCGTCGGCCACGGCGATGAAATCGTCGTACGCCCGCTGTCGGTTCGACTTCAGTGCGGCCTGGTGCCAGCGGGGCCCGAATTCGCCGCCGCCGCGAATATTCGCCATGACATAACGGCCGCCGCGCGCCAGCCAGGCCCGGCCGGAAGCCGGGTTGTAGGACGGCTGCAGCGAGATTTCGAAGCCGCCGTAACCATAGAGCAGCGTTGGCCCGCGCGAGCGGCGCGTGGCGTCGGAGCGAGCCACTACGAAGTACGGCACGCGCGTACCGTCGGCCGAGTGCGCTTCGAACTGCTCGACCGCCATGCCTTCCGCGGGGAAAAGTGGTGGCATCGACTTGATGATGTCGATCGGCGCGCCGGGCGACGCCAAGCCCAGCGTCGCCGGCGTCAGGAAATCCTGATACGAGATCCACACGTCATCGCAGCGATGGCGGTCGACCGCCGTGATGGTCGCCGTGCCGGCGCCCGGCAGGTCGATCTCGTCGCGTACCCAGCCGGTGTGTGCGTGCGACAGTCGCAGCACGCGGCTGCGCACGTTGTCGAGCATGTGGATCACGATGCCACTGCGCGTGGCGACCCACGACTCCAAGGCGGTACTCGGTGTCGGCGCAAAGAGAGTCGAGAACTCTCGCGCCCCCGCGATGAATGACGCCGCATCGATCGCGATCAGCGAACCGGCTTCGTGGCGAGTCTTGCCTGCATCCCACGCAGTACGAAGGCGGACCACCAGCCAACGGCCGACGATGGACGCCTCCGCATCCAGCGGAACTTCGAGCCGGACGCGTCGCTCTGGCATGCCGTCCGCTACCCGCCACGTTTCGCCGCGATAGAACGCGATCGACCGGACGAAACCCTCGCTGAAGCACTGCGGATCGTGTTCGACCCATGCGCCAACGCCGACGTCGCTGCGTTCGCCTTCGAACACCGTCGGAGCGTCTGCAAGTGGCAAGCCGCGCAACCAGCGTCGGACGGTGCGTGCGTAACCGCTGTCGGTCAGCGTCCCGGGCCCGAAATCGGAGGCGACGTAGAGCGTGTCGAGGTCACGCCAGACGACCTCCGTCTTGGCTTCGGCGATGACGAATCCGTCGCGGACGAAATCGCATGAGCCGAGGTCGAACTCGCGGATCAAGACCGCGTCGCCGCCCCCGCGTGACAGCGCAACCAGACAGCGGCGGTCACCGGGCGGCAGGCACTGTGCGCCCTTCCAGACCCAGTTTTCCGCTTCGGCGAGCGCCAGCGTGTCGAGGTCCAGCACGACGGTCCATGCGGGCTCGGCCTTCTTGTACTCGGTCCAGCTGGTACGACGCCAGAGGCCGCGCGGATGGTCGCGGTCCTGCCAGAAGTTGTAGAGCTGTCCCGACCAGTCCTCGACCACTGCAATCCGCTGCGGCGAATCGAGAACCTCTCGCACCTCGGTGCGGATCCTCGCGAAGTCTTCGGAGGCGGCAAGGCTTTCCAAAGTGCGCGCATTCTCGGCGCGCACGAAGTCGAGCGCGCTGGTCCCGTCGATTTCTTCGAGCCAGAGGTAGGGATCGTCGTCGCGCGGGGAAGATGTCATCGTGGCTCAGTTGGTGTCGACACCAAACAAAAGGGCGCCGAAGCGCCCTTTGCCGGAACGCTGCCGCCCTATTGGTGCTGCGGTTGCTGCTGCTGTGGCTGCAGCTGTTGCTGCGGCGCAGCCGCCGCCACGTTGCCTTCGACGGCCTTCATCGACAAGCGAACCCGGCCCTTTTCGTCGGCCTCGATCACCTTGACCTTCACCGCCTGACCTTCCTTCAGGTAGTCGGCGACCGCATTGACGCGCTCGTTGGCGATCTGCGAGATATGCAACAAGCCGTCGCGGCCCGGCAGGATCTGCACGATCGCGCCGAAGTCCAGCAGACGCAGCACCGTCCCGTCGTAGACCTTGCCGACTTCGACCTCCGCAGTCAGCTCCTGGATGCGGCGCTGGGCTTCCCTGCCCCTTTCCTGGTCGACACTGGCGATGATGACCGTGCCGTCGTCCTCGATGTCGATCTGCGTTCCGGTTTCCTCGGTCAGCGCGCGGATCACCGCGCCGCCCTTGCCGATCACGTCGCGGATCTTCTCCGGGTTGATCTTCATCTTGATCAGGCGCGGTGCGAACGCGGAGAGCTCACCGCGCGAGACGGAAATGGCGTCCTGCATCCGCGCGAGGATGTGCATCCTGCCTTCCTTCGCCTGCGCCAGCGCCACCTGCATGATCTCGCGGGTGATGCCCTCGATCTTGATGTCCATCTGCAGCGCGGTGATGCCGGTGGCGGTGCCTGCCACCTTGAAGTCCATGTCGCCCAGGTGATCCTCGTCGCCGAGGATGTCCGTCAGCACCGCGAACTTGTTGCCTTCCTTGATCAGTCCCATCGCGACTCCCGCCACGTGAGCCTTCAGCGGAACGCCGGCGTCCATCATCGCCAGGCAGCCGCCGCAGACCGAGGCCATCGAGGACGATCCGTTCGACTCCGTGATCTCCGACACGACGCGCAGCGAATACTGGAAGTCTTCGTAGCTCGGCAGCACCGCCAGCAACGCGCGCTTCGCCAGCCGGCCATGGCCGATCTCGCGGCGCTTGGGCGCACCGACGCGGCCGGTTTCGCCGGTGGCGAACGGCGGCATGTTGTAGTGGAGCATGAAGCGCTCGCGGTACTCGCCCTGTAGCGCGTCGATGATCTGCTCGTCTTGCTTCGTTCCGAGCGTGGCCGTCACCAGTGCCTGCGTCTCGCCGCGGGTGAACAGCGCCGAGCCGTGGGTGCGCGGCAGAACGCCGAGGCGGATCTCGATCGGACGCACGGTGCGCGTATCGCGGCCGTCAATGCGCGGCTCGCCGTCGAGAATCTGGCTGCGCACGATCTTGGCCTGCAGGTCGAACAGGATGCCGTCGACCGCATTGTCATCGGGCTTCGGCTGGCCGCTGGCAGCGGCCTCCTCCTCGAGCCTGGCCCATACCTGCGTATAGACGTCGTTGATCTTGTGCGTGCGAGCCTGCTTGTTGCGCGTCTGGTAGGCGTCGCGCAGTTCTGGGCCGGCAACATGCACCAGTTTGGCCATCAGCTCCTCGTTGTGCGCAGTCGGCTGCCATTCCCACGCGGGCTTGCCGGCGTCGCGCACCAGGTCGTGGATCGCATTGATCGCCGCCTGCATTTGCTGGTGACCGAACATCACGGCGCCCAGCATGACCTCTTCGGTCAGCTGGTCGGCTTCGGACTCGACCATCAGCACCGCACGCTCCGTCCCTGCTACCACCAGGTTGAGCTGCGAGGCCTTGAGCTGTGTCGCGGTCGGGATCGCCACGTACTGGCCGTCGAGGTATCCGACACGGCAGGCGCCGATCGGTCCCTTGAACGGGATGCCCGACAGCGACAAGGCGGCCGAAGCACCGATCAGCGCCGGGATGTCCGGGTCGATCTCCGGATCGACCGACAGCACATGCACTACGACCTGGATTTCGTTGAAGAAGCCATCGGGAAACAACGGGCGAATCGGCCGATCAATCAGCCGCGAGGTCAGCGTTTCTTTCTCCGACGGTCGCCCCTCGCGCTTGAAAAACCCGCCCGGGATGCGTCCGGCCGCGTAGGTCTTCTCGACGTAATCGACCGTCAGCGGGAAGAAGTCCTGGCCGGGTTTCGCTTCCTTGCGCGCCACGACGGTGGCGAGGACGACGGTGTCGTCCATCGAGCATACGACGGCGCCGCCCGACTGACGGGCGATCTCACCGGTCTCCAGCGTGACGGTGTGCGCTCCGTACGCGAACTGCTTGGTTACTTTTTCGAACACTTGGCGTCCCTTTCTTGTTGAATGCCGCCGCGCGGGCATTCACGCCTGGCGGCTCGGCACGCTGCGGTATCGACGACTCGGCGCGGGGTTTCCGCCCTTACGTCCATATCGCAGCGCGCATTGTTTGCGGACATGGACACACGGCCCGCGTGGATCACTCCGCGCAGGCTGCCTGACTGCATGTCCTGGTCATTGACGATTGACGATCGCTGCCACCGGGCGGCTACTTGCGCAGGCCGAGGCTGTCGATGAGCCCCTTGTAGGCCTCCGGGTTCTTGCCCTTGAGGTAATCGAGCAGCTTGCGTCGCCGGCTGACCATCTTGAGCAGGCCGCGACGCGAATGGTGATCCTTGACGTGAGCCTTGAAATGGTCGGTCAGCTCGTTGATTCGTGCCGTCAGAAGTGCGACCTGCACTTCGGGCGAACCGGTATCAGCCTTCGCGCGCTGATACTTGGCGACGATGTCCGCCTTGTTGATGTCTGCAACTGCCATCTTCTCCCTTTCGAGTCGAACTTGAACACACGCGGACACGGAAGGATGGCCGTGCCGTGAAGCGCGGGAGTATAACTTATCGCCGCTCACGTACGCGACCCGCAGGGTCGCGCTACGTGAGTCGGCGCGCGCCTAAGGTGCGAGCGAGGTCTGCGGGTTCAGTCGCTCGACGCCGCTGTACAGCTTGTTCAGCGCGTTGAGGTAGGCCTTGGCGGACGCCGCGATGATGTCGGGATCGGCCCCGACGCCGTTGACGATGCGTCCGGCGCGCGCCAGCCGCACGGTGACCTCGCCCTGCGATTCGGTGCCGGTCGTGATCGCGTTCACCGAATAGAGCAGCAGTTCGCAGCCGCTTTGGACCTGGCTCTCGATGGCCTTCAGCGAGGCATCGACCGGACCGTTGCCGTCCGATTCGGCGCAGACCTCGGCCGGACCGATTGCGAGCACCACGCGAGCATGCGGACGCTCGCCGGTTTCCGACCGCTGCGACAGTGACAGCAGCTTGAAGTGCTCGTCGTGCGGCGTGACCGTTTCGTCGGAGAACAACGCCTGGATGTCTTCGTCGTAGATCTCGGACTTGCGGTCGGCGAGTTCCTTGAAGCGCGCGAATGCCGCGTTGAGTTCGGTCTCGCTCTCGATCGGGATTGCGAGCTCCTGTACGCGCTGCTTGAAGGCGTTGCGTCCCGAGAGCTTGCCGAGCACGATCTTGTTGGCGGTCCACCCCACATCCTCGGCCCGCATGATCTCGTAGGTGTCGCGTGCTTTCAGCACGCCGTCCTGGTGGATGCCGGATGCGTGGGCAAAGGCGTTCGCGCCGACGACCGCCTTGTTCGGTTGCACCGGAAAGCCGGTGATGCCGGACACCAGCTTGGAGGCGGCCACGATCTGCGTGGTGTCGACGCCGATGTCGAGATTGAAGAAGTCGCGCCGCGTGCGCACCGCCATCACGACTTCCTCCAGCGAGCAGTTGCCGGCGCGCTCCCCCAGGCCGTTGACCGTGCACTCGACCTGGCGTGCTCCGCCGATCTTGACGCCCGCCAGTGAGTTGGCCACCGCCATGCCAAGATCGTTATGGCAATGCACGCTCCAGACGGCCTTGCCCGAATTGGGAATCCGTTCGCGCAGCGATCGCAGAAACTCGCCGTAGAGCTCCGGGATGGCGTAACCGACGGTGTCCGGAATGTTGATCGTCGTCGCGCCCTCCGCTATCGCCGCTTCCAGCACGCGGCACAGGAAGTCGGGCTCGGAGCGATAGCCGTCTTCCGGCGAGAACTCGACGTTGTCGGTGAACTGCCGCGCGAACCTCACCGCGAGTTTGGCCTGCTCGTACACCTGCTCAGGCGTCATCCGCAACTTCTTTTCCATGTGCAGCGGCGAGGTGGCGATGAAGGTGTGAATGCGCTGGGATGCCGCTCCCTTCAGTGCCTCGGCGGCACGGCTGATATCGCGGTCGTTCGCGCGGGCGAGCGAGCACACCGTCGAGTCTTTGATCGTGTTGGCGATCGACCGCACCGCCTCGAAGTCACCGTTGGACGACGCAGCGAATCCCGCCTCGATCACGTCCACGCGCAGCCGCTCGAGCTGCCGCGCGATCCGCAGCTTTTCTTCCTTCGTCATCGAGGCGCCGGGACTTTGTTCGCCATCGCGCAGCGTGGTGTCGAAGATGATCAGTGAGTCGGTCATAGGTCGCTCCGGGCGATGAGTTTTCCTGCCGGGCTCGGGGCGCGGCAGCGGTACTACACAACTTGTGGGTCGGGGGTTAGCTGCGCGCGGGGCGCAGCAGCAGAAGCAGCCGGCCCAGCAGGACGGCGGCGGTAAGGCGGGGGGCAACGAGTGTTGCGCGAGACATGTCAGCCACTATAAGGCGATTCCAGCCATGCAACAACCTACCCCGAGCGGTCGAGATCGCCCGCCACCGGCTTGGCGGGATTCGGTTGGCCACGGAACCAGCGATAGCCCCAGTAGAGGTAGCCCGACACGGCGTACAGGCAGAACAGGGTGAAGAGCGCGATTGGCGGGTCGGAGCTGACGACGAAGATCAGGACGATCAGCACGATCATGACCCAGAAGGGAACGCTGCGCCCCACCTGGAAGCTCTTGCCGCTGTAAAACGGCGCGCTCGACACCATCGTCAGCCCTGTGTACACGGTGAGCCCGAACGCTACCCACGGCATCACGCTGTCTTTCACCGGAATCTTGTTGTCGATCGCGAGCCAGACGAAACCGGCGATCAGCGCCGCCGCCGCAGGGCTAGGCAAGCCCTGGAAGTAGCGCTTGTCCACGACGCCGATATTCGAGTTGAAGCGCGCCAGCCGCAGCGCCGCGCCGGCGCAGTAGACGAACGCGCCCGCCCAGCCCCATCGCCCGAGCTCGCCCAGCACCCATTCGTACATGACCAGGGCGGGAGCCACGCCGAATGAGGTCATGTCGGACAGCGAATCGAACTGCTCGCCGAACGCGCTCTGTGTATTGGTGAGGCGGGCCACGCGGCCGTCCATGCCATCGAGCACCATCGCCGCAAAAATCGCGATGGCCGCCAGTTCGAAGCGCTGGCTCATCGCTTGCACGATGGCGAAAAAGCCTGCGAATAGCGCGGCCATCGTGAACAGGTTGGGCAGCAGGTAGATGCCTCGCCGCCGCGCGTGCGGCGTGTCGTCCAGCACGCCTGGCGCTCCGGCGATCGGGAAGCTGCGCGACTTGCGGCGGCGGAAGCGCATCGGAACCTACAGCTCGGCCAGCACGGTCGAGGTCGCGTGCACGATGTCACCGACCGCAACCCGCGGCCGCGCCGTCGCAGGCAGATAGACGTCGACACGCGAGCCGAAGCGAATGAAGCCGTAGCGCTGTCCCCGCGCCAGCCGGTCGCCCGCCTTGACGTAACAGAGGATGCGACGGGCGATGAGACCGGCCACCTGCACGACCGACACACGCTGTCCGGAGTCGAGCCGCAGCACCATCGCATTGCGCTCGTTGTCGGACGAAGCCTTGTCGAGGTCAGCGTTGACGAAGCTGCCGGCCGAATACACCACGGACTCCACGATGCCGTCCACCGGAGAGCGGTTGCTGTGGACGTTGAACACGTTCATGAACACGCTGATCAGCAAGGCCTCGTTCGCGATGTTGGGGTCGTTGGTCTGCGCCACCTTGACGACGCGACCGTCGGCCGGCGACAGCACCGCCGACGGCAGGGTCGGCACTTCGCGCGGCGGATCGCGGAAGAACTGGATGACGAAGATCGCCAGGACCCAGATTGGCAGCGACCATGCGAAGCCGGCGAACCACCACGTCACGATCGCCAGCACGAGCGCGCCCCCAATGAAGGGCCAGCCTTCGCGTGCGAGCAATGGATGCGGGTAGTTCAACGAACCTGCCTCTCGAGGGAGCAGGCACTATGGTATCGGAAGCCGCCTGCGGGCCGAGCGCGGGAGCGCCGCCTAGCGCTGCCCACCGAACCTGGACAACTTCAGGGCAGCAAACGTGCCTTGCCGCTCACCGTCATGCGCTCCGACGAACGCCCGGACTCGAACGTGGGCGGCGGGACGGCGTCCGACGACATCGTTGCCATGCGCGCGGCCCCGATCGGGATCGGCCCTCCTTCACGCACGCCAAAATTGACTTCCTCCAGCCGCACTCGCGCCGGTGGCACGCCGAGCGCCTGAGCCGCAGCGGCGATGCGAGCATTGAGGTTGGCAATCGACTGCTCGATCAGTTGCGCGTCGACCTTTTCCCGCGCCGCCTTCGACAGCCGGAAATCGACGCCGCCGACGGAGAGGTACGACTGAGCAGCGGCCACGGTCTTCGGCAACGCAGCCAGGTTGGCGGTCTTGAGTGTTACGCCTTGCCGCACCCGCCAACCCACGATCGTGCGGTTGCTGCCGCCCGAGTAGACCGGGTAGCTGCCGTAGCCTGAGGTCTCGATCAGCGCTTTCGGATCGGCGCGCTTCAGTGCCGCCGTGCCATCTCCGACGCGCTGGTTGACCAGTGCCTGTGCCTTCGTCAGATCGGCATCCTGCGCTTCGTAGAAGAAGCTGGCGACGGCCTCGTCGTTCGGCAGTTCGATCTCCGCGCTGCCGTTCATCATGACAACCGTTCCGGCACCAGGAGCCGGCGGCGCCTGCAGCTGCGCCGCAACCGGCAATGCCGTCAGAAGCAGCGTGGCGAGAGCACAGCGAATCATGAAAAGTCCTTTCGGCGACGACTGGCGGTTCAACGTCGCACCCCGAGCGGCCGGTTGACCCGGCACCGCGCGGGCACGCTCAGTTCTTCGACTGGTCCACCAAGCGGTTCGCCTTGATCCAAGGCATCATGGCCCGCAGCTTTTCTCCCACCTGCTCGATCGGATGCTCGGCCATCAGGCGGCGGCGGGCGTTCAGCGTCGCCGCGCCGGCGCGATTCTCGAGGATGAAGCTTTTGGCATATTCGCCGGTCTGGATGCGCCTGAGTGCTTCCTTCATCGCGCGCTTGGTCTCGGCGGTGACGATCTCGGGGCCGGTGACGTACTCGCCATATTCGGCATTGTTCGAGATCGAATAGTTCATGTTGGCGATGCCGCCTTCGTAGATGAGGTCGACGATCAGCTTCAGCTCGTGCAGGCATTCGAAGTACGCCATTTCGGGCGCGTAGCCGGCTTCCACCAACGTTTCGAAGCCAGCCTTGATCAGTTCGACCGTGCCGCCGCACAGCACGGTCTGCTCGCCGAACAGATCCGTCTCGGTCTCCTCGCGGAAATTGGTCTCGATGATGCCGGCCTTGCCGCCGCCGATCGCTGCGGCGTACGACAACGCCAGGTCGCGCGCCATTCCTGAGGAGTCCCTGTGGATCGCCACCAGCATCGGCACGCCGCCGCCCTGCTTGAACGTCGAGCGCACCGTGTGGCCGGGCGCCTTGGGCGCCACCATGATGACGTCGAGATCGGCGCGCGGCTGGATGAATCCGTAGTGGATGTTGAAGCCATGGGCAAAGGCGAGTGCCGCACCCTGCTTCATGTTCGGCGCCAGCGCTTCGCTATAGACCTCGGCGTGGTTCTCGTCGGGCAGCAGGATCATCACGATGTCGGCGTCCTTGGCGGCGTCGGCAACCTCCTTCACCTGCAGCCCCGCACTGGCGGCCTTGTTCCATGAGACTCCGCCCTTGCGCAGCCCGATCGTCACCTTGACGCCGGAGTCGGCAAGATTCTGCGCATGGGCATGTCCCTGCGATCCATAGCCGACGATCGTGACCTTCTTGCCTTTGACCAGTGAAAGGTCAGCATCCTTGTCGTAGTACACCTTCATACCGTTGACTCCCCTTGATGGTTTGTTCAGACCCGCAGGACTCGCTCGCCGCGGCCCACTCCGGAGCCCCCGGTGCGCACGGTCTCTAGGATCGATGCGCGATCGACCGCCTGGATGAATGCATCGAGCTTGCCGGAATTGCCGGTCAGCTCGATCGTGTAGGTGCGCTCGGTCACGTCGATAATGCGTCCGCGGAAGATGTCCGCCATCCGCTTCATCTCCTCGCGTTCCTTGCCCACCGCGCGCACCTTGATCAGCATCAGCTCACGCTCGATGTAGTCGCCTTCGGACAGGTCGACCACCTTGACCACCTCGATCAGCCGGTTCAGGTGCTTGGTGATTTGCTCGATCACATCGTCCGAGCCGATGCTGACGATCGTCATGCGTGACAACGAGGCATCCTCCGTCGGCGCCACGGTCAGCGTCTCGATGTTGTAGCCGCGCGCCGAGAACAACCCGACCACGCGCGACAAAGCGCCTGGCTCGTTTTCCAGCAGCACAGAAATGATGTGCCTCACAGGTCTTCGCTCCCCAGCAGCATCTCGGTCAGCCCCTTGCCCGCCTTGACCATTGGCCAGACGTTTTCCTTCTGGTCGGTGATGAAATCAAGGAACACCAGCCGGTCCTTGTGCTTGCCGAACGCCTCCTTCAGCGCAGGCTCGACCTCCTTCGGGTCCTCGATCCGCATGCCGACATGGCCGTAGCTCTCCGCCAGCTTGACGAAATCCGGCAGCGCGTCCATGTACGACTCCGAGTAGCGGCTGCCGTAGTCGATCTGCTGCCACTGGCGGACCATCCCTAGGTAACGGTTGTTCAGATTGATGATCTTCGGCGTAAGGCGGTACTGCTTGCACGTCGACAGCTCCTGGATGCACATCTGGATCGACGCCTCGCCGGTAATGCACGCCACCTGTGCACCCGGGTTGGCCATCTGCACTCCCATCGCATACGGAAGTCCGACACCCATGGTGCCGAGGCCGCCCGAGTTGATCCAGCGGCGCGGCGCATCGAACCGGTAGTACTGCGCAGCCCACATCTGGTGCTGGCCGACATCGGATGTGACGAAGGCATTGCCTCCGGTCACCTTCCACAGCGTCTCGACCACGTACTGCGGCTTGATTAGTCCGCCGTTGCGGTCATAGCGCAGGCAATCGCGCTTGCGCCACTCGGCGATCTGCGTCCACCAGGCCTTCAGCGGCTCGGCAGCGGGACGCGCGCTCGCGCTCTCGAGCTGCGACAGCAGTTCGGTCAGCACCTCGCGCACGTCGCCCACGATTGGTATGTCGACCTTGACCCGCTTGCTGATCGACGACGGGTCGACGTCGACGTGGATGATCTTGCGAGGATGGGTGGCGAAGTGCTTCGGATTGCCAATCACGCGGTCGTCGAAGCGCGCGCCGACCGCGAGCAGCACGTCGCAGTGCTGCATTGCCATGTTCGCCTCATACGTGCCGTGCATGCCCGGCATGCCGACGAACTTCGGATCGCTCGCCTTGAATCCGCCGAGTCCCATCAGCGTGGTGGTGCACGGAAAGCCGAGCAGATTGACGAGTCGGTTCAGCAGCGCCGCGGAATCGGACAGGATGACTCCGCCGCCCGTGTACACCATGGGTCGCTCGGCCGCGAGGAGCAGCTGTACCGCCTTCTTGATCTGGCCCTGGTGACCCTTGAGCACCGGCTTGTACGAGCGCATGTCAACGTCGTGCGGATACACGTACTCGGTCCGTGCCACCGTGACGTCCTTCGGGACATCGACCAGGACCGGACCTGGGCGCCCGGTCTTCGCGATGTAAAAGGCCTTTTTCATCGTCGCGGCCAGATCGCGGACGTCCTTGACCAGGAAGTTGTGCTTGACGCACGGTCGCGTGATACCGACGGTGTCGCATTCCTGGAAGGCATCGAGCCCGATGGCATGAGTCGGCACTTGGCCGGTAATCACCACCAGCGGAACCGAGTCCATGTATGCGGTGGCGATGCCGGTGACCGCGTTGGTGACGCCCGGGCCGCTGGTGACCAGCGCCACGCCGATTCGCTGACTCGAGCGCGAATACGCATCCGCCGCATGAACCGCGGCCTGCTCGTGCCGGACCAGAATGTGCTGAAACTTGTCCTGCTTGAAGATCTCGTCGTAGATGTACAGGACGGCCCCTCCCGGGTACCCGAAGACGTGTGTGACGCCTTCGTCCTGCAGCGCTCGTACGACGATTTCTGCGCCTGTGAGTTGCATTGTTGCTGACTCCTCTCAAAGTCCACAGGAAATTGATCGGATGCCGTCCATGCGCGCTTGTGGCTCGCGGTGCGGCGGGGGCGCCTGATGTGCGCTTTCGATGCGGTTACAACGGGATATGCGTCGCCAAGAAACGTATAGGTTATACAAGAACCGGTGAAGATACTGCAGCGCACAACATTGTGCAAACGGCTCTGTACCGGTCCGCGGTCTGCACCCGCATGGAGTGACGGCTGGTTCGTCTGATAGCATCGGCCGCCGTTGTCCCCCACCGCGGGCTGGCGCGCGTTCTCGCCACGTCAGCCCCCCTGATGGCCACCCGCGACGAGCTCTCCCAATTTCTCGCCAGCGTCGAACGCCGCGCCTACAAGCAGGCGCAGTTTGCGGTGCGTGACAGCGATACCGCGCTGGACATCGTCCAGGACGCCATGATCAAGCTGTCCGAGAACTACGGCGACCGTCCAGCCGCCGAGTTTCCACTGCTTTTTACCCGCATACTTCAGAACGTCATCCACGATCATTTCCGTCGTCAAAAGGTGCGGTCGACCTGGGTGACTCTGTTTTCGGCGCTGACGCCGGCCGATGACCCCGACGCCGACCCGCTCGAGACGCTGGAAGCCATCGCAGGCTCTGACGGCGCCGAGAGCGCCGCCGATAAGGTCGAACGATGGCAGGTGATTTCGATCATCGAAGAAGAGGTCGCGCGGCTGCCAACGCGTCAACGGGAGGCATTTCTGATGCGTTACTGGGAAGACATGGACGTGGCGGAAACCGCCGCGGCAATGGGATGTTCTGAAGGCAGCGTCAAGACCCACTGTTCCAGAGCGACCCACGCACTGGCAAAGGCTCTGCTTGCCCGAGGCATCAAGCTATGAACGAAAACGACTTCGGCTATCGCATCCGCCAGGCGCTCGACGAGGGACTGCAGCGCCTCGACTACCGGACCGCCTACCGGCTCGAGCAGGCCCGGCAGGCGGCGCTCGCCCGCCAGTTTGCCGGCCAGGCCGAAACGCAATGGGTCCCCGCTCTTCAGACCGCCGGCGGCGCGTCCGACCTGGACGAGCGCGCCGGCTGGCTGCGCCGGTTTGGCCTGGCGGCGCCGCTGCTGGCGCTGGCGATCGGCTTCGTCGGCATCTACCAGTATCAGGAGTCCCAGCGCATTGCCGAGATCGCCAATATGGACTTCGCCGTGCTGCTGGACGACGTCCCGATAGAAACCTACGCTGACAAGGGGTTCGGTACCCTGCTCAGGGGCGATACTGACGATAACTGAGCGGGAGGGCCCGAGGTGAGCTTCAAATCGACGTGTCTCGCCCTGCTGGTCGGGCTGTGGGTCGTCGGCTCGCCCGCTTGGGCCCAGGCGAGCACCAGTCCTTCTTGGAACCAGTTGACGCCGGTCCAGCGCGAGGCGCTGACGCCACTGTCTGACGACTGGGCAGGATTCGATTCCGACCGCAAGAGGAAGTGGCTCGAGGTCGCCGCCAAGTATCCGAACCTCTCGCCCGAGGGCAAACAGAAGTTGCATGAACGCATGGCCGGCTTCGCCCGCCTGACGCCCGAGCAGAAGACCACGGCGCGCGAGAACTTCCGCCGTGCCTACCAAGTCCCGGCTGAGCAGCGGGAGGCGACAGTGCAGAAGTACAACGAACTGCCCGAGGACAAGAAGCGCGAACTCGCCGGCCGCACTGCGGCCAAGACCGAAACGCCGCGCCGGCCGACGCGTGAGTCCGCGGTGCCGCCGGCCAATCCTCCCGCGCGCACGCCACCGCAGAAGTAGCAGCACGATCGACTTTGGAGCCAGGCGCGCCTCCGGCCCCGTTGCGGCTGCGCCTGGCCGCCATGATCTACGAAGCCGTTCTGCTGTTCGGGGTCACTTTCGCCGCTGGCTTCCTGCTGTTAATCGTCTCCGGCTGGACCTATCCGCTCAGCCCGGGCCGTCGAATGGTGCTGCAGACGGTCGTGTTTGTCGCGGTCGGCGTGTATTTCGTCTTCTGCTGGACCCGTTCCGGGCAGACGCTGGCGCTGAAGACGTGGAAGCTCCGCATCGACGGACCGGGCGGAACACGGTTGACGACCGGGCGCGCCATCGCCCGCTACCTGCTGGCGTGGCATCTGTTCCTGCCCGGCGCCGCCTTCGTCGCGCTGTTTCCTACGCACGGCGCCCTGGACCTACTGGCGCTGGCACTGGGTTTCGGCCTGCTGCTCGTTCCCGCCTGGATCGACCCCTCGCACCGATTGCTGCACGACCGCTGGACACGCACGAGCGTGGTGCGCGCGACCTGAGCGTCAGTCCACCGGCCGGAAGGGGTCCGGGTCACCCGCGAACAGGCGCGCGTTGATGGTCAGCTCGCGGCGCTTGATCGTCGCGAGGAAATCGCCGGCACCGTGCATGGCGACGAAGGCGTGGAAGCCGCGGTAGAGGAAGTGGTGCAGATGCCGGTAACCCCAGGCTTCGGCGGGACCCTTCATCATTGCAATCATCGGCGCCAGCATCGGGATCCGCGCGAGTCGGTCGAGCGCCCGCCCGATCTCGACGACCAACTCGATCTGCCGTTGGCGCTGCTGCATGCTGCCCACCTGCGGATACGCCCGCGCATAGCGCGACTTCGTGATCGGCAACTCGACGATCCGCGCCAGCTCCGCGTCCAGGCTCTCCGCCAGCTCGTCGAGTTCGACCGCGAGTGCCAGCGTCTCGATCGCGCGGCCGGGCAGCATTCCCGCCAGTTTCGGCACGACCCGTTGCACCTCGACATCGCGCAACTCGAAGTCGCGCGCACCATAGAGTTCCTCGAGGAAAAATTCGCAGGATTCGCGGTAACGGTCCGACGCCAGCAGGTCGGCATATGTCCCCGCCAGGCGCTCCGACTGGAATCCCTTGACGGCGAGCCAGCGCGAGCGCGTGGCTGTGTCGCCGTGCAGCCGCGCCCGCAGGTCGATGACGCGGCCCAGTGCGTCGGTGAGCTTCTTCTGTGCCGCCGGACTCGCAGTTCCGAACACGCGCTGACAACGGTCGGGAAAGGCTGTGAAAGGCCGGCTGGCTTATGCCGCGCGCACCGCCCGCGCCGCGTAGCCGTGCGGAATAGCCGACAGCAGCTTGCGCGTGTAGTCGTGCTTCGGATCGGCGTAGATGGCCTCGGACGCGCCGCGCTCGACGATCTCTCCGTTGCTCATCACCAGCATGTCGTCGGCCATGTACTTGACCACCGAAAGATCATGGCTGATGAAGATGTACGTCATGCCGAACTCGTCCTGCAGGTCCAGCAGCAGGTTGAGCACGGTGGCCTGCACCGATACGTCGAGCGCCGACACCGATTCGTCGCAGATGATCACGTCGGGCTTCATGGACAAACATCGCGCAATGGCGATGCGCTGCCGCTGTCCGCCGGAAAATTCGTGCGGGTACTTGTACACGCTGTCGCCGCCGAGGCCGACGCGCCGCGCCAGTGCGACCGCCTGTTCGAAGCGGTCGCCGTCGTCGGTGCCGATGCCGTGGATCTTCATCGGCTCGGTCAGGATCTGCCCGACCGTGAAGCGCGGATTCAGGCTGGCGTACGGATTCTGGAAGATGATCTGGATCCTGCGTCGGAACGCCATCATCTCGGCGTCGGACATCGACAGCAGATCCTTGCCCTGATACAGCACCTGCCCGGCCGTCGCGTCGATCAACCGCATCAGCAGCATGCCGACAGTGGTCTTGCCCGACCCCGATTCGCCCACCACGCCAAGCGTGCGGCCCGGATACAGCGCAAAGGTCGCGTCTTTCACCGCCTCCATCGTCTTGCGGGCGAAGATCCCGGTCTTCAGTCGGTACTCCTTGCGCAATCCCTTGGCCTCGATCAGCGGCTCCGGCGCCGCCACACGTGCCATGCGCTGCTCGGTGACGACGATCTGCGACACCGGCTTGCCCTGCATGAAGTCGTCGATGACCGGCAGCCGCTTCGGCTTGGCGTCCAACCGCGGCCGGCATAGCAGCAGCGCTTTCGTGTAGGCGTCCTGCGGCGCGTCGAAGATCGCTGCGACCGGGCCTTTTTCCCGAACGATGCCGTCGCGCATCACCACGACCTGGTCGGCGATCTCCCCGACCAGACCCAGATCATGGCTGATGAACAGCACGCTCATCCGGTGGCGGTCCTGCAGGCGCTTGATCAGTTCGAGAATCTGCCGCTGCACCGTCACGTCGAGCGCCGTGGTCGGCTCATCGGCGATCAGCAGCTTGGGCTCGCAGGCGATCGCCATCGCGATCATCACGCGCTGCTGCTGGCCGCCGGACAGTTCGTGCGGATACGAGTCCACCCGCGATTTAGGCTCGGGTATGCCGACCTCGGTCAGCAGTTCCACCACCCGGTCACCGACCTGCCGCCGCGACAGTCCCATGTGCAGTTCCAGCACTTCGGCAATCTGCCAGCCGACCGGGAACACGGGGTTCAGCGACGACATCGGCTCCTGGAACACCACGGAGATGTCCTTGCCGCGGATCGCGCGCAGCGTCTCGATCGGCTCGGCCAGCAGGTTGCGACCGCCGAACTCGATGCGGCTTTCCGGCGCGACGATCGCGTTTTCTGGAAGCAACCGCACGATCGACATGGCGGAGACGCTCTTGCCCGATCCCGATTCGCCCACCAGCGCCACGGTGGCGTTTTCGGGCACGTCGAAACTGACGCCGCGCACGGCCTCGGCGATGTGGTGCTTGCCCAGCCGGAACGACACGCGCAGGTCGCGTACCGAGACGAGATTTGGCATCGCTACCTCAGCTTCGGATCGAGCGCGTCGCGCAGCGCGTCGGTCAACAGGGAGAACGCGGTGACGAACAGCGCCATCGAGATCGTCGTGGCGACCAGTTGCCACCAGTGACCGAGCACCAACTCCGCCTGCGCCTCCGACAGCATGGTGCCCCACGAGACCTGGTCGACCCGCACGCCCAGGCCGAGGAACGAGAGGATCACCTCGGCCTTGATGAAGAACACCACGTGTAGCGACAACTGCACCAGGATGACGTGGCTGACGTTAGGCAGGATGTGGATGAACATGCGCGAGTAGTGGCTGGCCCCGATCGCCTCGGCCGCGCGCACGTATTCGCGCGTTCGATGCTTGATGTACTCGGCGCGCACCAGCCGGTAGATGCCGGTCCAGCCGGCCAGCCCGAGGATCAGGATGACGGTGCTGATTCCGCGTCCGAGAACGGCGGCGAACGCGAAGATCAGCAGGATGCCCGGAATCGACGTGAAGACGTTGTAGACCCACTCGAGGAAGTCGCCGACGCGTCCGCCGACGTAGCCGGCGACCGCTCCCAGGACCGTGCCGATCAGCGTGGCGAGCACGGCGGCGAATACGCCGACGAAGATCGAGACTTCGGCTCCCTTGATGACCTTCGAAAGCACGTCGCGCCCGAGCCGGTCGGCGCCAAATGAGAGGGTTTCGGCGCGCGGCGCCTCGGTGATCTGGATCTTGGCGGCGCGCTCGGCCCATTCCTTGTACTTGGGCGCCAGCGGATCGATGTCCGTCAGGTCGACCGGTTTCGCATCCTTGGCGATCACGCTCGCGATCGGATCGGCGGCCGAGGAAGCCGCGCGCGGTCCGACGAACGTCGGTGGCGCATCGGGCACGCCGAGCTCTTTCTGCCAGTCGCCCGCAACCAGCCCAAGTGCGGCGGCGAGGATCATCACCAAAAAGCCCGCGACGATGGCCAGCGAGGCCATGCCAACGCGGTCATCACGCAGCCGACGCCACGCGGTCAGCCAGACGCCTTCGGACCGCTCGGACGACGGGGCCTGATAGGCTTCGACCACTGAGGTCATCGGATCCTCACTTCAGGACCACGCGTGGGTCGACGAACTTGTACAGCATGTCGGCCCCGAGATTGATCGCCATCGTCAGCACCGCCAAGTAGACCGTGACGGCCTGTATCACCGGGTAGTCACTGCGATTCACGGCCAGCAGCGTCTCGCGCCCAAGCCCCGGCACCGAAAAGAAGGTCTCGATCAGGAACGAACCGAGGAAGATGCCGGGCAGTTGCACCGCGATGTTGGTGAGCACCGGGATCATCGCGTTGCGCAGCACGTGCACGAATAGCGCGCGGTTCTCGCTGACCCCCTTGGCACGCGCGGTCCGCACGTAGTCCTGGTTGATCTCGTCGAGGAAGAAGCTGCGATACAGGCGCGTGTTTGGCGCGAGCGCGACGAACACCGCCAGCATCACCGGCAGCACCGCGTAGTGGGTCAGGTTGGTCCAGAAGCTGTCACTCCAGCCCTGCACCGGGAACCATCCGAGGTAGAAACCGAATAGCCATTGGCCGACGATGATGTAGACCAGGAAAGATATCGACAGCATCACGGTCGTAATGACCATGATCGTGCGGTCCGTCAGCGAGCCGCGCACGTACGCGACCGCCATCGCAGCGACGATGCCGAGCACCGTTTCCAGGATCAGGATCGGCACCATGATCGTCAGCGTGGCCGGCAGCCGGGTCCTGAAGATATTGGCCACCGCCTCGCCGGTTGCCCAGCTATTGCCCCAGTTGAACGTGAAAATCGATTTCACGAAGATCCAGAGCTGCGTGTACCAGGGATCGTTCAGGCCGAGTTGCGAGCGGATCGCCTCGATCTGCTCGGGCGTCGCGAGCAGTCCGCCGAGGATCTCCGCAGGATCGCCGCCGAAAAACTTGAACAGGAAAAAGACGAACAGGATGACCCCGCCCAAGGTCGGGATCATCTGCCACAGCCTGCGTAAGATGTAGGCGCCCACCGGAGCCACGTCCTGAGTGTTGTTCGCGCCTGCAGCAAGCCGACGTGGCGCGCGAAAGCGCGGATTATGCCTTGCGTCGGGGATTCCAATCCGCACGTCTTTTCCACGTTTCGAGCATGAGCGCTGAATTCTCGAAAAGCCGTCGCGCGTTGACCCGGGCACTCGCCGTGGCCCCGGCGGCGCTCGCGGCGCGGCCGGTCGGCGGTCAATCAGCCGCTCGATCGCCGAAGGTGCTGCGCTATGCCTTCCGCGTTGCCGAGACGGGTTTCGATCCGGCGCAGGTGAACGACCTGTATTCGAACACGGTGCTCTCCAACATCCTCGATGCGCCGCTGACCTACGATTTCCTCGCGCGTCCGGCCGTCGTCGTTCCAAACACCACCGTGGCGCTGCCCGATCTGTCGGCCGACGCGCGAACGCTGACAGTGCAGATCCGGCCGGGAATCCAGTTCCAGCAGCATCCGGCCTTCAGCGGCCGGCCGCGCGAGCTAGTGGCGGCCGACTACGTCTATTCGATCAAGCGCTTCTTCGATCCGCGGCTCAAGAGCCCGCGGCTGTACCTGCTGGAAAACGCGCAGCTGCTGGGACTCGGCGATCTGCGTGCCGAAGCGCTGAAGTCGGGCCGCTTCGACTACGACCGCGAGGTCGACGGCGTGCGCGCGCTCGATCGCTACACGCTGCAGCTGCGCTTCGGCACTGCGAGCCCGCGCTTCCACCTGCTGCTCGCCGACAATGCCTTCATGGGCGCGGTGGCGCGCGAAGTGGTGGAAAGCTACGACGACAAGGAAATCATGGGACACCCGGTCGGCACGGGCCCATTCCAGTTGGCCGACTGGCGTCGCTCCTCACGCATCGTGCTCGAACGCAACCCCGGCTACCGTAACGAACTTTACGGAGCGCAGCCCGCGCCGGCCGATGCCGCGGGCGCGCAACTCGTCGCGCGTCTGGCCGGCCGCGCGCTGCCGATGATCGATCGCGTCGAGATTGATATCGTCGAGGAGAACCAGCCGCGCTGGCTGGCGTTCCTCAATGGCGAGCACGACCTGGTTGATGAGATTCCGGTTGACCTCGCCAATCTGATCGTGCCCAACGGCAAGCTGGCGCCGAACCTGGCGCGGCGCGGCGTGACGATGGATCGGACGCCGCGACCCAGCGTCGACATGGCGCTGTTCAACATGGAGCATCCGGCGGTCGGCGGGCACGCGCCGGAACAGGTGGCGCTGCGCCGCGCAGTCAGCCTCGCTTATCCGGTCGACGACGAGATCCGGCTGGTGCGCAAGGGACAGTCGGTGCCTTCGGAATCGCCGGTGGCGCCGCTGACGCGCGGCTTTGACCCCGAGTTCCGCAGCGAGATGAGCGAATACAACCCGTCGCGCGCCAGGGCGCTGCTCGATGCCTACAGTTTCATCGATCGCGACGGCGACGGCTGGCGGGAGCGCCCCGACGGCTCGCCGCTGGTGCTCGAGATGGCGACCCAGCCAGATCAGTTGTCACGCCAGTTGGACGAGCTGTGGGGCAAGGCGATGGCCGCGATCGGCATCCAGATCCGGTTCAAGTCGGCGAAGTGGCCGGAGAACCTGAAGAATGCAAGGGTGGGCAAACTGATGATGTGGCGCGTGGGCTGGAGCGCGACGACGCCGGACGGCGATACGTTCCTGGCGCTCGGCTATGGCCCGAACAAAGGACAGGCCAACTACGCGCGCTTCGATCTGGAATCGTTCAACCGGCTGTACGCGCTACAGCGGAAACTGCCGGACGGGCCTGAACGCGAGGCAGCGTTCCGCGAATCGAAGCGGCTCTTTGTCGCCTACGCGCCTTACAAGTTCGTCGGTCACCGGATCGACACGGCGGTTGCGCATCGGTGGGTCATCGGATTTCGGCGTCATCCGTTCATGCGCGATTTCTGGAAGTACGTCGACGTCGAACGCAGCGCTACCGGCGCGGTGGCCGCGTGATGGACGGCGCTCCGCAATCGCCCGGCCGCCGGACTGCGCTGCAGGCAGCGGCCCTTGCCTCACTGGGACTGCCGCAGGCGGGCGCCGCGCAGGCGGCGCCGGTCAAGACGCTGCGCTACGCCTTCGAGGTGTCGGAGACCGGGTTCGACCCCGCGCAGGTCAACGACATCTATTCGCGCATCGTCATCTCGCACATCGTCGACGGACTGTACGACTACGACTATCTGGCAAGGCCGTACCGCATCGTTCCGAATACGGCGGACGGCATGCCGGAAGTGTCCGACGATTTTCGCATCTGGACTGTGCGCATCCAGCCCGGCATCTTCTTCCAGGACGATCCGGTCTTCCAGGGCAAGCCGCGCGAGTTAGTCGCCGAGGACTACGTCTATTCGCTGAAGCGCTTCTTCGATCCGCGCTGGAAGGCGCCGACCTACGCAACGCTGGCCGAAGCGCGCTTTCTCGGCATGGCCGCATTGCGCGACGATGCGTTGAAGAACAAGCGACCTTTTGACTACGACCAACCCGTCGAGGGGTTGCGCGCGCTGAACCGCTACACGATCCGCTTCCGGGTCGAGCGACCGCTGCCGAGGCTGATCCAGACGCTCGCCACCGGCGATCTGTATGGTGCGCTCTGTCGCGAGGTGGTCGAGGCCTATGGAGATGCGATTCCCGGCCATCCGATCGGGACCGGGCCGTTCCGCCTTGCCGACTGGAGAAGGTCCTCGAAGATCTTCCTGGTGCGGAACCCCACCTATCGTCACGTGGTCTATGACGCCGAACCGGCCGCGGACGACCTCGAAGGGCAGGCATTGCTGAAGCGTTTCAAGGGCCGCACACTGCCAATGGTCGATCGCGTCGAGATCTCGATCATCGAAGAAACCCAGCCGCGCTGGCTCGCGTTCCTGAACAAGCAGCAGGACTTGCTGGAGCGCCTGCCGTGGGACTTCGTCAACATCGCGGTGCCCAACGGCAAACTGGCACCCAGCCTGGCGCGCCAGCACATCCAGATGTGGCGCACCCTGAATGCCGACGTGACCTATACCTACTTCAACATGCAGGATCCGGTAGTTGGCGGCTATGAACCGCACAAAGTCGCGCTGCGGCGGGCGATCGGTCTCGCGATCGATGTCGACCAGGAGATCCGCCTTTACTGGCGCGGCCAGGCGGTCCCGGCGCAGTCGGGCCTGATGCCGCACACGGTCGGCTATGACTCCGGCTTTCTCAACGACACCGCGCGTCATGACCTTCCGCGCGCCAAGGCGTTGCTCGATATGTACGGCTACATCGATCGCGACGGCGACGGCTGGCGCGAGCAGCCGGACGGCGCACCACTTGTCCTCGCCTGGTCGACGACTCCCGATCAGCGCGCGCGGCAGCGGGATGAACTGCGCCGCAAGGACCTCGCCGCGCTCGGCATCCGCATCGAGTTCCGGTCGGCCAAATGGCCGGAGAACCTGAAAAACGGGCGCGCCGGCAAGCTGATGGTATGGAACCTCGGCAATTCGGCCGCCGCCCCCGATGGACAGGCGTCGCTGGACCGGGGCGCGACCGTGCACTTTGGCGGGCAGAACTTCGCGCGCTATTCGAACAAGCGCTACGACGCGATCTACGAACAGATCCGCGGCCTGCCCGATGGTCCGGAACGCGAGCGGCTGTTCTACGAGGCCAAGCGCATGCTGGCGGTCGACGCCCCCTATCGCTTCCACGTGCACCGCATCCTGACCGACCTCGCCTGGCCGTGGCTGATCGGTTTTCGGCGCCAGCTGTATTCGCAGAACTTCTGGCAGTACGTCGATATCGACACGAGTTTGCACCAGTCATGAACGATCGCGATCCGACCCACCCCCGCCGCCGTGTCGCGTTGAAGGCGCTGGCGGCCGCTCCGCTCGGCCTGGCACCGCTCGCGCACGGCCAGTCGACCTTGCCAAAGGTGCTGCGCTATGCGTTTCCGGTTGCGGAGACCGGAATGGACCCCGTGCAGCTGGTCGACCTGTATTCGCGCATGGTCACGGCACACATCTTCGACAACCTGTACGACTACGACCACTTGGCGCGGCCGTTCAGGATCATCCCGTGCACCGCCGCCGGCCCGCCCGATGTTTCGCCGGACTTCCGTACATGGACGGTACGTCTGAAACCGGGCATCTACTTCCAGGATGACCCGGTCTTCAAAGGCGTCAAGCGCGAGCTGGTCGCGCAGGACTATGTCTACTCGTGGAAGCGGTTCTACGATCCGCGCTGGAAGGCTCCGGCATTCGCCACCTACAACGATCTCAGGCTGATCGGGCTGGCAGCGCTGCGCGACGCCGCGATCAAGGAAAAGAAGCCGTTCGACTACGACACCGAAGTCGAAGGCATGCGCGCATTGGACCGCTACACGTTACGGTTCAGGCTGGAAAATCCGCAGCCGCGCTTCATCCAGCTCGTCGCCACCGGGGGTGACCTGTCGGGCGCCGTCGCGCGCGAAGTGATCGAAGCCTATGGCGACGACATTGCCGCTCATCCGGTCGGCACCGGGCCATTCCGGCTGATCGAGTGGCGACGTTCATCGAAGATCGTTCTCGGGCGCAACCTCGGATATCGCGACGTGGCCTACGACTGCGAGCCGAGTGCGGATGATGCCGAAGGGCAGAAGATGCAGGCGAGATTCAAGGGCCGCAGGCTGCCGATGATCGACCGGGTGGAGATTTCCATCATCGATGAGCAGCAGCCGCGCTGGCTGGCGTTCCTGCAGAAGCAGCAGGACATCATGGAGCGTCTTTCGAACGAGTTCATCAACCTGGCCATACCCAACAACAAGCTGGCACCCAATCTGGCGCGTCAGGGGATCCAAGTCTATCGGACGCTCGCATCCGACATCACGGTAACCGTCTTCAACATGGAAAACGCGGCGGTCGGTGGGTACGAGCCGGAACGTGTCGCGCTCAGGCGCGCTATTTCACTCGCGAGCAACGTCGAGCAGGAAATCCGTATCGAGCGCAAAGGCCAGGCGATACCCGCGCAATCGGGACTGATGCCCAACACGACCGGGTACGACCCGGCATTCAAGGGCGACGGTTACCACCCGGCGCGCGCGCGCGCGCTGCTCGATCTGTACGGTTACGTCGACCAAGATGGCGACGGCTGGCGTGAACAGCCCGACGGGTCGCCGCTCGTCATCGAGATCTCGACGCAGCCGGACCAAGCGTCGCGCCGACTCGACGAACTGCAACGCAAGGACCTGGCGGCCGTCGGACTCCGCAGTGACTTCAGGCAGGCGAAGTGGCCGGAAAACCTGAAGAACGTGCGCACGGGCAAGTACATGGTCTGGCGCGTCGGCTCGTCCGCGGCATCGCCCGACGGGCAGCCATCTTTCGACAAGGGTGCGACGGTACACAAAGGCGGACAGAACCTTGCCCGCTTCTCAAACAAGCAGTTCGATGCACTGTACGACCGCATGAGCGTGATCCCCGACGGCCCCGAGCGGCAACAGCTTTTCTATGAGGGCAAGCGGATGCTGGCGGCCTATGCTCCATACCATCATGGCGTGCACCGGATCCACACCGATCTGGCATGGCCATGGGTAGCGGGTTATCGCCGCCCACCCTACTGGCTGTCGTGGTGGGCCTACATCGACATCGACGCTTCACAACAGCAGAAGGCGGGCTGAGAGTCATGAAGGCACATGTCGATTTGCCACGTGGTATCGAATCCGAGGCGCTCAAAGCGCCTCCGGTTACCCGGCGCGAGTTCCTGCTGGGATCGAGCGCCACAACGGCCGCGCTCGCCGCGCTGCCGACACGAACGATCGCCCAACTGGTCGCACAGCCCAAGGTCCTGCACTGGTCCTTTCCGGCAGCGGAAACGGGTTTCGACCCGGCGCAGGTCTCTGATCTGTACTCGAACACCGTGATACCGCACATCTTCGAGGCGCCGCTGCAATACGACTTCCTGGCACGACCGGTCGAGTTGCGGCTGCGCACCGCAGCCGCCATGCCTGAGGTGTCGGATGACTTCCGCACATTCACCGTCAGGCTGCGCCCCGGCATCTACTTCCAGGACGACCCTGCCTTTAAGGGCAAGCCGCGGGAACTTGTTGCCGCCGACTGCGTTTACCAGTTCAAACGCGTATTCGACCCGCGCTTCAAGAGCCCGCACTACTCCTACCTGCAGAAGTCAAAGCCGCTGGGGCTTGAAGAGCTGCGCAAGCAGGCCGAAACGACCGGCCGCTTCGACTACGACCGCCAAGTCGAAGGCGCCCGGGTCGTCGACCGTTACGTTTTCCAGGTCCGACTTGCGGACCCCGATCCGCGCTTCATCCACAATTTCACGACCGCGAACTTTTTCGGCGGCGTCGCACGGGAGGTCGTGGAGTCGGTCAGCGAAAATGAACTGATGGGCCGGCCGGTCGGCACCGGTCCCTTTCGACTGGCGCAGTGGCGCCGCGCGTCCAAGATCGTTCTCGAGCGCAACCCGACTTTCAGGGAGGAGCGCTACCAGGCAAGCCCACCAGCGGACGATGCGCGCGGAATCGCCGCGGCGGCTCAACTCGCCGGGAATCGAGTTCCGTTCGTCGATCGCGTGGAAATCGCGATCATCGCGGAAACCCAACCACAGTGGCTCGCCTTCCTCAACGGCAGTCTGGATGTCGGTTCGCCAGGAGAACTGCTGAATACCGCGGCGCCGCAGGGTCGCATGTCTCCGGCCCTCGCCAAGCGCGGCATCCAGCTTGATCGCCTGGTGAACGCGGACATCGTCATCACCTACTTCAACATGGAGCATCCGGTGGTCGGGGGTTACACGCCGGAGCGAGTCGGACTCCGTCGGGCGATCACTCTCGGCTACGACATCCAGCGCGAAATCCGCGAACTTCGCCGTGGGCAATTGGTCGTGGCTCAATCGCCGGTCCCGCCGAGTGCGTACGGCTATGACCCGACGTTTATCAGCGACATGAGCGCCTTCGATCGTGCGAGGGCGAGGGCATTGCTGGACACGCTGGGCTACGTCGACCGCGACGGCGATGGCTGGCGCGAACAACCCGACGGCACGCCGCTGGTTCTCGAGTTTTCGACGCAGACCGACCAGTTCTCGCGTGCGTCGAATGAGCTCTGGAAAGGCAGCCTCGATGCAATTGGAATCAAGGTCGAGTTCAAACAAGGTCAATGGCCCGAGCAGGCCAAGGCGGCGCGTAGTGGCAAGCTGATGATGTGGGCGCTTGGTTGGAGCGCGGCTGTCCCGGACGGCGAGACTTTCTTCGACCTCGGCTACGGTCCGAACAAGGGAGCGGCCAACTACGCACGCTTCCAGCATGCGGAGTACGACCGGCTGTTCCTCGCGCAGAAGCAGTTGCAGGACGGTCCGGAGCGGATGGCGATATTGCGAGAGTTGAAGCGACTCTACGTTGCGTACATGCCGTACAAGTTTCACGGTCACCGCATCCTCAATGCGTTCATTCATCCGTGGGTCATCGGCTACCGGCGCCATCCCTATTCGCGCGACGCGTTCAAGTGGATCGACATCGACGGGGACCTGCGCAACCGTGACCTCGCCTGAATTTATGGCCGGGTTTCAGCAGCGTGCACCGCACCTGACCTGGCCGTGGCTGAGCGGCTTTCGACGCCCGCCGTACATCGACGCCGTGGCGCAGGCTGAGGAGACCCGAAAATGAAGCGGCGCATCTTTCTCGGACTCGCTGCCGCCGCGGCGGCGCGAGCCGTCGCATCGCCCGGTCGCAAGGCCACGGCGTCAAGCAGCGGGCAGAAGGTCTTCCGCTACGCCTTCAATACCGCCGAGACCGGCTTCGATCCGGCGCAGGTGTCGGACATTTATTCGCGCACGATCAACCGCAATATCTTCGACGCGCCGCTGACCTACGATTACCTCGCGCGTCCGGCCAAGCTCAGGCCCAACGTGGCGGCCGCGATGCCGGAAGTGTCGGACGATTACCGTACGTTCACCATCCGGCTGAAGCCTGGCATTTACTTCCAGGACGACCCGGTTTTCAAGGGAGTCAGGCGTGAACTGGTGGCGCAGGACTTCGTCTACGCGTGGAAGCGCGTCTTCGATCCGCGCTGGAAGTCGCCGACTTATCCCAGCCTCGCGCCATCCGAGATCCTCGGCACGGAGGAACTGCGCAAGGAAGCGCTGAAAACCGGCCGTTTCGACTACGACCGGGAGATCGAGGGCCTGCGCGCGCTCGACCGCTACACGTTTCAGGTCAGAATCGGCAAGAGCGATCCGCGCTTCATCTACAACTTCACCGACCCGTCGATTCTCGGCGCGACCGCGCGCGAAGTAGTCGAGTATTACGACAAGGACATCATGGCGCACCCGGTCGGCACCGGGCCATTTCGCCTCGCCGAATGGAAGCGCTCGTCCAAAATCGTACTTGAGCGCAACCCGACCTACCGCGAGGACATCTTCGATGCCGAGCCTCCGGCCGATGACGCTCGCTCGCAGGCGATCCTCAAGCGATTGAAGGGGCGCAAGCTGCCGATGGTCGACCGCGTCGAGGTCGACGTCATCGACGAAAGTCAGCCGCGCTGGCTGTCGTTTCTGAACGGTCAGTACGACATGCTCGAGGGCGTTCCGCCCGAGTTCGTGCAGATCGCAATTCCGAACGGGCGGCTCGCGCCCAACCTGCGCAAAGCCGGCGTCGAGATGGACCGCATCCCGCTGGTCGATATCGTCGTCACTTACTTCAACATGGAGAACCCGGTCGTCGGCGGCTACACACCGGAGAAGGTGGCGCTGCGGCGCGCGCTGTCACTCGCCTACGACCAGGGACAGGAGATCCGACTGATCCGCAAAAACCAGATGATTCCCGCGTCGTCGCCGGCCCCACCGCTGACTTTCGGCTACGACCCGGACTTCTTGACCGATGCCGCCACCTACGATGTCGCTCGCGCGAAGGCACTGCTCGACACCTTCGGCTACATCGACCGCGACGGCGATGGCTGGCGCGAGAATCCCGACGGCTCGCCGCTCGAACTCGATTACGCCAGCCAGTCGGACTCGCTCTCGCGCCAGTACAACGAGTTGTGGAAGAAGAGCACCGAGGCGATCGGCGTGCGGATGAGGTTCACGATGGGCCAGTGGCCGGAACAGTTGAAGGCCTCGCGTAACGGCAAGCTGATGATGTGGGGCGTGGCGTGGAGCGCCACTGTGCCCGACAGCGAAACCTTCCTCGGGCTCGCGTACACGCCGTATGCGCCCAGCCAGAACCCGGCGCGGTTCTCGATGAAGTCCTTCGACGCACTGTTCGAGCAGCAACGCTCGCTGCCCGACGGCCCCGAACGCCTTGCGATCATGCGCGAGATGAAGAAATACTTCGCCGCCTACACGCCTTATAAGCTGCATGGTCACCGCTTCCGTACCGATCTGACCCACCCATGGGTCGTCGGCTACCGGCGCCATCCTTTCATGCGCGATTTCTTCAAGTACATCGACGTCGACGACTCCGCCCGCCCGGCTCACGACTGACCCGGGGGATGCGGCGCCGCGACTTCCTGCTGACTTCCTCGGCGGCGCTGGCAGCGCCCGCCGCGGCGACGCTTGCGAGCAGTGAGGGCCGCGTGCTGCGCGTGGCCTTCGCGACCGCCGAAACCGGCTTCGACCCGGCGCAGGTGCAGGATCTGTACTCGCGCACGGTGATCGGACACATCTTCGACGCACCGCTCGAGTTCGACTTCATGGCGCGGCCGTCGCAACTGCGCACCAACACGCTCGCCGCCTTGCCGGAAGTCTCGGCCGACTTCCGCACCTTCACATTCCGCCTGCGGCCGGGGATCCACTTCCAGGACGATCCGGCATTCGGCGGCAAGCCGCGCGAACTGGTGGCAGCCGACTACGTGTACTCGTGGAAGCGCATCTACGACCCGCGCTGGAAGAGCCCGATGCTGTTCGTGCTCGAGAACAGCAAGGTGCTCGGCCTGAGCGAACTGCGCGCGGCGGCGCTGAAGGGCAAGCGGGGATTCGACTACGCGGCCGAGGTCGAAGGCCTGCGAGTGCTGGACCGCTACACGCTGCAGGTCCGACTCGCCGAATCCGAACCCGCGCTTGATCTACAACTTCGCCGACGCGTCGCTGTTCGGCGCGGTCGCGCGCGAGGTGGTCGAAGCCTACGGCGACGAGATCATGGCGCACCCCGTCGGCACCGGGCCGTTCCGACTGGCCGCCTGGACGCGCTCGTCGCGCATCGTGCTCGAACGCAATGCCGGCTATCGCGAGGAGCGCTACGACTTCACCGCCGCCGACGACGTGCCTCAGCTCGCTGCCGAGGTCGGCGCGCCTGCAGGGCCGGCGGCGTACCGCTGATCGACCGGGTCGAAATCTCCGTCATCGAGGAATCGCAGCCGCGCTGGCTGGCGTTCCTGCAGGGCCAGCTTGACATCCTCGACCCGGTGCCGGTCGACCTGGTGCGCGTGGCTGCGCCGAACGGCAAGCTTGCGCCGTTTCTCGCGCGCAAGGGCATCAAGGCCGATGTTCACGCCGATGTCCGACATCACGCTCACCTACTTCAACATGGAGCATCCGCTGGTCGGTGGGTACACGGCGGACAAGGTCGCGCTGCGCCGCGCGGTCGCGCTCGGCTTCGACGGCAGCGCATACATCCGCAGCATCTTCAGCGGCTACGGTGTCCAGGCCTGTGCGCCCTTTGTTCCGGCGACGTTCGGATACGATCCGGCGTATCGGACCGCGATGGCCGAATACGACCCGGCCCGCGCCAAGGCGCTGCTCGACACCTACGGCTATGTCGACCGCGACGGCGACGGTTGGCGCGAGTTGCCCGACGGCGCGCCGCTGGCGCTGGAAATCGCCGCGAGCGATACGCAGCGCGACCGCAGCGCCAACGAACTGTGGAAGAAGTACATGACCGCGCTCGGGCTGCAGCACGTCATTTCGCATCGCCCAGTGGCCCGAACTCGTCAAGCAGTCGATGGCCGGGCAGCTGATGATGTGGGGCTATGCGTGGCAGGTGGGCCAGCCCGACAGCGACACGATCTTCGGCATGGCGTACGGGCCGAATCGCGAGTCGATCAACGATGCACGCTTCGACCTGCCGGCCTACAACCGGCTGTTCGAGCAGCAGCGCGTGCTGCCCGATGGACCCGAGCGACTGGCGATGTTGCGCGACGCCTCGCGCCTGCTGGTCGCCTACATGCCGTACATGATGCACATGCATCGGGTGTACGTCGATCTTGCGCAGCCGTGGGTGGTCGGATTCCGCCGTCATCCGTTCAGTCGCGCAAGTGGGCGTGGATCGATATCGACACCGAGCTCAAGCTCGCGCGCGCATGACTTTAGCCGGCATGCTGCGACTCAGCGCCGCGTTCGAGGTCGTCGCGGCGGTCGCGCTCGCGGTCGGGCTCATCTGGCTGGGTGCCCCCACCTGGCTCGCCGTGCTGCTGGGTCTCGCGCTGCCCTTCGCAGTCCACGGCGTTCCGCTGGCGATCGAGTTCATCACCGGCGCGCTTGATCGATCGACGTCCGGGTGCGCGGCTGGGTCCGCTTGCGCTCGCCCGCGTGTGGTTGCGCGAAACGTGGCGTTCGTTCATGGTCTTCAACGTCGACCAGCCATGGCGCGCCGGATTTCCGGAGCCGGCGATCGCGCGCGACGGACGGTGCGCCGTGCTGTTCATCCACGGCTACATGTGCAACCGGGCAACGTGGAGGCCCTGGCTGCTGCAGGGCGGTCTGGCGGGCCGCTGGAACTGCGCGACGGTGAACCTGGAACCGGTGTACGGAACTGTCCACGGTTATGCGGACCGGATCCATGCGGCGGTCGAGCGCTTGCGCGCAGGCGCCGGAGTCGAACGCATCACCCTCGTCTGCCACAGCATGGGCGGGCTGGCGGCGCGCGCCTACCTGCGGGAGCACGGCCATCATGCGGTCGCCCGCGTCGTCACCATCGATTCGCCGCACCACGGCACACTGTTCGCGCGCCTGGGCCGCGGCGAGAACACTCGGCAGATGGAACTCGCCTGCGATTACGTACGCAAGCTAGCGGCGAGCGACGAGCCCGTGGAGTTCATCTGTTTCGCCAGTCAGCACGACAACATGATCGTGCCGCGTGACAATCAAATCCTCGCCTGCGCCGATGCCGTATGGTTCGAGCGCATCGGTCATCTGTCGATGACCGACGACGACTCTGTGTTGGCCAAACTGATAGAGGTCGTGGAACGCCCGCGGCCTGAAGCTCACGCCCCGGGCACACGCGAGACAGCCGCCGCAGCCAGCAGTTGAACCCGGGCCACCCGCCCGGCTGCGCCGAAGAGCCGCCCGCTGACTGATCCGTTCCGAGTGCACGTGCGATCGGCAAAGCCGATCGCGTACACGAGGAGCGCCTGCTAAAAGTGGATCCCCCGCATCAGGTTCGCGAAGGCGATCTGATCGGCCGTGGCCTTCTGTTTCTCGCCCTCCTTCGCTCCCTTGGCGGCGTCCGAATCCGGGAACATGCGGAAGGTGGTGTTCATCACGATCTGCTCTATGCGCGGTGCGAGCGCATGCAGCCCGGCGCCGAAAATGCCGAGCGGCGTGGCGATGCGCACCGGCTTGTCGACGATGGCCTGCACGATCATGTCGCCGGCTTCCTCCGGCGACAGTGTCGGCACGTTCTGGTACATCTTGGTCGGCGCGATCATCGGCGTGCGGACCAGCGGCATGTTGATCGTCGTGAACTTGATGCCGACATCGGCGAACTCGGACGAGGCGCACGCGGTCCAGGCGTCGAGCGCCGCCTTCGACGCGACATAAGCGGAAAAGCGCGGCGCGTTGGTCAGCACGCCGATCGACGAGATGTTAATGATGTGGCCGCGCCGCTTCGCCGTCATGTGCGGCAACAGCCCCATCGTCATCCGCAGCGCGCCGAAGTAGTTGACCTGCATCGTGCGCTCGAAGTCGTGATAGCGGTCGTAGCTCGATTCGATGCCTCGGCGGATCGATCGTCCGGCGTTGTTGACGAGGAAGTCGGCGCCGCCGAAAGTCTCGATGATCCACGCCGTGGCCTTGTCGACACCCTCGTTGCTCGCGAGGTCCGCCGAATGCGTGACGACCTTGCCGCCGTTTTCGTTGTCGCCGAGTCCGGTCTCGATCTCCTTCTTGGCTGCGGCGAGTTTCTCGAGATCGCGCGCGATGATCACCGTGGTCGCACCCGCCTGCGTAATCTTGTGAGCCGCGGCCAGTCCGATGCCGGAGGAACCGCCGGTGATGACGATTACCTTTCCCTGCACCTGCCCCTTCAGCGTGCGGTCGATGAAAAGATCAGGATCGAGGTTGCGTTCCCAGTAATCCCACAGTCGGTAGGCGTAGTCCTCCAGCCGCGGGCAGCTGATGCCGGTGCCTTTCAGCGCCGCCGTCGCGTCGCGCGCGTCGAAACGCGTCGGATAGTTGACAAACGTGATGATGTCGTCCGGCAGGCCGAGGTCCTTCATCACGGTGTCGCGGATGCGACGGACCGGCGTCAGCGCCAGCATGCCCTTGCGCACGCTGCCGGGAATGAAGCCGATCAGTGCGGCGTTGACCCGCAGCGCGAACTGCGGCGCGTGTGCCGCCTTGGCGAAAATGTTCAGCATGTCGCCGACGCGATACGGCGTCGGGTCGACCAGGTGGAACGCCTTCTTGTCGCCTTCCTTGGCGTGCGCGATATGGTCGATCGCATTCACCACGAAGTCGACCGGCACGACATTGATGCGGCCGCCCTCGATGCCGACCACCGGCACCCACGACGGCAGCAGCTCGCGCATGCGCTGGATCAGCTTGAAGAAGTAGTACGGCCCGTCGATCTTGTCCATCTCGCCGGTGCGGCTGTCGCCGACGACGATGGCCGGGCGGTAGACCCGCCACGGCATCTTCGATTCCTTGCGCACGATCTTCTCGGAATCGTGCTTGGTCGCGAAGTACGGATGGTCGAGCCCCTCAGCCTCCTCGAACATGTCCTCGCGGAACACCCCCTCGTACATCCCGGCCGCGGCGATCGACGACACGTGCTGGAAGATGCCGGCCTTGATCGCGTTGGCCAGCGCAACCGCGTTGCGCGTGCCTTCGATGTTGGCGACGATCTGGCTTTCCGCGTCGGCCTTCAGGTCGTACACCGCCGCGAGATGGAAAAAGTGCTTGACCTTGCCGGCGAGTTGCTTCTGATCTGCCTTCGATACTCCGAGCAACGGCTTGCCAAGGTCGCCGACCACCGCGACCGCCCGGTCCTCCGACACCCCCCAGTAGTCGAGAAGCGCCGGTACCTTGTCGAGGCTCTCTTTGCGGACGAGGAAATAGACGGTTGTCTGACGCCGAGCAAGCAATTTCTTGACGAGGCGCTTGCCGATGAAACCGGTGGCGCCGGTGACGAAGTACGTCATCGGGTGTCTCCTCCTGGCAGAACGGTGTTCGCTGAACGAATCGCGCGGCGAGTGTAGCGCCGGCGCCGCAAGGCCTAGAGCCGAGGCTCTATGCAGTTTGTTGTTGGTCATGCGTTACGACTCCTAGACTGTGCTTGTCGGACAATCCACCCGCAGGGTAAGGAGTGACAGATGGTCAAGAAGCTCAAGGCAATGGCCGAGAAGTCGTCGAGCGAGAGCCAGTTGCGCGCTGCTGTAAAGGATTCCGCGCAGGAGATCTGGCTGGCGGGCCTCGGCGCGTTCGCGAAGGCGCAGGAAGAAGGCCAGAAGGTATTCAAGGCGCTCGTGCGCGAAGGCACCGGCATCCAGAAACGGACCATGAAGGTCACCGAGGACAAGGTCAACGACGTGACGGCGAAAGTGACGAAAGTGGCAGCGGGCCTGCAGAAGCAGGCGAACGGAACCTGGGACAAGTTGGAGACCGTGTTCGAGGCCCGCGTCGAGCGCGCGCTGACGCGCCTCGGCGTGCCGACCAACAAGGAAATCGCCGCGCTGACCCGGCGCGTCGAAGAGCTGACGCGCAGCGTTGGTACGCTGACCCGCGCCCGGCCGGCCAAGCGCGCGTCGCGCGCTCGCAAGGGGGCAGCCTGATTCGATCGACACCGGGACGGTCGCGCGCGACAGCGCCCGACCGTCCCGCAAGCCTCCGCGCGGCGCTGGTTGGCACCGCGCAAGCGCGACCGTCGGCGACATGATTTCTAGAGGCGAAGCGGAGATCACGTCCGCCGCCTGACCGCGATGACCGAACGGCCCACGCCCGGCCGCAGTTCCGGTCGGCGATTGTCAGCTGCGCAACGCCCGCGTATCGGACTCGCCCTCGCCGGTGGGGGCCCATTGGGGGCGATCTACGAGATCGGGGCACTCGCCGCCCTCAGCGAATCGCTCGGGGGCGTCGATTTCAACGACATCGATGTTTATGTCGGCGTCAGTGCCGGCGGCTTCATCGCGGCGGGTCTTGCCAACGGAATCACCCCGCACCAGATGTCGCGTGCCTTCATCGAGGGTGAAAAGAGCAGCGATCGCTTCGAGCCGTCGATGCTGTTCAGGCCGGCGTTCCGCGAGTTCGCGAAGCGCCTCGCCTCGGTTCCGCCGCTCGCGTTGAGCGCCGCCTGGCACTATCTGCTGGGAACCAGCACGATCATGAGTGCGTTCGAACGGCTCGGTCGTGCGATCCCGACTGGAGTCTTTAGCGGCGACGAGGTGGACCGCTATCTCGCCGGCATCTTCAGCCAGCCCGGGCGCACCAACGACTTCCGGCAGCTCGCCCACCAGCTTTACCTCGTTGCAACCGATCTGGACACCGGCGTGTCTGTGCCCTTCGGGGCGCCGGGCACCGAGCACGTTCCGATCTCGCGCGCGGTGCAGGCGTCTGCGGCGCTGCCGGGACTCTTTCCGCCGGTGGAAGTCGACGGCCGCTACTTTGTCGACGGCGCATTGCGCAAGACGTTGCACGCCTCGATCGCGCTGGACCAGGGCGTAGCGCTGATGCTGTGCCTGAATCCGTTGGTGCCGTTCGACTCGTCCCCGCACCACCGCAGCCCCGATCGGGAGCACCAGCTCGACAAGCTGGTCGAAGGCGGTCTGCCGGTCGTGCTGGCACAGACGTTTCGCTCGATCATCCATTCGCGGCTGGGCGCCGGGCTCGAACGCTACAAAACCGCATATCCGCGCACCGACATCCTGCTGTTCGAGCCGAACCGCGCCGACGCGGACATGTTCTTCACGAACCTGTTTTCGTACTCGAGCCGCCGCCGCCTGTGCGAGCACGCCTACCAGAAGACGCGCGAGGAGCTGTGGAAGCGGCGTCACGAACTCGCACCGATGCTGACGCAGCACGGCATCACGCTGCGCACCGATGTGCTGAGCGACCAGGCGCTGACGCTGGTGAAGAGTCTCAAGAAGAGCCGTGGCGTCTGGCGCGAGACCGCGTCGACCGCGGCGACTCGCCTGCTGACGCACACGCTCGACGACCTCGAACGCTGGCTGCGCTACTCGGGCTTCGCCGCGTAAGTCGCAGTTTCGCTGGGGTATTCTTCGGTCCGGAAGCCGATCCGGCCCGAACCACTCCGCGCCGTCCATGGAACGCAAGCCGCCGCGTCGCACGCGCGAACGCATCCTCGAGCTGTCGCTGCGCCTGTTCAACGATTTCGGCGAACCCAACGTCAACACGACGCTGATCGCCGAGGAGATGAACATCTCTCCCGGCAACCTGTACTACCACTTCAAGAACAAGGACGACATCATCAACTGCATCTTCCAGCAGTTCGAACGGGAGATCGACAAGTTGCTGGCACTGCCGTCCGACCGCGCGCCCAATGTCGAGGATGCCTGGCTGTTTCTCCACGTGCTGTTCGAACTGATCTGGAAGTACCGCTTCTTCTATCGCGACCTCAACAATCTGCTCGCCAACAATCGCACGCTCGAACTCAAGTTCAAGCAACTGCTGATTCAGAAAGTCAAAGTGGCTCGCGGCCTGTGCGAGGGCCTCGCCAGAGCGCAGGAACTGCGCGCGCAACCACGCGAGATCGAGGCGCTCGCAACCAACATGGTCGTCGTGGCGACCTACTGGCTGTCGTATTCCTACGTGCTCGATCCGCGCCGCTTCAGTGAGCCTGACGTCGTCGGCGCGGCCTTGCAGCGCGGCTGCTATCAGGTGATGTCGTTGACTGCACCCTACCTGACGGGCCAGTCAGGCGTGCTGTTCGAGCAACTCGCGGCCGAATACCTGAACGACTAGAAGGAGGCCAGAAATGGCCAAGGCGTGGGCGAAGTTTCCGTATGCCGACAAAAAGTTCCAATACACCGCGGCCACCTTGAAGAAGGCGTGGGACCGCCTGCACAAGGGCGATGTCGAAGCCTTTCCGAAGAGCGACGCCGTGATCGAGGCATGGATCGCTTTTCACGCCGGCGATTTCCAGAAGGCGCACGAGCTGGGACTGAAGGCCGGCGCCGAAGGCACCAATGTGGCGAACAAGGCGCAGGCAATCTATGCAAACTACCTCGAGCAGAACGACAAGCGCAAGCTTGAACTGCTCGAGGAGGTCGCCGATCGCGCCGAGGCGTTGCAGGCGAAAGAACCCAAGAACGCCAACGCGTTTTACTGGCAGGCGTATGCGCTGGGGCGCTACTCGCAGGGCATTTCGGTGGTCAAGGCACTGGCGCAAGGGATCGGCGGCAAGGTGAAGTCCGCACTCGAGACGACGATCAAGCTTGCGCCGAAACATGCGGACGCGCATACCGCGCTGGGCTCGTACCACGCCGAGGTCATCGACAAGGTCGGCGCGATGATCGGCGGTCTCACCTACGGGGCCAAGAAGGACGTCGCACTCAAGAACTACCAGACCGGGCTCAAGCTGCTGCCGGACTCGGCCATCGCGCGTATCGAATACGCCAACGGCTTAGTAATGCTGGAAGGCAAGAAGGCGCTAAAGCAGGCCGAAGAGCTCTACGGCGAGGCAGCTGCGTGTGAGCCGCTCGACGCAATGGAAAGACTCGACGTCGAACTGGCGAAGTCCGAGCTGGAGGACTGAGCGCGGAGCCTGCGCCGCGCTCGCCCGCTACTTGGAAGGTGCCGCTCGCTGCTTGCGGGCCGCCGCCTTGGGCGGCTCGACCTTAGGCGGGCTGCCGATGACACCCTTGAGCGGGCAGATCTTGAACGCCGGGCATTTCTCGCATCCGGCCACTATCGCGATCGGACAGAGTGTCATTGCACACCTCCCCGGGGCTCGGGCCCCGCATCCATGAAAAGTCGCCGCGACCGCACCCGCGGTCAGGCGATCTCCTCGTACAGCGGCAACGTCAGAAACTCGGCGAAGGATTCCTGCGTGCTCATCTTCTCGAAGATCTGCGCAGCACGGTCGTAGGTGGGCGAGTTCGGGCCGACATCTGCCTTTACCTTGGCCAGTTCCTGCGGGATCAGCGCGCGCACCATCTCGGCAGTCACCTTGCGGCCGTCCTCGAGCACGCCCTTCGGCGAGCGGATCCATTGCCAGACCTGCGACCGGCTGATCTCGGCGGTTGCAGCGTCTTCCATCAGGTTGTGGATCGGCACGCAGCCGTTGCCGGCCAACCAGGAGCCGAGGTAGTGGATGCCGACATTGATGTTCATGCGCAGCCCTGCCTCGGTGATCGGGGTCTCGGGCTGGAAGTTCAGCAGGTCCGCGGCGCCGACCTTCACGTCGCTGCGTTGCTTATCGAACTGGTTCTTGCGGTTGCCAAGTACCTTCACGAATTCCTCCATCGCGATCGGCACCAGTCCTGGATGCGCGACCCAGCCGCCGTCGTAGCCATCATTGGCGTCGCGTGACTTGTCGGTGCGCACGCCTGCCAGCGCCTTCTCGTTAGCCTCCGGGTCATTCTTGATCGGGATCAGCGCGCTCATGCCGCCGATTGCCGGCGCGTTCCTGCGATGGCAGGTCGCCAGCAGCAGCAGCGCATACGACCGCATGAAGGGCGCAGTCATCGTGACGCGCGCCGCGATCGGCCAGGCAGAACGACTTGTCGACCTTGAACTTCTTGATGCACGAAAAGATGTAGTCCCAGCGGCCGGCGTTCAGCCCGGCCGAGTGCTCGCGCAGCTCGTACAGGATCTCGTCCATCTCGAACGCCGCGAGGATCGTTTCGATCAGAACCGTCGCCTTGATCGTGCCCTGCGGCAGCCCGAGGTGCTTCTGAGTGGCCACGAAGACGTCGTTCCACAGCCGCGCTTCGAGGTGCGACTCCATCTTCGGCAGGTAGAAATACGGGCCGCTGCCACGCGCGATCAACTCCTTCGCGTTGTGGAACATGTAGAGCGCGAAATCGAAGATCCCGCCCGAAACGCGCTTGCCATCGATCAGGACGTGCTTTTCGTCCAGGTGCCAGCCGCGCGGACGCACCACCAGTGTGGCGACCTTGTCGTTCAGCTTGTAGACCTTGCCGCCCTGCTCCAGCGTGATCTCGCGGCGGATCGCATCAATCAGGTTCAGCTGACCCGTGATCAGGTTGTCCCAGTTCGGCGCGTTGCTGTCCTCGAAGTCGGTCATGTACGCATCGGCACCCGAGTTCAGCGCATTGATGATCATCTTGCGCTCGACCGGCCCGGTGATCTCGACGCGGCGGCACTGCAGGTCGGCCGGGATCGGCGCAATGGTCCAGTTCCCATCCCGCACGGACTTCGTTTCGGCAAGGAAATCAGGGCGCTCGCCGGCGTCGAGCCGGCGCGCGCGCTCGACGCGCGTGGCGAGGAGTTCCTGCCGCCGCGCCTCGAATGAGCGATGCAGCGCAGCCACCAGCGCCAGCGCGTCGACGGACAGGATGCGGTCGTAGCCGGGGGCGAGCGGCGCGGTGATCTGGACGCCGGTGGGCATGCTCATGCAGCAGTCTCCGTCTTATTTCGAAGGGGATAGGCAAACAGGTAGTCGACTGCGTCGGCTAGCGTCGAGCCGGTGCCGTGCGGGCGTGTCCCCAGCTGGTCGAGCGGAGCCGCGAGGCGATTGACCCAGTAGCTGTTGTAGCCGTACCAGGCAGCTCCGATCGCGTCCCACGCGTTGCTCGACACGAACAAGATTTCCTCGGCTGGCCGCTTCAGCGCTCGCGGACCCAGCGCATAAATCAGTGGCGACGTTTTGAACGCCCGCACCTGATCTGCCGACAGGACGATGTCGATGTAGCGATGCAGCCCCGAGGTCACAAGCGCCGTCTCGAGCATTTCCGAATCGCCGTTGGACAGCACGCCCGTCTTTACGTCCGCCTGCTGCAAGCGCTCCAGCGCCGGCGCAACGTCCATGAAGGGCGCCAGGCGCTTGTATTCATCGAGGAGTGACGTCACCTGCTGCGCCTCGGCCGGCAATCTGAGCGCTTGCACCGAGAACTCGAGCGCTTCGCGCGTTACCTGGGAAAACGGTGCGTAGCGCCCCGACAGCGTGCGGACGCGCGAATACTCGATCTGCTTGTCGCGCCAGAGAACGGCCAGCCGCGTTCCCTGCCCGGGGAACAGTTCCTCGGCGCGACGCGTCACCGAGTAAACATCGAGCAGCGTGCCGAAGACGTCGAACAGCGCGGCTCGCATGGTTCCTCCGGAATGCCCTCTGGCTTTGAGTATATTTGAACGAGCCGCCCGCCCGCGCCAGGCCGAACCAAAAAACACCAAAGCAAAAGGCCGCGAACCGCGGCCCTTTGCACGCCTGCCGGAAGACTCAGGCGGCCTTCTTCTCCGCCTTCTTGTCGAAGAACTGTTCGTCCTCGGTCGAGCCCTTCAGCGCCGCAGTCGAGGATTCCTTCTCGATCGTCGTCGTGACTGCATCGAAGTAACCGGTGCCGACCTCACGCTGGTGCTTGACCGCGGTGAAACCCTTTTCTGCAGCGGCAAACTCGGCTTCCTGCATCTCGACGAACGCGCTCATTTGGTTGCGCGCGTAACCATAGGCGAGATTGAACATCGAGTAGTTCAGCGAGTGGAAGCCGGCCAGCGTGATGAACTGGAACTTGTAGCCCATCGCGCCGAGTTCCTTTTGGAACTTGGCGATCGTCGCGTCATCCAGGTTCTTCTTCCAGTTGAACGAAGGCGAGCAGTTGTAGGCCAGCATCTTGCCGGGGAACTGCTTGTGAATCGCGTCGGCGAACGCCTTCGCGAACGCCAGGTCAGGCTTGCCGGTCTCGCACCACACAAGGTCGGCGTAGGGTGCATAGGCCAGTCCTCGCGACACCGCCTGGCCGAGGCCGGGCTTGGTCTTGAAGAAGCCCTCAACGGTGCGCTCGCCGGTCAAAAATGGCTTGTCGTTCTCGTCGACATCGGAGGTGACGAGGTCCGCGGCCTCGGCGTCGGTGCGTGCCACCAGCAACGCCGGGACGCCCGACATGTCGGCTGCAAGTCGAGCAGCCACCAGCTTGGCGACGGCCTCGCGCGTCGGCACCAGCACCTTGCCGCCCATGTGGCCGCACTTCTTGACCGACGCCAGCTGATCCTCGAAGTGCACGCCAGCGGCGCCCGCCTCGATCATCGCCTTCATCAGCTCGAATGCGTTCAGTACCCCGCCGAATCCCGCCTCGGCGTCCGCAACGATCGGAGCGAAATAGTCCACGTAGCCCGCATCGTTCGGGTTCTTGCCTTCCATCCACTGGATCTGGTCGGCACGCGTGAACGTGTTGTTGATCCGGCGCACGACGGCCGGCACCGAATTGGCCGGATACAGCGACTGGTCCGGATACATCTCGCCGGCAAGATTCGCGTCACCCGCAACCTGCCAGCCCGACAGATAGATCGCCTTCAGTCCCGCCTTGACCTGCTGCATCGCCTGGTTGCCGGTCAGCGCGCCCAATGAATTGACGAACGGTTCGTCGTTGATCAGCCGCCAGAGCTTTTCGGCACCGCGCTTCGCCAGCGTGTGTTCGACCTGTACCGAGCCGCGCAGCCGTACGACGTCCTCCGCCGTGTAACCCCGCTTGATTCCCTTCCAGCGCGGGTTCTCGTTCCATTCCTTCTGCAGGCGCTGCGCGTCCAGTTCACGTGCCGTCATTCATTTCTCCCACGTTGGTCCAGCGGTCATCGGGCATCCGCCACAGGACGGACTTAGCAGAAATCGTACGTAGGATCACGCATCGCAGCAAGTCCAATAACATTTAGAAGAGCAGAGACAAACGTGTTTTCTTTCAATGTCTTGTCTGCTTTGTATCGCAATACGGAATCGCATTTGGCGCTACGAAAGCGGCGCGTGCTGCTCCGCAGAAGCGAACTATCACGATACGAAACGCCCCGCATCATCTGAAAGGCAACTGGGGCGGTGTCCGAGCCCAACCATAGTCTGACGTTCAAAAGAAGCTGCAGTGAACCCGGTGAACGTGATCAGTGCAGCGGAAGATCGCTGACGATCACGCCATCGCGGTCGGCATAAAGCCAGTTGCCGGGTCGGACGGTCGCGCCGAGAAAGGTGACTGCAACGTCGCGCTGGCCCTCACCGCGTTTGACCGAGCGACGCGGATGCAGAGCCAACGCGCGTACACCGAGTTCGCACGCATCGATCTCGTCGGCGTCGCGCACGCAGCCGAAAACCACCACGCCCGACCAGCCATTGCGCGCCGCAGCGGCTGCAAGGTTGCCGCCGAAGACGCCGCAGCGCAGGCTGCCCCCGGCGTCGACCACGATCACACGCCCATGGCCGGGTGTCTTGACGAGTTCGGCCAGCAGGCTGTTGTCCTCGAACAGCTTCAGCGTGACGACTTCGCCCGCAAACGCGCGCGCTCGGCCCAACGCAAGCAGGCCGGGCTGCAGCACTCGCACCGTGCCACTCTCGATCCGGGCCTCGTGGGCATCGAGCAGATCGCTGGTGGACGGCGCCGACGAACTCACGCCGCGCCCTCCTGCGGGCGCACTGCACGTGCCGCGCCACCGACGCGCCACGCGGTGCCCATCGCGATGACCTGCAGCACCGCGACGGCGATAAGCGCTTCCTTGAAGTGTCCGGCATCCAGCAGCGGACCGAACGCCAGCGGGGCCAATGCGAGTCCGGTATCCAGGCCGGAATAGACGAAGCCGTAGACGCGTCCGAAAGCGGCCTTCCCGAAACGACTGGTCGCGGCGCGTCGCACCAGCAGATCGCGACTCGGGCCGGCGACTCCGACGCCGAATCCCATCAGTGCCATCAACGGCAGCAACAGGGCGACCGCCGTCCCGCCCGAAGCGAGCAGCACGGCAGTGACTGCAGCGAGACCGAGCGCCGCCGCGATCAGCCTTTCGTTGTGCTCGCTGCGCGCGGCGAGGAACCCGCCGGTGACGATGCCGGTAGCGCTTCCGAGGAGGTAAGCGGTGAGACCGCCGGTCGCGTAACCCAGTGACACGCCATACACATGGCCAAGAACGGCCGGCCCATAGTTCTGCAGGATGCCGAATGCTGCGGTGGTCAGGAAGAAAAACCCGAAGCACAACCACACCGCGCCGGATTGCAGGAATGCCAGCTGTGGACCTGCGGCGGCTCTGCGCGCATCCGAGCGGACACCGAGCACGGAGGCGCTGTCGGCGAGTGCCTTGCGTCGCCACACCAGTGTCGCGAGCACAGCAAACCCGACGGCCGAGGCGGCGAATCCGGCCGCGTGCCAGCCGGCCACGCTCGCGACACCGGCCATGAACACCGGAGCCGCTGCCCAGCCGAGGTTGCCCGACAGGCCGTGCACCGAAAACGCGTGCCCTAGTCGCGAGTGCGCGACACGATGGTTGAGCAGCGTGAAGTCCGCGGGGTGGAAGATGCTGTTGCCCAGCCCCGCCAGCGCAGCGGTCATCACCAGCATCGGGTAGCTGGTCGATAGACCAAGTGCGATGCCCGACAGCGCGAGCAGGCCGATCCCGGTGAACAGAACCGGCCGTGCGCCGACGCGGTCGACGACGAAACCCGCCAGCGCCTGGCCGACACCGCTCACCACAAAAAATACGGTCATCAGCACACCGGCTTCGGTGTAGCTGAGCGAGAAGTCGCGCATCAGCCACGGAAACAGCGGCGGCAGCATCAGGTGAAAGAAATGCGAGGTGCCGTGCGCCAGTCCGACCAGTCCGATGACCTCGGCATCCGAGCGCAGCGTTGCGTTTGTTGCGGTTGAACTCATCGGCACATCGAGGCGGGCAACGCGCCCGACTGTAACAGAGGGTATTGCCCCCTCCGATAAGCTAGCGCGCATGCTGGAAGACGCCGTGCAGCGCGCGGCTGCGACGAATCCGGGACACCTGCTCGGCGCAGCGCTCGCGATCGTCCTTGCCGTGGCGAGCGCCGACGCACCGGCGCAGGCCACGGTGCCGGTACGCATCATCGCTTTCAACGACTTTCATGGCCATCTCGAGCCGGGCCACAACTCGATAGCCGTCGAGGATCCCGCGAACCCGAGCCGCACGGTGACTCTGCGCAGCGGCGGAGCTGCCTACCTGGCGACGCGGATCCGGCAGCTGCGCGCCGAGGAGCCGCACAGCATTGTTGTTTCAGCGGGTGATCTGATCGGCGCCTCGCCGCTGGCGTCAGGGCTGTTTCTCGATGAGCCGACGATCGAAGTGATGAACTCAATGGGGGTCGACATCAATGCAATCGGCAATCATGAGTTCGATCGGGGACTGGGCGAACTGCAGCGGATGATCGGCGGCGGCTGTGCCTCAGCTCCGCCACTTGATCGCGTCAGCTGCGCATCCGGTGACGGCATTTACCGCGGCGCGCGCTTTGACTTCATCGCCGCCAACGTGGAGTACCGCGACGGCCGGCGAACCTTTCGAGCCGCAGTCGTGCGGGAATTCGATGGTCTCAAAGTCGCGTTCGTCGGCGCAGTCACGCGGAGCACACCAGGCATCGTTCGCGCCGGTGCGGTGACTGAACTGGCGTTCCGGCCCGAAGCACGGGCGATCAACGCCGAGGCCGAGGTGCTCCGTGCGCAGGGCGTCAAGGCGATCGTCGCGGTGATCCACGAAGGCGGCGATGCGGACGGGGGCGTCAATGCCTGCGCGAACCCGCGCGGCCGCATCTTCGACATCGTGCGCGATCTCGATCCTTCGATCCGGGTCGTGCTCTCGGCACACACGCATCGTGGCTATCGCTGCCTCGTCGACGGGCGCCTCGTGATCCAGGCCGCATCCTTCGGGCGTCTGGTGTCTGTCGTCGACATCGAGCTCGACCGCCGCAGCGGAGAAATCGTTGCCGGACGCACGCGCGCCCGCAATCTGCCGGTGCCCAACGGACTCGGACGGGAGCAGCCGGCCGCGAGCGCTTATCCGCCGCTTGCGCCGGATCCCGCGGTCGCCTCCCTCGTCGCGCATTACAGCGCCCGTGCCGCCCCGTTGGCTGATCGGCCCGCGGGCCGGCTCGCCGCCGAGTTCGATCGGAATGCGAGCCGCGGCGGCGATCACGCGCTGGGCCGGCTGGTGGCCGACGCGCAACTGGCCGCGACACGCGCGCACGGTGCCACCATCGCGCTGACCAACCCCGGCGGGATCCGCACGGACCTGCGGCCGCGCGGGCCCGGCGGGACGGTCACTTACAGCGATGTTTACGCAGTGCAGCCGTTCGGCAACACGCTCGTCACGCTCACGCTGAGCGGTGGCCAGCTGAAGACGCTGCTGGAGCAGCAGTGGAACGAACGCAGTCCGGACAGGCCGCGCATCCTGCAGCCGTCACGCGGCTTCACTTATGCGTGGGATGCGACGCGCCCGACCGGCGAGCACGTCATTGTCGATTCGATGCGACTCGAAGGCCGTGCAATCGACCGCACGGCCACTTACCGCGTCACCGTCAACGATTTCCTCGCCGGAGGCGGTGACGGGTTCCGTGTGTTGCTCGAAGGCGTCGATGCCGTCGGCGGACCGCTGGATGTCGACGCGCTGACCGAATACATGCGCGTCGAATCGCAGACCACGCCGCTGCAGCCCGACCGGTCGTCCCGCATCGGCCGACGCAAGTGACCGCCCGGCAGGTCGCCGACGCCGGTGCGATAATTTCGCTTCCGCAGACTTCAGGATCTCCCATGCGCCGCAACCGCGCGAGCACCCGTGCTCGACAATCGGCCGACGCCGACACGCTGGTCAAGATGGCCCGGCGCCTGGCCGAGTCGGGAAGCCGGCTCGAGGACCAGCTGTGGCAGCGCCGGCTGATCGAGCTGATCAACGACCGCCTGGCCCGCCGCAATGACGATGCGATCGAGGCCGCGCTCGACGACCTGGCACGCACCAGCCAGCGGGCCTACGACGACCTCGCCGATCTCGCCGAAAGCTGCGCCGAATCGACGAGCGTCGAGATCGCCGGCAAGCCGCACGACGTGCTGTTGCTTGCCCTGCCGCTGCTCGCCTGGTCGCGCTACAAACTGCCGGCGACGACGCTGACTTCGGCGGTGCTGGAAACTCTGCGAGCGCACCTCGCGGGGCACTTGGTCGCGCGCGATGCGCGCGTCGCGGTGGCTGATTTCCTCTATTCGATCGATCAGTTGCCGGAGGCATTCGCTGATGTGCGGCGTCTGGCCGAACAGCTCGGCGACGCCGCCGCTGAAGGCATCACGCTGCACGTCGACCCGAAGAAACTGCGCGATCCGGTCGGCATGCTGGCCGACACGCGCTACCTGGTCGCCGCCGTCGCCACGCCGGCCGGGGCGCCGCTCTTTCACTGGCAGGAGCTGGGGGTCGATCCCGACGCCAAGATCGGGGCGTTGTCGGCCTTCCGCGAGCAGGCCGCCGCCGTCCTGCAGCCGGTGCTCACCGGCTGCCGCTTCCGCCTGCTGTCACCGATGGCGTTCCACTCGGCGCTGCGTTTTGCCGATCGCGAATTGCGGGCTTTCTCGCTCGAAGCGGCGGTCTCGTACCTCAAACTCGCCTACGACTTCACGCCGGGCTCGCTGTCGGCCACGGCCGGTCTGTTTGAAGATCCACAGGGCAATGCAGGAGCCGAAATCCGTGTGGGTCTCGCGAAGTCCACCGACGACGACAGCGTCATCGAAGGAGTCGTCTGGCCGCTGCTCGGGGACGACGAGGAACAGACCATGGAAGAAGTGGAGAAGGCGCTGCAGGGCATGAATGTCGGTCGCTCAGTGATGCACACGCACCGCTTCCCGCTTGAATACTGCGACGACTGTGGGGCTCCGATGTTTCCGAACGCCGCGGGTCATGTCGTACACGCAGAACCGCCGGACGAGGCGGAAGACAGGCCCGCAACGCCATTGCACTGAGTGCGGGCGCGCAAGCGGCGCCGCAGCGTCAGGCGTAGATCCAGTCGCGCGTCATCGGCAGACGGGTGGGGCCCGGCGTGGTCTGCCGGCTTCCGAGCAGCTGGTAGACATTGACCCAGCCTTGTTCGAATCCGTAGGCACAGCCGGACAGATAGGCGAGCCAGGTCCGCAACGTGCGCGGCGCCACCAGACGCGCCGCGTCGGCGATATGCGCATCCAGCCGCCGATACCACTCGTTAAGAGTGCGGGCGTAGTGCGGCCGCAGCGACTCGGCGTCGACTATTTCAAAGCCGGCTGCTGACATCTCGCGTGCGGCCAGGTGCAGGTGAGGCAGCTCTCCATGCGGAAACACGTGGCGCGCGATGAAATCGCTGGCCCCGCCACCCACCGGCAGGTTGTCGACGTCGCTCGACGTGATGCCGTGATTGAGGAACACGCCGCGATCGCGCAGCACGGAGGCGACCGCGGCGAAATAGGCCGGCAGGTTGCGCAAGCCGACATGCTCGAACATGCCGATGCTGGCCGCCTTGTCGAACGCGTTCACGCCGAACCGCTCCGCCAGATCCCGGTAGTCGAGGAGCAAAATCTCGACACGGTCCTGCAGCCCCAGTTGCTTCACCCGCTCGCGCGCCAGCTGCGCCTGGTTCTCCGATAGCGTGACGCCGACCGCGCGCACGCCAAACTTCTGAGCAGCGTAGATCGGCAGCGCGCCCCAGCCGCAGCCGACGTCCAGCAGGCGCTCGCCGGGCGCCAGCGCGAGTTTGCGGCAGACATGCTCGAGCTTGGCCGCCTGTGCGCTGTCGATCGTATCGGTCTGGGCACGGTAATACGCGCACGAATACACCATGCGTTCATCGAGCCAGAGCCGATAGAACTCGTTGCCGACGTCGTAGTGGTGGCGGATCGCGCTGCGGTCCTCGCTGCGACGGTGACGCCGTAGTGCCTGCACCACGCGTTGCGTCACCGACGATCCGCCCGCTTCGATCAGTCTTTCGCCGATTGGGAGCGCTTCCAGCAGGTCGCCTTGGATCTCGAGCCGGCCTTCGATGTACGCGTCACCCAGCAGCGCGAGCGTGGGAGCGGCCATTTCGGCCATTAGCGTGGTATCGAGTATTCGCAGGACGACGCGGGCGGACCGACCAAAATCGATCGCCGATCCGTCGGGCAGGACTACGCGCAGTGCCGCGCCGCCACTCGCCAGGCAGGCCTCGGCCAGCCGCGCGACGCCGCTGCGCAGTGCATCGGTGGCGACTGCCCCACTGCGGTGAACGACAGCATCAGCGAGTCCCATCGTCGGCTCCCAACCCGGTCCACGGCCCGCTCTCGCAACTGGCGGGAGCACAATTTAGCTTCCCAGTGCGCTCGTGCCAAGAGCGGCCCGGCCGAGCGATTGTTGATCGCGAGCAAGCCGTGCGCCCGACGGCTTGCTGCAATCCCGACTCGCTTTAGCGGAACCGACCTCGAACGACTCGTCCGTTAAGAAGCAGACGCCGCCGCTGATCACGGAGGCCACGGTTGCCTTTCTCCAGCACCAGTCGAGCGAGGTCGACAACATTCTCGTGCATCGCATCGGCGGCCAGCAGCAGTTGGCCGGTGTAGATCCCCGCCTGGCGTTGATGGACCTGTTCGACTACGTCGGCGAGTCGGTTGTGGTGGCGTTCCGCTCCGAGTTCGACGAGACGGTGCTGACGCGCGAGGTCAACGAGATCCTCGCCATCCCGCAGCACCTGATCTTCCTCGACCTCGCGGTGCTGCTGCCGTCGGTGTTCCCCGGAACGCAGAACGATTCGCTGGACGACTGGAGCGCGCATTTCGGCCTGCACGCCATCGGGCGGCATCAGGCCATCGCGGATGCCTATGCCAATGCGCAGTTGTTACTGCTGCTGCTCGCCCAGGCAACAGCGCGACGGTACTGCCACGGTGGGCGCGCTCATCAACATGGAGCGTGCTCAGAAATGGCTGGGCAAGCGACGCTGATTCCAGTGGCCTAGGCGGGCGCCGCGACGGGCGCCGCGACGGCCGCCGCGATCGCGCGGCCGAGGTCCTCGGTTCCGCCGCTGCCGCCGATATCGCGCGTCAGCGGCGCATGCGCCGGGCCGGCCGCCAACACCTTTTCGATCGCTCCGAGCACCGAGGCGGCCGCCCCGGGATGACCGAGCCAGTCGAGCATCAGCGAGGCACTCCAGATCTGTCCGATCGGATTGGCGATGCCCTGGCCGGCGATGTCGGGTGCCGAACCGTGCACCGGTTCGAACAGCGACGGGTAGTTGCGGTCGGGATTCAGGTTGGCCGAAGGCGCGATGCCGATCGTGCCCGTGCAGGCCGGGCCGAGGTCGGACAGGATGTCGCCAAACAGATTGGACGCCACCACGACGTCGAAATACTCCGGCCGCTGCACGAAGTGCGCGGTCAGGATGTCGATATGGAACTTGTCGACGCGGACGTCGGGATACCGCGTGGCCATCGCTGCGCAGCGCTCGTCCCAGAACGGCATCGTGATTGAGATGCCGTTGCTCTTGGTCGCCGAGGTCAGGTGGCGCCGCGGGCGCTTCATCGCCAGCTCGAAGGCGAACTTCAGCACGCGGTCGATCCCGGTGCGGGTCATCACGGTGTCCTGGATCACCACTTCGCGCTCGGTGCCTTCGAACATCCTGCCGCCAACCGACGAGTACTCGCCCTCGGTGTTTTCGCGCACGATCAGCATGTCGATGCCGCCCGGCGGCCGCGGCCGCCCCAGCCGATCGACCAGCGGTGACGCAATGCCCGGCATCAGACGACATGGCCGCAGGTTGACGTACTGGTCGAATTCGCGGCGGAACTTGATCAGCGAACCCCACAGCGAGACGTGATCGGGAACCGTCGCCGGCCAGCCGACCGCACCGTAGAAGATCGCGTCGACCCCTTCGAGCCGGCTCTTCCAGTCGTCCGGCAGCATCGCGCCATGCTTCAGGTAGTAGTCACAGCTGGCGAAGTCATGGTGCTCGTACTTGAAGTCCAGTCCGTGGCGGCGCGCCGCGGCATCGAGCACGCGCAAACCTTCGGGCATGACTTCCTTGCCGATCCCGTCTCCCGGGATCACCGCAATCCGCTGAGCCATCATTCCTCCATGAAGCGAACGAAGCCGGAAATGGGTTCGCGCTCGGTCGACAGCGCATTTTCCACCTTGCTCATGTCCGCGTATCCCACCGACATGCCGCACACCACCATTTCGTTCAGCGGCAGCTCGAGCGTTTCGCCGATCACCCGATGGAACTGCGTGAAGGCAGCCTGCGGACACGTATCGAGCCCGCGCGCACGCGCCGCGATCATGATGTTCTCGAGGAACATCCCGTAGTCGAGCCAGCTGCCCTGCTCCATGATGCGATCGATCGTGAAGATCATGCCGACCGGCGCGTCGAAGAATGCGTAGTTGCGGCCGTGCTGGGCATGCATCCGCTCCTTCTCGGTCCGGCCGATTCCGAGCAGCCCGTATAAATCCCATCCGATCTTGCGCCGGCGGCCGAGATACGGCTCGATCCACTCGGTCGGGTAGTAGGCGTATTCCTCTATGTGCTGCTTGCGCCGTTCGGGGTCGTCGTACACACGCAGTATCGCCGTGGAAAGGCGAGCTTTTGCCGCACCGGTCAGGACGATGACCTTCCACGGCTGCGTGTTGGTGCCCGACGGCGCGCGGGCGGAAACCGCCAGTATCTCCTCGATGGTCGTGCGATCCACCGGTGTGGGCAGAAAGGCACGGATCGACTGCCGCGTTGCGATCGCATGGTCGACCACCTGATGCGGACCGATCGGCGCACGGTCGTTCATGTCGCGATCCTTTCCAGGGCCGCCCTAAGCGGGGCCGGCAGCGGCGTCGGCCGCCGGGTCGCGCGATCCACGTAGACGTGAACAAAGTGACCTTGGGCGCAGGCCGTATCGGCGTCGTCGGCAAACACGCCGATTTCATAGCGCACGCTCGACGTTCCGAGATGCGCGACACGCAGCCCCATATGCACCGTCTGCGGAAAGGTGAGCGCGCTGAAGTAGCGGCACTGGGTTTCAACTACCAGTCCGATGACAGTGCTGCGCTCGATGTCCAGCACCCCGGCACGCACCAGATACTCGTTGACCACCGTGTCGAAGTACGAGTAGTAAACGACGTTGTTCACATGACCATAGGCGTCGTTGTCCATCCACCGCGTTGCGATGGTGTGGAAGTGCCGAAAATCACCGCGGCCGCGGGGTCGCTCGCCCGTACTCACCCTGACTTTCCTCCCTTGCGGACGACAAGCGCCACGCCCGCCATCGTGACCAGCACGCCGGTCCATGCCAGCGCTCCGAGCCGTTCACCGAAAATGAGCCATGCCAGGATGGCCGTTGCGGCCGGCGTCACGTACATCAGGCTTGCGACTTCGGTGGCCCGACCGCGGCGGATCATAACGAGCAGCAGTGAAATCGCCACCAGCGACAGCGCAACGATCGACCACGCCAGCGCAAGCCAGAACTCGAACGAGTGATCGACCTCGAGCGACTCGAACGCGATCGCGATCGGCAGCAGCACCACGAACGATGCGGCGAACTGGATCAGGCTGCCGGTGCGCAGATCGACATGTGCCCCGTGGCGCTTCTGGTACAGCGTGCCGGCGGTGATCCCGAGCAGGGCCACTGCATTGACGCCCATCGCTAGCGGGCCGACTCCCGCCAGAGTCAGTCGATCCGACAGCACGAGCGCAACGCCGGCGACGCCGAGCAGCAGTCCGAACCACTGGAGGCGCGAGACGCGCTCGCCAACGCTGAAGGCGAAGGCCGCGGTCAGCAGCGGTTGCGTCCCGACCAGCAGCGACGAAAGTGCGGCGGGCATGCCCAGCGCGATGGCCATCCAGACCCCACCCAGGTAGATGGCCTGCAGCAATACGCCGACGATCGCGATGTCGCGCCAGGCGCGCGCCGTCCGCGGCCAGGGTGCGCGGGTCAGCGCAATCACTGGCAGCAGCACGATGATCACGCCGGCGAAGCGGTACAGCAGGAACGTCAGCGGCGGCGCATGAGGGGCGGCGTACTTGGCGACGATGAAGCCGGTGCTCCACAGCAGCACGAAGGCCGCCGGCGTCAGTGTCAACCAGGCGGCGGCGGGTGAACGGCTCGTGTCAGGCACGCAGCAATCCGGCGGGGACCGCGCGATTCATCGACGTGCACTGGCGCTCCCAGAAGTCGCGCGCCGCAGTCACCGTCTGCAGGTGAAGCTCGACCGTGGTCTCGACCCGCCTTCCGTAGCCGCCGGCCATGGTGATGGCGATCGGCACACCGCGGGTGCGAGCGAACTCCAGCACCCGCGTGTCGCGCGCGGCCACCCCATCCGCGGTAAGTGCCAGTCGACCGAGCCGATCGTCCACGTGCACGTCGGCGCCGGCGAGATAGATGAGCAACTGAGGTTCGAATCGGAGCGACAGTCGGTCAAGCGCGCCCTCGAGCGCCTGCAAATACTCGGCGTCGGTCGTTCCGTCCGGCAAGCCGACATCGAGATCGCTCGCCGCCTTGCGAAACGGAAAGTTAGTCGCCCCGTGCAGGGACAGCGTGAACACGCTTGGATCCCCGCGAAAGATCTGGGCGGTCCCGTCGCCTTGATGAACATCGAGGTCGATCACCGCGACGCGCAACTCTCGCCGCGCGCGTGCCGTCTCGGACTGCAGCACGCGAGCCGCGACAGCGACGTCATTGAAGACACAGTAGCCGGCACCACGATCCGCGGCGGCGTGGTGCGTGCCCCCGGCAAGATTGGCGCTCACGCCTTCATGCATCGCCGCGCGGCAGGCGGCGATAGTTGCTCCGACCGACCGCCTCGACCGTTCGACCATCTGCGACGACCAAGGAAAACCGATCGCGCGCAACTCGCTCGCATTCAGTTCACCCGATAAGACGCGAGCGATGTAGCCCGGATCGTGCGCAAGCGCCAGCTGGCCCGGAGTGGCTGCGTCGGGTTCCAGCAAGCGAATGTCCGGAAGTTCCTGCTGAACGCGGTCGCGCAAGCCGCGGTACTTCGCCATCGGGAATCGATGGCCCGGCGGCAGCGGCAGCACGAAATGGTCGCTGTAGTAGACGTGCACCGCCGGATTGTAGGCAGCCCAGCCAACAGCCACCGCGATGATGCGGCACGGGGAACGCAACGATTATCACTTACAGCCTTGTCTTAGAATCCACTTCCATCGCATTGATAATATGTACTAAAGCGCCGTCCGTAGACTTCTCTTGCAACGCAACAAACTGCTTGACATCGACCCCTTCCTTGCCTCACAATTCGTCTTGTGCGGTGCAACAAAGCCGCAAGCGACTTCAGGATTCACCGCTTTCGTTTCACCTTTTTAACGAGTAACTACCAAGCCCCCAGAGGAGTCATACATGTTTACGAGTCCCGCCCAGATCACCGAACTGCAAAAAGGTCAGATGGACGCAGCGTTCGCGCTCGGCCAGACCTTCTTCGACGCTACCGAGCGCATGATCGAGCTCAACCTTGCCGCGGCTAAGGCGACGCTGGAAGAGTCGGTCGAAAGTGTCCAGGCTCTGATGAGCGCCAAGGACGTGCAGGAATTCGTCGCCCTCACCTCGGCGCTGTCGCAGCCGACGCTGGAAAAGGCCGTCAGCTACTCGCGTACCGTCTATGGCATCGCGAACGGCGCGGGCACGGAAGTGTCGCGCATCTTCGAGTCGCAGATCGCTGAGAACAACAAGAAGGTCGTCCAACTGATCGACTTCGCCGCCAAGAACGCGCCGGCCGGTTCGGAGTCCGCCGTCGCCGCTATCAAGAACGCGCTGGCTGCCGCCAACACCGCGTATGACACGTTCAACCGCGCTGCCAAGCAAGCGGTCGATTTTGCCGAGTCGAACGTCACCGCCGCTACGTCGGCGACGATGAAGGCGGCCGCTGCCGCTAACGACGCGGGCAAGGCTCCGGCCAAGCGCAAGGCCGCTTAAGGCTGCAGTACCTCACGGGAGGTCACACTCCCGTGACAACGCAATGCGACGATAGTGATCGCCGGTCAGAAATGGCCGGCGATTTTTGCCGAAGATTCATGTGCCGGCACATGCAACGCAGCGTAAGGTTCGTGCATTCGTAGTCCGGCAGTAGCAAGCTCCTTGGCACCACCGTTTGGACTGCTGTCCAAACCCCTTCTGTCTCCTCCTTGGTGGTGCTTTTTAAAGCCCGGCGTAACCGCCGGGCTTTTTTTTCGAGGCGTCTATGACGACGCCTCGAACTCGACACCGAGTGCGGCAACGCCGGTTCGCAGGGCGGCATAGGCTTCGTCGATCGAATGCGGCGCCCCCTTGACACCCAGTTCGAGGTGTCGTCGCGCGACACGTCCGTCGCGCCCATCACCGACCGACGGCAAACTGAAAGCCTTGACACCCACGAAGCGCTGCTCGATGTCCTGCATCAGTGGTACGAGGAGAGATTCGGCCGTTTCGAACACCACAAGCGAGCGCTCGGCGCGCGCGTGCGTGCCGAACGACGCGCGAAAGTGCGTGTCCAGGACCCATTCGAGCATCGGCCAGGCCATCACCGGAAATCCCGGTACGAACCAGTGGGTCCTTATCGAGAAGCCGGGGATCCGGTTGTACGGATTTGGAATAATCGCGCTGCCGACCGGAAATTCGCCCATCGTGAGCCGCTGACGATTCTCCGGCAGCGTCATGTCGGCGCTGCCGCGCCCTTCCCGAGCCATGTCGGCGCAGCGCTGCGTGATCAGGGCCTCGGCCTCCGGGTGCAGCGCCAGTGGAACTCCCAGCGCTGCGGCCGCGGCCTGGCGCGTGTGATCGTCGGGTGTCGAGCCGATGCCCCCGCAGCTGAACACGATGTCGCCGCTGGCGAACGTGCGTTGATACAGCGACACGAGATCGGCGCGGTCGTCGCCTGCGTACTCGGCCCAGCTGAGCGCCAGGCCGCGCTCAGATAGCATTTCGATCGCCCGGCTCAGGTGCTTGTCGGCGCGCTTGCCCGACAGGATCTCGTCGCCGACGATGACGAGCCCGAACCGCAGTCCGCTCACCGGGTCACCGTTGGGTGCCGCAGCAGCAGCGTGCAGACGACATCGACGACTGTCGCGCGCCGGTCATTCCAGACCACGGCGCCAGGCTTCGAGCAGTCGAAGCAGATGGCCGCTTTCACCCACGCACGCATCCTGCTCCTTGCTCCCGAACACCTGCTCATCGTCGCGTCGGCAAATTCTAAGGGAGCGCGGACAAGTAAAGCGCGCAAAAAGGTGGAGACTCGACCGGCGAAATCGTGGTCATCGCCGGCCCTGATGCAACTTGCATGGCGGAGTGACGTCATATGGATGAACCTGCACGGCCAGACAAGTGTGATTAAATGTGGGAGTCCACGGGGGACCTGGACGCCGCTCACCGGAGGTTGTCGATGTATCCGAGCGCTCGATCCGTCATAGCGCCGCTGGTTGCGGCCGTCCTGGTTACCGCCTGCGCCGCGCCCGACCGGGCACCTGCCACGAAGAGCGCATCGGCGGAAGCAGTAGCCGACAAGTCGCCGATCACGACGCCGGCGGCGCTCGAGGTCGTGTCCGCACAGTTCGGCGTCTTCGGCGCCGACCCCGCCGGCCGGCGGGTGTTGTACGAAACGGCCAAGTTTCCCGCGGTGATCGCGGCCCCCTACGGCTGGTACATCATCTTCAAGACTGACAAGCCCACGGTTATCTGGCGCGAGGAGTTCGAGCTACCGGTGCCGCCGCCGACCTGGGGGCCGGGCGAAGCGATGGGCATCTACACGATCTCGCCCGATCGCAAGACCGCGGTGACCGAGCGCATCATCCCGACCCGGCTCGGATTCATCGCCAACGAATGGAGATATGCGCCGGGCGACCCGATCGGTGCCCACAAGATGCGGGTCTACATCGACGGCCAGCTGGTCCGCGAGTTCGCGTTCGATATCGAGCAGGGGCCGAACAACGAGCCGCTTCCGCGGCGCACGCCGCACGGTGGACCGCAAGACGGTTCGAAGACCTGACGCACGAGCTGTGTCTGCGGCGCGGGTCCTGAACTCCGTACGGCCTCAATCTAGCGCCGCAGTGCATCCCACGCCCTCTGCAAGCGTTTGCTGCTGACGGGCGTCGGGTGTTCGCAGTTCCTGCGCGAACAGGCCGACGCGTAGTTCCTCCAGCAGCCAGCGGAATTCGTCCAGACGCGGATCATGCACGCCTTTGCGCGCTGCCAGTTCGCGCAGCCACGGAGTCTGCAGCACCTGCACTTCCTGCTGGCGCTGGGTGTCGCGCGCCGGATCGTTCTTCAGCTTGTCGAGCCGCATGGCAATAGCCTTCAGATAGCGCGGATAGTGAACCAGCTGCGCAGCGGGCACGTCGACCAGAAAGCCACGCACCAACAGCCGTGCCAACTGTTGCTCGATGTCTGCAATCGCGGTCGAAAACGATCGGGCCGCATTGATCTTCTTCGTCAGCGCCGCGGCCTCCGCCACGATCGTCGCCAGCAGGCGTGCAATCTCCTGCGCAATCAGGCTGAGCTTGGCGCGCGCTTCGTCCTTGCGCGCGACGAAGGTCGTGCGATCGGTCGGCCAAGGCTCGACCAGGCAGGTGCGATCGATCGCGGTGGCGATCACCTGCTCGCGCATCGTGTCGAAGCCCGGAAACGTAGCCGCCAGCGCCAGCACAGTGCCCGCCTGCATCTGTGTCGTCTGCAGCGATGCGAGGCTTCTCTCGAGGAACTTGACCTGTTCGCGCAGCTGCAGACGAAACAAACGGCGCAGTCCGTTGCGATGCTGCGACCGCGCTTCGTCCGCCTCGTCGAAGACGTCGATCGCGCAGTGATCACCCCGGTCGACCAGTGCCGGGAATCCGACCAGCGTTACGGTTCGACCGTCGGGGCCGCTTCGCTGGAGCTGCATCAGTTCGGGCAACTCACCGAAATCCCAATCGCGGATGTCTTCCTGGAGGTTTTCGGCAACCTTGGCGTCGGCGACGGCCGCACTGCGGAAGCTCGCCTGCGCTTCGGCACCGAGTTCGGCGCGCAGCTGCGCGAGGTTGCGGCCCATCGCCAGCTGTCGCCCGTGCTCGTCGACGACCTTGAAATTCATCGTCAGGTGGGCCGGCAGCGTCTCGCCCTTGAAGTCGGACGGCTGGCACACGGCACCGGCATGCTCGCGGACGTCGGCGATCAGGACGTCGAGCAGGGACTCGTCGGTGCGCCGGCCGTGGCGCTGCGTGAAGGCAGCCGCGTAGTCCGGCAGCGGCACGCAATGGCGCCGCAATTTCTGCGGCAGTGACTTGAGCAGCAGGTGCGCCTTTTCCTTCAACATGCCGGGCACCAGCCATTCGGCGCGCACGGGATCGATCTGGTTGAGCGCGAGTAGCGGCACGGTCATCGTCACGCCGTCACGCGGACTGCCGGGCTCGAAGTGGTACGAAAGCGCCAGCACCGTTTCCGGACCGCCCTTGCCGCGCAGCGTGATCTGCTTGGGGAACAAGTCGGTCGTGATACCGGCCGCCTCATGCCGCATCAGTTCGTCGCGAACGAGGTACAGCAGCTTCGGTTGCTCACGCTCGCCGACGGCGCGCCATTTTTCGAACTCCGCGCCGCTCGTGACGTCCGCCGGAATCACGCGGTCGTAGAACGCGAAGATCAGCTCGTCGTCGACCAGCACATCCAACCGGCGCGAGCGGTGCTCGAGTTCGCGGATCTCGCGTACCAGCCGCTGGTTATGCGCGAAAAATGGCGCGCGCGTCTCGTACTCGCCCTCGACCAGTGCCTCGCGGATGAAGATCTCGCGGGCGTGCGACGGGTTCAGCGGACCATAGTTGACGCGTCGCTGCTGATAGACCAGCAGGCCGTACAGCGTGGCCCGCTCCAATGCCACCACCTGCGCCGCCCGCTTCTCCCAGTGCGGATCGCCGTGCGACTTCTTCAGCAGATGCGCACCGACGCGCTCGAGCCAGGCGGGGTCGATGTTGGCGATCGTGCGCGCGTACAGGCGCGAGGTTTCCACCAGCTCGGCAGCCATGATCCAGCGCCCCGCCTTCTTCAGCAGCGGCGAGCCTGGCCAGACATGGAACTTGATGGCGCGCGCGCCGGCAAACGGTGGCTCGCCGCGGTCGGCATCGAGCACACGAGTGCCGATGTTGCCCAGCAGCCCCGCCATTAGCGCCAGATGTACCTGCTCGAAGGTGGCGGCGGTTGCGTTGATGCGCCAGCCCTGCTCGCCGGCGAGAGCGGCCAGTTGCCCGTGCACGTCGATCCACTCACGCACCCGCCGCGGGCTCAGGAAGGCGCTGCGCAGCTCGTCGGTCAGCTTGCGGTTGGATTTCTTGTGGCTCACCTTCTCCTGGACGAAATTCCAGAGTTTCACGAGCGTCAGGAAGTCGCTCTTCTCATCGGCATGCCGCCGGTGCGCCTGGTCGGCCGCCTCCTGCGCTTCGAGCGGCCGCTCGCGCGGGTCCTGCACCGAAAGCGCTGCCGCGATCACCAGCATCTCGGCGAGACAGTGCTGCTCGCGCGCCGCCAGCAGCATGCGTGCCACGCGCGGATCGAGCGGCAGGCGCGCCAGCTCCTCACCGATCGAAGTCAGCTCGTTACGCTCGTCGATCGCGTTCAGCTCCGCCAGCAGCTGCATGCCATCTGCCACCGCGCGGCCGCTCGGCGGCTCGACGAACGGGAAGGCGGCGATCTCGCCCAGACCGAGTGACTTCATCCGCAGGATGACGCTCGCCAGCGAAGCCCGCAGGATCTCCGGATCGGTGAAGCGCGGGCGCCCCGCGTAGTCCTCCTCCCCGTACAGACGAATGCACACGCCGTCAGCCACTCGGCCGCAACGCCCGGCGCGCTGGTTCGCCGCGGCCTGCGAGATCGGTTCGATCTGCAGCTGCTCGACCTTGTTGCGATACGAGTAGCGCTTGACGCGCGCAAGCCCCGTGTCGACCACGTAGCGGATGCCGGGCACCGTCAGCGAGGTCTCGGCGACGTTGGTCGCCAGGATGATGCGTCGACCCGAGGCCGCCGGCTTGAAGACGCGGTCCTGATCCTCGGCGGACAGCCGGGCATACAGCGGCAGGATTTCGGTCGCGGGCGGGTGATGCTTGCGCAGCGCCTCGGCGGCCTCGCGGATCTCGCGCTCACCTGGGAGGAACACCAACACGTCGCCGCGGCCCGCAGAAGCACACTCGTCGACCGCATCGACCAGAGCCTGCATCAGCGTCCGGTCGTCCGCGTCGTCGGCATCGGCCACCGGCCGATACCGCACCTCGACCGGATAAAGGCGTCCGGAGACCTCGATCACCGGCGCAGGCGCGTCCAGGGAGCCGAAATGCCGTGCGAACCGTTCGGCGTCTATCGTCGCCGAGGTAATGATGAGCTTCAGGTCCGGACGACTCGGCAACAGCTGGCGCAGGTAGCCGAGCAGAAAGTCGATGTTCAGCGAGCGCTCGTGCGCCTCGTCAATGATCAGCGTGTCGTAACGCGACAGGCGCGGGTCGGCCTGCGATTCGGCGAGCAGAATGCCGTCGGTCATCAGCTTCACCGACGCACCCGGCCGCGTCTGGTCGGTGAACCGCACCTTGTAGCCGACCACCTCGCCCAGCGGTGTCTGCAGTTCCTGGGCAATGCGGCGTGCAATGCTCGACGCCGCGATCCGGCGCGGCTGCGTGTGCCCGATGATGCCGCGCTCGCCACGGCCCAGTTGTAGACAGATCTTAGGCAGCTGCGTCGTCTTGCCCGAGCCGGTCTCGCCGCTGACGATCACCACCTGGTGTGCGGCGATCGCGCGCGCGATGTCCTCACGCCGCGCCGAGACCGGCAACTCCTCGGGGAAGCGGATTTCCGGCAGCGGCGCGCGGACCCGTGGACCCGCATGGCGGGCCGGTCTGGGCGAAGGAGGCTGCATCGGTTCGCGTCGCACCGTCGGTGCTAGCGCGTCATGGAAGCTCTGGGTGTCGTCGGACAATCCGCGAGGAGTGCGGTTACGCGAAAGTATACTTTCGGCGATGAACGACGACGTGATGACGCCGCCACTCGCACAGAGCACCGACCGCGCTCAGTTCGTCACCTGGCTGCGCCAGGTCGCCCCGTACGTCCATGCACACCGCGGACGCACCTTCGTGATCGCCTTTTCGGGCGGACTGATCGAAGCGGGCCAGCTGACTGCGCTGATCCAGGACGTCTCGTTGCTGAATGCGATGGGCATCCGGATCGTGCTGGTCCACGGCTCGCGCCCGCAGGTGCAGGCGCAGCTGGCGCTCAAGGGCGTCGAGGCAAAGTTCTACAACGACGTGCGCATCACCGATGCCGCTGCGCTCGAATGCGTGAAGGAGGCGGCCGGCGAGATCCGCCTAGATATCGAAGCCGCGTTTTCGCAGGGCCTGCCCTCCACGCCGATGGCGCACTCGAAGGTCCGCGTCGTCAGCGGCAACTTCGTCACCGCGCGCCCGATGGGCGTGATCGACGGCGTCGACCTGCAGCTGACCGGCGTGGTGCGCAAGGTGGACACCGACGCCTTGCGCTTCGTGCTCGCCAACGGCGGACTGGTGCTGCTGTCGCCGCTCGGATTTTCGCCGACCGGCGAGGCATTCAACCTGACGATGGAGGATGTCGCCTGCAGTGTGGCGACGGCGCTGAAGGCAGACAAGCTGATGCTGCTGACCGAAACCGCCGGGATCAACGATGAGAGCGGACAGCTGATCGGCGAAATGTCGATGGAGGATGCCGAGCGGATGCTGGCCGAGGCGACTGTCACGCGCGAGGCCGCGTTCAATCTTCGCCATGCCGTACGTGCGTGTCGCGGAGGGGTCGCGCGCGCGCACATCCTGCCTTACACGCAGGACGGCGGAGTTCTGGTCGAGCTGTTCACGCGCGAGGGCATGGGCACGATGGTGGCGCCGGAGAACCTCGAGAAGATGCGCGACGCGACGCCCGACGACGTTGGCGGCGTGATCAAGCTGATCGAGCCGCTGGAAGCTGACGGCACGTTGGTCAAGCGGCCGCGCGAACTGATCGAGCGCGAGATCGATCGCTTCATCGTGCTCGAGCACGACGGCTTCATCTTCGGTTGCGCCGCGCTGTATCCGTTCCCGCGCGAAAAGGCGGCTGAGCTCGCCTGCCTGACCGTGCACCCGCAGTACCAGGGCTACGGCGACGGCGAGCGATTGATGAAACGGATCGAAGCCAAGGCCAAGGCCGCGGGCATCGAGAGATTGTTCGTGCTGACGACTCGCACCGCGCACTTCTTCATCAAGCGGGGATTCAAGCCAGCCGATGTCGACGATCTTCCGCCGGCGCGGCAGCACATGTACAACTGGCAGCGCCGTTCTCAGGTGCTGATCAAGCAGCTCTAGGAGACCACCTCATGGCGCGCATGATTCATTGCGTGAAGCTCGGCCGCGAAGCCGAGGGGCTCGACTTCCCGCCCGTGCCCGGCGAACTGGGCAAGCGGATCTGGGAACAGGTGTCGAAGGAGGCCTGGGCCGGCTGGCTGAAGCACCAGACGATGCTGGTCAACGAGAACCGGTTGAACCTGGCCGACGCGCGCGCCCGCAAGTATCTGCTGACGCAGATGGAGAAGCATTTCTTCGGCGAAGGCGCCGACGCCGCCGCGGGTTATGTGCCGCCCTCGACCTGACGGTCGACAAGAGCGGGCATTGCCTATTTGCCGGCCCGCGGATGGAGCGCTGCTAGTCGATGTGCAGGATGAAGGGCCTTTCGGTGTGCTCGTCTGGATCGAACTGCGAGCGTTGGGTGAAGTTGATGTGCTTGCCGTAAACGTGCAGTGACAGCGTGACTTGGTCGGAGTCGTTGGTCACGCTGTGAATCGTCCCGGTCGGCATCGCGATCACATCGCCTGCTTGAAACACCTTCTCGCCGATCTTCCGCAGTTCCACATGGCCGGGACGCGAGCGGTCGTCGGTGCGTTCCCAGAACACATTTTTTTCCGGACCGTCGACGCCGACCACAATTCCCCACACGCCATGGTCATGCGGCGGAGTGCCCCGACCTGGCAACCAGCTGGCTGCAAACACAGCCAGCGAATGATCGGGTTCTTCATGAAGCAGGTGCACACTGAATCCCTGCTCTGGGTTGACCTCGTAGTGATGCGGATCGCGCCAGGTGCCCGACCCGGCAAAGCGCTGCACCAACGGGCGTAATCGTGCGATCAGCTCCTTCTCGCTGCCGCCGTCGCGCGTGACGCGGCGCAGGTCGCCGACGAATCTCGAAAGCGTGTAAGCGTCGTCCTTCATCACACTCTCCTTTGCCGGCGCCACACCGGATTTCCTTGCCGATAGAGCAGCTGGGCTAATCTATTCATGGCGGCGATTTGTTTACGTGCCGGCGTCAACGGTCCTTCCATGCCCATACAGGCTAGGCTTGTGGCGCCATGGAAACAAGTTAAATCAGTTTCATGACGCATTAGCGCAGTTAATCAATCATGCGGTCGCTCGAGCTGGAACTGCTGCGCACGTTCGTCGCCATTACCGACCGCGAAAGTTTTGCGCTGGCGGCCGAGCAAGTGCACCGCACGCAGTCGGCCGTGACGCAGCAGATGGCGCGTCTCGAAGAGCAGCTCGGCGTCGCGCTGTTCCTCAAGGTGGGGCGTTCGAAGCGACTGACCGAGCACGGGGTTCGGCTGCTCGACTACGCACGGCGGCTGCTTGCGCTGAACGACGAAGCGATCGCTTCGCTCGCGGCACAGGACCTGCGCGGCCCCCTGCGCATCGGCAGCATCTACGATGCCACCGAGTTCCTGCTGCCGCCTCTGCTGGCGCGCTTCTCGCAGCTTTATCCCAACCTGCAGATCGAAGTTCACACAGATCGCACGGCGCATCTGTTGCACTCGCTCAAGCGTGGCGAAATCGAGATCGCACTGGTCGCGCGGCCTGAAGACAGCGAGAACGGCGTGCATCCAATCGTGCGAATGCGCACGTCGCCATTGGTCTGGATGGCCGGCGTCGGCTATGTGCATGACAGGACGCAACCCGTCCCGCTTGTCGTGCCCGACCACCCGAGCAACTACCGCGCAGCCGCGCAGACTGCGCTCGACGCCCACGGGATCGCATGGCGCATCCGTCACGTCTCAACTTCGCTTGCCTTCAACAGCCTACGCGCTGCTCTGCGGGCTGGCCTCGGAGTCACGGTCCGCTTGATCGAGATGCTTGCGCCAGACCTTCGCGTGGTGACCGAAGCCGAAGGGCTGCCGCGACTGCCGAACATTCATCTGGACCTGCTGCTGCGCGATGAGCGCGTCAGCACACCGGCGCGCCGGCTGTTCGAGTCGATCAGCGAAGCAGCGGTGCGGCTGCCGGTCCGCGTCCAACGGTCTCGCGGCCGGCGGCCGCGCGGTTCGTCGAAGTAGAGAACGTCTCCCGCGCAGTTCGCCAGGCGCAAGCGCTGGCCGCGCTGCAAGGCACCGTCTCAGTGCGCCTTACTGGCGTCGGGCAGGTGATAGAACACCGCCGTATCGAACGGCGCCCACATGGCGGTCCTGATGCCGGCCGCGGCCAGCGCCCGGCGCGTCCATTCGTTGCAGGTGTACCAGAAGGTGTAGGTCGGCACCGCTTCGTAGAACGCATCGGTCTCGAAGTATCCCGGCGCGTCGATCTGCCGCACCCGTCCGTCGGTATCGCGCACGAACGATGCACGAATGTAAGCGACCAGCCGCTCGTATTCGGCTGCCGAGATCCGGATGCGCCGCGATTTGTACGCGGTCGGGGTTTCGATGTACTCGACGTGCATCGCGCCGTCTCCCAGACCCGAGAGGGCCACGACAGCCGTCTTGGGATCGAGATCGGACCATGTCGGTGTGTTGAGCATGAATCCGCGGTCGCCCCAGCCAAACGCAATCCATTCCGTCGGCGCGGCCAGTGCCCGCATGTGGCCGACCGGGAACTCGGCGCTCCAGTCGAGCGCCGGGCTGCGCGTGGGCAAGATCAGTTCCGCGTGGACGCCGTTGGTGCGCACATAGACGGAAATGCCGTCGTGCGACTCGACGAAGTCCAGATTGCGCGGCACCGCGGCCAGCACGAGAGCGACTGCGAAGTAAAGCGCGAGGATCAGCATGACGCCCGCCGCCGCCAGACCGATGTTGCGTGCGACTGACTTCATGAGGCTCGGAGTGTCAGGCACGCTGCGTTTCCACCACTCCCTGTGGCGTTCCCAGCAGCAGCACGTCAGCCCCCCGGCGCGCGAACAACCCGTTGGTCACGACACCGACGATGCCGTCGATCTGCCGTTCCATGTCACGCGGCGCTTCGATGCGCAGGCCGTGCACGTCGATGATCAGGTTGCCGTTATCGGTCGTGAACCCGGTGCGCAGCTGCGGTTCGCCGCCGAGGCGGGCAAGTTCACGGCCCACGTATGCGCGTGCCATCGGGATCACCTCGACCGGAAGCGGAAAGCGCCCGAGCACGTCTACCTTCTTGCTGTGGTCCGCGATGCAGATGAAGCGGTGTGCGACGGCGGCGACGATCTTTTCGCGTGTCAGCGCGCCGCCGCCGCCCTTGATCATCGCGAAGCCACTGTCGATTTCGTCGGCGCCGTCGACATAGACAGATAGCGACTCGACGTCGAAAAGATCGAAGAGCCGGATGCCGGCTGCGGCGAGTCGCGCCGCGGTTCGCTCTGAGCTGGCGACCGCCCCGACAATGCGCGACCTGACGCCAGCGAGTTCGTCGATGAAGCAGTCGGCGGTCGAGCCTGTGCCGACACCGATGATTTCACCGTCCGGTACATGGCGGATCGCCGCCCGTGCAACTGCGCGCTTGAGTTCGTCCTGGGTGGCCATCGCATCCTCTGCAACGGCCGCGATGATAGCTGCGGCTACGCTGGCCTAGTGCGGCAGCGAGCGCGACGGCTGCGGGTGAACGATCCAGAAGGGCCGCGGGTGGTGTTCGCAGTAGCTGCGCATTCCGCTGTCGGCAAAGCGTGCGACACGTGGGCGCACCGCCAGGTTGGTCGTCAGCAGCTGCGGCGAGTTGTCCTCGCTCTCGACAATGTAGCCGTGGCCAAATGGCTTGAGCACGACGTTTCCGCTGATCCGCACATGGCGCGAACCGACCGCGACGATGCCGCGCTGGTATGACTGGTGAATCAGGCAGCCACTGACCTGGCTTTCAGCCGCGTCGCCGTTGTTGTGCCAGTGCAGCGGGTATCGGCCGGGGCGGTTGTACTGGCCCATGCGACGGAACTCGACTCCGCTGAAGCGACCGATCGCCCGGCGTCCCTGCGCCGGGGTGAGCATCGAGGCGGCGATCATGCAGTAGCCGCCCTGGCTTGCACGATCCGATTCCTCGCATCCCTGCACGATGACGTTGCGTTCGAGCAGCACCACCTTGGCGATCGAGCCAGGCAGCGCGTGATGCATCGGCGCGTGCTGGCCGTGATGGCGGTGCGCCACCGCGCGGTCCAGCGTCACCGTCATGCAATCACCGCCGATGTCGAGGATCGTGCGTTCCTCGACCAGCGAATGGTCCCGTCCCGAGGCGATCGCTATCCGCTCTCCCGATCTCCAGTCGACCGGTTGCCCGAGCCGCACGAGGTTGTGTCCCGGCGCGACAGTGCTGCCGAGCGGAACCCACGAATTGCGTTGCTTGCCGTGCAGGTCGATCGTCCCGCCATCGAGCGCAGCGAGAAACTTGGTGCCCAGTTCGCCGTGCGGCTGCACGCCTTCGCGGGCGCACAGCGTGATCGCCAGGCGCTCGCGGAATGGGCGCTCAGTGTTGCCCGCGGCGAGCCGGCCGTTGCCGCGAACCAGTATCCAGCCAGCGCGCAGCTCCAGATCGCGCGCCTCGACGAGCAGCGTGCCCTCGATGTCGAGGCTGCCGACGTCAACATCCTGGTCGAGCACGATGATGCGGCCCGCTTCGATCCGAACCGCGGCTCCCGCGGTTGGCGGCGCGCCATTCCAGGTTTCCGCGTCCGACCAGCGCTGCGCGCCGTCCGGAAATATCTCCGCCGGGGCGGGTGGCCCGCCGGTGGCCTGGAATTCGAGGTAACCCATGTCAGTCGGACAAGTCGGCCTTCGTCTCTCGGAACCAACAGCGTTTCGTCGAGCGGAGCACGAAGCGTACGACAGGAGGTCAGAGCGTCAATCGCGCTCGCCGCATCCGGAAGGATGAATGCAGCAGCCGCGGAGAATCCGCATTGTAATTCGCCTCTTCGACCACGCCTGGAACGATCCCTCAGCGGCGCGGCGGCGGAACGTCGGTGCAGACGCCCTCGGCGATCTCCGCTGCCATGCCGACCGACTCGCTCAGCGTCGGATGCGGGTGAATTGTCTTGCCTATGTCGACCGCATCGGCGCCCATTTCGACCGCAAGTACGATCTCGCTGATCAGGTCTCCGGCATGCATGCCGACGATCCCGCCGCCGACCACGCGGTGCGTCTCCTCGTCGAACAGCAACTTGGTGAACCCCTCATCGCGGCCGTTGGCGATCGCACGACCCGACGCGCTCCACGGAAAGACGGCCTTTTTCACCTTGCGGCCGGCCTTCTTGGCATCGTCTTCGGTCAGGCCGACCCAGGCGACTTCCGGGTCGGTGTACGCCACTGACGGAATCACGCTCGCGTCGAAGTGTGCCTTGTGGCCGGCCGCCGCTTCGGCCGCGACATGGCCTTCGTGCACTGCCTTGTGGGCCAGCATCGGCTGGCTGGCGATGTCGCCGATCGCGAAGATGTGCGGCACATTGGTACGCATTTGGCCGTCGACCGGGATATAGCCGCGCTCGCTGACCGTGACTCCGGCCCGCTCGGCGCCGATTCTTCCGCCGTTCGGGCTGCGACCGACGGATTCCAGAACCGCGTCGTAACGTTGCGGCTCGGTTGGCGCGGCCTCACCGTCGAAGCGCACCCAGATGCCGTCGGGCCGGGCCTCCGCGGATGCCGTGCGGGTCTTCAGCATGACCTTGTCGAAGCGCGATGCGTTCATCTTCTGCCACACCCTGACGAGATCACGATCGGCGCCCAGCATCAGCCCGTCGAGCATCTCGACGACATCGATACTGGCACCGAGTGTCGAGTACACCGTCGCCATCTCGAGCCCGATGATGCCGCCGCCGACTACCAGCATTCTGCTTGGCACCTTGTCGAGCGCGAGCGCGCCGGTGGAGTCGACCACGCGCGGATCGTCCGGCATGAACGGCAGTCGCACCGCTGCCGATCCGGCCGCGATAATCGCGGCATCGAAGCGGATCACCTGTTTCTCGCCGGTTTTCTCCTGGGCTTCGCCCCGCGTCAGCTCGACTTCCAGATGGTGCGGCCCGATGAAGCTCCCGTAGCCGCGTACGACGGTGACCTTGCGCATCTTGGCCATCGCGGTCAGGCCGCCGGTCAGCTTGCCGACAACTTTCGACTTGTGCGCCTGCAGCTTGGCGATATCGAGCGCAGGCTTCGCATAAGCGACGCCGAGGTCGGCGAAGTGAGCCACCTCGTCCATCACCGCGGCGATGTGCAGCAGCGCCTTGGATGGTATGCAGCCGACGTTCAGGCAGACACCGCCGAGTGTGGCGTAGCGCTCGACCAGCACGACCTTGCGGCCGAGGTCCGCGGCGCGGAAGGCAGCCGAGTAACCGCCGGGACCCGCTCCCAGCACTAGCACCTCGCACTCGAGATCGGCGGCCGGTGCGGCACCGTTACCTGCCTTGCGCGCTGCAGCGGCAGTCTTCGCCGCGGCGGCGGTTGGCGGCGCCACGGGGGCGGCGGTCGGCGACGGGGGCGGCGCGGGCGCGGTGGCACCGGCGGTTGATTCGAGCCGGACCAGCAGCGAGCCCTGGGACACCTTGTCGCCGAGCTTGACCCGCACTTCCTTGACTACTCCGGCCGCCGACGACGGAATTTCCATCGAGGCTTTGTCGCTTTCGACGGTGACCAGCGATTGTTCCTTGCTGACGGTGTCGCCGGGCTTGACCAGCAGTTCGATGACCTCGACGTCCTTGAAGTCGCCGATGTCGGGTACCGCAACGTCGATCAACTGGCTCATTTGGCGGGCTCCATGATGCGGCGCGCGGCCCCCCGACGAGGGGCATCGTGCACGCGCAGGCGATCGTGCGGCGGTCTCACGCTTCCTCGGCACCGCCCGCGGCCGCGATAGTGAATACGCGGGCCGGCAGCGACGAACTCTTATCGAATTCCGCGCCGGCCTTGACGCCGAGTTCGGCGATCTTCCGAGCCGACGCAGTACGCTCGTAGGCTGCGTACATCGCTCCCAGCGCAAAGTTGCGCCCGGAGCCGATTCCCCAGAAACGGTCGAAGCTGAAGACCTCGCGGTACGAATAGACGCCATAGATACCGCTGGCGTTGGCGATCAGCGCGGTGATCTGCGACGACTCATACGGGTCGCCGTCATCTTCCTTCGGATTGAGGAAGAAGCGCTCCTTCAGCACCGGATGCAGGCGCTGGAAAGTGTTGAAGATCTCGCGCCGACTGCCCAGCAGACACTCCTCGCCGAGATGGTCGAGTGCCATCGCCAGCACGGCGTAGTGCGCCGTGCTGCCGGCGAGCCCGACGTACGAGTCGCGCACCTTGAAAATCTTCTCATTCGTCTCGTAGCCGTGCGGGAGCCGCGTCTCACCGAATGTCACCAGGGCATCGGAGGCGATCGCGATCTCGCCGTTCTTCTTGGCGACAACGATGGTGGTCATAGCCGAGTGCGCCCGGACCTGATCGGCATCGCCCGCTTAAAGCAGCACGCGGCGGAAGTCCGCAAGGATCTGCGCCAGCATGGCGTTGAAACGAGCCGCGCCGGCGCCGTCGACGACACGGTGATCCCACGAAAGTGACATCGGCAGGATCAGGCGCGGCACGAACTGCTTGCCGTCCCACACCGGTTTCATCGACGACCGGCACACGCCGAGTATCGCCACCTCGGGTGCGTTGATGATCGGCGTGAACGACGTGCCGCCGATGCCGCCGAGTGAGGAGATCGAGAACGTCCCACCTTGCATGTCGGACGGAGAGAGCTTGCCGTCGCGCGCCTTGGCTGCCAACGCCGATGTCTCCTGCGCGATCTCGAACACGCCCTTCTTGTCCGCATCCTTCACGACCGGCACCACCAGGCCTTGCGGCGTGTCGGCCGCGAACCCGATATGCCAGTAATTCTTGCGGATGATCGCGCCGCCGTCCGGGTCGATCGAACTGTTGAAATCGGGGAATTTCTTCAGCACCGCTACGCAGGCTTTGATCAGGAACGCGAGCATCGTCAGCTTCACGCCGGCCTTCTCATTTTCCTTGTTGAGTTGCACGCGGAAGGCCTCGAGGTCGGTGATGTCGGCGTCCTCGTTGTTGGTGACGTGCGGGATCGTCACCCAGTTGCGGGCCAGCGCCGGCCCCGAGATTCGGCGGATGCGCGACATTTCGACCCGCTCGATCGGACCGAACTTGGCGAAGTCGACGACGGGCCACGCGGGCAGATTGAGCCCGAGGCCGGCGCCCGCCGCAGAGGGCGCTGCAGCGGCCGGACGCACACCGCCGGACATCACGCCTTTGACATGATCGCGCACGTCGTCCGTCGTGATGCGCCCTTTCGGCCCGCTGCCGCGCACATGCGTCAGGTCGACTCCCAGTTCGCGCGCGAACTTGCGCACCGACGGCGATGCATGCGGTTTTGCACCGGGCGCAGGACCGAGGTCGATCGGCTGCGGCCGCGCGCCCATCTCGGTAGCAAACGCGGTCGACTTCGGCGGCTCCGGCTCGGCAGTGGGCGGCTCCGCCGACGGTGCAACAGCGGCCGCCGGCGCAGGCGCGGCCGCTACGGCGGCGCCGGACCCGGTGAGCAACGCAATCGGACTGCCCTGCGAGACCTTGTCGCCGAGCTTGACGCGCAGTTCCTTGATGATTCCGGCGGCCGACGACGGGATCTCCATCGAAGCCTTGTCGCTCTCCACCGTGATCAGCGATTGTTCCGCAGCCACCGTGTCGCCGGGCTTGACCAGCACCTCGATCACCTCGACTTCCTTGAAGTCACCGATGTCGGGCACGACCACCTCGATCGTCGCCGCGGGTGAAGCCGCGGCTGCCGGTGTAGTCGCCTTGGCGGACGGCGGAGCGGGCGCTGGCGGGGGAGGCGCGGAAGCGGCAGGTTTCGCCGGAGCCGGCGCTCGAGCGGGAGCCGCCTTGCCATCGGCCGATTCGACAACGGCGAGCGAACTGCCTTGCGAGACCTTGTCGCCGAGCTTGACACGGAGTTCCTTGACGACACCGGCGGCCGACGACGGGATTTCCATCGAAGCCTTGTCGCTCTCGACGGTGATCAGTGACTGTTCCTTCGACACCGTGTCGCCGGCTTTCACGAGCACCTCGATGACCTCGACGTCCTTGAAGTCACCGATGTCGGGAACCTGCACTTCCACGAGTTGGCCCATGGTGGCGGCCCTTTCGTTGCTGTTGTCGTCGCGCTGCGGCTCGCGCGGGCCCGTCGCGTCGGATCGCAGCGGTGCCCACCCGGGCTAGCAGCAGGCCGCGGCTAGACCGTCGCGGGGTTGCGCCTGTCCGCTTCGATGCCGTATTTCTTGATCGCTTCGGTCGCCTTGGCGACCGGCAGGACGCCTTCGTCGGACAGCGCGCGCAGGGCCGACAACACGACGTAGCGACGGTCGACCTCGAAGAACTCACGCAGCTTCGATCGCGTATCGGAGCGGCCGAATCCATCGGTGCCCAGGACACGGTAGTCACGGCCGCGCGGAATGTACGGACGGATCTGGTCGGAGTAGAGCCGCACGTAGTCGGTGGTTGCGATGATCGGTCCGGCAGTGCGTTCGAGCTGCTGGGTGACATAGGGCTTGCGCGCCTTCTCGCCGGGATGCAGCAGGTTCCAGCGCTCGACGTCGATGCCGTCGCGGCGCAATTCCGTGAAACTCGTGACGCTCCAGACGTCGCCCGCCACACCCCAGTCCTTCTCCAGCATCTCGGCCGCCGCGACCGCCTCACGCAGGATGGTGCCGCTGCCCAGCAGCTGCACGCGCGGGATCGACTTGCCCATGCCGCTTCCGGCCGGCCCTTCGCGCAGCAGGTACATGCCGCGCAGGATGCCCTCCTCCTGACCCTTCTTCAGGCCCGGATGCGGGTAGTTCTCGTTCATCACCGTGATGTAGTACCAGACGTTCTCCTGGTTCTCCACCATCCGCTTCAAACCGTGTTGGAAGATCACCGCGAGTTCGTGCGCGTAGGTCGGGTCGTAGCTGATGCAGTTCGGAATGGTCGCGCTCATCAGGTGCGAATGACCGTCCTGGTGCTGCAGTCCCTCGCCGTTCAGCGTGGTGCGCCCGGAGGTGGCGCCGAGCAGGAAGCCGCGCGCCTGCATGTCGCCGGCGGCCCACGCCAGGTCGCCGACGCGCTGGAAGCCGAACATCGAATAGAAGATGTAAAACGGCACCATGATGCGGTTGTTGGTCGAGTACGACGTCGCCGCGGCGATCCACGAACTCATCGCGCCCGCTTCGTTGATGCCCTCCTCGAGGATCTGCCCCTGCTTGTCCTCGCGGTAGTACATGACCTGGTCGCGGTCAACCGGCTCGTACAGCTGCCCCTGCGAAGAATAGATGCCGAGCTGGCGGAACATGCCTTCCATGCCGAACGTGCGCGCTTCGTCAGGAATGATCGGCACGACTCGCGGGCCGACCGCTTTATCACGCACCAGCTGCGTCAGGCAGCGCACGAAAGCCTGCGTCGTCGAAATCTCGCGTCCTTCGGCGGTCGGTTCGAGCACCGCCGCAAATGCATCGAGCGCAGGCGCTGCGATCTTCTCGTCTGCGCTGCGACGCCGCTGTGGCAGTGCGCCGCCAAGCTCGCGCCGCCGCTCGTGCAGATACTTCATCTCGGCCGATTCTTCGCCCGGCTTGTAGTAAGGCACCTCCTCGAGCTTCTCGTCCGTGACCGGAATCGCGAAGCGGTCACGGAACTCGCGGATCGCGGTGGTATCGAGCTTCTTCAGCTGGTGCGTCGGGTTCTTGCCCTCGCCGACCTTGCCCATGCCGTAGCCCTTGACCGTCTTGGCGAGGATCACAGTCGGCTGGCCAATGGTCTTCATCGCCGCCGCGTAAGTGGCATAGATCTTGTGCGGATCGTGGCCGCCGCGGTTCAGGCGCCAGATGTCGTCGTCGGTCATGCGCGAAACCATCTCGAGCAGTTTCGGGTCCTTGCCGAAGAAGTTCTTGCGCACGAAGGAACCATCGTTGGCCTTGAAGTTCTGGTATTCGCCGTCGACCGTTTCTTCCATCACTCGCAGCAGGCGGCCTTCGTGGTCGCGTGCGAGCAGCGGATCCCAGTACGAACCCCAGATCAGCTTGATGACGTTCCAGCCTGCGCCACGGAATCCGCCTTCAAGCTCCTGGATGATCTTGCCGTTTCCGCGTACCGGGCCGTCGAGCCGCTGCAGATTGCAGTTGACGACGAAGATCAGGTTGTCGAGCTTTTCGCGCGACGCCAGTCCGATCGCGCCGAGCGACTCGGGCTCGTCCATCTCGCCGTCGCCGCAGAACACCCACACCTTCCGACCCTCGGTGTTCGCGATGCCGCGTGCGTGCAGGTACTTGAGGAAACGCGCCTGGTAGATGGCCTGGATCGGACCCAGACCCATCGAGACCGTCGGGAACTGCCAAAACTCCGGCATCAGCTTCGGGTGCGGATACGAAGTGACGCCCTTGCCGTCGACATCACGGCGGAAGTTGTCGAGCTGCTGTTCGGTCAGGCGGCCCTCGAGATATGCGCGTGCATAGACTCCCGGCGCCGAGTGGCCCTGGAAGTAAATCAGGTCGCCGCCGAAATCGGCCGTCGGCGCTCGCCAGAAGTGGTTGAAACCGATTTCCATCAGCGTGTTGACCGAGGCATAACTGGCGATATGCCCGCCGAGGTCGCCCTCGCCGCGGTTGGCCCGCACGACCATCGCCATTGCATTCCAGCGCACGTAGGATCGGATGCGCTCCTCGAGTACCGGATCGCCCGGCGAGTGCTCCTCGAGGTGCGGCGGAATCGTGTTGATGTAGGCAGTGTTCGCCGAATATGGGATATGCGCGCCGGAACGGCGCGCCTTGTCGATCAGCGCTTCGAGAAGAAAGTGCGCTCGTTCGGCGCCCTCACGCTCCAGCACCGTTTCGAGCGCCTCGATCCATTCCTGGGTTTCGAGCACATCGGGATCGTTGGCGGCTTGCGGTATCGCGGACATCGGTGTCTCCTGGTCGATGTAGCCTGGCCTCGCGCCGCGCGGCGTCGGCGCGGCATTCTTTTAATGGGGCGAAGATAACAGCGTCTGCCGTATCTTTCAAATTACGACATTCAATTTCTCAATGCGGAATCAATTAGTGCGACGACATTCTGGGAAGGTTGGCGTCGCAGGCTCCCGATAATATGCGTGCCAACCGCACTTGGCATCGGCCCCCAGCGCCGTTGGATTCCACCGCCGCACCTTCGCAGTCTGCTGCCGCGCCGGACGCGGTTCAGCTCTCTTTTGACCAGATGGCGCGCGAGCGATCGCGCCGCGTCGACTTCACACGCTACGTTCCGCTGCTGGCGATCCTGCTGCTGACAGCGATGGTCGCCGGTGTTGCGTACCTGCTGGTCACCGAGGACCGCGCGCTGCAACGGGACGCGCTCTACCGGGACGCCGATTCGCTCGCCCAATCGATGTCGCTGCGCCTGCAGGCGATCAGTGAAGCCGTCAATACGCTGGCGCGCGATGCGGCCAGCCGGGATCTCACCGAAGGACGCTTCCGGCCAGCCGCACAAGAGGTGATGGCGGTGAAACCGGAGGTCGTGCACGTGGCAGTGATCAATGCAGCCGCGCGCGTACGCTGGTCCGCGGCTTCTCTCGGCCCACTGGGCGAGGCCGTGCGCGGCCCCAACACAGAACTGACCTCGGAGCGCGTGCTGGCAGCGATCGCCAACGCGCGGGTCGCGCACTCGTTGTTCTTCTCGGCCGTTTACGACGATCCTTCAGGTTCGGCCGGACCCGACAACGGCGGTCCGTTCACCGACCTGGTCGCTCCGATTTTCTTGGACGATCGTTACCGCGGTGCTGTGGTCGCGCGCGTCTCGCTGCCTGAGTTGCTGCGCCGAACGGTCGCTCCGGAGGTGGCGCACCGTTATCGCGTCAGCCTGCTGAACAATGCAGGCGAAGCTCTCGCCTCAACAACCGCCAGCACGGCTCCGGCAGATGCCATCGTGTACGAGGTGCCGATCTACCTGCTGCCCGACGGCGCCTTGCTGCAGACGTCGGCCTTTCATGTGCGTTCTCCGCTGCTGGGCAACGCGCTGGCCTGGCTCGTGCTCGGCCTGACGCTGGCGGTCATGGCGATGCTGGTGGTGCTGCTACGGCGCGACGCCAAGCAGGCCCGAGTCGAGCGAGCGCTGCTCGCCGAGACGGCGTTCCGGCGTGCGATGGAGGATTCGCTTGCCACCGGCCTCGCGGTGTTCGACCGGCACGGCATCCTGCGCCACGTCAACGCGGCCTTCTGCCAGATGACGGGGTGGAGCGAGAGCGAACTGGTGGGCCGCGGCGCTCCGTTTCCCTACTGGCCGCCGGACCGGCTGATTGAGCATCGCGCAACGTTCGATGCCATGCTGGCCGGTGCGGCTCCGGCCAGCGGCTTCGAGCTGAAGGTGCAGCGGCGCGACGAGAGCGTATTCGATGCACGGCTGTACGTCTCGCCGCTGCTGTCTGACGACGGCGTCCAGCTCGGCTGGATGTCGGCGATGGCCGACATCACCGAGCCCAAGCGCATCAGCGCCCAGCTGCAAATGGCGCACGAGCGCTTCACCACGGTACTGCAATCGCTCGAAGAAGCGGTCTCGGTAGTGGCACCTGCGGGACCCGGCGGCATCGACGAGCTGCTGTTTGCCAACCGCGGCTACCGCGACCTTTACGGGGCCGATGCGCGCGGCCACCTGCGCCTGCAGCGTGCGCTGTCTGCGCACAGCGCGGCAGCATCCCGCGAGGTCTACGACGCACAGCTTGAGCGCTGGTTCGACGTGCGCGCGCGCGACGTACGCTGGGTCGACGGCCGCGACGTCTGGCTGCAAATTGCCAGCGACGTCAGCGAGCGAAAAGCGACTGAGGAGATCGTCCGCCAGCAACAGGAAAAGATCCAGCTGACCTCGCGACTGATGACGATGGGCGAGATGGCCTCGTCGCTCGCACACGAACTCAACCAGCCGCTGACCGCGATCAACAACTACAGCCTGGGAGCCGCTTCACGCGTACGCGACGGCACCGTCTCAGCGGCCGAACTGCTGCCCGCCCTCGAGAAAACCGCGACCCAGGCACAGCGCGCCGGTAACATCATCCGGCGCATTCGCGAATTCGTGAAGCGAGCCGATCCACGCCGGCGTCCGACGCCCGTGGCGCGCGTGGTCGAGGATGCCATCGGTTTCGCCGAAATCGAGGCCGCCAAGAAAGCGATTTCCATCCACGTCGACATGACGAAAGGCCTGCCGCCGCTCGACGTCGATCCGATTCTGGTCGAGCAGCTGCTGCTGAACCTGCTGAAGAACGCCATCGATGCGATGGACCTGGCAACCGTGCGTCAAATCGACCTCGTCATCCGCCGAGTCGACGACATGGCGGAGTTCTCGGTGATCGACCGCGGCTGCGGAGTTCCGTCCGATCATGCCGCAAGCGTGTTCCAGCCGTTTTTCAGCACTAAGGCCGACGGCATGGGCATGGGACTCAACATTTGCCGATCAATCGTCGAGTTTCATCAGGGACGCCTGCAAGTCGAACCCAATCCCGCTGGCGGATCGATCTTCCGCTTCACGCTGCCGCTTGCCGTCGAACCCGCGACCGCCGAGAATGCGCGGCTCTCCAAAGAGGTGGGGACGTGAACGAGACCGGCGAAGCCCTGGGCGTTGTCTACGTCGTCGATGACGACGACGCGGTGCGCGACTCCCTGCAATGGCTGCTGGAGGCCAATCACTACCGCGTGATCGGCTTCGAAAGTGCCGAACGCTTCCTGGCCGGGCACGACCCGGCCGCCATCGCGGTCGCGATCATCGATGTGCGCATGCCCGGGATGAGTGGCCTCGAACTGCAGGACGAGTTGATTGCGCGCAACGTGCCCTATCCCATCATCTTCATCACCGGCCACGGCGATGTCCCGATGGCGGTTTCGACGATGAAAAAGGGCGCGGTCGACTTCATCGAGAAGCCGTTCGATCATGACGCGCTGAAGTCGCTGGTCGATCGCATGCTCACCGAAGCGCGAGTGAAGGCAGCGGACGCGGAGCGCCGCCGGCTCAGCGAGTCGCTGATCGCGAAGCTGACTGCGCGCGAACAACAGGTGCTCGAGCGCATCATCGCCGGCCGGCTCAACAAGCAGATCGCGGACGATCTCGGCATCTCGATCAAGACCGTCGAAGCGCATCGCGCCAACATCATGGACAAGCTCAACGCCAACACGGTGGCCGATCTGATGCGCACCGTGATGGTCGGAGGCGTGTTGCGTCCTTAGCGCCGGTAAACTGCGCGGCCCTGCTGACACCGACCGACGCATGACCGCCCGAATCATCGATGGCAAGGCGCTGGCCGCCGAGTTGCGCGCCGGCCTGATTCCGCGCATCAGGCGGGCGGCGGAAGCCGGCCAGCTGCCCGGGCTCGCGGTCGTGTTGGTCGGCGACGAACCGGCGTCGGCAGTGTATGTGCGCAACAAGGTGCAGGCGTGCGAAGACGTCGGTATCCGCTCGTTCGCGGATCGGTTGCCGGCCTCGACCTCACAGGCAGCGCTGCTGGAGCGCATCGCAGCGCTCAACGCCGATCCTGCGATACACGGCATCCTGGTCCAGATGCCGTTGCCTGCGCACATCGACGCGCAGCGCATCGTCGAGGCGATTGCCTTCGACAAGGATGTCGACGGCCTGCATGCGATGAACGCCGGCCTCACGCTGATGGGAGTGCCGCATTTCCGTTCATGCACGCCCTATGGCGTCATGAAGATGCTCGAGCACGCCGGCACGGTGATCCGCGGCTCGCACGCGGTTGTACTCGGCCGCTCGAACATGGTCGGCAAGCCGATGGCCATGCTACTGCTGGCCGCCGACGCGACCGTCACGATCGCCCACAGCAAGACGCGCGACCTTGCTGCGATCACGCGCACGGCCGACATCCTGGTGGCCGCAGTAGGCCGCCGCAACCTCGTGACTGCCGACATGGTCAAGCCTGGCGCAGTCGTCATCGATGTCGGCACCAACCGAACACCCGAAGGCAAGCTCGCCGGCGATGTCGACTTCGCCGCCGTGCGCGAGGTGGCGGGCTGGATCTCGCCGGTGCCCGGCGGCGTCGGTCCGATGACGATCACCATGCTGCTGGTCAACACCGTCGAAGCAGCGGAACGCCGCGCCAGACTCGCCGCTTGATCCGGGCGCCGGCGCCCTGCGGGACCCTTCCGATGCCTGATGCCAATCCCCTCCTCGAGTTCAACGGCCTGACCCGTTTCGATCAGATTCGCCCCGAGTACGTCACACCGGCCGTGGACGCCCTGCTCGCTGACGCGCGTGCAGCGGTCGCGAGCGTGACGCGGCCGGACACCGTCGCCACCTGGTCGACGGTGGTCGAGCCTCTCGACGAGGCGACCGATCGCCTCGCGCGCGCTTGGAGCGCGGTCGCGCATGTCAACGCAGTGGCCGACACGCCAGACTGGCGCGCGCAGTTCAACCACAACCTGCCCCGCATCACCGCGTTCTGGACCGAGTTGGCGCAGAACGAAACGCTGTACGCGCGCTTCAAGGCGCTGGCGGCTATCGAGGACTTTCCGCAGTGGCCAGCGGCGCGCAAGCGACTGGTGGAGAACGAACTGCGCGATTTCCGGCTGGGCGGCGCAGAACTGCCGCCGGCCCACAAGGCCCGCTTCAAGGCGGTGCGCGAACGCCAGTCAAGAGTTGCCACTCGTTTTGCCGAGAACGTGCTCGACGCGACCAATGCGTTCGCACTGCACATCGAAGACCGCGCAGCGCTGGCCGGTGTGCCGGACGATTCACTGCAGATGTTCCGCGACGCGGCGGCCGCCGAAGGGCGCGCGGGCTACAAGATCACTCTGCAATACCCGAGCTATTCGGCCGTTCTCGACTATGCCGATGACCGGGCGCTGCGCGAGCGGCTGTACCGCGCCTACGTCACACGTGCGTCGGAGTTCGGCAATCCGGACTGGGACAACGGCTCGCTGATCGTCGAACTCCTTGCGCTGCGGCAGGAGCATGCACGGCTGCTGGGATACCGCAGCTATGCCGACGTATCGCTGGTGTCCAAGATGGCCGCAGCGCCGGCCGAGGTCCTGCAGTTCCTGCACGACCTCGGCGCGCGGGCACGTCCCTACGCCACACGCGACCTCGAGGAGCTGCAGGACTATGCCGCAGGCAACCTTGGCATTCCGGAACTCGCGCCGTGGGATTTGACGTACGCGAGCGAAAAGCTGCGCGAGGCGCGCTATTCCTATTCCGAACAGACGCTGAAGCTCTATTTCACCGAAACTCGCGTGCTGGCCGGCCTGTTTAAGGTGATCGAGACCCTGTTCGGCGTATCAATTCGCGAGGAGTCGGTTCCCACCTGGCATCCGGACGTACGCTTTTTCCGCATCGAAAGGTCCCGCGGCGAAACGATCGGACAGTTCTACCTCGACTTGTTCGCGCGTGCGAGCAAACAGAGCGGCGCGTGGCACGCCGATGCGCGCAGTCGGCGCGGCCGACGCAACACCCTGGCCACGCCCGTGTCGTACCTGACCTGCAATTTCTCGCCGCCGGTGGCCGGAAGGCCGGCCACATTCCGGCACGACGAAGTGCTGACGCTGTTCCACGAGTTCGGCCATGGCTTGCACCACATGCTGACGCAGATCGACGAATCTGCCGTTGCCGGAATCCACGGCGTCGAGTGGGACGCGGTCGAACTGCCCAGCCAGTTCATGGAGAACTTCGCCTGGGAATGGGAGGTCCTCCAGTTGCTGACGTCCCACGCGGAGACCGGCGAAACGCTCCCGCGGTTGCTCTACGACCGCATGATCGCGGCGCGCAACTTCCAGAGCGGCTACTACACGATGCGGCAGCTGGAATTTGCGCTGTTCGACATGCGGCTGCACGCCGAGCCCGCACCCGAGGACGTGACGCGGCTGCTGCGCCTGCTGGACGAGGTCCGGCGGGAGGTCGCGGTGCTGATGCCGCCCGAATACAACCGGTTTCCGCACTCTTTCTCGCACATCTTCGCCGGCAGCTACGCGGCAGGCTATTACAGCTACAAATGGGCCGAGGTGCTGTCGGCCGATGCGTACTCGGCGTTCGAACAGGAAGGCGTACTGAACCCAGCCATCGGACAGCGGTTTCGCGATGAAATCCTGGCCGTCGGCGGTAGCCGCCCCGCCATGCAGTCGTTCGTCGCGTTCCGGGGGCGCAAGCCGACCATCGATGCGCTGCTGCGGCACCACGGCATGTTCAACTGAGAGGCCCTCTGAAAGAGTCGAAGGCATCACGATGAAAGCGCGCTGGGCCATTGCACTGGCGATGCTTGCCGTTGCGGGCGTCGCGGATGCGCAGTACCGCTGGCGGGATCCGAGCGGTCAGATCAATTACGGCGACATGCCGCCATCGGATGCGCTCGACCTGAAGCGCGTCGATTCGCGCACGACCGCGACTGTGAACGATCCCGGCACCGCGTTGCCGTTCGAACTGCGGCGTGCCAGTTCACAGTATCCAGCCGTGCTGTATGTCAGCTCCGGATGTGTTCCGTGCGACAACGGGCGCGCCTTTCTCAGGCAGCGTGGCGTGCCGTTTGCGGAGCGAACGATCGATTCGCCCGACGATCTCGACGAACTCAGACGTGTCACCGGCATCGCCAAGGTTCCGGTGCTGACGCTCGGCCGCGAGCGTCTTGCCGGCTTTCAGCCAGCCGATTGGGCAGCTGCGCTGGATGCTGCCAGTTACCCCTCCGAGTCCCGCCTACCGCCCAACTATGCGGCTGAGCCGCCGCAGCCGCTGGTTTCCCGCGCGAACGGTCCGGCCAATCGCATCGGCCCCGCGGTCGCCCGCTGACACAGATCCAACCTCTTTCACCGACTGTCGCCATGTTCCTCACAACACTCTCCGCCGGTATCGTCATCCTCGCGCTGCAGGCGCAGGTTGCAGCGCTCAACGAAACGCCGACATCCGGTTCGCCCAACGTGCTGTGGCGCTGGAGCGACTTTCGCGGCCAGATCAACTACGGCGATCGACCGCCGTCGGATGCGCAGAACCTGCTGAAGATCGACCTGCTGCAAATCGGCGAGCAGACCAAATCGATGCTGCCCTACCAGGTACGCCGCGCGGCTTCGAACTTTCCGGTGATGCTGTTCACGGCGAAGAACTGCCCGCCGTGCGTCACGGCGCGTGACTTCCTGAACAAACGCGGCGTGCCGTTCGCGGAGCGCACGATCGAGTCCGGCGACGATGCGATGGAGTTCAAGCGTCTGACGAATGCCGAGGGCGTCCCGGTGGTCACTCTGGGCGTGCAGCCTCTGCTGGCCTTCAATCCCGATGACTGGAACAACGCGCTCGATGCAACCGGTTATCCGCAGAAATCGATGCTGCCGTCCAGCTTCAAGCAGGAACCCGCACGTCCGTTGACGCAGAAGGCCACCGCTCCGCCGCCCGCGGCAAAATAGCGGGATGAATCTTCGGCTCGCGACCTGGAACGTCAATTCGCTCAAGGTTCGTCTCGCTCACCTGCTCGACTGGCTGTCGACTCATCGCGCCGACATCGTCTGCCTGCAGGAAACCAAGCTGATCGACGAGCAGTTTCCCGCGGCCGCGCTGGCGGACGCAGGCTATGCCTCGGTCTTCGCCGGACAGAGGACCTACAACGGGGTGGCCATCCTGACGCGGCGCGGACACGCTGCCGCCTCCGGTCGACGTGATCACCGCGCTGCCCGCCTTCGAGGATGCGCAGAAACGGGTGATCGCAGCGACCTGCGGGCCCATCCGCGTGGTCTGCGCCTACTTTCCTAACGGCCAGGCCGTCGGCAGCGAAAAGTACGAATACAAGCTGCGCTGGATCGCGGCGCTCAACCGCTGGCTGTGCGAGGAACTGGTGCGCTATCCGCAGCTCGCGCTGGCCGGAGACTTCAACGTCGCTCCCGAGGACCGCGACGTCCACGATCCGGTCGCCTGGGCCGGGCAGGTGCTCTTTTCACAGCCGGAGCGCGAGGCGTTCGGCGGACTGATCCGGCTCGGCCTGGTCGACAGCTTTCGCCTGTTCGACCAGCCGGATCGCAGCTACACATGGTGGGATTACAGGATGCTCGCGTTTCGCCGAAAAATGGGACTGCGCATCGATCACATCCTGCTTTCCCCGGCACTGGCGCCGCGCTGCACGGCATGCACGATCGATATCGAACCGCGGCGGCGCGAACAGCCCAGTGACCACGCGCCGGTGATCGCCACGTTGGAGCTCTGAATGTTCTCTGTCAGGGCAGCAAAGCGAGCCAGCCGATCAGCCCCGCTTCGCGCATTTCCATCAGGAGGTGGATCAGTGCGGGCAGCCCGATGAACCACAGCACGCCGCCCAGCGACTGCCGTAGCGTCTTGGGGCGCACTTCGTAGGTATCGGGTTCGCTGAACAGTTTCCAGCGCGGAAAAAACCTCGGCGTGCGCTCGCAGTAGGCGGCGTACTGCGCGCCGAACTTGGTCCGCAAAAACTCCTCTTCGCCGTCGATCACGGCCGGATATACGGACCAGAAGAACAGCACGACCAGCGCCGTCAACGTCAGCGTGGCAGTCGACAGGCCGATGCCAACCAGCCCGACGAAGGAAAAGAAGTAAAGCGGGTTGCGCGAGACCACATACGGGCCGGCAGTCACAAGTTGCGAACTCTTGTATCCGCTCGAATACACGAGGCACCAGATGCGCCCGACCATACCGGCAGCCGCCAGCATCAGTCCCGCCAGGAACATCAGATCGGCCGCGAGCGTTCCCTGCCAGCGGCTGCCCGTCAGCAATACCGCCGCCAGGAAACCAAATCCAAAGACGCGCGACACCGCAATGCGGTGCTGCGAAAAGACGCGGGCTACAGCACTCATGACACCTTCCCCGGACAGCATCTCATTATCCCGCCAACTAACCGGTCGGCCTGAAACGGCTCAGCGGCCGTCCTCGGCAGCCCCTTGGAGTTCCCGCCGACGGCGATAGGGGGCGATGACCTGGAGCTCGACCCAGCGAGTGAACTGGGTCGCGGCACGACCCGTGCGGCGGTCGAGCCACGCGGCGAGCCCTTTCTCGGAAAAACAGAGCTGCCCTGAAGTGGGCGATGGCGCCAGGCCATCGCGGCCCGCGATTTGCCGCACCCGTTCCGGATTGCGAGCATCGCGCTCGGTGCCGAGCGCCTCGAAAACATCAGTCGCCTCGAACCGGATCGCATCACCGTCGAACTCGATACGGATCGGGTGCCCGTCGAATTCGTAGTGCAGGCCGTCGTCGACGTTCAGGCGTCGCAGACTGCGCACACCGGCCCGCGTAATCCGGTAGACGAGCCACAGCAACCACAGAGCCCAGAACGGGGCTGCAAGTACGGCCCCGAGTCCGACAACGCCGCTTCGATAGTCGCCGAGCAGCAAGGCGCCACCGACCGCGAGCCAGGCGATCCAGAACACCCAGCCCCAGCGAACGATGCGCTCGTCGGGATCCTGCGCCAGGAACGAGACGCGGCTCTCCATCCGCAGAGGGTAGCGCAGCCGCAGTGGGCGGCAGACGCCATGCGGTTTTCAGCTCGCCTTCAGCGTCGGCCGCGTTCTTCGTCGATCAGCTCACGCAACCGCCGCTCCTCCCAGTCGCGCGCGGCACCGTGCATGCCGAATACGGCGACACCGTGGATCGCGAGACCTAGGCCCCATCCGAACGCCGGCCAGAAAAACCACCAGGGCGAGCCGGTGCGGCTGTTGATGAGGAACAGGAAGGCATTCACCAATGCGTAGACGGCGAGGTGGATGTAGAAGCCCTTTTCCGCGCGCAGCCGCCGCCGGGCCCGTTGGGTGGCAGCATCCCCGGTCTCGGGTGAACTACTCATGCCTTGTCGGCAGGCTGGTGCGCCAGTACCGCGGCCCCCTGCCGGCGCTTCTTCAGCCGCTGCTCGAACGCATCGATGTAGGTGTAGATGACCGGCACAACCACCAGCGTCAGCAGCGTCGAGGTGATGACCCCACCGATAATCGCGCGGCCCATCGGCGCCTGCTGTTCGGCACCTTCGCCCAACCCGATCGCCAGCGGCAGCATGCCGAAGATCATCGCTGCGGTCGTCATCAGGATCGGTCGCAGCCGCACCTGGCCGGCCGCGAGCAGAGCGGCGTGCCGCTCTAGTCCGTCTCGCTGGCCGCGATTGGCGAAGTCGACCAGCAGGATGGCGTTCTTGGTGACGAGGCCCATCAGGAACACGATGCCGATCATCGAGAAGATGTTCAGCGTCGTATTCGTCACCAGCAGCGCCAGCATCACGCCCACGATCGACAGCGGCAGCGACACCATGATCGCGACCGGAAGGAAGAAGCTGCCGAACTGCGACGCCAGCACCAGATAGATGAAGATGACCGCCATCAGCAGCGCGCCTATGATCGCGGCGTTCACTTCCTGCTGTTCGCGGATCTGACCGCCGACGTCGAAGCGGAGGCCAGCCGGCAGTTCGTAGGTCTTTACCAGCGCCTCCACCTCTTTTCCCGCATCACCGGAAGGCCGACCCTGTACGTTGGCGAACAGAGCGACCCGGCGCTGCAGGTCCTGTCGCCGGATGTTCTCGGGGTTGAAGGTCCGCTCGAGCGTCGCGATCGACCGCAGCGCGATCACTTCCGGCGAGCCGTCCGCCAGTTGACGCCCGGTCGAGATGTTTAGGTTGGCGATGTCGTCGACCACCGTGCGATGTGCCTGGGGCAGCTGCGTGATGACCTCGTAGTTCTGTCCATCTGGTGCCAGCCAGTACCCGGAGTTCTCACCGCCCACCATCGCGCGCAGCGTCGTCCCGAGCTGCGCATAGGTGACGCCGTACTCGGCAGCCAGCTCAGGCTTGAGCCGGACCGACAGCGCCGGCGTGCCTTCCTTGACTGAGATCTCGATGTCGGTCACGCCGCGAATGTTCTGCACCTTACTCTTCAGGTCGGAGATGACCCGGTACATCTCGGCGTCGTTGTTGCCCAGCAGGGCCACGTAGATCGGGATGTTCCAGCCGACCTTCAGTTCCACGCCGGGAATCGAAGCGACGCGCTTGCGGATGTCCTCCTCGAGTTTGCGCTGCGAGCGGTTGCGCTGGCTGCGCGGCACCAGCTTGAGGTTCACCGTGGCCGTGTTGCGCGTGCCGTCGATGCCGATGCCGGTGTCGATCGCATCGATCTCCTTGAATTCGCGCAGCGCATCCTCGACCCGCTTGACGCGCTCGTTCGCGTACTCGAGGCTGGAGCCGACCGGCATCGTCAGCCGCACCGACGTATAGCTCTGGTCTGCCTCCGGCATCATCTCGGTGCCGACAATGCCGGCGATCGGAATACTCACCAAGAAGCTCGCGATGGCGATCGCCAACGTCGACTTGCGATGGGCCAGCGCCCAGCGCAGCAGCCCGTCGTAAATGGCGTGCACCTGGTCCATGACGTGTTCGAAGCCGCGCAGCACACGCCCGACGACCGGAAGTCCGCGCGCGCCCTCGGGCGGATCACGCCAGACCGCCGAAAGCATCGGGTCGAGTGTGAAGCTGACGAACAGCGAAAGCAGCACGGCCGCCGCGACCGTGATGCCGAACGGATAGAAGAACTTGCCGACGATGCCGCCCATGAACGCGATCGGCACGAACACCGCAACGATCGACAGCGTCGTCGCGAGCACGGCCAGGCCGATCTCGTCGGTGCCCTCGCGCGCCGCGGTGTAGTGATCCTTGCCCATGTGGATGTGGCGCACGATGTTCTCGCGCACGACGATCGCGTCGTCGATCAGCAGTCCGATGCATAGCGACAGCGCCATCAGCGTCATGTAGTTGAGAGTGAAGCCGGAGGCGTAGAGGACCGTGAAGGTCGCAATCACCGAGATCGGCAACGTGAGCCCGGTGATCACCGTGCTGCGCCACGAACCGAGGAACAGGAACACGATCACGACGGTCAGCAGCGCGCCCTCGATGATCGTTGCCTTGACGTTGTCGACCGACTGCTCGACGAAATCAGCCATCGCCCACATGAACTTGAGTTCCATGCCCGGCGGGAGCTGCTTGCGGATCGTCTCGGCCGCGTACTTGAGCTCGCGACCGACTTCGACGATGTTGGCGTCCTGCGCCTTGAAGACCTGCAGACCGATCGCCTGCTGGCCGTTGACGCGCGACAGCGACGAGCGTTCGCGTTCCGCATCGACGACCGTGGCCACCTGTGACAGCAGAATCGGCACGCCGCCTTTGCGGGCGACGATGATGCGCTCGAACTGCGTGGGCGACTGCAGCCTGCCGTCGACCCGGATGATCGATTCCGACGTGTCGTTGTGGATGGTGCCGACCGGCACCGACACGTTGGCGGTGCGCAGTGCCTGCACCACCTGGTCGACCGACAGACCGAACGCCGTCAGTTTGGCCGCGTCCACCCGCACCTGGACCTGCCGGGTGACGTTACCTCCGAGATCGACGCGACCGACGCCTTTCACGCGTTCGAATCCCTTCTGCACCACCTGCTCAGCCAGCAGCGTCAGTTCGCGCGGGGTTCTGTCCTTGCCGAGCAGGGCGAAGGAGGCCACCGGTTGATCGTTTTCTCCACCAGCGCGTTGAACTACGGGGTCCTTGGCGTCGCGCGGGAAGTTCGCGCGGATCTGTGCCAGCTTGTCGCGCACTTCCTGCATCGCCCGGTCCATATCGACTTCGTAGCGAAACTCGACCCACGTCAGCGAGCGGCCCTCCTCCGAGCGCGACAGGATCCGCTTGACCCCGGCTACGGTATTTGCGGCACTTTCGATCGGCTTGGCGAGGTCGTTTTCGACTTGCTCGGGTGAGGCGCCGGGATAGTTCACCCATACCTGCACCCCGGGCGGGCTGACGTCCGGCATCGGTTCGACCCCGAGGCGGGCATAGGAGAACAGTCCCAGAACGGTGAGGCCGACCATCACCATGGTCGCGAAGACCGGATGGGTGATCGAAACGCGTGTCATCCACATCGGGCGTTATCCTTTCGGGCAGGCCGGGTGTACCGGCCGGGCGCGGTCGCCTGCCGATTTCTCAATTGGACGAAGCAGGCTTGCCGACGACGGCATCGCGCTCCGCGACCTTCGACTCGCCGGGCAGCCCGACCACTTTCGCAGCTAGTCCGTCCTTCAGATTGTCGAACTTGGTCGCCAGAACCACGTCGGCGGCGGTAAGTCCGGACGTGATCTCGACCATCTGCGCGCGCTCGTCACTGCGCCCCGTCGCGACGTTGCGGCGCACGAGTTTGCCATCGGCGATCAGCCAGACGTAGCTCTGCTGTCCCTCGCTGCGCAGCGCCGACATCGGCAGCGCCTGCACCTCGGATTCAGGCATCGTCGTCAGCACCACGCGTGCGAACATGCCAGCCTTGAGCAGCGACTCTTCATTCGGCAGCGAAACATAGATGTTCACCGTGCGCGTGCCCGGTTCGGTACTCGGATTGATGCGTTCGACACGCCCAACGAACGGCCGCCCGTTCATGCCCTCGATATCAACTTGGGCGGCCATCCCCTTGCGGATCTGCGTCACGTCGGACACCGGCACCTGCGCCTGAACTTCGAGCAGCGCCAGATCGACGATCGTCATCAGTGGCGCATCGAAGGCGAGCTTCTCGCCTGGCTGGACGTGGCGCTTGGCAACGATTCCAGCGATCGGCGCGCGCACGACCGAGTCGTTGAGCTGGATCTGCGTCTGTTCGACCTGGGCGCGTGACGCCTGCACGGCTGCCAGCTGCGCCTGGTTCGCGGAATCGGCAGTGTCGAACGCGTTCTGAGAGATGAAGTTCTGCTTGACCAGTTGCGCATTGACCTGACGTGTGCGCTCGGTGTTTGCGAGCTGCGCCTTGGCAAACTCGTACGAAGCGGTCCGCTCGGCCAGCATTGCTCGCAACTGGGCCGTGTCGAATTCGGCAACGACCTGGCCGGCCGAGACCCGATCGCCCTCGCGCACCAGCACGCGCTTGACTTCAGCCGACAGCTTCGAACGCACGGTGGCCTGCGACATGGCCTGCACGCTGCCGGGCACGGCAAGTTCGACCGAAAGACGCTTTGGCCGGAGGGTCACGACGTCGGTCTTGGCGAACTCAAGAGCCGGCCGATCCGACTTCTTGGCCGCATCGGCCGCTGATTGGCGCGAGGCGATCACCGCACCACCGCCACCAGCGATGAGAACGGTAAGTATCCCTACCAGCCAGAAGATTTTTACCCGCTTGGTCATTGCATCCCCCAGGAACGGCCGGTACGCCGGGTTGGCGCACCAGCGGTGCGCGGGTTCGTGACCCGCGGGCCGTGTCATTCGCGTGGGAGCGGATTATCCGCGACCGCTCCAGGTTGTCGCCGCCAGTGCGACGAAGTGCAGGCGGCCGCGACGAAACGCAGGCCGCCCGGACGAATTGCGGTATATCCGGCCCACACGCATCGACTGGGCTCGTCAGCCTACTCCCGGTGGCGCCGCTTGCGCATCCCCCAACGGGACACAGACGGCGTCAGTCCTCGAGCTGCAGGTCCTGGATCTTGCGAGTGATGGTGTTGCGACCCACACCCAGCCGGTTGGCCGCATCGATGCGGCGCCCGTGGGTGTGCTTGAGCGCCGTCCGTATGACAGCGGCTTCGAAGTCGCGCGACAACGTGTCCATGACGTCCGGCACGCCGGCATGCAGGCGACGTTCGACTTCGGCGACCAGCGAGGAGGTCCAGTCGCCCCCCGTCGACGGTCGCGCCGCGGGCGCGGACTCGGTCGGTTCCCGCCGGACCTCGTCGCTGTCGACCGGAGCGGCTGCGGCCTCCTGGCGCATCTCGAGCGGCAAATCCTCGACCTTCACGATCTGTGCCGGCGCCAGCACGGTCAGCCAGTGGCAGAGATTCTCGAGCTGCCGCACGTTGCCGGGGAATGGCATCTGGCTGATGAAGCGCGACGCCTCGTCCGACAACCGCTTCGGCTCGACGCCGAGTTCGTGCGCGCTCTTGGCAAGGAAATGCCGCACCAGCAGCGGAATGTCCTCACTGCGCTCGCGCAGCGCCGGCAGACGCAGCCGGATCACGTTCAGGCGGTGGTACAGATCCTCGCGGAACAGAGCTTGGCGCACGCGCTCCTCGAGGTTCTGGTGTGTCGCCGCGATGACGCGAACGTCCGCCTTGATCGGCTGGTGGCCGCCGACGCGGTAGTAGAAACCGTCGGACAGCACCCGCAGCAGGCGGGTCTGTAGTTCGGCCGGCATGTCGCCGATCTCGTCGAGGAAGAGCGTCCCTCCTTCGGCTTGCTCGAACCTTCCGCGCCGCATGGCCTGCGCGCCGGTGAACGCCCCGCGCTCGTGACCGAACAGCTCGCTCTCCAGCAGGTCCCGCGGGATAGCCGCCATGTTGAGCGCGATAAAGGGCGCATCGGCGCGCGGGCTGTGCTTATGCAACGCACGTGCTACGACTTCCTTGCCGCTGCCCGATTCGCCGGTCAGCAGCACCGTCACATTCGACTGGCTGAGGCGTCCGATCGCGCGGAACACGTCCTGCATCGCTGGCGCCTGCCCGAGGATCTCCGGAACGTCGCCGGGTACCTCGTCGGCGCTCGCCTCGCGCACGCTTTCGTCGACCGCACGCCGGATCAGCTCGACCGCCTTGTCGACGTCGAACGGCTTCGGCAGGTACTCGAACGCGCCGCCCTGGAACGCTGACACCGCACTTTCCAGGTCGGAGAACGCCGTCATCACGATGACCGGCAGCGCCGGATGCTTGCGCTTGACCGCGCGCAACAACTCGATGCCACTCATGCCCGGCATGCGGATGTCCGAGATCAACACCTGCGGACTGTCGTGCTCGAGCTCAGTCAGCACCTCCTGCGCGAGGCCGAACGCCTTGCACGGAAGGTTCTCGCGCGCCAGTGCCTTCTCGAGCACCCAGCGTATCGAGCGGTCATCGTCGACGATCCAGATGGGTCTCATGGCAGCGGAATGAGAATGCGGAAATCGGTGCGTCCGGGACGGCTGTCCAGTTCGATGATGCCGTCGTGCTGCTGGATGTAGATCTGTGCCAGAGTGAGTCCCAATCCTGTGCCGCCCTCGCGTCCCGAGACCAGCGGGAAGAAGATGCGATCACGGATGTCGCTCGGCACGCCGGGCCCGTTGTCGATCACATGCAAGTCCAGTGCCAAGCGATACCTGGCCCGCGCGATCGTCACCTGACGTGCGACTCGCGTTCGCAGCGTGATGACTGCATCACGGTTGTCGATGCGTGATTCCAGCGCCTGGGTGGCGTTGCGCACGACGTTCAGCAGAGCCTGGATCAGTTGCTCGCGGTCGCCGCGGAAATCCGGCACGCTGGCGTCGTAATCCCGCTCGATGATCAGCCCGCGCGGAAACTCCGCCAGCATCACGCGCCGCACGCGTTCGCATACCTCGTGGATGTTGAGGTCCGCGATCTCCCGCTGGGCACGGTGCGGGGCAAGCAGGCGATCGACCAGTGCCTGCAGGCGATCGGCCTCGGCGATGATCACCCGCGTGTACTCGCGCTGCTCGGCCACGTCGAGTTCCGCATCCAACAGTTGCGCTGCCCCGCGCACGCCACCCAGCGGATTCTTGATCTCGTGCGCCAGATTGCGCAGCAACTGGCGGTTGGCCTCCGACAGCCCGAGCTGCCTTTCCTCTCGGTCGACCTTCAGCTGCTGCTCGATCTCTGAAATTTCGAGGACGAGCGGCGCGCTCGAACCATACTGCGCGGTGGCAGTGACTCGCACCGGAACCGGCTCGCCGCCGGAGCGTTTGAGTTCGAGCACTTGCCGGCGCTCGCCGAACGCGTTGGCGCGTGCGTCGGCGACCAGTTGCTGCATCTGCAGTTCATCACCAATCACTCGCTCGACGGACTGGGCTAGAAGGTTCTTGCGTGACATGCCGAGCAGCAGTTCGGCCGACTGGTTCACGTGGATGATGCGGGCGGCGTCATCGAGCACGATGACGGCAGTCGACAGCAGATCGAGGCCCGCGTACTGCGGCTCGTCGGCCAGCGCCATGCGCAGGGCGACGTTCATGCGCGCACCGGCGGGCGGCAGGCGCCCGCGCGCGGCAAACTACTGGGTTCGGAGCAGCGCGATCTCGCGGCGCAGCGCGCCGACGTTGATCTCGACGCGAGCGATGTCCTCGCGCAGCCGCTGGATGCGCTCCTGGTAGAGCGCGAAATTGCGCTCATCGCCGCGACGCTCCGGCTCGCCGTTGTTGTACTCGGACCGCAGACGCGCGAGCCGCTCTTCCTCGGCCTTCAACTCGTCGTCCAGGATGCGACGGCGGTCGCTGTCGCGCGTGCGCTGCGTATCGCGGTCGACTTTCGGAAACGCCGCCGGCGAGGCTGAAACCCGCTCCTCCGTCGCCGACGTCCCCGCAGCACGTGACGCGGGCATGCGCGAAGCGGGTAACGACAGCACCGGACCGACATCCATACGCTTGCAGCCCTTGGCGGTACCGACGTTCTGGAACGACTTGTTGCCCTGATCGTCGACGCACATGTAGATGTCCGACGACTGCGCCAGCGCCACCCACGGCGCACCGACGCTGACCGCCAGGGCGGCACATGGCAAGAATCGCTTCATTCGCGTCCCTCCCGCGAACTGAACGGCCGGCAGTGTACGGCAGCGTCGGCCGCGGGAAGCGATCAAGTCCCTTCGGTTCCGCCATCAGTTCCCGCATTCGAGTGAGGCCGTGCATCATCCGTCGTCATCGGCGCAAGCGAACGGGGGCGGTTGCCCGCCCTCTCCTCCAGTGCTGTGCCGCCTTACGACCCGTAATACATGTCGAATTCCACCGGATGCGTGGTCATGCGGAAGCGCGTGACCTCTTCCATCTTCAGCCCGATGTAGGCGTCGATCATGTCGTTGACGAACACGCCGCCGCGCGTCAGGAACTCGCGATCGCGGTCGAGGTGCTCGAGCGCCTCGTCGAGCGACGCACACGGATGCGGAACCTTGGCCGCCTCCTCCGGCTCGAGGTCGTACAGGTTCTTGTCCATCGGCTCGCCCGGATGGATCTTGTTCTGCACGCCGTCGAGTCCCGCCATCAGCATCGCCGCAAAGGCCAGATATGGATTGGCGGTCGGATCCGGGAAGCGAACCTCGACCCGGCGGCCCTTCGGGTTCGACACATACGGGATACGACAGGCCGCCGAACGGTTGCGCGCCGAATACGCCAGATTGATCGGCGCCTCGAAGCCCGGCACCAGGCGCTTGTACGAGTTGGTGCCCGGGTTGGTGATCGCGTTCAGCGCCTTCGCGTGCTTGATGATCCCGCCGATGTAGTAGAGCGCGAAGTCCGACAGGCCAGCGTAGCCGTTGCCGGCGAAAAGATTGGTGCCGTCCTTCCACACCGACTGGTGCACGTGCATACCCGAACCGTTGTCGCCGACGATGGGCTTCGGCATGAAGGTGGCCGTTTTGCCATAGCTGGCCGCGACGTTCCACACCGTGTACTTGAGGATCTGCATCCAGTCGGCGCGCTTGACCAGCGTCGAGAACTTGGTGCCGATTTCGTTCTGCCCGGCTGCGGCCACTTCATGGTGATGCACCTCGACCTCGACACCCTGCTGGTCGAGCAGCAGGCAAATCTCCGAGCGGATGTCCTGCAGCGAGTCGGTCGGCGGCACCGGGAAGTAGCCGCCCTTGACCGGCGGCCGGTGCGCGAGGTTCCCTGCCTCGTACTCGATTCCGGTCGACCAGGGAGCCTCTTCCGACTTGATCTTTACGAACGAGCCGGACATGTCGACGCTCCACGTGACCGAATCGAAGATGAAAAATTCGGGCTCCGGGCCGAAGTACGCGGTATCGCCGAGTCCGGTCGACTTCAGATACGCCTCGGCGCGCTTGGCGAGCGAACGCGGGTCGCGGTCGTAGCCCTTGCCGGTCGACGGCTCGATCACGTCGCAGGTGATGATCAGCGTGTTTTCCTCGCGGAACGGATCCATGCGCGCCGAGGACGGATCCGGCATCAGCAGCATGTCCGACGCTTCGATTCCCTTCCACCCGCCGATCGACGAGCCGTCGAACGCGTGACCGTGCTCGAACTTGTCCTCCTCGAACGCCTTGGACGGCACCGACACGTGCTGTTCCTTGCCCTTTGTATCGGTGAAGCGCAGATCGACGAACAAGGCCTCGTTGTCCGTGATCATTTTCATGACGTCTTTGGCCGTCGCCATTCTTTCTCCTCAATCACTCGTGGTTGAAAACGTCTCTTCGCGAGGCACTGGAACTCGCGCGGGAACTGGTGCAGCGCAACGCAGGAACTATGCCAAATGTCAGGCCGACGCGCTGCGCACTGCACTAGCCTTGTGCGACAAACAGTTAACTTCCGTCAAATGCCTAGCTCGCGCAATCGTACAATGCCTTAACGGCACATAATCTGTGCATTTTGCACTACCTAGGGGCTATAGCGCACCAGATAGGTGCTACGAGCCGCGCGCCGGTGGCGAAGGTGCCAGAAAGATCGATTGCAGGTCGTTGAGGAAGCGGCGACCCAGCGGCGTAGGCACCCAGCGCTCGTGGTCGACTGTCAACAGATCCTTGGCTTGCGCCCGCCGCAGGCCTTCGTCGATCGCACCGGGCGCCAAACCGGTCCGTTCGGTGAACCAGCGGGCCGGCACTCCGTCGGTCAGCCGCATCGCGTTCAGCATGAACTCGAACGGCAGGTCGGCGCGGGTGACCTCGGCACTCTCGGCCACAAACTCGCCGCGCGCCGCGTGCTCCAGATAGCTGGTCGGCTGGCGGAACCGCGACTGCCGCACGATCCGGTGGGGAAACGAGATCTTCGAGTGCGCGCCGGCGCCGACGCCGAGGTAGTCGCCAAACTCCCAGTAATTGACGTTGTGCCGGCACTCGCGGCTAGGACATGCATAGGCCGAGACTTCGTAATGGCGGTAACCCGCCGCGGCAGTGCGGTCTTCGATCCATTCCTGCATCGACGCCACCGTGTCGTCGTCTGGCAGCGGCGGAGGATGTTTGGCGAACACCGTGTTCGGCTCGAGCGTCAGCTGATAAAGCGACAGGTGCGGAGGCTCGGCGGCGAGCGCCGCTTCGACGTCGCGCTGTGCGTCCTGCAACGACTGCTCCGGCAGTCCATACATCAGGTCGAGGTTGAAGTTGTCGAACTCGCGTCGAGCGGTTTCGATGGCGCGCACCGCCTGCGCGCGGTCGTGGATCCGGCCTAGCCGCTTCAATTGCGCGTCGTCGAGCGACTGAACGCCGATTGACAACCGGTTGACACCGGCCGCGCGGAACGCCGCGAAACGGCCGGCCTCGACGGTGCCCGGATTCGCTTCCAGCGTGATCTCGCAGTCGGCCTCGAGAGGCAACAGCGCGCGCAGATCGGACAGCAGCGTGTCGACCGCGTGCGCGGAAAGCAGGCTTGGCGTGCCCCCACCGATGAAGACACTGATGATGCGCCGTCCCCAGATCAGCGGCAGCGCCGCCTCGATGTCCGACCGCAATGCGGCCACGTATCGCGCCTCCGGAATTCGCTCGGTCCCGCCGATGGGCTCGTGGGAATTGAAATCGCAATACGGGCACTTGCGCACGCACCACGGGAAATGGACGTACAGCGAGAGCGGCGGCAACGACGGCAGGCTCAGCGTTCCGGGACGCAAATAGATTGCAACGTCCGTCGCCGCGGCGTGCTCGTCCGGCGTGATCGGAATGATTCCCACACCTGCCCCCGTACTAGATCCAGGCGGCAAGGCGCCGGGCCAGTTCGGCCAGCGCCCGGCCGCGGTGGCTGATGCGGTTTTTTTCTTCCGGCGACAGCTCGGCAGCGCTGCATCCCCGTTCGGGCACGAAGAACAGCGGGTCGTACCCGAAACCGCCCGACCCGCGCGGTTGCCGCAGGATCTCGCCGGGCCAGCGCGCGTCAGCCATCAGCGGCTCAGGATCGTCGGGTTGTGCAACGGCGACCAGTACGCACGTGAAATGCGCGCGTCGATCGCTGACGTCGCCGAGTCGGCGCAGCAGCTCCGCATTGTTGGCCGCCGCATCGGCAGCATCCCCGGCAAAGCGGGCCGAGCGGACTCCAGGTGCACCCCCGAGGGCGGCAACGCACAGACCCGAGTCGTCCGCCAGTGCGGGCAGCCCGCTGCGCGCCGCGGCGTGACGCGCCTTGATCAGCGCGTTCTCGACAAATGTGAGATGCGGCTCTTCGACCGCCTGCACGCCGAGCTCGGCTTGCGGCACGACAGTGAAAGCGAGCGGTTCGAGCAGTGCGCGGAATTCGCGCAGCTTGCCGGTATTGGATGACGCCAGGACGATCCGCCCGCTCACGAAATACGCTCCGCGCTGCTCATTGCTGCGCGAGCGCATGCTTCTGGGCTGCCACGAGTTCGGCTACGCCCTTGCGGGCGAGATTCATCATCGCAGTCATCTGCGTGTCATCGAACGGCTCGCCTTCGGCGGTACCCTGCACTTCGACGTAGGCGCCACGCCCCGTCATCACGACGTTCATGTCGGTCTCGCACCCCGAGTCCTCCACGTAGTCGAGGTCGAGTACCGCAACGCCTCGAAACATGCCAACCGAAACCGCGGCCACGTAGTCGCGCACCGGGAGGTTTTCGATCATCCCGCGCTCGCGCAGCCACCGCGCCGCGTCGTGCGCGGCGACAAAACCGCCCGTGATGGCGGCGGTGCGGGTGCCGCCGTCGGCCTGCAGCACGTCGCAGTCGATATGCAGCGTCCGTTCGCCCAGCAAGGCCAGGTCGAACACCGCGCGTAGGCTGCGGCCGATCAGGCGTTGGATCTCCTGGGTCCGTCCACTCTGCTTGCCGCGCGCAGCCTCGCGGTCCGAACGCGTATGGGTCGAGCGCGGCAGCATGCCGTACTCCGCGGTCAGCCAGCCCTCGCCCTTGCCCTTCAGGAAGGCCGGCACGCGCTCCTCGACGCTGGCCGTGCAGATCACGCGCGTGTCGCCGAACTCCACCAGCACCGATCCTTCGGCATGCTTGGTATAGCCGCGAGTCAGTCGCACCGGACGTAGTTCTTCGGGTCGGCGCCCGCTGGGGCGCAGGGCGGCATCGGCGATGGAGGACATGGAAGTCGGCGGTCAGTGCAGTCGGCGGCCGACTAGCCTACCGCAGCCGCGCAACGCGCAGCCCGCCCCAGGGCGGGGCTCACTCGACTCGTTACTTGGCGACCAGCTTGGACGAGCGCTGGATCGCCTTCTGGATCTCGGCGACGGCGTCGTCGATCTGGTCTTCGGACAGTTCCTCGTCGGCGCCGGGCTCGCCGTGGCGCGGCATCTGGATCGTCGACGCGACCGTACCCTCGGGGATCAGCAGCGTGGACACCGGCTCCTCGGTCGGCGGGACCATCTCGACCGACTCGGTGCCAGCCCAGGTCATCGCGACCGCCGTGCAGTTGTCGGCCTCGGGGCCGCCGAGTTCGAGCGCGAGTTCCATCAGTTCAGGTACGGCTCGCATCACCGTCTTGCCGGTAAACGCCTCGGCGATCTGCCGGTCGTTCAACGCGCCCCACAGGCCGTCTGAACACAGCAGCAGTGTGTCGCCGTTGCGCATCGCAAACGGACGACTGACCTCGACCGTCGGCGCTACATATGCACCGATGCAGTTGAAGATGCGATTGCGTTCGGGATGGTCCTTAGCATCTTCCGGGCGGATCAGCCCCGATTGAATCAGGTGGTGGACGCGCGAATGATCGATCGTGCGCTCCAAGATGCGGCCGCCGCGGATCAGGTACAGCCGCGAGTCGCCCACGTGCGCCCAGATCGCCACGCCTTGTTGCACGATGCAGGCGGTCAGCGTAGTGCGCGGCGCCTCGGGCAGGCTGTGTTCGGCACGATAGCGGTGCAGTTCACGGTGGGCGGCGAGGACCGCCTCTTCCATGAAGCGCGCCGGATCGGGAAGGATCGGCTTGGCATCGCGCTGATAGATCGACGCCAGGGTCTGCAGGGTTAGCTGGGACGCGACTTCACCGCGCGCGTGCCCGCCCATGCCGTCCGCGACCAGGATCAGCATCGAGTCGCGCGTGTAAAGGTACCCCATGCGGTCCTGGTTGACCCGCCGGCCGCCCTTCTTGCTCTCCTGATAGACGGAAAACCTCATCGACGCCGCTCGGCCCGGTAGCGCTGCTCGGTACGAAAGCCGGATTCCACACCCACCAGTGTCCGCCCGTTACGGCCGTTGAACCCAAAAAATCGTACGGCTACAACACCGGTTTTTTGTCGTTCAGCCGGACGAAAGTCGGCTTGCACTCTCGCCCGCCGCTAAAACCAGGTGATGTTGTGGTCCTTCATGAACCGCGTGACGCGGTCCTGAAGGCTGCGCCAGCGGGCGCCGGTGCGCTCCATGATCGAGAACTCCGGCCGCTCCGGGACGTTCTGCAGCAGTTCCTTCTGCACCGCATAGACGGTCTGCGGTCGTTCCAGCGAATTGAGCCGCAGGCAGCGCTCGACCATCGAGATGAGCTGATTCGAATACAGGCCGCGAAAGGAGCGCAGTGCCGTTGGCATCTTGTCATCCTTCAGCCGCTGGTCGGACTCCTGCGGTGGCATGCCCGACATGCATGCGTAGATGCACGAGCCGATCGAATACACATCGGTCCACGGCCCCAGTTCGGCGTCGCGCTTGTAGAGCTCCGGCGCAGCGAAACCCGGCGTGTACATCGGATAGGTCTTGCTGATGTCACGTTGCAGCGTCTGCCGCGCGGCGCCGAAGTCGAGCAGGATCGGCGTTCCGTCCATGCGCAGGTACACGTTGGCAGGCTTGACGTCGAGGTGCAGCAGGCGGTTCGAATGCACCTCGCGCAGCCCGTTCATGACCTGCGCGAACACGCGCCGGACGAAGCGCTCCGACAGCACGTCCTTCTGGTCCTTGTTCCGGTTGCGCAGGATGTGTTCCTGCAGCGAACGGCCCGACTCGTAGTTCATCACCATGTACACCGTTTCGTTGGCGCGGAAGAAATTCACGACACGCACGATGTTCGGGTGATAGATCGATGCCAGCGCGCGGCCTTCCTCGAAGAAGCACTTGAGGCCGATGCGGTAGGTGTTGAGGTTTTCCGGAGAGATATAAGGCGAAAGCTCGCCCGGCTTGCGCTGCGCGAGCGCAGCCGGCATGTACTCCTTGATCGCCACCGAGTTGCCGTTCTCGTCGGTCGCGAGATAGACGATCGAGAAGCCCCCGCTCGATATCTTCTTTACAATGCGATAGCCGCCGACTTCAAGGCCTTCGGGCAAAGATGCGTTGGTCTGCGCCGGCATGAGTACCGCTGCGTGGGAAGATCAAAGATTCTAACGAAAAGGTCTCGGTCTTCCGAAGCCAGCATTAGAAGCAAAAAGACCGTCATACCAAGGTTTCCAGCGCGCAGTTGTCAGCCATACGTCAGTCATACGTCAGCCATACGCCCGGCTTCCCGATGAAACCCGTTGCCAGCATGACCGGATTCGCAGTGGCTGCGCGCCCGACGCCGATCGGCCAGGTGACGGTCGAACTGAAGTCGGTCAACTCGCGTTTCCTCGATTTGTCGGTTCGCTATCCGGACGAACTGCGCAGCGTCGAACCCGCGCTGCGCGAAGCGATCAGTGCCCGCGTCACTCGCGGCAAAGCGGAATGCCGGCTAGCGGTCAGCCGCGTCGCCGGCGATAGCGCCGGTGGACTCAACCTCGAGGCGCTGGGCCGGCTCAAGCGTCTGGCGGCGGAAGTCGCCTCCGCGCTGCCGCTGGTGACAGCGCTGAGTACCGCAGATGTACTCGGCTGGCCAGGTGTCATCGATGCTCCAGCGGCGGATCCCGAAGCGCTGCGGTCGGCGGTGCTGGACGCGCTCGCCGAGGCCCTCGACGCGCTGAGCGCGTCGCGCCAGCGCGAGGGAAATGCCCTGCGCGAGGTCCTGATGACGCATTGCCGGGCAATCGACGACATCGCGGCTCAGCTCAAACCGCGCGCGCCCGAACTGCTGGCCGGGGTCGAGCGCAAGCTTGCCGAGCGACTCGAACAGGCACTGGGTCGCGCGCTGACCGACGGTTCGACGCTTATCGCGCGATGAAGTCAATGACCGTATCCGACAGGAAGTCACGCTGTACGGGCTCAAAATGGACGTCGACGAGGAACTGAAGCGCCTGACGACGCATGTCAGCGAGGTCCGACGGGTGCTGCAGGCCGGTGGCCCGGTGGGCCGCCGGCTCGACTTCCTGATGCAGGAACTCAACCGCGAGGCCAACACGCTCGGCTCCAAGGCGGCCGCCATCGAGATGACCAACGCGGCGGTGGAATTGAAGCTGCTGATCGAACAGATGCGCGAACAGATCCAGAACCTCGAATGACAACCGTCCAGTCCGAGCCAAGCCACGATCGACCTCGGCGGTGAGGCCGGCAACATCCTGCTGGTCGTCGCACCCTCGGGCGCCGGCAAGTCGACGCTGGTCAACGCGCTGCTCGAGCGCGACGCGGCGATCGTGCTGTCGGTATCGCACACGACCCGACCGCCGCGACCGGGCGAACAGGATGGCCGCGAGTATCACTTCGTCCCGGTCGACGAGTTCATGCGCCGTCGCGCCGCCGGCGAATTCCTCGAAAGCGCCGAGGTTCATGGCAACTACTACGCTACGTCGCGCGCCTGGATCGAGGAACGCGTGCGCGGCGGCACCGACGTCCTGCTGGAAATCGACTGGCAGGGCGCACGGCAGGTCAAGGCGCGCTTTCCGCATGCGGTCGGCATCTTCATTCTCCCGCCGTCGATCGATGCACTCGAAGCCCGGCTGCACAAGCGCGGGCAGGACAGCGCGAGCGTGATCGCGCGCCGCCTGCTGGGTGCCGGCAGTGAAATGGCACACGCACCCGAGTTCGACTACGTGATCATCAACGAGGACCTCGACAAGGCTCTGGGGCAGCTGACGGCCATCGTCACCGCGACACGCCTGCGCTATGCGTCGCAGGCGGCTCGCCATCACGCGCTGTTCGCGCAGCTCGGCATCGCGTCCTGGCGAGCCCTGCCGGAACTCCGCATCGCAGCGCGCTTATCGCACCGGGTCGGTCGGCTAGAATCGAGCCTGATCCAGTTTTCTCTTCCGAGGCGCTCATGGCCCGCATCACCGTTGAAGATTGCCTGAAACACATTCCGAACCGCTTCCAGCTCGCGCTGGCCGCGGCCTACCGCGCGCGTCAGCTCGCCCAGGGCCATACGCCGAAGATCGACACCAAGGACAAGCCCGCGGTGGCGGCGCTGCGCGAAATCGCCCAGCAGAAGGTCGGCATTGAAATGCTGCGCAAAGTACCGATGTGAGCCTTATCGTGGCCCGCCCCGTGTGAAGCCAGCCGCGACGCGAGGCAAGCACCATGCGGCCACAGGACCCAGACCCTCCTCCCAATGGCCCGGTTCACCAGCCGGGGTTCGCCCGACGCGCCGCCGAGGCACTGAAGAAAGCCGTATGGCGGACTGATTCCGGCGAGGCCGCGCCCGGGGTCGCCACTGCGGGCGCCCTGACGGAGCGTGTCAAGAAGTATCTGCCGTCGGGAGACGTGCAGAAGGTGCGCGAAGCCTTCCGCTTTTCCGACGAGGCACACCTCGGGCAGTTCCGTCGCAGCGGCGCGCCTTACATCACGCATCCGGTGGCGGTGGCGGAAATCCTGACGGACTGGCGGCTCGACGGAGCGGCGATTCAGGCCGCACTGCTGCACGACGTGCTGGAAGACTCCGGCATTCCGAAGCAGCTGCTGGTGGAAAAGTTCGGCGGAACGGTCGCCGAGCTGGTGGACGGCGTCTCCAAACTCGACAAACTGCAGTTCTCCTCGACCGAGCAGGCGCAGGCGGAGAACTTCCGCAAGATGCTGCTCGCGATGGCGCGCGACGTCCGGGTCATGCTGATCAAGCTGGCGGACCGTCTGCACAACATGCGCACGCTCGACGCAGTCGAGCCCGAAAAACGCCGCCGCGTCGCCCGCGAAACGCTCGAGATCTACGCGCCGATCGCCCACCGGCTCGGGCTCAATAACCTGTTCCGGGACCTCGAGGAACTGAGTTTCGAGCACCTCTACCCGATGCGATATCGGGTGCTGCACAAGGCGGTGCTCGCGGCGCGCGGCAATCGGCGCGAACTGCTCGGCAAGATCCTGCAGTCGGTGCGAACATCGTTGCAGGAAACGAAGCTCCGCGCCGAGGTGCACGGCCGTGAAAAGACGCTGTACGGCATCTATCGCAAGATGCTCGAGAAGAATCTTTCCTTCTCGGAGGTGCTGGACATCTACGGTTTCCGCGTCGTCGTCGAAACGCGCTCGGAGTGCTACCTCGCCCTCGGCGCGCTGCACGCGCTCTACAAGCCGGTACCCGGCAAGTTCAAGGACTACATCGCGATTCCGAAGGTCAACGGCTACCAGTCGTTGCACACGACTCTGATCGGCCCGTACGGCACGCCGGTCGAGTTCCAGATCCGGACGCGCGAAATGCACCACGTGGCCGAATCGGGCGTGGCAGCGCACTGGCTCTACAAGGATGACGATTCCGACCTGTCGGAGCTGCAGTCGCGCACCCACCAGTGGCTGCAGTCACTGCTGGAGATCCAGCGCCACACCGGTGATTCGAGCGAATTCCTCGAGCACATCAAGGTGGATCTGTTCCCGGACAAGGTCTACGTGTTCACGCCGAAAGGCAAGATCGTCTCGCTGCCGCGCGGCGCCACGCCGGTCGACTTCGCCTACGGCATCCATACCGACATCGGCAACAAGTGCGTCGCGGCGCGCATCAACGGCGAGATCCAGCCGCTGCGGACGCCGCTGCGTAACGGAGACATGATCGAGATCGTCACCGGGCCCGTGGCGCGGCCGAACCCGGCCTGGCTGTCGTTCGTGCGCACCGGCAAGGCGCGCTCCGAGATCCGGCACTTCCTGCGCACGATGAAGTTCGATGAGTCGGCCGAACTGGGCGAAAGGCTGCTGGCGCAGGCGGCGCGCCAATTCAACCTGGCGCTATCTGCCGTCACCGACGCACAGTGGAACGAGGTATTGAAGCAGGCCGAGCTCGAATCCCGACAGGCGCTGTTCGCCGACGTCGGCCTCGGACGCCGCCTGGCCGCCGTGGTCGCGCGGCAATTGGCGCTGGCGGCCGGCGCGACTGAGACCGGCGAGCCAGCCGAGCGGCAGACCAGTTTGCCGGCGCACGCGGTGCCGGTGGTAGTGCGCGGCACCGAAGGCATGGCGGTGCAGATGGCCAACTGCTGTCACCCGATCCCGGGTGATGCGATTGTCGGCCACATCCGCAAGGGCCAGGGCCTGGCGGTGCACCTGGCCGACTGTGTGCACGCCCAGCGCGCGCGCAAGGCCGATCCCGAGCGCTGGATCGACCTGCAATGGGCGCGTGATCCCGCGACCCACTTCACCGTCGGCCTCGAAGTGGGAGCGCTGAACGAACGCGGCGTGCTCGGGCGCATCGCCGTGGCGATCGCCGAGGCGGAGTCCAACATCCTCAACGTTCACGTCGATGATGAGGACGCTCGCATTTCGCTGATCCACTTCAAAGTGCAGGTGCGCGACCGCACGCATCTGGCGCGCGTGATCCGGACGCTTCGTCGGGTGAAGCAGGTGGTCAAGGTGACGCGGCCGCGCGGCGGCACGCGCGCCCATGCTCACGACACGGCGTAGCGCACCGCGAGTACTTCCACGGTTTCCTCGCCGGCCGGCGTCACCAGCTGCACGACGTCGCCTTCGCGCGCTTTCAGCAAAGCGCGGGCGATCGGCGAGATCCAGCTGACACGTCCCGCTGCCGCATCGACCTCGTCGATACCGACGATGGTCACCTCGTGTTCCTCCCCGGCGCACTCGTAGCGCACAGTGGCACCGAAGAAGATCTGGTCGGTGGGCGGCCGCGCCGAGGGATCGACCACTTCGGCTATGTCAAGCCGGCCCGTGAGAAAGCGGATGCGCCGGTCGATCTCGCGCAGCCGCTTCTTGCCGTAGATATAGTCGCCGTTTTCGGAGCGGTCGCCGTTGGACGCGGCCCAGGAGACAACGCGCACGACCTCGGGTCGCTCCTCTTTGACAAGCCGCGCAAGCTTCATCGCGCATGCGGCGGTAGCCCGACGGCGTGATGTAGTTGCGCGTCCCAGCCGGCAGTGCGGGCGTGCCGACGTCAGCGTCGTCGTCTTCGCCGGCTTCGTCCTTGACAAACGCCTTGCTCATCGCTCGCGCAGCATGATTCCGAAGACGCCATTTTGCTCCCGCGCCGGGTCGGCGGGCATGGGTTAGGCTATGTATACGTCCTTCGGTTCCGGGAGACCGTGATGGCATCCGCGAAGTCGGCGACGCGTACCGAACACGACAGCTTCGGGCCGATCGAGGTGCCGAGCGACGCGCTGTGGGGAGCCCAGACCCAGCGCGCGATCCATCATTTTCCGGGCGGCGACCGACTGCCTGTGCGGCTGATTCATGCGATCGCCCGCGTCAAGGCCGCCGCCGCGCGTGTCAACCGTTCACTGGGTCGCCTCGATCCCGCGCTCGCAGACGCCATCGCCCTCGCCGCCGAAGAAGTTGTGGCAGGGAAGCACGACGACCATTTTCCGCTGCCGGTGTGGCAGACCGGCTCCGGCACCCAGACCAACATGAACGCTAACGAGGTCATCGCTAATCGCGCTGCCGAAATCCTCGGACAGGCGCGCGGCGGCCGCGCGGTGCATCCGAACGACCACGTCAACCGCGGCCAGTCGTCGAACGACGTGATCCCGACCGCGATGCACGTGGCTTTGGCACTGGCGATCGCCAACGACCTGCTGCCTGCGCTCGACCGCCTGCGCACGACGCTGGCAAGCAAGGCCGACGCGTTTGCCGAGATCGTCAAGATCGGCCGCACGCATCTGCAGGACGCGACGCCGCTGACGCTGGGACAGGAGTTCTCGGGCTACGTCGCGCAGCTCGACTTCGCGCGGACCGCCATCGAAGCGGGACTGAATGCGGTGCTGCCGCTCGCGATCGGAGGCACGGCGGTGGGGACCGGACTGGCGACCCACCCCGAATTCGGAGAGCGCGTCGCGGCCGAGCTGGCCCGCTCGACCGGGCTTGCGTTCACCGTCGCTGGCAACCGTTTCGCCGCACTCGCCTCGCACGATCCGGTCGTGTTCGCCCACGGCGCGCTGAAGACGCTGGCGGCTGCGCTCAGCAAGATCGCCAACGACGTGCGCTGGCTTGCCAGCGGTCCGCGCTCCGGACTGGGCGAAATCTCGATCCCAGAAAACGAACCTGGTAGTTCGATCATGCCCGGCAAGATCAATCCGACACAGAGCGAATCGCTGCTGATGATCTGCGCCCAGGTGTTCGGCAACGACGTCGCGATCAATTTCGGTGGTGCATCCGGCAACTTCGAGCTCAACGTCAGCAAACCGCTGATCGCCGCCAACGCACTCAACAGCGCGCGCCTGCTGGCGGACGGCATGCGGCACTTCGACGAACACTGCGCGCGGGGCATACAGGCACGCACCGACCGCATCGCCGAACTGCTGGACCGGTCGCTGATGCTGGTGACTGCACTCGCGCCGCACATCGGCTACGACAAGGCCGCGGCGATCGCGCACAAGGCACACCATGACGGAACTTCGCTGAAAGCGGCCGCTCTTGCGCTCGCCCATGTTAGCGAGGCGGAGTTCGACCGCTGGGTGGACCCGCGTGCAATGACCGGGCCCGGCACCGACTGACAACGCTAGGCGTCCGCGCTGATGATGTGGACACGGCGACGAAGATCAGGTGGGTGGCTGATGGGACCAGACCGTTGAGGGTCTGAAGAGCCGCAAAGCAAGCCCTTCGCGCGTCTCCGGGCTTTACCGTGCGCCCACAGGGCCCCATGGCGACCCGAGCCCTGGCGCGCCGCCAAGCCGACCCCGGCTCCGTTCACCTGCCCGTCCGCTGGACAACCAATGCAAAGGCTCCGACGGCCAAGGGCCTAAGCAAGAGCCCAGCGTAATGGTTAACTTAGGCCGAGATCGGTCACTTGGAACCGCCTAGCGAAGGCTGCCGCGCCGCGCGACGTTCACGATCGCGAGAAGGATGGCCGCGCCCATGAACGAAACGAATAGCGACGGCAAACTGAAGTTGCTCTGATTGATCGTACCTACACCCACCAGCGGTGTGATGAACCACCCTGCGAGCATGGCACCCACGATCCCGACCACGACGTTCAGGATGATCCCCTGTTGACCGTCGGTCTTCATTAACACGCTGGCGAGCCAACCGATGACGCCGCCGACAACCAGCCAGGTTAGTAAGTTCATACAGTGTCCTCCTGAATTGATGTTGCTCGCCCTGCGAGCAAGCCAGACAGGCATTTTGCTTACTACGACGACCAGAGTCTGTACGGTGGCGCACATTGGCCTGCTCTTTAGCCGTAATCATTCTTTCGAATACGAAGTTCACCTTTCATCGCAGGCGTGAGCGCCGCCGACAGCGAGACTCTCACTCATGACCAAGGTCGGTGGCACTGGTCCGCTCACCTTGGCGTTCCTGACCAGTCCTGGATCGCTGTGCGAACACACGCACCAGGTTGCATCGTCGGTGCGCGTCGCCGGAGCTTCCGTTGATGTGGGACAACCGAGGATCTCACTATGTTCGCTTTCGCACAGACCGCGTCGCGCGCTGCGTCTAAATTGAACTAAGTAAAGCGGAAAGGAAGCCACGGGCCCCGGAAGCGGCCGCGCTCTCAACCGCGATGACTCGATCTATTACCGAAGGAGCGTCATATGAACTGGGACCGCATTCAGGGCAACTGGAAGCAAGTTGTCGGCAAGGCCAAGGCGCAATGGGGCAAGTTGACCGATGACGACCTCGATGTCGTCGCCGGCCGTCGCGAACAGCTCGCTGGAAAGATCCAGGAGCGCTACGGGATCGCCAAGGACGAAGTCGAAAAGCAGATTTCGGACTGGGAACTCAAGGCGACCGATGCATGGTTCGAGGAAGAGAAGCGCAGTTGATTTGTGCGTGGAGGGCTGATCCCTCGCCGGCACTGACTTATCCGCCGGCCGGGCGCAGCCTGGAGGTGGCGGGGGCGTGGCGCGGGCCGACACGTTTTCACGCCACCATGTCATGAAAAGAGGAGAAACAAAATGCTGTGGACCATTGCCGTTGTACTGCTCGTTCTGTGGGTGCTGGGGCTTGTCAGCTCGTACACCCTGGGTGGATTCATTCACGTCCTGCTGGCTGTCGCGCTCATCGTGTTCCTGATTCAAGTCATTCAGGGTCGACGCGTTTGAGGACCTAGACTTGGTTGCAGGCTATGGGGGCGCCAGCCTGAGCGCCCCATGGCCCCATGCGTCCGGTGTCAGAGTTGCTCCGAGTCGCGTGTCACGTGCCCGGGTTCATAGTTATCTGAGGCAGAAGGAGACGAAATGAACGCACTCAAGATTGCGGCGATTGCCCTAATCGTCGCCGGCGCCTTAGGTCTCGCATACGGCGGTTTCAGCTACACGAAGGAAACTCATTCCGGAAAACTGGGCCCGATCGAGATGTCGATAACCGAAAGGCAGACGGTCAACGTCCCTCTCTGGGCGGGTGTGGGCGCCATCGTGATCGGCGGCGCACTCCTGGTGTTCGGAGTCAAGAGGCAATAGCTCGTTTGCCGGCGATGCGGAGGCACGAGCCGAGCGCATAGCACTCGCACTCGCGCGAGGCTGCGATAGCGGGCGACAGGAAATTCAGCCGAGGCCGCATTGATACCGGTACCCTCGATGCACCTGGTCCACGTGGCCGTTCTCCCGCTGCTCCTCGCCGCGGGCTGTGTGGCCGTGGTGCCGGATGCGCCCGTCGCGTCGCGGCCCGAGGCGGTGGTAACTCAACCGGCCACACCGCAGCACCCAGCCAGGCCGGCAGCGTCAACGACACCTCAGACCGTGCCCGCCGAACCGGCGGCAGCGCTGGAGACCGAAAGCAAAGCCGCCACACCCGGAGCGAAGCCTCCAGCCGCTGTCACAAAGCCGCCGGTTACCCCCTCGCCCACGTCGCCAGCAGCCAAGCCTGCACCGCCACCCACGGCCGCAGCCTCCGCGCCGATGGCACCGCCTGCGCTGGACCTGAACGCGCTCAAGGAACAGCTCAAGGAAACCAAGGCCATCGGCGTATTCACCAAGGTCTCGCTCAAGAACCAGGTCGACGACCTGCTCCAGCAGTTCCGCGATTACTACCAGGGCAAGACTAAGGTCACGATGGCGCAACTGCGCCGCTCTTACGACCTGCTACTGATGAAAGTGCTCTCGCTGTTGCAGGACGCCGACCAGAAGCTCGCCGCGGCGATCGTGTCCTCGCGCGAAACGATCTGGGGCCTGCTCGCTGACCCGAAGAAATTTGCCACTCTCGAAGGCTGAACGCCGAAATACCCATGCTCAATCGCACAGCAGTAGTAGTAGTCCCTTCCTTGCTTGTGGCGGCATTCTTTGTCGTGCCGTCGTTCGCTGCCGACGACGAGGCACTGAAAAGGGACATGACGTCGGTGATCGCGTTGCAGGGATTGCCCTGCGGACAAGTCGTCGCTGTCAAGGTGAATGGCGAGAACGACTACGCCTGTGTGTGCAAGGACGGCAATCGGTATCGCGTCCACATGAATCCGGCGGGACGGGTGGTCGTCGAGAAGCAGAAGTAGCGGCTCGGGTGCTCTACCGGGGATGACCTGGAGCCGGCTGAGATTCGCTTGGCACGAGTCGGCGAATTGCGAACGGATCAGCGAGATGGTGTCGCAGATGTCATAGCTGTGTGCGCAGCCGAACAGACAGTGCGACGCTGCACATCTACTCTGAGCATGTGGCGCTGCGAAAGGCGGCAGGCTGCCTTGATCAAATCCCGATTTACGTTCGAGTGGAGATGCAAATGAACTACGAACAACGTGACCCAATGGGCATGTACAAGGGGACGATGAACTTCGGTTCGGGCCCTGATGCACGCCACGGCCCCGGACCAATCTTGATGGGCGCCGATACGCTTGTCGGCAATGACGTCTGCAACAAGGACTCGGACGATCTCGGCGACATCAAGGAGATCATGCTCAATATGCGTACCGGACGGATCAGTTATGCCGTGTTGTCGTTCGGTGGTTTCCTTGGCATGGGCGAGAAACTCTTTGCCGTGCCGTGGGAGGCTCTGGAGCTGGACACGGAAAACAAGCGCTTCGTGCTCGACGTCGACAGGACCCGACTCCAAGGTGCTCCAGGGTTCGACAAGAGCCGTTGGCCCGACATGGCCGACGCGGCCTGGGAAAAGGGCATCCACGACTACTACGGGACGACGCCCTACAGCGAGCAATCACGCGTCTGAGGTCTGCGCCTCCAATCAGCGCCCCCATCGTTTGCCACGCCGCGTGAGCGCGGCGATGGTGGGCGCCGACATGCGCAAGCTGGAGACTCCGCGACGAACAGAACCGCGGAGCGGATTCAAGGAATCGCGCCGCACCGTGGCCACGAGGCCGACTTGTACGTACGTTAGCGAACAGACATCGCGCCCCGGATCGTCTACTTATTGAAGTTCTTGTCCCGTTGCCGACGGCACCATTGTCAGCGCATGCCGACACGCGCCCTGACTGTCGCCTAACGAACCGATGCCGGTACGGCTTTCGCCAATTGAGCGGGGCCCTCCACTTACCTCCCCAGGAGAAATGAATGAATCGAATCAGGAAATCAGTGTTTGCAGCCGCGGTGGGCTCGATCGTCACTTTAGGCAGTGGTACAGCATTCGGCGCCGATGTGATGCTCAAGCTTTCCGGCGCGAACGAGGTGCCGCCGGTTACCACGTCCGCGAGTGGCGAAGGCAAGATCTCGGTCGGCGATGACGGCTCGGTGTCCGGAAGTGTCATGACCAAAGGCATACAAGGGACGGCGGCGCACATCCACATGGGAGCAGCCGGCAAGAACGGGCCGGTGGTCGTCCCATTCACTAAAGACGGTGACGTGTACAAGGCACCCAGCGGAGCGAAACTCGACACGGATCAGATGAAAGCGTTCAAGGCCGGCGACCTCTACGTCAACGTGCACAGTGCCGCGAATCCGGACGGAGAGTTGCGCGCTCAGTTGAAGTAAGGCCGTAGGGCTCGACCGCTTTTCCACGGCGACTCGAGCCGCTGCTCGATTGCCAGATAAGAGTCGTGGCGTGCGCTTGCGTACGGCTCGGACTGGCCTATTAATGACGCGAAGGCGAGCCGAGAGCGCTACCTGCTGCCCTTCCATGACCCAACAGAGGCGACCATGAACGAATTCCTACTTGGCAGATTGCTAATTCTCAGTACTGCTGTCGCGTTTGCGGTCTCGACGCCATATGCCGCTGCCCAGTCGGTTCAGGAGGGGCGCACTGCACAGGACCGCCGTTTTATCGCCGGTGGCATCGGTCTTGACGAATCCGAGCAAATGAAATCAATGGCTCGCGATTTCACGTTGTCGATCACCGTCGCGGAAAAATCGGGCGCGTATCTTGCCGATTCGCACGTCAAGATCCAGGATGCGCGGGGAAAAATGATCCTCGACACTCAGCTGGATGCGCCTTACCTGTTGGTCGACCTGGCCCAGGGAAAGTACAACGTAGAGGCCACGCTCCAAGGGAAGAAACAGCAACAGAGTGTCGACATCGGCGAAAGCAGGCGCGCCAAGATCGTGTTCAGCTTCGACGTCCCGGTTGATCGAGCGCTCGAAAAGGCGCCGAACAAGTAATTACGTCGACGCTGCTTAGAGCCCTTGCGCCTCGCATCGCGCTTGTGAAAGTGGAGGCGCTTGTCTGGTCAGCCATTGGCGCCACGTGTCTCCGATATTCAGAATGATCGGCCTAGCAATTGCGGCGGGACGGACTCGTGCCTGCGTGTCGCCATACGCAGCGGTGTGCGCGATAGCGCACAGACGAGCCGAGAGGTCAGAGACACAGTGAACGGATGGTCGGCGCAGCGCGCCTGTCGCGTGTCGGGCGTTTGCAAAGTGGGAGAAGCATGGAACCCATTCTGATGATGAAAACAGCCAGCGGTCTGCTGGCCATCGCGGCCCTCGGAGGGCTCACCCTCGCCGGCATCCGCTTTCGCGGCAAACCTCAGCCGCCGGCTTGGCTCGCGATGCTGCACGGATTCCTGGCCGGGGCCGCAGTAACTCTGCTGCTCTATGCCTATTTCACGGTCGGGCTGCCGGCGCTGGCAGCCTGGGCGCTGTTGTTGTTCCTGATCGCCGCCGCTGGAGGTGCCTTCCTGAATCTGAACTACCACTGGAAGATGCTTCCCTTGCCGAAAGGACTGATTGTTGGACACGCAGGCGTAGCGGTAATCGGCTTCGTACTGCTGCTTGTGGCGACTTGGGCGGCCACCCACGTCTGAGTCCTCACGCGACATGTGGAACCTGAGTCCGTGAGAGGATGATCGCAAGCCTCTCATCCATTCTTCCTATAGCGCCTTCAAATATTCGATCAGGTCGCTTTTTTCCGGCTCGCTCAGCCCGAGTTTTGAAGTTGCGGTCGTAGTGTTGGAGAACATCCGTTAGCGTGGCGAAGCGGCCGTAGCGCACGGATCACGTGTCCCTGCCAGACGCGCGTGACCCGAGATGGGTCCTGCCTACATGCCGTCGGCGCGTTCCAAGATAGGCTGGATGAGGCTCGCCCACGCGGGTGTTGGCCAAGGCTGGAGCAAGCGAGCGGTCTCGGCACACGCGCCTGTGCGAGCATGCTCTCTGTCAACTCGCGCCTGCAGCGAATGCAGCGACTCGATCTGCGCGTCCACTTTGGAATCTGCCAAGTAAACCATCATCCGGTGGGCATACAGGCGCGTTTTGCACGGATCAGCTCCGGATGTGCGCCACCGCACGGACAAGCAGCAGACCCGCGACAACACTTCGATTCTCGCGATGGGCTGGTCGGTCTTGGACTAAATCCACGTCCGTCTCTTCGATAGTGATTTCGATAACCAACATGATTCGTAAGGAACAAGTATGTCCAAACTGATGATTGCTATGTTTGTCGGCGCCGGCCTGGGCTGCGCTGGAGCCAGCATGGCGCAAATGAATTCGCCAACGACTTCTCCAACGCCGATGTCAAAGGCCAACTACAACCAGGCGATCAAAGACGCCGACGCTCAGTACAAGGCCGCCCAGCAGGCGTGCTCGTCGCTCTCCGCAAACGCCAAGGACATCTGTCTCGCAGAAGCCAAGGGCAGGAGCAACGTCGCCAAGGCTGACGCAGATGCTGCCTACAAGCACACAGCAAAGGCTCGCGAAAACGCCCGAGTTGTCAATGCTCAGGCGATCTACAACGTCGCCATCGAAAAGTGTGACGACCTGGCGGGTAATCCCAAGGATGTCTGCGTGAAGGAGGCAAAGGCCGATCTGATCAAGGGCAAGTCGAACGCCAAGGTCGACCGAGTCGCTTCCGATACAAACCGTGAAGCGGCAACGACACAGGCGGAAGCCCGCAAGGATGCGAGTGCGGACAAACGTGAGGCCGAATACAAGGTCGCGATCGAGAAGTGCGATGCGCTCGCCGCTGCCGCGAAAGACGCATGCGTCAGTTCCGCGAAGTCGAAATACAGCAAGTCCTGAGACCGACGCGGGTCTCCCGCCCCGCTCTCCGTTGCGGACGGTAGATGGCATGGGAGTAGGTCACGACCCGTGAAATACTCGGCAGGTTGACCGCGAGAGGCGGACAAAGGGCGCCTCTCGCGGTCTGTCGCCTGCCAAACGAGGTACCGGTGGCTGGCCGCGCGCTCCTGCAGGTAGATCAATGGGCTGCGCCGACCCGACCCTCGCGCGGAATGTTATGCATTGACGTGCTCGCTCTGGTTCAGGTCAGCTCGTCCGCAAACTGCTGATTAACGTCCCGGTGATGGGCCTCGTCCGCGCGGATTGCGATGATGACGTCACGCAATCGTGCGTCGGATACCACCCCGAGCCAATCGTGGATCCTTTACCCCCACTTGCAGCAACCGTTCGTAGTAGCCGCGACCGGCGTGCAACGACCGGTCACAGCCTTCCCATCAGCAGCATCACGATGATGATGAGCACCACGACGCCTAACGCGCCGCTGGGCCAGTAACCCCAGCTTCGGCTGTGCGGCCAGGTCGGGATGACGCCGACCAGCATCAGGATCAGCACGATCAACAGGATGGTTCCCAAGCTCATGGTCTTTCCTCGAGTTGTCAGCAAGCAGGCCCAATTCGTTGAGATTCGAACCTCGCCTCGGCCGGACCGAAGGGAAAACCCCAGAACCTGGAGGCTCCCGGCGGCCGCGCCATGAGATCCGCCGCGAATCAGCTGGGCAGGATTCCCGTGCCGAACTGGCGCATCAAGACGGTAGGCGTTTGCCCGAGACCGGTCAGTGCGCCAGCGAACATACGGGCCGGAGCACGCTGACGCAGAGGGTCCGATGCCGGGAGCTGTCTGCCGGCCGCGCTCCGACGTCAAAGGGCCGATGCGTGTGCACCGGCCCATTTCTCCATGCGCGCCCCGCTACGCGGAAGCGGCCTAGCCCTTTCGCGGACGGTCCTCCGCGTTAGGTTTCTGCTCGTCACTGTCTTGCTTCTTGTCACCCGACTTGCTCGCCGGTGGCGCGGGCCGTTTTTCGCGCGGACCCTCACTCGACGCGGGCTGGGGTTGCGGCGGCTGAACTGCAGGAACAGTTTGCGTCGGTTGCTGCGCACGCAACGGTGGCGGAGCGACATTCGGTGCTACCGCCACCTTGGGCTGTGGCGGTGGCGGCACTGCTGCGGGTTGTGGACGTTGGCTTCCCTTGCCGGGTTGTTCGGCTTTTGCACGCTGCTCCGGCGATTGAGCAGGTGGTGCGGGTGGAGCAACTTGTGGAGCAGGCGCCGCCTGGATCTGAGTGCCACTTTGCGGCGGTGGCAGCGTTGCGACCGGCTGTGCTGGCTGACTGCCCTTGCCAGGCTGTTCGGCCTTTGCTCTGCTGCGGTGACTGCACCGCCGGTGGCGGTGCAGCGACTTTCGGTTCAGTGACCGTCGCAGCGACCTGTGGTGCGGGATTCGACTTTCCGCGTTGCTCCGGAGGTTGCGCAATGGGGGCGGGTCGCGCGGCTTGCGATGGCGCACTAGCTTGCGTCGTCGGCGCGCGCGGTGCATCGGCAATCACGGGCGCCGCGGGTGCCTTGCGGTCATCGGATCTTCCCCGTGCATCAGCCGGTGCAGCAGCGGTTGTCGCCGGCGGCAAGCGTTGGGTTGGTGGCGCCACTTTCGTCTCCGCGATCACCTTGACGGCAGGCGCGGCAGCGGCAGCTTTCAACTCCTTGCGCGCGCCGTCGTCGAGCGGCCGTCCCGGTTTCGCTGTCAGTTGCGGCTGCTGCGCCGAGAACCCGATCCGCGCCTCTGGCGGGGCGGTGCGGGCAACGACTGGTCTCTCGAGCACGCGGGCAGGCGGCTTGTCGCCCTGTGCAGCATTGCCACGAACGCTCTTTTCCGTCGGGGCCACGTGTGGAACGACCGCCACCGGCGCCTTGACCATCATGTCCTCGGATACGCGCACCGCTGACCTGTGACACGGGCTGTGACTGAACGAAGGTGGTGGCCGGCACCGCGACCACCGCTCCCGGAACTCTCTGGTTCGCGTAAACGATATTGGTCACGTTGATGTTGTTGTAGGTGTTGTTGATGACCGTGTTGTTGATGACCGTGTTGCTGTGGTTGATGTTCTCGAAATAGCGGCGGCTCACCGGATAGGCTGGTTGATAGACCTCGCGCGGCCCGAGCGGGAACCATGCGACTCCACCGACGGTGCCGGTGGAAATGGATAGCTGAAAGTTGTCGCCGCCGACAAACACGACGAGCGCCGGGGCGTAGTAGGCGCGTGTTCGCACTGGGCCGGGGACCCAACCCCATGTTCCGCGCAGATTCGTCCAGCGGCCGTAATGCGACACGGCGAAGCCCCAGGGCGCGTCGTCCACCCAAGTCCAACCCCAGGGGTCGATCCATGCCCAATGGCCGTCGCGGTAAGGCGCCCAGCCGGTGGCCACTTGATTCGGGATACCAGACGTTGCCGTAGGCCGCGTCGACGCGCCAGGTACCGTTTGCATCGAGATCCTGATAGCCGACCACGTCCCGCGAGACGTAGCGGGCGGAAACCGAAGTGTCGTAGCGGCGATCCCGATCACTGGACCAGCGATCGAATCCGTCGAAGCGCGGCGTTGCGGCTTGCCGATACTCGCGCAAACCGGTTCCCATGAAGCGATAAGACTGCCGCGAGTCGATGACAAACGCCGCGTCATCACCGTAGACCTCGCCTTGGCCTTTGCGCACGACGATCGTGGTCGCGACGCCGTCGGGATCGACTTCGATCCGGTATTCGCCGGGTTGCCGAAGGGTAAAGGCGACATTCGGCGTGTCGACCTCGAAGATCTGGTTGGGTTCTAGATGACGCACGCGAACATTCAGTGCGCCCTGCGTCAGCTGCAGTTGAGCGATCTGGTCGTCGAGGTTGAGAACGGACACGCTGGTACCACCGTTCATGCGGACCATTGCTCCGCCGATCTGGATTTCGGTCCGCGCGCCGGAATCCGCCCACAGGCGATCGCCGGTCGTCAGCGGCCGATTGATCGTGGCCTGCACCCAGTCGTCCTCACCAGCGGGCGAGAAACTGACCGCGCCCGACAAGTAGCCGAGGCGCGCGACGCGCGATGGCGGGTCCGCGTTGGCCCAGCCGGCGAAGGCCAGGACTGTGACGCCGACCACGAGGGCGAGAGCCCTATGGCGAGGAGTTGTTTTGTGCATGTCGCTTCCTTACAAAAATGGGCGCCAAGTCGTTAGAACGGCTTGGGCTGCGAAGCAACGGATCTACTCGACGACTGGTCGTGTACCGGGACAGATCCGCGAGCTGCGTCGCCTTGACCGGTCTCGTTCTGTCAAGAAGATGTCAAACACGGTAAGGACGGCTGCGCGGGTCGTCTGTTCGGTAGCGCACCGATCAGCTATGACCACGGCGACCGGACTAGGATCGGCCGCAACCTGCAAGCGCCCGGTCACACGCCGGCAAGAAGGCTCGCATAGCGATCTCGATCGGCCCGGTAACAGCCACACGATGCCGCTTCCATCCCCCGGCGGTTGAGGATGGTGACTTCACCACGGTGGTAGTGAATCAGCTTGCGCTTCTGCAGTGCGCTCGCGGCCCGGGTGACGCCGACGCGGCGAACGCCGAGCATGTAGGCGAGAAACTCGTGCGTCACATGGAAATTGTCGTTGTGCGCGCGATCCTGAGTCATCAGCAGCCAGCGGGCCAGCCGCTCTTCGACCACGTGAAAACGGGTGCAGGCGGCGGTTTGCGCCAGTTGCCCAATATGCACCTGCAGATATCGATGCAGCGCTGTGCGCAGTGCTGCACTCGAGCCAAGCTCGCGTGCAAATGCCCGGGCGTCCATCCGCCATGCGGGGCCGGCACCTTGCACCAGTGCGCGCAGCGGTGACCGGGTCACGCCCAGGATCAGCGGCGTTCCCAGCATGCCCTCGTTGCCCACCAGTCCGACTTCGAGATTGGTTGTGCCGTCAACCGGAATCATCAGCGAAATGAAGCTGTCGGTCGGGAAATAGACGTGTGCAAGCTGCGAATCGGGTTCGTACAGAACGGTCCCGAGCTCCAGCTCAACGGCATCGCAGGCCGCGAGAAGCCGCGTTGATTCTCGACGCGGCAGCGACGCGAGAAGGCGGTTCGGCGGCGCAGCGTGCCCGTTGGTTGACATCCGTGTTCTCAATCCTCTGGAAACTCGTAAGGGCGCACAAAGTTGCAGGAGCGCACTTCACTGTTTGTGGGCGGCAGAGCGGCCGCGGAAAACTGGATCAATGTAAGCGCCAACGTCGGTCCCATCTGTTCGCCAGCGCACGATTCACTAACGATTCCCTATGTGCGGCACCGTACCGACCGCGCCTCACCTGTCGCCTAGAGTCCGTCCGCAATTCAACCGGAGTAAGAACAATGAATAAGACAATGACCCAGCTTGGCAAGTACCTTTCGCCCCTGTTCGTGGCCGTTGCACTGGTGTCGGTGGCGGGTTGTGCATCCACGCCGAAGCAGGAAGGCACGGGCGAGTACGTGGACGACACGGTCATTACCGGCAAGGTGAAGTCGGCCATCCTGAATGAACCCTCGCTGAAGGTCGCCGAGATCAACGTCGAGACGTTCAAGGGCATTGTGCAGCTGAGTGGTTTCGTCAGCTCGCAGGCCGCCGCCACGAAGGCTGTCGAAGTGACGCGCACTGTCGGCGGTGTGAAGTCCGTCAAAAACGACATGCGGATCAAGTAGGCGAGCGCCAAGCGCCGTCGCCGCATGACGCCTTGTCGCACACTCGCCATAAGCGAGTGTGAGCTACTCGAGGCAAGGCAGCGGACGTTTATCCTTGAAAAGCAACTGTCACTGCTGAGGGCGGAGCTGCGCCTGCTCGAGCGATCGCACGCAGAGACGCACCGGCGGGCTCACTTCGATGCGCTCACCGGTCTTCCCAATCGCTTCTTGCTGCTTGATCGCTTTCACCAGGCCGTGGCGCAGGCGACGCGGATGCGAACGCAGCTCGCGTTGCTCTATCTCGACCTTGACGGCTTCAAGGCCGTCAATGACGCGCTTGGGCATGTGACCGGTGACGAGCTGCTCAAGCGAGTTGCCACGCGCCTGCTGGCCTGCATCCGAGCTAGCGATACGGCAAGTCGTCAGGGCGGTGACGAGTTCGTCATTCTTCTCACCGAAGTTGCGGACGATGAGGGCGCACTTCGTGCCGCGGAAAAGATTCGCGCGAACCTGGCGATGCCATATGTCATCGGGGGGAGTGCGATCCAGATGACCGCCAGCATTGGAGTGGCCGTCTATCCGATCGACGGGCGCGAGCACAGCGAGCTTCTGCAGCGGTCGGACTTCGCCATGTTTCGCAACAAAGGCGCCATGTCGAATCGCCCGAGCATCGTCAGGCTCGACCAGAGCTCTGTCAGCGACACCGCGGGATCACACGTGGGACAGTAAACGTGCTGGGAAAAAGATGGCTCCCCGCCGGGGGAGTGCTGCGGGGAGCCCAAGTACGACGAAAACGCCGTAGACGTGCCCTGCAGTTCGCCGGGCACGTTGGATCTGGACTACACGGATGGTGTTGGCTGGTAGTCCTTGTGAACTTCTTCAAACGCCTTGAGCTGCACCTCGGTTTGGTCCTTGGTGATCCCGTAGGTTTCCTGGAGCTTTCCCGCCAGCTGTTCGCGCTTGCCGGCGATCGCGTCGAGGTTGTCGTCTGTCAGCTTGCCCCACTTCTCCTTCACATGCCCTTTGAACTGTTTCCAGTTCCCTTCAATGACGTCCCAATTCATGGTGTTTCCCTTCGTTGATGCATGGGTTGGCGTAATCGCCAACAGGATGGCATTCGATTGATTGCAGACATCACCTCGCAGATGCGTGCTGATGTGCGTGTTCGCTGCAATCCAGGAAATCAGAGTAGCGACTCGGCGCGGTCGTGGTCGGTGCGGTAGCACACATACGACTCAGCGGTCGGTTGCCACTAAGCGCGCCAGCAGACAGACATGGCGCCGGCCCCTTCATAAGCTCAACAAATCGGAGCCAGCAGGGGTGTCAATCCTGCACCGTCGCATAGCGCAACAGTTGTATGCAGAGCGATCCTGGTGATGAAAAGTGAGAGTTAGGCCTGGCTAGCCGGCGCATCACTCCAATGCCTGCCTCAACAAGGAATCAAAGTGAAAACAGTCAATTTGAAATTGCTGGCGCTTGCGGTGGGCCTCGCGTTCGGTGGCGTTGCACTGGCGCAGAGCGTGCCTAAGGATGACTACCAGGCCGGCAAGAACCGGATCGCCGCGGAGAGCAAGGCGGCCAAGGCTGCCTGCACGTCGCTGTTCGGCAATGCAAGGGACGTCTGTGAAGTTGAGGCCAGTGGCAGCGGCAAGGTTGCAGGCGCGGAACTCGATGCCAGCTATGGCCCCACATTGAAGTCTCGCAATGAGATACGCGTGGTCAAGGCGGAGGCCGATCATGCTGCGGCCCGGCAACGATGCGATGACCTGGCCGGCAACGCGAAGGATGTCTGCATCAAGGAAGCGACAGCGGTAGAGACGGCCGCCAAGGCCGACGCCAAGGCGCAACTGACGACCGCGAATGCGAAGGCTGTGGCCAATGAAACATCGGCCAGCGCGTTCAGTAAGGCGAACGCGCAGGCAGCGACCGCACGTGAAGAAGCCGCGAAAGTCACGAACGATGCTCAGTACGCGGTCGCCGTTGAAAAGTGCGATGTCTATGCGGGCGGGGCGAAGGATGTTTGCCTGGATCGCGCGAAGGCGCGCTTCGGCAAGTCTTGAGATGGCAACGAGAGAAGCCCCTTTAGGAGCATTCAATGAAGACGATGCAGAGTTGGACCCTGAGTGCAATGTCGGCAGTAGCGCTGATCGGATTGGCGGGCTGCGCCGGCATGTCGACGCAGGACAAGAACACGGCGATAGGCGCGGGTGCTGGTGCGGTCGGGGGAGCCCTCCTGACGGGCGGCAGTGCGGTCGGAACCGTTGGCGGAGCTGTTGTCGGCGGCGTCATCGGCCACGAAGTCAGCAAGGACAAGAAGTGATCGACGCGCGAGGCGCCGGCCCTGTCGGTCCGGCGCATTCAAACTTGCGTGCGTTTCAATCGGCTAAGCGGAGAGAAACATGCTAAGGCTCGGCAGGACCGTCAGCACCGCCCTGATGATGGGTGTGATGCTTGGAGCGCTTTCCGGCTGTCAGAAGAAGGAAGGCCCGGCCGAGCAGGCCGGCAAGGTTGTCGACCAAACAGTCGAAAAGGTTGGACAGCAGGTGGAGAAGGCCGGCGAAAGTATTCAGGACGCGGCCAAGGGCGACAGCAAGAAATAGTTGTTTTCCGAGCGCCTCGTCGATTGCCAGACGCCAGCCGCCGGCGAAGGGGACTAGATCACGCTGGCGATGATGTTGATGCTGAGAGCCAGCACCGCGATGTTGAATACGAAGGCCAGCACACTGTGAACCAGCGTGAGCCCGCGCATTTGTCGCGCTGTCACCGCGACGTCGGAAACCTGTGAGGTCATCCCGACAACGAACGAGTAGTAGGCAAAGTCAAGATAGTCGGGCTCCTTGCCTCCCGGGAACAGCAGCTCGGGCGTTGCAGTGCGCTGCCGGTGCAGGATTGCGTAGTAGCGACGGGCGTAGTGAAACGCAAACACCGTTTGAATCAATAGCCATGATGAAATCAAGGCGCCAATGGTCAGGGCGAGATGCCACGCCTTGGACCAGGGGTCGAGTTCCCGAATGGTGCTGACGACAAAGCCGATCGCGACGACGCTGGCGAAGGCGGCAACGACCACGAACAGGAAGATGACGTAGACGCTTTGGTCCTGGCTCAACGCGTGGTCGCGCGTCATGGCGGCGTCAGTGCTCGCGATGAGCCACCATGCCAGGCCAAGATAGATCAACACGCTGAGATCCCAGCTCACTACTGCGCGCGTGTGCCAGGAGATCGAATTCGGCTGAGCCAGGTAGGCGGCGACGCCGACGGCAATCACCACCGCCAGGCGCTGCATGGCGCCAATGCGGATGATCCACGCAGTCTTGCCGGTATTTGATCTGCTCATCGGGGCAGCGAAATCGTACCCGCATGGGTTCGGGCAACGGTCGCCGCCGATAGCGCGGCGATCGGCTTTCTGGCGTTACTCGAGTCATTCCCCCAGCAATTCGGCCAGGGGGTGTAACGGTTCTATGTGCTGCGACACGACCTTGACGATGACGATGATCGGAATGCTGAGCAGCATGCCCCAGATGCCCCACAGCCATCCCCAGAACAGCAGTGAAACGAACACCGCTGCCGAGTTCATGTGCGCAATTCGTCCGGTCATCCAGGTGGTGACAAAGGTTCCGACGAAAGTAGCAACCGTCAGCACGGCGCCGCCCGTCAGCAGCGCCATGGCAAACGAGTCGAACTGCATGAAGGCGGCCATTGCGGTAGCGCCGGCGGCAATCGCAGGCCCGAGATAGGGAACGATGTGGAAGATTCCGGCCGCCACGGCCCAGGCTCCGGCGTTTTCGAGGCCGATGGCGCGGAATGCCATCCAGCTCAGCAGGACGACCAGCAGATTCGTCGCCAGCAGCATCAGCATGTACTTCTGGATCGAACCATTGATGTCGTCGAGGATGTGGACCGTGATCTTTCTTTTCGACAGCGATGGCCCCGTCACACGCACCAGCTTTCGCTTGAAGGTTTCGCCACCGAGCAGCAGGAAGAACACCAGGAAGACGACCATCGCCGCCTGGCCCATTGCTCCGACCGCGCCCATCGAACCGGCCCACAGGTAGTCGCTGAGCTTGAACTTGGGTAAGTCCACGATGACGTGAGTGGCAGGCTGGCGCGGAGCCACGGCGCCGCCGGTGGCGCGCGCCGTCGCGGTTTCCACTTCGGTCGCGGCGTTCTGGATCTTCTGCATGGTGTCGTTCTGGCTGATGCGCACGCGGGCCAGCGCCGTGGAGAACTTGGTCGCTGCTTCGGGCAGCTGCTCGATGATGGTCTGCATCTCGCCGCGTAACGAATAGATGCATAGAACCGCTGCAGTTGCGACGCCTGCCATCACGATGACGGTGCCGGCAACGCGCGGGACCATGACCCGTTCGAGCCAGGCGACCAGAGGGTTCAGGGTGTAGGCAATGACGACGCCGAGCAGCAGTGGTACCAGGAAGGCCTGCGCCCACGACAGAGTGAACACGATTGCGAGGGTCGCGAGTATTCCCAGCGCCAAGCCGCGCGCCTCAACCGCCAGTCGCGTAGGCGGCAGGGTCACGTGCGACTCGACTACATCGAGGCCCAAGCGCTCCGGTGCAGCCGCCGGTTCAGCTCTGACGATGGAGGCGGTAGCGGGAGCGATGGGCATAACGCGCCGTCGAATGACTCATGACTCGGGGCCGGCGCAGCACGCTCGCTGCGCGCCCGCTCATTTGGTCTTCGTGGACGTTCGTGTGGTGTCGTCCGCGTCTGGAAAGGCCACCAGCAGGTCGGCGAGTTCGTCAGCGTGCTCTTCTTCCACAGCCAGGATGCCTTCCATCATGCGGCGCGTCGTGGGATCCTGGTCACCGAGGTACTGGATGATGTCGCGGTAACTGTCGATCGCGATCCGTTCCGCTACCAGGTCCTCCTTGATCATGCTCACCAGCGTGTCGCCCTCGACATACTCGGCGTGACTGCGGCCAGTGAGTCCTTCGGGGGAGAAATCTGGCGCTCCGCCCAACTGCACGATGCGCTCCGCGATCTGGTCGGCATGGCCCTGTTCTTCGTTCGAGTGGTCGAGAAACTCCTGGGCCACGCTCTGCGAATGTATTCCACGCGCCATGAAGTGATGACGCCGATAGCGCAGAACACACACGAGTTCCGTCGCAAGGGAGGCATTGAGAAGCTTGAGTACTGCATCACGGTCGGCTGAATAGCCGGCGGTAACCGAGCCATCATCCAGGTGCTGGCGTGCGCGCTTGCGCAGCGTACTGACGTCGGTGAGTGAAGAGATCTTTTGCATGGTGTGATTTCCTTTTCTGCGATTGCATCTGCTGGGTACGGTGCGTCGCCGGCGCAGTACCGTGCTCAGTGAGCCGGATGTCGCGCCGACGAGTTCTCAGTTCTTGTGTTCACCTTTGCCGCCGCCCTTGTCCTGTCCTTGGCTGGAATCATGGCCTGATCCCTTGCCTTCGGACCCCTTGTCCTGACCCTGCCCCGACTGTGGCGCCGGACCCTTGCTGCTTTGCGACCCCTTGTCCTGCGCGGGCGGTCTCGGCGCCTGTTGCTCGTGCTGGGTCGCACTGCTATGTGCCGGTTCCTGGTGCTGCGCCATCGAGCCACCCCGCGGAGACGGAGCGGGCGCACCTGGTATCCGCTGTGTCTGATAGTGCTGCTGCACTACGGGGTCACGCGGTTGGTATTTGTACTTCTGGCCCTGAAGTACGGGCTGCTGTTCCACAGGCGGATATCGATTTCCGGAGTATTGCCGCTGGTATGTCGGCAGTGGCGCGCGTGGGGGTGCGGAGTGACGATCCCAGTGGTCCCAATCGCCTCGACGTTGCTTCCATTCATTGCCCCAGTGATCGCCCCAGCGCGGCGGCGCGTCGGCCTGCCACCCGTGAAAATACGGCGGCGGGCGACGGTAGTAGCGAACCGGGACGCGCAGTACGTAAAGCGGAACCGCTTCGGGGACGACCAGCCCCCACGGTCCGTTGTACCAGGAGGACGCGTACCAGTTGTCTGACTGGTAGACCCAGTACAGGCCGTCGTAGAAGAAATAGTTGGAGCTCACGCGCGGCGCGTAGTAGACGGGGTATCCGGGCACCGGAACGAGTTCCGGGTAGACCGGCAGGTTGATTCCGATGGAGACTCCAGGCAACCCGATGCCGATGCTTACCTGGGCAGGCGCTGAAGTCACTGACCCGAGCAGCAACCCCAACGTCATCAATCCGTTACTCAGCGCCTGTCTCATATTTCACGCTCTCGGTTGGATCACTGGGGTTGAATCTTCTTGGATTCAATGCATGTGGGAGCCGTCTGGCAAGCTGCCAGCCGTCATGCGCAACCGGTGAACACTGAATTCGCAAGTTAGGTGTAAGGACCCCGGCCGTCGGTGCGGCAGCGCACACACCGCCTTCCGTTCACGCCCCGCCCGGCTCGGGCTCGCAATACGAAGTCGCCACGAAACCTTGGTCCGAAGGTGCGCGCACGACTAAGAGCGTTGGCGCACAGACCGGATCCGATCGGCAGCCTACGTTCGCCGTCTGGATCGTTCCGCGCAGCAGTTCCTGCGCAAGATAAATGACCAGAGCATCTATCTGCTGATCGCCGGACAAACTGATGGGACGGCGCTGCGTGCGCTAACGCACAGACACCCTTCGGCACAACGGCCACAATGAACGACGTCGCGTAGTTATGCCGGTGCCGTTTGGTCGTCCTCATTGGGTGCTGGACCATGATGGACCAGCAAAGCGCTCGAGCAAGTGGCCCGATACCGGCACCTGGTGAAGTAATGTGCCTTGCAGGGTGGCGCCCGCTGCTATAGCGGATTGCTCCCTGCCATCGTCGACCGTGGATCCGCTTAAGTCGGGCGTAGTGCCCGAGTGCGGATTTGCCCAAGGTTTGGGGTTGGTTCGCTCGCCTTGGCAGTGTCGACGTCCATCGCCACGAACAGGCACGAGAGTCCCAGGACAACGGCTCGCGGGCTCCTTAACGAACTCGTGCGCACGACAAGGACATAAGTCGTGCCCGATACGGCGCTCTACTAACGAAGCTGCAGTTTGAACGCCGTCAATGAAGTGGCTTCCAAGGCCGGCGCAAGCCGGGGAAAAGGTCTATTAAATGAACAACATCACGCAACCCTTTATCAAGCTCACTACTGCCAACGCCGAACTCATCACACGCTTTGCGCAGTCGCCGGAGGTGGTCGAACTCGCCAACACGGGTGCTCAGAAGTATTTCGAGCTCGCGCAGAAGTCATTCGGTCGAGTGGCGGCCTCCGACGCCTACTCCAATCTGGTGCGCAGGCTCAGCGAAAACTATTCGACGTTTGCTCACGAGTACTCGGAAAGCCTCATGGGTATCGCTGCAGCGGGACAGAATGTGATGGCGCAGCACTTTGAGGCAGCAACGAACCGCCTTGAAGAGTCTGGGAAGGCTGCAGTCGCCGTGATCGAAAAGGCTTCGAACGGGCTGAACAAGTCCCGCTCAAAACGGTAGTCGCGGGCTCATTTCATTTGGACGAGCCTGACAAGTCGCGCCGCCCGGAGGCGGCGCTTTTTTTTGACGACACATTTGACTGACAGACCCAGGACACCCATTGACTTCCAATACATCTGCCTCTGAGGCGCAGCGTCGTCGCATCATTCACGGTGCGGCCTCGGCGCTTGCTTCGATAGACCCCGACGGCGAGTCCTATGAAATCAAACTCGCTGAGCTTGAAAGCCACCTTGCGCAACAGGCTGACCGAAAGGATTCGGTTAGGCCACAGCCTCTCGTTGGCCAGCGCGTAGCAGACGTGCCTGGTGCAGGCGCGGCCTTCTGGCGCGCCCGCTGGACAAAGCAGAAGAGGCGGATTGCGAAGGCAGGCGGTGCCCTGGCACGTGTCCTTCGACGGACCGTTTCATGGCGCAAGCAATATCCCGCCCGGATGCCCCCGGGTCATTCGGCTCAGGTCGCGGCCGACAATGGCTCACTAGCCACTGCAGTGCAAAGTGGCCGATTCACCGAAGCCACCCTTCGTGTGGGGCAATTCGGCGAGTCTCGACAGCGCAGGTACATGCTTTACGAGCCGGCCAATCGCAGTCAGTCTCCGGCACCGCTGCTGGTGCTCCTGCACGGGTGCAAACAGGACGCAGCGGATTTCGCGGCCGGCACGCGCATGAACGAAGCCGCCGAAGCCGCCGGCGTCGTCGTGCTGTATCCCGAGCAGTCGCTCGCGGCCAATCTCTTGCGCTGCTGGAACTGGTATGCGCTTCACGACCGCTCGAACAAGGACGGCGATGCAGCCGTGATTGCGGCCATGACCCGCCATGTGATGCGTCAGCATGACATCGATGCGAAGCGCGTCTACGTCGCCGGAATGTCGGCGGGTGGAGGCATGGCCGCCGTGCTGGTGCGAGACTATCCGGAGCTGTACGCCGCTCTGGGCGTTCATTCCGGAGTTCCTGCCGGACACGCGCATGATGCGTACTCGGCAATGCGCCTGATGTCGAGCGGACCCGTTCCCTCCGACGCGGATGCGGTGCCGGACGCCGTCGACCGCGTTTCCACCAATGTGGCCAGCATCGTCTTTCACGGCGATGACGACGCTGTGGTTCATCTTTCCAATGGGGTGGCCATACACGCGGGCTCGGGCGGTTCTCAAGTTCCGCTTCCCCTCGATACGGTGCAGGCGACCACGCAGCCCCGGCTGGGCCAGCGAGGATTCACCCGATCGGTCGAGTACGGCCCGAGCGGCGTGACGGACCGCGAGTTGTGGATCGTTCACGGCGCCGGACACGCCTGGGCCGGCGGAGACGGTGCGCAACAACACACGGATTCGAGCGGGCCGGATGCATCGGGCGAGATGCTGCGGTTCTTCTTGCAGCATCAGCTCAGTACCTAGGAGAGGTGCCATGAAGATGCAGCGATGTCATTAGCCGAATGGTCCCTGTTCGTCGGCGCGCTGCTGGTCACGATGGTGCTGGCGGGCACGTTGCTGGGGCGGCTGCCGCTGAGCAGCGCGATGGTTTACCTGGCATTGGGCTGGCTCCTGGGTCCCGACGCCGCGAACGTCCTGCGCCCCGATCCGTATCTGCATGCCGGCCTGCTCGAGCGGCTGGCGGAAGTCGCTTTGCTGATTTCTCTGTTTGCCGTCGGCCTGCAACTCGGCGTGCCCCTACGCGACCGTCGCTGGCGGCTGCCGCTGCGGCTGGCTTTCGTGTCGATGGCGATCATGGTGGCGCTGGTCGCTGCCATTGGTGTCTGGGTGCTGGCCCTGCCAGTCGGCGCGGCCGTGCTGCTCGGCGCGGTTCTGGCTCCCACCGATCCGGTGCTGGCGTCGGGAGTGCAGTCCGACCCGGGTTCACATCCTGAACGTCTCGGCTTCAGCCTGGCCGGTGAAGGTGGGCTGAACGATGGCACGGCGTTCCCGTTCGTGCTGCTTGGTTTGGGTCTGCTGGGCATTCATGAGATGGGGCCCGGCGTGGTCCGCTGGTGGAGTATCGACCTTGCGTGGGCCACTATCGGCGGGATCGCTATCGGTGGAGCGTTGGGCGCGGCGATCGGGTGGCTGGTCGTCTATCTGCGCAGTCGCCATGATGAAGCGGTAGGGCTGGACCAATTCCTTGGACTCGGATTGGTCGCCATGGCCTACGGGATCGCTCAGCTCGTACTCGCCTCCGGATTCCTCGCAGTGTTTGCCGCCGGCCTCGCATTGCAGCGGGTCCGGGAGCGGCCACGGTCAGGCAAGCGACCGCTCGCTGCTGTAGCCGATTCGGAAGGGCACTCATACGAAACGCTGGCGACGCACTCACGCCATGCGAGCGCCACCATGCGGGATTCCGTCCAGGTTTTCAATGAGCAGCTGGAACGGTTGGCCGAACTGGCGCTGGTGCTGATGGTGGGCGCCATGCTGGCCTACGCGAAGCCATTGCCGGCTGTCTGGTGGTTCGTTCCTCTGTTGCTTCTGGTGTTGCGCCCACTGTCGGTGGTGGCGTCGACGTTGGGTGAGCGTGTGACAGTGCCGCAGTTCGCCATGATCGGCTGGTTCGGCATACGCGGCATTGGTTCGGTGTTTTACCTCTTGCTGGCATTGCGCTACGGCGTCGAAGGAAACATCGCCGACACCCTGGTGTCGCTGACCCTGTGGACCGTCGCCGCATCGATCATTGCCCATGGATTGACCGCCCAGCCGCTGATGCATCTTTATCTCGTATGGCAGAAGCAGTTATCGAACAGAGCGGCCCTCCGATGAACACAACCGTGAATGCGGTTCCGCGGTTTATCGCCTCGCCGGAGTGAATCAGGCGTCAGCGCGTTGTCCCGGCGCGCCGTTTGGCTTGCGGAGGCCGCGCTTTCCCACTCGACATCGCGCTGTCACCGGCAATCCCGACGGGAGTGACGGTCAACTTCTTCGCGTCGTCAGACGCAAGAATGTTCCCGCCTTCGGCCACCAGATCGCTCACTGCCGGGGGGAGGCTCTTTGGCGCGCGTTTGCGCGAAGGGGTCTTCATAGGGGTCTTCATGGGTGCCTCGCAGGACCTGTTGAAATTTCCGCACACCCGCGCGGGTGTGAAGCCCAGGCAGGCGTCGCCGACGCACCCTGAACTGAATATCCAGGCGTGCGCATCGATCCGGAATGCTGCGCGCCGCAGCATTCGACCGTCTGTGCGCTAGTGCACTCAAGCGAGCTTTCCCGGCTCTATACTGATTTCACAATGTCGACTCCGCTGGCGGTTTCTCGCAGTGCCAGACCCGCAGGCCCAAGCCTTCGGGCAGCGGCCGTTGAGCCAGGCGGCTGATCCCCGGCAAAACCGCCTGCTCGCGGTGCTGCCGGAAGCCGAGTGGGCGCGCTGGCAGCCCCATCTCGAGCTGGTCAACATGCCGCTCGGCAAGGTCGCTGTACGAGTCCGGTGGCAAGCTGAATCACGTGTACTTTCCGACGACGGCGATCGTGTCGCTGCTGTACGTCATGGAAGACGGTGCTTCGGCCGAGATCGCGGTCGTCGGGCATGACGGCGTCGTCGGTGTTTCGCTCTTCATGGGCGGCGAATCGACGACGAGCCGCGCGGTCGTGCAAAGTGCCGGCCACGGGTATCGGCTCAAGTCCAGCCTGATGATGCAGGAGTTCAACCGGGCAGGGCCGGTCATGCACCTGCTGCTGCGTTACACCCAGGCCCTCATTACCCAGATGGCGCAGACCGCGGTGTGCAATCGCCACCACTCGCTGGACCAGCAACTGTGCCGCTGGCTGCTGCTGAGCCTCGATCGGCTACGTTCCAAAGAACTCGTGATGACGCAGGAGCTGATTGCCAACATGCTGGGCGTGCGCCGAGAAGGCGTGACCGAGGCGGCCGGCAACCTGCAGAAGGATGGTCTGATCCGATATCGACGCGGCCACATCACCGTGCTTGACCGCGCTGGCCTCGAGCGGCGCAGCTGCGAGTGCTACGCAGTGGTCAAGAAGGAATATGAGCGGCTGCTGCCCGTGGCGATGGCAACTTAAGCCGGCTCGCGTTAGAGCTACCTGAAAGGGGCACGGCTAGTTACTTGTCCGGTCGCCCGGCCCTAGTAACGCTTCACCGGTCCAGCTTTCGTTCGCTAATGCCCGCGGTTTTCTTGACAGAAGGTCTGCCTAGTGATCAAGACCATAGGGCGGCAAAGTGGTCAGGCGAGGGTCGTCGACCGGGCCCCCGGTGGTGAAGTGATATAGCGACTGAAAGCTTGCGTCATTGAACCCCATGACCTGGTGCACCGGGTCGTCGAAGAAGCAGCCGATGCCGGTAGCGCGGACTCCAGCCGCCTCGGCCTCCAGATATAGCACCTGACCGATCAGCCCCGTCTCCCAGAAGAGTCTGCGATAAAACCACGCGCCATACTGGCGCAGGCTGGGTTCGAATTCCGCAATCATCCCCAAGGAAAAGGCACTCTCCCCGGCGATGTCCTGACCGCAGCTAAGCTGGGCAGCCAGGGCCCGCGCATCGCCCTCTTGAAGCAGGAACAAAGGCAAGTCGTCGGGACAGCACGCTGGTGAGGTCCAATCGAAATGTGGATGAGACGCGTCCCGCAGCAAGTCCAGTTTCGCTGGATCGCGCGCCAGCAAGTAAAGACCCGGCTCCAGGCCGTCCACCCGGTGAACGAACAGAGCGAGGTGAACGGCAGGCTCCCATGGAAGAGCGTCCCACGGCATGGGGCGCCGGCTCAGGCCGCGCTCCACTCTTGGCATGACGCGCATCAGCATGGTGAAGAAGCTGCCGGCCGAGATCGAGGTTGTGCCATCGAACGCGAGCGCGCTTCGTCGCTGGCGGATCACCTGTGCAGCGCTTGTCTGACCGGAGTAAGGGCGGGGCGCACGGTGACTTGGATCCGCGCAGGACCACGCTTGATTTAGTTCGACGACCTTGTGCTCCGTGTTCGACTTCCACGAGGCGACCACCGCCTGATCAAGGATCTTCCATCGCACCGGCTCGTCTCGACTCAGCCGGTTTGCCGTACCGCGCCAGATGTGTGTCGTCACATGGCAAACAGCATCAGCGGCGAGGGATAGGGGTACACCACTCGTCGTGCTGGTCGCGCGACTGGCAGCTTGATCGTCAGGCCACAGGACGGCGATGCAATCAGGATGCTCTCGCTCTGCCCCCTCGAAGTCCTCGGCTCGATCGACGCCCAACAAGGCCGCAACAGTGTCATCGGCCAGACCGTCCAACAGCAGCATGCGCCAGCCGAGCGTTTGGGCCGCAATGCGCACACTGCCGATCGCGTGCCCCACGTCGTGCTGGCAATAGCGGAAGGCGCGCTCACCGTATTTCCACGCCTCGCGCCAGATAACGGAGGCAAAGCCAATGAGGAAGGACTCAGGCGGGAACCGTTGCAGCAGCCGCATGAAGCTTTCCTTCGACCACTGTGCTCGGAGCTCCAACGCATGCTCTTTGGCCGCGTAGTGATAAAGACCCGGGCTCGGCGAAAGGCCGGCGACGGCGTCGATAAGCAAATAGGCTTCGGTCGGGTGCAGGTTTCCGCTGGACGGATTGCTTCGAAGCGCCCAGCGGACTTCGCCGGCCTGCTTCCAGGCCGAAATGGCTAACGAGTATTCAAACAGGCGCGACAGGCTGCGAACGTTGAGCGACACGCTCGCGATGGCGCCAGGGCGATACAGGTCTTCGTACAGCGGCGAGGCCGGCGCCTCTTCGGGTTCTACCAGCGGCAAGGCAAAGAGCGGCGCTCCCTCGTAGCGTCGAAACGGATCCGGTTGATTCGCCCAGTCCAATGAGCCCGGCGCGCGAGCGAAGCGCGAAAAATGGTGCTTCGTCTCCTGGTGGTAGCGCAAGACCAGGTCCAGGGCATGGTGCGCCGGCTCAGATGCAGAGTGCTTAGTTCCCTCGATCACGGACAAGACGCTCCTCGCCGCAGAGTCCATCGGGCTTGCTCGGTAGTCGTCAGCTGTCTAAGTCCAACCGCCGCCCCGAAAGCCGACGTTCAGATCAAGAATTATGTGCGCGAACGCACCGACGGATACGGCGCGGAAGCGAATGCTCGATCGAGTGGGTACTCCCTGAATAGTTGGCCGCGGCTCTGGAGGTGGCGGCTACTGGGCGCGCTGGTGCAAACCCCCTCACATTGGAGGTGCTGATCATGACCGAGAAGAACTTGTACGAACGGCTTGGCGGCGTCTTCGCCATTGCAGCGGTAGTTGATCACTTTAGCGACGCGGTGGTGCAGAACCCGATCGTGGGGAAGACTTCGAAAAATGAAGCCTTGAGGCAGTGGCACACGAAGAACCTCGGGAGATTGCCTGGCCTCAAGTTCATGCGAACCCTGTGGGTTTGCGCCGCCGTAGGCGGGCCGTTCCCTTACACGCCCACAAGATCGGGAAAAACTAACCTCGGTCTCGAGGAAGCGCATCGCGACCTCAGGATTTCGCCAGACGAATTCGACGAGGTCGCGGCCGAGCTCGGACGTACTCTTGATTTCGCGAAAGTGCCTCGACGCGAGAAGGAAGAAGTCCTCGCCGCCTTTGCAGCACATAAGAACGAGGTAACGGCGGGCTATATGGCTGCAGTCGTCGTGTAAGAAGCGTACGGAGCGCGTTTCGTCGGTTCACGACCAATACGCGCTCGTGAACTACTGGCCTGCCGCGTAAACGGAACAAGGCATGGTTCTGCGACCCTGTTTGTTCGGAGCCTCATGCCTCGGTCCACGCCGGCCATCGGCGTGGCAGGCTCATTGTGAAGACGCATCCTATGCGGGGCACGTCCCTAACACTCAATGAGCCTCCGTCAGCTTCGACATTTTGTCGTGCTATGGAAAGGCCCAACCCCAACCCACTCTTGTCTTCACTGCCCTGTATGAAGGGCATGAACATCTTCTCCGCGCTGGCCCGCGGCAATCCGCCGCAATGGTCGGAAACGTCGATTGAGACGCGGTCACTTACCGCGTACGCATGCAAGGTCACCTCCGTGCGTGGATGGGTGAACTTCAACGCGTTCTGAAGCAAATTCACTAACGCCTCGAGAAGGCGATCCCGGTCACCCGCGATTGCCAGGAGGCGATCTACGGATTGCACCGTCAATCGACAGCCGCGGTTAGCTGCGTCCAAAGCCGCCACACTCGCAGCGTCGGCGATGAACAAGGCGAGTGAGAACGCTGCGCCTGTGCCAGCTGCGTAGGCGGTAACTCGCACCCCGGCCTCCGAATCGCTCAGCAGTCTGGACAATGAAACTAAGCTCCTTTTCAACAAGTCCCCGGTGGAGCCTCCAATTGCAAGCCTTCCAGACTCCAGAGCCTGGTATGCCATCGTGGCTGTGTGAACGTGGTTCCGAAGCTCATGGACCAGAACCCCTCGGCGTTCGTTTTCATCCGCGGATTGCTTGAGGGCGAAAGTTACATCCCGTTGTGCGCTGAACTCGCTCACTGCATTGGCGATTGCATTGTCCAGGCACCGGTTGAGCGTACGGAACTCATTGACCGAAAACGGCGCGTCGCGCTCCACCGCGAGGTCAGTGATCGCTTGGCAGATGTCCCCGTAGTCGTGGACGACTTGGTCCACCGAATACCCAAGCTCAAGAAGTTCCTTGCCATGGGCAATGGCACTGGCACCGATCAAAGACAAGTTGGTTGCATCGCCCCCGGAAGCTCCGGAAATGTGCAGGCTTTCCGCCATCTGACCGTCATGCTCTGCCGCAAGTGTGCGGATTAGCTGACTGAGAAACAGAGGAATTCCATTCACGAGCTGTTCTGGCGTGGCCGCTCGCTTGGGTCGTTGTGAAACTTTCACCTTGCACCGAGCGATGAGTTCGGAGCGGTTTTCGGATAAGAACCTGAACATGAGCGGAGCGGCTCTCTCGACAAGGCGGCCGTTGCCGCAGTCAGGCTTCTTCACAGCATGAAGATGACATTGCAAGCATGGTCGGGATGTCGACGAGGACGCGAAGAGTGTCCGGGTTCGAAAAGCCGAGGTCGGGTACCAGGGTTGGCGCGCCCGCCACCAAATGATGTCGCCGGCGAGCGCGGGGGTCTGTGCGGTAGCGCACGGACGACTCTGCCGCACCGCTTTTAGCACGGGATTAGGTAGAAATCCACAAACGGCTGCTGCGCGTTAACGCAATGTCTGACGCAACAAGATCGGACTTCCGATCGACGGACTCAATGCGGCCAGCAGCCGACTACACGAGTGTGTATAGGATTCGCCATAGCAGGCCTGCCTTTGAACTGCGGCAGTGATGCAGTCAGCTGCCGTCGCCCATTCGGCGGCACTGCCGAAATCCCGCGAGCCAGTCGTTCCTTCGGGAAGTGCGCGTCATTACAGGTATCTCGGCGTCGATCACTGGCACTCAGCAAACTCGCCGCCCTGGCTCAATTCTCGTGCGACCGCATGTTCCGAAAATGAGCGGCTCGTTCTACAAGATGGATCATCTGGGCTGCCGCATGTATCGTCGACCGGTGACGCGTGAAATTGGGCCTCGGAGATATGTAGGCCGCCATTTCTCGGGCAAAGTCTAGTTGCCTGTCAGACGCTTCTGCCAGCAACCCGATCACCAGGTTCTCCAGCGCGATCACGCGAATGCGAAGCTGCACCAACTCGGCCATTGCGAGTTGGGGAACCCGCGGTTTGCTTTTGTTTGATATCAGGACTTTTCGCGATCGGCGGGGACCCGCGCCGCCTTCGTCCTCCCACCTGGAAAGCGCCGATGGGCGCTGTCTTGAACGGTCTGAGAAAGCCAGCTTCTTGTCAGACATGGGCAACTCGCGCACGGGGTTCAGGCAGTGACCGTAATGCGTTATTCCGACTCTTGTCAAACCGCTCGCTGCGCATGGCAAAGGCGAATCTTGTCACGGTGCTCGGCTACGAGCCTCGTCTCGCCACGACCGCGCGCGAGCAGTGTCGCGCCGTCCGGTTCTAGCCGGATCCCATGCAGGCGCGTGTCAGTACCGATCCTCGTCCACGCATTGCGTGACTCGTCGAAGTGAGCCACGGGGCGTCCGTCCACCAGCAACAGCGTCCCATCGACTTGCATCCTCGTGCATTCCAGAGAGGCATCGCTGCCGTCCATTTGCTCCATGTGGACCGAAAACACGCCGAGCCCGCTGATGTGGCTCATGTGGATAGATTCGTCGGCCGCAAGAACCCAGCGCCCGCCGCGCAGTGAGGCGATAAGTTCCTGCTGTTCGCCGCCTTCGATCAGGCTGTCGACCAGGCGGATGAATGAGAACGGGTCGGACAGGCCGTGGTCGCCCGCGGCCCCTCCTGCGAATTCGAGCCAAAGGCAACGGGTCTCGACTGCATGGAACGTCATGGGGGCTCCTCGGCAAATGCCGATCCACGATGTTGATCCGGCGTCGCCCGGTGTCGGCCACTTACTTCCCGATGGCCAAACCGTTCATGGCGTAGGTCGCCCCGCAACCCCGTCAACCCTTCAACGCCTATATGTGGGCCGCAATCGCTTCTGCAATGCGCATGGGTCCCGCGATATTGCGCGGCTTCAGCCGTATAAGAGACGTAGCGGGCTTCAAGTTACTGCTAACCGCACCGCGGCGACGCGTCCGCTCGCGGCAAGCCGCGATGTCCTCTTATCGTCGTGCAAAACGCGCCCGGCAGTGTGCCGGCATTCGCTCAGGTCGCGATTGACGTGCGCCTGCAGCGGACGAAAAGCGGACCAAGCGAACTGCGGTCAACTGCCTCGGAGCGCCTTCGGCGCGAATCCGTTCGACGCCATATCATGAACGGTGCTCGCTAACTCAATCGTCAGGTGCCGCCAGGCACATTGCTCTTAGCGCTGCGCCAATCGGCTGAGTTGGGCGCTCGCGAGCGGCGCGCCGACAATCAAAGAGGCCCGCACAACGCGCGTTGCCGGGCCTCATGCCGAGTTCCAGACTTCCGGGGCGCGCAAACAGTGCTGCGCGGGCGAAATTTGCGGCCTTCAGGGACCGCCGATGGAGCTTCATTCGGCAAGGATGAGCATCCCCCTTCGGCCCGCCACTGTCAATGCACTTTCATGGCGCTACGCCAACGGCTGCCCGCCATACTCGCGGCGCGCGCCCCGCTCGGTGCGCCGCCGCACAGACGGCAGCTCGTGCAAGGCCTAGTCTTCGTCGCGGCGACAGCTTCTGCCTCTTGCATAGGCTCGCGCCCGTGACCTCTTGCTTCGCCGAAGACCGTCGCGTTGACGCGCCAGATCCAGGCGTTCTACAACGTCGTGGTACCGACTGGCGGTCCGAACTGGTCGTGGACTCTCAGCTCGCGTTGCTCTTGCAGCGCGTGGCGATCTTCGATCCCGACGCCGTGCCGCGTCTTTGCGCACGCGCGCGTTCACCGTCGCTGGCAATCGTTTCGCCGCACTCGCCTCGCACGATCCGGTGGTATTCGCCCACGGCGCGCTGAAGACGCTGGCGGCTGCGCTCAGCAAGATCGCCAACGACGTGCGCTGGCTCGCCAGCGGTCCGCGCTCCGGACTGGGCGAAATCTCGATCCCGGAAAACGAACCTGGCGGTTCGATCATGCCCGGCAAGATCAATCCGACACAGAGCGAATCGCTGCTGATGATCTGCGCCCAGGTGTTCGGCAACGACGTCGCGATCAATTTCGGTGGCGCATCCGGCAACTTCGAGCTCAACGTCAGCAAGCCGCTGATCGCCGCCAACGCACTCAACAGCGCGCGCCTGCTGGCGGACGGCATGCGGCACTTCGACGAACACTGCGCGCGGGGCATACAGGCACGCACCGACCGCATCGCCGAACTGCTGGACCGGTCGCTGATGCTGGTGACAGCACTCGCGCCGCACATCGGCTACGACAAGGCCGCGGCGATCGCGCACAAGGCGCACCATGAGGGCACGACTCTGCGCGAAGCCGCTCTGGCGTCGCGGTACGTCAGCGCCGAGCAGTTCGAGCGCTGGGTGCGGCCGGCTGCGATGACAGTGCCGGATGCTTCATGAGCCCTAACCGGCGCGCCGCCACTCTGTCGCCAAGTAGAAGGTCCGTAGCGGCGCGTCCTGTCAAGCGCGTGGCCAGGCGGCACGTACGGCGTCCGTTTCGACGTTGCATTATTGCTTTGCACGGACCAAGAGCCAGAATATCAACCCATGCGTGATTAGTAGCGCTGGCACCAGCACAGTTGGAATAAAGAACGCGGCGCCGAGCGCCCGTGGATCAATTCGGGCGCCGAACACTCCCTGATAGAACGCGAACAACAGATCGGCCGTGCCCCACAAGTTGAACAACCAAACAAGCACGATCGCTAGCGACCAACGCCTGGCCAGTGCAACCGACGCCGCAAGCGCGAGAATTGCTGCGCCAAGGTCGCCGAACGCCGCCGGAACGGCGAAAGCGGTTGGTAGAGACGGCGATACAACTCCAGGGACCAGAAAACTGAGCCCGACGAACCTAAACGTATGCAGCACGACCAACGGAAGAAGGGCATCGTTCCGATCCAGCGTTTTGAGCCACGGCCAGAGATAAAGTCTTGCGACTAAGCCGAAAGCCACAAAACTGAAGAGAACGCTGAGTCCGAAAAGCGCCTGGATATCCATGAAAAACTCGCCACGCGTCTCCTGAGGTTGCACGGGCCCGGGTCACGTCGCACCGTCAAGCTGCTTCACCATCGGATAGCAGATCGACACGCCGAAGCCGGCCTCCGGCGGCCCAGCCGCTACGTAACCGCACCCTTCGTAGAACCGACGCGCGGTTCCTGAACTGCTCAGCTTCAACGCGCGCAGGCCGAGCGCTCGAGCCCGCCTCTCCATCTCCGCCAGCAGTGCCCGGCTCACTCCTTGAAAGCGCGCCTCGGGAATCACGTACAGAAGCTCCACGGTCCCCGCTCGATCAAGCAGTCCGTAGCCTGCGACTTCTGCCTGCAATTCGGCGACCAGGGATACGTGGCGGTCGGAAGCGCACCAGACCGCGAAATTCTCCTGCGTCTTGTTGGCAAGCCACGCTTCCAGAGTCGCGTGGTTGCCTTGGTGGTCGGGGCCACACAGTTCGGTGATCGAGCGACGCACGGCATCACAAACAGCAGCGGCATCGGCCGGTTTAGCGTCCCGAACAATCATGTGGAACCTTGTGCTGACCTCTCCGACGCGCGGTTCAGGCTGCTGTCAGCAAGTAGCCGCAGCGGAGGCTACGCGACTCGCAAGTCACTGGCGTACGCCGCCAGCCGTGTCGTCAGTTCTTCCGGTTGACTGAGCGCGACAAGATGCCCGCCCGGCATCTCGTCCGCTGCAATTCCCAGACGTTCGCGCGCCACCCGTCGCTGGAAGCTGGCCGGAAAGAACCGATCATCGCGCGCAATAAGCACGCGAGTCGGCACGGCCGGCCACCTTTCGAAGGTGCAGGGCGACGCGAAGACCGTGTCTGACTGGTGCGGTTCGCCCTGCGCCCATGCCTCGTCGATCACCGGCTGTGGCACGTCATGAAAGAAGTCGATCAGGGGATCAAATGGGGCGTCGGCCGGACGGCCGTCATGCCGATTTTGCTGACGCTTCGCCTCATCGTGGCGCGTATTCGTCCACCACTCGCCGGGAGTCTCACCGGGCTTGGGGATCATTGCATTGACCAACACCACCAATGCGACCTGTATCTGTTGGCATACGAGAGGCGCGGTGAAACCGGCTAGCGATTGCGCAACGAGAACCACGCGCTGTGGCTGTCGATTGCCGATCGCGCTGACTACATCGGCCGCGTACTCTGACAAGCCAGCGGTGTCGTCCGCCGCCGGAAGTGATACGGGGACGGCTTCATGCCCGCGCTGCTGAAGCTTCGGCGCAACCAAATGCCAGTACCATGCGCTGCCACCAGCGCCGGGCACGAGGATAAAAGTGACGTTCGGCACGGAATCAGTCCTTTCGCAACAGGATCGACGAATCCCCTCGCCTTGATGCGCTCGTTCCAGGCTGCGACATTTTGACCCGTGCGCTCTTCCAGAAGGCGCGCGGCCATGTCGTTCATGAATTGCCAGTTACGGATTGTCGGCATCGCAAGGATCACAGCTTGCGGGTCAATCAGTTTCCTGCACCCGGCGGCGCAGATGGAATGCGAGGAGGATCCTCCTTATTGCGAATCCTTCCGTCACTTGGGCGCCTCAACAACCATCGATTTACGAACAACGCTATGACGCGCGGCGGAAGTTCGCCGGAGAAAGCGAACAACTTCGCGGTGAACCCCGGAATGACCGTTAGGCGCCCTTTCATCATCGCCCGGTATCCAGCCTTTGCCACCGCGTCGGGCGTCGTCTGCGGCACCCGTCGATACAGAAAGGTTTGGCTCGCTCCCGCCCTTTCCTCGAAGGCGGAAACCGTCACGCCGGGACAGAGCGCCGTGGCCGAAACTTCGGTTCCAGCTAATTCGAGGGCAAGGCCCTTGGTGAAGGACAGGACATAGGCCTTGGTGGCGTAGTACACAGCCATTCCGGGCCCTCCGGGCTGATAACCCACGATCGACGCCACGTTCAGGATCCGACCGCGACCGCGGGCGACGAGCCCCGGCAGCACGAGGCGGGTCAATGTCGTTAGGGCCACGACGTTGAGCATCTGCATTCGTGTCAGCACATCGAGCGATTGCTCACTGAAATCTCCGTATAGGCCAACGCCGGCGTTGTTGATCAGGATGTCGACGGAGTGTCGATCTGCCAGGACTGCCCAAAGCTGTTCCACGGCGCCCGGCTCTGAGAGGTCCTTTGCGTAGACATTGACTCGCACGCCGTATTCGAGCTCCAGTTGCTTGGCCGCGAGGTCGAGTTTCTCGCGATCCCGCGCGACCAATACGAGGGAATGGCCGTGAGCGGCAAGCTCACGAGCAAGTGCCAGGCCGATCCCGGAGGACGCGCCGGTGATCAACGCAATGGTCGGTTGACGATTGGAACTGGGAATGTTCATGGCGTCTCAGCCAGCAACGCCGCATGCGGCTCATTGCGCATAACTCGCAGCGCCTTGCTGGGCGACACTGCGCGGCCCGCTGCCTGCACGCGACATATCAAGAATTAACCGCGCCACCGGTGCAGGCTCGTCCATTTGGACAAAGTGTCTGGCACCTGGAATGAGAAACAGCTCAGATGCTGGAAACAACTCATGGAAGCGCTGGGCAACGCCTTTATTCAAGTAAGGATCCGCGTCGCCAAAGATGATCCGGACCGGCCGTTTGAACTCCCTGAGTTTCGGAAGCGCTTTTGTGCCCGACCTAATAGCGCGCAATAAGTCTTCGTTCAAGCGAAAGAAGGCAGGGCGAGCGCTTGGCGTGGCATCGAACTGCCGGTAGAGCAGTGGCACGAACTTGTCTCTGACCTCCGCGTCTCTGAAAAATCTCCCAACCTGCCACTGGTACATACGGCGGAAGATCCAGTGACCGAACATCCGCGACACAGGCCGTGCGATGTTTCTTACCACGGGTGTCGAAAACAGCCAAATCGCTTCCGGCGGGCGAAGTGTCGGCATTGCACAGTAGTACGTGTTCAACAACACCAGCCCCGCCACGCGCTCGGAGTTGGCGAGGGCCCAGTCGATCGCAGGCGGACCGGAGGCGTCGTGCGCAACGAGGGTTACTTGCTGAAGCCGTAGTTGGGTGATGACAGCATCCAGGTCGTCGACCTGACTGATCGCGGTGTACGGAAGGCCGAGGGGTTTGTCCGAACCACCCCACCCCAGAAAATCAAAGGCAATAACTCGACGCGGTGGCGAGAGATAAGGAAACAGGCGGTCGTAGAGGTGCAGATTGTCTGGGAACCCGTGCATCAGGATGATCGTCGGTTCCTGTCCTGGGTATTCGCGGACACGGATTCGATGTTGGTCCCGCCGTACGAAACTCTCTTGGTAGCCCATCACTCCCTCCGGAAAGTGACCATCCACAGTCGACCTAGAAAGATGGGCGGCCTGCTCCCCCAACTTAAGTGGCAGGCAAGCGACGACGCACGGGACCCGAAGCAGCCCCTCCCGAGACGAGCTGCGCCCGACGCCAGCGACGCCGTGCATACACGAGCAGCGCCTCTGCGGCGACGAGTCGCGAGTCGTACTCGATGCGGAGCAGTCTGGGCACGGTTTCGCCGCGAGCGATACGAACGACGCCTGCGAGGCGCTTGTATTCACTCACGAACTGACGCACGTCGGTACCGTCAACCGGACCAGCTAGGAGCAACGACATCGTGTCCGCTTTCATAGACACTTCACCCGCGCGAGCGGCAGGTACTCCGATGCGTTAGGCGTCGACTGCGACGGTTACTTCAGACTTGCATCACCCGCTGCCGGGCTTGGCCCGCACGTCGCGCAATCCGCGCCAAACCAACGAACACCACAGCGGCACCAGCCGCAGTGCTCAGCAGCAGCACACTCGTCGAAGCTCCGGACGACGCGCGCAGTAGTTCGTTCACATAGGCGGGTAGCGCCGCGGCAGCCGAAATCGTGTCCGCTGGGACGGCGGCGACAATCCCGTCGACGTAGGCCATGAGAAACCTCCTTCGGGCCAATTTTCGCCAGCCATCGTTTCCCTTCGGTTTCAACGCCCGCGTCGAACCTTTCATCTGAAACCCGGCACTTGGCCGAACGCACACGCCGCTTTCAATCGCAATGGGACACGGCGAAGTTGCAACGGCGAGGAAACCGGGTGCCTCGACACTGCTGCCAGCAGCCACCGATTCACTGTGGCGATCCAATCAACTGAACCTGAAAGGACTTTCGATGAATCACAAACTCCTGGTTGCGGTCGGACTCATCGCCGCTTCGTCGGCGTTCGCCGACGATGTTGACCTCGTTCCCAACGGCTATGTCTCTTCCGTCATTCGCGCCGCGCAATCCAATCCGATCGAACGGGCCGCCGCGGCTCCGGCGTCGATCGGCGAGAATGGCGAGAAGCCAGCGGACGCCGGTCCGGCAAAGGCGCGGGCGCAAGTGGTCGCCGAAACACGCGAAGCCGCCCGCCTCGGCCTGCTGAAGGTCGGGGAAGACGGCATCGCGCTAGATGTCACGACTGAGCAGCTGCACCAGATCGAAAAGGCGGGACTACAGGCGGTCGCAATTCAGTCCGCACAGTCCTCGGCGAAGTAGCCGTTCCACAGACCACCGGCTGCCGGCTGGCGCCGCACAGGCGCCGCCGGAGCCGAACTGATGCGGAAAGCGAGAGCGGCGCGCGATCGCGACCCACTCCCCTTTCACTTCGGGCGGTGTCAAGCGTCCGACGGTGAGCAACTTCCGTCCAACAGCCGCACCTCAGACTCTGCTTCGAATTCGGGCCAATGCACGCGGTGCAGTTCCATGAACTGCCGCGCCAGGTCGAGGGCTGCCTCCTTCGATTTGACCTCGACGAGTGCGTAACCGCCGATTACTTCCTTTGCTTCGGTGAACGGGCCATCGGTCACCTGCAACTTGCCGCCGCTGGAGCGAATTCGAAACCCGTCCGCGGTGCCCTTTAGTCCGGCAGTGTCCTTCAGAACGCCACTCTTGAACCCATCGGCGACGAACTCCCCCATTGCGTCCAGAAGGCCTCGAGGGACGGGTTGGGTACGATGGCTTTCGGAATGCTTGATGAACATCAGGTATCTCATGGTCTGCTCTCCAATTAGTCCAGGGTGGGATGCTGGCTCGCTCGCACAGTGACGCTCTGGCGCCGCTCCGAGGCGGGTAGCGCTTGGTCGCCTCGACTTGTACGTCGACTGAGGACCTCCAGAATCGACACGAGCGCGAGCAGCCTGGGGTCTGACAGTTCCAATCGCGAACGACGGACTGCGTGCCTTCTGTGACGTCAGGTACTGGGTTTCGCCAACTCGCCCCGGCATTCGGTGAGTGCGCATGCTCCCACGCGACAGGCGCGCAGTAAGAGACGGCCGTGGCATCAAAGGTCCTTGCGATAGACCACGTGGCCGGACCGCGATGCCACCTTGTCATACAACCGCACTGCCCTCGCATTCGCTTCGAGGACGTGCCAATAGACACGCCGCGCGCCGGCCGCCCCGGCGTGGATGTAGACCGCCTCCATCAGGGAGCGCCCAATCCCGCAGCCGTGCAGCGTCGGATCCACGAACAGGTCCTGCAGGAAGCAGACCGGGGGCTCACTGCTGGTGCTGGCGTGGAAGATCATGTGCGCAATGCCGACTAACCGACCTTGCAGGTCGGCCACAAGAGCCTCCCTCTGCTCATCCCGGTGGAGGAAGCGCTCCCAGGTCGCCTCCGTCACCGAGTCCGGAAGCGAAGTGGCTCCGTTGCGGCCGTATGCGTGGTAATCGGCCCAAAGCCGCAGCCAGCCAGCGTGATCCCCACGCCGCACCGCTCGAACGAGCACCGCACCAGTCGTCCTGGCGTCGTCGTGATCGGCCGCCACGGGAAACAGGAGGTTGATGAGGCCTGCTTGGCAAGCTCTGTTGGCCGGGTTCATGAACTCGATGCGCCTTGTTGTTCATTGTCCCGTCCACGCGCCTTCGCGTCTTGAACGTTCTTGCAGTAGGGCTGTCTGCCGCGGCTGCCGGTATCGGTGTCCCCAACCTCTCGGCTGTGAGCGGCAGGCAGCGCATTGGGAGAGCCACCCATCGTCGAACGGACCGGTACGAAACCGACAGGTCGGTTGCGTCTCCCGCCGGGGCTTCAAGCGGACCTGAAACCGACCCGCGCGTGGCTGCCGTCGCAGAACGGCTTGGATCCGCTCGCGCCACAACGGCACAGCTTGGCGTTGGTGATCCTCGCAATGACTCGCCCAGTGCCGCTCACGATTTCAACGTTGCCGCGCACATGCAGCGGTCCGTCCGGCTGCGGGTCGATCGCGAGCGGCCCGTCGCGGCTCGCCAGCATCTCGGCGCTTCGGGTCTGCGGCTCGCCCGTCGCTGCGAAACCGACCACCTGGTGCGAGCCGTCGCAAAACGGCTTGTTCTTCGACCCGCCGCAACGGCACAGCGTGGCCCGGTATCCGATCGGCGTTCCATCGATGCGCAGGTCGCCGCGGAACGCATAGGGTCCGGCTTCTCGCAGTGTCACGAGATTCACCGGTGGGGCGGTCTCCTGGCTGCGTCCGTCCTTGCGCACGTAGCGGATCGCTCCCGACGGACACGCGTGCGAAATCTCGACCAAGCGCTCGACGTCCATCGCATCCGGAACCAGCCACGCACCTTTGACGTTGGCCAGAAACACCCCCGGCGCGCCGGTCACGCAGAAGCGGGAATGAATGCAGCGCTTCGCCTCGAACAGCAGCGTGAGTCTTTCGCCCTCGGCGCTCTCCACGCCATCAACGATCGAACTCGCCGGAGGAAGCGCGTTAGCTTCGGCCAGCGCCGGAACCGGCGCTGCGGGCGCAGCCGCGAGCGGAGCCGCGGCAAAGCTTGCCGCACGGTTCGACAGGGCCGATAAGTGTCGCGCGGCGCCCTCTGCACGCTGATCGCCGCTGGCACTGGCGAGCGCCTGGGCCCCCCTTGTGAGTTGCGCAAAGCGTTCGACAAAAAACTGCCAGGCGCCGACGCCCGCGGGCAGCGCGGCAGAGTCCCGTAACGCTGTGAACGAAACGCCGGCGTTGCAGCCAGGATTGGAAGGTCCGGCTGGCAGCCGTGCCGCACGCTCGGCGAGTAACGCGACCGCACGCATCAGCCCGATCGCGAGATCGACCGACAGCGCCTTCTGCGGATTTGGCCTCGGTATCGCGTAGGCGTACGCGAGTAGCCGCAGCATCAACGCGTACGCCGCGTTGGCGACATCGACCGTTGCCGCCGCTTGCTCGTCTTCGATCCATACGCGTCCTTCGGGCCGCGGAGGCCGGCGCAGTACCGGATTGGTCGCCGCAGGATGTGCCGGGACAAACGACGGATTGCGCGCTCTTAGCGTCTGATACTCCGACCGGATCGCGACGTACTTCGCGAAGTGCGAGTCAGCCGAGTCCCGCGGCGCTCCTTCGCCCTGCAGAACGATGGCGTCGAACGCGGCGAGCGCCGTCTTCAGACACACGACCGGCCGGGCTCCGACGAGGTCGATTTCGTCGTGGGACAGTTGCAGCGAACGGTCGCCGCAGAACGCAGTCTGTTCGCTCACTTGCGCGACAAACGCGCGCAGTCCGTCGCCCAAAGTCGCGTAAAAGGCGCCGACCGTCGCGTAGTCCAGTCCCATCGGCGTCAGGCGTTGCGCTGCGATCGCGCGCATAAAAGGGCGCTCGAATGCAAAGCCGGCGCCGTCCGGTTCACTCGATCCCTCGGGCCGCTCGAGGAAAATGAAGTGCTGCAGCGTGCCTTCGGAAAACGGCGCGAGCTTGACCACCACGCCAGCCGGCAGATAACCCGGATCAAGCGGGAAGTTGGTCCGCCCGATCCGCGGGGCGACACCCAGCGCGGCGGTGATGTTCCAGACCGCCACCAGATGCCCCATCTCTTCGATCGCCACATCGAGGATGGCGCGCCGCCAACGTTCGATCGCCGCCGCCTCCTCGGAGGTCAGTCCCTCCTCCGCGCCGCTCTTGAGGCTGAACGCCGCGTACAGGTACGTACACATCAGGTTGTGCTCGAGCTCGGAGGCCTCGTACAGTGCATGTGCGAGCTGCTCGCGGCTTGGTACGAGAAGATTTGGCGCTGCGTCGTCCATTCAGTGATCCTCCTGGAGCACCTTTCATTGCAGGCAGCGACCGAGAATGACACTCTGGCATCGACATCGCATCACCCGATCAACCGGGGACGTGCCCGTCCAGCACACGCTTCACGCATCGCTGCGATCGATTTCTTCCGTCAGTTCACGCGCGACCGCATCCGCACTGTGCGCAATCAAGAATTCAAGCGCGGCGTCGGGCGCCAATTGCTTCATGCGCTCAGTCACTTCCTGCTTGGCCTCGTCCGAAAGTGTTCTCCGCCCGTCGGCCACGGCCTTGACGGCTGCGCAGTAGGCGAGGAGATAGGCCTGCTGGCGCACCAACAGGTCGGCCGAGCCGGCCGCACCATGGCCTGGGTAGATGGTGACGACATCGGCCAGGAGCGCCTTGGCTCTCTCCAGATTTGCGAGCCAGGCGAGAACGCGTCCATCGGCGACGTAGGCGTGGGTACCGTTAAAGACCAAGTCCCCGATGAACGCTGCCCGGGGCGGCGTTTCAATCGTCCAGATGCTGTTCGCATCGCTGTCTCCACCCGGCCCGAAGTCATGAACGCGATAGGTCAGGCCATCGAATGTGATGGTGTCCTGGTCGCTGACGAGGCGGTTGGGATACGTCCATCGTGGTACCCATTCATCCCCGTAGATTGGACCCCACTGAGCACGCTTCGGCGTCTCGATCGCGCGCATCATCCGCTCAACCGACGCGAGAGCGACGATCGGCACGTCGGCGGCCGCAACAAGGTTTGCTAACCCTGCGACGTGGTCCGGATGTCCATGGGTGATCAGTGCCCCCAACAGGGGTTTGCCCAGCGAATCGAGCTTCGCGCGCAACGTCCTGCTTTCGCTGACCGTGAGCGCAGCGTCCACCGCCACTACGCCATGCTCCGTTTCGATCAGATAAGCGTTGACGAAAATGCCTCGCTCGCCCGGACGCGTGAGTGTGAATTTGGTAGCGGATGCTCATGAGGAACGCGGCCTCGACGATCCTATCCAGCGTCAGGAGCGAAGAGCACGGGCACGTGCCTCGACTTCAGCCACCTGCCGCGTGAGTGTGCAGCCGCGGTGTCGCGTCTTGAATGTTCTTGCAGCGAAATCTGCGGATTGCGGCCGGCGCAGCGAATCCAAGTGATGCTGCGGTAGTTCGTGTTTATCGAACGACGTGCGCTGCGTCGTGGCGCGCCGCCAGGCACCCGGCGTGAACCCGAACTTACGCATGAAAATCCGAGATAGATGGCTCTGATCGGCAAAACCGCAGGTCGCCGCCGCTTGTGCCAGAGCCGCGCCATTGCAGATCAGCCAGCGTGCGCGCTCGGCGCGCAGCTGCAGTAGCCATGCGTGCGGCGGCATGCCATACACGGCCTTGAATCGCCGGACGAGTTGGTACTGGCTCATGCCTGTCATCGCCGCCAGACCAGCGAGCGTCGGCGACTCGCACGTCTCGTCAGCCAAGCGGTCGCGTACATGCTTGATCTGACCTTCGGCCCCGTCGGGAGGCGTGGCCGTGTAGCGCGTGGCCATCAAGGCCATGGTATCGACAAGTGCTTCGTCGCAGGCCAGGCGGAGCGCGTCTCGGCCGGTATGCGCCTGCTGCCAACGGTCGATGCGACCGAGCAACGTCAAAAATGCGGCGCGCATTTCCACGTCCCGGATCACGGGTTGCGTGATTTCGAACGTCGCTCGGCCGCCCCGTGCCGGACTGAAGCTGACCGCCGCCATCGCCGACGGCTCGATGGCAAGGAGGCGCCACCGACGGCAGGTCCCACCAAGCGGGCGGCCATCGTGCACCTCGCCGGGATTGCACGTAATCAGGTCCCCTGCGTAGGCATCGACCTGGCCGCGACCACTGACTGATGTTTGGGCGCCATGCTCCACAAGTCCCACGCAAAATGCATCGTGCCAGTGCCGCGCGTAATGACGAGCAGTGTCGATACAGACGCCGTGCACGCCCGGCCAGGGCGCCGAGAAAACCTGCCAGCGATGACGTGGGTCCGCACTCATCCAGAGTAAAGCGAGGTTGCAAGCTTGAGCCTCACCCGACCAAGTAGTCTCGCTTCGCTGTGCTCGCGGGCGCCGAGTGCGGCCACAAGAGAAAGTCTCCAACCGATCATCACGAACATCAAGCCCAACGATGGTCTATGTTGCAGTTGTAATCTGGCGGCCCGATGTTTCACTGACCAGCAGCCGTCAGCGGCGCAGCGCAGAAGGTTCGGGACCGATACGGCGGAAACAAGCCGGCTGGATTGTGCTGAGTGACGGGCATAGGTCTGATCTTCAGGAAGAAATGAGGGCGCAACGAAGCGCCGAGCACTTAACTCGATTTAGGCCGCATTTGGCAGCCTATGGTTTGGTAGCACTAGTGACGAGCTTCATACCCAGGGCGAACATGACGACCCCGGCGGTTCGGTCAACCCAGGCTTTGTAGGAGAGGTACACCTGCTGTGGCCTCGACGAAGACAGCAGCAGCGCGACTAAGGCGTACCAGCCTGCCTCCACGAGGAACACGATGACCAGGAGTGCCCCGGCGAATGCGAAGGAGAAGTGTGGCGGTAGGAATGCCGCGAACACGCTGGCATAGACGATTGCCGTCTTGGGGTTGCTCACTTGCGTAGTGAACCCCAGCCAGAATGATTTGTTGGCGGTGCCAGCATGCTTGGCGCTATCGGTGACGGGGAGCGGTCGTTTGGCCGAGGCGAAAATCAGAAACCCGAGGTAGCAGAGATACAGGCCGCCCACTACCTTGAGCCCTACGTACACGGCCGGCACCGCATGAAAGATGCTCTGTAGTCCGAGCAGTGCTGCGGCACCGAACAGCACGCCACCCGCGCCCATCCCGAGGGCAGCGCCAAGCGCCTGCGATCTTGATGAGGCGACCGCGACACGCGCAACCATGACGAAACTGGGGCCTGGGCTGACGACACCAACCGAGAGCGCGGCGATGATGCCGACAAGGGCTGCGAGCTCTTGCATGTCGAGTTCCTTGTAAGTGACTTGGTATTGCGACCTTCGCCGACTTCTTCGCGGACGTCCTCGTCGACTTGCCGGCCTTGGTGTTCACTCCGAGACTGCGACGGAGCGTCGCCCGCTGCGCCACTGGGTGACATACGGCAGCACGAACAAGTACAGACCAGTCAACAGGAGCAAGCCGAGGGGGAGCAGCGGCACATAGGACACCCAGACGACGGGCTGCTCCTGTGCCAAGGCGACGAATGTGACGATGACGGCCACCGTGAAAGCGATGGACAGCCAGCGGTGGATCTGTCGAACCCACTTGTTCGCGTTCAATGGCTTCTCCTCGGAAAAGTAGCCCGCACCGCTCATGCCGGCGCTCGCCGCGTCTGGATCATCTTCCACCCGTTGCCCGACGGATCACGGAAGCCGGCGTCCACGGTGCCGTAGCGATCGATCGGCTCTTGCGTGAACTCCACTCCGCGCGCGCGCATCCGGTCGCAAGCAGTGCGGCAGTCGTCGACGACGAGCACGAGCGGCGGCATCGCGCCCTTCGCGACGATCTCGCGTACGGTCTGAGCGGTCGTCGCGTCGAGCACCGGCGGCCCCGGCGTGAACAGGCCGAGCTGGAAGGACGGCTGGTCCGGGTGCTGCACCGTGAGCCAGCGGTAATCGCCGTTTCGCGCGTCGGTGTGGACGCGGAATCCGAGCTTCCCGACATAGAACTCAAGCGCTTCGTCCTGATCGCGAACGTACAGACCGACTACATTGACACCTTGGCTCATGGGACCTCCGTTGGGACCTCCGTTTCGTCGGAAGCGACTGTACCGACGGCGTCCTGTCGCCGCTTCTCCGAAACTGCGATCGTGAGGTCGGGGCGGTGCGCGGCGCTGACGATGCAGGCCGGAACGGGCTCGAGCTCGTGCGGAGCGGCCTTCTCGCGCGCCCGGAGCTCACCCGGGGTCTCGTCGGTGATGTCGCGGAAGGTGCGCGTGAACGTTCCGAGGCTGGACCAGCCCGTCTCGAAGGCGATCTCGGTAATGGTGAGCTCGGTGTCGCGGAGCAGCGCCGTGGCCTTCTCGATGCGCCGCGTGAGCAGATAGCGGTGCGGGGGAACGCCGAACGCTTCCTTGAAGGCTCGCGCGAAGTGCGCCTCGGAGACGTGGCTCACGCGCGCCAGCCGCCGAACGGGCCACTCCTCGTGCGAGGCGGCGTCCATCCGGTCCTTCGCGCGCAGCAGGCGGCGCAACAGCGCTGGGTCCCGGCTTAGCCCTCGTCCTTGTTTGCTCCCGAGCCCTGTTCCCATGAGTGACCGATCAGGTGTCCTCGTCGAGGTTCGTAGCCCTACATTATCCGAGCGCTCGGTGTGGAGATGAAGAGCTGCCCTTGTCGGCCATCGCAGACCCGGAGTTTCCCTGGCGGAGGAAACTGGCTTTTCGCTTGGCACGCTGTATGAACTGAACGCCGAGGCGTTCGACCTCGCGATCGACCTGCTGCGCGATTGGCGACTCGACAGGTATTACGCCTCACGCATCAAGCTGTTCGATGTTGTCCTGAACGAGGCACATCGCTTGGCGAATGGCGCCGGATTGCCAGATCGTGCAGAGGAAAGCATCGCGTAGTTTCGCGGGCTTAACTCGACGGCGAGTCGTCAGCTTTCAAACCGTTTCGCTTGGTCTTCTCCCAAAGAGTTTTGCGGGAGATGCTCTGTCGCAGCAGCAGCGGGACCGACGTCGCCATCGAAGCGTTGCAGAACAGATGCAGTGCCGCCAATCCTTCAGATGTGGAGCCGCTCATCCTTCCATGAACGTCGTCTCGGCACGATCAGCGATGGATTCGCCGGTCATGGACTCGTTGGGTTCGGTTTTCATCAGATAAGAAGTCAGCTGGCGGATCCTTCCGCCGCTCATGACGAAGACGTCGCAGTAGGCAGCATTGAAAATGCCGGCGCCCCTTCTGTTGACGCGCACTGTTCCCTCGGCGATCACCACATCATCCTTTTCGGTCATGCGAGTGATCGAAATGGAGGGACGTCCGACGAATGCGGCATTCTCGATCTCGCCGTCGAAGGCGCGTCTCCCGCGCAGGTGGAACACCCCGGGCAAGACCCATTCAACGTCGTCTGTCAGGCAGGCGAGGACTGCCGCGTGATCGCTTCTCGCGAATGCACGCACGTAGTCTTGTACGGTCGTCTCGTTTCTGCTCATCAAATGGCCCTCTCACTTCATTCCGCTGCCCGCGATCGAAAAGCTCGATCAAGCGCTGCACTGCAGGCAGGTCACCCCAATCGGCGCGGGGGCCGCAGAACTTGCGTCATGTTCGGCACGGGCGGCACTGGCACGGCGGCTGCGCCGCCGCCATTGCCAGGCAACGTAGATCGCTAACCCGCTCGCGACGGCAGCAAAGGTGTAAGCGCCGAAGCGCTCCAGAAACGCCACGGCGGACTCGACCTGGTGATGCAGAAGCATGCCGGCCCCGACGATCGAGACGCCATACAACAAGCCTCCTGCCGCGGTCAGCATCAGGAACTTGCTCCACCGCATCCCGAGTGCACCGGCAAGCGGTGGCGCGACAAGCGATACTCCCGGGACGAAACGACCGATCACAAGCGACCACGATTCCCATCTCCCGGACCTGCCGACGCCGTGAGGTGCATCGTCGGAGTGCGACTCGCGGCCGACGAGCCTTAACACTCCGAGGCCATAACGGCGTCCGGCGGAGAACCACACGGCGTTGCCGATCAGTGTGGCTCCGACGATCGCTGCAATCGCCAGTAGCGGATCGATCGCTCCGGCCGCGGCGCGCGCGCCGACGAAGAGTGCTGCCGCCGTCAGCGGCAACGGGATGCCGAGTTCGCGCAGCAGCGCGGTGATCGTCAGAACCCACAGCATCGGCAGGTCGTCCAGGGCGGCAAGGTCAGGCATGGTCGGAAGCAGGTGGGCAATCGATTTCCAGGTCGCAGTGTCTGCCGCGGCGGTTGCGTACGCGTGTCGCACGCCGGGTCGTTGCGTTTCAGTTGTAGCGTCGTCGCCTTCGAGCGGCGCCTGCGCGGGGCGCCAAAAGGTGACGCCAATTCCCTTTGCGGATAAGACCGCGTATGTTTCGGGCGCGCAGCGTTTCGCTTTTTTCAGTCAGGAAGCCGTTCGGAGGCTATGTGAATTTGAGCGCAACCAAGTTCGGCTGGTCACTTCTGCTGCTCTTTGCCGGCTTCGATGCTTCCGCACAGTCCGTCATGGTCGGAAAGTGGACGTGCGCTGGCGGGCTTGGAGACGGTGTCTTGCAAACGATGCCTCCCGCCGAAGCGATCATCTCTCAGCAGGCGGTTTACTTTGGACCGAAGGGGGCAAAGTTCCAGACCGCCCTAGCCAAAGGGGGGCCCAACGGACTTTACGTCTTTGCACATGCACACGGAGTACACGTTGGAGCCGGCGAAACCTACTTTTCCGTCACCTCGATAGTCCGCGACTCCGGTGGCTATGTCTACGCGATGATTCCTCACAGGCGATTCCGCGTGAAGGGAAGCAAGACCAAGCAGGCTCACGAATTTCATACCCACTGCGGCGGACAATTTGACTTCAACAGCAAAGCCCAGGCCGACGCTGTTCTGACTGCGATTTCAAATGGAGTAGAGATAAACCTGCTCGCACTCGCCAGCCGCGACCGAAAAAATGTGGGCCAGGAAATTGAAGAAAGAGCTAGGGATAAAGTGAACGCAGTTCTCGAGGGAAAGATGAAGGAGATCGAGTTCTTGAAGTTCGCCAACCAAGGAAGATCTCCGGTGAAGTAGTGTTTACTCCGGCGCTGGTCGGACATCATGCCTTCTCGATCGGGAATTGCATCTCCACAATTGAGTCCTCCATTCGATTCGGGCGTGGCCGCTGAAGAAAAACCTCACGATTCGGGCCGCAGATGCGATAGCCGTTGGATTCGATGAATTGACCAATCCGCGCGGTCGTGAGGTGGGCGTTCTGCGGTGGCCCGATGCGGACGCACGCCGCGAGCCGGTCAACTGGTGCGACATCGCGAACTGTCAGCTCACGCCCATCGGGAAGCTGAACGCTGTCGCCCACTTCGGCGTGCAGAAAGAATCCGAATTCCACGTCGATGTTATCGGGCTCGAACTCCTGTCCATGAGCGATGGCAACGAACTGACCCAGCGGCCGGCTGCCGACTACGCGAGGAACAGCCTCTACGAGCTCCCCAATCGAGCGCATGCCATCCACAAACGAAGCGATCCTCCACCGCATCGAGAGAAGCCTGCGGGCGGGTTCTTGCCGAACTACAACGTCGTCGACCGTCAGCTGCCCAGCCGCTTCGATCTGTGCAATGCGGCTTTCAATCTGTCGAAGGCGTTGCGCTTCGGTCTCGATAGACTGTTCCACCTCGGCCCGACGCATCAAGAGCATGCCGCGCAACTCCGATGCCGGCAGTTCGTCAGTGAGAACGCGTCCGATCTGCTCCAGGCTCAACCCGAGATCCCTGAGCACAAGGATCCGGTTGAGGCGGGGTAGTTGGGAAGCGCTGTAGTACCGGTAGCCGCTGTCGCTATCGATCCGCGAGGGCTTGATCAGCCCAAGCTCGTCGTAGTAACGAAGCAACCGGCACGATACCCGCGCGATACGCGAGAACTCGCCGATCTTGAACACCGCACCTCTGGGTAACTAACCCCTAGTAGCCGAGTCTATGCAAAAGCGAGAGGTCAAGGCCACCGATCTGTGCCGCGGCCGGAATCTCCACCTCGAAAGCCTTCCGAAAACTCTCGCGCTTCAGTGCCCGCTCGAGGAAAGCGCGCAGTCGAGGATAACGCCCCTCTTCGAGCTCTAGCCCCGCGTAATGGTAGTTGAGGAGGATCGAGGCGACTGCGACATCGGCGATGCTGAAGGCATTTCCCGCAAACCAGTCTCCGGACAACGACTTCTCGAGATACGCCAGCCTTGGGGGAATCAGTTCGTTCACCGACCTCTCGATCAGGACTTGGTCGGGCGGCAGATTGAGAAACTTCGGGGCGAATACCTTCTGCATGAGCACGCCGCGCAGGACGTGTGCAGCAAGGCCGCCGTCGACGAACTCCTCAATCCAGAGTGCCCGTCCGAGCAAGGCGGGATCAACGGGGTAGAACGCCCGTTCCGGGTACCTCTTCTCCAGGTACAACCCGATCACCGATGAATCTGCCAACGTCGTTTCGCCGTCCTGAATCACTGGTATCAGGCCGAGAGGGCTCAGCTCGTCCCACCCTTGCGGAGGACTCAGCGGCACGACCGGTATCAGCTGGTAGGAAACGCCCTTCTCCAGGGCGGTGATGATGACCTTGCGGGTGTGCGCAGAGAAGGGGACTCCATGAATCTTGAGCATGCGAACTCCTCTGAATGAAGGAGTCCCTTGTATAGAGCTTGACGTAGCGTGAGAGTCAAGGCCCCGGCTCGCCTCCCGAACGCATTGCGGGTGCAGGATAACTTGGCGTGCAACTATCGCGCCGGGGCTGCCGCTCGCGCGGCGCGTAGTTCTTCCTCCAGCGCGGCGATCCGCTCGTGTAGCGGCCGTGCCGCCGCCTCGACCTGATCCAGCGTGAAGCGCTGCGTGATGTGCTGCGGGCAATTCCAGTCGAACGCGGCCACGTCGATCAGCGCAACGCGGTCCACCTTGGCTCGATAGCCGGGCAGCTCGACCTGCTGTACAAGATCGGCATCCGCCTCTGCCAGTTCGATGAATCGCAGGTGTCCGAGCAGCTTCAGGCGTTGCCGGTGCACATAGTCCATCACGATGAGCGAAGCGCGATTGTCGGTCGCCGCGTTGCCGGCACTGACGAATTGCTGGTTGCCGCGGAAGTCCGCAAACGCGATCTGCCGTGGCGACAGCACCTTGAGGAAGCCGCGCGGGCCGCCGCGATGCTGCACATAGGGCCAGCCCGTCTCGCTGACGGTCGCCAGGTAGAAGCTGTCGGCCGCCGCAAGGAACTCGGACTCGTCCGGACCAAGCCCGCTGCCGGGCTCGGCTTTCGCCTGCATGCGCGCGTATTGCGCACGCGAGCCGTGGGACTCCTGCAGGGCCCGCACGGCGGGGGTGAAGGCGATCTCGGCGAAACCACCGCTCATGTCAGCTTTCCTCTTTTCAGGCAGCGCGTCGTTGCGGCGCGAGCAACGCGACTTTCGGGAAGTCGATCTCCACCTGCGAGGCCTTGTTGATGATGTTGGTGAAGATGTTCAGCACCACGACGGCGATGACTTCGACCACCCCCGCGTCGGTGAGCCCTGCCGCACGCGCGGCGTCCAGTTCGGCCGTTGTGACGGCGCCGACGTTTTCGTTCAGCGCCTTCGCCAGCGCGACCGCCGCGGCGGCACGCGCGTCGCTCGACGATCCCTTGCGATTGAGGAGCATTTCCTCGTTCGAGAGTCCGGCGCGGCGGCCAATCGCCGTGTGCGCGGATGTGCAGTACTCACAGGCGTTGCTCTCGGCGATCGCAAGGGCAATGCGCTCCTGCGTCGCCTTGTCCAGCGCGAAGTCCGAGGCTGCGCCGTACAAGCCGAGGAAGCCTTCGAGCGCCTTCGGCGAGTTGGCGAGCACGCGAATGAAGTTCGGGGTCACGCCGAGCTGCGACTGCACGGCGTCGAGCAGACGTCCTGGCGGCGCCAGCGGCGGTCTGCGGATCGACTACGTTGATACGGGACATGTGGACTCCTGTTGAATTGGTTCGTGGGCGCGCTGCTACGTCGAGCAACAAGCCCGCAGTCTGATTGCTGCTTGGATTAGAATAAATGCCAGCCATCGCAATTGATTACTTCATTTCTCGGAGTAGTATCGGGCGATGGACAAGTTGCGCGCGATGGAGACGTTCGTCCGCATCGTCGATCGGGGCAGCCTCACGGCCGCGGCCGAGACCCTCTCCACCTCGTTGCCGTCGGTTGTGCGCACGCTCGCCGCGCTCGAAGCCGAACTGGGCGTGCGTTTACTTAACCGAACGACGCGGCGCCTGTCGCCGACTGACGAGGGTCGCGAATACTTTGAGCGCAGCAAGCGCGTGCTGGCCGAAGTCGACGAGGCCGAGGCCGCACTTTCCGCACGGCGCGTAGCCCCCAAAGGCAGACTGCGCATCACCGCACCGGTGATGTTCGGACGCCTGCGAGTGGCGCCGCTTGTGACCGAATTTGTCCTCAAGCACCCGGCACTGCAGATCGAGCTCACGCTGCTCGACCGCATCGTCGATCTGGTGGAGGAAGGCATCGATGCGGGCGTTCGCATCGCTCGGCTGCCCGACTCGACGCTGGTCGCGGTGCCGGTCGGGCAGACGCGGCGCGTGGTCTGCGCATCGCCGGCGTACCTGAAGCGCGCGGGAACACCAAAGACACCGCAGGATCTGATGCACCACCGCTGCATTAGCTTCAGCGGGCTCGTCGCGGGCAACGCATGGAGTCTCGGCGGCGGCAACGGTCACGTGCAGATTGAGGTCCCCTCCGCGCTCGCCACCAACCAGGTCGACGCCGCTATCGACGCCTGCCTGCGCGGAGTCGGTCCGGGCCAGTTTCTTTGCTACCAGGTGCAGGCGCTGCTCGACGTCGGCAAGCTCAAGCGCGTGTTGCAGAGCTTCGAGCCCGAGCCCGTGCCGATCCAGCTCGTCTACCCGCAAGCACGGCTGTTGTCGACCAATGTCCGCGCGTTCGTGGATTGGGCGGTGCCGCGGCTGCGGGCGCCTTGAGAAGCTTCGCAGTGGTCATTTATTGAAGCTGTCTGATTCGATCTCCAGGTAGGCGCGGTTGATGTTTCTACCGATGACGTACGACCGTTCCAGCGCCTGCCATAGCGAGAGATCCAGCGATTTGCGAATCTCGTCCTCATTGAGGCCGTTCTCGAACCCCTCCTTGACACCTGAGTAGAAACTCAGCAACGAGGCACGGAGCGCAGTGACGTCGCGAAGGGTCATCAGGTCTCCGTGTCCCGGGACGAAATGCTCGACGTCGAGCGCTTGAACCTCCTCCAGCGTTCGAATCCAGTTCTTCAGGAATCCATCTTGCAACGTCGGAACAACCCGGCTGACAAGTACGTCGCCCGCGACCAGCACCTTGTCGTCAGGAAGCTGAACCAGCAGATCTCCGATCGTGTGCGATCCTGCGGGAACCCAGAACACGAGTCGCACGCCGTGGATGTACGTCTCGGTCCGCGTGCCCGCGGGGTAGGTAACCTCGGCGGCTAGCGGCTTCGTTCCGGGTAGCTTGCGTCCGATATCGTGCTCCATGATCGCAAGCCACTCGTGAGCGGTCTCGAGCACCATCTTGCGGCACATCTCTGAGCTGATGATCGTCGCCCCTGCGAAAGCCGCGTTGCCGAGGTAATGGTCGCCGTGGTGGTGGGTATTCACCACATGCGTGACGGGCTTGTCGGTGATCTGGCGCACTGCCTTGGCGATATGTCGGCCGACCTCGACCGTGCCGCCGGAGTCAACAAGAATCACTCCCTTGTCGCCCACGATGACGGTCGAGTTGATCATGTAGCCCTGATTGAATCGGTTGGCGTGCTGGACGGGTCCAAACAGGACGTAGACCCTGTCGTTGAGCTTGAGCGTCCTCGGTTCCGGGAGCGGCTGGCCGTGCGCCAGCGCGCCCAGAGCGACGAGCGTGATCAACGCCGCGAGCCGTCGGATGAACGTCGTGGCCTGACGTTCGAGGAAAGTGGCCGGCATGGTTCTCTGCGCGTCTTCTGATTTTTCCACGAGAGACTTGTCGTTCATTTTGGCGGAGATTAAGTACGGCAGCTGTTGGCCGTCCACTGTCATTCGCCGTCAGCGCCAAGGACTGCTTCTTTAATCGGGCGTTCTTGTCAAGGGTCGCGCTCCTGGGTTGTTCACGTCAAGGGCTTCGTTTCGGTGTGGGTCACGCTTCTTTACGCAGTCGGGCGCGGTTTAACTGGCGCGCTGCAGGCATGGGTCGGAATGGGAAGGAGAGCCTCGCTATTGGTCGCGCTCGAAGCGCAGCAGACACTTGCGGCTTCATCCTGAACCCTCGTCCACACGTTCAACGAAGACGGTTGTTTGGTTGGAGCGGTTGGCATCAACTCATGCGGCCACCTCCATCCGCGTTGCGCGGAAGTCGGTGTCATTGATCCACATCCGATGCAGGATCACAGCCAGCTTGCGGGCCACGGCGATCACCGCCCGCCGATGGCCGCGTGTCTTGGCTAAGCGCAGCCCCCAGGCCTTGAGCACTGACCAGGCATCGCTGCGGGTCATCAGGGCATGGGCGGCGCCGTACAACGCCTGTCGGACGGTGGAATCGCCGGCCTTGGAGATCCGGCCCGGGTTATCCATCTCGCCCGACTGAAAGCGCCGCGGTGTCAGTCCGAAGTGCGCGGCCACCGTGCGTGAGGAGCGGAAGCGGGTTGGTTCGTCGACCGCCGTTTTGAAGGTGAGCGAGGTGACTGGGCCCACGCCGGGCACCGTCATCAGGCGCTGGCAGACCGGATCGTTGCGCGCCATGCTGCGCACGGCGGTGTCGAGCTGTAGGTATGTGCGGTACAGCACGACGCGGGCGTCCAGCAACGGCAGCAAGCATCTCGTCAGCTCGGGTAACGCAATCACTTTGGGACGCACCATCTCGTCGAAGCCGCCGTGGCCGACGCGCGGTGGCAACCGCACACCAAACACCTTGAGCAGACCGCGCAGCTCGTTCTCGAGATCGATGCACTGGGTGAGGATCATCTTGCGGCTCGTCAGCAAGGCCCGGACTTGATGACTCTCGATACTCTTGACGTGCACGGTGCGATACCAGCCAGTGCGCAGGATCTGCGCCAGCCCGCGGGCGTCGTTGCGATCGGTCTTGTTGCGCATGGCTGCCAGGGAAGCGGCGACCTGCCGCGCTTCCATGCAGATCACTTCGAAGCCGGCCTGGCTCAACCCGTAGGTCAGGTACTGCGTCAGCGTGCCAGCCTCGAACCCAACCTGCCTGATCTCGCCACTGAAACGGCGCAGCGTTGCCACGATCACGTCGATCTCGGCGGCCACCTTGGCTTCATACCGAACCGCACCCGCCTCGTCGACGACGCAGATCGACACGGAACGCAGCGACACATCGATACCGGTGAAGTACTTCATCGCGATCTCTCCTTCGCAGGTGGGTGGCCTGCAAGTCTAGGGAGAGCTCGACTCCTATCTAACGGACAGCCCGATTACCGATGCTACTGGCTGGGAACCCAGCTCGCGCCGATCAACCTTTGCAGCGTCCCGCCAGAAGGCAAACCGCCGCGACTGACTGAATGCCCGCCGCAGTGGCGAAGAACCAGACCGATTGCGCGCCGATTCCAGTACCTACCTCGGCGCCGATTGTGACGAGCAGCAAACCGAACAGGACGGGCGCAAAGGCATAGGTGCCCTGCCCGATCGCCACAATGAGGGCGACCACGCGGGAAACGTCTCTCTCGGGAAAGTCGGTCTGGGCGATCAGCGGCGGAAGCGACGTCGCGTTGCCGATGCCCGATCCAAAAAGCAATACGCCCAGCAGTATCAAACCTGTTCGCTCCTGATCCGCCAGGAGCAGCAGCAGCGATCCAAGTGCCTGGATGCCGTAAGCCCCTGCGGCTACGTGCCTGCGGTCCGCGTTACGCATCAGCAGCCGAGCCGCAATAGCCCGACCGAGAATCGCGCAAGCGGTCGCGCCGCCCATCGCAAGGCCGGCGGCTTGGCCTCCCAAGGCGGGGGCCATCAGCGAGAACAAGTGTGCAACCAGGCCGATCTGCGCAAACAGGCCGATCGCCATGCCGGCGGCGAGAGTCAGAAACGCTCGGTCGCGCCAGAGTAGCTTTCCCGCCAGCGCGCGGGCTTCGACGCCAGTCGAACGCCGGGCCGCTGTCACGGGTGAGTCGCCGTCGGGCAACTGCCCCAGGCTTTCCGGTGCGATGGCAAAGATACGAACCGCCATCCAACCCAGCACCACAACCATCGTGACGCCGACCGCGCTGGCAGCCCAGGCGAAACCAGTCGACTGAATCAAGGCCACCCACAGCGGCGAAAAGATGACGCCGCCGATGCTGGCGCCGTTGTAGGCAGTGGCCAATGCTTTCGGTCGTGTTCGCACGAACCAGGGCGAGATCACAGCGTTCACGGCGACTGCGCCCATCGTGACCCAGCCCGCGCCGCTGACGAGCGCTGCCGCGAACAAATGCCACGGCTCCGTCGCTATTGCCCAGCCGAACACGCCCACGGAGGTCACCACGGAACCAAGGATGATGGTTCTTGCGACCCCCACACGCTGGTGCAGGCGCGGCAGGTTCACGATCACAAGCGTGCCGCAAAGGAAGTGAAGCGTTACGGCAGCGGATGCGAGGGCGAGTGACCAACCGGTACGTTGGACGACCGCATGCAGAAAGACGGGTGGACCGTAGAAGCCGACGCCCCAGCCGAAGATGGCCAGCACGAACGCCGCGCGGACGACCCGCGAGCCGAAGAAGTGACGTGCCGACGGTGCGGCGATGGTCTGCATGGAGATAACGTCTCGGAAACGGGAGCTAGGTCGAAACTGGACTGACAGCAATCTTCGCCGGCTTCGGCCCAGCAACGTTTCGCTGCAGAACGAAGTGTTGAACGAGCATCAAGACTATGCTCGCCGGTGAGAACGAGATCCATGAACGTCAACCAAGTCGCACGCATTGCCGCGCTGATCGGCGAGCCCGCTCGAACCGCCATGCTGCTGCAGCTCATGGATGGTCGGTCAATGGCGGCCACACAACTGGCACGCACTGCGGGCATTACTGCGGCTACAGCGAGCAGGCACCTCGCCCTGCTAGTGGAGTCCGAATTGCTGCAGGTGACCACGCTGGGCCGGCATCGCTATTACCGCATCGCATCGGGACCGGTTGCGGCACTTCTTGAAAGCCTCATGCGAATCGCTACAGCAAGAGACGCCGGATTTCGCCCCGTAACGCCTGGGCCGAAGGACGAGTATTTGCGAAGGGCTCGCACCTGCTATGACCATCTCGCAGGCAGGCTCGGGGTCGCGATCACGCGTCGGCTGGCCGACGATCGGGCTGTCGTCTTGGAAGCAGACGCCGGCTGGGTTACCAACCGGGCTGAAGCGTCACTGCGAAAGATAGGAGTTCTGCTACCGGCTGGCGACAAATCGGCGCGTCCGATTTGCCGACCCTGCATGGACTGGAGCGAGCGCCGTTATCACGTGGCGGGGCGACTCGGCGCCATCGTCTGTGCACATTGCCTATCCCGCGGCTGGGCGGTGAGGCGGCCGGACTCGCGGGCTCTAGAGATTCCACCACCCGGACAAGCCGTATTCAGCAACTGGCTTGGTCTTGAGCTCTGGCACTTCGTGGTTGGTTAGTTGCTCGTTGCACCGGACCGAAATGTCCGGTCTTTCACTAAGCAGGCGCCCAAGCCGAAGGGCCGGTGTTGGCCGAATCCTGCGGCACCGGCTCTTTCCAAGGTTCCCCGGAGTGCATCCAAAGTGCTCGTCGTCGCGTACGTACAAGTCTCTTCCAAGCCTTGTGGGGCAATCACCATGTTCGCGAATCGACTGTCATCCGGCACGCTCGCCGTATTCCTCGCGCTGCCACTCGTCGCGCCCGCCGCCGCAGCGCCGGCCACCCTCTCGGTCAGCCGAAGCGGCGACGAAATCGTCGTCGTCGCGACGGCCGAGGTCGCAGCCGATGAGGTTACGACCTGGGATGTGCTGACCGGCTATGACCGCCTACCGGACTTCATTCCCGACATGTCGGCCAGCCGCACGCTCGAGCGCGACGGATCGAACGCGCTGGTGCTGCAGTCGGGACGCGCGGGCCTCGGGCCGTTCAAACAGGCCTTCAGCCTGACGCTGGCGGTCCACGAAGTGCGGCAACAGGCGGTGACAGCGCGCGCCGTCGCCGGCGATTTCAGGCGGTTCGAATCGAGTTATCGCCTGCGCACCGCCGGCGTCGGCCACACGCGGATCGAATACTCCGCCGTCATCGAACCGATGGCCGGGATCCCGCCGCTGGTCGGATTGCCCGTGATGCGCAGCGCGATCCGCGCGCAATTTGAGGCCTTGCTGGCCGAGATCGACCGGCGCGCACGATTGGGCGCCGGTCCAGATGCCGGTTGAAATTTCAGGCAGCCAGCGGCTGCGGCGCGATCAGCTGATCGATCGCCGCATGCGCGCGGTCGAGAGCCTGCTTCTGGTGCTCTTCGCCGAGCGCCATCCCCTCGGCGTAGACGAATTCGACGTCGTCCATGCCGAGGAAGCTGAGGAAGTCACGCACATAAGGCGTCTGCGTATCGCGCGGAGTGCCGGCGTACAGACCGCCGCGCGCGGCGAAGACGAACACTTCCTTGCCGCCTAGTAGACCGACCGGTCCTTTGTCTGTGTAGCGGAATGTCACGCCGGCGCGCGCGATGTGATCGAAGTACGCCTTGAGAGTTGACGGGACACCGAAGTTGTACATCGGAAGGCCGAGCACGATGACATCGGCACGCTTCAACTCGTCGATCAGCCTGTCCGAATAGTCGACGACGCGTTGTTGCTCGATCGTCCGCTCGCCCGGCTTCGAGAAGAAGGCCGCAAAGCGCGCGTCGTCGAGATGCGGCACCGGCTGCTTGGCCAGGTCGCGCACGATGACCTCGCCGTCAGGATTCAACTCGCGCCAAGCGGCGACAAAGCGCTTGGCCAAGCGGGTCGACTGACCCGCATCCGCGTTAAGGCTCGATGTGATCTGCAACAGGGTTTTCATCTGGAACTCGCTCGATCAGTTGAAGTGAGCGAATTCGACCATTGCGGCATCCGATTAAAAAGCTCAAACTTTCGTCGGAATCGATCGAATAATTGAATATATGACAAATCCCACGGATCTCGCTCGATCAATGGCGTGCGCTGGTTGCGGTCGTCGATAACGGCAGCTACGCGAAAGCGGCGGAGACACTGCACAAGAGCCAGTCGTCGGTGACCTACGCCGTGCAGCAACTCGAGTCGCAGCTCGGCGTCAAGGCGTTCAGGATCGACGGGCGCAAGGCCGTACTGACCCCGACGGGGCAGATGCTTCAGCGCCGCGCGCGTTACCTGCTCGACGAGGCGGGCCAACTCGAGCGATCGGCGCAACGCCTATCAGCTGGCTGGGAGGCCGAGCTGCGCTTGGCGGTCGAAGTGCTGTATCCAACCTGGCTGCTGTTCGATTGCCTTGACCGCTTTGGCGAGGAAAGTCCGACCACGCGCATCGAACTGATCGAATCGGTGCTCGGGCATCGGACCGACGCGCTGACGAAAGGTCGGGCGGATCTCGCCATCTTCGGCACCATTCCTGCGGGGTTCCTCGGCGAACCGCTGCTGCGCATGCGCTTCGTGCTGGTCGCGCATCCGAAGCATCCCCTGCATCAGCTCGGACGCAAGCTGTCACTGCGCGACCTGCGTCCGTATCGACACTTGCTCGTGCGCGAATCAAGCCCGGAGCGCGAATCTGCTCCGTCGATGGAAACGACGCAGAGCTGGACCGTTAGCCACATTGGCACCTCGATCGAGGCGGTGAGATCCGGCTACGGCTTTGCCTGGTTGCCCGAAGACAAGATCCGAAACGAACTCGACGCGGGAGAACTCAAGCTTCTGTCGCTGCGCGAGGGTGCCGAGGCCTTCGTTGAGCTCTATCTGATCTTCGCCGATCGCGAGCACGCCGGCCCCGGCGCGCAACGTCTCGCCGAGATCATTCGCGAAGTAACGGCCGGCGCGTGCAAGTCGCATGCGTCCACGAAGGACAGAAGACGAAAGCGTCCAGCCACGACGAGAAGTAGTGCCTGAGAGCAGTCTCGTCGGTTTGCCAAGCTGACCGTTCTTCCCCGCCCTCGGCTGGCGCCTAGGCCTGAGTTTGTCTGCAGCTGCCCCGAACTAGAGAGCGGTGCGAAACGTGAGGTTGATCCGCTGCGCGCCCGTTTCTGCGTGAAGTCCATCGGCGAGTGGCAATACGCCGTGGAAACGCATACGTGCCGGGCCGCCCCAAACTACGACATCGCCGTGCTCAAGGGGCACGCGCAGGGACCGGTCGGATCGCTTCAGTCCGCCGAACAGAAAGATGGCTGACAGGCCGAGAGAAACGGAAACGATGGGCGCCTCGTCGTCCAGTTCATTGCGATCCTGATGCAGCGACAGTCGAGCGCCTGGCACGTATCGATTGATCAGGCAGACATCGGGTGCGTAACCACTGAAACCGGCGACCGCCGCGGCCGTCGTCGCAACACTAAGGAACAAGCTCGGCATCGGCGGCCAGCCTTGGCCGGTGTCCGGATCGGTGCGGTCGTAGCGATAGCCGCTGCGGTCGGAAACCCAGCCGACCGCGCCGCAGTTCGTCATCGCAACCGACATGCGGAAGCCGCCGGGGGTGATCAGATGACGGAACGGCGCGCGAGCGGAGATCCTCTGGACCTCGGTCAGCAATGAACGTGCTTCGACCAGCGCGAAGCGCCGCAACAGGACTGCACCGGGCGCCAGTGAGATAGTTTGCGACTGGTCCTTCGAGGAGATCCGAAAACACTTCCATTCGACCGCTTTCCGGCAGATGCCGCTGCATAGCGCGAGTAGCTACGTGCGCCGTCGCCCGCGCTTGGCCTTCCTGCGCGCCTCGTAGAGCGGCGCGCCTTGGTGTGCACTCCATTGCGCGAGCGCGGCGAGCGGCGTTCGCAGGCTCGCGCCGTAGTCCGTGATGCAGTACTCGACCCGCGGCGGCACCTCGGCATAGACCGTCCGGGTAACGAGGCCAAGCGTCTCGAACATGCGCAAGCGCTTGGTCAACTCCTTCTGCGTTATCGGGCCGATCTCGCGCTTCAACTCGCCGAAGCGGATCGGCTGCCCCTGCAGGATCAGGCGATACAGGATCGGGAAGCTCCAGCGCCCAGCGATGGTATCTAGCAGCAGCACCATGGGGCAACCGCTGTCGCCGTTCACCTCGATCATCGAGGGGCATTCAGGCAAGGAAGCGGGCGTTCCGGTTACAGCCGTAACGCTGGCGTCGCGCGATCGCGCTTTCTGCGCATTGGTGGCTTTCACGCCGCCATAGTATCCAAAGGGTGCCTACTTTTCAAAAGGAACTGTCGCTCCCAGAATCGTCGCAATCTCTCAGTTCCCCAAAGGATACTGATATGACCGAGGAATCACGGACGTCTCAGCGGGAAGAAGGTCCTCGTCACCGGCGGCACCACCGGCATCGGCCTCGAGATCGCACAGCGTTTCATCGCCGAGGGCGCGCACGTCGCGCTCACCGGACGCAATCCCGAGACGCTCGCCGACGCGAAGAGCGCAGTGCACCTGAAGCGATCGTGATCGCGAGCGACGCCGGCAAAATCGCCGATCAGAAGGCGCTCGCGGCGCGGCTCAAGCAAGAGTTCGGCGAGGTGGACGCGGTGGTGGTCAACGCCGGCATCGGTGTCTTCAACCCGCTCGAGGCCTGGGACGAGGCGAGCTTCGACCGGCAGATGGACACCAACTTCAAGGGGCCGTTCTTTCTGTTGCAGGCCCTCGCGCCGCAGCTTTCCAACTCTGCATCGATCGTGCTGATCGCATCGATTGCGGCGCATATCGGCATGGCCGGGCAATCGGTCTATTCGGCATCGAAGGCGGCTCTGCTCACGCTGATGCGCAACCTCCCCTTCGAGATGAACGGCCGCAACGTGCGCGTCAACTCGATCAGCCCGGGGCCGATCACAACCCCAATTTTCGGCAAGCTCGGCCTCACTGCCGAGGCCGCGGAGCAATTCCGGAATGACATATCGACCAAGGTTCCCATGGGTCGCTTCGGCACCACGCGCGAGATCGCCGACGCGGCGGTGTTCCTCGCCTCCGACGAGTCGAGCTACATGCTCGGCAGCGAGATCGTGATTGACGGCGGTTTGAGCCGTCTCTGAAATGCGAACCTTCTTTTCGGCCGAGTGTTTCCCACCAGCAAAGACCGGTCGCGAAGCGATGCAGTCAATCGCGGCGCCGCCCTTGCCGCTCGACTAGACGGGGATACAACGATGCAAGAGCGGTTTACGTTTGAAAGCGGCGGCGAGGCGCTCGTCGGCACACTCTTCCAGCCGGTCCGGAGGCCCGTCGGCATCGTCGTCACGTCCGGCCCTCTGACGTCGGTCAAGGAACAGGCGGCTGGTGCCTACGCGAAGGCGATGTCGGAGCGCGGCTTCGCTGCTCTTGCCTTCGACCACCGCTACTTCGGTGAGAGCGGCGGGAAGCCGCGCCAATTCGAGAAGCCGGCCGCGAAGATCGAGGACATCAAGAACGCTGCGACGGCGTTGCTCTCCGACAAGCGATTCGAGGATCTTTCCGTCTTCGGGCTCGGGATCTGTTTCGGCGCGGGTCCAATGGCACGCGCCGTATCGGAGGATGCTCGATTCCGAGGAATGGCCGGCGTGGCCGGCGTCTATACGGATGGTGCCAAGACTCGGACAGCGATGGGCGCCACCTTCCAGGTTGTGATCGACGCTGCGCGCGAGGCCGAGCGCGTGTGGCAGGAAACCGGGGTCGCCGAGACGATTCCGGCGGTGGCGGCCGATGGCGGCAACGTCGCGATGCCGTTGCGCGAGGCCTACGAGTACTACGGAACGCCGCGTGGCGCCGTCCCCAACTACGTGAACGGATTCGCCGTGCAGTCGCGCGCCTACCTCCTGCCTTTCGACGCGATGGAAGCTGCGGTCGACATGAAGGTGCCGGTCATCATCGTCCATTCAGAGCGAGCGCTGCTGCCGGACTTGGCGAGAAAATTCCATGCCGCGTTGAAGGCACCGAAGAGGGACCTGTGGCTGGAGTCCTTGGGGCAGATTGACTTCTACGACGACGCGAAGCTGATTGCCGCGTCTGCGAATGCCGTGGCGACCTGGTTCAGCGCGCAGGTCTCATCGGCGAAGTGACCTAGACGGCCCGCGGCGATGCCCTCGAACGACTATAGGGCGGGGACGTGATGAAGCCGGGAATTAACAAGCGGATGAAAGGAGAATTCCATGGGCACTAACAGCGCCCCCGGATACAAGCAGTATCCGGATCATCGCATCACGACGCAGCCGGCGAGCGTGCGCGTGCAGGTGACGTTCAAGGGCGAAGTCATCGCCGACACGACGGAGGCCATCCAGCTGCAGGAGGCGATGGAAGGCAGCACGGTCGCGCCAGTTGTCTATTACATCCCGCGCAAGGACGTGAAGATGGAGTGGCTCAGCCGGACAACTCATCAAACCTATTGCCCGTTCAAGGGCCACGCCGCGTATTACTCCTTGAAGGATGGACCGGAAAACGCGGTCTGGACTTATGAGAAGCCGTACGACGAGATGAGCGTGCTCCGAGAACTGCTCGCCTTCTATCCGGACAAGGTCGATTCGATCAAGACAACGTAGGAAGAAGTATTCATGTTGGTGTACGGGGCCTGCGGATCTCTGGCTAGGCGTCAGGCAGGTCAAGACGGTGCTCGGTCGGTTGTGGCGTGACGCCCAGAACCTTGAGCTGAATGGAGCCCTCGAAGCGATGCCAGTAGCCCTGGGGCACCACCACGAGCTCACCGGAGTCGAGGTCGATGCGATGCTGCTCGCCGTTCACAAGGAGTACAAGGGTCGTGCGTCCTTCAATAGACATCACGATCTCGTCCCCTCCTGGGTGTCGCTCCCACTCGGTGTTGCCGGAGTAGTAACCAACAGAGATCGCTCCGTTTCGGTACGGAGCGACCTCCGAGAACGCCAGCTCCGTTCCTCCATTGAACGCCATATCAGGGGTTCGGTCGGGCAGGTAGGTAACCCGCTTCAGAATGTCGGCTAGAGACTTCTTCTCTATCACAACGACTACTCCTTCTGATGCCTAACGTTTGAGTTCACCCGCTCGCGGAAGCGGGCGAAGCCCGCTGCAGCGAGACGGGTGCAACGATGGGTTAGGCGGGCGGCATCCGCTCGAATGCCTGCAACGAGGGGTCGATGGCGTCCCACGCTAGCCCACGGACGCTGTAGGTGAGCACCTGCGGCGCGAAGCGGCCCGGCTCGTCCAGGCTGCCCGCATGGACCGCGATCAGCTCCGGCATCGCGGCAAAGCGCAGGAAGACCGGCGTTCCGCAGACCGGGCAGAAGGCGTGGACCTTCACGTTGCCGCTGTCGCCCGCGACTTCCCAGTGCGTCGCCTCGCCGGTGATCGCCATCTCGGCCCGCGCGGGAAAGGTCAGGTAGGAGCCGTGCCCGGTGCCGCTTCGCCGCTGGCAGTCGCGGCACTGGCAGTGGTTCTGGAAGACGGGCGCGTGCTTGGTCGCGTAGCGGATCGCGCCGCACGCGCATCCGCCGGTGTAGGGCTGGGTCATGAACGACTCCCGGTTCAGGCCGCCTTCGGCTTGGCGAAAACGTCGATGCCCTGCCCCGTTTCGAGCAGGGACTTCAGGCTGGAAAGAACGATCGGCCAGCCCTGCTGGATGCCCTTGGCCATCCCGCTGCCGGCCTCGAGTTCGTCGTGGGTGACGGTCAGCCGCACCATCTCCTCGTACGCCGCGACGTCGAAGCTCACGCGGCTGTAGCTGGCCGGATCGGCGGCCTGCGAGGCGTTCGCCCATGTGATGACCAGGCGCGCCGGCGGCGCGACCTCGACCACCTTGCCGACCAGCTCGACCGTGCGCTGCTCGTTGGCGCGCACGTGCTCCCAGGTCGACCCAGGCTTCCAGTCGGAGACGTTCTCGTGGCCCCAGTAGCGCCGCGCGATCTCCGGCTTCGTGATGGCCTCGAACACCTTTTCCGGCGTCGAGCGGATGTAGGTCACGTAGACGAAGCTGGTCTTCTCTTTGCTCATTGTCACTCTCCTTCGAGTTCCTTCTTCAGGTCGTGCAGCAGGCTGAGCCGCTGGCGTTCGAATTTCCGCACCCACCGCTCGTAGACCTCGTGCAGCGGCACCGGGTTGATGAAGTGCAGCTTCTCGCGGCCGCGCCAGACCGTGCTGACCAGATTGGCCGCCTCGAGGAGCCCGATGTGCTGCGTGGCCGATTGCCGCGCCATGTCCAGGTGCTCGCACAGTTGGCCCAGCGTCTGCCCGTTCTTCTCGTACAGCAGGTCGAGCAGCTTTCTCCGTGTCGGGTCGCCCAGCGCCTTGAAAACCTTGTCAGCGTCCATCCGTTGCGTTCGTGCGTGAGGGGATTATATGCAGGTATATACCTGCATGTCAAGCACACCCCGTTCGCGGCACGGAGGCGAAGGAATTTCCTATCCTTGACTTGATTGCGGTCAGCCAAGCGAGGGCCTTTAGCCCGCCTACGCGTCGAGTTGCGCGCGGATCGCCTCGATCACGTCCCGCAGCTGGGCCTGGTCCCCGGTCGTACGTTTCACCAGCAGCGCGCCCTGCAGCGCACCGAAGAACAGGCGCGCCGTTTTCATCGGCGGCGCGGCCAGCGAGAACTCGCCGCGCGCGACGCCGCGCTTCAGGATCGCCGCCAGCCATTGCTGGTGCGCCACGAAGAAGCGGTCGACGCGCTCGCGCATTTCCGGCGGCAGCGCCAGCACTTCCCCGGCAAGGGCTCCGCAAAGGCAGACCTGGTCAGGGGTGCGCGCGAACTGCAGGTACGGCTTGAAATAGAAATCCAGCATCTCCTTCGAGCTCGCTGCCGGATCCATCGCGATCTTCTTCAGGCCGGCGTCGAAGCGCGCCGTGTATCGCTCGAGCACCGCGATGCCGAGCTCGGTCTTCGACGCGTAGTGGTAGTGGATGCTCGCCTTGCGGATGCCCAGCGCAGCGGAGATGTCCTGGTAGCTGAACCAGCTGTAGCCGCGCGTCTGGATGAGGTTTTCCGCGAGGTCGAGAATCCGCTCGGCGGTGGGCGCTGCTTGGACGGAATGGGCGGCGGGCAAGTCGGGTCAGGCTTCCCGGGGCAGATGGCCCCGCTTGGTCCAATATACCGCCCCCTGCTTCGAACGCAAGGCGCGCCGGTAGCCGTCCGGGTTGCGTATCCAGGTGCGCTCCCCGTACGTGCCTTCGCCGTCGGCAAGCGCGCCGGACAGCACGAGGATCTCTTCCCCGCCCTGCACCTCGGAAGTCGGCAGCTGCGCGCCGGCATCGAGGCGCTCGAGCGCGACGCGCTCCAGCGATGCGCGCGACGAATACAGCCGCTGGATCGAATGCCCGCCCGCCTCCCCGGGCAGCCACTCGCCGCGTGCGGTATCGACGACGACGCGCGCGGTCTCGAATTCCGGCATCTGGCGCAGCTTGACGAAGATGACGCAGCCGCGGCGGGTGCCCGGCGCGTGGAAGCTGCGCGGCGGATTGCGTACGTATGTGCCGGCTGGGTAGTCGCCGTGCTCATCGGAGAAAACTCCCTCGAGCACCAGGAACTCCTCGCCGAGCTCGTGCGCATGTCCGGGGAAGCTGCACCCCGGGGCGTAGCGAACGAGCGACGTGGCCCGCGCGATCTCGCCGCCGACGCGGTCGAGCGGCTTGCGGGTCACGCCCTTCTCCGGCGAGGCGATCCAGGGCTCGCGCGCGGTCTCGACTATCACCCGCCGGGAAAAATCCGCATTGATTCTGACCTCGGACACGCCGCCTCCTAGAACTTCTCGCCTGAGGGCCGCAGGTCGACCTCGTGCGTCCACGCGCTGCGCTCTTGCAACGCGAGGTGGAGATAGGTGCGCGCAAGGGCCGCCGCGTCCATCCGGCCGGACACCGCGGGCCCGAAGCGCGCGTCGGTCTTCGGTCCCTCGATCAGGCCGTCGATCACCACGTGCGCCACATGCACGCCGCTGGGCGCGTACTCGCGGGCCAGCGCCTGCGCGAGGCCGCGCAACGCGAACTTGGCGGAGGCGAAAGCCGCGAACGAAGGCCCGCCGCGCAGGCTCGCGGTCGCGCCGCTGAAGAGCTGCCACGCCTCGGCCGCGCGCAGCCATTTCGGGCAGAAGGCGGGACGCGATGACCGCAGCGCCGAGGAAACTCATCCGCCAGACGTGCTCGAATTCGGCGGGCGTCGTTCGCTCGAACGGCGCCATGAACAGCGCCTGGGCGTTGTGGATCAACACCACGACGCGCTCTTCCCAGCCGTGGATCACAGCCGCGACCTGCCCCTCGTCGGCCAGGTCGCAGAGCGCATGCGCGTAAGCGCCGCCCGCCGCCTCGACCCGGCCGGCGATGAGTGCCTTAAAGCGCTCGCTGCGCGCTAGGCCCAGCACGTCGTGACCGGCGGCGGCGAATGCCTCCGCCTGGGCCGCGCCGAGCCCGTCGGCAATTCCCGCGATAAGCACAACCGGTTTGGCCATGGGCTAGAGCCAGCCGAGGATCGAGGCCAGGATCGCGACCTGGGCGGCCCAGCCGGCGGTGAAGGAGAGCGTGCGGCCGAGCGGCACGCCGAGGGTGTAGACAATGTAGTGCGTCAGGCGCGCGACGAAGTACACCGCAACGGCCGCCCGCGTCACGGGCGTCGAGATCTGCAGCGCGTATGCGACCAGCACGGCGGGGACGAAGATGGCGAGGTTTTCGACGGCGTTCTGGTGCGCCCGCATCGCCCGCAGTCCCCAGGCCGACTGCCCCTGGCCCTGCTCCGGCGTGGTCCCCTGGATCGTGGGCCACAGTCCGCGCGTAGCGACCCGGTCGAGGACGTAGGGCACCCAGAGGAAGGCGGTCATCAAGACCGTCAGCGTCAGCCAGTGCAGTTCGGCGGTCATGGAAATCCTTGAAGTGTCGATTTCGAAGCCGGAACGTTACGTAGTATCTACCTACTGGTAGGTAGTTGTCAAGCGGCAGCGAGCTTCCGTTCCACCGCAAATCGCTTCAAAGCAGAAGTTCCCCGGCCGGCGTATATGACGGTCTTCGACTCCAAGCCAATGGAAATCGTCTACGCGCTCGCGCTTTCTTGGAGCCCCTGAGTCTCCTTTTTCGCGAGCCCCAAGTCCCATTATGTTGCACGGCCGGGGCGCGTCTGTTGCAGGATTCGCTTCAAGCACCCACAGGAGGCCATCTCATGCGCCCATTGGAGACATCGCCTGAAGAACTCCGGGTGCTCGTCGACGCCGCCTCTGCACTGGCCACCGAATTCTGGGCGGGTATCGACCGACGGCCCGCTGCGCCTCGAGTAAGCGGCGAGCAGAGCGTGCGCAGATTTCAGTCGGCCTGGGACGAGGCCGGCATCGGCCTCGAAGTGTTGAACGATTTTCGCGACATCGCCGAGTGGTCGCGGCCAACGCACGGTCGCTTCTTTGGGTATGTGTTTGGTTCGGGCGAGCCGGTCGGTGCGGTAGGTGACTTCCTTGCCTCCACGCTCAACCAGAACGCCGTTGCGTGGCGCTCAGCCCCGGCCGCCGTGATCATCGAACAGGTCCTGATCGGCTGGCTCGCAGATGCTGTCGGATGCACCGGCTTTCGAGGAAGCTTCTGCGGGGGCGGGTCTGCAGCGAATTTCATGGGGCTCGCCATGGCTCGAGAGGCCAAGGCGCCCGCCCGGGAAAAGGGCGCACAGCCGGCGATCGTTTATGCGTCGAGCGAAGTCCACATGTCCATTCCTAAGGCGATGTCGCTTTTGGGGCTCGGCAGCGACAACCTTCGACGGGTTCCGGTCGACGAGGCGTTCCGTCTGCGCATCGACGCGCTGGAAGACGCCATCGCCCACGATAAGGCTGCGGGACGCAAGGCCATTGCCATTGTGGCGACCGCGGGGACCGTGAACACGGGCGCGATCGATCCGCTGGCCCAGCTTGCGCGCATTGCTCGCCGCGAAAATCTCTGGCTTCATATCGACGGCGCCTACGGCGGACTGGCCGCACTCGCAGTGCCGGAGCGATTCGCTGCGATCGGTGAATGCGATTCGATCTCCCTCGATGCCCACAAGTGGCTGTACCAGCCCGTGGATTGCGGCTGTCTGCTTTTTCGCGACCGTGAGGCAGCACGACGGACGTTCTCCGACACGGGCGACTACGTAAGGGCTCTAAGCCAGGATCCGATCGAAAGCTTCGCCTACTTCGACGAGTCGATGGAGCTCTCGCGTCGCTTTCGCGCCTTGAAACTGTGGCTCTCGCTGCGCTATCACGGACGCAAGGCGTTTCGCGAGTCAATTGCGCGTGATCTAAGTCACGCACAACTGCTGGCGGAAATGGTCCAGCAGGAGCCGGCGCTCGAGTTGCTGGCGCCGGTCACGCTGAGCGCGGTTTGCTTCCGCCATCGCTCGGTCGACAACCCAGCGCTACTCAGCAGCATCCTCCGCCGCGGAAAGGTCTACTTATCCAACGCGACCATCGGTCGGCACTTCGCGTTGAGGGCCTGTTTCGTCAATCACCGGACGGTTGAAGCCGACGTCCGTTCGATCGTTGAGGAGGTCATGGCGGCCGCAGGCGACTGAGAATCCTCTTTCGCTATTTTCGGCCAGGACCGGCCATTGAGACACCTGACGAGATCTGCCCAGGAGCGGACAATTGACCCGCACGAAGGAGCTGCACAGCTAACCGGGGCTTACGTGAACTCTTCTCGCATGACGCTTCAACGCCTACCCGTCGCGCCCTTGCGCCCCTTCGTCTCCCTCATGTGGGCGGCCGCCGATGTCGCAGCAGCGTGCTTCCCCGAACCGCAGCGGGAACATGTGCTGCCCACGGGCGCCATGCATCTGGTCATTCGGCTGAATGACGCGCCGCTGCATCTCGTGGCGACGGAAAGCCAGGCGTGCGACCAGCGCCTCGGCGTTGCGCTGGTCGGTGGCACGCGCTCGCGCTACTACGTGCGCGAACTGCATGCGCCCTCCTGCTCAGTGGGCGTCATGCTGCGACCAGGCGCTAGCGCACTGCTGTTCGGCGTGGGCGCGCACGAGCTGGCGGAGCGACACACGTCGCTGCAGGATCTATGGGGTGCCGCGGCTGTACGCCTGCGCGAGCAGTTGCTGGAGGCACCCTCCAACGAAGCGCGGCTGGCACTGCTGGAGGCAGCCCTGGCGGCGCGCCTGCCGCGCGCCCGCGCGCTGCATCCGGCGATTGCATCGGCGCTTGCGGTGCTTCCCTCGGTGCAGTCCGTACAGGCGGCGGTACGGCACAGCGGCTTCAGCCACCGACGCTTCATCAATCACTTTCGCAGTGCCGTCGGCCTGACGCCGAAGAGCTACCTGCGCGTGCTGCGCTTCCAGCAGGCGCTCGCGGCAATGCGCAACGGCGCGCGTACCCTGGCTGATATCGCCGCCGAGGCCGGCTACAGTGATCAGGCTCATTTCAGCCGTGACTTTCGCGAGTTCGCCGGTGTCACGCCGGCTGAGTACCGGCGCTGCCAACCGGCCGAGGCCAATCACCTGCCTGCGCCCGCGGGTTACGGCGGCACGCGTCAAGTTTCTTCAAGACACGAGGCCGCGCGGCCTTGATCATCGGGCCTGGTCAACTCACCGGGTGTTCCATGAAGATCAACGAAGTCTTTGCCTACCTGTGCGTGTCGGACGCTGCCGCGGCCATCGACTTTTATGGCCGCGCATTCGGAGCCACTGAGAAGTTTCGCCTCACCGAGCCCAGCGGCCGCATCGGCCATGCGGAGCTGGACTTCGGCGGCACGACCATCATGCTGTGTGACGAGTATCCGGAGTGCGGGATCCGTTCGGCCTCGACCATTGGCGCCTCGCCAGTGACAATCCACCTGCACGTCGACAACGCCGACGCGATGATCGACCGCGCAGTGGGAGTCGGCGCCACGCTGGAACGAGCGCCGCAGGACGAGTTTTACGGCGAGCGCGGCGGCGCCGTGCGCGATCCGTTTGGCCATCGCTGGCTGATCGGCCATCACATCGAGGATGTGAGCCCAGAAGAGATGCAGCGCCGCTACACGAACATGGTCAGCGGCTCGTGACACTTGGACAGCTCTTCATCCTTGAACTTCCGCACGCGGCCCATTTGCGGCCGTTGAACACCCGGGCGAAAGTCACCCGCCGCGATTTGCAGGCGCCGCGCCCGTGCAGGATTCACGGGCTGGACTGCGGCCGACGCACTGAGCATGCACGTCGGGCATCGAACGCGCAGACCCTGGGATGTGCCTCGCGTCTCATCTTGCGGCATCCGCCTTCTATTGCAACTGTAATCGCAGCAACCGAGTGGCGAAACGAGCCCGCAACACAGCGCCGCCACGGTACAGGGTTCAGAGGAGGCAGAGGGCGCAGCCGCAGCGCGTACAACTGTAGCCTGCCCACGCCACCGTTCGCAGCTGTCGGCTGTTTGCGGCTCGGTAGCGCGAGCGTGCGCCGTCATCAGCGCGTGGCCGGCTACTGTTGCGTTAGTGGCGTCGAGCCCACGCAAACCGCGCGTCGTGATGAGCCTTGCCGCGTCGATCAAATCCCTTCGGCCGCTACGCTGGTCGTGGCGTGCGATCCCCTGGGTCGGCGGGCTGTTCATCGCTGCGATCGCGATGCTGGCGCTATGGGACATCGTGCGCAGCTACGGCACCGCGGCCGCCGACACCGATCGCGAGCTCGAGACACAGGCCCGCGTGATCGCCGATCAGACTGCGCGCAGCGTGCAGGCGATCGATGTGGTGCTGCGCCATTTCGCCGCCGAGTACAAGCGCGGCCGCCTCGCCCGCCTGAGTCCGGACGAGCTGCAATCCTATCTGAACGAGTTGTCCGTCGGCCTGAAGCAGATCGACGGCTTCTGCATGTACGACGCGAACGGTGATGCGGTCGCGCGGTCGCGGCCGTCCCCCACGCGCAGCATTGCCGATCTGCCCGGCTTCCAAGCTCTACGCGCTGACCCGACGGTGGAGCTCGGCATCGCCAACGTGTCTCGCGCCGACGACGACGTGTGGTGGCTGCCGCTTGGGCGCCGGCTGGAGAAGCCATCCGGTGAATTCGCCGGCCTGATTGGCGCACGAGGTCTGGTCGCCTACTTCCAGGACTTCTACCGCGACATCCGGACGGATGCCGCGACCACCGTGACCTTGCTCCATCGCAATGGGTCGCTGCTCGCGCGCTATCCGCCGGTGGAAAACTCGCTCGGCAGGACGTACCCGCCGCTCGACTCGACCCTCGCGGTGCGGGCCGGCAACGAGCCTGGGCCACTGCGCGCCCGCAGCCCGATCGACGGCGTAGAGCGCTTTGCCGCGGCGCGGGTCGTACCCGATTATCCGCTGGTGGTTGTGGTCTCGCGTGATGTCGATGCTGCACTCGCCGGGTGGCGCGCTCAGTCGACAGGTACGGCGGCGCGCACCCTCGCGCTCGGCTTGCTGGCGGCGCTGCTGCTGGCGATCGTGATGCGCCAGTTGCGCCGGCTCGACACCGCGCACGAGTCCCTGCAAGCGTCGCGCGAGCGTTTTGCCCTCGCGGTGGAGGGCTCCGACGACGGCATCTGGGACTGGACCCGGGCCACCGACATGGTCTTCGCGTCGGCGCGGGCGAGAGAGTTGTACGGCCTGCCTCCGGGGCCAGAGAAGACGCCGCGCGCGGAGTGGTTCGCGCAGATACAAGTCCACCCCGAGGACGTCGCGCCCCGGCTGGCGGCGGTCGAAGCGCACATGGCCGGCAAGACACCGTTGTATGAGTTCGAGTACCGGGTGCGCCATTCGGATGGCCGTTATCGCTGGGTCCGCGCCCGCGGCGTGTGCGTGCGCGATGCGAAAGGCCAGGCGCTGCGCATGGCTGGGTCGGTGAGCGACATCGACGCGCGCCGGCGCGCTGAAGAAGAGCACCGCCAGTCGGAGGAGCGCTACGCGCTTGCGATGTCCGGCGTGCGCGGCGGCCACTGGGTTTGGGACGTCGCAACCGATGCACTGTTCGTTTCGGGCGCGCTGAACGAGCTGTACGGCCTGCCGCCTGAGAGGCAGCCGGCGTCGCGCACCGAGTACCTCGCGCGGCTGCCGCTGCATCCCGACGACCGCGAGCGCGTGGTCAATATCGCCAACGACATCCTCGCCGGCAAGCTAACGCGGGTCGATTTCGAGCACCGCGTCGTGCAGCGCGACGGCACCGTGCTCTGGATCACAACGCGTGCGCAGGTCTTCTGCGACGCCGACGGCCGGGTTGTGCGCGTCGCCGGCATCAGCATCGACAACACCGAGCGCAAGCGCGCCGAGGAGGCGTTCCGGGTGAGCGAGGAGCGTTTTGCGCTTGCCGTCGCCGGCTCGGATGTCGGAATCTGGGACTGGGATCTCGAGGCCGGGATGGCGTTCGAATCGAGGCGTGCGCGCGAGCTGCAGGGCCTGCCACCGGAGCCCGAGCTGCAGTCGCTCGAAGACCTCGTCGCGTCGCTGCGCGTGCATCCGGAAGATGTGGCGTTGCGCGCCGAGTGCATCCGCGCGCATCTGGCGGGCGAGACTCCGGCCTACGAGGCTGATTACCGTGTGCGTCACGACGACGGCGAGTACCGCTGGCTGCGCATCCGCGCCCTGTGCGTCCGCGACGCCGCCGGCAAACCCTACCGGATGGCCGGGTCGGTCGTCGATATCGATGCGCAGCGCCGCGCCGAGGAAGCGCTACGCCAATCCGAGGAGCGCTACGCGATCGCGATGACCGGCTCGGACGAGGCGCATTGGGTCTGGAACGTGAAGACCGACGAGCTCTACTCGTCGCCGCAGCTGCACCGGCTCACCGGGACGGACGTGGGCGCTCCGCCGGCGACGCGCACCGAGTGGCGGGCGCGCGTGCCGATGCACCCGGACGACCGCGAGCGCACGCAACGCGCGGTCGAAGATCATCTGGCAGGACTGACGCCGCGGCTGAGCGCCGAGTTTCGAATCGTCGATCCGCGCACAGGCGAAGTGCGCTGGGTCCATAGCCGCGGGCAGTGCTTCCGGGATGCTGACGGCCGTCCCGACCGCACGGCCGGCTCGACGGTCGACATCACGGAGCGCAAACGCGCCGAAGAAGCGCTGCGCGAGAGCGAGCAGCGCTTCGCGCTCGCCGTGGCCGGCACCAACGACGGCATCCTCGACTGGGACATCACGAGCGACCGCATGTTCGCGTCGGAGCGCGCAATGCGCATCGCCGGTATCGACTCCGGCGTCGCGGTGCGCACGCACGACGAATGGCTAGCTCTGGTCGATATCCATCCGGACGACGAGCCTGGCCTGAAGCAGATGTTCCGCCGTCAGCCATGCAACGGCGACCAGGTGCAGGAGGCCGATTGCCGGATGCGCCAACCCGACGGCAGCTATCGCTGGGTTCGCGTGCGCGGGCGGCACCTGCTTGGCGTCGACGGCGCGGCGACGCGTTGGGCGGGCTCGATCAGCGATATCGATGCGCACAAGCGCACCGAGCAGGCGCTGCGCGAGTCGGAAGAACGCTACCAGCTCGCGATCGCGGGATCGAACGAAGGCATGTGGGACTGGGACATGCGCTGCCAGACCTTCTTCTTTTCGGCTCGCGCGCAGGAACTGCTCGGTCTCGATCCGGGCGAGCCGCTGCGTCCGTGCGACGAATGGTGGAGCCAGTTCCGCTATCACCCCGACGACGAGAAGCCGGTTCACGACGCGCTGCATGCGTACCTTGCGGGCGCCGGCGCGCACTGGGAGGTCGAATATCGCATCCACCACCGTCGGTCGGACAGCTGGCGCTGGTTCCGTGAGCGCGGCGTGGCGGTGCGCGACGAGCAGGGTCAGCCGTACCGGATGGCCGGTTCGGTCGAAGACATCACCGAGCGCAAGAACGCCGAGGCCGAGCGCGACCGGCTCGAGGCGCAACTGCGCCAGTCGCAGAAGATCGAAGCGATCGGAACGCTGGCGGGCGGCATCGCGCACGACTTCAACAACATCCTCGCGGCGATCCTCGGCTATGGCGAGATGGCGCAGCGCGATGCCGCGGCAGGTACGGCGCTGCGTCGGCACGTTGATGCTGCGATCAGCGCCGCGCTGCGGGCGAAGTCACTGGTCGAGCGCATCCTCGCATTCAGCCGCAGCGGCGCCGCTGAACGCGCGCCGGTGAACGTGCAGGCTGTCGTCGAAGAGGCGCTCGCCGCTATCGCTGCATCGCTGCCGCTGGGCGTGCGGCTCGAGCGTCAACTGGCCGCCGGCGATGCCGCGGTGCTGGGCGATGCGACGCAGATCCATCAGGTCGTAATGAACCTGTGCACGAACGCCGTGCAGGCGATGCGCTCGAGCGGCACGCTGGGTGTTTCCGTGGAAACCGTTCAACTTGTCGAGTGGAGGCGCGTCGCGACGACGCAACTCGCGCCTGGCTGCTATGTCAGGCTCTGCGTGCGTGACACCGGCTCCGGGATCGCACCAGACGTACTCGAACGCATATTCGATCCGTTCTTCACGACGAAGGTCGTCGGCGTTGGCACCGGGCTCGGGTTGTCGTTGGTGCACGGCATCGTTACCGACCTGGGCGGAGGCATCGAAGTCGGCAGCCGCGTGGGTGTCGGCAGCGACTTCACGGTCTACCTGCCGTGGCATGGCAGCGCGCAAACGACCGAGGCGCAGAGCGATCCGGTCGTCGACGGCAACGGCGAGACGATCCTTCTCGTCGACGACGAGGAGACGCTGGTCCGGCTCGGCGAAGAGACGATGGCCGCGCTCGGCTACGAGCCGGTCGGCTTCGCATCGAGCACGGCCGCCCTCGCTACCTTCCGCGCAACGCCTGAGCGCTTCGACGTCGTGTTTTCCGACGAAGCGATGCCCGAAATGACCGGCTGCGAGCTCGCGCGCGAGATCCGCCGCATCCGGCCGGACATTCCGATCGTGCTGATGACCGGCTACGTGACCCCGGCGCTGGTCGAACGCGCGCGTGCTCTCGGCATCAGCGATGTCCTCGCTAAACCGCTGGTGGCGCGCGACATCGCGCACACCCTGGCCGAGTGCTGCAGTGCCAAGATCGACGGCGTCGAGCTCGAATAGTCGTTGATCGGCTTGGCGCGGCTGCTGCTTCGGGAAGCCAAAGCCAGGGTTGGACAACGAGGCCAACTGGAATTGAACCTGGAGTTGCCTCGCTCGAGTTAGGGCACAGGAGGAAGCGATGAAACGCACGTGGACAATCATCGGTGTTGCCGATGTTGCTCGCAGCTTCAAGTGGTATCAGTCGCTGTTTGGTCAACCGGAAACGAATCCCGCTCATGATTACTTCGGACAAATACTAGACACCGATGGAACGGTCCTGCTTTGCCTCCACCAGTGGGGAGCCCACGAGCATCCACCACTGACCAGTCCCGATCATGCTCAGCCTGGCAATGGACTACTCATGTTCTTTCGTGTGGATGACTTCAATGAGACGCTGCTTCGGGCACGCGCCCTTGTCGCTGGACTGGAGGAAGAACCCCATTTGAACCCGAATACCGGCACCAGAGAATTCGCACTCCGTGATCCTGATGGGTATTACGTCATGGTCAGTGCGCTCGCTGCGGCCTAAAAATTCATTCAAGCCGACGCTCCTGTCGCGTCTGCGCTTGGCGATCTGTGATGGCGACTATGGGTCGCGTTCTGCCGGTAGAAGCGTCCCTTGGACTAACTGCGATGCGATGCTTCCGTTTTGGGACGAACTGCGACCAATGGTTCCGCTGCGATGCGCTAGGCTGGGCGGCGGCGGGACAAACTGCAATGCTTTGGTTCCGATCGTCGGCAAGATGAACTGTCGGGAGACAAGATGCAACGCAGTCGTTCCCACGGCAAAGACGTGACTCCGGATTCACTGAGTCAAGTGCTGCAGGATCTACGCCTGGCAGGCGCGCACTATTGTCGCTGCGAGGTGGCCGAACCCTGGGGAATCGAACTACCGGCGCAGGCGGATGCCACGCTTCATTGCGTGATCAAAGGACACTGCTGGCTGCAGGCGTCTGGCAGGGAGCCCGTCCTGCTCAGCGCCGGTGATCTCGTCTTCCTTCCGCATGGAACCGGCCATCGCTTGCTTGCCCAGCCCGGCGCGATGAGCATGCGAATCGAAGACTTGGGTGCAGAGCAGCTGGCGACTTCACGTACCGATTACGCACGGGTGGCAACGGTCCACGATCGCTTCTCGTCTGTTGCGGTGTGAGCTTCGACGAGCCCGCGGTTCATCCGTTACTCGAGCTGATGCCGTCGGTTCTGGTCGTGCGGGCGAAAGCGACGCACGACCCAACACTGGTCGCTCTTCTGGAAGCCATGGCGAGTGAGGTCAGCGACCAGCGCATCGGGGCGGCAACGGTTATGACCCGCCTGGCGGATTCGGTGATCGCGCGCCTTGTGCGTGAGTGGGTGGAATCTCATCCGGACGATACGTCCGGCTGGCTCGCGGCGGTGCGCGAGCCACAGATCGGCCGAGCACTGGCGGCCTTTCATCGTGAACCTGAAGGGGAGTGGAGCGTGGAGGCGCTGGCGGCCGCCGCTGGGATGTCACGCTCGATCTTTTCCGAGCGCTTCACCGCTTTGCTGGGCGCGTCACCGGCAAAGTATGTGGCCCGTTGGCGGATGCACTTGGCCGCTCGCTGGTTACGCACGGAGCAACGCACTGTGGATCAAGTAGCCTCCAATCTCGGCTACGAGTCAGTAGCGGCGTTCAGTCGCTCCTTCAAACGAGTGATGGGCGCGCCGCCGGTCACCTTTCGAAAATCAGCTGACAAAGTGGCGGCCGCGGACGCAGCCCGCAATCGACGCGATCACGCACAGGTGGCCTGAGGCGTGCCTGAGATTGCGCCTCTTCCTGACGCGCTGGTTCACTGATCGGACGAAACGTAAACGATTCGAGACGAACAGTCATGGATGGCGGATGTGCCAGCCGATAGGATCAACCGATGGGGTGCTTGGCTTGAAGAACCGCCGATGACGAGAATTCCGATCTCCGGAATGCTGGCAGTGGCGTGCCTCATCGCGTTGCCCGCTCCAGCTCAAAGTCCGCCTTCGGGAGCGGCGAAAGATGTCGTTCCGCCCTGGATGGAGCGAGGCGCAAAAGGCGCCGGTCACGCCGCGATGGCGCCGCTCGTCGGTTCTTGGCGCGTGGAGCTGAGCATCTATGGAACCATGGGACGCAGTCCGGACGCGCCGCCGATCGTATCGCGCGATGTCCTCGCTACGCGCGTCTGGGTCGCCGACGGGCACTACATCGAAGACACGACCGAAGGCACGGTGGAGGGCAAGCCCTACTGGCGCCGGGGATGGCTGGGATACAGCAACATCGACCGTCGTTACGAGTGGGTGACCGTCGCTCCGTTTGTGCCGATGATGATCTATTTCGGGAAACCCGGCTCCGGGGAACGAATGCCGATTGACATGAGCGGCGTCTTCACCGATCAGGGCGTGCTCGGCGAGGGCACCGTTGGCAAGTCCGTCGGGCAGCGGACGGTGTTTCGTATCGAAGGCCCCAATCGACACATTTCCGAGCTGTACTTCACGCCGCCCGGCGGAAAGGAGCAGCTCGCGATGCGCATGGTCTACACGCGCGCCAAGTAATCCCGGGATTCCCGTATGCCGATCGTCCTGCCCAAACTCCCGGAACCCACTACTGGAGAATCCGGCCCGTACTGCGTCATCGCGCGACATCGCGCGAAACCCGGCCGCGCCGACGCCTACCACCAGCGCATGCTCGCCGATCTCGAGCAGACCCGAGCAGAGCCCGGAGCGCTGCAGTTTCACATTCACCGGGACCGTTTCGATCCTGATCTCTTCGTCATTTTCGAGATCTGGAGAGACGTCGAGGCCCTTCGTCGCCATTTCGAGAAACCTTACGTGAAGCAATTCGTCGTGGACAGTGACGAATACATCGAAGGCGAAATGGCCGTGCAATGGCTGGTCATGGCGAGCGGTTACGCAGTCGGGAAGGCCTAGCCGACCGAGAGGTCTCAACCACTTCGACAGTCCCGGCGACTGCTCGGCCGATTCGGGTCGGTCCTCATCTCACTGTTGGATGCCAGATCCGCGCATCTGGCCGGAAGACCGCACGCAGCCAATTGTCGCCGTCGTGGTCCGAGATCAGAATCGCGCGAAAGCGGACAGAATTGCGCGCTCTCTGTCGAGGCGAGACCAGGGTGGAAGCGGCTCGCTCGGGCATTGGGACGGTCTCCGATGTCACTCCAACTTCGGCAGATCCGCCCCCAAGCCCACCCGCGCCAAAGCGCGACGAGCTTCGCCTGTTCATAACCGCCTTACTTGATCACGCCGCAGGCCACGCGTGCCCCGCCCCCACCAAGCGGTTTCGGCTGGTCGGAATAGTTATCGCCGCCCGCATGGATCATCAGCGCGCGGCCTTTCACGTCTGCGACCTTCAGTCGGCTGGCTGTCATCGACCGAGTAGCGGTACCGTCCGGCGCCACGACCAGCGCTGGAAGGTCACCAAGATGCCCGTCGCCTTTCGGACCGAGATGTTTCTCAGACTTCGCAGGATCGTAGTGGCCCCCGGCCGCCATGCCGGCCGCGTCATTCGCCGCGCCGCAATCGGGGTTGGTGTGCACGTGAAAGCCGTGTTCGCCGGGCGCGAGCTGCTTGAGGTTCGGTTGGATGACGAGCCCGCTTGGCCCGTCCGATAGCGTGACCGTGCCGATTGGGGCACCCACGCCGCTGGCGCTGATCTCGTTGATGGTAACGACGACCTGCTCGGCGCGCGCGGTAAGCGCAGCAGCCAGCAAAATGAAACCCACTGACAAGCGAGCTGCGAACATCGAAGTCTCCTATGGAGTTGATTTCCGTTCGCTGCGGCAAAATCCGCAGTCGGCTCGGGGCGGTGATTCTACGATCCCGCTTGCGTGTCGAACGCGGCCTTCACCAGGTAGGTGCTGGCGGTCACGCGCACACCGACCTCGTCATGTCCGTGGCAGTGCAATGAGGCCTAAC
>CAVZJO010000012.1:0-236484 GCA_963775635.1 uncultured beta proteobacterium | reverse complement strand
TTCGCGATTGCTTCAGCGACCATCACTCGGGGCGACTAGGATAGCCCACGCCCAAGACGCAGATGCTTCCACGGCGCAGACAACACCAATCAAGCTCGATCGGTTTCCTCTTGCGTCCGCCCGCCCTCGTCCCCTGCCGCCTTTAGTACGGTGCGCAGGAAGGCCGCAGCCCCGAGAACTGCCAGCCCCGCCGCAATGCCCAGACCAGCCAGCCGCAACGGGCTGCGGCTTCCGACTTTGCCGGCTCGAATTCCGTTGCGGACACCGAATTGACCCCGCATCACCTCGAAGTTGTCGAGTGCTCCGATGACTCGCAATGCAGCTTCCTGGTTCCATTCCTGTGAAGCTTCCGCATGAGAAAACGCCTTCGTCGCCAGCGCCTTGAGCTCCGCCAGCAGCTTGGCGACATCGACCTCACGGTACAGCAGGGCGTCTGCGCCGGCGTAAAACTGCGCCAGTATGGTCTTCTGCTTGAGTTCCCGCTGCCAACGGCGGATCATCTCGCGCCGCTGGGAGATGGCGCTCTCGGCACCCACTACCTGCGCAAGAGGTGATAGGTATCGCTCGCCGCCTTCGGATGGATTCACGCTGACGACCTGCCGGGAGTCCATTCGCGCCGCATCGGGATAGCGCGCCAGTATGGCCTTCATGTCATTGGCACGCCCAGCGTACAGCTCGATATCTAGCTCGGCTCGCAGGATGTCCGCACGGACGCCCTTCTCCAGTGACTGTGCGTCCACTTTGCCGGCAAGTGTCCACGCTCGGATTCGTTCGCGCACCACGGCATTGATGTAATAGCTGGCCAGCAAGTCGACGATGTCTTGCGCCACAGACTCGGTGGGCGCGTCGGCAGTCAGTTCGAGCCCTAGCATGCTCGTGGCCGACGCGTCCTTGATATCGCCGAACTCCTTTTGGTCGCGACGGCTGAACGGAAGTACCGGCGCCGCAACTTTGTCCCAGAAGCTCGGACTCTCGGCCTGCTTGAGCAAGCGTGCTGCTCCTGGACGGTTATTCAGCCCAGCAGCTTCCAGATAGGCGCCCAGCTGCGCCGCCGAGTCATACGAGGCAGCAACGCGCTTGTAGGCCGCCAGTTCGATCACATTGGCCTTGGGATCTAGGGGCCGCTGCTCGGGCGTCCGGGGCTCACCTGGTCGCTCAACGCTTTTCTGAGGTTCCGGAAACTGCAGCAGAGCGGTCGCCTCGAACTTGGGAAAGAGCAGCCCCACTGCGAAGCCGGCGCACGCCAGCACAAGGGGCACTAGCAGCGCGACACCGAGTCCGACGCCTACGTACTTACGGAGCAATGCGTTGATCTGACCCACCCGATGCGATACTGAATGTTTTAGTTAGTTAGAGTGCACTCGAGAGTTGGCATTAGCGACAATAGTTCGAACTCAGGCACGTCCGACCACGGTGATCCAGTCGACAATTTCGCCAGCCGGCCGGTATCCACTGACGAGCTGGTGCAGTACGTCGAACACCACTCCGACGTCGTTGGCCTGCGTCGCCCGTTCGAGCTGCGAGAGACGGCCGAAGTTCGTTCCATGGACGATAGCCTTCGCGTGCTTTCATGATGCGAGGGTGCGCGGTCGGCGACGGGTCGTCGCCGATCAGTAGTTCTTCGTAGAGCTTCTCGCCAGGCCGCAGACCCGTTGTCCGAATCTCGATGTCGCCCTCAGGGTTGGCCTCTTCCCTGACTGCGTGCCCCGACAATTGCACCATACGGCGCGCCAGCTCAAGTATCCGTACCGGCTCCCCCATATCCAGCACGAAAACCTCGCCGCCCTGCCCCATTGCGCCCGCCTGCAGCACCAGCTGAGCCGCCTCAGGAATCGTCATGAAGTAGCGCGTAACGTCGGGATGAGTCAATGTCACCGGCCCGCCGGCCTCGATCTGTTTGCGAAACAGTGGCACAACGCTGCCGCTAGAACCGAGCACGTTGCCGAAACGCACTATAGAAAATCGTGTCCGATTGCGCACCAAGCCGGCCACCGGCGCTAGGTCGTCGTACCGCACCATCGTCTCGGCGGCCAGCGCTTGCAGAATCAACTCCGCAATGCGCTTGCTCGCGCCCATCACGTTTGTCGGACGGACCGCTTTGTCGGTCGAGACGAGAACAAAGCTCGCGGCAGCGCTTTCCATGACTGCCCGCGCCAGATTCAATGTTCCCAGCACGTTGTTAGCCACACCCTCACAAGTGTTGTGTTCCACCATTGGAACGTGCTTGTACGCGGCGGCGTGATAAACGGTGTCAGGCTGATACGCACGGCAGATGTCCGACATTCGCCGGTAGTTCCGCACGTTGCCGAGCAAAGGAACAACATCAGGCACTGTATGGCCGCGCGATGATCTCTCCTGAAGTATTTGTTCGAGCTCCTGGTGAATCGTGTAGAGCCCGAATTCATTGTGGTCGACCAGTAACAGCCTAGCCGGACGCTCAGCAAGTATCTGGCGACAAAGCTCCGAGCCAATGCTTCCTCCAGCACCTGTCACCAGTACTACCTTGTTGGCCAGGTCACGCGCCAGCAGCGCCGAGTTGGGCGGGACCGGGTCTCTCCCGAGCAGGTCCTCAAGATCCAATTCTCGAAAGTCTGAGATCGAAACCCGACCAGAAGCTAGGTCTGCCATCCCGGGGAGCGTCCGGATGTGTACCGGAAGAGATCGCAGCCCCTCGATGATCTGGTGGCGGCGCTGACGCGGCGCCGATGGCAGGGCAAGCAGGATGTCCGAAATGCCGAGTTGCTCGACGGTTTCAGTAACAAGCTGTGGACCGAAGACGGGCACACCATTGATGTGACGACCCATCTTGCTAACGTCGTCGTCGACGAACCCCAGCAGTTGAAATTCGCCTGCGTTCGCCACAGCGGCGGCCGTTTGCGCTCCCGCCGATCCAGCTCCATAAATCAAAAGCCGTTGCCTTTCGGCGCCCTTGGCGCCCTTGTTCAACCAAAATCGAGCCCACGCCCTCGTATTGCTGACCAGGAGTAGGAACAATATGGGCTGCAACACGCCAACCGATCGCGGAACGCCCGAAGGAAACGTCAAAAGCACGAGGACGAGCAGCGCGGTCCCGTACAGACCCACCGCTCGAAGCAGCGTCTGCATGGTCGCGAGTCCGGTATAGCGGAAGATCGCGCGATAAAGGCCAAAGCGGATGAACAACGGCAGAAAGATCAGAGGCGCGACAACGTAGATCCAGACCTGCTGCCAAGTGGGCCAATGCCACACCTCTAGGCGCAAGGTAAAAGCGAGCCACATCGCCAGCCACGCGGCCAAGACGTCAACGACCATAACCAGTGACTGCTTGCCCCGCCTTGGGAGAGCTAGCAACCTTTTTGCAGCAGTCCGTTCGAGAGTCTTCGTTTGCATCACACGTGGACGGGTCCGGCGTAGGCGCGCCGCTCGACCCGAGCAGCCGAGCCAACAGCTCCCTCTTCAATGAAGCCTGATGATAACCCCCACGCTTCGAAGGCCAATGCAGGGGTGGGGCCGCTTCTCAGCTGCGCGCTAGTGGACTGTAACGCTTGAATCCGTAGTGATGCGATGAGCCGGGTTGCGGTGGATCCACTTCACGGGTTTGGGGGACTGGTTGTACTTGCGGATGTAGCGCATGAGTTTTCGCCTGAGGTCCGGCACGGAGGTAAAGATGCCGCGCGCGATCACATCGCGCTCGATTTTGGAGAACCACAGTTCGACCTGGTTGAGCCAGGACGAGTAAGTCGGGGTGTAGTGCAGATGCACGTTCGGATGCGCGGCCAGGAACTCGTCGACCCCTTTGGTCTTGTGCGCCGAGAGGTTGTCACAGATGACGTGGATTTCCTTACGCCGGGGTTGGTGGGCGACGATGTCGCCGAGGAAGGCCACGAATTCGGCGCTGGTGTGTCGCGTCGCGGTCTTGCCGAAGACCTCGCCGGTTCGGGTGTTGAAGGCGGCATACAGCGACAGCGTGCCGTGGCGGTAGTACTCGAAGCCGTGCCGCTCGATGCGCCCGGGCGACAGCGGCAGCACCGGGTCGAGCCGATCCAGGGCTTGAATGGCGGTTTTCTCGTCGACGCAGAACACCGCGGCGTGCGCCGGCGGGTTCAGATACAGGCCGATGACATCGGCCGCTTTGGCTTCGAAGTCCGGATCGTCGGAGGCCATGTAACGGGCCAGCCGATGCGGCTTGAGGCCGTGCTTGGCCCAGATGCGCGCCACCATCATGTGCGAGATGCCGAGCGCCGCCGCGAGTTTGCGCGTGCTCCAGTGGGTCGAACCGTCGCTCGGCCGCTTGCGCGTAGCGGCGAGCACGCGCGCCTCGAGCCGGGCCGCGTCATCGGCCGGCATGCGGCCGCGATGCCGGGCGTACAGCCCGCCGAGCCGTTCGGCCTCGAAGCGGCCCTTCCAGCGCCCGATGTAGTCGGGCGTGCACGGCAGCTGCGCGCTGATCGCGCTCCAGCTGGCACCTTCGTCAAGCATCATGAGCAGCCGTGCGCGCTTCACATCAGCCGCCGCCGCACTGCGCGAACGACTCAGCGCTTGCAGCACAGCGCGTTCCTTCGCCGTCAGTCCAAGGTGCGAGTTCACGCATCAGATAGTACTACGGAAATCAACGTTACAGTCCACTAGTGCGAAACCCCTTCATGCCGTAAGACACTCAAGAGGGTGAGAAAGAGAATTCTCAGATCAAAGGAAAAGGAGCGCTGAATCAAGTACTCGGTGTCCAAGGCCACCTTGGCGGGTATGGGCAGTTCGTCGCGCCCGTTGACCTGCGCCCAACCGGTAATTCCCGGTTTCAACTTGTGGACGCCCGCGGCTGTCCGCGCTGCGATCAGATCTTCCTGATTGAAGAGTGCGGGGCGGGGTCCGACCAAGCTCATGTCCCCAACTAGCACACTCCAAAGCTGTGGAAGCTCATCCAAGCTCGACTTCCTCAAGAACCGCCCGACAGGCGTCATATGCGAAATAGGGTCCGCTAGCAAATGTGTCGCAACCGAAGGCGTGCCCAGAAACATCGAACGAAACTTCGGCATGCGGAAAATTGCATTGTTGCGTCCCACCCGATCTGACCAAAACAAAGCCGGCCCCGGTGACGTCAGTTGGACCGCGATCGCGATCATTGCCATTGGAACTGCGAAGATCCCCAGTGCGACGAGCGCCATTGCTACGTCAAATAGCCGCTTCATAAATTCAACTTCGTGCGGCTCAACCCAGGGCGACGGCTGACTTGCTCTGGGCGGAAACTGCATACCACTGCGCGGTTCGTTCCAAACCTTTCGCAAGCGGAACGGGGGGAGTCCAGTCAAGCACGCGACAAGTTTCTGTGAGATCGATTTGCAGCGATGCCGTGAGCTTGTCGAACGTGGAGACGCCTCCTGCCACTGTCGCGAGCCCGCGAACTACTGCAGGCGGTACAGCCACCATGCGGCATGGCCGTCCCATCCCGCGGGCAAGTCTCCTGATCAGTTCAGGCAAGGCGATGTCTTCCCCGTCCCCCGCAAACAAGGTACGACCCGGCGCCGCGGGGTGATCAATACAGCGAATCAATAGATCGCAAAGGTTCCAGATGCTCACAAGCGAGCGAACGCCGCGGATCGATCTCAGCGGCAGAGGCAACCCGGACGCCGCGAGCTTGAGCAGTCGCAGGAAGTTCGCTTTGACCCATGGGCCGTAGACAAGTGGAGAACGGATGATTACGACTTCAAGGCCAGTCTCGGAAGCAATCTTCCAAAGCGCTTGTTCGGCCTCGAACTTCGAGATCGCATACGGTTCTTCCGGTTTCGGCGGATCACCCACACGGAACGGGCGATCGCTCTGGCTGCCATTGACGCGGACGGAACTCAGGAAGATGAATCGCTTCACACCGGCGCTGCACGCTGCTCGAGCTAATGCGCAGGTCATGTCGCGATTGACCGTGCGATACACGTCCAGCAGACCGCTTTCATCTGAACCTGTCACATGGGCGCGAGCAGCCAAATGCAATGTCGCCGTGCAGTTCTGCACAACCAAAGCGTCGAATGAGCCGGCCATCAAACTCTGAAGATGCTCACTCGTGATTCTGCGAACTCCCCAATTCCGCTCACGAAGCTCAGCCGCGAGGTTCGCTCCCACAAAGCCTCCGACTCCGCTAACCGCCACCTCCTTGAGTGGCAATTGAGTGCATGGCAAATCGCCATTCATGCCTTCTTCCAAACCCTTCTATCGATGAAATCGACATAGCTGAAAATGATTCGAAGGACCTTGTCCGACACATTGGTGGGCGCATAGTCCTCAACCATCGACAATAGGCGTTCGCTCCCCCGCGGCTGGTCGTCGACGATATCGAGCGCGTCAAGGACGCGTTCCACATCGAGGCCAACCATCATCACTGCGCCCTCCTCAAATCCCTCGGGCCGCTCGTTGACCTCGCGCAGATTTAGCGCAGGAAAATTCAAGATCGATGATTCCTCCGTGATAGTGCCGCTATCAGATAGGACCACGCGCGCATTCTGTTGAAGCTTGATGTAATCGAGAAAGCCGAAGGGACGATGGAACGCAACTCTTCGATCCATCTCAAATTCCGCCTCCGCCATGCGGGTGCGGGTGCGAGGATGCGTTGACACGATCACTGGACAATCGAACTTCCGCGCGAGGCTATTGATCACTTCGAGCAAACGCAGCAGATTTCTTCGCGCGTCCACGTTTTCTTCCCGGTGCGAACTGACCAAGAAGTAGCCCCTCGCCGTCAGTCCGAGCCGCGCGAGAACATCAGATGCATCGATTTCGGATCTGTGGTGCTCAATCACCTCGCGCATGGGACTGCCCGTGCAGATCACCTGATCCGGGGGTAAGCCTTCTCGCAGCAAGTATTCACGGGCGATCTGACTGTAGGTGAGATTGATGTCTGCGACATGGTCAACAATACGGCGATTGATCTCCTCGGGGACGCGAAAGTCAAAGCAGCGATTCCCGGCCTCCATATGGAAGATCGGCACCTTGCGCCTCTTTGCCGCAATTGCGGCCAATGCGCTATTGGTGTCTCCAAGCAGAAGAAGCGCATCGGGCTGCCGCTGTCCAAGTACACCATCGGCCGCGATGATGACCTTTCCAATGGTTTCTGCCCCACTTGCGCCGGCGGCATCAAGGAAATGATCCGGACGACGGATACCTAGCTCATCGAAAAAGACCTGATTCAACTCGTAGTCGAAGTTCTGACCAGTGTGCACAAGCACGTGTTCACAGTGGCGGTCAAGCTTCTCAATGATGCGGGACAGACGGATGACTTCCGGCCGTGTGCCGACGATCGTCATGACTTTAAGCATCGACGGCTTTGCGCACTGCGGCGAGCTTCATCAAGACTTCCTTCGCTTCCTTTACCGTGAGCCGCTTTGTGTTGTGCGACGTATAGTCATCCGACTGGGAGATCTGAGTTTCCCCCTCCACGAAGTATTTGTCGTAGTTTAGGTCCCGCGAGTCCGCCGGAATTCGGTAGTACTCCCCGAGATCCTTTGCACGCGCCATCTCCTCACGCGAAATCAGGGATTCATACAGCTTTTCGCCGTGACGCGTCCCGATGATCTTTATCGGATTGTCGCGCTGCAAGAGCTCCCGCAGCGCTTGCGCCAGGTCACCGATAGTCGAAGCCGGGGCCTTCTGCACGAAGATGTCTCCCGGTTGCGCGTGCTCGAACGCGTAAAGCACCAGTGCCACCGAATCCTCCAGCGACATCAGAAAACGAGTCATAGCTGGGTCCGTGACGGTGAGCGGTCGCCCTTCTTTCAACTGGGCCAAGAAAAGTGGTATCACTGACCCACGCGAGGCCATGACGTTCCCATAGCGAGTAGCGCACAGGACCGTCCTGCTGGGGTCGCATAGCCGGGCCTTGGCAGTCATGACTTTCTCCATCATCGCCTTGGACAGCCCCATGGCATTGATGGGGTAGACCGCCTTGTCGGTGCTAAGGACGACGCACTTCTGCACCCCGCATGTAATTGCAGCCCGCATCACGTTTTCCGCCCCCAGGACATTCGTCTTCACTGCCTCCATCGGGTAGAACTCGCAGGACGGCACCTGCTTGAGCGCAGCGGCATGAAAGACATAGTTCACACCGACCATGGCCTCGTGAACGCTCTCGTAGTCCCGAACATCACCAATGTAGAACTTCAGCTTTTCGCTCTTAAGGCGGATGCGCATGTCCTCCTGCTTCTCTTCGTCACGGCTAAAGATCCGAATTTCTGCAAGATCAGAATGCAGGAAGTGCTCGAGAACGGCATTACCGAAGGAACCCGTACCGCCGGTAATCAGCAGGACTCTTTCGTTGAACATTCGAAAAGCCTCACTCGATAGTCGTTGCGGTCTTACCCAAACTCGCGCATTGCCCGGATCAACTCCGACCACGGGGCGGGCCGGTAACCGGTCGCTTCGCGGAATCGGCTCGAATCGAGCGAGCGGTCGATGATGACTTGATCATCCCGTGTTATGTCGATTGCGAATTCGTACTCCCGCGCCACCAGACAGAGCAAGTCATACTTTGAAATTGGTTGCGCCGAGAGGTGATAAACGCCGCGCAAGTCGTCGCGAGGGACTACATAATCGCGAACAACTCGGGCCAATTCGACCGTTGGCAGTCCCGAAAAGATCGCATTGGCGTACCCACGCACCAACGTCCGCTGACTCAGGAACCACTCCACCACACCATGAGCGCCGCGGAGCTCATGTCCAATGATCGAAGTCCGCAGCGTTATCGCACTTGGAGTGTCGACCTCCCCCAAGTGCTTCGACCTGCCGTACAAGTCCTGTGCATCGGCAGGGTCAGTCTCTCGGTACATTCCCTTTGTCCCCGCGAATACGCAGTCCGTGCTGATGTGAATGAGCCGCGCACCGGTCACAGTGCACAGTCGCGCCAACCTGTGCGGTAAGAGCGAGTTCACCAAAATCGCCTTCAGCGGATCTTCAGACTCGGCGAGCTGTTTGACCAAGCCAACGCAATTGATAACGACGTTGGGGCGAGCAGTCTCGAACACTGCGATGAGACTGTCGAAGTTCTCCACGTCCACACCGCTGATCACCTGACCCTGAACCTGCTCCGGCAGGAGTCGCGCTGCGGCTTCGCTTCGAACGGTCCCCCACGCAGCCAGGCCCTCACTCTTGGCCAGAAGGCGCAAGATCGCGTTGCCAAGCATGCCGCTCGCACCTAGTACCAGTACCCTCCGCTTAGGCTCTCTCATCGCGCCGATCCACCTCGGGTTCCGCCGTAGCAAGTGATCCACCGCGATCGTTGATCATCAACCGTGAAAGTCTCTGGGACAACTCCCGCGCGACGGCCCCAGGCTCGAAGTGTTTCTCGTAGTAGGCGCGCCCGGCGGCACCCATGCGACCCCGCTCCTCGGGACTAAGGGAGCGCAGACGCAGGATGACGTCAGCCAGTGCATGCGCATCTTCGGCAGAGCAGTCGAACCCCGCACCTGCCTCTCTGACTACGCGTGCTCCCTCGCCGTCGAGCGCGGCAACGATGGGCCGGCCTGCAGCCAGATAGGCTTGAACCTTACTCGGGATGGTCCGCGCCATAATCGGATCGCGTACCAGACTGACCAGCAGTGCCGAGGCCTGATTGAAGATTCCCGGCATTGCCACCGGAGGAAAGCGGCCGGTCAAATGCACGTTCTCCAAGTTCCGACGCTTTCTTTCTTCCTCCAGCCACTCACTCTGGCTCCCACTTCCAACCAGTACAAATCTCACGTCGGACAGGTCGCGCAAACTTTCGGCTGCGGCCAGCAACGTATCGAGCGCCTGCACCTTTCCAAGATTGCCCGCAAAGACAATGTTGAACCCCGGAGTTAACTTCAATGGCGAACTGCAGTCCACTGTCTCACCAGAAAGCACGATCTCCCCAGGGTTCGGGCAATACTCTACGGTCGTCGTCTTCGCCATAAGCCGCACCGAATCCACAAAGGCACGCGACGGAACTAGCAGCAAATCATTGTGGCTGTAGATCCACCGAACGAGGCCACCTAGCACATTCAGGATACGTTGCCGTCGAACGAAGCCGGTCGCGCGGAGGCTTTCCGGCCAAAGGTCCTGAACCCATGTCACCACTTTTGCGCCCTTGAGCCTCGCCAACAAGATTCCAGGAATCGCCTGCAAGATCGGCGACGGCGCGTAGACCAGGACGACATCGAAGCGTCGCCCCCGCAGCAACCAGCTACCGAGGATGCTGGCGGAAACTATGAACGACAGATAGTTAAGCATTAGCAACAGCGCGGTCGCCCGTCCACGCGGAACAATCGGCACGCGAAACACGCGAATTCCTTGTCGTTCTTCGACTACCACCGAGATCGACCGGTAACCCGCGAAGACTTTCCCGTCCGGATAGTTGGGGTGACCGGTTAACACTGTCACATCGTCCCCAGCGTCCACAAGGGACTCGGCGACATCATTGATGCGAAATGCTTCGGGCCAGAAATACTGGCTCAGGATGAGGATCTTCATTTCGCGATCAGTTTGGCAATCTGCTCCCATGTTTCCCGCGCAGACCTTGCCCAATCAAACTCCTCGCTCCGGCGCGCAGCCAACTCACCGAGTTGGCTGCGACGATGGTCGCTAGTCAGCACGCGGGTCAGCGCATCGCAAATTGAAGCAGGCTCCGCGGGGTCGAAATACTCGACGGCCTCTGCCCCGAACTCCGGCATCGGCATGACGCTAGACGACAGGACGGGTCGACCTGATCCCAAAGCCTCGAGCAGAATGTTCGGACAGTTCTCACAACTCGACGCAAAAATGTTCGCAGTGGCATGTCTATAGGCAGCCGGCAGATCAGTATATGGAACTGGCCCAACGATGTGGATTCGGTCGCTAGCGTTGCTGCGTGCAGCAAGCTGCAGAATTGCTTCGACCTGATACTTCTCATATTCACCAACGAACAGCAGTGAGTATTGATTGCGCAGTTCTTCGTCGAGCCAACAATAGGCTTGAGCGACCTCGAACTGATGCTTGTAGACGTCAAATCGCGACACATAAAGAAGATACTTACCAGGAGGCAGCCAACTTGGTCGGGGGAGCTGCTTGTCATAGGTGCGGAAGCCCTCGCTGATTCCGTGCGGAATGGTGACTGCCCTTTGGATCGTTGCGAGGCGTTGGATGATCCCGCGAGCGTGCGAGGAAATAAAGATCGTCAGATCTGCTCTGGACATACTTCTGAGCATGGCGCGTCGAAGCATGAAGTTACGGAGCTTCTGCCAACCGAAAGGCAATTTCTCGACTACGCCCGGATCAAACGGGATCATGTTTCGAAACATGGTCACTGACTTGCAACTCCTCGGCGCTCGGGTCGCAACTACTCCGCCCGGGCAGAAGAGGACATCCACGTGCTCCCGCTTCAGAATCCGCGGTAGCGACGCGAACTCCCAAACCGTACGGAGCAACGGATTTTCGGTAGGCCAACGCACTGTGCGCCGATGTATCCGCTCGTCGCCTGGAAGCAGGAGCGAAGTCGGCGCAAAGACATGAATCTCTAGGTCCCGATCATCCGGAAGGTGGCTCAAAAGATTCCTGAGGTAGGTCTGCCCCCCACCAAGTCTCGCGGACAAAGCGTTGATTACGACCTTTAGCGCCACAGCGGCTCCGCCAGCAAAAGACGGGACATTGACAGCGAATCAAGCGGGACGTCGCCCGGAGCCTACGACGCCGTTGGGCCCCGGTCGTACCCAAACGTCTTGAAACCCAATTTCGCCGAACCAGCGCTTTACGCTCTCAAGCGACTGCGGGTGATCGTGAGCAGGAGAGTACATATCGAACGTGTCCAGGACTGCCCACTGCACGTTAAGGTCCGGCGCAAGTCCCAAATGCGAGTACTCCACGATCGGCACCAGGCGCGCACCCAGGCGTCCAGCGAATCGGCGCAATAACCGCGCCACTGGAACTAGAGGGGGAGTAAGGCGCGAAATGACCTCATACAGAACCTCCTTGCGCATTCGCTTGGTCACTGGACGTAAGAGATACTTCCATTGCATCAGCGCGGCCACGTCGCGCCTGTAGAGATCGACAACGAGCTGACCGCCCGGCCGGACATACGTTCCCAAGCTGCGAAATGCGGCCTCCGGATCGGGAGTGTGCTGAAGAACCCCAAGGCAAATCACCTTGTCGAACGACAACTCGATCAGTGGAATCCTGAATAGATCCCCCTGAAAGAGATGCAGGCTGGTTGAGCCGGGCTGATTTCGTGCATTCGCGTCGACAGCGCTCGAATAGTCAAAACTAACCACGTCCGCGCCACTGCTCACCAACACCTCGGTGAATCGACCGGCCCCTGAACCTGCCTCCAAAACGCGCTTGCCGTGAAGATCCTGCTCGCCTCCAATCGCTCCCCACAGGCGGTCACGGCTGATAGGCAGCCCAGAGTGACTGTCCAACTGCGTCTGGGCGTGAGCGTTCCACTGGAATCCAAACGACTCGGCATAGTTGGTTGCAGGGACAAAACGGGGCAATCCACGCACGATCGGGTAAGCCCCTCCGCACGATCGACACCGTATGGAGCCGGACTCGATGTCCTGAGCCGCAGGGTCGACGGCCGCTTCAAAAGCTAGCTCGCCAGATCGGCATTGCGGGCAGACGTGTTCCGCGAGGCGTAAAGGATGCATTGGATCGAAATCAGTTCGGTAATCGTCTTGTGCAGCGACAATCGGACACGCCCACACATGCGCACACACTACAGAACACCAACTCCTCAAGACCGTGAAATTCATTCACACGGAATCGTGGCTATCGTCTGTGATTCTCGACGACGGCTTTGTAGATTGATCGATACTCATCCGCAATGTTGGCCAAGCTAAACTTCGATGCAACGTCTCTGGCTCGCCGCGCATGTTCACGGGCCGTCCACGGATCATGCAACACGCTGATGATTGCATCACTAATGCTTGAAGGTGAGCCAGCTCGCGCCCAAGACGCGGATTTTTCATCGAATAGTTCGCAATGTGCTCCGATTTGGGACAGGACAAGTGGACAGCCCAAGGACGCGGCTTCCATTACTACGTTGGGGTGGCCTTCAAAGTGGCTGACCGAAACACATACATCAGCGTTGCGAATCCAAGCCGAGAGAGATGTTGAGTATCCCATGAGCTCGATTCGATTCTGCAGTCCAGCTTCCGCAATGCGGTGTTCTGCTAGTTGTCTTTCAGGCCCTTCGCCGAACATCATGATCGCCACGTCGTTGCGCCGGCGCGCGACCGAGATAAATGCTTCAGTCAAATTGGGAATATTTTTTTCGTAGCTCAGCCTTCCAGCGAAAATGATCAAGGACCGACCGTCAAGAAACTTCTTGACCCTCGCGTCCTCTGTGTGCCCGTTCTGCTCGTTGGGAACGACGCAGTTTCGAATGACATGTAGTCGCTCCGTTGGCACGTAATCACACCAATAGGAAACTCCGCCGTGTGAATTTGCGATTATTCGAGTCGCACGTTTTCCGATGGCCACGCGCAGTCGCGCTTTCCACCAGCTGTGCTCGTACGCGGCGGCAGAGGAGCGCTCGCTAATAATTAGCGGCACTCGATTTAGTAGAGCCGCGCCGCCACCGAGGATGTCCATCTGCGGCAACCAGGTTTGCACAACGTCTGGACGCAGGATTCGAATGAGCCGCAGGACGCCGAAACCCAGAGCAGGATCGTGATTGCCTAAGGCCTTAAGGGGATGCAGAACGACGTCGCTTTGAAGTAGGCGAGGCAAATTTGGGCCATCTGCCCGGTAGGCAACATGCGTTTCGATCCCCATTCTCACCAGTTGTGGCGCAATCAGAGAGAGTTGCCGCTCCGCCCCCCCCGGCCCCAACGTCGGGATGAACTGAACTACTTTGATGAGACGCCCGCTTGTTTATGGTTGAAGTTCTCGCGCAGCGAGACCTGCGATTTGCGTCGCGATCCACCGAAGCCAATTACTAGACCCAGACTCAGACCAAAAAAGATGGATTCGAGCGTCTGATGGAAGAGTCCTAGAAGGAGCACGGCAAAAAGCGCAACGACAAAGTGCTTGAGCATCCGATCCACCGTCGACGAAGACAGAACGCTCGCCCGAGCGCGGACGAACGTCAGCGCGATTACCGCACAAAAGATTGCCATTCCGGCAAGACCAAGTTCTCCAAGAGTTCCCGGGATGAGCCCGTGGGCCGAAATCTCCAAGCCAAACTCGTCCCGATTCGTCTGTAGAACGCTCGCGTATCCGCTACCGAAAATCGGATTCTGAAGAAATAGTCGGTACGCAGTCAGTGCTGCCAGCCGCCGATCCACATCCACGCGTTCTTCCGGGGGCAACTTCAACTCCTCGTCAATCGACCACTCATCGAAGGCGAGGTTGGTTGATTCGGCCGAAAATCGTGCAAGCATCGTCGGGTTGGCGACCACAACCAGGATGAGAAGTGGGAGAGACCACTTGATCAACCGAATTGCCAAGCGCCGATCCTGAAGAAATACGGACACAAGCGCCGCGGGAATCGCAAAGAGGAGCACGCTTCGCGAGCCGATCGTCACAGTTAGCGCTAAGACAATCAACCAGTACCAAAAGAAAGCGCGTCGCCTTGATAGAGCCCACGCGCCCGCCAAGACGGGACTGGCAAGGCAAATGATGCTGGTGAGGATTGATCTCATGGACCAACTTCCGACGAGCATCGGATCGCCGCCTGTCAACGCTCCGTACAATGCCTGCAATGCAAACGGCACCATTAGCATTCCAAGGCCGTACGCAATCTGGAGTCCCGTGAAGCCATTTCCAAGAGCTATGCCCAACGCCACTGCCGGGAAGACGGAGATACACATGTAGACCGCGTCCCTTAATGCTTCATCAGGGCCCGGACTCCAAAACGCCGAGGTGACGCAATAGCCGTAGATTGGCAAAATGAGGACTAGCCCATAGACAATCCGCACGAGTGGGTTCGGCCTTGATGGCCCAACCAGAAGTGAAAGCGCCAGCGCAAACAGCAGCGCAAAGATAACCAGACGAAATAGGTCGAGCCACAACGCGGCTAAATATGCGACGCCAATAACGGCAAAGCAGGCCGGGATGGTCGTATGAACGGCTTTGGAAACGACTGCCTTCACGAGTTCACGATTCAGTTCATGAAGTTTGATTCCCACCATGCTTGGAACATCAAAACATTCCAAAGGTAGTAGCTTCGATCGTACTTGCCCGACTGATGCTGCTCCCAGAGCAGCGCTACCCTTTCATAATCCAATCGCGCTTGTGCCCTTAAAGTAACCGGATCGAGCAGGTCCTGAGCCCACTCGCGTAGTGGCCCCCGGATCCACTGCGCCAACGGAACTGAAAATCCGGCCTTTGGACGATCTATCAACTTACGAGGTACATAACGATCGAGCACTCGCCGAAGGATCCACTTGGTTTGCCCGTCCCGAACAAGTGCCTGTTCCGGCAGCGCGAAAGCCAACTCGACGACGCGGTAGTCGAGCAAGGGCGCACGAGACTCCAGACTCGCGCTCATCGCGGCCCTATCTACTTTGACAAGAAGATCGTCAGGAAGATACTGCCTTATGTCCCAACTTCGCATCTGTTCAATGGCTCCTCCCCGATCGCTCCAAGGTCGTGAGTAGGAGCCGTAACCATCAAGACCAAGCACCAGGCCTTCCTCGGGCTGCCACTGCGACATGAGGCAAACGTACATCTCTGCGAGAGTACGGGTGACAAGTAACTGGGCCAGCCGATGTACCCGTCTCCCGTTTACCCGTTGACGCAATGCGCCGGGAAAGACTGAGAGAGCGTTATCCCAAATCTGCGGTGAAACGGACTTGAGCATCCCGGCGACTGCGACTCGCAGACTCATGGGGAGGCGACTCATCTGTCGCCATAGCCCCGCGGTGATTCCGTACCGAGGGTAGCCCGCAAACAACTCATCGCCGCCGTCACCAGAAAGCGAGACTGTTACATGCTGTCGCGTAAGTCGCGACACAAGTGTCGTGGGAATCTGGGAGGAATCGGCAAACGGCTCGTCGTAGATGCGCGGAAGATCTGGAATGACCGCTGCCGCCTCGGCCGCCGGAACATAGAGCTCCGTATGGTCGGTGCCGAGGTGCTCCGCAACGGCCTTCGCATAAGGGGCCTCGTCGAACGCCTTCTCGTGAAAGCCAATTGTAAACGTCCTAACACGGCGATCGCTCTGCGACTGCATCAACGCAACTACTGCGCTCGAGTCAACGCCACCTGACAAGAACGCTCCGAGTGGAACGTCGGACATCATCTGCAGTCTGACTGAGGTCTTGAGTCGGTCATGCAGCAGGTCCACGAGTTGTAAGTCGTCCGCCCTGGCCAGCTGAGCAGTTAGCTCGACTTGCGCCGCGTTGCTGAGTTGCCAGAAGGCCTTCGGGTTCCCCAGCGGGCGATCCGGCCCGACTTGCACGTAGTGCCCAGGCGCGAGTTTGCTCAGGCCACGGTAGATACAGCGCGGCGAGGGGACGTAGCCGAACTGCATGAACTCGGACACGACTGGCGGGTCAATTTCCAGTCGGCTTCCCCAAAGCGCGCGGATGGCCTTGAGCTCCGAGGCAAAGCAGAACGTTTGTTCAATTCGGCCATAGTAGAGGGGCTTCTCGCCAATGCGGTCACGCGCAAGGGTAAGCGTCCGTGTCTCGCGGTCCCACAATGCAATCGCAAACATTCCCACCACGCGAGTGAGTGCGACATCGAGACCCCACGCCTCGACGGCGGCAAGAAACACTTCCGTATCCGAATGACCCCGCCAATCCTGAGCATGACCCGAGCCCTGCAACTCCGCCCGAAGCTCCTCGAAGTTGTAGATCTCGCCGTTGTACACGACGACGTAGCGGCCGCTGACCGACACCATCGGTTGGTGGCCATGTGGCGACACATCTATGATGGCAAGGCGGCGGTGGGCCAGCGCGAGGCCGTGAGCAGGATCCTTCCAGACGCCTGCGTCGTCCGGCCCTCTGTGCACAAGTTCAGCAGCCATACGGCACGCGCTGGCTTCCAGATCGAGCCGAGCAGGGGCGCCCAAGAGTCCGGCGATGCCGCACACGTCAGACTCCTGGGGCGTGGCCAGCCGCCGAGGAGAGTGACGCAGCGGCCTTCTGCAGCACCTCTGGCAGCAGTCCTCGGCCGAGGCCTCGGATCTCCGAGAACCTTGAGCGTGCGAAGCAACCACGCGCCGAGGAAAACAGCGTATCCGTCGCGTCCGGTTTCTCCTTAGAGCTTCTATCCAAGCGAGAGACGCTCTTGGGCCTGACGTCAGCGTACGCGTGAAAGTTGAACAGGAGCCGCGTGCGCAACGTCAGCCGCCAGCCGACGAACTTGGATTCTCCGTTAGATTTGTTCACTTCGTCGCCATCCTGATGATGCTCACCGCCTCATTCAGGAGAGCGGCAATCCGGTAGTCGCTCTGGACCCTCCGATACGCATTGCGTGCGATGCGGATCCGCTCCGCGTCGTGGGCGAGATAGAAGTGGATTCTGTCGATGAGTTCGTCGGCGTTGGCGTAGCCGACAATCTCGTTGCCGACGTCGAAGAAGGCGCTGAGGTATTCATCACCATCGGAAATCTGCATGACGCCATTAGCCGGCAGCTCGTATAGTCGGTAGCCGCCGACCGTGTACATGCCCCGGTTATGCACGTTGATTCCGATTTTTGCCCGCTGATAGAGAGGAACATAGGCGGACTGTGGAATCGGCCGCACCCAACCGGGGAACCCGTACTTCAGGTTGAAATAGACGTTCCTCTTGAGCGAAGTGAGGCCATGCATTCGGCATCGTGACCCGAAGGCGCGCTTTACCTGCGCGAGCAGCGGCATCTTGCCAAGTGAAGCGCACCTACGAAAACGACATCTATGTTTTGTTCTAGCGCGAATAGCTCATCCTCGGGCAGCTCCGGCGTGAACGTCGCGTCGAAGACGCCAAGCGGCCAGAACGCGGTCCGCTTTGCCCCGATGTACCGAAGCTTCTCGGCCATCCCCATATCACGGCTGTACGCCGGGCTGTGATAGAGGACGAGGTCGTATGCATGTGCGTACGCGAAGTCCCGGTCATAGGCAGCTGAGAGGCCCATCGGAGGTGCGGAGAACCTTGAACGCGGGAATGTTCCGCAACCAGTCCGGATGGTAGGGAGGGCAATTGTCGACCAAGAGTACGTCGATGGCCGCGTCGCGCAGTCTTGCCTCAACGGCGGCGTACAAACGCATGAGCCCCGGATGCCGGTCGTAATAGAGCTCGTCTAACTTTTGGCACGCAGATACTGGTTAGGGTCAAGGTACACATCGTGATTAAACGGAAGAAACGTTACCTTGGGAGTAGACGCCTCAGCAATTTCTCGCTGCCAAAATTCCGCCTCAGCACCTTTCTTGTTGAATGAGTAGAGAACTTTCACGAAGTCATCTCACAGAATCTCGTCGATGTCGATGCACATATTTGGAGCGCAGGACGAAGTTGAAGCTAGGCAACCAATCGCGATTTCGATATGCGTCCAAAACGTCAAACGAGCGCGAAAGCCTCTCCTTGAGATCGGGCACACGAAAGCCCCTTAGACCAACCTCCCAGTAGTGCTGGCCGCCGCAGTATCTTGCTCTTACGCCATCCGGGCGCTCCCAGAACTTGAAGAAGTCCGTTATGACTGCCCAGTCGATACCCTTGATGCCGGGCATGAAGCGCAAGATCGCATGTCGCCCTGCTACAGGCAGGTAAAAGATGGCGTGGCGACCTACTCTTGCAATTTCATCCAGCGCCAAGTCCAAGTACGGCAACGGTAGATGTTCGAGCACATGGGAAGCGATGACTACATCAAACTGACCGTTCTCAAACATCGGCATCTCATGACAGCTTCCGATCACGTCCGGGCTGAACGTGTTGTCGATGTCGAAGGTGACAACCTGAAATCCTCTCCACTTGAACACCGCAGCATCGAGTCCCTGCCCAGGACCGACGACAAGGATCGAGGCGCCATCGCCTACCCATTTCATCAGGTCTCGATACTGGTAGTAGCTGTTAACAAAATTTGAGAGATGCAATTCCTTCCGCCACAACTCGCGGTCGATAGGCATTACGGATGGCCGGGGCGACATGTCGGGGGTCATATGTTGCTGCTGATTTTCGCGGCCTCGCGGCGCGCTGTGATGAACTGCGTCTCCATGCCTGAACGTGGGCGTCGAACGCCTACGACATATCTATGCACGCGAAGCGAAGCGTCAGAGTGTCGCGAAGAAATCACCGGCAAAGCGTTTTGTTCGCGCCTAGTCACCAAATGCGCCGATTCGCCTTAAGGCACGAATTCCTTGCTGGCGGACGCGATTACATTGATGCTAATGCCCACCGTCCTGCGAGACAGATTGCTTATATGGCTCTTCAGCCGCTCGTGAGAGTACTGCTCCTTCGACTTAGCGTCCCAAAATCTATATCCAATGCTTCCGAGCAAATCCAGCGGATCCCTCGTTGGGTCGTCGAAATGCCAGAGTCCTACCTCTATGACGATAGTAGGAAGGAAACGCGTTATTGTTTCCAATCCGCCTCGAATAACGGGGTACTCATTGCCGTCCACATCAATCTTCATGATGCTGACACTATTGATGCCCTTGTCGCGAATCCAATCATCAAGTTTGACGAATGAAACAGTGCTTAAGCGCTGTTCGATAATGCCGTCTGTACGCCAACTGGACCGAAAGTCGACTGTCTGCGAAGGCACGTTTCGATCGGAAAGCGCCACCTGGACTGGCTCCACATTCAGTCCAGGGTTCAATCGAACATTTTCTCGAAGTCGCGCATACGCATAATTCGTTGGCTCAAAAGCGTAAACCTTGCCTCCCGGGTACGCTTGCATCGCAAACGCGAGTGCGTGGAAGCCTGCATTAGCTCCAATATCAAAAACTGTGTCCCCTGCGCGCGTATATGCCTTTATGGCCTCAACAACTTCCGGTTCAAATCGCCGCAATTTGACTGCTACATCGATGACTTCACTGAGGTCCAACTGAAGCGTTACCCCGTCAATCGTCGTTACAACTCTCCTACCCCTGATAAGCCAGCAATATGCTGCGAGATACTTTTCTCGGAGAGCGCGACTCGGAGTAATTTTCCAAACTGCTGTTGCGATTTTTAGCAATGTCGACACTGTGCTTTCCTTACAGCCCTCAACCATAAAATCTCTTCCTCACACTGATGAAAATCAATGAGAGAGCCGTGATCCATGCGATCAGGTACGAAAGCCCCGCACCCAACAAACCTAGTTTCGAGATAACGACGACCGAGAGCGTCACGTAACTCAAGTCTCGCGGAATCACTATCGCGAAGAGCGAATACCACATTCGACCGGCTGACTGAATGAGCTGGTAAGTGCTCATTGCGAGCGACTCCGGTATCACTGATACAAGGAGAATTATGAGCAACCATTGACCATCCCCGAATTCGCGCCCGTAGAGGTGGAGCAGTGGCTCGGACAACGCGATCAGCGTGATGATGGCTACTGTCGAGAATCCGGCATTTATTGCCAGGTTGGACCAAAAGATGCCGCGAAAACTACCGATCTCACTGCGCCCCTTTAATTGGCTCAGGACGGAAAACGAAACCGCATTCAGCAACGACGGCAGTTGAAGCACTGCAAGTCGGAGTTGATGAGCGACCGAAAACATGGCGACCAGCGCCAGGCCGTCCGGCAGGCGGGAAACGAGGACTGTCACGAGCCACAGACAGGGCATCGTCACAATGCCTGCCAAGCCTGCCGGCACTGCGAAGCGCCAAACGGGGCGAAAGTCGCTGCGGTCGACGACGACCGAGTCCGGCACGCCATGCGTCCGACGGACTTCGCCAAGTGCGCGACCAAGCAAAGAGCTCGGAGGGCACTCGCGGCGACGAAGCCAAGAAGGGCCCCGGTCACGTCGCCGAAGAAGGCGCCGAATGATGTCAGTGCGATGTGGAAAATTCCGGCTATAACGCCGGCGAGGCTCATTTCGCGAAACGCCCCAAATCCCTGTAGCGCGCCTACCTGATATGACGCGAATACCAGGAAGAAGGTTGCGAGCGCGATCAGCCGAAGCGGCTGGACTAGTTCGGGCCGGGCGAAAGCTTCGTTCGCAAGCACTTCGGCCAGTACGAAAAGCAAGATCGCGGCAACTGCACCCATGACGCATGCGAAGTTCCGGAATGCCTTAAGCAGACGTCCAACGGGTTCTGGTCCGGATCCGAGGGACTCGCCCACGAGCTTCGTGGCCACCAGACCACTGCCGCCCTGCGCTACGGAAGCTACCGTCATGACGGTTGAAATCATCAGGGCATAGCTTCCGAACGAGACCAAGCCAAGCAGCCTGGCGACGATGATCGACGAGACAAGCACCGAACCTTGCATCGCGATGGATGCAAGCACGTTCCATGAGAACCCTGAGAGCAAATGCTGGCGGAACGTGGACGAAATCCGCGACAGGATGTTCTTCACACGCACCGCGAGAAGCCAATCAGCCAATGCCGAGTGGAACGGTGACATGCGGGCAGGAGTTCCCACGACATGGGAGACGGGCCCAACGCGCGAGAGTCACCAGCACTGCTTCGCGCAGTACGCGGTCGAATGCCACGAGGCGTGTCCAGTAAAGAAACGCCCCGTGCCGGAAATGTCAGTCTGCAACGATCCGCGGTGTTGCTGCGCCAATTCGCGTTTGCCCTGAATGGCGGTCCCTGCACGGATCATTCGTGGTAGTCGTAGGCCCGGAAGCCGGCGTTCTTGACCAGACTGTCGCGCTGCGGCCTCGGCATAGTCGGCGCGGACCATTTCCGACACCAGCTCTTGCACGGTCGTGCTGGGCGCCAGCCCAACTTGCGATTTGCCTTGGTGGCGTCTCCGAGCAGTGTCTCGACCTCCGTCGGGCGGTAATAGCGCGGGTCGACCTTACGATCACGTCTCCGACCTTGCACGAAGCGAGTTCCCCTTCGACGTTAGTGACAGTACCGATCTCGCTTTCGCCTTCGCCGGTGAAGGCTGATCGTGATTCCCAGCTCGTGCGCTGCGAGTTCGACGAACTGGCGCACGCTGTACTGGACGCCGGTGGCGATGACGAAATCTTCGGGCTCGTCCTGCTGCAGCATCAGCCACTGCATCTCGACGTAGTCGTTCGCGTGGCCCCAGTCGCGCAGCGCACTCGAGGTTGCCGAGGTACAGGCAGTCCTGCAGGCCGAGCGCGATGCGCGCGATGGCGCGCGTGATCTTGCGCGTCACGAAAGTCTCGCCGCGCACGGGCTCTCGTGGTTGAACAGAATCCCGTTGCAGGCGTACAGGCCGTAGGCCTCGCGGTAGTTGACGGTGATCCAGTAGGCGTACAGCTTGGCCACCGCGTACGGACTGCGCGGGTAGAAGGGCGTCGTCTCCTTCTGCGGGGTCTCCTGCACCAGGCCGTACAGCTCGGTGGTGCTGGCCTGATAGAAGCGCGTCTTCTTTTCCAGGCCCAGGATCCGGATCGCCTCGAGCAGGCGCAGCGTGCCGATGCCCGTCGGCGTTGGCCGTGTACTCGGGCGTCTCGAAGCTGACCGCCACATGGCTCTGCGCCGCCAGGTTGTAGATCTCGTCGGGCTGCACCTGCTGCACGATGCGGATCAGGTTGGTGCTGTCGGTCAGGTCGCCGTAGTGCAGCATGAAATGCGGATGGTCGACGTGCGGGTCCTGGTACAGATGATCGATGCGGTCGGTGTTGAACAGCGATGCGCGGCGCTTGATGCCGTGGACCTCGTATCCCTTGGACAGCAGCAGCTCGGACAGGTAGGCGCCGTCCTGGCCGGTGACGCCGGTGATCAGTGCAACTTTGTCTGTGGTCATCGTGTTGATTCAGCTCGCCGTGGTTTGAGTCGAGCTTGTAAAATGGCGCGGACTCGTATGCCATTGCGAATGCCGTCTCGCAACGGCGTGCGCGCGCTCCAGCCCAGCGCGGCCATGCGCGACTCACGTCGAGCAGCTTGCGCGGCGTGCCGTCGGGCTTGCTGCGTGTCGAACCGAATGCGCCCTGGGAAGCCGACCACCTGCATCACCATTTCCGCCAGCTCGCGAATGGTCACGTCTTCGCCGGTGCCGATGTTGACCAGCGGCCCGTCGTAGCCCGCTCCACCAAGAAGACGCAGGCGTCGGCCAGGTCGTCGACGTAGAGAAACTCGCGCCGCGGTGTGCCGCTGCCCCAGACGACGTACTCGGTCTCGCCGCGCTCGCGGGCCTCGTGCGCCTTGCGAATCAGCGCCGGCAGCACGTGGCTGTTCGCCAGGTCGTAGTTGTCGTTCGGGCCGTACAGGTTGGTCGGCATCACGCTGACGTACTGCCGGCCGATACTGGCGGTTGTAGCTTTCGCAGAGCTTGATGCCGGCGATCTTGGCGATCGCATAGGGCTCGTTGGTCGGCTCGAGCGGGCCGGTCAGCAGATATTCCTCGCGCATCGGCTGCGGGCAATCGCGCGGGATAGATGCAGCTCGAGCCGAGGAACATCAGCCGCTGGACCCCGGCCAGGTGAGCGCCGTGGATCAGGTTGGCCGACGCCATGAGATTCTGGTAGAGGAAGTCGGCGCGATACAGGATTGTTGGCCTGGATTCCGCCGACCTTTGCCGCGGCGGCGAAGATGTAGTCCGGCCTCTCGGCGCCGCAGAAATTCGTGGACACGCGCGCTGATCGAGCAGATCCAGTTCCGCGCGCGTACGGGTCAGCGACATTTTGTACCCGCCCGCCATCAGGCGCCGGACGATGGCGCTGCCCACCATGCCACGGTGTCCACTGACAAAAATCTTCGGATCCTTCTTCATGCGACGCCTTCTGCCGGCCGTTATTCATTGACGGATTGCGTAGGCGCCGTAAGCCGTTCCGCCGACGTGCGGCCTGCGACAGCTGCACGCGATCTCTGTAGCCCAGCGGGAAGCAATGGGATTGCGAGCGGTCCCAGCTCGGAGAACCCGCCGCGGTATCGACGTGGACTCGCCGCTGAGGCTAATCCACGTGTGCGTCGGACTCCGGACTGCAAATTGCGGCCAGGACATTTTCACTGCGCCTCGTGTAACCGGTGGAATTCTAGCAAGCTCGCTCCAGTCGGAATCGCGCTCTTGGCAGTCGATACGGCTCAAACTGTCTATCACAGCGCCGATCGGTTGGTCGAGGCCGTTTTGACAGTCCGTCGATGCCGCGAAGAACGGAACCGATTCGTCTCGCATTCAACGGCTCCGCCTTGCTTTCTCCGCTGACGGGCGTTGGCCAGTACGCCAACAGCCTCGCGCGGAGCCTGGTGGCAACCGGCGAGTTGGACATGGAGTTCTTTTACGCCGCCATCTGGAGCCGCGAGATCCGGACCAAACCGGTCAAAGAGATCGGCGCGCTCAAGGAGCTGATCAAGAAATATGTTCCTCACCCTTATCGCGTCAGTCGCGCACTGCAGGGATGGCGTTTCGGTATGGGTACGCGCCGATTTCGTCCGCATGTTTACCACGAACCGAACTTTCTGCCCTTTAGGTTCGACGGGCCGACCGTGATCACCGCGCATGATCTCGTCGTGGATCCGGTATCCCGAGACGCACCCCGACGAGCGCGTCGCGGTGATGAGTGAACTGTTCCCGAAGGCGCTCGAACGGGCCGACCATGTGATTACCGATGCGTCGTATGTGCGGCAAGAGATCATCGACGAATTCGGCGTTGCGCCTGAACGGATCACGTCGGTACCTCTGGGATCGCGGGAGATATTTCATCCGCGGTCTCGTGAGCAATGCCGGCAAGTGCTTCAGGAGCGCGGCTTGGATTATCGGGGCTTCGTGCTCTGCGTTGGCACACTGGAGCCGCGAAAGAACCTGGAACTGGCGATTCGTGCCTACTCGGCGCTACCCGAGCGCTTTCGGCGCCGCCGTCCGCTGGTGATGGTCGGGATGAGGGGCTGGCTTACTTCGAAGCTCGAGTCGTTGATGCAGCCGATGGTCGCGAGCGGAGAGATTCGCCCGCTTGGCTTTACGTCGGACGAGGATCTCGCCGTGCTCTATGCGGCGGCCCTTTCGCTGGTCTATCCCTCGCTCTACGAGGGATTCGGTCTGCCGCCGCTCGAAGCGATGGCCAGCGGTACGCCTGTGATCGTCTCGGATCGCTCGACGCTTCCTGAGGTCGTTGGTGCGGCCGGTGTGCAGATTGACGCGGATGACGAGGCGGGTCTGCGCGACGCGTTGCTGCGGTTCGATGAAGATCCGGCGTTCTGGCAGCAGCGGGCCGAAGCGAGCCTGGTGCAGGCCTCGCAGTTTTCATGGGAGCGCTGCGCGCGGGAGACGCTTGCCATTTATAGAAAAGTGGCGCCCGGTCACTGAGAGCAGGCGATCCGGCCGGTGCCGGTGATGCCGACTGTGATGGGCAAGTCCTTGCTTGCCTTAAGATCATCGTTGGAGGTGCGTCGTGAAGCAGGGCGAAATCGATTACATGAAGAACATCGGCGACGAGGGCGCTCGCGCCGCCTTCGACAAGCCGTTTTCGCACTTCACTTGCTCGAAGAACCTCGTCGATGTCGGAATCATCATGGCTCTGCTTCCGGCGCCACCTGCGCGGCTGCTGGATCTGGGCTGCGGCACCGGCTGGACGAGTGCCTTCTTTGCGCGGCGGGGCTACAGCGTTGTCGGTCAGGACATCGCGCCCGACATGATTCAGTACGCCGAACGCAATCGGGAGCGATACGAGGCCGCCAACTTGAAGTTCGTATTGTCCGACTATGAGTCGCTGAACTTCACGGAGCCTTTTGATTGCGCCGTTTTTTACGACTCGCTGCATCACGCGGTCGATGAACGCGCGGCACTCGAGAGTGTGTATCGCGCGCTTCGGCCGGGCGGAGTTCTGATCACGCACGAGCCCGGCGCGGGCCATTCCAAAAGCCCCGACTCGATGCGGGCGATGGAGCTGTACGGCGTCACCGAGAAGGACATGCCACCGTCGCATATCCGCGACCTTTGCCGCGCAATCGGATTCTCCCGCTTCGAGTTTCTGCCTGATCCGACCCTGGCAATCATCTCGATGTACGGAATCAACTTAGCGGTGATGACACGTCTCAGGCAATCGTGGTGGCGTCGCCTGCTTCAGATTGGGAGACTGTTCGCAGATCAGCGGCTGCAGCATGGCGGCCTTTGTCTGATCACCAAATGAACGACGGCGGCGATCCGGCCGCGACAGCGCCTTCGCGCATCCTCGAGCTCGGCTGCGGATTCAGCAAGACCCCGGGCGCGTTCGGCGTCGACATCATCGCCGGCTCGCAGGCCGACCTGGTTCACGACCTCAACGTATTCCCCTATCCGCTGGCCGACAGTTCGTGGGACCGCATCATCTGCCGAGATGTGTCTGGAACACGTCGAGAACTTCGTGCATACGATGGAGGAAATCTGGCGAGTCGGCAGCCCGGGAGCCTCGGTCGAGGTAGTCGCTCCGTTCATGAGCAGCGTCAACTATTACTCGGATCCGACGCACCGCCGCGCATTCACATCGCGCAGTTTCGATTACTTCATAGCCGGCACACCCGCCTTTCGGCTGGGCTATTCGAAGGCTCGCTTCGAAATGATTCGCTGCGAGTACGACGCCGAGGAACGTCCTCACCGTCGAGGGTTTCACCGGTGGGCCTTGAACTGGGCCAACCGAAACAAGGCGCACTACGAGAACCGCTACGCGTTCCTCTACCCGCTGTACAACATCTTCTTCGAACTGCGCGTCGTGAAGTGAGCGTGCGCGTGCGGACCAGATCTCGTCCGGCGTGAAAGTCCTTCATCTCGGTAAGTTCGACGGCGACGTCGGCGGCATCGAGCGCTATCTGCGCTCGCTGCTGGGCGCGCTGCCGGCCGGCATCGAGGCGATCAACCTGGTCGCGAACGACGCCGCGCGGACCGACCGGCATCGCCGCTACAACTACTTGACCGTGCGCGCCGCAAGCCACGGCGTCGTCGCCAGTGCCGCGATCGCGCCGACAATGCCGTGGATCGCGCGCCGGCTGCATCGCGAGCATGGCTTCGACATCGTGCACCTACACTTCCCGGATCCGCTCGGCCAGCTCACTGCGATGTGTCTGCCGCGCTCACTTAAGCGTGTGATCTCGTGGCACAGCGATATCGTCAAGCAGCAGGGTGCCCTCGCCCTATATCGCCCCTTTCTGGATGCGTTTGTGCGCGATGCCGATGCGATCATCGGTGCGACCCCGCAGCATTTCAGTTCTTCGCAGCAGATGGGTGCCGGCAAGCCGGGGCAGTTGCGTGAAGTCATTCCGTACGGCTTTGATGCCAGCGCTTTCGGATGGACCGACGCGGCCCGCGCGCGCCGCGAAGCGTTGGCGGGAGAGCGGCGCAGTCGGCCGGCGATTTTCACAGTCGGCCGGCATGTTTACTACAAGGGCTTCGATATCCTGATTCGCGCGCTGCGTGCCGTCGATGCGGAACTCTGGATCGGAGGACGCGGGCCGACGACTGAATCGCTGCGCCAGGTTGCGCGAGACGTGCGAGTCTCTGACCGTGTGCGCTTTCTCGGATTCATCCCCGATGCCGAGCTCGTCGCCTATTACGACGCGTGTGATGTGTTCTGCCTGCCGTCGACCGAGCGCGCCGAACAGTTCGGACTGGTGCAGCTCGAAGCGATGCAATGCGGCAAGCCCGTGGTCGCGACCCGGCTCGGCACCGGCGTGGAGTACGTCACACTCGACGGCGTAACCGGACTTCTGGTCGAACCCGGCGACGAGTCCGCGCTCGCCCAGGCGCTCAATCGCCTGCTCACCGACCGCCAGTTGTCGGCGCGGCTCGGAGCAGCGGGCCAGCAACGCGTCAGGGAAGAATTTTCAGTGGCGCAGATGGTCGACAAGACGACGGCACTCTATCGGCGGCTACTCGCTCACGCCTGATCGAGGAGCGCATCGCGGATAATCCGGTCATGTCGACCGTGCCATTGACCTATCTTGCGCAGGCCGCTGCCGCCGCGTTTTTATCCGGGCTGTTGATCCTGATGCTGCGGCGGCCCGCCGAGCGCTGGGGGCTGGTCGATCATCCCGGCGGCCGCAAGCGGCACGCCGCTTCGGTGCCGCTGACCGGCGGCATCGCGATCACCGCCGGGCTGATCCTTGCGCTGGCGTTTTCGTTCTCCGCATTCGCGCAGTACAGCGCATTCTTCGCCGGCGTGCTGCTGCTGGCATTGGTCGGACTGCTCGACGATCTCGGCGAGATATCGCCCGGCACCAAGCTGCTGCTGCAGGTGATCGCCGCACTGCTGATGACATCGTGGGGCGAAAACTTCCTGATCAATCTCGGTGATCTGTTCGGCACCAACCCGATCAACACGCGGCACTGGGCGATCCCGCTGACCGTGCTCGCCGTCCTTGCGGTGGTCAATGCGATCAACATGCTCGACGGTCTCGATGGCCTGGCCGGCAGCCTGGTGCTCGGCATCGTGCTGGTGCTGGCCGCGTTCGCCTGGACCATTGGCGATGCGAACGCCGCCAAGATCTTGATCGTGCTCGCAGGTGCGCTCGCCGGTTTCCTGTTCTTCAATCTGCCCTGGCCGCTTGCGCGGTCGCCATCGGACGTTCATGGGCGATGCGGGCAGCATGGTGGTCGGCTTCGCCGTGGCGTGGTTCTCGATCGCGCTGACTCAGCGCGCTGGCATCGCCGTCGCGCCGCCGGTGATGCTATGGGTGCTCGGCATCGTGCTGATGGACGTGTTCACCGTCACCGTGCGGCGACTCGCGCGTCGGCGCAGCCCGATGGCGGCCGACCGCGATCACATCCACCACATGCTGCTGCGGCGAGGGTATGGTCCGTGGCAGACGCTGGGGCTGCTGGTCGGCGCCAACTTTGTGCTGGCGGCGATCGGCACGGCGATGTGGCGCTACGGCGTCGCCGACCGTTGGATCTTTTGGTCGTACTTGATGATCTGCGCGGTCTATTTCGGCCTTTTTTTTATGCCCTTTCGCCTTTATCGGCTGCGCGCGCGTGCGAGTGCTACCCAGGACTACGAACGCGACGGCTAGATCGCGTAACCCGCCTTGCGGGCGTAATGCACGGTGGCGGCGAGAAAGCCTTCCTTCGATCCGCAGTCGAACCGCTGGCCGCGATAGCGGTACGCGTAGGTGGTTCCTTCGGGGACGATTCGGGCGATCGCATCGGTCAGCTGGATCTCGCCTCCGGCTCCGCGTGGAATCGTGGCTAGGTGACGGAACACCGTGGGTTCGAGCACATAGCGTCCCAACACGGCGAGCGTCGACGGCGCCTGCTCCGGCGCGGGCTTCTCGACGATGTGCGACATTCGCGAGGTTCGATCGTCAAGCGGGGTGCTGCTGACGATGCCGTACCTGCTCGTGTCCGCCCGCGGCACGTCCTCGACGGCGAGCACGCTGCCGCCACCGAGCCGGCTGCGCACATCAGCCAGCTGCCCGATGGCAGAACGCTCGGCATCGATCAGATCATCGGCCAGGATGACCGCAAACGGCTCGTCGCCCACCACCGGCGCGGCACACAGCACGGCGTGTCCCAGGCCGAGCGGCTCGGTCTGGCGGATGTAGACGAAGCTCTCGGCCTCCGGCGAAATGTTGCGCAGGATCTCGAGCAGTTCAGTCTTGCCCTTGGCCTCGAGTTCGGCCTCGAGCTCGGGCGCGCGGTCGAAATGATCCTCGATCGACCGCTTGTGCCGGCCGGTGATGAAGATCATCTGCACGATGCCGGCCGCGGCCGCTTCCTCCACCGCGTACTGGATCAGCGGCTTGTCGACGATCGGCAGCATCTCCTTCGGCATCGCCTTGGTGGCTGGCAGAAATCGCGTACCGAGGCCCGCGACCGGGAATACCGCTTTGCGTACTGGTTTCATTGGGAGTCTTCGAGGAATGCCGAGCGGATGCTAACAAAGGCGTATTGCGCTGCCGTTACGATGCCGTCATGAGGACCTATGTCATCGGCGACCTGCAGGGTTGCCTCACCAGCCTGCAGGCGCTGCTGGCGCGACTGCCCGACGCCGAACGCCTGCTCTTCGTCGGCGATCTGGTCAATCGGGGTCCGCAATCGCTCGAGTCGCTGCGCTTCGTGCGGAAGCTCGTTCAACAGGGTCGGGCCGCCGCGGTGCTCGGCAACCACGACCTGCACCTGCTGGCCGCCGACGCCGGAATGCGGCCGCTGCACCGTTCGGACACGTTGCAACCGATCCTCGACGCGCCCGACCGGCGGGACCTGATCGACTGGGTCCGCACGCTGCCGCTCGCGCTTTTCGAGCGCGACACGCTGATCGTGCACGCGGGCGTTCCTCCGTCGTGGACCACCGACGACACTCTCGAACGCTCGCTTGAAGTCCAGCGGCGTCTTAGTCGTGACGACTACCAAAACTTCCTCGAACACATGTACGGCAATCAGCCCGACCGGTGGAGCGACACGTTGACCGGAAACGACCGCCTGCGCTTCATCGTCAACGCGCTGACCCGTCTGCGCATCGTCGACGCGGACGGACGTATGCGCCTCAAGTTCAAGGCGGAGGCGGCGGCGGCGCCACCCGGAACGTTCGCCTGGTTCGATCATCCGGCGCGCGCGACGCGCGATACGTGCATCGTCTGCGGCCACTGGTCCACTGAAGGGCTGGTGCAGCGAGCCAATGTGATCGGCATCGATACCGGCTGCGTGTGGGGAGGCAAGCTGACCGCCGTTTGTCTGGATGACGGGACGCTGTTCCAGGTTGACTGCCCGCCAACGTAAGCGCCCGGGTCGAGTTAGAACCCGTTATCGGGAATCTCCGCGCGTTCGGGGACTTCGACCAGACCGAAATGCGCCGACAGCGCCGCGTGTGCAGCACGCGCCAGTGCGTGCCGGTTCTGGCTCGCCGAGGCATCGAGCGCCGGCAGGAACGCGACTTCGATCTCGAGTTCGTCCGCCACCAGCATTTTGGCAAGGGACGTGACAAGGCCCATTTCGCCGACGAACGCGGCAACGTCGCTGAACCGGCCGCGCTCGGTGTAGCGCAGGCCAACCGGCCAGACGGGGCATTTCACCTCCACGGCGGGCGCGAGCAGGTTCGAATGGAATGGACGCAGGCGGTCGCCGCGTGTCGTGGTGCCCTCGGGAAACACAACGATGCTTTCGCCGGCCCGCAGGCGACCCTGCACGGCGTCGTTGACCATCGCGAGCGCGCGTCGCCGGCCACGCTCGATGAAGAGCGTTCCGGAGTGCTTGACCATGGGGCCGATGACTGGCCAGCTAACGATCTCTGCCTTCCCGACGAAGCGGCACGGCATCGCCGCGTTGATTGCGAAGATGTCGATCCAGGAGATGTGATTCGAGAGGAGCAGCCGGCCGATGCTGTCCGGCGTCATGCCGGTGCTCGCAAGTTCGTCGCTGATCGGCTGGCCGCTGACGCGCAGCCGCGCGCCGCACAGGCGCAGCACCCAGCGTGACCACCCGTGATTGATGCGATTGCGCGTCGCCTGCGTCCGGCTGAGCGGAAAAGCGATGAACGCGATGCCGAGCCCGACCAGGATGTGCAGCACAATCGCCGCCACCCGCAGCGGCGCGAGAAGGTAGCGCACGGTTACGATGCTTCGTAACGGACGTCGCCGCCCACCAGCGTGTACAAAGCCCGCCCCTGCAACTCGTAGCCCGCATACGGGGTGCTCTTGCCGAAGCTGCGCAGTGAATCGGCGGTCACCCGCCACGGAGCCTCCGGGTCGAACACGACCACATCGGCCTTCGCACCGACCGCCAGCCGGCCGGTGTCCTCGCTGAGGATTTCCGCGGCCCGGCTGGTGACCTTCGCCAGTGCGGCGGACAAGGCGACCTTGCGCTCGGTGGCCCACTTGAGCGTCAGCGGCAGCAGGGTCTCGAGCGCGCTGGCACCCGGCGCGGCCTCGCCGAACGGCAGCAGTTTCTCCTCGACGCTCATCGGCGCGTGGTCGGAACAGATTGCGTCGATCGTTCCATCGGCCAGTCCGGCGACGATCGCATCGCGGTCGCGCACCGAACGCAGCGGCGGATCGAGCCGATAGCTCGGATCGAAGAAACCGATGTCGACGTCGACCAGATGCACGTGGTGGATCGTGACGTCGGCGGTCACCGGCAGGCCCTCGCGCTTGGCCTGACGCACCAGCTCGACTCCGTCGGCCGATGAGAGCCGGCAGACATGCACGCGCGCGCCGGTCGCGCGTTGCAGTTCGAATATCGTGTGCAATGCGACGGTTTCGGCCACGACCGGGATCGACGGCAACCCGAGCCGACCCGCCACGGGGCCGGCAGCCGCGACCCCGTTGCCGGCGAGCGTGTCCTCCACCGGACGCAGCCACAGCGGCAGGTCGAAGGTCCGCGCATAGCGCATCGCCTGCAACAGCATGCCGTTGTCGTGCGGCAGGCTGCCGGTCTGCATGAATGCCACGCAACCGGTCTCTGCCAGCGTTTTCAACTCGGCCAGCGCCTCGCCCTGCAACTGCACCGTCAGCGCGCCGACCGGATACGTGCGTGCACCCGCCGATTCGCGCGACCGCTGCCGCAGCATGCGCACCAGTCCGGGTTCATCGAGTGGAGGATCGGTATCGGGAGGGCAGACCACACCGGTGACCCCGCCGGCCAGCGCCGCGAGCATCTCGACCTTGAGGCCCCCTTCCGAACCCGGCTCGCGCAGCCGCGCGCACAGGTCGACCAGGCCCGGTGCGACCACCATGCCGCGGGCGTCAATCTCGCGCTCGACGCGGAAACCTTCGGGCGCGCGACCGATACCGGCGATGCGCCCCTGGGCGATGTAAAGGCCGCCGACCGCATCGTGCTCTGAAGCGGGATCGACGACGCGGCCGTTAACGATCGCGATGTTCATTGGTGCCCCCTACGGCGCTGCGCGCCGGTCCCCCCAAGGGGGAGCGAGCGCCTTGGGAGCGGCCCGGCGGCGCTCATTGCATTCTCGCCGACGATGCGACGATCGACATGACCGCCATGCGCACCGCGATGCCGAAGGTGACCTGAGGCAGGATCACGCTGGCGCTGCCGTCGGCAACACGTGAATCGATCTCCACACCGCGATTCATCGGCCCCGGGTGCATCACGATCGCATCGGGTCGCGCCTGCGCCAGCCGCTCCGGCGTCAGCCCGTACTGGGCGAAGTACTCCTGCGCAGAAGGCAGCAACGCACCCCGCATCCGCTCGCTCTGCAGCCGCAGCATGATGACGACGTCGGCGCCGCGGATGCCTTCGTCAATCCGCGTGCAGACGCGCACGCCCATCTGCTCGAGGCCGGCCGGCAGCAGCGTCAGCGGCCCGACAGCGCGCACTTCCGCCACACCGAGCGTGGTCAGCGCGTGGATATCCGAACGTGCGACTCGCGAGTGCAGGATGTCGCCGACCACCGCGACCGTCAGCCGGCTGAAGTCCTTCTTGTAGTGCCGGATCGTGTACATGTCGAGTAAACCCTGCGTCGGGTGCGCATGGCGCCCGTCGCCGGCGTTGATCACATGCACGTGCGGTGCGCTTTCGGACGCATGTCGTGCGATCAGGTACGGGGCGCCGCTCGCGGCATGCCGGACGACGAACATGTCGGCCTGCATCGCCGTCAGGTTGTCGATGGTGTCCAGCAGCGACTCGCCCTTGGCCGCGCTCGATCGCGTGATGTCGAGATTGAAGACGTCAGCCGACAGCCGTCGCGCCGCGATCTCAAACGTCGTCCGCGTGCGCGTGCTGTTTTCGAAGAACAGGTTGAAAACGCTCTTGCCGCGCAGCAGCGGCACGTTCTTAACTTCGCGTTCCGCGACATTGATGAAGCTGTCGGCGGTGGTGAGGATGCGCTCGATGACGCTGCGCGGCAGGCCTTCGATCGACAGCAAGTGATGTAGTTCTCCGTGGCGATTCAACTGCGGGTTATTCGCCACCGCGCTTCTCCATGGTCAGGTGCAGGCGTTCGTCGTCGTCACGGGCAAGCACCACGCTGACATCGGCCGGAAACTCCAGCGTGGCTCCGACCACGGTCGCGGCGATCGGCAGTTCGCGGCCTCCACGGTCGACCAGTACCGCGAGGTCGACGCGGGCGGGTCGCCCGTAGTCGAAGATCTCGTTCATCGCCGCGCGCACGGTGCGGCCGGTATTGAGCACGTCGTCGACCAGCAGGATGTGGCTGCCGGCGACGTCGAAGGCGATCTGCGAGGGCCGCACGTCGGGCTTCAGTCCGCTGCGGTCGAAGTCGTCGCGGTAGAACGACACATCGAGGATGCCGACCGGCGCATCGACGCCGAGATCTCGCCGCAGGCGTTCGGCCAGCCACACGCCGCCGGTATGCACGCCGACCAGTTTCGGCGCCGCACCGGCAAAGGTCTCGCGGGCACGGGTCAGCAGTGCGCGGTAAAGCGACTCGGCATCCAGGTCAAGCATCGCGTTCACTCTCCCCCAGCCACTGCTGCAGGATCACCGCTGCGGCGGCGGCATCGACGTCAGTGGCACCCTCGGACACGGCCGAACTGTAGCGCTCGTCGACTCGCGCGACCGGCAGCCTGAAGCGGCCTTCGAGTTGTCGGGCGAAGCGTTCGCAGCGTGCGGTCAGCTCGTGCGCAGCGCCGTCAGGATGACGCGGTATGCCGACAACGAAGCTGCCTGGCTGCCATTCGTCGACCAGTGCCGAGATCGCCTTCCAGCGCGCGCGGGCGTCCGACGCCTCGACCGTCGATAGCGGTCGGGCGATGCGCGTGACCGCATTGGCGATCGCCACGCCGATACGCCGCGTGCCGAAGTCGAAGCCCAGGACGACGCCGCCCGTCATCATCAAAGCGGAAACAGAAACTGGGAGAGGTATTTCGCGGGAGGCGGCGGCCGGCGGCCTACGCATGGCCCGCCAACCCGGATAGCTGGGTGGGATCGACACCGAGCAGCTTCAGCGCCGCGTCGTAGCGTTCGTCGGCCGGTGTGTCGAACAGGATCTGCGGGTTCGCGGCCACCGTCAGCCACGCATTGGCCGCGATCTCGCCTTCGAGTTGGCCGGCGCCCCAGCCCGAGTAGCCCAGCGTCACCAGCATCTTCTGCGGCCCGCTGCCCTGTGCGACCGCCTCCAGCACATCCTTGGACGTGGTGAGCGAGATTTCGGGAGTCACCGGCAAGGTCGAACTGTAGGCCGAGGTAGCAGGATGAAGAACGAACCCCCGCTCCGTCTGTACCGGACCGCCAAAAAATACCGGCGTGTCCTTCCACGGGGCGATCTCGAGCTTGAGGTCGATGCGATCGAACAGCGTGGCGAGCAGCAGGTCGGTCGGCCGGTTGATCACCAGGCCGAGAGCCCCGCGCGCACTGTGATCGCAGATGTAGACCACCGAGCCGGAAAAGTTCGGATCCGCCATGGCTGGCATGGCGATCAGGAGCTGATGCCTCAGTTCCATCGAGTCGCTCGGCATGGACGAGATTGTAAACCGGCCGTTGGCCTCAACCGGTGTCGCGCCGGCCCGGCGCGCGCCTGCTGGTGGTCCGCTGCGCGCGTCAAACCGAGCCGGATTTCGCCCGGCGGGCGAGTGACTTTCTTTGCTTCGCCGCTTCGCCAAAGAAAGTCACCAAAGAAAGGCGACCGCACGAGGCCGGCCTGCGCTGCGCTTCGGCTGCCCTTGCGCTGCGTAGCGTCAGCGGGCCAGGCGCGAAACTCGCCCGATCACGCTGCGCGTGCCACGGGCTCAGACACGCGCCCGGCACCTCTCCGCTGCCGCCCGCACCGCGGCGGCGTCCCCGAGCGGACTACCTCGTCGCCGTGCCATCTCGGCAACGCGACGCAGTTGGATGCCTTCGAAGGCGCCGCGCAGCGCAGCGGGCGCGGGAGCTTTTGAGGGCCTGCCTGTCTGAGCGCCTGCAGGCGCGAGTTTGCAGGCCGCCCGCGACCGCGAGCAGCACAGGGCACCCCGCAGGGGCGCCTTCGTAGGCGCGCGTTTCTTTGCTCACCTTCTTTAGCAAGACAAAGAAAGTCACGAGCCCCGCGGCTCGAGCGTCGGTCGATGAAGTAGCGATGAGCCGCCCTTGCAGCGGCACCGCCTCGGATGGCCGACGCCCGCGACGGCAAAGTTACGCCGTCGCCTTCTCGCCGACGTAGTGTCTCACCAGTTTGATCAGTTCGTCTTCCTGGTACGGCTTGCCGAGATACTCGTTGACGCCGAGCTCGAACGCCATGCTTCGATGCTTCTCCGCCGTGCGCGAGGTGATCATGATGATCGGGACGGACGACGTTGTCGGCGAGCTGCGGACGTTGCGCGTCAGGTCGTAGCCGTCCATGCGCGGCATCTCGATGTCGACCAGCATCACGTCGGGCGTGACGTCCTGCAGCTGGCGCAGCGCGTCGACCCCGTCCTTGGCCAGCAGCACCGTGTAGTTGTTGCGTTCGAGCAGGCGCTGGGTGACGCGCCGCACGGTCAGCGAATCGTCGACCACCATCACGGTCGGCGTGGCAGCCACCCCGATCTCGGTGGCCGGCCGCAGTCGGTTCGGCGCAGCCTTCGTTTCCGCCTGCAGCTCCTCCTCGAAGATCGGCGGAGGCTCGGGAGCGCGCGTGATGAGCTGGACCGGATTGATGATCAGCACGATCTCGCCGTTACCCAGGATCGTTGCACCCAGAATGCCGGCAAGACGCGCGACCTGGGCGCCGACGTTCTTGACCACCACTTCCTGGTTGCTAGTGACGTCCTCGACGGCGATTGCCATGCGATCGTCGCCCGAGCGCAGCAGGATGACCGGAGTCTGTTTCGCCAGATGGCCGGACGTTTCCTCGCCGAGCAGTTGTGTCAACGGCCGCAGCACGACCGGACCGACCGGTGGAATGTCGATCAGGCCCTCGGCCAGCGACGGCAGCAGAGCGGCGGGTCGATAGCGGCGCACCTGCTCGACCATGCCGGCCGGTAATGCGTAGCGACGCGTGCCGATGCGCGCGAGTACGACCTGAGCCACGGCGAGCGTCATCGGCAGGTACAGCGTAAAACGGGTCCCGCGGCCAGTCTCGCTCGATACCGCAATGCGGCCGCCGAACGACGCCAGCTCGGCCCGCACCACGTCCATGCCGACGCCGCGGCCCGCCAGTTCGGTCACTTCCGTCGCGGTCGAGAAGCCGGGCAGGAAGATGAGGTCCATCAGCTCGCGATCGCCCAACTCCTGGTGGGCGCTGATCAGTTCGCGCTCGATGGCACGCTCGCGAATGCGCTCCAGGTTCAGTCCGGCGCCGTCGTCACTGAGGACGACGACGATTTCATTGGCTTCCTGCCGCACATCGAGTACCAGCTCGCCGGTCTCCGCCTTGTCGGCAGCGCGGCGCTGCGCCGGCATCTCGAGGCCGTGGACGATTGCATTGCGGATCAGGTGCTCGAATGGGCCGACCATCTTCTCGAGGACGCCGCGGTCGATTTCGGTCGTGCCGCCGCGCACGTCGAGGTTGACGCGCTTGTCGAGTTCCTTGGCGGTCTGCCGGGCTACCCGATACAGCCGCTCCGACACGTTGGAAAACGGCACCAGCCGCACCCGCATCAGCTGCTGCTGGAGGTCGCGCGTCAATCGCGACTGCGAAGTCAGGTCGGTGTCGGCCATCTGCAGGCCTTTCACCATGGTGCTCTGGACCATCGCGACGTCTTCGACCGACTCGGCGAGCATGCGCGTCAGTTCCTGCAAGCGCGTATAGCGGTCGAACTCCAGCGGATCGAAATCCGCCGATTCGCGCGACAACGATGCGCCGCGTGCCTGCACCTGCGCCTCGGCCTGGATCTCCACCTCGCGCAGCTGGGCGCGCAGACGCTGGATGTTTTCGGTGAGGTCCGACAACGATCCCTTGATCGTCGAGACCTCGTTTTCAAGCTTCGAGCGAGCGATCGATACCTCACCGGCCTGGTCGACCAGCTTGTCGAGGACGTCGGCTCGAACGCGTATGAATGGCGCCGTCTGCTGCGCCGGCGCGGTTGCGGTCAGGGTCGCCTCGACCGTCGACGGCAGCGCCGGCGCCTTCTCGGCGCGGGTTTCGGACTTCGTTTCGCTGCGCGCGGTGGCGAGATCGATGACGGGCGCCAGCGTCGGCGCGACCGCTGTCCGGCGCGGGCTCCGCCTGCTGCGCGGCCGCTGCAGCGGCGGTGGCGGCGGCGGGATTCTGCAGCTCGTCATACAGCGCCATCGCGGCGTCGTACTGACCGTGCAGGTCCTCGATGAGAATGCCCGGCACGTCGGACAACTGCATGGCCGCTTCCATGCGCGTTTCCATGTCGTGCACGAGTTCGCCCAAGCGCATGGCACCTGCCATGCGCGCACTTCCCTTGACCGTATGCAGCCGGCGCATCAGGTCGCGCGCGAGTTCTTTGTCGTTCGGGTCGCCTTCCAGGCCGCGCAGAGCCGTACCGATGGAAGGCAGCAGATCAGCCGCCTCGGCCAGGAACACGTGCAGCAGGTCAGCGTCGAGCTCGTCGCGAACGCGCGTTGCGGCGGCCTCGGCTTCCTCTTCGGCGGCCGCAGCCGCTGCGCTGCTGCCCTCGGGCGCGACCTCAGCCTGCGGTGTCGCAACCGCTGAGGCCGCGTCATCGGCGGGACTGTCGCCGACGACGGTCGGGTGCCCGCGGTTCCGGCACGGACGCGGCGGGTTCGATCGCCCTGATCGCGGCCTGGTGCTCGACGACCGGGGCGACTTCGTCATGCAGCGCACTGTGCGCCCGCACGACGGAAACGAGGTCCCGCAGGGCACCGGCATCGAGCGGGGCTTCGTCCGGATACTGTCCAGCAGCGAACTCGTGCAGCATGCCGCGCATGCGCTCGATCACTCGCTCAAGCGTGTCGATCTGGGCAGCCGCCAGTTCATAGTGGCGCGGGCCGGTCAGCATCGATAGCGTGTGCACCAGGTCATCGAGCGGATCGGCGATCGCGATCACCGGCGTCAGACCGATGGTCTTCGAGATTCCGGACAACGAATGGGCGCTGCGCACGACTTGGGCCGAAACCGGTCGCGCGGGTTCGTGCCGCCATTCGTTGATGTCGTGCGCGAGCACGCGTACGCATTCATCGGCTTCGTTGAGGAAAACCGAGTACAGGCCGTGGCTGATCTCCAGCGGACCGATGCGACGGACGTCGTCATCGCCCGGTTCGGCTGCGGTGGCGGCGGACGCATCGACCACCTCCGTTTCGTGCGTCGGCAGGCCGAACTGGAACTCGACGGCCGCCTGTTCCTGCGCGATCTCGGGCAGATCGAACGCGAAGGCCTCGAGCTCAAGTGCGACGGCGCCGTCCAGCGAGCTGATGTCGATCTCGTCGACCACCTGCGTCGACGAGGCCGGCTGCGCTGCTGCCGGATCGCCGGCTGGCTGGTTACTTTCGGCCGGCAGCGCGTCGTCCTGCACTCCCGGCGCGCTGCCGTCAGGCTTTGGGGGTGCGTCGCCGGCCGGCAGGCCCCCCGAAAACTCGAACATGCCGCCTTCGCGCACGCGTTGCGACGCGAGCACCAGCGGCGTCGGGTCGATCGGCGCGGCCGGGTCGCGCTCGATCGTGTCGACCCAGGCGCGGATCACGCGTTGTGCACCGTCGGCCAGTTCGAGCAGATCGTCGGTCGCCGGACGCTCCTGCGCCAGCCACAGGTTGAAGCACTGCTCGACGCCCCACGCACCCTCGCCAAGGTGCTTGAAGCCGACCATTCGGCTCGAGCCCTTCAGCGTGTGGAACGCGCGCCGCACGGTGGTCAGAGTCGCCTTGTCGGCCCGATCCGCGCGCAGCTCATTCAGGTGGTTGATGATGCCGTCGAGCACTTCGCGCGCTTCTTCGACGAAGATCTCGCGCAGTTCGCTGTCCGCCGCCGCCTGGCTCGACGGTAGCGGCGCTGTCGGCGGCGGCGCTTCGGGGACCTTCTGCGGTGTCAGCAACTGCTCGAGTTCGAGCGCGTCCTCGGCAACGGGCGCGTCCTTGAGTTGCGCGAGCAACTGTGCGGCACGCGCCGCCGTCGACTTCAGCGGCTCGCTATCGAGCAGATCCGCTTCGTTGGACAGCATCGGCAGCAGTCGGTCGAGCTCGCCGATCGCACGCGCATCACCGACGACCTGGGTCAGGCGCAGCGCCTGCTGGTGTGCGGCTTCCAGTGTCTTGCGCGCCGCCGTTTCCACGTTGTCGGTGCGACGCGGCTCCGAGACCCGCATGTCGATCGTGCGCGGCGCCGCGTGGTATTCGTCGTCGGCCGGAGCGAAAACCGCCTCGTCGGCCGGCAACTGTCCCAGTTCGGCCGAGAAAACGCCAGTCGACGGGTCGTAATGGAACATCCCGCGCGGACGCTCGGTGTCCTGGCCCAGGCTCTCGACGAAGAACCCGACCGCGCCGAGGTTCTGTGCGATGCGGCTGAACTCGTCCGGCTCGGGTGCCATCGTCGCGTCGGCAAACCGGCTGATCGACTGCTGGACGTTGCGCAGTGCTGCGACCGGATCCTCGTAGCCGAGCAGCGACAGCACGCCGCACACCTGGTCGAACATCGTGGTGGTGGCGGGCAGGTCCGTGCGCTCGGCCGGATTGCGGAAGAAGCGGTCGAGCCGCTGCTCGATCTCGCGCAGCGTGGACTGCGTCTCGGCGACCACGGTACCCATGGTCAGACGGTCCTGTGCGCGACGCGCCAGCTCGGACATCCACGGGCCTGCCTCGGGCAGCGGCTTGCCCTGGCGCGCCTTCAGCAGGCGTTCGATCACCGCCTGCGCGCGGCCTTCATACTCGTCATCGGTCTGTGGCAGGTCGTCGACGCCGATGTCGGTGAACAGCAGCGCCGACGCGACCTCGATCCCGAGCCGTTCGCGCACGTCGTTCGGCAGCTTGGCGAATTCGGCGGTCACCTTGCCGATGACCTCGATGGTGGTGCCGACGGCGCGGGCCGAAAGCTTGGCGGCCGATGCGCGGGCGAGCGCGATTTCCTGTTCGAACTTCGTCGTCTCGCTGGCGCCGGCGACGATCTGGCCCCACAGCAGCTTGGCCTGAGCCAGCGCCTCCTTCAACGTACGCAACGCGTCCGCGTCGACCGCCGTCAGCGAAGCGCGCTCGAAGTCGGCGGGGATCAGTGCATCAAGTCCATACAGCCGCTTGATCTCCGCCACTCGCGCCGGCCCGCCCTGGGCCCGCCCGACGTAGTACAGCGCGTCGATCATCAGGCGTTCGGCCACCGCGCCGCCGCCTTCGATCATTCGGCGCAACTGCAGGTTGAGTCGCGCCAGCACGCGCTTCAGATCGACGTCGACCGGGACGGCCTTGGCGTCCAGCCCTTCCAGCAGTCCGCGCACGATCCACCAGAAACTGCGGGCGAGCCCGCGCTGCGGCAGGTGCTCGAGCTCGGCCAGCGCCTCGCGCATTCGCTTGCGGGCGCCCTCGTCATCGGAGTTACGCAGAAAACCGAGCAGGCCCAGTTCGAAACGCGCGCGCCGGTCGCGCAGCTGCTCGATCGGATACTGGCGGGGCTCGATGTGATGGAACGCCGGGCGTCGCGACAGGTCAGGGAAGATCAGGTCAGCCGGATGCACGCGGACCGCTCGGTTCAGCTGAAGCACGTCGCGGTAGTACGGGAACAGCCGGATCGGCTGGTTGGGACGCCCCGACAGCAGCGCCTCGAGATAAGCGACGACCGCGGTCAATGCGGTTTCGACCGAGCGTACCGCCGCCGGCAGGCAATCCTTCGGTTCGGCCTCGAAACGGCGCGTCAGCTGCTCGACCGCATCGGTCACGAGCGCGACGCCGCGCAGATCGAGAAGTTGCAACGCACCGTTGGCCTGATGCACCTGGTTGCGTGCATTGCGCAGGCTGTCGACGTCCTGCTTGTTGGCCAGGAACGCCTTCATCCCGTTGACCGCCTCGGTCAGCGAGGTGCGGATCTCGTCGATGACCCAGGCGAGCGGCGCGATGTCGGGCGCAGCGCCGACCAGCTGGTTCGGATCGTGTCTCTCCGCCATGAAGTCCTCGCTAACGCATCAAGACCGCGAGTTTCGCCGTTAAGTCGCCGTCGCCTCGGAAAAATCGACTGGCTTTGCCAGCGATTTTTCGCCAACTGACCGCGCAAAAGTAGGTTCGCACTATTGCGCGCCTCAACCCACGCGGAAGCGCGCGACCGACGCTTTTAGCTCGCGCGCCAACGTTGCCAGCTGCCCGATCGATTGCGCCGCTTGCCGCGTGCCGTGCGACGTCTGCTCGGTGACCGCGAGGATTCGTTCGATCGATTGCGCCACACCGCCGGCCGATGTCGCCTGATCGTTGGTGGTCGACGCAATGCGCTCGATCAGCTCCGCCAGCTGGCGCGAAACGCGGCCGATGTCGCCCAGCGCGTTGCCCGCCGCGTCGGATAGCTTTGCCCCTTCGACCACGCCCTGCGTGCTCTTCTCCATCGCCGCCACCGCGTCCTGCGTGTCGGTCTGAATCGTGCGCACCAGCGCGCCGATCTGCTTGGCCGCTTCGGCGGACCGGTCCGCCAGGCGCTGCACCTCCTCGGCCACCACCGAGAAGCCGCGGCCGGCATCACCGGCCGACGCCGCCTGGATGGCGGCGTTCAACGCAAGCACGTTGGTTTGTTCGGTGATGTCGGTGATCAGCTCGACGATCTCGCCGATCTCCTGCGATGACTCGCCGAGCCGCTTGATCCGCTTCGCCGTTTCCTGGATCTGGTCGCGAATCTCGTGCATGCCGGCGATCTGGTTGAACACCGCGCGCTGGCCGCGCTCGGCAGCGTCGAGCGAGGCGCGCGCCACCTTGGCCGACTCGCCGGCGCTCTTCGAGACGTCGTTGATCTGCGACGCCATCTTCAGCACCTTGTCGCCGGTGTCCTTGATCTCCTTCGACTGCGCTTCGGACGCGGTCAGCAGCCGGGTCGCGATGTCGCGCGCCGCCGTCGAAGCCGTGTTGACCTGCTCGGCGGTGTTGTTGATGCGCCCGACCAGGCCACGCAGCTCTTCGACCGTGTAATTGACCGAGTCGGCGATGGCGCCGGTGATGTCCTCGGACACCGTCGCCTGCACAGTGAGATTGCCGTCCGCCACCTCCTGCAGCTCGTTCATCAGCCGGAGAATGGCGGCCTGGTTGACCTCGTTGGTGCGCTTGGCTTCCTGCTCGAGCCGCTCCGCCTGCATCCGCTGGATCTCGGATTCGGCCGCGCGCATGCGCGTGTCCTCGAGCAGCACCTTGACGATCGCAAAGGCGGCCAGCAACAGACCGAATGCGAACACGGCCATGATGAACAGGTTGACCTTGCGCGTGGCCTGCTCCTTGTTGTACAGGCCGCCCAGTTCGCCGACCTCCCGGCGCAGCTGCTCGGACTCGCGCAGGATCGCCAGTTCGGCTTCCTTCGACTGCACGATGGCCTGCAGCGTGCCAATCGCACCAGCGATCGACGTCTGGAACTCACCATAGACACGGGTCAATTCCTGCAGCCGGACGCGCGTCTCGCTGTCGGTAGTTCCATTGATCCGTAGCGCGTCGGAGCCGGACAACAGAGCCTGGGTCAGATCGCGAAACTGATTGATGTCGCGTCCCAGCGTGAGCGCGACCTCCGCATTGGCAACGCTGCCCGCGACCAGCGAGTTCGCGCTCTTGCCCAGCCGCTGGGTCAGCGTGACCAACTGCGCGGCGGTGGCAATCTCACGGGCCGGTGCTCCTGCCTGCAGCTTGAGGGCGGTGACTTCTTCGGTCAGCTGCTGCAACCGCGGGCTGGCGTCGTTGATTTTCTTGATCACGTCGCCGAACCCGATCAGCGATTTCTCGTTCGCAATGATGACCGAGGCCGCCGACTCGCTGCCGCGCCAGTGTTCGATCAGTTTGCTCAAAGGAGGCTGGATGTCCGGCGACGATTGCGACAGGTTTCGCATCTGATCGCCGTTGCTCAATGCATCGAGGTTGGCGGCAATGGCGTCCCGGCTCTCACGCAGTTCGTTAAAGGCTTCGCGCGAGCCTTCGACCGCGTTCGGTGCGGCCTTGGCGAGCCGCTGCGTATGCATCAGCGTGTCACCGACGATCTCAGTCTGTATTGCCCCGTTGGCGGCCATCCGGTTGTCGAAGATCAGCACGGCGACCACGACGAAAAAGCAGAAGCCAAGCAGGATCAGCAGCACCTGGACCTGGGTGTTGACCGACTTATTGCCGATCACCGGGAGCTTGAATGCCAGCAGCCGGTCGACCAGCTGCATGGTGGCGCCCTCACGACCACGATCGATCATCACGGTCTTGGGTGGGGGTCGTACGGACTCGGGCGCCGTCGTCGGGCCGCGGAACGGATCGATGGCCTCCTTGCTCCTGCGCTCGCGCGGCTTGCGCCGGAAGAAAGTCCCCATTTCAAGTGCCATTGTGTCCCCCGTCTCCCCCAGCTCAGCGCCGAGTTGCGCCCGACGCCCTGTCCGGCGTTCGCGCGCGAATACTGCATGTATGCCCGCCACAACGGGCGACGATGTTCATGTGCTGATCGCAGTAAACACCGGCGATCCCGCCAGCTCACGCAAATCCAGCTCGGTGAGCGTCAGTCCCTCCAGGTCGCGGAAACGCGACCGCTCCCACTCGGCCCGCGCCGCTACCGCTACGTCGAGCGGCTCCAGATCCTTCAGATTGCGAATGCCGAACGCGCGTGTCACGAGGATGCCGGCCGGCACGCCGAGCCCCTCGTTCAGTACCAGCAGCTGCTGCCCCTGCTCGGCCGACAGCGGTTCGCGCCCAGACAGGTGCTGAAGGTCGACTACGCCCACCAACCGGCCGCGCACGTTGGCCAGGCCGCGGTACCACGGCTTCGTCCACGGCACGCGCGCAATCTCCGGCAGGGAGACGATCTCCGCGGCAAGTGCCATTTCGACCAGGAAGTTGTCTACTCCGATCCGCACCGCCAGTCGCGTCGGCTCGATGGGCAGATTCGGCGCTTCCTTCAACCGCTGCGCAAGCTGGGTCGAAAACTCGCGCAGCTTGACTAGCTGGCGGGGGTTGACGTCGCGTTGCGTGGCCATCGAGCGTCTGCCTATCCGAGCGCTGCTATCTTCTCGAGCAGCTCTTCAGGCTTGACCGGCTTGGTGATGTAGTCACGCGCGCCCTGGCGTAGCCCCCAGATACGATCGGTCTGCTGGTTCTTACTGGTGCACATAATGATCGGAATGTCCTGCGTCACCGGATCCTTCGACAGAGTGCGCGTCAACTGGAAGCCGTTCTGGCCTGGCATCACGACGTCCATCAGGATCAGATCCGGCATCACCGCCTTGACCTTGATCAGCGCCTCGTCGGCGTTCTCCGCCGTCGACACGGCGTAGCCCTGCTTGCTCAACAGTTCATTGAGGAAGAAGCGCTCGGTCGGCGAGTCGTCAACGATCAGTACTTTCTTGATGGGCATCGGCCCCCCCGCAAAGGCCTGGGATTCAGTTCATCGAGTGCTGCCGTACCGCGGTCAGCAGACTGTCTTTGGTAAACGGCTTCGTCAGATACTCGCTCGACCCGACCATGCGACCGCGCGCCCGATCGAACAGTCCATCCTTGGACGACAGCATCACGACCGGCGTCTTGTGGAAGCGCGGGCTGCGCTTGATCAGCGCACAGGTCTGGTATCCATCCAGCCGCGGCATCAGGATGTCGCAGAAAATGATGCTCGGCTGGTGATCGTTGATCTTCGACAGCGCCTCGAATCCGTCCTGCGCCAAGATCACTTGACAGCCCGCTTGCGAAAGAAAGATCTCCGCGCTGCGGCGTATGGTGTTCGAGTCGTCGATCACCATGACCTTCTTACCGCGGATATCCGAGAAATCCTGTGCCGCCATGTCGTGTCCTCGATGCTCAACCGGCCCCAGGCTTCCGCCGGTCATTGCCACGCGGGACTCGCCCTGGCAAAAACTCGCGGACGATTTTATCGACCGATCGCCGCGTTTTTAACCGATCTCCTGTGTGCACGCCGCGTCGAAAACCGCCCTTCCGGGGTCAGATTTCGACCATTTCGAAATCTTCTTTGCGAGCGCCACACTCCGGGCAGGTCCAGTTAGGCGGGATCTCATCCCAGCGCGTTCCGGGGGCGATGCCCGATTCGGGGACGCCGGCGGCCTCGTCGTAGATCCACCCACAGATCAGGCACATCCAGGTTTTTGTCCCCACTGTAGTTGTCATCATGGCTCAAGGCTCCGCCCGAGCAATCGGTCGCTCAGCGGCTAAAATCAAACACTTAGCCGATGATCATAACGTGGGCTAGTAGGACTCCGCTACCGCCTTCGCGCTAGATTGTTGCGCCCACGTAGCACCGAACGATTTAGACCACGCCCTGCGATTCCGACGCCGACCACGTGATGTCAACTGTGCGCACCACCCGCGTTGAAGGCGTCTACCTGCTGACGCCGTACGTTCCGTCGGCAGCTTTCGAATCGATGCTCGCCAGTCTCGATGCCGCGCTTGGAGCCGGCGTCTCGATGGTCCAGTTCCGCAGCAAGGCGAACGGACCGAACGCCGAACCTTCAGGCGCAACGGACAGGCTGCATCAGGCGCGCGCGGCACAGATGATCGCGCGCAACCATCGGGCGCTGTTCATCGTCAACGACGACATCGATTTGGCGCTGGAACTCGACGCGGACGGCGTGCACCTCGGCCGCGACGACGGCGAACTGGCCGCAGCCCGTCAGCAGCTACCGCAGAAGTTGCTCGGCGTGTCGTGCTACAACGACCTGGAGCGGGCGCACCAGGCGGTGGAACGCGGCGCCGATCTACTGGCGTTCGGATCGATGTACCCGTCGATCACCAAGCCGGCAGCAGTACGCGCTTCGCCCGCTCTGCTGCTCGAGGCGCGCCGGCTATTCCCGCAGGTGCGCATCGTCGCGATCGGCGGCATTGACGCTAGCAACATCCGGGCCATCGGTGCCGCCGGCGCGCACGCAGCCGCCGTGATCAGTGCCGTTTTCGATGCGCCCGATGCCGGGCAGGCGGCACGGAAGCTACGCGAAGAATTCAACCGGGGACGGGCCGAGCATGAATCGCAACGAGCAACTGTTTGACCGCGCGCAGCGATCGATTCCCGGCGGAGTGAACTCGCCGGTGCGCGCGTTTCGCTCGGTCGGTGGCACGCCGCGCTTCATCGAACGCGCCCAGGGTCCGTACTTCTGGGACGCGGACGGCAAACGCTATATCGACTACATCGGATCGTGGGGTCCGATGATTCTGGGACACGGACATCCAGCCGTGGTGCGCGCGGTGCAGGACGCCGCCGCGCGCGGGCTGTCGTACGGCGCGCCGACCGAAGCCGAAGTCGAAATGGCCGAGGAACTGCTGAAGCTGGTTCCGTCGATGGAACAGGTGCGCCTGGTGTCCTCAGGCACCGAAGCGGCAATGAGCGCGATTCGGCTGGCGCGCGGCGCGGCAGGTGCCGGCAAGGGTCGCCGCAAGATCATCAAGTTCGAGGGGTGCTATCACGGCCACGCGGACAGCCTGCTGGTCAAGGCCGGATCGGGCCTGCTGACTTTCGGGAATCCAAGCAGCGCCGGCGTCCCGGCCGAGATCACGCAGCACACGCTGGTGCTCGACTACAACGATCCGCAGCAGCTGGCCGACGCGTTCCGCCAGCACGGCGATGACATCGCCTGCGTGATCGTTGAGCCGGTGGCCGGCAACATGAACCTGGTGCGCGCGAGCGACGAGTTCCTCCGAGCCATGCGCGAACTGACCGCCCGGCACGGCTCGATCCTGGTTTTCGACGAGGTGATGTCGGGTTTCCGTGTGGCGCTTGGCGGCGCGCAGGCACTGCACGGCGTCGACCCGGACCTGACGGTGCTCGGCAAGGTGATCGGCGGGGGCATGCCGGTCGCCGCATTCGGCGGCAAGCGCGAGATCATGAAGCACCTCGCACCGCTGGGCGCCGTGTACCAGGCCGGTACGTTATCGGGCAACCCGGTCGCCGTAGCCTGCGGTCTGGCGACGCTGCGCGAGATCCAGCGGCCCGGGTTTTACGAAGCGCTCGAGCGTGCTGCCCAGCGTCTCGTCAACGGCCTGATCGGAGCGGCGCGGTCGGCGGCACCGTCTTTGGCGTTCTCCAGCGATAGCGTCGGCGGAATGTTCGGTGTGTACTTCTCATCAGCAGTGCCGTCATCGTATGCGCAGGTGATGGCGTCCGACCGCGAACGATTCAATCGATTCTTTCATGCGATGCTCGACCAAGGCGTCTATTTGGCGCCTTCCGCCTTCGAAGCGGGTTTCGTTTCGATCGCGCACGATGCCGATGTGATCGACGCCACACTGGTCGCGGCGCGCGAGTCCTTCGCAGCCTGTGCTTAACCGTCCGCCGGTAAGCCGTTTAGCCGGGAACCATTCCGCCGCGCGATAGCCGAAAATCAAGTCATGCGAACCTGTCGACTCCTCCCGTCCCTGCTGGCTTCAGCCGCGCTGGCCCTAGCGTTCACTTCGGCGGTGCACGCCCAGTCGCTGCCGCGCTTCGGCGCTCCGGATCCGCACGTAAAGGCCGAGCTGATCGCCGCCGCGGATGCCATCGTCCCTGGCCAGCCGTTGCAGGTCGGACTGAAGCTGACGCACGAGAAAAACTGGCACACCTACTGGCAGGTTCCTGGCGATTCCGGGCTGCCGACGCGCATCGAGTGGCAGCTGCCAGCCGCCTTCCAAGCCGGTCCGATCGAGTGGCCGCACCCGCACCGCCTGCCGGCCGGCCCGCTGATGAACTTCGGCTACGACGGCGAAACCCTGTTGCTCACCACGTTGCAGGTGCCGGCCGACTTCCGCTCGTCAACGCAGGTGACACTGGCCGGCAAAGCCGAATGGCTGGAGTGCTATGACGTCTGCATTCCGGGTAGTGCCGACCTGAAGCTGACGCTTCCGGTGCGCGGCTCGGCCGCTCCGTCGTCGCACGCGGCGTTCTTCGACGCCGCTCGCAAGCTGGTCCCCGCCAAGGTCGCCGGCATATCCGCGCGCGGCGTGATCGAGGCCAACCGCATCCGGATGGATCTCGCACTGCCCGCGAATCTCAAGGCGGACAGCCTCGAGTTCTTTCCGCTCGAGGAAGGTCGGATCGAACCGGCCGCGCCGCAGGCCTTGATGCGCGGCGAGTCGCTGGCCCTGCAACTGACCGCTGCGCAGCCTGTGAAGACCGAGGCGAAGAGTCTGTCGGGTGTCGTCGTCGCCAATGGCGGACCGGCAAAGCCCGGAGGCTGGGTTGCGCTGGTTGATGCGCCATTGGCCGCTGGCGCAGTCGCACCGGCGGTTGCATCGACGAGCGCAGCGCCGGCAGCCCCGACGATGTCACTGCTCGCTGCGCTAGGCGCGGCGTTCATCGGCGGCTTGATCCTCAATCTGATGCCGTGCGTGTTCCCGGTGCTGTCGCTGAAGCTGATCGGCCTCGCCCAGCACCGCACGCACAGCGGCCCGATGGCGGCGCATGGAGTGGCGTTCGCGGCCGGCGTGGTGCTCTCGTTCGTACTGCTCGCCGGCCTGCTGATCGCCCTGCAACAGGCGGGAAGTGCGCTCGGCTGGGGCTTTCAGTTGCAGACGCCGTGGGTGATCGCGGCGCTGACGGTGCTGTTTTTCGGCATCGGTCTCAATCTGCTCGGCGTTTTCGAGTTCACTTTCGGCAGCGGGCTAGGCAACACGCGCGCAGCCGATGCACTGGTCGGCAAATCCGATTGGCGCGGCAGCTTCGGCACCGGCGTGCTGGCCGTCATCGTCGCCTCACCGTGCACCGCGCCTTTCATGAGCGCCGCTCTGGGCTATGCGATCACGCAACCCGCCGCGGTCGCGCTGTCGGTCTTCGGCATGCTGGGTGTCGGCATGGCCATGCCGTATCTGTTGCTGACCCTGTTCCCGACGCTGCTGGCAAAACTTCCGCGTCCTGGTCGCTGGATGGAACTGTTCAAGCAGTTCATGGCGTTCCCGATGTTTGCGACCTGTGTGTGGCTGCTGTGGGTGCTGGCACAGCAGGTCGATGCAGGCGGCGTCGCGCTCGCGCTCGGCGTGTTAGTCGCCGTGTCTTTCGCTTTGTGGTCGCTGGGTCTTGCGCAACGCGGCGCAAGCCGCTTCCGCTGGGTCGCGCTGGTCGGCGCCGTGCTGGCCGCACTGACGTTCACTCCGATCGCCACCTCCGAGCAAGCGAGTTCGGCAGCCCGGACGACGAGTGTCGACTGGGTCGACTATTCCCCGCAGAAGCTGGCGGAACTGCGGGCGCAGGGCAAGCCGGTGTTCGTCGACTTCACCGCCGCGTGGTGCGTCACTTGCCAGGTCAACAAGCGTGTCGCACTGAATACCGACAAAGTCCGCGCGCGTTTCTCCGATGGACGTATCGTGCGCATGAAGGCCGACTGGACCAACCGCGACGAGTCGATAACGCGGGCGCTGGCCGAATTCGGCCGCAACGGTGTTCCCCTGTATGTGTTGTACGACAGCAAGGGACAGCCGAACGTGCTGCCCGAACTCCTGACGGAAAATACGGTCCTAGCGGCACTCGACCGCGTCAAATGAGGTCCGTCATGAATCCGGTTCGTCCTGTCGCGGCGTTCGTCGCGGCATTCTGTGCGTTTGGCATCAACGCGGCCGCAGCCGCAGTGAGCGCCGGCCAACCGGCCCCGCAGTTCAGGGCCACCGATATCAGCGGCAAACCGGTGTCGCTGGCCGACTTCAAGGGCAAGTACGTCGTCCTCGAATGGAACAACCCCAATTGCCCGTTCGTCATGAAGCACTACGACAGCGGCAACATGCAATCGCTGCAGAAGCGCTTCGGAGCTGACAACGTTGCCTGGATCGCAGTGAATTCCACCAGCGACTCGCACTCCGACTACATGTCGCCTGACAAGCTGGCCGCTTGGTTCAGACAGCAGAACGCCACGCCGGCCGCGGTCGTGATGGACACCCGGGGCGAGATCGGACGCGCCTACGGTGCCAAGGTGACGCCGCACATGTTCGTAGTCGATCCAAAGGGCACGGTCGTCTACGCCGGCGCCATCGACGACAAGCGCAGCGCGAATCCGGCAGATGTGAAGACAGCCAATAACTATGTGGTGGCGGCACTGACCGCCGCCGGGGCGGGCAAACCGATCGCGACCACATCGTCGAGCGCGTACGGTTGCACGATCAAGTACTGATCAGCGTCGCTCGAAAAGCAAACGGCCCGCAGAGCGGGCCGTTTGCTTTCGTGCAGCGAACGGTTGCGTCGATCGCAACCCGGCGGGCATTACATGTCCATGCCCATGCCGCCCATTCCACCCATGCCACCACCACCGCCAGCGCCCGCCGGCTTATCTTCCACCAGCTCGGCCACCATCGCATCGGTCGTCAGCATCAGGCTGGCCACGGAAGCCGCGTTCTGCAGCGCCATCCGCGTCACCTTGGTTGGATCGAGCACACCCATTTCGACCAGGTCGCCGTACTCATGCGTTGCGGCGTTGAAACCGTAGTTGCCCTTGCCGTTGGCCACAGCATTCACCACCACGCTCGGTTCCTCGCCCGAGTTCTCGACGATCTGGCGCAGCGGCTCTTCCAACGCGCGCATCACGATCTTGATGCCAGCGTCCTGGTCGGTGTTCTCGCCCTTTAGCTTGGCAATGGCCTGCTTCGCGCGGATGAGCGCAACGCCGCCGCCGGCGACGATGCCCTCTTCGACCGCCGCACGGGTCGCATGCAGCGCATCCTCGACACGGGCCTTCTTTTCCTTCATCTCGACTTCGGTCGCAGCGCCGACCTTGATCAGCGCAACCCCGCCCGCCAGCTTGGCGACGCGTTCCTGCAACTTCTCCTTATCGTAGTCGCTGGTCGCTTCCTCGATCTGCGCCCGAATCGCCTTGACGCGGGCTTCGATGGTCTTGGTCTCGCCGGCGCCGTCGATGAGCGTCGTGTCTTCCTTGGCGATCTCGACCTTCTTGGCCTGGCCGAGGTCGTTCAGGCTGGCCTTTTCCAGCGTCATGCCGGTTTCCTCGGCGATCACGGTGGCGCCGGTCAGGACCGCGATGTCCTCCAGCATCGCCTTGCGACGGTCACCGAAGCCCGGCGCCTTCACTGCGCAGGTCTTCAGGATCCCGCGGATGCTGTTGACCACCAGGGTCGCCAGCGCCTCGCCTTCGACTTCCTCGGCGACGATCAGCAGCGGACGGCCGGCCTTGGCCACTTGCTCGAGGATCGGCAGCAGATCACGGATGTTGCTGATCTTCTTGTCGTGCAGCAGGACATACGGGTTGTCCAGAATGCAGATTTGCTTCTCGGCATTGTTGATGAAGTAAGGCGACAGGTAGCCGCGGTCGAACTGCATGCCTTCGACGAGCTCGAGCTCGTTGTTCAGGCTCTTGCCGTCCTCGACCGTGATGACGCCTTCCTTGCCGACCTTGTCCATCGCGTCGGCGATGATCTTGCCGATCTCGGGATCGGCGTTGGCGGAAATGGCGCCGACCTGTGCGATCTCCTTGCTGGTCGTCGTTGGCTTGCTGATCTTCTTCAGCTCTTCGACGACGGCGACCACGGCCTTGTCGATGCCGCGCTTCAGATCCATCGGATTCAGGCCGGCGGCCACGTACTTCATGCCTTCGGCGACGATCGACTGCGCGAGAACCGTGGCGGTCGTGGTGCCGTCACCGGCGTTGTCCGAGGTCTTCGACGCGACTTCCTTGACCATCTGCGCGCCCATGTTCTCGAACTTGTCCTTCAGCTCGATTTCCTTCGCGACCGACACACCGTCCTTCGTGACCGTCGGGGCGCCGAAGCTGCGCTCGAGCACGACATTGCGGCCCTTCGGGCCCAGTGTCACCTTGACCGCGTTGGCCAGGATGTTGACGCCGCGCACCATGCGGTGACGCGCGTCATCGCCGAAAAACACCTGCTTGCTTGCCATAGTGAAAACTCCTGTCTGTTCGGTATGTGTTGACGCTTAGGCGATGACACCCATGAGGTCTTCTTCGCGCATGACGAGCAGTTCCTCGCCTTCGACCTTGACGGTCTGGCCCGAGTACTTGCCGAACAGCACCTTGTCGCCGACCTTGACGTCGAGCGCGATCACCTTGCCGTTGTCGTCACGCTTGCCCGGGCCGACCGCGACGATTTCGCCCTGGTCGGGCTTCTCGGCGACGTTGTCGGGAATGACGATGCCCGAGGCGGTCTTGCGCTCGTTGTCGAGGCGCTTGACGATCACTCGATCGTGCAGAGGACGAATCTTCATAAACTCTCCTACGGTGGTTTTCTCGGAACCGAGAAATGAAGGAATTGGGGAGCTGCGCTCCGGCCCCGAAGGATTGTTAGCAGTCCATCGAGGCGAGTGCTAATTATAGGGACGACCACCTAAGGTTTCAAGAGCACCGACTGAATTCTTTGAGTGCGTGCGGCGAGAAGGCCTGTCTGCTGATCCCAAATGACTGTAAGCGCACACTAGCATCGAGGCGCGTATCACAGTCGGCCTGTTCAGGCTCCGATGAGCGGGGCGCAGCGGCCACTCGTTCGGAAAAGGCATGGACCCTAGTGCCTTTGCGCGATACTGCTTCGCCACGAACTGCCGAAAATGAGTTTGATAACCACAACCAGTAGATAAGCGGGTCCATGGACATCTCGTTAAGACTGCCGTCGCATTGGCTGGCCTCAAGTCAGGCCAAGGGCAAAGGCCCGAAGACGCTGCGCGCGTTTGTCAATACGGTGATGAGCTACACCAAGATGGACGTGCCCACTGTGGAACTGTGGGAAACCGCGGTCACCTTCGGTCCCAAGCATGGCGATCCGCTCTCGGCCCATGCGGCGCTGACGCGTACTTTCGGGAAAAAGGCCGGGGTCAGCTTTGTGTTCCGGGCCGACACCGCTACCGAAGGACGCTACTGGGTGTATTCGGGCGACCCCTGGCTCGAGCCGCCGGCCGAAGCCGTAAGCGCGCTCGCGCCAAAGCGCCTGATGGTCCAGTTATGCGAGGGCCTGCCATATCGTTTTGCCCTGGAAGCCTGCATCGGCCGCGAACGCCTGGTGGATGGCGAAAAGGAAGTCGAGCCGTTCAAGACCCCGCAGGAAGTCGAAGCCTGGCTCGTCGCGATCGCTCCGAAATTCGGATTCCGCCCGGATTTCTTCAACGTCGCGATCAAGGAACTGAAATTTCCGTACGGCAACCGCACCGTCACGCTGCCGTATTCGTCGATCGAAGGCGTGCTGGAAGTGACCGATGCCGAGTTGCTGAAGAAACCGATGCTGCGCGGCATCGGCTCCTATCGCCGGGTCGGCCTCGGATTGCTCCAACTGTCGAACTAGCCCGCTAAACGACCGATATAGAGACGGCGCCTCAGGCGCCGTTTTCCTTTGCGTCGCAGCCCTGCTTCGCTGCCTCAGAGCATGAAGCCGAGGTTGGGTTGCGGGAAATTGACGACGTTGGGCAGCACATCGACCAGTTGCGTCGGACCGATACCGAACCACGTTGCAAGCGTTGCGGCGTATTGATTGACCGAGGTGGTCGGGAGCAGGTTGCCCCGGCCGACATCGTTGGCGCCGCGCAGCACGGTGTCGGGCCAGACGCCGAACAGCTCGCCGCCCTTCACCGCACCGCCGACCGCGAAGTGATGCGCTCCCCAGCCATGGTCGGAACCCTCGCCGTTCGAATCGAGCGTGCGGCCGAAATCCGACGCGGTGAACGACGTCACGCTGTCGGCAATCCCGAGGCTCACCGTGGACTGATAGAACGCGGACACTGCATTGGCCAACTCGGTCATCCGTCCGCCGTGCCCGTTGATCAGTCCGGCATGCTGGTCGAAGCCGCCGATCGACACGTGGAAGACCTGCCGCTTCGCACCGAGCGCCTGGCGTGCGGCAATCATGCGAGCAACGTTGCGCATCTGGTTGCCGAGACCGGTGTTCGGGAAGGTCGAAAATGGCGCCTCGGTAGCCGGAAAGCCAGCGAGCGCGGCATTCAGCGTCTGAGCCGCTTCGGCCGACCGCTTGACGATCGCGTTGTAGTCCTTCTCAAAAGAATTGGTGCGGTCTTCCGTCATCAGGCGCCGAGCCGTCTCCGGGCCGGCGCTCGAGCCGAACAAGGCATTGCCCGAAATACCGGTGATCGCAAGACCGCCGTTGTTGCCGATCTGCATCTGCACGCTTGCCTGCCCGGACAGAAACACCGCAGTGCCGGAGGCCGATACGCAGGTGAAGTTCTGGAACTGGTTGGCCGATGCCAGCAAGTCGCCCATGCGGCCGCCCCAGCCCACGCGCGCGCCCTCACGCCGTCCGTTGTAGGTCTGCCATACCGATTGCTGGTCGTTGTGCGAAAACAGGCTCGGCGGCAACGGCACACTGCGCGCTCGGTACTGCGCCATCGTCGTCGGCACGATCAGCGTGCCGACGTTGGCAACCACCGCAGCTTTGCCGGCCTCATAAATGGTCTTCAACGGCAGTAATTCCGGGCGCATCGATAACTGGCGGCCGGTCATCGACGGGTTGGTCGGCGTGGCAATTGGCAGCAGGACGTCTTGTGCGAGAGCAAGGTTGGTGCGCGACTGCGCATACAGCTGATAGCTCGCGTTGTCGACCGGGACGATCGTGTTGCTTTGGTCGTTGCCGCCGTACATGAAAATGCAGACCAGCGCCTTGTAGTCGGTAGGCACGGTCTGTGCGGCGGCCGCTCCGATCGCAGCCAGGTTCAGTGCCCACGGTGTGGCGGCACCCGCAACCGACAGCCGAGATGCGGCGCGCAGAAATTCGCGGCGGGAAGCTTGGGTCGTCATGAAATTTTCCGTCCGCCTACTTCTGCACCAAATATTCCGGAGCGGTCATCGTCAGATAGATCGCAAGCTGCGTCCGGTTCTGCCGAGCATTCGTCGCGGTCATCGGGATCGTGTTGACCGCGTCACGGATCGAAGACACCGTCGACGACGACAGCGAATTGGCGGCGAGCAGCAGATTGACGCGGGCGACCAGCGCATCGGCGTTGTCGGCCAGCGCGTAGGTCGACGCGTAATCAGCCCTTACGTCGCTGCCGGTGCCCACACCGTTCTGGATCACGCCCTGCATGAAGTTTGCGTATGCCGCGACCGAGATTTCATGAGTGATCTGGAATTCGGGCGCCACCAGGTCGGATGCCGCCAGTGTCGTGTTCGGCGGCACGAAACCCGGCCGGAAGTAATTGAAGACGCTGGGTGCACGCATAGGCGTCTGCGCCAGTTGGTTGTCGAGCACGCCGATGCGAAAGTTGCCGCTGATCGAAGTGGCGCCGAACGCGCGCATCCAGCCGGTGAAGCGCAATATGGGCTCGCGCAGCTTGCCGCTGGTCGGTGCCGTGCCCGGCGTCACCGCCTCGGCGTCGAACAGCACCGCGCGCACCGTCGCCCTCAGATCGCCGCGCACACCCTTGCCATTGTCGTTGAACACTGCGGCGACGCGGCCGACATACGCTGGGCTCGGATTGCTGGTCACCATGTGCTGGATCAGGCGCGTCGCAATGAATGGACCGACGTTCGGATGGTTGGCGAGCGTGTCGAGCGCGATCCTCAACGCCTGCGGCCCAGCCGTCCCCGCCGGTACGGTGACGCCCAGGAACTGCTTCTCGAGCGGCGAGTGGTACTGCGCATAGAACTGCATCGGAATCACGCGTCGCATCGGATCGGCCGGGTTGCTGCCTCCGAAGCGGCCGTTGACCGGATCCGGCGTGCCGGTGTTGCCCCATCCCCAGCCGGTGAACACGCGGGCCAGGCCGCGAATGTCTTCCATGCCGTAGGTGTCAACCGGCTCGCCGTTGACGAGCTTCGGCGTCCCGTCGGTATTGAGCTGGACGAGTCCGATTGAGAAGAGTTGCATCACCTCGCGTGCGTAGTTCTCGTCCGGCACCCGCCCACCATCGCCGCGGTTCGCCAGCCAAGTCAGGTATTGGCCCATGGCGGGATGTTTGGAAACTTCCTCCAGCATTTCGCGGTAACTCCCGAACGCATGCTTGGACAACGTGTCCAGATAGGAGGCCAGCGTGTGCGGTGCCGTCTGCAGTGCCGCGTCAGCCGCGGAGGTGACGAAGATTTGCGACAACGCGAATGTGACTCTCTGACGCAACGGATCAGGTGCGCTCACCGCCTGCTTCCAGAACGTCTGGTAGAGCGGATCGATTGTGACCGTCACGTCCTCCGGCGTCGGCAACGGATAGACCGCCAGCACGAAGTCGAGATGCGAAGTGCGCGGAATCAGGAACTGCTGCTCGATCCAATCGCTGTAGCCCAGCCGTTTCAGGCGGTCGATCTCCGAAGTGGTCGCTCCGAAGGTTGATTGCGCCAGGAAGCGCACCGCCTGCTCATCGCTCGGAGCAGCGCTCGGCGCTGTCGTCGGACCCGACGGGGCAAACCCGCCCGGAGGCGGCTCGGGGATCGTGCCCGTTGCAGCCCCTGTCGGTGCAGGCGTCGTCACATCGCCACCGCCGCCTCCGCCGCCGCACGCGACCAGCGTCAGCGCGGCTGCGACGGCAGCCAGTAAGCTTCTGGTCCTGATGGCGGAGACTGAGTTCATTGCGGATCCCGAGCTGCTTGCGAGCGCGCGCGCAAGACGGACGCTGCATCGAAGCATTGGCCGCAGCCTTTGCAGGCTACTGAGCCTCGAAAGGCGGGTCTATCGAACGAACGAACTAGCCCCGCGACCTGTCAAGGCGAGGAGGGACGGAGAACCGATGCGGTTTTCGTCGGCGCTGCACGTTCTCTTCGGCATCGCGCTGGTGGCGACGCTTTTCGCCCCCGTGGCCGGACAAGTTCCACGCCCCTTAGCGGCGCTGCCCGACCCCGTCGCTGCCGGCCTGAAAACGGCGGGTGTGCCGCCGACGGCGGTCGGTGTAAGCGTCGTGCCGCTCGCCGGCAACGGGCTGGCTCTCGCCCACAATGACAACCTGCCGATGAATCCGGCTTCGACGATGAAGCTGGTCACCACGCTGGCCGGTCTGGAACTGCTCGGCCCGCAGTACGTCTGGCGCACCGAGGCGCTGTCGCTGGCTTCAGTGATTAACGGCGTACTCGACGGAAACCTCTACCTGCGCGGCTCTGGCGACCCGCGACTGGTGGTCGAGCACCTGTGGCTGCTGGTGCAGCGTCTGCGCGGCATCGGCCTCGCCGAAATCCGCGGCGACGTTGTGCTCGATCGCGCGGCCTTCGAGCCGGTCGCCCACGACCCGGGCGCCTTCGACGGCGAACTACTGCGCCCGTACAACGCCGGACCCGATGCGCTGCTGCTCAACTACAAGAGCGTCAGCTTCCACTTCGTGCCTGATGCGGACCCGCGTCAGGTCCGCGTCTTCGCCGTGCCCAGCCTGTCCGGTATGACCGTGCCGGCGACCGTCCGCGCCGTCGACGGCCCCTGTAACGACTGGCGCGCCCGGCTGGCAGGCGACTTCAGCGATCCGATGCGGCCGCAGTTCCGAGGTGCCTTCCCGTTGGCATGCGGTGACCGCGTTTGGCACGTCAGCTTGCTGAATGCCACTTCGTATTTCGAGGCGGTCTTCCGCTCGCTGTGGCAGGCCAGCGGCGGAACCTGGCGCGGGCGTGCGCGCGACGGCGCCGCTCCGGTAGATGCAAAGCGGCTCGCGCAGCACGAGTCCGAGCCGCTCGCCGATGTCATCCGCAACATCAACAAGTACAGCAACAACGTGATGGCACGCCAGCTCTTCCTCACGCTCGGCGCCGAGGGCACCAAGCTGCCGGCCAGCGCGGAGCGCGCGCAACGCGTAGTCGGCGACTGGCTGCTGTCCAAGGGGCTGGACCGGCGCGATTTCGTGCTCGAAAACGGTGCCGGGTTGTCGCGCGTCGAACGTCTGACGGCCGCGGGGCTGGCCCGCCTGCTGGCCGGCGCCTTTGCCACTCCTCTGATGCCCGAGTACATGTCGTCGCTGCCGCTGGTCGGAGTTGACGGAACCATGCGCAAGCGCCTCGGCGCCGCGGGCTCCGCGCATATCAAGACCGGCTTGCTCGCGGACAGCCGCGCCATCGCGGGGTACGTGCTGGCAGCCAGCGGCCGTCGCTATGTCGTCGTCGCCTTCGTCAATCACCCGAATGCCGCGGCCACCCAGGGCGCGCTCGACGATCTACTGAACTGGGTGTATGTGAGCGGCTGATCCTGCGACGACACGATCATCTTTCTGCGAGCGCAGATTGTTCACCGAAGGAGCAAACATGGAAAACGCCACGAAGGAAAAGCTGATGACCGATGTGAACACCGTCCTGGCCGATGCGGAAGAACTGCTGCGCCAGGCCACCCAGGCCACCGGCGAACAGGCCACCGAGTTGCGGCGCCGCGCGCAGTCCGCGATCTCGAAAGCGAAGGTCAAACTGAGCGATGCCGAGCACCGCGCGGTCGAGCAGGCGAAGACGGCGGCGAAAGCCACTGACAACTGGGTGCATGTCCACCCGTGGTCCGCAGTCGGCATTGCCGGCGCCATCGGCGTGCTGCTCGGGCTGATGATCAACCGTCGCTGAGCCAACCGCTATCGGCAGAGCAGATGACGGACAGCACGCAACGCGCTGAGCCGTGGTCCGCCTCGTTGCGGAAGATCTACGCGCTCACGCTGACCCTGCTGGTTACTCGCGGTGAACTCGCCTCGCTCGAATTGGCCGAGGCGCGCGACCGCTACGTCCGCTGGCTTGTGTTCGCGGTGATAGCCGCCGTGCTGCTGCTCGCCGCGCTGCTGTCGCTGTCGCTGTTGGTCGCAGCCATCTTCTGGGAAGGCCCACGAGGGCTCGCCCTCGGCATGCTGACGGCGCTCTATGCGGCGGTGGCCTATGGGATGCTGCGCACGGTCCGCCGCGAAATCGCCGCCGCTCCGCCGTTGCTGGCGCAGACCCGCGCAGAACTGCAGAAGGACCATGCGGCCCTGCGCGGCCGCCTCGTTGAGTCCGGCGATGACACCGGCTGATCGTGAATTGCACGATCTGAGACGCGAATTGCTGCTGGCCCGCGCGGCAGCTGAACGCGCGCAGCTGGTGCATCAGATCGGCCTAATGACTGGCGGCGCCGTCGGCGGGCGTGCCGTGGCAGCGCGGGTCCTGCGCGGCGCGCTAAGCCTGCGCCGGAACAAGTTCCTGGGCGCGCTGGTCACGCTGCTGCGCTTTGCGCGGCGCCAGCCGTGGGCGGTCCCGACTTTTGTTGCGGGGGTGTCCCGATTGCGCCGCACGCGCCTGCTGCGATGGCTGATCGTGGCCGGGGCGATCGTCGGGACGGCGTGGTGGCTGCACCGCCGTGCTCCGACTGCCGCCGATCGGAGCGACGATGGGCCCGTCGAGGGCGACGAGACTGCGGCAGCAGCCGCTGCGTAGTTCCCGCTGCGAAATCCGCCAGCGGTGCCTGGGTAAAATTCGACCGCGATGAATACCCCGGTCAAAGGCTTTATCGGCAGGCTCGCGGCGCGCTGGCGCGCGGCCGATAGCTTGCTTTGTGTCGGCCTGGATCCGGATCGTTCCCGGTTTCCGCCGCATCTGCGCGACGCGGGTGATGCGGTGTTCCGCTTCTGCCGTGAGATCGTCGACGCGACCGGCGATCTGGTGTGTGCGTTCAAGCCACAGATCGCCTACTTTGCCTCGATGCGTGCGGAATCGCAGCTCGAGAAGTTGATCGATCATGTCCGTCAGCAACACCCGGCGGTGCCGGTGATCCTGGATGCGAAGCGTGGCGATATCGGCGCGACCGCCGAGCATTACGCGCGCGAGGCATTCGAACGCTACGGCGCCGACGCAGTCACGCTGTCACCCTATATGGGCTACGACTCGATCCAGCCCTTTCTCGCGTACGCGGACCGCGGCGCGTTCCTGCTATGCCGTACGAGCAACCCGGGAGGCGCCGATCTGCAGATGCTGGACGCGGGCGGCGAGCCGCTGTACCAGCGCCTTGCGCGGCTGGTCGCCAACGAGTGGAACACCCAGGGCCAGCTCGGTCTGGTTGTCGGCGCGACCTACCCCGCCGAGCTCGCGGCAGTCCGCTCGGTGGCGGGCGAACTGCCGCTGCTGGTGCCGGGGATCGGCGCGCAGGGCGGCGACATCGCCGCGACGGTCGCCGCGGGCCAGTCGGCCGACGGGTTCGGCATGGTCATCAATTCCTCACGCGCGATCCTGTATGCCGGCAACGGCGAGGACTTCGCCGAGCGCGCCCGCGCGGTGGCGCTCGCCACCCGCGACGAGATCAACCGCCATCGGCGGCGCTAGCGGCCGGCCGTCACCGACGCCACGGCGTCGCGGTCACTGTCCGCGGATTCCGCACGCGAAGCGAGCACCTTGTCGATGCGATGCTTGTCCATGTCGACGATCTCGAAGCGCCAGCCGTGCCACTCGACGATGTCGCCGGTTGCCGGGACCCGCCCGAGCAGAAGCATCACCATTCCCGCTAGCGTGTTGTAGCGTCCGAGTTCCTCCTCGGGTGCCGCGCCGAAGTCCAGTCGATCCTTGAGTTCCGGGATCGGGATCAGTCCGTCCAGCAGCCAGGATCCGTCGGCGCGCTGCAGCGCCCACGCATCCTCGGTGCGCTGCGGCTTGAACTCGCCGGCGATCGCTTCGAACAGGTCCTGCGAAGTCACGACGCCCTGGATCTCTCCGTATTCGTCGACGACCAGCGCCATGTGGCCGGAACTCGAGCGGAAGTTCTCCAGCAGTTCCATGCCCGTCAGCGATTCCGGCACATAGACGGGCGGCTCGGCCGCGCGTTCGAGGTTGAGCACCTCGCCGTGAATCGCCTGTTGCAGCAGCCGGCGCGCGCTGGCCACGCCGATCACGTCGCGCAGCCCGCCGCGGCATACCGGAAAGCGCGAGTGCTCGATCTCGAGTACCCGCTTGAGGTTGTCGGCCAGCGAATCCTCCAGATCGAGATAGACGATCTCCGAGCGCGGCGTCATCAGCGAGGCGATCTGACGGTCGTCGAGGCGGAACACGTTGCGCACCATGGCGCGTTCCTGCTCGTCGATGACTCCGGTCTCCGACCCTTCCTGGATCAGCGCGTGGATTTCTTCCTCGGTAACAGCGGCGGCGCCGGTGCGGGCACCCATCATCCGCAGCAGCACGTCGGTCGAGCCCGACAGCAGCCGGACGAAAGGCTTGGCCGCCAGCGCCAGCCAGCCGATCGGTCGCGCGACTCGCCGCGCGATCGCTTCCGCCGAGATCTGCCCGAGCCGCTTCGGGACCAGTTCGCCAAGCACGACCGAAAAGTAGGTGACGACCACGACGACCAGGGCCGTCGCGCCGAGTCGTGCTGTCTTGGTCTCGGCGCCGAGTCCGATCAGCCAGTCGGCGAGCGGAGCCGCGAACGCGGCCTCACCGACGATCCCGCTCAAGATGCCGACTGACGTGATGCCAACCTGGAGCGTCGACAGGAATCGTGTCGGCTCGTCGTTCAGCGCCAGCGCGGCCGCGGCGCCGGCATCGCCCTGTTCCACCAACGCCTGGAGGCGAGCGCGACGGGACGTAACCAGCGCGATCTCGGACATCGCAAAGACCCCGTTGAGCAGGATCAGCGAGAACAGCAGGAAGACTTCAGTAGGCATGGTCGGCCATTGAGGAAGTGACGGGGCAGGCTGATGCCGGCACAGTTTCCGGCGTCAGCAAACTGAAATCGGTGCAATTGGTCTGACCGCATCGGCGATCGCATCAGGCTCGGACGAAGAATGCGAACATTTCCTCGACCAGCCGTTCCGGAAGTTCTTCGGCGATGTAGTGCCCGCCGGCCAACGGCGCCCGAGCACCATCGGCCGCTCGACCCGTTGCGGGTGTTCCAGTGCCAGCCGGTGTGCAACGCGTCCCCCGCGGTCGTGCCCGCAGACAAAGAAAGTTGCATGGCCGAACGATTGCATCAGTTCGACCATGTCCTGCGCCATCGCGCGTTTGCTGTACGGCTCGTGATCCGGCGCGCTGGTCGGCTTGTCCGAATCCCCGTAGCCGCGCAGATCGGCATCACCAGCGACTGCTGGAATCCGTGCATCAGCAGCAACGGCGGCCCATGGCCGCCATGCCGCACGTTGATCCGGATGCCGTTGACGACACGCCGTTCGACGGCAAAACCGGGGAAGAGGTCCGACATGGCGGCGCGATCGCGAATGTGCTGAGGAGGTCAGTGGGTGCCGACGCCCACGGGTGCCGCCCGTGCGTCGATCGGCGTTCGCTACACGTCTTGTCTCTGCTTTAGCAGCCCGACGAGCGTTTCGAGCGCTACCAGGATGCTCTCTGTGCGAACCGCACTGCGCTCGCCCGACAGGGCGCGAGTGTCCGTCTTGACCCACGCCGCCTGCGTTGCGTCGCGCCTGATCGCCCAGGCGAAGCAGACGGTGCCGACCGGCTTGGACACCGTGCCACCGTCCGGCCCCGCGATACCGGTCACGGCCAGCGCGACCTGGGCATTGCTCTGCGTCAGCGCGCCAAGCGCCATCGCGCGCGCCACCGGTTCGCTGACGGCGCCGAAATCCCGCAGGTACGCGGGCGCGACTCCGAGCATCTGTATCTTCGCCTCGTTGGAGTAGCTGATGAAGCCGCGATCGAACCACTGGCTGGATCCGGGTGCCAGCGTCACCGCATAGGCGACGCCACCCGCCGTGCACGACTCGGCCGTTGCCAGCATCAGGTGCTGGCTGCGCAACGCCAGCCCAAGTTCGGCCGCGAGCTGGTCAAGGCGATCGGCGGGAGTGCTCATGGCGCCCCCTCGTCGCCAGGGCCCTTGGCGGTGGCGGTCATGCCGTACCCGCATCAAAATCGCCAGCGCGATCAACGTGTAAAGCGCGGCGAGCAGGTCGTCGGCCATCACGCCCAATCCGTTTTTCCAGCGTCGATCGAGCGCGCGTATCGGCGGCGGCTTCGCGATGTCGAACAGTCGGAAGAAGACGACGCCGATGGCCTGCCAGGTCAGCGTCGGGGGCGCCATCAGCAGCACGATCCAGATCGCAACGATCTCGTCGATCACGATGGCGCCGTGATCCGGGCGGCCGAGCGCCGTTCCGGTGCGCTGCGCGCACGCGGCACCCAGCAGGAAGACTCCAACGATGACGACCGCCCAACCGGTGGCGGTCAGCCAGCCGTCCAGCGCGACGAAGGCCATCCACCCAGCCAGGGTACCCCACGTGCCGGGCCCCGGGCGCAGCAGGCCGCTGCCGAATCCGAGCGCCACGCCGTGCGCTGGATGCGACAGCATGAACCGCCAGCCAGGTTGCGCGGCGTTCGCGACGCCCGCCGGGGCCGATGCGGGCGCCGCGGGAGCCCACACGGGGGGTGACGGCTCGTTCATCACCTGAAATGATCGAACGCGCGGGCTGCCGTGTCCACCGCCCGGCCGTCGCAGCCGATGACCACCAGTCCGGCGTCGGCGACGATGGTTCCGATGCGCGTGATGGACACCCCGGCGGCTCGCGCCGCGGCGGCCACGGCGTCGGCGGCAGCGCTTGGCGCGGTGAACAGCAACTCATAGTCATCGCCGCCGGCGAGCACAAAGTCCTTTTGCCGTTCCTCGTCGAGCCGGTGCATTTCGGGCGAGCGGGGAATGGCTGACCACTCGATGCGAGCCCCCACCGAGGAGCGCATCAAAATGTGCCCAAGGTCGCCGGCCAGGCCGTCCGAAACGTCGATCGCGCTGGTTGCGAGCCCGCACAGGCTTTTACCGAGTTCCACCCGCGGAGCCGGCCGCTGCAGGCGTCGAACGGCCTCGCTCGGGGCCGGCGCACCCGGTGGCAACCGACCCTTCAGCCAGGCCAACCCCAGCGCAGCGTCGCCCAGGACGCCGGAAACCCAGATGCCGTCACCCGGCACGGCGCCGGAGCGCAACAGCGCCGCTGCCGCGCGGCACCTCGCCCAGGGCGGTGATCGAGACCGTTACGCCCGCGTCGACGCGCGTCGTGTCGCCTCCCGCCAGCACGCAGGAATGCCGATCCGCAAGCGCATGCAGGCCTCGTGTGAATGCCGTGAGCCAAGCCTCGTCGGCCCGCGGCAGTGCCAGCGCGAGGAAGTAGCAGCGCGGCGTCGCGCCGCACGCTGCAAGATCGGACAAATTGACCGCCAGCGCCTTGTGCCCCAGGAACTGTGGGTCGACATCGGGCAGGAAGTGCACGCCTTCGACCAGCATGTCGGTCGTAATGGCCCATTGGAATCCGATCGCGCCGTCGATCAGCGCGCAGTCGTCGCCGATGCCGAGCGCAAGACCCGGTGCGTCCAGTACAGGCCGGTTGAAGTACCGGGCGATCAGTTCGAATTCGCCGAGAGGCTGCTGCTGCGCCGCCATGGCCCGCCAGCTGCCCGCCCGTCAGGCGCGCGCCGCGACTTCGGCGGGCCGCAGCCTGGCCGCGACCTTGTCCAGCACGCCATTTACGTACTTGAAGCCCTCGGTTCCCCCGAAGCTCTTGGCCAGTTCGACTGCCTCATTGATGATCACGCGGTAGGGGATCTCGCTGCGATGCTTCATTTCGTAGGTCGCGAGCAGCAGGATGCCGTGTTCCACCGGCGACAGTGCGCCGACGTCGCGATCGAGATGCGGCGCGAACTCCGCGCGGAGTGCGTCGGCGCCCTCGATCGCGCCGTTGAGTAATTCGCGGTAATGCGCCATATCGGTCCGGTTCGCCAGCTGCTCAAACTGTTCCGACCCGCGCGATTCGGCCAGATGCCCTTCGATGGCGGCGACATCCTGTCCGCCGACCAACCATTGATACAGGCCCTGCACCGCGAGCTCGCGTGCGCGACGCCGAGCGCTGCGGCCCGCGGGCCTGCTACCTTCGGCCACCGCCGGATCATTGGTCGGCCGCTTCGTCGACATGTTCGTCCAGCGCCAAAAGCAGATTAGCCATTTCGACCGCGACGCGCGCGGCATCGCGGCCTTTCTCGGCGACGCGCGCCCGCGCCTGCTCTTCGTCTTCGGTCGTGATGATGCCGTTGGCGACCGGCACGCCGTGGTCGAGCGCCACCTGGGCGACGCCACGCGCCGATTCATTGGATACGACCTCGAAATGGTAGGTCTCGCCGCGGATCACGCAACCGAGTGCGATCAGCGCGTCGTATTCCTGAGTGGCCGCCAGCCTGGCGAGCACGACCGGGATCTCGAGCGCGCCCGGTACCGTCAGATGGGTGATGTCGTCTTCGTCGACGCCCAGCGTGATCAGCTCGTTAACGCAGGCCTCCTGCAGGGCGCGGCCGGCCCATTCGTTGAATCGGGCCTGCACGATGCCGACGCGTAGATCGGCACCGTCGAAATCGGGCGCGTAGTAGTCGATCGCCATTTAGGGCCTGTTCACGCTAAATGCGGGAGACGCGTTGAGCCGCGATGCGGATGGATGCGCGAAGGGTGGCGCTGCGAATGGTCAGCGTGAACAGGCCCTAACCTCCTGGCGAGGCAGTGTACGCGAGCGTTTGCGCCGACTCGGCTTCGTCGTGATAACCGGCATTCGATCGATCAGTGCTCAATGAACCCTGTCGCCTGCAGGCCGAATCCGGCCATCGACGGCATCTTGCGCGGCCGCGCAAGCAGCTTCATCCGACGCACGTTGAGGTCGCGCAGGATCTGCGCGCCAATGCCGTAGGTGCGCAGATCCATGCGCGCGTGCCGTGCCACTTCGTCACCCACCTCCGGCGCGGACACGGCATCGAAAGCCGCGAACAACGCTTCGGCGGTCCCGGCACAGTTGAGCAGAACCAGCACGCCGCTGTCAGCCTGCGCGATGGTCGCGAGCGCACGCGGGATCGGCCAGGAGTGCGTGACCGCGCCGGCATCGAGGAAATCAAGCACCGATACTGGCTCGTGCACACGCACCAACGTCTCGCGCTCAGGATCGATGGTTCCCTTGACGAGCGCGATGTGCGGCGACCCGCTCGGCTTGTCTCGATAGAAGACCAGTTCGAACTCGCCGGCGGGCAGCTGCACGCGCCGACTGCCGCGCCGCTCGATGATCGACTCGTTCGCGGCCCGATAGTGGATCAGATCGGCGATGGTGCCGATCTTCAGCCCGTGTTCGCGGGCGAACGGCACGAGGTCGGGCAGTCGCGCCATCGTCCCGTCGTCATTCATGATCTCGCAGATCACGGCCGCCGGTGTCAGACCCGCCAGTTGTGTGAGGTCGCAACCCGCCTCGGTGTGACCGGCGCGCATCAGCACGCCGCCCGCCTGCGCCACGACGGGAAACACGTGCCCCGGCTGGACGATGTCGCCCGGCTTCGCGGTGGCGCGTGTCGCCACCCAGACCGTACGGGAGCGGTCGGCCGCCGAAATGCCGGTCGTCACGCCTTCGGCCGCCTCGATCGACACCGTGAAATTCGTTCCGTGCAAGGTACCGTTGACGCGTGCCATCGGCGGCAGCGCGAGCTGCTGAGCGTGTTCCTGAGTCAGCGTCAGGCAGACCAGGCCGCGCGCATGCTTGGCCATGAAATTGATCTTCTCCGGCGTGACGAAATCCGCCGCGAAGACCAGGTCGCCCTCGTTCTCGCGGTCCTCGTCATCGACCAGCACCACGATCCGCCCGCTGCGCAGCTCCTCGAGGATTTCTGGAACGCTCGCGATTGCGCCTGCTGGTTCGGACTGGGGGGTGACCAGCGACAGAGCGCTCATGCAACCTCCGGGCTTGCATCGCTTGAAGCTGCCGATTGTAGTCGTCTGATCTGCGTGCCGAGCGTCAGCGTTGAAGCGCGATGACCGACAGGTTCCATAGCAGATGCGCGATGATCGGTGCGACCAGGCTGCCGGTTCGAGCACGCAGCCACAGGTACAGCAGCGCTGCCGGCGCGACGCCGAGCAGCACGCCGGGGCGGGCGCCGTGCAACGCGACGAAGGCCGCCGTCAGCAGGAGCCCGCCCGGCCCGATGCGCGCACCCCAAAGTTGCCAGCGCGGCGGAATGGCCTGGTCTGCCAGCGACAGCAATACACCGCGCATCACGAGTTCCTCGACGATCGCGGCGACCATCGCAGCGACCACGGCGGTCGTCGACACAACAAGCGGGTCGAGTCCGCGGCCCGCCAGCACCACCAGGTTGAGTGCGATCGTGGCGAGCGTCACGATGGCAGCCAGCCGAAGACTGCCTGGCCGCGACGGCACCAGGCCAATCGATTCGGCAGTCAGCGATCCGAACGAGCGCAGCGGCTGGATTGCCAGCCACACCGCGAGGGCTGCCAAGGCAGGCCCTGCCGGACGCCAGTGCGGATCGAGCAGCCAGTCCGCGACGGCGAGCGCGATGACATAGAGCAGCAGTAGCGCCCAGCAGCCGACCGCGGCCGAGCGGCCGCCGCGCGCAGCTAGCGGGACCAGCAAGGCTCCGATCGCCAGCGCGAGCAGCCACCCGGCGATCGCGTCCGTCACCGGCCGCTCACGCCATCGGCGGCAGCATCCGCTCCACGTAGCGCGCGATCAGGTCCACTTCGAGATTCACCGAGTGTCCCGGCGCAAGCCTACCCAGCGTAGTCACCGCGGACGTATGCGGAATCAGGTTCAGCGAGAAATCGCAGCCGTCGGCCGTGTCCGCAACCTCGTTGACCGTCAGGCTGACGCCGTTGACTGCGATCGACCCTTTGCGTGCGACAAAGCGCGCGAGACCGTTCGGTGCGCGGATGACGAGTTCGCGCGATTCGCCCACCGGCTTCAACTGGACCACGACCCCGATTCCGTCGATGTGCCCCGTCACTAGGTGGCCGCCGATCGCGTCGCCCAACCGCATCGAGGTCTCGATGTTGACCGCACCGACCGCGTCGAGCCCGACGGTGCTGCGCAGGCTCTCGCGCGAGACATCCGCCGTGAAGCGCGACCCGGCAACCGTGGTCGCCGTCATGCAGGCGCCGTTGATCGCGATGCTGTCGCCGACCCGCGCGGCGAATCCCGGAACGTCGGCGGCGTCGACGCTGATCTGCACGCCGTCGCCGTCGGGCAGCCGCTCGACGCGCTCGATGCGCCCGATCCCCTGCACAAGGCCCGTGAACATGGTTCAGACGATGCGCGCGCGCAGGCGCACATCACCGCCGATGGCGGCTACTTCGCGAAACTCGAGGCGCTGCGCGTGCGCGAGGTCGGACAGTGCGGGAAGGTGCAGCATGCCCTGCGCTTCGCCGATCAGCATCGGCGCCAGGTAGACGAGCAACTCGTCGACGACGCCCGCCTTGACCAGCGAACCGTTGAGGCGAAAGCCTGCCTCGACATGCACTTCGTTGATGTGACGGCGCGCGAGTTCCTTCATCAGCGCTTTGAGGTCGACTTTGCCTGCCTGATCCGGCAGGACCACCACTTCCGCGTCGCGCGACTTCAGCGCGTCGGCGCGACCCGCCGTCGGGGCCGTCACCGTCGCCACCAACACCTTGCCCTCGCCCTCGAAAATGCGCGCGTCGGCATCGACCTCGAGCCGGCTGTCGACCACCACGCGCAGCGGCTGGCGCGACGTTTCAACCAATCGGACGTCGAGGCGCGGATTGTCGGTTTGCACGGTGCCAATGCCGGTCAGCACCGCGCAGGCGCGCGAGCGCCACGCGTGAGCGTCGCGACGGGCGTCTTCCGAAGTGATCCACTGCGAGACTCGGTTTTCCAGCGCCGTCTTGCCGTCCAGGCTCGCTGCGATCTTCATGCGCACGAACGGGCGCCCGCGCTGCATGCGCGAGAAAAACCCGACGTTGAGCTCCGCCGCCTCCTGCGCCAGCAAGCCACATCGCACCTCGATGCCTGCCGAGCGCAGCATCTCGAGGCCGCCGCCGGCGACCTGCGGGTTGGGGTCCTCGACCGCTGCGATCACGCGACCCACGCGCGCCTCGATCAGCGCCGTGGCGCACGGCGGCGTTCGTCCGAAGTGACTGCACGGCTCCAGCGTCACGTAGACGGTGGCACCCCTCACTTCGTGCGCGTTGCGACGGGCATCGAGCAGCGCCTCGATCTCGGCATGATTCGATCCGGGCGGCTGGGTCCAGCCTTCGCCCAGCACGCGCCCGTCGCGGACGATGATGCAGCCAACGCGCGGATTGGGCGTGGCGTCGGTCAGTGACCGCTCTGCCAGCGCCAGCGCGCGGGACATGAACTCGTGATCGGATTCCCCGTACATCAGGCCGCGCGCGAGACCGGTGCGCCGGGCACGACTTCGATCTGCAGCGGACGCTCGCTGTCGAGATGGATGTTCCGCTGCGGGAACGCCACGGTGATGCCGGCCTCGGCAAAGCGCTTCTCCAGCATATATCGCAGGTCGCTCTGGATCTGCATGCCGCTCGACTTCACCACGTCGACCCAGAAGTACAGCGCGAAGACGAGCGCGCTGTCGCCGAAGTCCTCGAAGATGACCAACGGCTTCGGATCCTTCATCACCAGGCCGTGCTCGGCGGCCACCGCCTCCAGGATGTCGGCCACCTTGCGCGTCGGCGATCCGTAGGCGACGCCCACCTTGATCGACGCGCCGCATGGTCGGCGACTCGCCGGTCCAGTTGGTGACCTTCTGCTCGAGCAGCAGCGAATTCGGCAGCATCGTCTCGATGCCGTCGAACTGTCGCACCGTGGTCGAGCGGATGTCGACCGCCGTCACGATTCCCTGCACGCCCTCGACGTCGACGATGTCGCCGACCCTGATCTTGCGTTCGAAGAGCAGGATGACGCCGCTGATCAGGTTGCGCAGCAGAGTCTGCGTGCCGAAGCCGACGCCGATCGCGAGCGCGCCGCCCATGAACGCGAAGACGGTCAGCGGTATGCGCGCGAGATTGAGCGTCACCACCAGCAGCGCAAATCCGGCCAGCATCATGATCCAGCGGCGCAGCACTTTCGCCTGCGCCTCGCTGACCTCGAAACGGCTGCACGACGATCCGCTGCGCACGTCTGGCGAACAGGCCGACGATCCAGTAGCCGACGACGAATATCGAGCAGCGCGCCGATGCTCTTGCCGACCGTCACGCCGCGCGACAGCGTGGTCGGCTTGCCGCCGATGTCGACCGTGTCCTCGACGGCGAACAGTTCGAAATTCCACAGCGAGCCGGCGAGTTCACTCGAGCGAGCGCGGAAGTCGGCGAAACGCTCGGCCGACGCTGCGGCGATCTCCGAGTTCGGACCGCTCGCGCTTCCAGCGGCTCTGCGCCGTGGCCAGCCGTTGCGCCACCGCCTGGACTTCGCCGACTGCACTGTCCGCGCGTTGCAGAGCGTCGAGTGCGGCCATGTGGTAGCGCCTGCCGGGGGCGCTCTCGTCGAGTACTTCGACGCGGCGCTGTTGGTCCTGCAGCGCCGCGTCGGCCAGGGTGCCGAGGTCGGCGGCGTACGACTTCAGCGTGTCGACGCGCGAGAGCATCGTCGTCAGCGTCTTTTCCGCCGCGCGCCGCGTGTCGGCATCGGGGCCGCTGAGCGCTGCATAGCGCTGGCGCCAGGCCTCGGTGGCGAGCGGCGCCAGCGCGCGCAGCGTATTCAGCGCGTTCAGTTGCATGCGCAGGGCATCGAGCGTCAGATCGGCCGCCTCCAGCCTGGCCTGCTGCTCGGCGCGTCGACGAACCTCGCCGACCGTCGCCGGCTTCGGATCCGATTCGATGGCGCGGCGCACCTGGTCGCGTTCTGCGAGGGCGCGGCCGCGCGCGTCGTTCGCCTCCTCGATCCGGCGCTCGAGCACAAGCTGCTGCGACTGCAGCCCCTTGAGCACGCGCTCGAGTTCCGGCGCGTCGAAGCGATAGTCGGCCGAAAAGGCCGCCACCTGCTTTTCGAAAAGTGCGACCCGCGCTTGCGCGGCGTGCGTCAGCTCGCCGTTCAATTCGCCCTGCAACTGGATCAACTGCAAGCCTTCGCTGAAGCGTCGCGTCCGCAGCCGCGCCAGTTCCAGCGGCGCCTTGGCGCCGTCCGTCGCACGTTCGAGGGCCAGTCGTCCGGCGGCCTGGCTGCGTTTCAGCATTTCCTCGACGCGCAGCAGCTCGTCCTGCTGCAGCGTGGCGACCGAATGGTACGAATTGCAGCCGCATGCGCTCCGCATCGAGCTGATCGAGCGCCCGGTCGACCTGCGTCAGCGTGTACGGGCCCGGGTTCGCCGGACCCTTCCAAGTTAGCGAGTGCCTCTTCGGCCGAGGCACGATTCGCACGCGCGGACTCGATTTCTCCCAGCATGTCGATCTGGTTCTGCAGCAGCAGCGGGAAGCGCTGCAGCAGCCAGCCCAGTTCGGCGACCTGCGTCGGTGTTGCGCCCGCGGGTATCGGATACCGGCCGGCACGCTCGGCTTCGACCGCCTGCTGCGCGGCTGACAGCGCTTTTCGAGTTCGGCCCGTCGCTCAGGTGTTGCGAGCGAGCCGGACCCGACGGCCTTGTCGGACTTATCGGCCTTGGCGGACGAGCTTCCACCCAGCAACTTCTGCCCGAGCGAAGCGGATATCGCCGCTGGCGAAAGCACGGCCAGCGCCAGCGCGACCACAGCCGCAGTCCAGGAGCGTCGCGAGCAACACATCGGGGGATTCTACGGACGTTCGCTGGATCGGCGCCCGCCTGCAGCTCGTAGAAAAAAGGCCGCTGTGGGAGCAGCGGCCTTGGCGTCCGCGGCACGGTGTTGCGCCGTGCCGCGCTTCGACGCCTCAGAGGGTCCTCAGTGGCTCAATTGATCGTCAGCTTCCGGCTGGTCTGTGGAGCCCGCTTCGGCAGCGTCAGCGTCAGCACGCCATTCTCGAAGCGGGCATCGGCCCCGTCTTCGGTCACTTCGGCGGGCAGCTCGAAGTTGCGCGCGTAGCTGGTCACCGTGCGCTCGCTGTGGAGCACGCGCTCGCCGTCCTTGGTCTCGCGCTCCTTGCGAGCTTTCGGCCTGGATCGCCACGCGGGCGCCTTCGACCGAGACGTTGATGTCGTCCTTGCCGACTCCGGGCAGGTCGACCTTGATCTCGTACTTGTCACCCTTATCAATGACGTCCATGCGCGCCGGGCCGACCGTGCTGTCACCGCCGACCGCGGGAAGGAAGCTGGGGAAGCCCGAGCGCTGGAAGAAATCGCTGAATAAATCGTCGACCAGCGAGCCAAACGGATCGCCGCGTCGCAGAGCAAGTTGGTTCATGAGGTGCCTCCGACTGATGATTGATGTTTGCGGACAGGCCGTGTGCCTGCCATATCCAATCAGATCGGGATCGCCCTCGGGAGTTTCAAGCCCCCATGTCAACGCGCCGCGCGCCGCCGGGTCCGGCGGGCCGGCTGCACCTCGCGCACCACTTCGGCAAACTCGTCGGCATCCTCGAAGCTGCGGTAAACCGAGGCGAAGCGGATGTACGCCACTTTGTCGAGCCGCTTGAGCTCGCGCATCACCAGTTCGCCCAGCTTCTCGCTCTTCACCTCGCGCTGTGCGGACGACAGCAGCTTGTCCTCGATGCGGGCGATGGCATCGTCGACCGCCTCGCGCGGCACGGGCCGCTTGCGCAGCGACAGTTGCATGCTGGCGCGCAGCTTGTCGCGGTCATAGTCGGCCCGTCCGCCGCCGCGCTTGATGATGGTCGGCATCGCCAGTTCGACTCGCTCGTAGGTCGTGAAGCGCTTGTCGCACGACAGGCACTTGCGCCGTCGACGGATCGTCGCGCCCTCATCGGATGCCCGCGAGTCGATCACCTGCGTGTCGGCGTGCTGGCAGAAGGGGCACTTCATAAAGGTCTCCCTCGTGTACGCGGCCCTGCGGGCCGCACGTGCACTCGCTCGAGCTTGATCAGCGGGCCGGGCTTCGGGCGGCCGGGCGCCCGGCCCGAAGTCAACGACGACGGGGCGGGTAAGTTCATTGGACGGGCACCGCTGACGTCAGCGCAAGACGAACTCATGCACCGTAAACCGGGAAACGCGCGGTCAGCTCGCCGACCGCGTTCCGGACGCGGGTCAGGACAGCAGCGTCGTGTGGAGCATCGAGAACGTCGGCGATCAGGTTCGCGACCTGCTCGGATTCCGCCTCCCTGAAGCCCCGTGTGGTCATCGCCGGCGATCCCAACCGGATTCCGCTGGTGACCATCGGCTTTTCCGGATCCTTGGGAATCGCGTTCTTGTTGATCGTGATGTGCGCCTGGCCGAGGACTGCCTCGGCCTCCTTGCCGGTGATCTTCTTGGCGCGCAAGTCGACCAGCATCAGGTGGCTCTCGGTGCGGCCGGAGACGATTCGCAGGCCGCGCCGGACCAGCGCCTCGGCCATCGTGTCGGGCGTTGGCGAGCACCTGCTGCTGGTATGCCTTGAAGTCGGGCTGCAACGCTTCCTTGAATGCCACCGCTTTGGAGGCGATCACGTGCATCAACGGGCCGCCCTGCAGACCGGGGAACACCGCGGAATTGATGGCCTTTTCGAGGTGCGGCTTCATCAGGATCAGGCCGCCACGCGGTCCGCGCAGGGTCTTGTGGGTGGTCGACGTGATCACATCGGCATGCGGGACCGGGCTGGGATACACGCCGGCCGCGATCAGCCCGGCGTAGTGCGCCATGTCGACCATCAGGTGTGCGTCGATGTCGCGTGTGACTCGGGCAAAGCGAGCGAAGTCGATCCTCAGCGAGTACGCCGACGCGCCCGCGATGATCAGCTTCGGCCGGTGCTGATGGGCGAGGCTTTCCATCGCGTCGTAGTCGATCTCCTCCGCCTCGTTCAGACCGTAGCTCACCACCTTGAACCATTTGCCGCTGATGTTGAGCGGCATGCCGTGCGTCAGGTGTCCGCCTTCGGCGAGGCTCATCCCCATGATGGTGTCGCCAGGACTGAGCAGCGCGAGGAACACGGCTTCGTTGGCCTGCGCGCCCGAATGCGGCTGGACGTTGGCGGCGATCTCGATGGTCGGAAGTCCGAACAGCTCCTTCAGCCGCGTCAGTGCAAGCGTTTCCGCGATGTCCACGTATTCGCAGCCGCCGTAATAGCGCTTGCCCGGATAGCCCTCCGCGTACTTGTTGGTGAGCTGCGTCCCCTGGGCCGCCATCACCGCCGGGCTGGCGTAGTTTTCGGAGGCGATCAGCTCGATATGCTGTTCCTGCCGGGTGTTCTCCTGCCGGATGGCGGCCCGAAATCTCGGGGTCGACCGCATCGATCGTGTGCGTGCTGCGTTTGAACATGGGCCCTCGCGTCAATTGCAAGTGTGTACAAGAACCCTGCCCAGGCGAACGGCAGCTACGCGAGTAGCAGATCTTCCGCGCTCCCCGGGTGTACTCACCCTTCGCCAGTCACGCGGAACGGGATGGCGGAGAAATTATGCCAGTGCGTGCAAGGCCCAGATTCCGAGCGCCACGCCGAGCAGTGGCCCGCTGAAAGCCAGCAGCACCGGCCTGCGCAGTTCGCGGCCGCCGGCGGCGGCAGCGACCGCCGCCTTGAACACGAGATTTGAGCCGACCGCCAGACCCAGGGCCGTCATGGCCGTCAGTGCCTCGAGCGACCCGCCAGCGAGCAGTCGCATCGAGGACAACGTGATGGCATCAACGTCGGTCAAGCCTGACACCGCGGCCAGCGCAAGCACACCGCGTGAACCCAGGACATCGTTGGCCCAGGCCGTCAGCAGCAGGACGACGGCATAGATCGCGCCAAAGCCAAGCGCGGTGCGAAGCTGCGTCGGATTGCGGAACGCCGCCTTCTCCGCTGCCGGCGCAGTGGCAGCCTTCTTCCATCGAAGCACGACGCCAGCCAGCGCCGCCAGCAATGCCGGGACCGTCACCACCATTGCGTGCGGCAAGGAAGCCGGCGACACCGCGGCAACCAGCACCAGTACACGTACCAGCATCGTCGCATTGGCAAGCAATATCACGAGCAGTGCCGCGGCCAGTGGCTGCGTGCCGGCGCCAACGTGGCGCGCATAGACGAGCGTGGTGGCGGTGCTCGAGACGACTCCGCCCAGAACGCCGGTGAGGATGAGGCCATGACGGCTGAGCGTCAGGCGCCAGGCCACGTAGCCCGCCAGGCTGACGGCGGCGACCAGCACCACCATCAGCCACACCTGGTACGGATTGAGGACGCCGTACGGTCCGTATGACTGGTCCGGCAGCAACGGCAGGATGACCGCCGACAGGACGGCAAACTGCAGCATCGACCGGATGTCTTGCCCGGTCAGCTTCTGGCTGAAGCCTTCGAGCTCGGACTTGAAGTACAGCAGCACCGTCATGCCGACACCGAGTGCGACGGCAACCGCGCGATACCCGTAGTAGTTGGCGGCGCCGAGGAAGAAAGCGGCGAGTGCGGCGACGACAGTGGTCGTTCCCGAGTCATCGGCAATCGACGCGCGGTCAGTGAGATACGCTGCGACCAGCGTGCCGGTGATGCAGACTGCCCCTGCCGCCAGCGCCCACCCCGAGGCGGTCGCGTCGGACAGCAGGCCGGCCAGCGAACCGAGCACGGCAATCAGCGCGAAGGTCCTGACGCCGGCCTTGGCCGTCGGCTTGCGTTCGCGCTCGAGGCCAATCAGCAGACCGATGCCCGCGCTCAGCGCGAACGTCGTGACCAGCGTCAGCGTCTCGTCCATGTATTCAATGTCGTGACCTGCCAGGCCCCTGCCATTCAGCGGCGACCCGCCCTGCTCAGGACAAGGACTCGTCGCGTGCCAGCTCGAGGTGGCTCACGTCGCCCCAGTCGACCACCCGCATCGCAAGAGGCGGACTTTCGGCGTGCACCCGGTTGATGCTGGCATTCAGCATTTGATGCTGGCGCGGTGCATCCCATGCGAGCGCGCGCGCCTGCCGGTAAATCACATCCAGCACGCCGCCGTGAGCGACGACCGCAACCGTTGCGCCCGGGTGCTCGGCGACGATTTCGGTCAGCGCAGCGCTGACTCGCTCCAGCAGTTGACGCGCGCTTTCGCCGCCGGGCATCGCCCAGTCGAGTTCGCGCGCCCGCCAGCGCTCGAAGTCATGCGGACGAGCATGAGCGATCTCGTCCAGCGTCAGGCCCTGGAAGACGCCAAAATCACGTTCCCGCAGCCGCGCGTCCAGCCGCAGCTCATGGCCCGAGCGCGCGCCGACCGGCGCCGCCGTCAGCGCTGCGCGCGACAGATCGCTGCTATAGACCGCATCGATCGGTTCGAGGGCAAGCCGCTCTGCCAGCTGGGCCGCCTGCCGGATGCCGGTGGCCGACAACGGAATGTCGAGCTGGCCCTGGATACGGTGCTCGGCGTTCCATGCGGTCTCGCCATGGCGGATCAGCAGGAGCGTTGTCGAGGTCACGCGAGCCGGGGGTTGAGCGTGTAGGTTCCGTGCAGCGCAGCCTTGGCCAGAATGTGGCCCTCGATAGCCTTCAGGGCATCGGACGCGGTGAAGTGGCCGTCGAGTGGCACACGCTCGATATCGAGCGCGTACACCGTGAAGAAATATCGATGCACGATCGAGTCGTTCCACGGCGGGCACGGACCGTCGTACCCGAAGTAGTCGCCGCTCATGTCGTGGTCGTTCGCAAACCAGCCGGTGTAGTCGTTGACCGCCTGGCGCGTGCCGTTGAGCGAAGCCGGTCCGTTCTTGCCGCGCGGCGTCACGTCCTTCGAATAGCTGCCGCCCTCGATCGCACGCGCCGTCGGCGGCAGGTCGACCAGCGCCCAGTGGAAGAAGTCGACGCGAGGCAGGTCAGCTGGCACCTCGCGATCTTCCTTGAACAGATCGTCAGGCCGGCTCGGGACATCCGGATCGTGGCAGATCACGACGAACGATCGGGTGTCCGCCGGTGCATCGCTCCACCCGAGATGCGGGTTGCGGTTGGCGGACAGCTTGACGTGGTGCGCGGCATCGATCACGCAGAACGCGAACTCCGCCGGGATCGCAGCGCCGTCGCGAAACGAATCGCTCCAGAGTTTCATTGCCTTGCCTCCTGCCGTGGCCGGACCTGCAACCAGAACGTCACCGGTCCGTCGTTGACGAGTTCGACCTGCATATGCGCACCGAAGAGCCCGCATTTCACGACACCCGCGTGCTGCGCTGCGAGCCCGCTCGACGAAGAGCTCGAACAGACGCTGACCGAGCTCCGGCGGCGCGGCGGGGCTCAAACTGGGTCGCGATCCGCTCATCGTATCGGCCGCCAGCGTGAACTGCGGCACGAGCAGCAGGCCCGCCCCGACATCGCGCACGCTGAGGTTCATCTTTCCGCCGTCATCAGCAAACACACGATACCCGACGCAGCTTGTCCACCAGCGCCTCGACCTCGGCGGCGCCGTCGCCGCGCTCGGCGCACACCAGCGCCAGGATTCCGCTACCGATGCCGGCAATTTCCGCGCCGCCGACCAGCACGCGCGCCCGCGCCACCCGCTGTATCAGTGCAATCATCGAGCCGATTCTAGTGGGCACGACCGTCCGGACGGCGCGGGCTGGGAGGCTAGACCACCGTCACGCGCGCCCACTTGCGCTTGCCAACCTGCACCACGTAAGTGCCTCGGGCAACCCGCAACGCGCGATCACCCACCTTGACTCCATCGATCTTCACGCCACCTTGCTCGATGTTTCGAACGGCTTCGCTGCTGGATGGCGCGAGGCCAGCACCCTTCAGCATCGCGGCGATGCCCAGACCGTCTGGCCCGTCGGCGGCCAGGGTGACTTCCGGCATCTCGTTCGGCACGGCTCCGGCCCGGAAACGCGCCATGAACTCGAACTCGGCGAGGTCGGCCGCGCGCTCCGAATGGAATCGCGCGACGATCTCCCGCGCCAGCAGCACCTTGATGTCGCGCGGGTTGCGGCCTTCGTCCGCCTGTCGCTTCAGCAGCGCGATGTCCTCATTGGAGCGCATCGACAGCAGGTCGTACCAGCGCCACATCAGCGGATCCGATATCGACATCACCTTACCGAACATCTCGAAGGGTGGCTTCGGTGATGCCGATGTAGTTGCTCTTTGCTCTTCGACATCTTCTCGACGCCGTCCAGTCCCTCGAGAAGCGGCATCGTCAGCACGCACTGCGGCTCCTGGCCGTAATGCCGCTGCAGTTCGCGGCCGACCAGCAGGTTGAACTTCTGGTCGGTGCCGCCGAGTTCGATATCGGAGCGCAACGCCACCGAGTCGTAGCCCTGCATCAGCGGATACAGCAACTCGTGCATCGCGATCGGCGAGTTGTCGCGAAAGCGCTTGGAAAAGTCGTCACGCTCGAGCAGCCGCGCCAGCGTGTACCGCGCGGCCAGCTTGATCAGCCCCGCAGCGCCGAGCGGCTCCGACCACTCCGAGTTGTAGCGGATCTCGGTACGCTCCCGATCGAGCACCAGCGCGGCCTGTTCGAAGTAGGTCTTGGCGTTGGATTCGATCTCCTCGTGCGACAGCGGCGGCCGCATCGCATTACGCCCCGACGGGTCGCCGATCAGCGCGGTGAAATCCCCGATCAGGAAGATCACCGTGTGCCCGAGGTTCTGGAACTGACGCAGCTTGTTCAGCACCACCGTATGGCCGAGGTGGATGTCGGGCGCAGTCGGATCGAGGCCGAGCTTGCAGCGCAGCGGCTGGCCCGTCGCCTGCGAACGTGCGAGCTTCTGTGCCAGTTCCGATTCGACCAGCAATTCATCGCAGCCGCGCAATATCAGCGCGACGGCCTGCTCGATTTCCCGAGTAATCGGGTAGGTTTTTGCCGGTCCGGGTTCCATCAATGTCCGGTCGATCTGGCGCAGCCCATCGCTGCGCCGCGATATACTCCCACCTACACAAAAAAGCGCACTGAGCGGTGCGCTTTTTGCTGCCAAAGCCGGCCGATGCCTTTCGAGATTCTATCCAAACCCCTGAAGTGCCTGAGCGGAGACATCCGTCTGGGCGCGCGCCTGCTCGCGCGACGCTGGAAGCAGCTCGACCGCGCGCACGCGCAATCGCATTGAACTGGGAATAGTTTTTTCGCTGCTGCCGCTGTCGGCGGCGCTGGCGGCGCTGGCCGCAGCGCCGGTGGCTCTTGAACTGGACTCGCTGCAGTCGCGACCGCTGGTCGAAGCGATCGACGCCCCGGCGATCGACGACCAGTTGCAGCGCGATTGCCGATCGGGCCGAGGTTTATCTGCGCGAGGCGCGGGTGCAGCGCGGCGAGTCGATTCGGAGCGCTGATGCAACGCATGGGGATCGACGACGAAGCGGCTCAGCGCTTCCTGCGCACCGATCCGGCGGCGAAGGACTTCGTCCGCATCGCGCCCGGCCGCTTCGTGCAGGCGGAGATCGACGCGAGCGGCCGGCTGAGCTGGTTGCGTGCATTCAGCGGCGGCGACGAGACCGCGGCGAACGCCAGCACGCGGGTACGACCCTGCAGCGCGACGAGCAGTCGGCGGCCGGTTTCAGCGTCGCAGCACCGAAGCGCTGGCGATCTGGAGCGCCGGGTCGAACTGCGCAGCGGCGAAGTCCAGGTGTTCGCTGTTTGCAGCGGCCGACGCCGCCGACATCCCCGACTCGATCGCGCAGCAGCATGATCGATGCGCTCGAAAGCGAGATCGATTTTCACCGCAACCTGCGTCGCGGCGACAGCTTCCGCGTGATCTATGAAGGCCTGTACGCGGTGGCGAGTACCTTCGTCCGGGCCGGCTGCTGGCCGTCGAGTTCATCAATCAGGGCAAGGCCGTCGAAGCGTTCTGGTTCGACGACGGCAGCAAGCACGGCGGCTACTACGCCTACGGCGGCCGCAACATGAAGCGGGCGTTCCTGCGCTCTCCGCTCGAGTACACGCGGCTGAGCTCGGGCTTCAGCGAAAGCCGCACGCATCCGCTGTTCGGCTACGACGCGGCGCATCGCGGTATCGATTACTCGGCGCCGCCCGGCACCAAGGTGCGCAGCAGTGGCCGCCGGCACTCGTTGATTTCGCCGGCTGGCAGCGCGGCTACGGCAATGTCGTCGAGATCCGCCATGACGAGCAGCACTCGACGCTGTACGCGCATCTGCAGAGCTTCGCGCGCGGCGTCATCAACGGCGTCCGCGTGGCACAGGGCGATCTGGTCGGACTCGTCGGCTAGACCGGCTGGGCCACCGGGCCGCATCTGCATTTCGAGGTCAAGATCCGCGGCAACCAGGTAACCCCCTGGTCGCCGAACTGCCGGCGCGCCGAGCCGCTCGCCGAGTCGCAGCACGACGCGATCTGGCCGCCGCGGCTGCGCCGCTGCGCGAGCAGCTCGCCCTGCTCGAGCGCATCCGCGTCGCATCCAACAGCGCGCTGACGGCATGCCCGGCCGCACGCCGCGACGCGCCCACCGAACTCTTCACATCGGACTGATGTCGGGCACCAGCCTTGACGGTGTCGATGCTGTCCTCGCTGATTTCGGCGGGGCCACCCGCCGCGAACCTTGGCGCATTGTTCATCGCCCGTTTACCGCAGAATTGCGCAGGAGTTGCTCGCTCTCAGCGCACCCGGAAAAACGAGATCGAACGCTCGGCACAGCCGCGCAGCGATCTGGTCGAGCTCACTACGCGCGGTGCGCATCAGTGATGCTCGAATCGTGCTGGCGTATCGCGGCTCGAAATCCGCGCGATCGGCGTCGCACGGCCAGACGATACGGCACCGGCCCGAAGCCGGCTACTCGGTGCAGCTGAACGCGCCGGCGCTCCTGGCGGAGACAGACCGGCATCGACGTCATCGCAGATTTTCGCAGTCGCGATATCGCAGCCGGCGGCCAGGGCGCGCCGCTGGTGCCCGCATTCCACGCGGCGGCCTTCGCGGCGGAAGCGCCGCGCGTCGTGGTCAACATCGGCGGCATCAGCAACGTCAGTTCCTGCACGGCAGATGGCATGGCGCCCACCTGGTTTCGACTGCGGCCCGGCAACGTTCTGCTCGACCTGCATGCGGCGCGCCACCTTGGGCAGCCGTTTGATCGCGGCGGCGCGTTCGCGCAGTCGCGGTCACGGTGTTGACGCGCAGTTGCTGCGCAGCTGCTCGACGAGCCGTTCCTCTGCAGGCCGCACCGCCGAAGAGCACCGGCCGGGAACTCTTTTCCGACACTGGCTGGACGCGAAGCTGAAGGGATCGGCAATGCTCGCCCGGCGGCCGACGTGCAGCGCACGTTGACCGAGTTCACGGCGCGCTGTGATCGCAGACGCGATCGGCCGCTGGTGCGACGCCGCCCGCGATGTCGTCGTCTGCGGCGGCGGCGCGCGCAATCGAAGCTGATGCGCGCCCGCGCAGTGCACGTGCACCGCGGGCGTGTCCGCTTGTCGCGATACCCTCGGCATTGCGCACGAGCAGGTCGAGGCGCTGGCGTTCGCCTGGCTCGCACGCCGTTGCGTGCGACGCGAGCCCGGCAATCTGCCTGACGGTCACTGGCGCGCGCGGTGCTCGCGTACTCGGCGCGCTCTATCCCCGCTGAGCCGGCAACAAAAAGGGGCGCCAGAGGCGCCCCTTCGTGTCGAACAGCAGAGCTCTAGGCCGAGAACGACGATCCGCACCCGCAGGTTGTCGTCGCGTTCGGGTTCTTAATCACGAACTGGGCACCCTCGAGGTCCTCTTTGTAATCGATCTCGGCGCCGACCAGATACTGGTAGCTCATCGAATCGATCAGCAAAGTCACGCCATTTTTTTCCATCGTCGCGTCGTCTTCATTGACGACTTCGTCGAACGTGAAACCGTACTGGAAGCCAGAGCAGCCGCCTCCCTGCACGAAAACGCGCAGCTTCAGTTCCGGATTGCCCTCCTCGTCGATCAGCGCTTTCACCTTCGACGCAGCCGCATCGGTGAACAGCAGCGGGGCGGGCATCTCGACAGCAGCGTTCATTTCTTACTCCACTCGACGTAGGGCTCAAAATGCAGGCCATTATAGGCGACGTCCGAGCCATCGGTCAGGCGCAGAAATAGCCGCGATCAGGCTGTTTCGGACGTTGGGCCGCTAGTCGCCAGTTTCAATGCCGGCCGCGCGATCCGGTCACGTCGTGGATCAAGCGGCCCTCGACCACGGCTCCATGATGGATTTCCAGCGCCCGGTAGTGCACGTCTCCGCAGACACGCGCCTTCGGCTGAAGTTCGAGCGCATCGGACACGTAAATCGGTCCGTTCGATCTTGCCTGAAACCACCAGGTGAGCGGCGTGGACTTCACCGATCACGTTGCCGAGTTCGCTGACGATCACCATGCCGGATCGCCGTTGACGCAACGCACGTCGCCTTTGACCGTGCCGTCAATTCGCAGGCCGCCGGCGTATGACACCGTGCCTTCGATCGTCGTGCCCGTCCCTACCAGCGTGCCGATCGTCTTCGGTATTGCTCGCTTGGCTCCGAACATACTTTCCTCCCTACATCGTGAACGTCTGCTGCGCCCGCAGCTGGCCGCCGGAATGGATCGAAACTTGGACCGACTGAACGATCGCCCCGATCGGAACGGTAAACGTCCCCTCGACTCGCTGATAGTGGCGAAATGCCAGAGGCGCGGGTCCGGCGACCGCCTGCGCAGTATCCGGAAGCTGAATCGTGGTCGGCCGCCCGTCCTGCTGAAGAGTCACCTTGAGCCCAATCGCACCGATGAAGTCCTTATCGGGGCGGCCGTTCTGCTGAACGAGCAGCCGATATCGCAGCGTCCGGTCATCGGCATCTGGCTGCAGCCTGAAGCTGCGGATCACCACGTCGCGCGAACCCGCAGGGGTCGGCAAGAGGCTCTCGAAGAACGCCAGATCGCTCTTCAGCCGCGCATTGTCGGACTCGAGCACCTTGATCTGCTGCCCCAGCTGCTCCTGGGCGGCACGCTCCACCTTCAACTGGTTCTCAGACAGGACAGCCGCCGCGGCATAGCGTTCCCGCTCACTCACGGCGAATCGAAGCTGCTGGCGGACTTGGTCGAGCTCACCCTGCATATCGCCGCGATCCGGAGCCCCGAGACTGCGCCCGTAGTTGTAGACCGTCACCAATCCAAGGATGCCGAGTGCTGCGGCAATCATCGCGAGTGCCGCCCGCGCCGCCCATGGCAACTGACTGCGAACGGCCACGCGAGGCGCGCTCACTGACAGGTTGCGCAACCACAACTTCCACTTCATCGAGGGGCGGGAGCTACGATGGCACCGCGAGGTGCCCGCGATCAAAAAAGTGCCCGAACAGCCCAACACATCCGGCGGGCGCCAATGGCGTTGTTAGTCGCAAAAAGTATAGGTGCCCATTGGCGGCATCGAGCCCTCGAATTGCGCGCTCGATATCCCGCGAAACGGGGCACTCTGAAGGCTGAAGCGCGATCGCGGGATGCGCGATCGCGCCGCGTCAGAACAAATCGATCAGCGCTTCGAGAACTGCTTACGGCGGCGCGCCTTGCGCAGACCGACCTTCTTGCGCTCGACTTCGCGCGCATCGCGCGTCACGAGCCCGGCGCCGGAAAGCACGCCTTTCAGCGCGGAGTCGTAATCGATGAGCGCGCGTGTGATGCCGTGGCGCACCGCGCCTGCCTGTCCCGACTCACCGCCGCCCGTGACGTTGACACTAATGTCGAAGGTCTCGACGTGGTTGGTCAGTTGAAGCGGCTGACGCACGATCATGCGGCCGGTATCGCGCGAGAAGTACTGCTCGATCGGGCGACCATTGACGACGATCGCGCCCTTGCCACGCTTGATGAATACGCGCGCCACCGAACTCTTGCGGCGACCCGTCCCGTAGTTGTAGTTGCCGATCATGAAGTCCTCAGATGTCGAGTGCTTTGGGCTGCTGCGCGCTGTGCGGATGCTGCTGGTCCTTGTAAACCTTCAGCTTCTTGATCATCGCGTATCCGAGCGGACCCTTGGGCAGCATGCCGCGTACCGCGAGGTGTAGCGCACGACCGGGGAAGCGTTCCTGCATCTTGCGGAAGTTCGTCTCGTATACGCCGCCCGGATGTCCGGTATGCCGGTAATACTTCTTGTCTTCGAACTTCGCGCCAGTGACCTTCAGGCCCGCCGCATTGACGACGACGATGTAGTCGCCGGTATCCACGTGGGGCGTGTATTCGGCCTTGTGCTTGCCGCGCAGTCGTAGGGCGATCTGGCTGGCGAGCCGCCCCAGGACCTTGTCCTTGGCGTCCACCAGCAGCCAGTCACGCTTGACCTCATGCGGTTTGGCGGAATAGGTTTTCATGAGCACTACGTCCTGAACTTGGGATTGCGATGGCGGACCGCCGGCCGAGCGCGGAAAGCCTTGGATTTTAAGCGTTTTTCGCAGTCCCTCGCAAGTGCACAAAGATTGACCCGAGGTAGTCGCGATCCACACGGAGGAGGCCCAGATGGAATGCGTCGTTCGCTGGACGGGCGAAGGCATGACCTTTGTTGCGGAGTCAGGCAGCGGTCACCTGGTTCCCATGGACGGTTCGCCGGACGGCGGCGGACGGAACCTGGCACCGCGCCCGATGGAAATGGTGCTGATCGGGACCGGCGCGTGCACCGCCTACGACGTCGTGCTGATCCTCAAGCGCGGACGCCACCGGGTGAGAACCTGTGAGGTCAGTCTGCAAGCGGAGCGAGCCCCGACCGACCCCAAGGTGTTCACCTCGATCGCCTTTCGCTTCACCGTGCGGGGCGAAAAACTCGATCCCGCTGCCGTCGAGCGTGCCGTGGCGCTTTCGCACGAGAAGTACTGCTCTGCGACAGCGATGCTTGCGGCCACGGCAAAGATCACCCATGAGACCGTCGTAGAGCAAATCTGACCGATCAACGCGCGCGCGAGCGACTTCAGATGTGATGCGCCGTGGTCGTCATCACCTTGGCGGCGAGGCGCATTGCCCAGCGGGCCGGAAGAGGCAGCGGAAAACCGCCCTTGTCCGAGCGCGCTTTCGGCATGCTTGGCCTCGTCCTCCTTCATCCGCTCGACAATTGCGCGCGAACGCTGATCGCCCTCGGGCAGCCGCTCGAGATGCCCGGCGAGGTGCTGTTCGACCTGCCGCTCGGTTTCGGCCATAAAGCCAAGGCTCAGCGGATCGCCGGTCCGCGCGGCAAGGACGCCAATCGCAAACGCACCGCCATACCACAACGGGTTGAGCAAACTAGTGCGACCACCGAGTTCCTCGATTCGCGCCTGAGTCCAGGCAAGGTGATCCGCTTCCTCGCTGGAAGCGCGTTCGAACAGACTGCGCAGCTCCGGATTTTGCGTGGCGAGTGCCTGCGCGTCGTAGAGGGCCTGCGCGCACACCTCGCCGACATGGTTGACGCGCATCAGCGCGGCCGATTGCCGGCGCTCGGAAGCCGATAGCTCGTCGTCTTGCGCGCTCGCGGCCGGGTCGGGCGCAGAGGTTGTGGGCCGCGCAGCGACGGTGCGCAGCGCGCGGTCCAGCGCGGCCAGCAAGAGGTCAGAGAAGGTCAGTGCGCGGCTCATGCTGTTGCGGAAATGAAACGCCGATGCACACGGACGTGAGAAACGCTCAATGTCGGCGGATTGCCGGCGCTATTCTCCACCCGTTTGCTGCCGGGCAGGCACTGCTCTGCGGCTCGGAACTCTGCTCAAAAAAAAAGAGACACGGAGACTTCAGATGCGGAAGAGCCTGGTCGCCATCGCGCTCGCATTCGCGTTTCCTGCGGCGTATGCACAGAGCAGCGTCACCGTCTACGGCATCCTCGACGCCGGCTTCGAGGTGCTGGATGCGGGCAGCACGACGGTGTACAGGCCGCAGGGGTCCGGAATGTGGTCGGGCAACCGCTTCGGCGTTCGCGGCAGTGAAAACCTGGGCGGCGGCTACAGCGCGATCTTCACGCTCGAAGGCCGTTTTTCGCTCGATACAGGTTCGGTCACCTACAACGAGTCCGTGTTCTGGTGCCGACTGTCCGGCGCGACCACGCCTCCGGTGTGTCCCGGCGTGACCGTCGTGCCCGGAACGGCGATCGCCACTTTGCCGCCGACCAGTCCCACCTACCAGGGCATCCTCGGTGGGCTGAACGCCCTCAACAACACGCTGCTGCAGGCCATCACGACGATCAACAGCGCCGGGGCCATCTTCGACCGTCAGGCGTTCGTCGGCATGGTCACTCCCTACGGCGCGGTGTTGCTCGGTCGGCAGTACACACCCGGCTACGAAGTGCTGAACCGGTTCAACGCAATGGGCGATGCGTCGGCGCTGTCGTTCGGGCAGGGCTACAACACTCCCGGCATCCGCATGAACAACGCGATCCAGTATCGGGCCGAGTTGAAGGGCTTCAGCGCGTCGGCGATGTACAGCTTCGGCGGCGGCGAGTCTCCTGCCTCGGCGCGCAACGAGCGGACGACGCCGCCGGTGAGCGGTGATGACTTCTGGGGCCTGAACCTCATGTACAACGCGCCCAACTGGGGCGTGGGTGCGGGCTACAACTTCAACTACACGGTGCCCTACGCAACGCAGGCCGCCGGCACTCCGGAGAAAAAAGACGGCCTGATCATGTTCAACGCCGGCGCGTGGGTCGGCCTCGGCAACTTCAAGATCTACGGCCAGTACGTCCAGCGCCAGAACGAAAATCCGATGCTGACTCCGCTGGACCTCCAGAACCTGCTGGTTGCCACTGGCGGCAACCTTGTTGCAATCGCCACGGCGTTAGGGAGCCTGCAACTCCAGGCATTCGACTTCGACACGATGCGCGGCCTGGTCGGGGGCTACGATACGAAGGCCTACCACCTCGGTGCGTCGTGGCAGTTCATGCCGAGGAACACGCTGTACGCCGTCTACAACTACGCGAAGGACGATTCACGCTCGGTGTGGGCGACACAGGACGCCATCGTCAATCACTACGGCGTGGCCTACTCGTACCAATGGTCGCCGCGGACCTCGCTCTACGCGACGGTGGCGTTCATGGCCAACAAAGACCAGGGCCGCCTGACCCCCAGCTCGGCGGGCTACACCTCCGGCTTTGCGACCGAGTTCGGCGCGGACACGGCCGGCGTACCAGCTGGGCATGCGCCACGCTTTCTGATCGTTTCGCCATGCAAAAAGGGGCGGCTCTCTCGGCGCCCCTTTTTTGTTGCAGTGTGGCAACAGGGCCCTACCGATTCAGGGTGTTTTGAGCCGGAAGCTTTGCCTTGACCTTCCCCCTCTGAAACAATCCCCTGCAGCTTCCTCCGGGGAAGTAATTCAATGGCGCGCGGCGCCGTCCAAAGCCAGCGGGCCGAAGAATTTCCATCACTAGCTAGGAGAGCTTGGAATGAAAAAAAGTCTAATGGCACTGGCGGTGCTCGGCGCGCTGTCCAGCGCCGCGTCTGCGCAGTCGAGCGTGACGCTGTACGGCATCGTTGACATTGGCGTGCAGTGGAACGAGTTCGGCGTCAACAGGGGCACGACCGCGTTACCCGACTGGGTGCAGGAGAGCGTCTGGGGCGTCGAAAGCGGCTACCAGTCGGGCAGCCGTCTCGGCTTCCGCGGCTCGGAAGCGCTGGGCAGAAACTGGAACGCGGTGTTTACGCTTGAAATGGGCTTCGACGTCTCCACCGGCATGTCGCTACAGGGCGGCCGCCTGTTCGGTCGCCAGGCGTGGGGCGGCCTGCAGCACAACCGCTTCGGCACGTTTGCGCTGGGCCGCATTGCCACACCATCTTCGGGCACCGGCGCGTTCGACCTGTTCGGCAACGTCGACCCGTTCGGCACCGGTTGGGGTCTCGCATCGCTGGGTTCGACCTTCATCCCGTCGTCGACGCTGCGTGAAGACAACTCGATCATCTGGGCCTCGCCGACCTGGGCCGGCTTCAAGTTCGCCGCGCAGTATTCGTTCAACGTCAATGGGGCGGAAACCGCGCCGCAGGGTTCCAACAGCTCGGCGGTCAACCTCGGTGCCAACTGGACCTGGGGTCCGCTGTTCCTGGCGGCCACCTATGACATCATCGACTATCCGGACCCCACGACGGCCACGCCCTGCCTTGGAACCGTCAACGGCTGCGATGACCAAAAGATGCTGCAGGTCGGTGGCACGTTCGACTTCAAGTTCCTGAAGATTCACGCCGCGTACGCCGACCAGGACGAAATCAGCGTTTCGCAAACGGTGGGCGGTGCCACCGGCGTTTTCCCGGGCGGTACGTTCTTCCCGACGGGCATCGGCAGCTACAACGCCCAGGCCTACATGTTCGGCGTGACGATTCCGCTGTTCGGTGGGCAGTTGTTGGGCTCGTACCAGTACTCGGATGCGAAGAACATCATCAGCCCGACCACCCTCGCGGAACTCGAGCCCGACTACAGCGTCTGGGGCATCGGTTACAGCTATCCGTTCTCGCGTCGTACCAACCTGTACGTCGGCTACGCGCAGCGCGAGTGGGACGGCACCGTCACCTCGGGAGGGTTGACGCCTGGGCAGCTCTCGCAGGCCTCGCAGATAATCGACCGCGCGCAGTTCGCACTGGGTATCCGTCACCTGTTCTAGACCAGGAGACTTGCAACGCCAAGGCCGCTGCTTGCAGCGGCCTTTTTTTGGGGTTTCTCGGACCTCAAGAAGCCGACCTGTTCGATTGAACGCTACCGACCGTTGCCGGACGCGCTCTCCTGCGTCTGGGCGTCGGCGCACTTCTGGAACCCGGCCTTCCACCCCTCTGCGTATTGCGGGTCGGACTCGAACCGTTTCGCGTCCCTGGTATAGAAGCCGTCCACCGGAGACACTGAGGCCCTGCCGCTCTTGCAACCATCATTGAACCCGGCGGCGTAGGCCGGCGTGTGCCCGGGACCCATCAACGGGTTGGGCGCAGTTGTACAACCCGACAACACGGCCCCAACCGCCAGCGGCGTGGCCACCCATCGCATCCATCGATTCATACCTTCCTCCTACTAACCTGCCCACGCTATTCACGCTAACAACACCTCACGCCTGGATTCGCTTCCGACCCATCGCGCATCGGCGTGACGGTCATCAAACGGCGCAAGCACGCTTCATTGATCAAGCACGGCCGATAGCGCGGCCGCCGCTCGACGATCGACCAGCCCGATCCGGAGCCGCCGGTCGAGCACATCCCGCGGCGTGCGGGCCTGCTCATGCGTAGCGGCCAGGTCCCGATAGCGCAGCACTGCTGATGCGTCGCTGGAACCCTGCCCCTCGGCGGCGTTGCGTGCAGCTTCCAGCGTCGGATCGACATCGATCCGCAGCGACGCGGTCGCGCAGCTTCTGGGCTCGAGCAGGCGCCGCCGAGTGGCCTGCTCGAGCGCATCAAATGCCATGCGACGATAGGTGGTCCACTTGCCGCCAGTCACGGTGACGAGGTTGCTGTGCTCGATCACGATCGTGTGCTCGCGCGACAGCGTCTTCGTCTCGCCGCGCGCGCCGTGCGCGACCAGCGGACGCAATCCGGCGAACGTGCTCGTGATGTCGGTCGACTCGATGGCGTCGCGCAGGTAACCCCGTGCGGTCTCCACGATGAAATCGATCTCGGCGGGCGTGGGCTGCGGATCCCACGCGGCATCGTCGGCGGGCACGTCGGTGGTGCCGACGATCAGGTGCCCGAGCCAGGGAATGGCAAACAGAACCCGGCCGTCCGATGTCTTCGGAATCATCAGCGCGCGCTCGCCGGGCAGAAAGCGCGAGTCGACGACGATATGCGAGCCGCGGCTGACGGTCACGATCGGCCGAGCCGACGCATCGGCCAGCGCGCGAATGCGATCGACCCACACGCCGGTCGCGTTGTAGACGACGCGCGCATGTAGGTCGAACCGCTCGCCGGTTTCCGCATCGACCGCGGAAACCGCCGCCACTTTGCCGTTCGAAACACGCAGCGATTCCGCGCGCACATAATTGATTGCCACAGCACCGAGCCGCACGGCCGTCCGCATCAATGCGATGGCCAGTCGCGCATCGTCGAACTGCGCGTCCCAGTAGGCGACCCCGCCCTGCAGGCCGTCGGGTCGCACCGTCGGCAAATGCGCGAGCGTCTCCGCGCGCGACAGCCAGCGCGTCGGACCGATGCCGCGTGACCCCGCGAGACCGTCGTACAACCCGAGCCCCACACGCATCAATTCGCGCTCCAACGGCCGATAACACGGCACGATGAACTCGAGCGGCCGGACCAGCTCGGGCGCGTTGGCGATCAGCAGTGCGCGTTCACGCAGGGCTTCGCGCACCAGCTTGACGTTACCCTGCGCGAGATAGCGCACCCCGCCATGAATGAGCTTGGTGCTGCGGCTCGACGTACCGCTCGAGAAATCGCGCGCCTCGATGAGCGCCGTCCGGAACCCGCGTGCGGCCGCGTCCACTGCGATGCCCAGCCCGGTCGCCCCGCCGCCGATCACCAGGACATCCCACGGACGGCTATCGCGCAGCGCGGCGAGCAGCGAGGCGCGCTCGATCACCGGCGCAAGCACCGGTGTGGCTACTGTGTCCATCGCTTGGCTCGATCGACCGCCCGCTGCCAGCGCGCCATCAGGCTTTCGCGCTGGTCAGCCTGCATCTGCGGTTCGAATCGACGCTCCGCGCGCCACAGGCCAGACAGGTCGGCGGTCGACGTCCACACGCCGGTCGCCAGACCAGCGAGAAAGGCCGCGCCAAGCGCAGTCGTTTCGGTGATTTCCGGCCTGACCACGGGGACGCCCATGACGTCGGCCTGGAACTGCATCAGCAGATCGTTGCGCGCCGCGCCGCCGTCGACACGGAGCTCGGTCAGCGGCTGATGCGCATCGCGCTGCATGGCGATCAGGACTTCCGCCGACTGGAACGCGATCGACTCCAGCGCGGCGCGCGCGATGTGGCCGCGATCGGTTCCGCGCGTCACGCCGATCAGCAGCCCACGGGCGTCCGGGTCCCAGTGCGGGGCGCCGAGGCCGACGAACGCCGGCACCAGCAACACACCACCGCTGTCGGTCACCTGGCGCGCCAGCGCCTCGACATGTTCGGAGCGATCGATCAGGCCGAGTCCATCGCGCAACCATTGCACGACCGCTCCTGCGACGAACACGCTGCCCTCGAGCATGTACGTGGCGCGCTCGTTGCCGAGTCGCCAGCCGGCCGTGGCGAGCAAGCGATTTTCGGAGAGCTGCGGCGCCTCGCCGACGTTCATCAGCATGAAGGCGCCGGTGCCGTAGGTGTTCTTCGCCATGCCGCGGTCGAAGCATGCCTGCCCGAAGGTGGCAGCCTGCTGATCACCGGCGTTGCCGGCGATCGCGATCCGCGTGCCAAAGAGTGCAGGCATCGTCATGCCGACCACATCGCTCGATGACGCAATCCGCGGCAGCACCGCACGCGGGACATGGAACATCGCCAGCAACTCGTCGTCCCAATCGAGCGTGGCGAGGTTGCACAGCATCGTGCGTGACGCGTTGCTGACATCGGTGACGTGCGCTTCGCCGCCGCTCAGGTTCCAGATCAGCCAGCTGTCCACCGTCCCGAACGCGAGCTCGCCATTTTCCGCACGCCGGCGTGCACCCGGAACGTGATCAAGCAGCCACTCGACCTTCGTCGCCGAAAAATAAGGGTCGAGCAGCAGGCCGGTCTTCGCGCTAACGATCGGCTCGACTCCTTCGGCGCGCAGCGCGGCACACCGGTCCGCAGTGCGCCGGTCCTGCCAGACGATCGCGTTGGCGATCGGCGCTCCGGTGGATCGATCCCACAGCAGCGTCGTTTCGCGCTGGTTGGTGATGCCGATTCCCGCCACCTCGTGCGCGGCGACCCCTGCTCCGCGGAGTACCGATTGCGCACACGCCAGTTGCGTCGACCAAATCTCACCCGCATCGTGTTCGACCCAGCCCGCCTGCGGAAAGATCTGGCGGAATTCCTTCTGCTCATTGGCGACCACGCGCCCGCTGCGATCGAACACCATGGCACGCGAACTGGTCGTGCCCTGGTCGAGGGCCAGCACGTATTTCATTCGATGTGACCGACTTGCGTTTGCGGCGGGTCCTCTGCTGCGGCCAGCATAGACGAACCGCCCGGCGGACGGCAGACTTGACGACGCAGATCAAAGGAGACGCCATGTTCGGTCGCTTGCTGACCTTCCTCGTTCTCGCCTTCGCAGCGAGCGTGCCGGCGCAGGCCCAGACCTGGCCAAGCAAGGCGGTGCGCATCGTCGTGCCGTTTCCCCCAGGAGGCACGACCGACATCGTCGCGCGCGCCATTGGCGTCGAATTGCAACGCATGTGGCAGCACCCGGTGGTGATCGAAAACCGGCCGGGCGCCGGTGGCAACATCGGCGCGGACGCAGTGGCCAAGAGTGCTCCCGACGGCTACACGCTGCTGATGGGCACCGTGGGGACGCATGCGATCAACCAGGCGCTGTATGGCCAGAGCGGCACCAGGCTGAGCTTTGACCCGGTAAAAGACTTCGTGCCGATCACGCTGGTCGCGGGCGTGCCGAACGTGATGGTCGTCAACGCCAAGGTGCCGGTAACGACGGTCCAGGAGTTCATCTCCTACGCCAAGGCGCGGCCGGGACAGCTCAACATGGCGTCGAGCGGCAACGGCACATCGATCCACCTGAGCGGAGAACTCTTCAAGACCGTGACCGGCGTCTACATGGTGCACTTTCCCTATCGCGGCTCGGCACCTGCGTTGACCGATCTTCTTGCCGGCAACATGACCGTGATGTTCGACAACCTTCCTACGGCACTACCGCACATCAAAAGCGGGCGTCTGCGCGCGCTCGCCGTCACCACTCGCACGCGCTCGCCGGCGCTGCCGGACGTGCCCACCATCGAAGAAGCCGCTGGTCTGAAAGGCTTTGACGCCAGCTCCTGGTTCGGACTGTTCGCACCGGCCGGCACACCGCGCGCGATCGTCGACAAAGTCCAGGCCGATGTAGCGAAGGCGCTGTCGGTACCCGAAGTGCGCGAGCGGTTCCTCGCGCAGGGCGCCGATCCTTCAGGCAACACACCCGAACAGTTCGCCGCGTTCATCCGCGCGGAGACAGACAAGTGGACCCGCGTCGTCAAGTTCTCGAACGCCAAGGTCGACTGACCGAACGATGCGGCCTCGGCGTCCGTCCGTGAGCGAAGCGGGCTCGGAGTACCGACGGCGAGTCGCACAGGCGGTGGTTGCAGCGCTGCAGGATGATCCTGCCGTGCGAGCGATCGGCGAAGGGGGCGCGGCCGCCCGCGGGCGGGCCGACGAATACTCCGATCTCGACCTGATGATCGTGGCGCCCCTGGCGCAGGCGGAGTCAATCTTCTCCAAGGTCGAGGCCGCGATCGGCGCGATCGCGGCCATCACGCACCGGTGGCTGGTCGAACCCGTCGGCTTTCCCGAGATGGCTCAGCGCTTCTACTTCATGGCCGATGCGCCCCGCTATTTCGCGGTGGACTGCTCGGTACTGTCGGCGGCTGGCATCGACTCCTTTCTGGAGCGCGAGCGCCACGGCGAGGCAGTCGTGTGGTTCGATCGCGATGGCGTATTGGAGGCGCGCGCGTTGGATGCAGAAGCTCTCGCACGGCGTCGCGCGCAGCGGCTGCAGCAGCTGCAAGGCGCTGTTCCGGTCTACTCGATGCTGGTCGAAAAGGAGCTGGCCCGCGGTCACAAGCTGGAGGCCTTAGGCTTCTACCAGGTGCTGGTGCGCGCGCTGATCGAACTGCTCGGCATCCGGCATCGTCCCGACCGGTTCGACTACGGCTGGCGTTATGTCGAGCGCGAACTGCCGGAAGCAGCGCAGACGCTGATTGCACAACACGCGTTCGTGTCGAATGCTGTGGCGCTGGAAAGACTCAATGCGTCGCTGGTCTCGGCGATCCGCGCGTTGCTGGACGAACTCACCTGCGCAAGCGAAGTCCGCCCTGTGGATGCGATCAGCGCGCCTGCGCCAGTCGGTCGACCATCGCCATGATCGCCTTGATCTGGACACCGGACTTCACCGCGTAGTCGGTCCCCGTATAGCCCCACCAGTCCCAGCAGCCGTTCGGATTGAATGGCTGCCACCACGCGAGCGGTGTCGGCTCGCTGGCGCGCGCCTGCGGATACAGCACGATCAGGTCGTGCGCGGCGGCCCATCCGTTGTAGCCGGCGTCACGCACGAACGCCTCGCCCACAGCCGCCGCGCCCTGGCGACAGCCATGCAGCGCCACGTGGACGCGGCAGCGCACGCCCTGCTCGCACTGTGCGGGCACGAAGGCGTAGCCATTCGCGTCGAGCGAAGTCATCGACCACCAGCGGCGCCACGTCGGCACGAACTCGGATTGACCGAACTGCAGCAGGCGTCCCTTCGCATTTGCCCGCTCGGCAGCGCCGGGATGCAGGGCCGACAGCATGTCGCCGACGAGGTCGACGCCGCAGCGATTGAGAAAAGGGCTGGCGCTGGCATCACACGCGACTCCGGTCGTCGGCGTCGGCAGCCCGTGGCCCAGCCCCGGCTGCACGCGCAGGTGGGCACCGGCCGCGTTGTAGTGGGCGAAGAACTCATGGTTGGCGCGCACCACCGGGATGCGCACTCTCTGATCGGCCTCGCCGGCCAGCAACCAGGCACGCATGCCGTGCAGGTTTCGGGTGGCGTCGATCAACTGCAGCGTCGCAAGACGCTCGGCGTCCTTGATCGAAGCTCCGGCCGACGGACTCCCTTGCATGCAGACGCTTTCGGCGCGGATCGGGTTGATGCCGACACAGTAGTACGGGCCGCCGGCAAACACACCGACGCCATCGACGCGCGCCGAATGCGCGACCGCGAGTTGCACTGCCATGTACGCACCCGAGGACAGGCCGGAAACGGTAAGACGCTCGGCAGCGGCCTGCAGCGCAGGCAGCCGCTCTGCCGCTGCCGCAAACGTGATGCAAGCTGACGCGGCTGCGACGGTCAGCGCGCGAATCATCTGGCGGCGCATCGCACTCATGCCTCTTCTCGCGTGGGACTTCGATGCCGTCGCGCCCGCCACGAAGCTGAAGGACGACGCGCCGCACGCAGCGAGCTTACCTCCTGATCCGATCGCACATCGCCCGCATAATTGGCATGCACTCGGACCTGCCACATGAGCGCACCCAGTCCCAGCCGTACAGTCCCGGCCGTCCTGCTCGGCGTGACACTGGTCGCATTGGCGATTTCCGGCTGGCATCCGTACGACCGCCTGACCTGGCTGCTCGAAGTCGCACCCGTGCTGATCGGCATTCCGATCCTGCTGGCGACGCGCGCCCGTTATCCGCTGACGACGCTGCTGTACCTGCTGATCTTTGCGCACGCGCTGGTGCTGATCCTGGGCGGCGCGTACACCTACGCACGCGTGCCGCTGGGACACTGGGTCCAGGACGCCTGGGGGCTTGCGAGGAATCCGTACGACAAGCTTGGGCACTTTATGCAGGGCTTCGTGCCGGCGGTCATCGCCCGCGAGATCCTGCTGCGAGGCGGCTACGTGCGGGGGCGCCGCATGACCGCCTTTCTCTGCATTTGCATTGCGCTCGCAATCAGCGCCTGCTACGAGCTGGTCGAGTGGGCATCGGCCGTTGCACTGGGCCAGGGCGCGGACGAGTTCCTCGGTACTCAAGGCGACCCGTGGGATACCCAGTCGGACATGCTGATGGCACTGCTCGGTGCGGCCGTTGCACTCGTCACCCTCTCCGGTCTGCATGATCGGCAGATCGGCCGGCTCGCCGCGGAAAACACGTAGGTCCGGCACTCGCAAATGCCTGCGCGGAGGGCTCGGGTGTACGCTGTTTCGGAGGAGTCCTTGAGCCGGTACGATGTTCCGTTCGGGCCAGCTCGACCTCGATGGAGAGACATATGCGCAAGACTCTGATCGCATTGGTGCTCGGCGCCATCTCCGGTGCCCCATGTGCGCAATCGAGCGTGACTCTCTACGGCATCGTCGACATCGGCGTCCAATGGAACGAGTCCGGCGTCAATACCGGCTCGAGTTCCGTGCCGAACTGGTCGCAGGAAAGCGCCTGGAGCATCGACAGCGGCTACCAGTCGGGCAGCCGCTTCGGCCTGCGCGGGTCGGAGGCGCTGGGCCGCAACTGGAGTGCCGTCTTCACTCTTGAAGGCGGGTTTGACACCTCGACCGGCATGTCGAGCCAGGGCGGTCGCCTGTTTGGGCGTCAGGCCTGGGCCGGCCTGGAGCAGTCGGCCCTCGGCACGATCGCGCTCGGGCGCATTGCGACACCCTCATCGGGCACCGGGTCGTTTGACCTGTGGGGTTCGGTGGATCCGTTTGCCGCCGGCTGGGGCCTGGCGACACTGGGATCGACGTTCATTCCGACTGCCGGACTGCGTGAAGACAACTCGATCATCTGGGCGTCGCCATCATGGGCCGGCTTCAAGCTGGCCGCGCAGTGGTCGGCCAACGTCGATCTCGGCGAGACGGCGCCACAGGGAACGAATACCAGTGCGCTGAACTTCGGGGCGAACTGGAGTTGGGGACCGCTGTTTTTGGCTGCAACCTACGACGTGATCTCCTATGCGGATGCCGGCTCGGCCGGACGACCCGGGGCCGGGAATCCCGACCAGAAGATGCTGCAGCTGGGCGGCACGTTTGACTTCAAGTTCCTCAAGGTGCACGGCGCCTGGGCCGACCAGACCGACATCAGCACCGAGATCACCGTCAGCGGAATCGGCAATGGCCTGCCGACCGCAATCGTCCCGACCGGTATCGGCAACTACGACAACAACGCCTGGATGCTCGGCGTAACCGTCCCGCTGTTCGGCGGCAACCTCCGCGGCTCCTACCAGTACTCGGACGCCAAGAACATCATCAACGGGCTGGCGCAGTTCGAGCCGGACTACTCGGTCTGGGGCATTGGTTACGACTACCCGTTCTCACGCCGCACCAACCTATACCTGGGCTACGCGCAGCGCGAGTGGGACGGCCGGGTGACGCAAGCGAGCGGCAGTGCATTGCCGCAGGCTTCGCAGATATTCGACAGATCGCAGTTCGCGCTCGGCCTACGGCATCTGTTCTAGGGCGAGCACGCGACGCCGCAACGGGCGGCTAATCGCTGGTTGCACCGCACCTTTAGGAACCTCGGCTGCCGAATACTCGGCACGCTAGGCACGTAATCCGCTATTCAGCGGATTGCGCCAGCAGTAAAACAATCCCACTGTCACATTGCGCGCCGAAAATGCGATCAGGAGCCGGTCATGCAGATGCGGGTGAGAGAGCGGAACAACGAGGTCGAGATCCAATTCAGCGGTCTCGCCGGGCGCCAGCATGCGGTGCTGGCCGCGTTCAGCCCCGAGCCCGATAGCGCCGGAGAACGGCTGCTGGATCACGCGAAGGTGGAATCGCTGACGCTGCGCGCGCGCGCCGACGGGATGCACATCCGCCTGCGCGCCAAGTCGGGCGAGTCGTTCGACGTCTCCGACCTGTACCGCAGTCTTCGTCGCGCGCTGATCGAGAAAGGGCGTGCCGCGTTTACGCCGCCGCTCGCCGGCGTTTCACGCTGACCGCGCTTCAGAAGCGCAAGCCAACTCCGAGCGACATCATCGGCGCGAGGCGCGCCTCGTCGGCCATCGCACCCGCGCGCGCTTCCGGCCCACACACCCCGATCGGCAGCCCCGACGGACAGCCCCATGCGGCCAGCGAACTGCGCTGGTACATGATGCCTACGTCGGCGCTCATGTACAGGCCCGACTTGCTCGGCATGCCGAGCTCCCAACCCAGGCCGAGATAGGGGCTGCCTCGCGTCAGCCAACTGCGGGGGTCGACTGAACCCGCGCCGGACATCTCGCGCGAAAGCGGCGAAGCGGACAGAGGTGAGGTGTTGAGTGCATCCCAGCGTGCAGCGCCCAGCGCGAAGCCGCCAGAGACTCGCAATCCGTTGGAAAGTGGGTACCAGTCGGCAAGCACCATCGAACTCGCCTGCAGTCCATCGCTGGCCAGCATCCCCGGGCGGCCGCCGACCCAGCCGCGCAAACCGATGCTCGGACTGATGTCGACCACCAGTTCCTGCGAGCCAAACGTCGGAACCATCATGCTCGGTACACGCAGTTGCGCGAGCGCCGCCTCGCCAGCGAATACGAGTACCGCCATCGCCACCATGCCCGGCCACCGCGTCATGATCACCCCCCGAGGGCCCCTGCCGCACGCATAAAAGGTAGGCCTGTACGCGCGGATTGCATAGTCGGAGATTCACGCAAATCCGGTAATAGATCCGGTCTGACGCACAAATTAGCGATGGCAGCCGCCCAGCGGCGGGCAAGCGGTGACTAAGCGGCGTGGCGCCTGCGCAACTCACTCTTCGAAGCGCGGCTTGCGCGGCCGGGGCGGCCGATCCGTGTTGCCGTAGCGCGGAGCCGCGCCCGTCGGGCGGTCACGAAACGAGGGCCCGCGCGGAGGTCCCGCCGGGCGACCTCCGACCAGGCGACCCAATCGGATCACGAGCCTCAGTGCTTCGTTGACCGCTCCGGAGTCGCGGAACACCCGTGCGACGTCCGGATCGAGGCGGATCCCTGCCCCCGCCGGCACGTGCAGCCGCTCGCGCGGTGTTTCATCGCGATCGGGTCGCGCGGCCCGCTTGAAGGGATCGCCGAAATCGCGCGCCTGCGTAGCACGCGCACGAGGACCGGTACGAGTACCGGTCGGCGGACCGCGGCGGTCTTTCCTGTCACCTGGCTTCATCGCAACTCCTCGCTCGTGATCGATCCCCAGCCGCCCTGCGCGCCGCGCACAAAGAAGGCCGCCCGCGGCGGCCTTCTGCACCAGCGAGCTGGATCACGCGGCCTTTTTCTCGTCGCGCAGTTCACGCCGCAGGATCTTTCCGACATTCGTCTTGGGCAGATCGCTCCGGAACTCGATGTACTTCGGCTTCTTGTAACCAGTCAGCTGCTCCCTGCAGTACTCCATGATCTCCTTCTCGGTGAGCGCCGGATCCTTCTTGACGACGAAGAGCTTGACGGCCTCACCGGAATTCTCGTCCGGTACGCCGATCGCCGCGCACTCGAGCACGCCCGGATGACCGGCGATCACGCCTTCGACCTCATTCGGATACACGTTGAAGCCCGACACCAGGATCATGTCCTTCTTGCGGTCGACGATCTTGGTGAAACCCTTGTCGTCCATCACGCCGATGTCGCCACTGCGGAAGAACCCGTCCGGCGTCATCACCTTGGCAGTCTCGTCCGGACGATTCCAGTAGCCGGCCATCACCTGCGGGCCGCGGATCGCGATCTCCCCGACCTGACCGACCGGCAACTTATTGCCGGCCTCGTCGAGGATTGCGATCTCGGTCGATGGGACGGGTAATCCAATCGTGCCGGTGAACTTGTCGGTGTCGGTGCGGTTGGCCGTGGCCACCGGCGAGGTTTCCGACAGGCCGTAGCCTTCGGCGATCGGGCACCCGGTCGCCTTGAGCCAGCGTTCGGCCACCGCCTGCTGAACGGCCATGCCACCTCCGGCCGACAGGATCAATCGCGAGAAGTCGAGCTTCCTGAAGTCTTCGTTGTTGAGCAGGCCATTGAACAGCGTGTTCACCGCAGGGAACACGTGGAAGGTGTGCTTCTGCAGTTCCTTGACGAAGCCGGGAATGTCGCGCGGATTGGCGATCAGCACACACTTGCCGCCGATGTGCATCGACATCATCGCGCACACTGTCAGCGCGAAGATGTGATAGAGCGGCAATGCCGTGATGGTGGTCGGAAACTCGCCCGGTTTCAGTTTGGACAATGCGGGCTGATACCAGGCCTCGGCCTGCAGCATGTTGGCGATGATGTTTCGATGAGTCAGCGTGGCGCCCTTGCTGACGCCGGTCGTGCCGCCGGTGTACTGCAGGAACGCGATGTCGTCGTGGCCAACCTTGACCGGCTTGAGCGTCATGCGCAGTCCGTCGGCGAGCATCTCGTTCCAGCGCACCGCATTCGGCACCGTGTATTCCGGCACCATCTTCTTGACGTTGCGCACGACGAAGTTGACCAGTAGACCCTTGGCGAATCCCAGCATGTCACCCATCGCGCAGATGACGACGGTCTTGGTCGGCACCTTGTCGTAGACATGCTGCAGTGTGGTAGCGAAATTCTCGAGGATGAAAATGGCCTCGGCCCCCGAGTCTTTCAGCTGATGCTCGAGCTCGCGCGGTGTGTAGAGCGGATTGACGTTGACCACTGTGCAGCCGGCACGCAGCACGCCGGCTAGTGCAACCGGGTATTGCATGACATTGGGCATCATGATGGCGACGCGCTTGCCCTTGCCGAAGCCTCTGCTCTGCAGCCAGGCGCCGACCGCGGCGGAATGCTCGTCGAGCTCGCGGTAGGTGAGGTCCTTGCCCATGAATCCGTAAGCCGCCCGCGAGCCGTACTTCTTGAACGCCTCGTCCAGGAGCTGCACCAGCGACTCGTACCGGTTGTAGTCGATGTCCGCGGGAACTCCCTCCGGATAGTTCTTCAGCCAGAAACGATCCATCGTCTGTCTCCTTGTCCGCCGCCGATCGTTCACGCGCGGGCGGTGGTAGCCCTCTGACTCCGCTGGATCATAGCCGCTGCGTTTGGAGCAGACGGTCGACGTTAATGAGCAGGTTGCACCTGATGCAGCGCGGCATCCCGTCCGGCCTTCGGCATCGCCGCCAAACGCTTGACCTCGACGTAGAAGGCGGGAAATTGACCGCCCGACCTGGCCAGCAACGCCTCAAAAGCCGGCACCAGGTCGTTGTAGGTCGCCACCGCGGACAGGTGTGCATTCGTCAGATCCTGGGCGAAGAACCGGTCGTAGCCGCCGTACCCGCCCCACTCGTTCTTCAGCTGCGCATAGTCCTTCTTCAGCGCGGCGAACAGCTCCTGCTTGCGAGCGCGCTTTTCGGCGTCGGTGGTCGCGCTCGCGTAGTTCTGCTGCAGCAGTCCGCGATAGCGCAGCAGCAGCTGGAGGAACTGCGAGCGGCGCTGTGCGAACTCGGCGTACGCCTGCCGCGACTCCTCGGTGCCCGAGACCTGCAGCCAGCGACGCACCCCCTCGCGTTCGACCGACGTGGCAAACGACTCGTTGAACGTCGTGTCGCCACCGACGAAGACGACCTGATGCGCGAGTTCGTGAAACATCAGTCCGGCCAGCTGCCCTTCAGTGCCGCCGATGAAGGTGTTAAGCAGCGGATCGTCGAACCAGCCGAGCGTCGAGTACGCCGGGACACCGATGACGTTGACCTCGTAACCGTCGGAACGCAGGTCGGCCGCGGCGGCCTCGGCCGCCGAGCGGTTGAAGTAGCCGCGGTACTCCGCGCAGCCGATCACCAGATAACACCACTGCTTTAGCTGCAGCGATAGCTCCGGCGCGGCGAACACGTTCCACACGACGAAGGGCCGCTTCAAATCGGCATAGCGCGTATAGCTGCCATTGTCCGGAAGGGCGAGCTCCGACGAGGCGTACGCACGAATCTTCTGCGCGCGCTCGAGCTTTTCCTTGAGCACCGACGACGCCTGCGGGTCGGCGATCACTTCGGGAATTGGTCGCGCCGCCTCCTGGACCGCCAAATGGCCCTGGATCGATTGCGCGTAGTAGCTCAGCGTCGAGCAGCCAGGCGCCAGCGCGGCCAGGATGGAAAGGACTACCGCAAGCGCGATCCACGAGCGACGCCCGCGCAGTGAATCAGCAAATCGAAGCCGGTACATCGACCGCATTCTGCCCAACCTGCGGGCGCTGCAGTCGTCAGCGCGGAAGGTTGCAGACCACCCGGCGCAGTTTGCCGCTGCCCGGCTCACGGACCGGGCTGCGACGCGACATCAGGATTTCGACTGGACCGACCTCGCACGCGTCGAAGTAGCGTCGCAGTGCGGCACGCACCGGGCCACGACGCCCGCGCTCCTGCGCACCGAGATGCACCGTCAAGGCGCCGTCCGGTCGCTGCACCAACTGGAATTCGTGGGCGCCGGCTCCTTCCTCGAGCACCGTTTCCAGCGCCAGCGGCACACAGGTCACCTCGCCGCCACGGCGACCCGGCAATCGCAGTGTGTCGTCACAGCGCCCCTCGACCGAGACGGACGGAAAATGGGTGCCACAGGCGCAGCGCGTCGTGTGGACGGTGATCGAATCTCCCAGGTCATAGCGGATGAGCGGCTGTAACCGATTGGCCAGATTCGTCAGTAACACGGATTGCGAACGCACGCCCGGTTCGACCGGCGCACCGTCACGGTCGACCGGTTCGAGAATCACCCAGTCCGAATTGACATGCAACTGCCGGTGCGGACACTCCCAGGCGATCGGCAGGAACTCTGAGGCGCCATAGGCGCTGCGCACGCGGCAGCCGAACGCACGCTGAACGCGCTGCCGCGTCGGCTCCGAAAGAACCTCGCCTCCGGTCCAGATTTCCCGTGGCCGCAGCCGCAGGCGGCCCGCCTCCTGGTGCTCGGCCAGCATCTCCGCCGCGGTGGGATACGTGGCGAGTATGGTCGGCCGGTAGGCGTTCAACTGGGTCAGCAGCTGCTCGTACGGTTGGAGCAAAGAAAATGCACGGACCGCGTTGGCCATCCATGGCGCCCAGTGACGCATGCGCTCGACGGTCGAGACACCGGCAAAATGTCCGTCGGTGGCAGCCACCATCGCGTAGCGGTCGCCGTCCATCAGCTGCCGCAGCAAGTCGGTCGGCGACAACACTCCACGGAAGCGCTGGGCTTCGAGCGCGTCGTACACCGCGATCGCATCTGGGTCGTGCACAAAGTACCCCGGCGTGCCGGTGGTGCCCGAACTTGTCCACACGCCATAACGCCCCATCATCGAACGGCCGATCCGATTGGAATCGGCGATGAAATCTTCGACCGCGCGCCGCGTGACGACGGGCTGCGTGACCACCTCGTCGAAACAGTCCATCAGCTGCTGCTTGCTGACCGACGGCAGGTCCTCCAGCGACGCATCAGCCGGCAGCTTGCGATACAGCCGCGCGTAGTACGGCGAGGCCACCCGCGCGTAAGCAATCAGCGCTGTGAGGCGTCGTTGCGCGGCCTGCGCGATCCCGCCTTCACTGAGATACGAGCCCTGCCACACATTGAAAGCCGCTTCGGCCCAGCGCGCAGGGTTGTAGGCGGAGTCAGGCAGCTTGAACAGGGAAGGTGCGGCGCGAGGCATGAATATGGGACTACGGAGCGACGTACCTCATTGTCGACGATCCGCGTGAATCGGACATGACGCAAAGTGGTTGCTAGCGCGCGGCCTCGACTTCGACTAGGCAGTCATAGAAGGTCGGTGCGCGGCCGATGTCGGTCAGCGCAGCGCTGGTCACCTCGTTCGCGTTACGGCCATCGCGCGCCAGCTTCTTCCACCAGATCGACAGCGCGACGACGCACCCTGGGCGCGCACGATCGGTCACCCGCGCCGCCAACTCGAACGAGCCGCGGTCGTTGAACACCCGTACCCGATCGCCGTCGGCAACGCCGCGCAAGCCCGCGTCGTCAGGATGGATCTCGAGGGCAGGCTCGCCTTCAACGGCCCGCAGGCTGGCGATATTGACGAAGCTTGAATTGAGGAAATGACGCGCCGGCGGCGAGATGATCGCCAGCGGATAGCGCGCCGCCAGCGCCGAATTGGACACCGGACTCTCGTTGGGAGGCACATAAGCCGGCAACGGATCGACCCCAATTTTTTCGAGCGCGGTCGACCAGAACTCGCACTTGCCCGACGGCGTTGGAAAATTTCCCTCGGCAAACGGCGCGTGCCGCTCGGGCAGGTCGAGCCGCTCCCACCCGGCTTGTTTGAGCCGCGTCCAGTCGTAGCGCGCCGTCGGCCCATGCCGCGCGAACGCCTGCGCGGCGAGTTCGTCATCTGACTCGCCGAAGTCGGGATCGGTGTAGCCCATTTTCGCCGCAAGGCGGCGGAAGATCTCGCTGTTCGGCAGCGCCTCGCCGAGCGGCTCGATGGCCGGATTGTTCGCCAGAAGGTACAGATGACCGTATGACTTGTGCACGTCGACGTGTTCGAGCTGCGTGGTGGCCGGCAGCACGAAATCCGCGTAATCCGCGGTGTCGGTCTGGAACTGTTCGAGGACGACAGTGAACAGATCCTCGCGCTCGAACCCGGCCGCGACTTCGCGCGAGTTTGGTGCGACGGCGACTGGATTGCTGTTGTAGACGATCAGCGCGTCGATCGGCGGGTCCGCGTGCAGCAGGTCGTGGCCGATGGTCGACATGTTGATCGTGCGCGGTGATCGCCCGCGCAGCAGGCCGGGTCGGTACAGCCGTTCGCTGTCGACTGGGTAGTTGCCGCTGGTCGACAGCAGCACGCCGCCGGCGGCGTCGCGCCAGTGCCCGGCAAGCGCCGGCAATGACGCGATCGCACGCACTGCGTTGCCGCCGCCCGCGGACCGCTGCATGCCGTAGTTGAGCCGGATGGCGGCGGGCCGGATGTGCCAGTAATCGTGCGCGAGCTCCTCGACCTCGGCCGCGCGGATGCCGCAGATCTCCGCCACTCTCGCCGGCGCGAACGCGTGCGCGCGCGCCGCCAATTCATCGAATCCCAGCGTATGGCGCTCGATGTAGTCGCGATCCAGCCACCCTTCGCGGATCAGCACATGCATGACGCCAAGCGCGAGCGCGCCGTCGGTGCCGGGCATCGGCGCAATGTGCTGGTGGCACTTTTCCGCGGTCAGCGAACGGTACGGATCGATCGCGATCAGCTTGGCGCCGTGGCGCTTGGCTTCCTGCGCGCGGCTCCACAGGTGCAGGTTCGACGCGATCGCATTCGTGCCCCAGAAGACGATCAGGCGCGCGTTCTGGAACTGCTCGATATCGGTCCCGTCGCGCGTGCCGAGCGTGGCATTCAGCGCCTCGCCACCTGCCGTCGCGCAGATCGTGCGGTCCAGGAAACTGGCGCCGAGCCGATGGAAGAACCGGCCGGCCATCGCCTCCCCCTGCACCATCCCCATCGTCCCGGCGTAGCTGTACGGAACAATGCGCTGCGGATCGACCGCGGCGATCGAACTCAGGCGGCCAGCGATCTCCTTGAGCGCGGCGTCCCAGCTGACGCGCTCGAAGCGTCCTTCGCCCTTGCGGCCGACACGTTTCAGCGGGTGCAGCAACCGGTCGGGGTGATAAGTGCGCTCCAGGTAGCGGCTGACCTTGGTGCACAGGGTCCCGGCAGTGGTCGGATGCGTCGGATCGCCGGCAACTTTGATCGCGACGCGGCGACCTTGCTCCCGCTTGACGGTAACGAGCATCGCGCAGGTGTCGGGGCAGTCGTGCGGACAGGCCGCGCGCACGACCTCCAATCCGGCATCGGCCTCGGCCACGGCTACGCCTCCGGCGGTCGGCTCGCGATCAGGCGGCCGAAGAACTGCTCGCAGGCAGCGATCTGGTCGTAGCTGATGTACTCGTCGGGCCTGTGCGCCTGGTCGATCGATCCCGGACCCAGGACCACGGTCGGGATGCCCGCACTCTGGAACAGGCTAGCCTCGGTCGCGAAGCTGACCGCACCTGTTCCGCGCTGCGCCGTCCGCGCCAGATCCATCGCCCACCGGACCACGGGTGCATCGGGTTCGATGCCGAATGCGGGCAAGTCCATCCGCATCTCGAAGGAAATGGCCGCTTCCGGCGCGACCGCGCGCATCTGCGGCAGGAGTTCGCGATGCGCGAAGTCCACGATCGGCTGCGTCATCGCGTCGTGCGGGGTGGCGGGGAGGTTGCGCATCTCGAAGTCGAACACGCAGTCGCGGGGCACCACGTTGACGGCGATGCCGCCCCGGATCACGCCGGTCTGCAGCGTTGAGTGCGGCACCGCAAAACGCTCGTCGCGCAGCTCTTCGCGGCTCAGGCGATCCGCCAGCCCGCGGATGTAGGCGATGAGCTGCGCCGCGTACTCGATGGCATTGACGGCTGTTGGCGTCAGCGATGAATGCGCCTCGCGCCCGCGCACGCTGCAGCAGAAGTCGCGCTTGCCTTTGTGCGCAACGATCGCCTGCATGTCGGTCGGCTCGCCGATGACGCATCCGGCCGGCTGGATGCCGCGCTCGGCGAGGTCGGCCACCAGCCCGCGCACGCCGAGGAAGGTGGTTTCCTCGTCATAGGTCATCGCAAGATGGATCGGCATCGAATCCTGCACTTCGAGAAAGCGCGGCGCCCAGGCCAGCGCGATCGCGATGAAGCCCTTCATGTCGGCGGTGCCGCGGCCGTGGATGCGGCCGTCCGCGTGGTGCGCACGGAACGGATCGCTGGCCCAGTCCTGCCCGTCGACCGGGACCGTGTCGGTATGGCCCGAGAGCACGATGCCGGCGTTCTTCACGCGGTCCGGATCGCCAGCCAGCGTGGCGAACAGATTGGCCTTCCTCCCCGAGGCGTCGTACACCAGATGCGACCGGACTCCGAGTTGCCGTAGATGGTCGCGTGCAAACTCGATCAGCCCGAGGTTCGAGTCTCGACTGACCGTCGGCATGGCGATCAGGCGATCGATCATCTCGAGCGCCGCGGGCGATGGCGCGAGCGCGGCGGCGGTCAGCGGCTTGTTCATGCGGGAAGGCGAGGAGGGATGACGGCATTCTAGTGCGGGGGATGCAACCGCGGTCGCGCTTCGCTAGGATGGACATTCGTTCTCCGGGGTCCGCCATGCAACTCATCGACCGCGTCGTCCAGTTTCGCACCGAGATCCAGCAGATCCGCCGCGACATTCACGCCCATCCCGAACTGAGGTTCGAGGAAGACCGCACCAGCAGCCTGGTTGCCGACAAGCTTTCCGCGTGGGGTATCGAGGTGACACGCGGCCTGGGCGGGACCGGCGTGGTCGGCACCCTGCGCCAGGGGCGCTCGAATCGTTCGATCGGATTGCGAGCCGACATGGACGCGCTGCCGATCCAGGAAGTCAACCAGTTCGCGCACCGCTCGACGAATGCCGGCAAGATGCACGCGTGCGGCCACGACGGCCACACCGCGATGCTGTTGGCAGCGGCCCGCTACCTTGCCGAAACGAAGCCGTTCGACGGCGCGGTCCACCTGATCTTCCAGCCGGCCGAGGAAGGCGGCGCCGGTGCACAGCGGATGATCGACGACGGCCTGTTCGAGCGCTTCCCCTGCGACGCGGTGTTCGGGATGCACAACTGGCCGGGCCTCAGAGTGGGCCAGTTCGGCGTCGCGCCGGGTCCGGCGATGGCGTCGAGCAACGAATTCGAGATCCGCATCATCGGCAAGGGATCGCACGCGGCGATGCCTCATCTGGGCGTCGACCCCGTGTTCGTCGCGGTGCAGGTCGTTAACGGCCTGCAGGCGATCGTCACCCGCGTGAAGAAACCGATCGACGCCGCCGTGCTGTCAGTCACGATGATCCATGCCGGTGACGCGACCAACGTCGTGCCCGACAGCGCATTCATTTCGGGGACGGTGCGCACCTTCAGCGACGACGTGACGGCTCAGATCGAGGAACACATGGGCCGAATTGTGCAGATGACCGCGGCCGCCTATGGCGCCGAGTCACATGTCGACTTTCGCCGGAACTATCCGCCCACGGTGAATCACGCAGCGGAGGCGGAGTTCGCGGCCGCCGTGATGGATGACATCGTCGGCTCCGCGAACGTCGTGCGCGGCCTCGAGCCGACCATGGGCGCAGAGGATTTCGCCTTCATGCTGAAGGTCCGACCCGGTGCCTACGTCTTCATCGGTAATGGCGACGGCACGCATCGCGCCACCGGACACGGGCTGGGACCGTGCACCCTGCACAACGCCAGTTACGACTTCAACGACGAGTTGATACCGCTCGGCGCGACGTTCTGGATTCGCCTGGTCGAGCAGTATCTCGGGCGCTAGCGCTGGTCGGCAGGGCCCGCGCGATCGGCGTCAGCCTTCCCGAAGTGCCTCGCCCAACCCGACTTGAGACGGCGGCCGGTTAATCCTTTTGCCGGAGGGTGCGCCGCAGGGCTCGCCAGTACGCTGGCGCGACCGCCCTGACGGTTGCCTCGCCTGCCGATGTTGGCTTCAATCGTTCGTCTGCTGTCTGCCGCGCTGGCCATCGGCCTGCTGTCCGGCTGCGCGACTCTGGCCGGGGACTCGACGCAGAAGATCAACATCCAGACCGTCGATACGGAGGGCCGCGTCGTCGACGGCATGAGTTGCCGGGCCAGCAACAGCTCGGCCGACTACGTGGGCGTCACCCCGATGTTCGATATGCAGGTTCGACGCTCCTCGAGTCCGCTGGTCGTCGAGTGCCGTCGCGATCGCGTGCCGCTGGCCCGGGCCGTCCTCGTTTCCCGGGCGGTCAACATGCAACCGCTGCAACTGCTGCTGCCAGGCGGAACCAGCATGATGGTGCTGGATCACCTCACCGGCTACATGTATTCGTATCCGCGCTGGATCCGGCTGCAGGTCGGCACTGACATGGTGTTCGACCGGCGCGACGAAGTGGACAAGGGCCCGACCCCCGGGCTGATCACCCGCCAGTTCGACGATTTCGTCCGCTTTGCGTCGACCGGCGTACCCCGCAGCGACTAGTCGGCTCTGACCCGGCCCGCCCGCGCCCAGCGGGCAGCTTCCCAGGAACCCCGGCGGCCCGCGCTGCGTCGAAACGCCGCGGGCCTTGCTCATCGATACTGTAAGAATGTACAGTCGCCACTCCCGCCGGCGATGGCCTTCGTCGCACGCGGCGGCGAGCGCGCAACCGGATTCCCATGCCAGAAGACTCGAAGTCCGTCGCCGACGCGGCACGGCGCGCGATCCGTATCCGCGGCGCACGCCAGAACAACTTGCGCAATCTGGATCTCGATATCCCGACCGGTGAACTGGTCGTGGTGACCGGTGTATCCGGATCAGGCAAGAGTTCTCTGGTATTCGACACGCTGTACGCCGAGGGCCAGCGGCGCTACGTCGAGACTTTTTCGCCCTACGCGCGGCAGTTCCTTGATCGGATGGACCGGCCGGCGGTCGATCGCATCGAGGGGGTGCCGCCGGCGATCGCGATCGACCAGACCAACCCGGTTCGCACGTCGCGCAGCACGGTCGGCACCATGACCGAGCTCAACGACCACCTGAAGCTGCTGTTCGCGCGCACGGCGCAGCTTCACTGCCGCCAGTGTACGCGGCCGGTACGGCGCGACTCTACTGAATCGATCACCGCATCGCTGGCGGCGCGCGCCGAAGACGCCGGCGATCCGCGGCTGGTTGTCACCTTTCCGGTGCACGTGCCGAAGAACTTCAGCGAAGCCGAGATCCGGTCGCACCTCGAGGCGCAGGGTTACTCCAAGGTCCATGCGGAGCGCAGACAGGGCGATGCCACCGTGCTCGACATCGTCGCCGATCGGTTCCGCCTCGCAGGAACCGAACGCTCACGACTGGTGGACGCGGTGGAGCGCGCGCTGCGTCTCGGCGGCGGACGCGTGGATGTGCAAGTGCTGGACGACGCAGGCAACGTGGCCGCGACCTGGCGCCACTCGACCGACCTGCACTGCCCCGACTGCGACATCCACTACGAGACCCCGCACCCTTCGACCTTTTCGTTCAACTCGCCGTTAGGCGCGTGCGACACCTGCCGCGGCTTCGGCCGCGTGATCGGCGTCGATTACGGCCTCGTCATTCCGGATGAACGCAAGACGCTGCGCGAAGGCGCGATCAAGCCCTTCCAGTCGAAATCGTTCATCGAGAGTCAGAGAGATCTCGAGAAGTCGGCGATCAAGGACGGCATTCCGCTCGATATCCCGTTTCGCGACCTGACGCCGGAACAGCGACACTGGGTCATCGACGGCGGCCCGGGCTGGAAGAGCTGGAACAAGAGTTGGCCGGGCGTCTGGTACGGCATCAAGCGCTTCTTCGCGTGGCTCGAGAGCAAGGCGTACAAGATGCACATTCGCGTCCTGCTCTCGCGCTATCGCTCGTACACCCCGTGCCCGGCGTGCGACGGTGCGCGACTGAAGCCCGACGCCTTGCTGTGGCGCGTCGGCGGCAAGGCCGAGGCGGATGCAGCGCTCGGAGCCGAGGGCCGGTATCGCCGCTACCAGCCCGCACGGGCGAATTGGACCGCGGCGCAGCTCAACGCCATGCCGGGGTTGTCGCTGCACGACCTGATGCTGCTGCCGATCGAGCGCGTCAAATTTTTCTTCGACGACCTCACGCTGCCACCGCCGCTCGACGAGGCGACCGAGATGTTGCTCGACGAACTGCGCGCGCGGCTGGCGTTCCTGGTCGATGTCGGCGTCGGCTATCTGACGCTCGACCGCCAGAGCCGCACTCTGTCGGGTGGTGAAGTCCAGCGGATCAACCTGACCACCGCGCTCGGGACGTCGCTGGTCAACACGTTGTTCGTGCTGGACGAGCCGTCGATCGGCCTGCATCCGCGCGACATGCACCGCGTGGTCGATGTCATGCATCGGCTGCGCAGTGCCGGCAACTCCCTGGTCGTGGTCGAGCACGATCCGCAGGTCATGCTCGCTGCCGATCGTGTGCTCGACATGGGGCCCGGGCCGGGCGAGCGCGGCGGCTCGATCGTGTTCAACGGCACTGCCGCCGAGCTGGTCCATGCCGAAACCCTGACCGGCCGCTATCTGGGCGGTCGCCAATCAGTCGACACAACGCGGCCGCTGCCGGTAACCGCGAACGCGCCGCGGGTTGTGCTGCAAGGCGTGCGCGAACACAACCTGAAAGCAATCGACGTCGAGATCCCGCTCAGGCGGCTGGTGTGCGTGACCGGCGTGTCGGGCAGCGGCAAGTCGACGCTGATCCAGGATGTGCTGTACCCGGCGCTGGCCAAGGCCAAGGGGAAATCGACCGAGGCGCCCGGCGCATACGACCGCCTGCTCGGTGACGACTGGCTCGACAATGTCGCATTCGTCGATCAGTCGCCGATCGGCAAGACCACGCGCTCGAACCCGGCGAGCTATGTCGGCGCGTTCGATGCGATCCGCACGATCTTCGCGAAGACACGCGTAGCGAAGGAGCGTGGTTACACGCCCGGCACATTCTCGTTCAATTCCGGCAACGGGCGCTGTCCCACCTGCGGCGGCAACGGTTTCGAGCATGTCGAGATGCAGTTCCTCTCCGACGTGTATCTGCGCTGCCCTGACTGCGACGGCAAGCGCTTCCGGTCGGAGACGCTGGAGGTGACAGTTGACCGCGGAAATCTTCGCGCCAGCATCGCCGACGTGCTCGAGATGACGGTCAGCGAGGCGCTCGCCTTCTTTCGCGAGGATGCCGAAGTCTCGCGCGTGCTCGGTCCGCTCGTCGACGTCGGCCTCGAATACGTCAAGCTCGGGCAGCCGGTACCCACGCTGTCGGGTGGCGAGGCGCAGCGACTCAAGCTCGCAGGTTTTCTCGCCGAAGCCGCCAGCGGCAAGCCGCCGACACGCGGCACCCTGTTTCTGTTCGACGAGCCGACCACCGGCCTGCATTTCGACGATGTCGCCAAGCTGATGCGGGCATTCCGCAAACTGCTGTCCGCGGGTCACTCGCTGGTCGTCATCGAACACAATCTGGACGTGATCTCGGCCGCCGACTGGCTGATCGACCTCGGCCCGGAAGGCGGTGATGCCGGCGGCGAGGTGCTGGCGGCGGGCGCTCCCGACGACGTGATCGCGATCGAACGCTCGCATACCGGCCGCGAACTCGCCGCGTATCGAACGGCGCTCGCCGGACACACCGCGCGCGTCAACGAACCGCGGGTCCACTACGACGCCGGGCGCCCGTTGCAGGCGGTGGCCGGCGAACGACGCGGCCGGGGGCGCGACGTGATCGAGGTGTGCAATGCGCGTGAGCACAACCTCAAGTCGATCGACGTCGAGATTCCGCGCGAGACCTTCACCGTCATCACCGGCGTCTCGGGATCGGGCAAGTCGACGCTGGCATTCGACATCCTGTTCAACGAGGGACAGCGCCGCTACCTGGAGTCGCTGAACGCGTACGCGCGCTCGATCGTGCAGCCGGCAGGCCGGCCCGACGTCGACGCGATCTATGGCATCCCGCCAACCGTGGCGATCGAGCAGCGCACCTCGCGCGGCGGACGCAAGTCGACGGTCGCCACGCTGACCGAGGTCTATCACTTCCTGCGGCTCATCTACGTGAAGCTCGGCGTGCAGCATTGTCCAGACTGCGGCGTCCCGGTGACGCCGCAGTCGTTCGACGCGATCGTCGCGCAAGTCATGCGGGATATGCGAGGACAGCACATCGGAGTGCTGGCGCCGCTGGTGGTCAACCGCAAGGGCGTTTACACCGACCTCGCAAAGTGGGCAGCCGCACGAGGCCACTCTCACCTGCGCGTCGACGGCGTGTTCTTGCCGACCGCGAAATTCCCGCGCATCGAACGGTTCAAGGAACACACGATCGAGCTGCCGGTGGCAGACCTGGTCGTCGAGCCGCGCAGCGAAGCCCGGCTGCGCCAAGCGCTCGCTGGTGCGCTCGAACACGGCCATGGCGTGGCGACCGTCGTCGCGCCGCTCGCTTCGCTCGAGGAGTCGATCTCGCGCGGCGACTGGGGACCACGGCTCGACCAGCGAAGCTTTTCGACGCGGCGCGCCTGTCCGTCATGCGGCACCAGCTTCGCCGAGCCCGATCCGCGGCTGTTTTCCTACAACAGCAAGCACGGATGGTGCGAAGCCTGCTTTGGAACCGGCCTGAAGCTTGCCGGATTCGACGCCGAACAGAGCGGCGAAGAAGTGTGGTGGAACGCATGGTTCGAGGGCGACACGGTCGCCTGCGAGTCGTGCCACGGCGCACGCCTGAATCCGACCGCGCTTGCGGTCCGATTCGACGGCCGCTCGATTGCCGAACTGACGGAGATGGCGGTCGCCGATGCCGCGGAGTACTTCGCCAAGCTGACAACGACAGGTCGTGCTGCCGAGATCGCGCGCGATGCGCTGGCCGAGATCCGCTCGCGGCTGTCGTTCCTGCAGGAGGTCGGGCTGGGCTACCTGGCGCTCGACCGCGCGGCGCCGACGCTGTCGGGCGGCGAAGCACAGCGTATCCGGCTGGCGGCGCAGCTCGGATCCAACCTGCAGGGCGTCGCCTACGTGCTCGACGAGCCGACCATCGGACTGCATCCGCGCGACAACCGCATCCTGCTGGATGCGCTGCAAAAGCTCCAAGCGAAGGGCAACACACTCGTGGTCGTCGAACACGACGAGGACACGATACGTCGGGCGGCCCACCTGATCGACATCGGTCCGGGCGCGGGCGTGCGCGGTGGCCGCGTCGTCGCGCAGGGCAGCGTCGATGATCTGATGGGTGCGGCGGAATCGCGGACCGGCGCGTTCCTGAAGTCGCCGCTCGTCCATCCACTGCATCCTCGCCGTCCTGTCGTCCGTTCCACGGCGCGGCTCGCAGTGCGCGATGCCCGCATGCACAACCTCCGGCGCGTCGATGCCGGCTTTCCGCTGGAACGGTTGACGGTGGTGACGGGAGTATCAGGCAGCGGCAAGTCCACCCTCGCCCGCGATGTGCTGCTCGCCAATGCGATGAAGGTCGTGGGACAACGCAAGCCGGACACCGACTGGAGGAATTGCGCGGCGCTCGATGGGTGGCAGGCGCTGGATCGGGTGCTCGAAGTCGATCAGACGCCGATCGGCAAGACACCGCGGTCGTGCCCCGCCACCTATGTCGGCTTCTGGGATGCGATCCGGCGGCTGTATGCCGAGACACTGGAGGCGCGCACGCGCGGCTACACGGCGAGCCGCTTCTCGTTCAACACGGCCGGCGGTCGCTGCGAAGCGTGCGAGGGACAGGGCGTGCGGACCATTGAGATGAGCTTCCTGCCCGACGTGAAAGTGCTGTGCGACGTCTGCGGCGGCGCCCGCTTCAACGAGGACACGCTCGCCATCACGTGGCGCGGCGTATCGATCGGCGACGTGCTGCGGATGGACATCGACGAGGCGGCACGGCTGTTCGAAGCGCACCGGTCGATCGCGCATCCGCTCGCTTTGCTGCAGGATGTCGGCCTCGGCTACCTCACGCTCGGGCAGCCGTCGCCGACCCTGTCGGGAGGAGAGGCCCAGCGCATCAAGCTGGTCACCGAACTGGCCAAAGTTCGCGACGATGTGACTCGTCGAGGGCAGCGGGCCCCGAAAACGCTGTATGTGCTCGATGAACCGACTGTCGGGCTGCATATGGCGGATGTCGAAAAGCTGATCCGCGTGCTGCACCGGCTGGTGGACGGCGGTAACACGGTGGTGGTCATCGAGCACAACCTTGACATCATCGCCGAGGCCGACTGGATCATCGACCTCGGTCCGGAGGGCGGAAGCGGTGGCGGCCTGGTGGTTGCGCAGTGTGCCCCCGAGGAGCTGATCCGGCGCTCGACACCGACGGCGCGCGCTCTGGCGGACTTTCTGGCCGGCCGCGCTCCCGTCACGGCGGCCAACGACAGCTTCGAACTGACCACCACCTGAGCCGCGAATCCGCAGTCGGCCAGGCCGCGACGTCGGGCTCCACGGCCAATGCGCACCCACTGGCTATGATGCGCGACCGGCCTCATGCGATGTTGAAACGACTGCCCACCCTCCTCGTCCTCGCGACCAGCCTCGCGCTGGGAGCGCCTGCTGCCGCGCAGCTCACGCCGCCGGCACGCGACGACAGCGTGGCCCAGATTCCGCAGAGTGCGCCCGGCACTCCATGGTCGTTCATCGGCTTCGGCATCACCACGCCCGCCGACCCGGAGTGGTTCGTCGCCACCAGCACGCCGCGTGGTGGCGTCATGGGTCGCAGCCTTTCAACCGCGCAGGTCCACACCGCGGTGCTTGTGATCTCGAGCGAACTGCTCGACAAGCCGATCGACTCGGACAGCGAATTGCTCGCAGCGACCCGCGATCGCCACGCGCGACTTGGAGATCGCTGGGTGCTAGGAGCGCACGAGGAGACGCTGACTCGTCACGGCGGCACCCGGTGTACGCGCCACACGATCACCGCGCGTGAACCCGAGGACCGGTCGCCGCGCAAGGATGCCGCCAAGGCAAACGCGGAACGCGGCTTTCTGAACGTGAGAGGACTGTCATGCATCCATCCGACCGACGCGCGCTTGCTGGTCGAGGTGGGTGTATCCGAACGCAGTCCGCGCGCGGGGATGAACGAATCCGTTGCGCGCGAGGCCGAGCGCGCGTTCGAGAGCCTCACGTTTCAGCGCTACTCGGAGCAGGCACTGCAGAAGTCGGCCGAACTGGCGCGCGCCGGTCAACTGAAGGATGCCGAGGCGACATTGCGCCCGTACGTGGAGGCCGACGCCGCGTGGGCGCGCTATTTCCTCGCCCAGATCCTGCAACGGGCCGTCCCGCCGCCGGACGACGCCGGTCCGCGCATCAAGGCGTTGCTGGCACCGGCAGCGGAGCGGGGTCTGGCCGACGCGCAATGGATGCTGGGAACCCTGTATCTGCGCGGTGCCGCCGGTGTACCAAAGGACCCGCCGCTGGCGGAAGCTCTGCTGCGGCGCGCCGCCGAGCGCGGCAACCCGGGCGCCGCGTATCAACTGGGCATCGCGTTGCTGTCGGGCAAGGATGGTCTGGCGCCAAACCAACGCGATGCCGTGCTGTGGATTTCGCGGTCCGCGGCTCGTGGCCAGAAGGAGGCGCAGGAACTGCTGACCAGTGCACGGGACGACAACGCCTCTCGGCCCGGCCCGGCGGCGCCGTCGAAGTAGCGGTCGCACCGGCGCCGTCCGTCGCTCTTCGATGCCGTCCGGGGTGCTGCCGATGCAGTGTGTCGCACCAGGGGTGTTTCGTCGGCGGCCGGCCGGCACGATGCAGGCTATCGAACAAGGCCTTTCGATGAGACTGCTGATCCTGATGTTGATGCTCGCGCTGGCGGGCCCTTCCCTCGCGCAGCCGGTGCCGCTGATGCTCGGCGGTACCGTGACCGTCGGGTCGTCCAGCAGCCGGATTGATGGCTCCGGCCGAGTTACCGACGAGGTTCGTTCCCTTGCTCCGTTTTCCGCTATCCGCATCAACGGTCCGATCGAGGTCCAGCTGAAGGCATCCGGCCGCGAGCAGGTCACGATTCATTTCGACGACAACCTCACCGGGTTGATCGAAACGCTGGTAGTCGGTGACGCGACGCCGACCCTCGCTATCGCGGTCCGGCCGGGAGCCGGCTTCAAGAGCCGGCACGCGCCCAAGGTCATTGTCGAATTCAAGGCGATCAGCGAACTCTCGCAGCACGGCTCCGGCGACGTCAGTGCCGATGTCCTGAGCGGTCCGCTGCTTGCCGTGTCGATGTCCGGTAACGGTGACGTACGAGTCGGGCGCATCGATGTCGATGTGCTGGGTGTTGCCATCTCGGGCAGTGGCAATTTCACCGCCAAGGGGCGCGCGGCTGAACAGGGATACAGCATTGCGGGCAGTGGCGACGTGCGGGCAGCCGAGCTGGTCGGACAGTCGATCAAGGTCCGCATCGCCGGCAGCGGTGACGCGCGCGTTCATGCCGAATCCCTGCTGACCGTTTCGATCGCCGGCTCTGGCGACGTGATCTATCGCGGCACGCCGATGATCAAGAAGAGCATCGCTGGCTCGGGCGAGGTGCGCAAGGCGCATTGAAGGCGACGGTCGCGCAGTCTGCGTCCGGCGGTACGCTACTGCGCATGCTGAATCCCGATCTCGCCTTGCAGTTGTCACGCGTCGCGCTGGCCAACGTCGCCACCGAATTTCCCTACAAGCTCGACCAGGTCCTGGCCGCCGAACGCGACCTGGCCTTGCCGCGCACGCTGCATCCGGCCTTCTGGGGCAGTTATGACTGGCATTCGTGCGTGCACATGCACTGGACGTTGGCCCGACTGCTGCATCGCTTTCCGGCACACCCCCTGGTGCATGCGACGCGCGCTCACCTGGATTCGCGGCTGACTTCGTCCGCCATCTCCGGCGAACTGGCGACACTCGCAGGGCCTCATCGGCAGACCTTCGAGCGGCCCTATGGCTGGGGCTGGCTGCTGAAGCTGGCGGCGGAACTCCAGTCGCTGGCACGCGTAGCGCCCGAGACGAACGGCTGGCGCGACGCTGTGCGCCCACTGGCCGACGCCATCGCCGATCGCTTCGTCGATTTCCTGCGCCGCGCGTCCTACCCAACCCGTGCCGGCGCGCATGGCAACAGTGCGTTCGCGCTGCTGCTCGCGCTCGACTGGTGCGACGAGGTCCAACATGCAACGTTGCGCGAATCGATCGAATCCAGCGCGCAACGCTGGTTCGCGCGCGACCGCCTTTATCCGGCTTCATTCGAGCCTGGCGGCGACGACTTCCTGTCGGCGGGGCTGGTGGAGGCCGCACTGATGAAGCGCGTCACGGCGGGCTGCGACTTTGCCGACTGGTGGGACGTATTCCGGCCGGCCGATGACGGGCTGGCAAGCTGGCTCGCTCCGGTGGCGGTCAGCGACAGCCACGACGCCAAGATCGTCCACCTGCACGGTGTCAACCTGTCGCGGGCTTGGTGCTGGCGGCAACTGCACGATGACCTTCCCGCCAAGTTGCAGGTGCCGGTGCAGCGCGCGATCGACCGCCACCTGGCCGCATCGCTGCCGGCCGCCACTACCGGCGACTACGTCGCGACGCACTGGCTGGCTTCATTCGCGTTGCTCGCCCTGGACGGCTGACCGCGGTCAACACGGGGCATCGCACTCGGGGCAGAGTAGGAAGGGGAGGTGGACCGTGTCTCATTGGGATGTGATCGTCATCGGTTCCGGCATCGGCGGATTGTCGGCAGCCGCCGCGCTCGCACGCGAGGGCCGGCGCGTGCTGGTCCTTGAACGTCATACGCAACTGGGCGGCCTGTCGCAGAGCTTCGAGCGCGACGGCTACCGGTTCAATGTCGGCGTCCACTATATCGGCGGCGCGGGAGAGACCGACGGACGGCCGGGACCGGCCAAGAAGGTGTTCGACGCGCTGACGCCGCATGGCATCCCGATGGCCTCGATGGGCGCCGTGTATGACCGCGTTCACTTTCCCGGCATGACCGTCGAATTCGAGCACCCGGCCGCAAGGCTGCTGGAGACGCTGAAGGCGCTCTTTCCTGCGGAGTCCGCAGGTCTGGACCGCTACTTCGACAACATGCGCGAGGCGCGCAAGGCGCTCGAAGCCGTGTTTGCCGCCCACTCGATGCCGCAACTGGTGTCGCGCGGGCTGAAATGGTGGAAGGAGGATGACATCGAGCGCTGGGTCGCACGCTCGCTGCAGGAAGTGATCCGGGAGTGCGTCGGCGACCCGCGACTGCAGGCGGTACTCGCCGCTCAGTGGGGCGACCACGGCGGGCGGCCCAGTCAGGCTTCCTTCGCACTGCATGCAGTGGTGATGTCGAGCTATTTCGACGGCGCGTGGTATCCGGTCGGCGGATCGGGCGTGTTCGCCGCGGAGTTGTCGTCGACGGTCCGCGCCGCCGGCGGAGACCTGCGAACCAGCGCCGAGGTCGCCAGCATCCGCGTCGCCGATGGGAGGGTGCAGGGGGTGACGCTGGCCGACGGGACGACGATCGATGCGAGCGTTGTCGTGTCCGATGTCGGGGCGCGCACAACGCTGCGACTGCTGCCGTCGGAGGAGGTTGACTACGACTGGGCGCGCGATGTCCTGGACATCGAACCCTCGGTGGGCTACGTCGGCCTCTATCTCGGCCTGCAGGGAGACATCGCCTCCAGCGGCGCCACCAGCGCCAATGAATGGGTATACGAGAGCTGGGACGTCGACCGGCTGTGGAGTCGACCGCTGCTTGAAACCGATGCGCCGATGCTGTTCGTCTCGTTCCCGAGCCTGAAGGACCCGACGCACCAGACCGGCGACTCGCAGCGGCACACCTGCGAGATCGTCACGTTTGTCGATCCGGCTGCCTTCGCCCCGTGGGAACGCGAGGGCATGAAGAGCGGCGACGCGCGCGAGGCCGGCTACCTGGAGCTGAAGCACCAGCTCGAGCAGCGGCTGCTCGCACAGTTTGGCCGCCACTTCCCGCGACTGGCGCCGATGGTGCGGCACGTCACGTCGTCGACGCCGATTTCGGTTGCCGCCTACACCGGCGCCGAGCACGGCGCGATGTATGGGCTGACCACTTCGCCGGCGCGCTTTCTAAGCGATGCGCTGCGACCTCGCACTCCCCTCGGCGGACTGTTCCTCGCTGGTCAGGACGCCTGCTGTCCGGGCATCACCGGCGCGCTGATGGGAGGCTTGATGGCCGCGGTCTCGGTCGAGCCGCGGCTGCTTGCACTACTGCGCTGACCCGCTGACACGGAGTGCGAGCGCTACTGCTGCTGGGCTCTAGATGCGCCCTTCATCGACCGCATGGCAGGCGACTTCGCTCTCGCCGGCGGCGTGACGGACGGTTTTTAGCAGCGGTACCTCCGCGCGGCAGCGGGCATTGGCATGCGGGCAGCGTGGGTGAAACGTGCAGCCCGACGGCGGGTTCAGCGGGTTCGGAACCTCGCCTGCCACCGGCGTGCGGGCGCGGCCACTCATGTCGAGGTCGGGAATCGCATCGAGCAGCATCCGCGTGTACGGATGACGGGGCGCCGAAAAGAGTACCCGGCGCGGCGCCAGTTCGACGATCTTCCCAAGGTACATCACGCCGACGCGGTCGGAGATGTGATGAACCACCGCGAGGTTGTGCGAGATGAAGAGATAGGTGAGTCCGAGCGCTCGTTGCAGGTCCTTCATCAGGTTCAGCACCTGCGCCTGCACCGAGACGTCCAGCGCCGAGGTCGGTTCATCGCAGACGAGGAAAGCCGGATGCGTCGCCAGCGCACGCGCGATGGACAGCCGCTGCCGCTGTCCGCCCGAGAACTGGTGTGGGTACTTCTCCTTGTCGGCCGGCGCCAGCTTGACCTGTTGCAGCAGTTCGTCGACGCGCGCAGTGATCTGGGCCCGTTCGCGCATCAGGCCATGCGCGATCAGCGGTTCGGCAATGATGTCCCGCACGCGCCAGCGCGGGTTCAGGCTGGCGTACGGATCCTGGAAGATCATCTGCAGCTTCTGTCGCAGGCTGCGTCCCGCGGAGGAGTTCATCTCCGCCAGGTCGCGTCCGAAGAACTCGACGCGCCCACGGGTCGGCGCGTACAGGCCGACCAGCAGGCGCGCGACGGTTGACTTGCCGCAACCCGACTCGCCGACCAGCGCCAGGGTCTCGCCGCGTCGAATCGAGAAGCTCACGCCGTCGACCGCATGCAGGATCTGCCGTCCGCTGCGCTCGAAGACGCGGTTGAGCCACGGCGGCGAAACGTCGAAGTACTTTGCGATCCCGTCCGCCTCGACGATCGTGTCTGCCGGGCCCGGCGACGATGCAGTAACCGGATTGCTGGCGACGGCAGCCATCGGTCAGGCTGCCCGGCGCAGCGGAGTCGCGTCATGCAGCCAGCAGGCTGCCAGCGATGTCCCGGCGGGAAGCAGATCCGGGCGCTCTCGCGAGCAGCGCCCGAATGCGCGAGTACAGCGCGGATGGAACGCACAGCCGGCCGGGATCGTAGTCAACCTCGGCATCGCGCCGTCGATCTGGGTCAATCGCTCGGCGTCGCCCGCCATACTCGGAATCGACCCCATCAGCCCTACTGTGTACGGATGCTGCGGACGATGGATCACGTCGGCCACCGGCCCGATCTCGGCGATGCGGCCGGCGTACATGACGGTCACGCGGTCCGCAGTTTCGGCGATCACGCCCATGTCGTGCGTGATCAGCATCACCGCCGTGCCATGGTCGCGGCACAGCCGCTTCAGCAGCGTGATGATCTGCGCCTGTATCGATACGTCGAGCGCCGTGGTCGGCTCGTCGGCGATCACCAGCTTGGGCTGCGCCGCCAAGGCGAGCGCGATCACGACCCGTTGGCGCATGCCACCGGAAAACTGATGCGGGTAATGATCGATGCGGCGCTCCGGCGCCGGTATCCCGGTGGCTGTCAGCAGTTCGACGGCGCGCTCGCGCGCTTTGGCCGTCGAGATGTTGAGGTGCGTGGTGATGGTCTCGATGATCTGCTGGCCGACGGTATACAGCGGATTCAGCGACGTCAGCGGATCCTGGAAGATCGCACCAATCTCGCGCCCGCGGATCTTGCGCATGTCGTCGTACGGCAGGTTGTCAATGCGCAGCCCCGCGAGCTTGATTTCGCCCGCCGCGATGCGGCCCGGCGGTTCGAGCAGCCCGATGATCGCGGCGCCGGTCAGGGACTTGCCCGCTCCGGATTCACCCACTACCCCCAGTACTTCGCCGGGCGCGATCTCGAACGAGATATCGTCGACCGCGACCAGGGTTCCGCGCCGCGTCGGGAACTCAATACGAAGGTTCCGGACCTCCAGCAGCGGACCCGTCATGCGTTACGACTTCTTCGCCGCGTTCGGATCGCAGCCCGCCAGCGGCTGGGCGTAGTCGACTTTCGGAGTGAACTCGGCGGCAATCCGATTCTCGCGGACCGCGACGATGTAGTACGTGAAACACGGCTTGACGTCGAGCTTGAACGAGGCCGTCTCCTGCGGCGCGCCGGGGACGGGCATTGCCTGGAGCCGGATCACGTGCTCACCGGGCTCGACCAGCACGCGGCGCTGGGTCGTGTCCCAGTTGTCGACTCCCAATATGATCACCGGCTGGGTATCGATGTTGGTCCTGTAGTAGCGCTCGCCGATCAGGTACGAGCCGTCAAACGAGGTGGCACATCCGGACATCAGGGCCGCGACGGCGATGAGCGATGACGCAACTGTGCATTTCGTGGTCATGGTGCACTCCTCTACAAAGCGTTTCACCGGCGCACGCACCGGATCAGCGCAACTTCGGATTCAGAGCATCGCGCAGCCAGTCGCCCAGCAGGTTGACCGAGAGGACGAGCAGGATCAGCGCCAGCCCGGGGAATATGGTGATCCACCATTCGCCGGAGAACAAGAACTCGTTTCCGATACGTATCAGGGTTCCGAGCGACGGCGTCGTCGGCGGGACGCCGACTCCCAGGAACGACAGCGTGGCCTCGGTGATGATGGCGGTGGCGATGTGCACCGTGGCCAGCACCAGCACCGGCCCCAGCACGTTCGGCAGCACGTGCTTCAGCATGATCTTGAACGGCGAAACGCCGATCACGCGCGCGGCCTGGACGTACTCCTTGTTCTTTTCGACCAGCGTCGATCCGCGCACGGTGCGTGCGTACTGTACCCAGCCCGACAACGCGATCGCGATGATCAGCACGCCGAACGCCAGTTCGTTGTGCGAGTCGCGCGGCAAAATGGCGCGTGCGACGCCGTCGATCAGCAGCGCCACCAGGATCGCCGGAAAGGACAGCATTACGTCGCACACGCGCATGATGAAGGCATCGAGGCGACCGCCGACGTAGCCCGACAACAGTCCGAGCCCGACCCCCATCAGCACCGACAGCGCAACCGCGGCGATGCCGATCGCGAGCGAGATCTGCATGCCGTAGATGACCGCCGAGAAGATATCGCGCCCCTGGTCATCGGTTCCCAGCCAGAACTTCGGATTGCCGCCCTCTTCCCATGCCGGCGGCAACGATCCATCGAGCAGGTTGATGGTGGCCAGGTCGAACGGGTTGTACGGTGTTACCCAGCGCGCGAAGATCGCCGAAAAGACCAGCACGAACACCACCAGCGCCGCGGCGATGGCCACTGGCGAATTGCGGAAGCTGTAGGCGACGTCGCCTTCCCAGAATCGCCGAAAGGGGTCCATTCCGCTGTCCGCTGCGCCCTATTGCACGGCGCCTTTCACCATGTGACCCACTGCCGCCGCATGTGGTGGTCGACCGGCTGCCGAACGTTCGCGTTCTTCATGCAACCTCCTTCAGGCGCCGCTGCGTACTAAGGGGCAGGCCGCGTTCGGCCAGCAGCGAAAAGAACGCCGACCCCAGCGGGATGACGGCATCGTTGAAGTCATATCGGGTGTTGTGCAGAAAGCAGCCGCTGGCGCCGCCGCCCTGCCCCAGCCGCACATAGCACCCCGGTTTGACCCGCAGCATGAAGGAGAAATCCTCGGCGCCCATCGACGGTTCGAGATCGCGCACCACATTGTCCTCGCCCACCAGCTCGGCGGCCACGTCGCCCGCAAAGCGCGTCTGGGCTGGATTGTTGATCGTGGCGGGATAGGTCCGTTCGTACACCACCTTGGCCTCGGCACCGAAAGCCTTGGCGGTCGATTCCGACAGCTCGGTCAGCCGCTGCTCCAGCATGTCCTGGACCTCGGCGCTGAAGCTGCGCGCGGTTCCAACCAGCCGCGCTTCGCGCGGAATCACCGAGTAAGCGCCCGGATGTCCCGACTGGATCGAGCACAGGCTCACGACGGCAGCCTCCAGTGGTCCGACATTGCGCGCGACGATCGACTGGGCCGCGGTCACGATATGCGCAGCTACCACCACCGGGTCGATCGAACGGTGCGGGTGTGCTGCGTGTCCACCCTTGCCGCTGATCGTGATCTCGACGCGATCGGCGGCCGCCATCATCGGGCCCGGGTTCAGGCCGAAGCGACCCGGTTCGAGCGCCGGCCAGTTGTGCAGCGCGAACACCTCGTCCACCGGGAATCGCTCGAACAAGTCCGTCGTCGATCATCGCCTTGGCACCGGCAAAGCCTTCCTCGCCGGGCTGGAAGATCAGCACCACGGAGCCATCGAACCTGCGCGTCTGCGCCAGATACTGCGCCGCGCCGAGCAGGATCGTCGTATGGCCGTCATGTCCGCAGCCGTGCATCAGACCCGGCCGCGTCGACCGATGCGCAAACTCGCTCTCCTCGGTCATCTGCAGCGCGTCCATGTCGGCCCGCAACCCGATGGCGCGGGTCGACGTGCCGCGGCCGCGGATCACGCCAACCACTCCAGTGCGTCCGATTCCGGTATGCAGTTCGTCGACACCGTAGCTGCGCAGACGCTCGGCCACCAGCGCAGCCGTGCGATGTTCCTCGAAGCCGAGTTCCGGATGCGCGTGCAGGTCGCGCCGGAACAAGCTCAGTCCCTCGTGATGCGGCACGATCGCCGCAAGTGGTCCCCGCAGCACGGCTCCCAGGTAGTTCGACACGCGTGGATTCCTAATGTGCTGCCGCCGCGCGATCGATGCGCAGCCGCGGGTCGACGACGAAGTAAAGCAGGTCGACCGCCAGGTTGATCAGAACGAACACCAGCGCGATAAGACACAGGTACGCCGCCATCACCGGAATGTCGGCGAACTGCACCGCCTGGATGAACAGCAGACCCATGCCGGGCCACTGGAACACGGTTTCGGTGACGATCGCAAACGCGATGATCCCGCCCAGCTGCAACCCGGTGATCGTGATGACGGGAACCAGCGTGTTCTTCAGCGCGTGGCCGAAATTTACCGCCCGATCCGTCAGACCGCGCGCCCGCGCAAACTTGATGTAATCGGTCCGCAGCACTTCCAGCATCTCGGAGCGCACCAGGCGCATGATCAGCGTCAGCTGGAACAACGACAGCGTGATCGCCGGCAGGATCAGGTGTTTCCATCCGACCGGCGTCAGGAATCCGGTCGACCACCACCCGAGCTGCACCACGTCGCCACGGCCGTAGGACGGCAGCCAACCTAGCAGCACGGCAAAGACCAGAATCAGCAGGATGCCGATCAGGAACGTCGGCAGCGAAATGCCGACCAGCGAGGCAGCCAGCAGGAACTGCGACAGCCACGAGCTGCGCCGCAGCGCCGTATACACGCCGGCCGGAATTCCAACCACGATAGCGATGCTGGCAGCCATGATCGCGAGTTCCAGCGTCGCCGGCAGCCGCTCCTGGATCAGGGTCGATACCTTGCGGCCCTGACGCAGGCTGATGCCGAAGTCGCCCTGCGAGGCGTTGCCGACGAAGGCCGCGAACTGGACGTAAAACGGCTGGTCGAGGCCAAGCTCGACCCGCAGCCGCGCGCGATCCTCGGGAGTGGCGTCCTGTCCGACCATCTGCGAGACCGGATCACCGACGTACTGAAACAGCAGGAATGCCACCAGGGCCACCGTCAGCATGACAAGGACGGCTTGCAGCAGGCGGCGAATGATGAATGCGAGCATCCCTTCTTGCGAACGCGCCCGGCGGGCTGTCACAAACTGGAAATATAGCGCGGCTACTTGCGAGCAACGCCAAATCCTTGGATGCTGCGGTCGCCAAACCAAATCATGACGCGCGAGTTGAGTTGCGGGGTCATCGCGCGCCGCAGCCGCGGCGAGTTGTTGCTTTGCCACGCGACCGGGCGCAACTACTGGGACATTCCCAAGGGACTGGCCGATCCCGGCGAAGATCCGCGCGCGGCAGCGCTGCGCGAACTGCGCGAAGAAACCTGCCTCACGGTCGAGCCTGCGCAGCTGCGTGATCTTGGCGTGCATGCCTATCTGCCGCGCAAGAACCTGCACCTGTTCGTCGTCGATCCACCCGACCCCGCGCTCGACATCGAGCGCTGCAGCTGCTCCTCACTTTTCACGCCGCGGCACGGCGGCCGCCCGGTGCCAGAGGTCGACGCCTACCGCTGGGCGATCAGAGATTGGGTGCCGAACCTCTGCGGCAAGAACATGACACGCGTGCTGCTGGCGCTCGATTGGTAAGCATTACTGTTGCTTGACTTTCCACAACGCGAGCGCGGCGCCGGTCGGATCGGTGAAGATCGCGAACCAACCCATGCCGGGAACTTCGGTAACTTCCTTGATGACTTTTGCGCCGAGGGACTTCGCCTTCTGGAGCGACGCGTCGACATCGTCGACGAGGACGTATGCCAGCCAGTTCGATGGTTCACCGGGCATCGGATGTTTCATCATTCCGCCGCCCGTGCCGTCGCCGACCTTGATGACGGTGTAGGTGCCCTGAGGCATCGGCATGTCCTCCAGTTTCCAGTCAAACAGCTGGCCATAGAAACTCTTGGCCTTGGCGAGATCGCTGGTGTTGAGCTCGACGTGGACGAACGGATTGGCCATGGTGGATCTCCCTGGGTATGGAACGGGGCGTTCCGCAGAAAACGCGTAGCAAGCCGGCTGCCCATCGCAGCGACTGCGGCCCGCGTCACCAGTACCGGGTGGGAAAGGTATCGCCGCGGCGCTGTTGATGCGCCGCCAGCGTCCGGTGCGCAGCCATGCCGCGCACCGGAATGGTCGTTCCGCTAATCCTTGACTTCCTTGATGTCGACGCCGTAGAAGTTGTGGCGTCCGAACGGAGACAGCTTGAAGTCGATGACTTCGGCACGCATCGGCTTCAACTGCACCGCGTGCGCGATCGTGAACCACGGCGCCTGCTCCTTGAAGATCACCTGCGCCTTTTCATACAGCGGCGTTCGTGCGGCCTGGCCCGACGTCGTCTTCGCCTTCTGCACCAGTTCCTCGAACGGCTGGTAGCAGAACTTCGCGACATTGCTGCCGTTCGCCGCTGCCGAATCGCATCCCAGTAGCGTGTTCAGGAAGTTGTCGGGATCGCCGTTGTCACCGGTCCAGCCCAGCATGCCCATCTGGTGCTCACCGTTTTGCATCCGCTTGCGGTACTCGCCCCACTCGTAGCTCTTGATCTCTGCGGTCACTCCCACCTTGGCGAGGTCTGCCTGCATCAGCTCGGCAATTCGCTTGGCATTCGGGTTGTACGGCCGCTGCACCGGCATGGCCCAGAGGTCGGTCGTGAAGCCGTTCGGATAGCCGGCATCCGCCAGCAGCTTCTTCGCTGCCGCCGGATCGTATGGATCGTCCTTGATCGCATCGTTGTACGACCACTGGGTCGGCGGGATCGGATTCTTGGCCGGCACGCCGGTCGTCAGGTAGACCGCGTCGAGGATCGCCTTCTTGTTGATGGCCATGTTGAGTGCCTTGCGCACGCGCACGTCATCGAAGGGCTTCTTGGTCGTGTTGTACGCAAGGTAGCCGACGTTCAGGCCCGGCTGCTCGAGCACCTTGATCTTCGGGTCCTTGCGCATCGCTTCGAGGTCCGCCGGGTTCGGGTACGGCATCACGTGACACTCGCCCTTCTGCAGCTTGGCCCAGCGCACCGACGCGTCCGGGGTGATCGAGAACACCAGATCGTCGATCTTCGCCTTGCCGCCCCAGTGCTGGGGGAACGCCTTGTAGCGGATGACCGCGTCGCGCTGGAACTGCACAAGGTAGAAGGGACCGGTGCCGATCGGCTCCAGGTCGATTTTCTCGGGCGTACCGGCCTTCAGCATTGCGTCGGCGTACTCCTTCGACTGCACACCTGCGTATTCCATCGCGAGGTTCGAAAGGAACGGAGCCTCGGCCTTCTCCAGCGTGACGCGCACGGTGTAGTCGTCGACCTTTTCGACCGACTTCAGCAGCTTCGGCATCCCCATGTCGTTGAAGTACGAATGGTTCGAGCTCGTGACCTTGAAGTACGGGTTCGATTCCTTCCACTGCCGCTCGAATGCGAAGATGATGTCGTCGGCGTTCATGTCGCGCGTCGGTTTGAAGTTCTTGTTTTCGTGCCACTTGACGCCCTTGCGCAGATGGAACGTGTAGACCTTGCCGTCCGGCGAGATGTCCCACTTCTCGGCCAGACCCGGAACGACCTTCGTTCCGCCGCGTTCGAAGTCGACGATGCGGCTGTAGATCTGGCTGTTGGCATCGAACGACGTGCCGGTCGTATTGATAGCCGGATAGAAGTTTTCCGGGCTGCCTTCCGAGCAGAACACCAGGGTCTTGGCCGACGCGGTGCCGGCCGCGATGCCGCCCAGGGCCAGCGCTGCACACAGCACGGCCGCACGACGGGCCGTATACGCCAGACCACCTACCGCCCCGTTTCGAATTTGACTCATGCTTCTGCCTCCTTTGACCGCGCTCCGATGCGCGAATGAACGATTTCTGGATTCTGCGCCATGCCGTCGACGCCGATGAACGACTCTGCATAGTGGCAGGCGACCAGCCGTCCGTCCAGCGGGCGCAGCGCCGGACGCTCGGCACGGCAGCGATCGGTCGCATACGGGCAGCGGGTCGAAAACACGCAACCGGACGGCGGTGCGAGCGGCGACGGCAGTTCACCCTTCAACACCGTGCGGCCGCCCAGCGCCTCGAGTCCTGGCGTCGAGCCCAGCAGCGCCCGCGTGTAGGGATGCAGCGGTGCGCCGAAGATGCGCTCCTTCGAGCCCTGCTCCATCGCAAGCCCGAGATACATCACGAGCACGTCGTCGGCGATGTGCCGCACGACCGCGAGGTCGTGCGAGATGAACAAATACGCGACCCCGAATTCGCGCTGCAGATCGGCCAGCAGGTTCAGCACCTGCGCCTGGATCGAAACGTCGAGCGCCGACACCGGCTCGTCGGCGATCACGACCGCCGGGCGCAGCATCAGCGCGCGCGCGATGGCGATGCGCTGCCGCTGACCGCCGGAGAACATATGCGGATAGCGCGTGACCTGCTCGGGCCGCAACCCGACCTTGCGCATCATCTCGTCGACACGCGTGCGCCGTTCGGACTGCGTCAGCTCCGTGTTGATCGCCAGCGGCTCAGCCAGAATCGAGCCGATCGTCTTGCGCGGATTGAGCGACCCGTACGGGTTCTGGAACACCAGCTGCACCGACCGGCGCAAGCGCGCACGCACCTCGCGGGTCGCACCGACCGTGTCGCTTCCCACCAGACGCAGCGAGCCCGCATTCGGCTCTTCGATCAGCGCGACGAGCCGCGCGAGCGTCGACTTGCCGCAGCCCGACTCGCCGACGATCGCCAGTGTGCGCCCGGGTAGCAGGGCGAAGGAAATGTCGCCGACTGCCTGCAGCAGAGCGGGCTTTTGCAGCATCCCGCGGCGGACCGTATAGGCGCGTTTCAGCCCTTTCGCCTCGACGACCGGGACCGGCGTTGCACTCATGGTGCGGTCACCGCGGCTTCCTGGCGCGCTGCCAGGGCGCCGACATGGCCGTCACGCGCGATCGCCGCGGCGCGCCCCGGCATCGCCAACGGGTAGTGGCAGCGCACGCGACCGTCGTCGATCGGATCGAGCCCCGGCAGCACCTTGTGGCAATGGACGGTCGCGCTGGCGCAGCGCGGACTGAACAGGCACCCGCGCGGACGGTCGTACAGGCCCGGGACCATGCCGGGAATCGTCGCCAGACGGTCGCTGACATCGGCGTGCCGCTCGGGCAGTGCCGATAGCAGCGCCGCCGTATACGGATGCTGGGGCACCTCGAACAGCGCCCGCGCGGGGCGATCCTCGACGATCTGGCCGGCGTACATGACCGCAACCCGCTGCGCCATCTCGGCAACGACGCCCATGTTGTGTGTGATCAGCACCAGCGCCATGCCGCGCTCGCGCTGCAACTGGCGCAGCAGATCGAGAATCTGTGCCTGGATCGTGACGTCGAGCGCGGTGGTCGGCTCGTCGGCAATCAGCAGTTTCGGATTGCAGGCGATTGCCATCGCAATCATCACGCGCTGGTTCATGCCGCCGGACAATTGATGCGGATAGTCCTGCACTCGCCTGCCCGGATCGGGGATGCCGACCTGCCCCAGCAGCTCGACCGCGCGATCGAGTGCCGCCTTGCCGGAGAGCTTCAGGTGCTGCCGCAGCGTCTCGGTCAGCTGGAAGCCGACCGAGAAACACGGATTCAGGCTGGTGGCCGGTTCCTGGAAGATCATCGCCATGTCGCGGCCGGTCAGTCGGCGCCGCTCGCGGTCGGTGAGTTTCAGCAAATTGCGACCGGCAAAATTGAGCCGCCGCGCCTGCACGCGGCCTGGGAAGGCCACCAGGCCCATCAGCGCGAGCATGGTGACGCTCTTGCCCGATCCGGATTCACCGACGATGCCGAGCACCTCGCCTTCGCCGACCGTCAGGCTGACGCCGTCGACTGCGCGCAGCACGCGTCCCGCGATCGGAAACTCGACGTCCAGCGATTCGATTTCAAGCAGCGCCATGATCGGCCTATCGCTTCAGCTTAGGATCGAGCGCATCGCGCAGCCCGTCGCCGAGCAGGTTGAACGCCAGCACCGTGATCAGGATCACGAGGCCCGGAAAGGTCACCACCCACCATGCGCGCAGCACGAACTCGCGCGCGTCGGCCAGCATCGTTCCCCACTCGGGCGACGGTGGCTGCGCGCCAAGACCCAGGAATCCGAGTGCCGCCGCATCGAGGATCGCAGTCGACACGCCGAGCGAGGCCTGCACGATCAGCGGTGCCAGGCAATTGGGCAGGACCTCGCGGAACATCAGCCGCACGCTACTCGCGCCGACCATGCGCGCGGCGATCACGTAGTCGCGCGACAGCTCAGTCATCGCCGCCGCGCGAGCCGTGCGCACGTAGTGCGGCAGCACGACGATCGCGACCGCCAGCATCGCATTCATCAAACCCGGACCGAGGATGGCGACGATGACGATCGCGAGCAGCAGGCTCGGCAGGCTGAGCAACACGTCCATCGTCCGCATGATCGCGATCTCGGTCACGCCGCGGAAAAACGCCGCGGCCATACCGAGGCAGGTGCCGACGATGATCGACAACGCGACAACCGCCACGCCGATCGACAGCGACAGCCGGGCACCGTACATCAGGCGCGACAGAATGTCGCGACCAATGGCGTCGGTGCCAAGCGGATAGGTCCATGAGCCCCCGCTGGTCCAGGCGGGAGGCTTCAGGATACGCGGCGTTGTCGATCGCGATCGGCGAATGCGGTGCCAGCACGCCGGCGAACACCGCGACCAGCAGGACCGCGATCACGATCGCCAGCCCGGTCACCGCACCGGCGTTGGCCGAGAAATGGCGCCAGAACTCGCGCAGCGGGGTGGGCTGCTCGGCCGGCGCCGCCAGACCCGCGAGCGACGCGAGGTCGGTATCGGTCAGTGTGGCGGTGACGATGGGGTCGCTGCTCATCGCGAATGCCGGATGCGCGGGTTGATGAAGCCGTACGCGATGTCGACCAGCAGGTTGACCGTCATCACCATCAGGCCGAGCAGCAGCAGCCCGCCCTGCAGGACCGGATAGTCGCGTCGGTTGATTGCCTCGACCACCCACTTGCCGACGCCCGGCCACGAGAAGATCGTTTCGGTCAGGATCGCCCCGGTGAAGAGCACGCCGACCTGCAGGCCGATCACGGTGATCACCGGGATCAACGCGTTGCGAAACGCATGCAGCGTGATCACCCGCAGCGGCGCCAGCCCCTTGGCGCGTGCCGTTCGGATGAAGTCCTCTCCCATGACCTCGAGCATCGATGAGCGTGTCATGCGGGCGATCACTGCGAGAGGAACGGTGCCCAGCACGATCATCGGCAGCACCAGATGCAATGCTGCCGAGCGGAACGCGGCCATGTCCTTTGCCAGCAGGGTATCGATCAGCAGAAAGCCCGTGACCGGCTCGACAAAGTACTTGAAATCGAGCCGGCCCGAGACCGGCGTCAGCCCGAGCTGGACCGAGAACAGCAGGATCAGCAGCAGGCCCCACCAGAAGATCGGCATCGAGTAGCCGGTCAGAGACAGACCCATTACGCCATGGTCGAAGATCGAGTTTCTACGGACGGCCGCCAGCATGCCGGCCGGAATGCCGAGCAGCAGCGCGAACAGGATCGCAAAGGTCGCCAGCTCGATCGTGGCGGGAAACAGCACAAAAAATTCCTTGAGCACGGGCTCCTGCGTAATCATTGACTTGCCCAGGTTGCCCTGCAGAACGCGTCCAATGTAGATGCCGTACTGCACTATCACGGGGCGATCGAGCCCGTATTCCTTGAGCAGCATGGCGTGCCGCGCCTGATCGATACCACGCTCGCCGGCCAGCGTCTCGATCGGGTCGCCCGGCACGAGCCGGATCAGGACGAACGCGAGCAGCGTCATGCCGAAGAAGGTCGGCACCAGCAGGGAGACTCGCGTTAGCAGAAAGCGCAGCACGGGCAGGACTTTAGTCGAACCGAAACGGAAGCGCAGCGGTCCGCCAGACCAGGCTCGGCCGACGCTGCTACGGCGCGCGTTTCAGTTCGATATCGCCGTAGTACGCCTCGATGCGCTCGCCGGTATTGTCGGTGTCGGTCATGATGCCGACGCCGATCAGCCGGCCCGGCGAAGCGCCGAACGCCTGCCGGTAATCATCGGCGTAATTGCGCCTGAAAACCTTCCACTCGCCGAGCCGGACATCCAGGCCCATGCCTGCGACAAGCAGCTTGACCTGCGAAGTAAAGCTGTTCGGAATCACGGTGCCGACCGGAAAGCGGTTCTCCCAGATGTACATCAGCGTCGCGTAGGGCAGGTCCTGGCCGCTCAACAGCTTGGCGGTCTCCATCAGTACCTGCTCCTTGAACGGCAGCGCTGCCTTGTCGCCGTCGAAGAACAGCATCAGGCGGACCGGTGAGTCCTCGGCATAGCGATCCTGGTTGTCGGCCGCGACGATCAGATCGAGCACCCGCCAGCGCCATTCGACGATCGGCCAGTGTGCCGGGTCAACGTCGAGCAGTTGGCGCAGGCCGCTCGCCGATGCATCCGCGTGGGCGTACAGCACGATCTGCTGGCTGGCCGGATCACGCACCAGCCGATATTCGGTTGCTGCCTTGGCGCGGCTGATGACCAGAGGTTTCCAGCCCTGCGGCATTCCGCCGATGGCGCTATTCGATGAGAAGCGCGCCACGGCGGTCGCGGGCACTTCGGGAGCCGGAGCCGTCACGCAGCCGGCCAGTAACGCGGCGAGCAGGACGAGGGCGCGCATCTCGAAGGATCGTAGGGAGTCCACGTCACCGTCGCAAGCTGGGGTGAGTACGATCCGCCTGCATCGTTGAAGAGGGTCGAGTGGGCGCATTGGCAGTCCTGGTCGTGCTCGGCGCCGTGGCCGGCGGCCTCGCATGGCTGGTGCGCAAGGGGCGCGAACAGGAGCGCCAGCGAGATTTCGACCGCGCCGTCCACGCACGCAAGCTCGGCTGGACCTACGTCGGACAGCGCATCGAACGGGTCGACTATCGGTTCGCCGGCGACGCCGACGGGATCGCGTGGCAGATGTGGTACGACAGCGACCGCGGCGACAAGTCGCCGACCCCGCGCGCTTACTGGCAAACCGCCAATCTGAAGACGAGCGGGCTGGCGCTTGTCATCATCGGGCGGCGTCGCTTCGAACTCGAGAGCGGACTGATCGGACAACTGCTGATGGAGGTCGCCTCGGGCGTCGCGCGGGCCATGACCGGCGCCGAGGCGCGCAGCGACAAATCCGAGTTCTATCAGTCGGCGGTGTTGCTGACGGAGGGGCTGCCTGGCTTTGGCGAACGATTCGCCGTGGCAATTTCGCCCGTGATGCCACGCGGATGGATCGACGAAGAACTGCAGTCAATGCTGCTGCGCTGGCCGTCGCTTGCCGTCGAGGGCGGGTTCAAGAGCGAGGATGCGGTCGAGATCACCCTCGGCGCCGACGGACTGAAGATCGTCGTGCAGCGAATGCCGCAGGAGTTCGCCTGCTGGGAGCACCTGGCGCGGCTTGGCGTTCACCTGGCCCAGCGACTTGCGCCGACGCGTTGATCTCACTGATCATGAGCAACCCCGCATGAGCAACCCCCGCAAAAGGTCGGCCGCGATCCGGACCGCGGTCGTTGCCGGAGCATCCGGACTCGTGGGCCGCGAGCTCGTCGGCCGATTGCTGCTGCGGACGGAGTACAAGTCCGTGGTCGCGCTGACCCGCCGACCACTGAGGCTCGACCGACGACTGCGCGAGGTACCGGCCTCGTTCGAGCGCCTCGACGAGACGCTCGGCCCGGTCATCGCGGCCAACGCCCGTGTGGACGCGTTCTGCTGCCTGGGAACCACGATCCGCACCGCGGGGTCCGAGGCCGCGTTCCGCCGCGTCGATCACGACTACGTGCTGTCGTTCGCGCGCTGGGCGATCCGCCGCGGCGCGGTGCGCTTGATCGTCGTCAGCGCACTGGGCGCAGACGCGCGCAGCCGGGTCTTCTACAACCGCGTCAAGGGCGAAGTCGAAGGTGCGCTGCGTGAACTCGCGGGCACGTCACTGGTGATCGTGCGGCCGAGCCTGCTCGATGGTCGTCGCGACGAAGCGCGCCTGGGTGAAATGCTGGCACTGGGCTTCTCGCGTCCGCTGCGCCGGCTACTGCCGGTGGCGATCCGGCCGATAGCGGTCGCCGATGTGGCGCAGGCAATGATCGATGCGGCGTTGGCCGATCAGCCTGCGGCCATTATCGAATCGGCGACCATGCAGGGTGCTGCGGCACGGGCGGCCGCGCGCTCGGCTCTTTGATGCTGGCCCGCTAGCGGCGCGGCCGCAGTTCGAGCACGCGCGCATCGGCCGGCCCGCCACGAATCGGCAAGTACTCCACGTCGCGCCACAGCGGCAGCATGGACCCGTAATCCTCGGACAGTGGATTCCCCGACTGGCCGGTGGACAGCACCCACACCGAGGTACCGGATGCGCCCATGTCATAGATCGCCCGCAGGCTCGCCGCATGTCGCGTCGCGTAGGGCGCATCGGGTCGATTCGATAGCGCGCCTGCGTTGACGGTGAACGTGTCTCCGGGATATGGCACGCCGAGCTCGAATAGTCGTGCCAGCGCGGCCACGCTCGAAAACGGACGGTGCTCGGCCACCGCGCGATGTTCGCGCCCCCAGCTTAGACCGGCGACATCAAGGCCGCTGATGTCGGCGAGGCGTGCAACCGCGGCGTCGAGCGCCTCGGACATCAGCCCGGCGCAGGTTTCGAATCGCTGCTCGGTGCGGCGATCGTCGCACCAATCGCGTCCGAGCTGTCCGCTGGTCAGCACGTGCAGCAGCGCGCGCGTGCTGTCCACACCAGCGACAAACTCCGCGGCGAGATCCGTGAAGTCATCTTCGAACACGCGCATCGCCAGCTCGCGCCGCCAGGCGTGGAACAGCAGCGGCTCCGGACGTTCGGATGCCATCGTGCCGTCCCAGGCCCGCAGGCGTTCGAGCGCCTCGTGTCCCGCCGCAGTCAATGGCTGCGCGGATGCCAGTACTGTCATCAGCTCGCGCGCCGGAAGTGAAAGGACATCGGCCTGCATCGCGCGGCTGGATGCGACGTCATGCTTTTCACGGGCATCGATCAGTTGCCGGATGCGCTGTGCGCGGTAGCCGGCATACCACTCGAAAGTCAGGTGGTGCGGGAAATCGCTGGCGACGATGCGGTTATTGGCCGTCACCAGTACGCCCGACGGCGGGTCGATGCTGCGCGGAGCCTCGTCGTACGGTAGATATCCCTGCCAGTCGTAGCGCGCTTCCCAGCCAGGCGCCGGGGCGATGCCGCGCAACTCGTTGTCGGGCCGGCGCACGGGCAGGCGCCCGGTGACGACGAAACCGATGTGCCCATCGACGTCGGCCAGCACCGCGGACTGAGTGACGATCTGGAAATCGCCGAGGGCACGCTCGGCATCCACGACACTGCGGGCGCGGTTCAGCCCACGCATGGCGGCAAGCGTCCTGTCCTGTGGGTCGAGTGCCGACCAGCGCAAGGACAACACGTAGTGCGGATGCGAGTACTGCTTGTCGATCGAATCCAGACCGCTGACAACCGGTCCGTGCCGAGTCGCGCGGACCCGCAACTCGACGTCCTGCTCGCCCCTCACCGCGATCCGTTCTAGGCGCTCTTCGAAGCGTTGCCAGCCGTCCGGCGACAAATACTCATCGGCATCGTCAGGGTTGATCTTCTCGAGATACAGATCCTGCTGATCAACCCCGGTATTGGTCATGCCCCAGGCCACGCGATCGTTGCGGCCGAGCACGACACCCGGCAGGCCCGGCAGCGTGGCGCCGACGACATCTAGTCCAGGTGCCTGGATCGCAGCGAAGTACCAGACCGAGGGCGCGGTCAACCCGAGGTGAGGATCATTGGCCAGCAGCGGCTTGCCATTCACGGTGCGCCGGCCGGACAAGACCCAGTTGTTCGAGCCGAGGCCCTCGCCTTCGCCGAACGCGAGCGCAGGAATACGCGCCGTGTCGGATTGCCGGGCGTCGGCGCGCGCATTGCCAAAGGCGCCCAGCAGTCGATACAGCTCGACGTAATCGGCGGTCGCCGGAGGCGGTTCGCCCTGGAGCGGCGGATAGATGTCGTCGATCTCCGCGCGCGTGAAGCGCTGGGCAAGGCGGAGCCTGCGCAACTCCATCCGCATCGAATGCGACGCGAGATCCCACGCCATCATCAACGACCATGCCACCGAGTCGGCCGCGGTCCACGGCGCAGGCGACGGCGTGCGCGTCAGCAGGAATTCCGGAGGCAACGGGCCGCTGCGAGTGGCCAGATAGGCGTTGACTCCGTCGACATAAGCGTCGATGACCTCGCGATCTTCGACATAGAGCGACTCGTAGATCGCCTGCGCAGTGCGGTGCACGCCGAGTGTCCGCAGAAACTGGTCGGTTGGCAGCGCCGACCCGCCGAGAACTTCCGCCAGCCGGCCGGAAGCAAGGCGGCGGTTGAATTCCATCTGCCACAGCCGATCCTGCGCATGAACGAATCCGAGGGCGAAGATCGCATCATGCTCATTGGAGGCAACGATCGTCGGGATCGCCTGCGCGTCGCGCCGCACCTGGACACTGGCTGCGAGGCCGGGTAGCGCAAGCGTGCCTTCGAGCATCGGCTGGCTCGCCTGCCGGTACCAGAGAAACACCGCGACGAGCCCGATCGACAGCGATAGAGTGGCGTAGCCGGCGATGCGAAGCGCTCGCACGGTTCCTCCGAGTGCGTCCAGGCGAATGTCAATTGTCGCCTACTCAGGCGCGCGCGGCGCGCGGCCGACCCTTCGACGCACGTGCGGGCAGGCGCCAGGGCGCGTGACTGCTAAACCGTCTGCGGCGGGTGTCTATGCAAAGTTCAGACGACTCAAACGGCTGCCTTGGTGCGCGCGCGGGACATCAGCACCGCGACGACGAAGCTCGTCGCGATGACCGCAACCACCACCGCACCAAAGACTGACTGGCGGCCCTCCGTCCACTGATCGATCACCGGAGACGCGAGCTTGGCGCCGCCAACTGCCGCGACCAGCAGGCTCACGAAAGACACCGCCAGTCCCATCACGCGTGAGGCAATGCAGGCCAGCTGGTCCGCCCGCGCGATCAGGCGCGAGATCCAGAGGCCGTTGATGCCGTCGGTCACGAGCATGCCGAAAACGAAAAGTATGCCGAGGAACAGCGCGTGTGCGACTCCGCCGAACTGAGTCGCCGTCAACGCGAATAGCGCCGACTGGCTGACCGTGTCGAAGGACACCGCAAAGATCGCGCCTACGAGCGCGACGGTCAGCGGGCGGCTCGCACGGTTCAGCCGCCCGAGCAGATGGCCTTTTAGTCCGACCGGCGATACGACCTGGTCGGGCGATGCGCTCAACACCGCGTGAAGGTTCACGACCCCGATTAGCGACAGGAAGAGAATCGATGTCCACGCTCCGAATTGCTCGAGCCAGGGCGGCGCGTCCCATCGCTCGCTCGCCAGTCCCACCATCAGCGCAATGACCAACACGACGGCGCCATGTCCGACCGAAAACAGCGCACCACAGTAGCGGCCAAAGCGGTGGCCATGGCGCGAGTTGTAGCGGGTCAGTCCGTCGATCGTGGCCAGATGATCGGCGTCGAAGCCATGCTTGAGTCCCAGCAGGAAGACGAGCGCGCACAACGCAGTCCACTCGGTCGGCAGCTCGTGCATTCCGTCCCCTTTTCGCGACGTATGCACATTACTGCAATTGACCTGCCCCCTGCCTGCCGTACCAGCGTGAAGGCAGTGAAGTCCGTCTTTCGGGAGAATGGCGGACATGAAGAAGAGCAGATTCAGCGAAGAGCAGATCATCGGGTTTTTGAAGCAAGCCGAAGCCGGTTTGCCGATCAAGGAGTTGTGTCGGAAGGGCGGTTTCAGTGACGCCACTTTCTACAAGTGGCGTGCCCGGTTCGGCGGTATGGAGGTAGCCGACGCCAAGCGGCTGCGCGAGTTGGAGCTGGAGAACAGCAAGCTCAAGCGGCTGCTGGCCGAGGCGCACCTGGACATGCATGCGCTCAAGAGTGTTCTCGGGGTAAAGCGCTAGCCCCACAGGTCAAGCGCGCAGCCATCGGCACGATGATCGAGCACCATCGTCTGTCCGAGCGGCGCGCGTGCCGTCTTGTGGGGCTGACCCGTGATGCCTATCGGCACCCGCCCGTGACCAGCACGATTAACCGCGAGTTGAGCGGCCAGATCATCGAGCTGGCGCACGTGCGCCGCCGCTTCGGCTACCGCCGCATCCACGACCTGCTGCGGCCGGCGTATCCGCAGATCAACCACAAGCGCGTCTATCGCCTCTACACCGAGGCCCAGCTCACGGTGCGCAAGCGGCGCAAAGCCAAGCGTCCCAGCAATGAGCGGCAACCGCTGCGCCCGGCGCAGACGATCAACGAGGTGTGGAGCATGGATTTTGTCAGCGACAGCCTGGTCAACGGGCGGCGGCTCAAGCTGCTGACGGTAGCCGATGACTTCACCCACGAGTGCGTCGACATCGCGGCCGACTACGGGATCTCGGGTCAGTACGTCACTCGTCTTCTCGACCAGGCGGCGTTGTTCCGCGGCTACCCCAGCGCGGTGCGCACCGACAATGGACCGGAGTTCACCAGCCGCGCCTTCATGGGCTGGGCGCAGGCCAAGGGCATCCGGCATCTGCTGATCGAACCTGGCAAGCCGATGCAAAACGGCTTCATCGAGAGCTTCAACGGCAAGCTGCGCGACGAGTGCCTGAACGAACAATGGTTCGAGACGCTGCACCAGGCCCGAACGACGATCGCTGCCTGGCGCCGCGACTACAACGAGGAGCGACCGCACAGCAGTCTGGGACGCATCCCCCCAGCCCGCTTTGCCGAGCAGCATCGCCGGCGCGCCGGCGATGCTGCTCAAACAGCAAACGACAAAACCGACCTCATCAACTAATGTTGCAGCTCGGACTTCCGCCCAACAATTGGTACGCCGGTAGGGGGCAGGTCACAATCAGCGTATCGAACTCGTGCGCGAGCTGGTCATCGAGCGAAATGGTGGGCCGTTCCCTGGAGCTTCCTGAGGCGCTCGGACGGTATAGGAGGCCGCACAAATGAAAACGCCCCGCACCTTGCGGCGCCGGGGCGTTGAATGACGAGCCTGACGATGTCCTACTTTCGCGGGAAATACATCCCACTATCATCGGCGCTGAGTCGTTTCACGGTCCTGTTCGGGATGGGAAGGAGTGGTTCCAACTCGCTATGGTCATCAGGCAAAACTGATCTGACCTTCTGATCGCGTCCGCTGGACGGACGTCGTCAGAAGATCCAACTTGGAAGAAGCAAAGGCCACTCGCGTGGCGGTCGCGATGCTCGAGCCTCGACTCACTATCTGAGGAGGCAGCACGGTTATAGGATCAAGCCGCACGGGCAATTAGTATCGGTTAGCTCAACGCGTTACCGCGCTTCCACACCCGACCTATCAACGTCCTGGTCTAGGACGACCCTTCAGGGAGGTCAAGCCTCCGGGAAGACTAATCTTCAGGCAAGTTTCCCGCTTAGATGCTTTCAGCGGTTATCTCTTCCGCACATAGCTACCCGGCGATGCCACTGGCGTGACAACCGGTACACCAGAGGTGCGTCCACTCCGGTCCTCTCGTACTAGGAGCAGCCCCCGTCAATCTTCCAGCGCCCACGGCAGATAGGGACCAAACTGTCTCACGACGTTTTAAACCCAGCTCACGTACCTCTTTAAATGGCGAACAGCCATACCCTTGGGACCGGCTACAGCCCCAGGATGAGATGAGCCGACATCGAGGTGCCAAACACCGCCGTCGATATGAACTCTTGGGCGGTATCAGCCTGTTATCCCCAGAGTACCTTTTATCCGTTGAGCGATGGCCCTTCCATACAGAACCACCGGATCACTATGTCCTGCTTTCGCATCTGCTCGACTTGTCGGTCTCGCAGTTAAGCACGCTTATGCCATTGCACTATCAGCACGATTTCCGACCGTGCCTAGCGTACCTTCGAACTCCTCCGTTACCCTTTGGGAGGAGACCGCCCCAGTCAAACTGCCTACCATGCACTGTTCCCCGCCCGGATAACGGGCGCAGGTTAGAACCGCAAACAAATCAGGGTGGTATTTCAAGGTTGGCTCCACGAGAGCTAGCGCCCCCGCTTCAAAGCCTCCCACCTATCCTACACAGATCGGTTCACAGTCCAATGCAAAGCTACAGTAAAGGTTCATGGGGTCTTTCCGTCTAGCCGCGGGTAGATTGCATCATCACAAACATTTCAACTTCGCTGAGTCTCGGGAGGAGACAGTGTGGCCATCGTTACGCCATTCGTGCAGGTCGGAACTTACCCGACAAGGAATTTCGCTACCTTAGGACCGTTATAGTTACGGCCGCCGTTTACTGGGGCTTCGATCAAGAGCTTGCACTCCATCACTTAACCTTCCAGCACCGGGCAGGCGTCACACCCTATACGTCCACTTTCGTGTTTGCAGAGTGCTGTGTTTTTAATAAACAGTCGCAGCCACCGATTCTCTGAGACCTCTTCACGCTTCGGGCGTTTCTCCCGTCACGTTACAAAGGCACACCTTCTTCCGAAGTTACGGTGTCAATTTGCCGAGTTCCTTCTCCCGAGTTCTCTCAAGCGCCTGAGCATATTCAGCTCGCCCACCAGTGTCGGTTTTCGGTACGGTCGTATCTAACTGAAGCTTAGAGGCTTTTCCTGGAACCACATCCAATCACTTCGCGGCTTACGCCACTCGATCCTTTTCCTCGGTGATACGCCAGCGGATTTGCCTACTGGCCACCTACGATCGGAAACCGGGACATCCAACACCCGGATGATCTTCAACAGTCCGTCCCCCCATCGCATTAGATATCGGTGCAGGAATATTGACCTGCTTCCCATCGACTACGACTTTCGTCCTCGTCTTAGGGGCCGACTCACCCTGCTCCGATGAACGTGGAGCAGGAAACCTTGGGCTTACGGCGAGAGGGCTTTTCACCCTCTTTAACGCTACTCATGTCAGCATTCGCACTTCTGATACCTCCAGCAGCCCTCTCGAGCCACCTTCGCAGGCTTACAGAACGCTCCCCTACCACGTGCGCTTGCGCGCAAATCCGCAGCTTCGGTTACCGACTTAGCCCCGTTACATCTTCCGCGCAGGAAGACTCGATCAGTGAGCTATTACGCTTTCTTTAAAGGATGGCTGCTTCTAAGCCAACTTCCTGACTGTCTTAGCCTTCCCACTTCGTTTCCCACTTAGTCGGTATTAGGGACCTTAGCTGGCGGTCTGGGTTGTTTCCCTTTCGTGTCCGGACGTTAGCACCCGGTGCACTGTCTCCCGCGCTGACACTTCCAAGTATTCGGAGTTTGCCATGGTTTGGTAAGGCGCCATGCCCCCCTAGCCATAACAGTGCTCTACCCCCTGGAGTGATACGCGAGGCACTACCTCAATAGTTTTCGGGGAGAACCAGCTATTTCCAGATTTGTTTGGCCTTTCACCCCTATCCACAGCTCATCCGCTACTTTTGCAACAGTAGTCGGTTCGGCCCTCCAGTGAGTGTTACCCCACCTTCAGCCTGGCCATGGATAGCTCATCTGGTTTCGGGTCTACACCCTGCGACTGGACGCCCTATTCGGACTCGCTTTCGCTACGCCTTCCCTATACGGTTAAGCTCGCCACAGAATGTAAGTCGCTGACCCATTATGCAAAAGGTACGCAGTCACCCTTGCGGGCTCCTACTGTTTGTATGCATGCGGTTTCAGGATCTATTTCACTCCCCTCCCGGGGTTCTTTTCGCCTTTCCTTCACAGTACTGGTTCACTATCGGTCGATCATGAGTATTTAGCCTTGGAGGATGGTCCCCCCATATTCAGACAGGATTTCACGTGTCCCGCCCTACTTGTCGTGCGCTCAGTTCCACTGCCGGTCTTTCACGTACGGGGCTATCACCCGCTATGGCCGTCCTTTCCAGAACGTTCCGTTAGATCGACAGCTAAAACGCACAGGCTGGTCCGATTTCGCTCGCCGCTACTTTCGGAATCTCGGTTGATTTCTGTTCCTCTGCCTACTTAGATGTTTCAGTTCAGCAGGTTTGCCTCCACGCGCCTATGAATTCAGCGCGGGATACCCTTGCGGGTGGGTTTCCCCATTCGGACATCTGCGGCTAGTAACGCTTGTTTGCCAGCTCACCGCAGCTTTTCGCAGGCTGCCACGTCCTTCATCGCCTATGATCGCCAAGGCATCCACCACATGCACTTAGTCGCTTGATCCTATAACCCTGCTGCCCCGTGGTTTCCCATTGGCCAGGCACGGTTAACAAGCGACCGCGTTGCCGTTCTCAGATATTGCTGAGAGCTCGAATGCAATCACAACCCGTTATCAACCCTCTCCCGGCTCATCACCGGGCGCAGAGTTGAAACGCTTTGCTTCTTCCAAATTGTTAAAGATCGAAACAGCGACTTGGCCAATGGCCAAACGGAAATCCGCTGCACGGACTTTCGTTTGACGATTGCTCGCGAAGTGGTGGAGGTGAACGGGATCGAACCGATGACCTCCTGCTTGCAAAGCAGGCGCTCTCCCAACTGAGCTACACCCCCGGTATCAGCACCTGCACCGAGTGTGGTGGGTCTGGTTGGACTCGAACCAACGACCCCCGCCTTATCAAGACGGTGCTCTAACCGGCTGAGCTACAGACCCTTCCGAAACGCAATCTCGTCAGGGCCCGGCGCTGCGCGACGCCAACATAAACACCATTGCGCCACCCTGCGCCACTCGCTGCTGCAAGAAACCAACCGATAAGTGTGGGCGCCTGACTAGCGGCGCGTACTCTAGAAAGGAGGTGATCCAGCCGCACCTTCCGGTACGGCTACCTTGTTACGACTTCACCCCAGTCATGAATCTCACCGTGGTCGCCGCCCTCCTTGCGGTTAGGCAAACGGCTTCTGGTGAAACCCACTCCCATGGTGTGACGGGCGGTGTGTACAAGACCCGGGAACGTATTCACCGCGACATGCTGATCCGCGATTACTAGCGATTCCGACTTCATGCAGTCGAGTTGCAGACTGCAATCCGGACTACGACTGGTTTTCTGGGATTGGCTCCCCCTTGCGGGTTGGCAGCCCTCTGTACCAGCCATTGTATGACGTGTGAAGCCCTACCCATAAGGGCCATGAGGACTTGACGTCATCCCCACCTTCCTCCGGTTTGTCACCGGCAGTCCCGATAGAGTGCCCTTTCGTAGCAACTATCGGCAAGGGTTGCGCTCGTTGCGGGACTTAACCCAACATCTCACGACACGAGCTGACGACAGCCATGCAGCACCTGTGTCCACTTTCCCTTTCGGGCACCTAATGCATCTCTGCTTCGTTAGTGGCATGTCAAGGGTAGGTAAGGTTTTTCGCGTTGCATCGAATTAATCCACATCATCCACCGCTTGTGCGGGTCCCCGTCAATTCCTTTGAGTTTTAATCTTGCGACCGTACTCCCCAGGCGGTCGACTTCACGCGTTAGCTGCGTTACCGAAGGAGTTACCCTCCGACAACTAGTCGACATCGTTTAGGGCGTGGACTACCAGGGTATCTAATCCTGTTTGCTCCCCACGCTTTCGTACATGAGCGTCAGTCACATCCCAGGGGGCTGCCTTCGCCATCGGTGTTCTTCCACATCTCTACGCATTTCACTGCTACACGTGGAATTCCACCCCCCTCTGACAAACTCTAGCCATGCAGTCACAAATGCAGTTCCCAGGTTAGGCCCGGGGATTTCACACCTGTCTTGCAAAGCCGCCTGCGTACGCTTTACGCCCAGTAATTCCGATTAACGCTTGCACCCTACGTATTACCGCGGCTGCTGGCACGTAGTTAGCCGGTGCTTATTCTGCAGGTACCGTCATTAACGCGAGGTATTCGCTCGCGCCGTTTCGTTCCTGCCAAAAGCGGTTTACAACCCGAAGGCCTTCTTCCCGCACGCGGCATGGCTGGATCAGGCTTGCGCCCATTGTCCAAAATTCCCCACTGCTGCCTCCCGTAGGAGTCTGGGCCGTGTCTCAGTCCCAGTGTGGCTGGTCGTCCTCTCAGACCAGCTACTGATCGTCGCCTTGGTGGGCTCTTACCCCGCCAACTAGCTAATCAGACATCGGCCGCTCCAGTAGCGCGAGGCCTTACGGTCCCCCGCTTTCACCCGTAGGTCGTATGCGGTATTAGCCCGGCTTTCGCCGGGTTATCCCCCACAACTGGGCACGTTCCGATGCATTACTCACCCGTTCGCCACTCGCCACCAGGGTTGCCCCCGTGCTGCCGTTCGACTTGCATGTGTAAGGCATGCCGCCAGCGTTCAATCTGAGCCAGGATCAAACTCTTCAGTTCGATTCTGTTTGCTTGATTACTCACTCGCTGGAATCGAGGTCACTGATGTTTCCATCAACTTCCCTCTTCCATTGCGTGAGCACTTGATGTTTTGAGTTCAGCCAGCAAGGTCCGTTGATGTCACGGCGTGAGACCGCGACGACGTTCCGTGCTGGTTGCGCCATTCACCAAGCGCCCACACTTATCGGCTGTTTCGTTGTTAAAGAGCGCGCTAAACCGCGGTCGGATCGTGTTGCGACGCAACCGCAGCAGCAGAGAAGCGGAATTATGGAGCCCGGCGAAAGGGGTGTCAAGCCGAGCCACACGCCGCTCGCTCGTGCCACGCTCTGCCCAGCACACGCAAGTCCGCGCTGCGCTTACACAAATTGGGCGGCGCTCAGTTGCGCAGGGGCAACGCGCCGAGCCGGACGCCTGCCGCTAGAAGGGCCGCTCTAGCTGTCGGCCGGTCGCCACTCAACGGTGCCGGAACTGGGCGGGCCGCTTTTCGACGAACGCGGCCATACCTTCCTTCTGGTCTTCTGTGGCAAACAGCGAGTGGAACAGCCGCCGCTCGAACAGCACGCCTTCGCCGAGCGGCGCTTCGAACGCGCGGTTTATTGCCTCCTTGGCCATCATCACCGCCGGCAGAGAGTGGGCTGCGATCGTCGTGGCGGCGGCCAGCGCTTCCTCCTGGAGCTTGTCCGCCGCAACGATGCGCGAAACCAGCCCGGCACGTTCGGCCTCTGCAGCGTCCATCATCCGCGCGGTGAGCACCAGGTCCATCGCCTTCGCCTTGCCGACCGCGCGCGGCAACCGCTGCGTGCCTCCGGCGCCAGGGATGATGCCGATCTTGATCTCCGGCTGGCCGAATCTCGCGTTGTCGGCAGCAATGATGAAGTCGCACATCATCGCCAGCTCGCATCCGCCTCCGAGCGCGTATCCGGCAACCGCCGCGATCACCGGCTTGCGCACCCGCTTGATCGTTTCCCAGTTGCGCGAGATGTACTCCGACTTGAAGACATCCATGTAGGTCCACTGCCTCATCGCGCCGATGTCGGCGCCGGCGGCAAAGGCCTTGTCGCTGCCGGTGATCACCATCGCACCGATTGCTTCGTCGGCATCGAACGCGAGCAGCGCCACGCCCAGCTCGTCCATCAGGGCGTCATTCAGTGCATTGAGCGCCTTCGGCCGGTTGAGAGTGATCCATCCGACACGACCACGGGCTTCGACCAGGATGTTTTGATAGTCCATCGAGCACCTCCACGCGTTTCCGCGCGAGTGTAGCGGCGGTGCCCTGGTTTTCAGACGCGCTGTGGATCGCGCGCGAGGTAGTCGAGGATGGTGTCGCCGGATATGGCGTGCGAGTAGAAGAAGCCCTGGGCAAACTCGCAGCCGATTTCGCGCATGTAATCGACCTGGTCTTGGGATTCGATTCCTTCGGCGACCACCTTGAGCCGGAAATGGCGTGCGACCGCGAGCATCGCATGCACGATGGCCCGGCTATCAGGATCCGCGGGGATGCCCTCGATGAACGACTGGTCGATCTTGAGGGCGTGGATCGGCATGCGCTTGAGGTAGCCGAGCATCGAGTAACCGGTACCGAAATCGTCGAGCACCAGGCCGACACCGAGCGAAGCGAGCTCGGCGAGTACGTCGTTGTTGATCTCGGTCTCCCGGCACCAGCGTGCGTTCGGTGATCTCGAGCACCACCAGCTTGGGCTCGATGTTGTGCTTGACCAGCGCGCTGCGAACCAGGATCGGCAGCGTGGTGGAGCCCATCTCGCGGCCCGCGACGTTGATCGCGACTGGTACGTCGAAGTCGGGTCTGACCGCCCGCCACCGGTTGATCTGGCTGCAGACCTCGTTCAGCACCCAGCGCGTGATGCGCTCCGACAGCCCGCTCACTTCGGCCACGCCGATGAAGCGATCAGGCGTCAGCACGCCGTGCACCGGATGGTTCCAGCGGATCAGCGCCTCCAGCCCGACGACGCGCCCGCTCGCCATCTCGATCTGCGGCTGGTACTCGCAGATGAACTGCGGGCTTTCGCTCTGCACGGCCTTGACGAGCTCTATGCCGAGCTGAACTTCGCGCGCAGCACGCTCGTAGCGGATCGGGTTGAAGAAGCTGAACTGGTTTCGTCCGTCGCGCTTGGCCTGGTACATCGCCGCATCGGCGTTCTTCAGCAGCGTGCTCATGTCGCGACCGTGCTCGGGGAAGAGCGCCACTCCGATCGAGGCCGACACCTGCGTGTCGATCTTCGGCACCAGGTCGGTCCGGTGCAGTGCCTGTGCGATGCGCGCGGCGAGCAGCGCAACTTCCTGGCGATGCACGAACTCGCTGATCAGTACGACGAACTCGTCGCCACCGAGCCGCGCGACGGTGCCCTCGTCACCGACCGTCTCGCGCAGTACGTCGGCGCAGACTTGATCAGCGCGTCGCCGACCAGGTGACCCAGCGTGTCATTGACGTCCTTGAAGCGATCGAGGTCGATCAGCATCGTCGCCATGCGCCGTTTGCGGTTCGATGCCGTCATGATCATGTCGCGCATCGTCTCGCGCAGCAGGTTCCGGTTCGGCAGACCGGTCAGCGCGTCGTACCACGCCAGATTCTCGATGCGCGATTCGGCCTCCTGGCGCTGCGCCGCTTCCATCGACAGCGCGAGCATCAGTCCGGTCGTGTTCGCAAATCCGACGTCGTCCTCGTCCCAGTAGCGAATAGTGCCGTGCTGCAGGCAGAGCACGCCGGCCACCGTGCCTTCGACCAATATCGGCACGTCGAGCATTGCCCGGACATGGGACCAGCCGGGATCGCCGGCGAACATCGTCGTCAGCCGCGACGTGCGGGTGTCGTTGACGATCACCGGCTGCCGGTTCATCACCTGCGCGAAATACGCGGAAAAGCGAGCCGCGGGAAACTCGCGCCCGACCCAGTCGCGCATAAAGCGATCCGCACCGCGATCGAACAGCGCCTCGCAGCGCAGGGTGTCGGGATCGCGCGAGAGGCGCCAGAAGCTGGCCGAGCCGACATCGAGCACCTCGGCCGTCGAACGCAGCACCGTGGCCAGCGTGTGCGTGAAATCGGACTTCGGCTGGATCGCCAGTTCGAGCAGGCGCTCGCGAAAACGCAGGCGCCGCACCTGGGCCCGTTCGGCCGGCCCCAGATCGCGCGCGGTCAGCACGAGGCCCCGTACGCTGGGATCATCGAGCCGGTTGGCGAGAATGCAGGACAGGCTACGACCGTGGCCCGCCAGCGCCGCGCGCGTGCGCAGGTGCAAAGACGTGAGTTGACGGTCGCCCGGCGGCTCTCGCAGCAGCCGGTCGACCGCGCGGCGAAACTCGATGCGCGAGGGCTGGTCCAGAATGAACTCGAACGGCGAACCCATGACGTCGCCCTCGTGCTCGCCGGTGATCGGTTCAAGCGCGGCGTTGGCATAGATCACGCGTCGATCGGCGTTCAGGACGATCGTCAGTTCGCTCTGATGCTGCGCCAGCGCACGAGCGCGCGCCTCGATCGCGCGAGCACGGCGACGCGCGGCGCGCTCCGCTGCAGTGTCGATGATCGAAATCGAGGCAAAGTCGTCCTGGTCAAACCGGAACAGGCGGAAGACGAAGCGCGCACAAAGGCGGGAGCCGGTGCGCAGCGGCAGCTTGGCCTCGAACTCGAGCTGCCCTTCGGCGGTGAGCCTCGACCACGCGCGCTGCCAGCGGCGCGAAAACGCGCGGTGGCTAAAAAAGCCGAGCAGTTCCGCTGCGCTGCGTCCCACAGCCGATTCGCCACCGATCAGCGACATCGCCTCGGCGTTCATCGCCAGGATCTGCGCGCTCTGGCTGACGGCAAGAATCGGCACACCGGCGGTGTCAAAGCTCGCTTGCTTGAGCGAGCGCTCGACCGCCGACTGGCGTAACGGGATGACGGTGGAACTCAGCGGAACCTCGCGCAAATGCAGGCGCCCGACGCCGCAAACAGGGGCGCGACCTTCGTGCGCGATTCTGCCATGCGAAACGCGGCCCGGGCACTTTCGACCCGGCGAAATGCGCCGCCCTTGCCACCCCTTTCGGGTCATCCGTGACGCCGAGGGAGGCTAACCCGTTGCCTTGGCCATTGCTGCGACCCGGGCTGCGACGGAGTCGGCAGTCGCGACGCCGTTGCGGATGCAATCGCCGAGCGAAACTCCGCCCCGATAGTTGGCGCGGAAGTACAGGCCGGGAAAATCGCGCTCGGCCTGCTCGACCGCTGCAATGCGCTGCAAGTGGCCGAGTGTGTACTGAGGAATCGCGCGCGGCCAGCGGATGACTTCGCTGAAGAGCGGCTCGCCTTTCGCTGCAGTCAGCCGCGCGAGTTCGCGCCGCGTCGATTGAAGCACGACGTCGTCTGGTGCAGAGGCCATCGCCGGATCCCGCCAACCGCCGAGGAACGACGTAAACAGAACCGTGTCGGCGTCTGCGCGATGCTCGAACATGCTGCTCGAAAACAGCGTACCCAACACTTCGGGCTGCTCGACAGCGGGCGCGAGAAACCCAAATCCATCGAGCGGATGCGCCACCTCGGCGCGCCGGTATGCGCTGATCACGACAGCAACCGGGGCATACGGGATTGCCGCTAGCGCGTCGGACGCTCGCGGCGCTATCGCCCGCACCAGTTCCGTCGCCGCGTAGGCAGGAACCGATAGGACCACGGCGCCGGCGCGTTTGATGGTCCTGACGCCGCCCGATGTCTCGACCTCTAGCCGGAACGACCCGTCCGCCTCACGCGCCAGTGCCGGTTGCCCGCGCGCCGCATTCGAGGCCCGGCAGCGCCGCGGCCAGCGCATCAGTCAGCGTCTGCATGCCATCCCGGAACGAAAAACTGGTCGCAGCGTTCTTGCCTTTCTCCGCCGACCGGCGCCTTTCGCGCGCACCGCGTATCGCGCCGCCGAGCAGACTGCCGTAGCGCTGCTCCAGGGCATGCAATCGGGGGAACGCAGCCGGCAATGAAAGGTGCTGGGCATCACCGGCGTAGATACCGGAGACGAACGGCTCGATCGCGTAGTCGAGGAACTCGGGCCCGAGGCGGCGCCGCACGAAGTGCGCGACCGACTCGTCGGCATCGGCAGGAGCCCGACGGATGAACGGCTCGGCGAAAAGCCGCAGCTTGGCGCGCGCCGAGAAGAGAGGCGTCGCCAGGAATGCGCCCGGCGACATCGGCAGCGCGACCAGCTTGCCACCGCGCACGACGTAGCGCCGCGACGATGCCGCGCTGCCATCGACCCGCAGTGCGCGTATGCCGAGATCGTCGAGCAACGCATTGATCACCGGCGTCGTGTCCATCCCGCTGTTGGGCCCACGCTCGAACAGCACGCCATCGCGTCGCACCGAGCCGATAACGCCGCCGGGGCGTGGCGCGGCCTCGAGCACGAGCACGTCGACGCCTGTCTGCTGCAGGCGATAGGCCGTCACCAGGCCCGACAGTCCGCCGCCGACGACGATGACGTCCTCATTCATGCCCACGGCTCCGAGAAGTCATGGCGAAGGATTGCATCGTGATGACCTTGGTGTCCACGCCGGGACCCGTGTGGTTCCGGCCGATTGCACTCGCGGCCGGCCGCTTCCCATGCCGGCGGTACGAGCCCGCGGCCGCGCCGCACTATCATGGCCGGCCGTGCCGCATTCGCCTTGCGACCCACTTTGAGAGACGACCCGATGACCCAGGCGATCGTGCTGTCCCGCGAGGCCGATGCGTTCCGCGCGGAGATCCGTCCCGTTTCCGATGCCGAACTCGAGGCGGCCACACCGGGCGACGATGTACTGATCGACGTCGAATACTCGACGATCAACTACAAGGACGGCCTGGCACTGACCAACGCATCACCCGTGGTGCGCAAATGGCCGATGGTGGCCGGCATCGACGCCGCGGGAACCGTTGCCCGCAGTGAACATCCCCGCTGGAAGCCCGGCGATCGTGTCGTTATCAACGGCTGGGGGCTCGGAGAAACGCATTGGGGCGGACTGGGCCGGCGGTTGAGGGCCCGGGGCGACTGGCTGGTCAGCGTGCCCGCCGGATACACGACACGCGATGCGATGGCGATCGGGACTGCCGGCTACACCGCCGCGCTCGCGGTGCTGGCACTGCAGGCGCACGGTGTGACGCCAGCGCAGGGCGAGGTCCTGGTCACCGGCGCGACCGGCGGCGTCGGGTCGGTCGCCATCGCGCTGCTGTCATCGCTCGGCTACACGGTCGTCGGCTCGACTGGCAAGGCGGACGAGTCGGACTATCTGCGTTCGCTGGGCGCGCGGGAGGTGATCGATCGCGCGGCTCTCTCCGCGCCGGGCAAGCCGCTGCAGAAGGAACAATGGGCCGGCGCGATCGACTCGGTGGGCGGCGTCACGCTCGCCAATGTGTGCGCGCAGACACGTGCCGGTGGCACTGTCGCAGCCTGCGGACTGGCAGGCGGGATGGACTTCCCGTCGACCGTCGCCCCGTTCATCCTGCGCGGCGTGACGCTCGCCGGCATCAACAGCGTGATGGAGCCGACGGCGAAACGCGAAGCAGCATGGGCCATGCTGGCGAAGCACGTGCCGGCGAGCTCGCTGGCCCAGATAACGCACGAGGTGCCGCTCGCCGGCGCGTTCGACGTGGCCCGCGACATTCTTGCGGGACGCGTACGCGGACGAGTCGTGGTCGACGTCCGTCGCTGACCTCCGACCTTCCTTCGACCTGAGAGCCGATTCAGGAGTTTTCATGACCCGACTGACCATCAATGGCAAGGCCGTCGACGTCGATGCCGACCCTGCTACGCCGCTGCTGTGGGCGCTGCGCGACAGCCTCGGAATGACCGGCACCAAGTTCGGCTGCGGCATCGCCGCCTGCGGCGCCTGCACAGTGCTCATCAACGGCCAGGCCGTGCGTTCATGCGTTACCCCGATTTCCAGCGTCAGCGGCCCGGTGACGACGATCGAGGCCGCGGCGAACGATCGGATCGGCAAGGCCGTGCAGGACGCATGGATCAAGCACGACGTCGTGCAATGCGGCTACTGCCAGTCGGGCCAGGTGATGGCCGCGACCGCCCTGCTGAAGGCGAAGAAGAGCCCGAACGACGCCGATATCGACAGCGCGCTCGCCGGCAACCTGTGTCGTTGCGGGACATACGCACGCATTCGCGCCGCAGTGAAAGACGCAGCGCGCACGCTCGCCTAGGAGACGCCGATGAGATTCATCGAACTCTGGGCAAAGGCCCGGCGTGAAACGGTCCTCGTCCCGACCAAACTGTCGCGCCGCGCCTTCATCAAGGCGACCGGCGCCGCCGGCGGCGGTCTGATGCTCGGGATGGTCGCGCCCCCTGTCGGCGCACAGGAGGCCAAGCGCATCACCTATCCGCCGTCGGCCTTCCTGCGCATCGCGCCCGACGGCACGACCACCATCATCGTCAATCGGCTCGAGTTCGGCCAGGGCGTCAGCACTGCATTGCCGATGCTGATCGCAGAGGAACTCGATTGCGACTGGAAACTGGTCCGCTCGGAGCTCGCGCCCGCCGCCGAGATCTACGCCGATCCGAACATGGGAATCCAGTTCACCGGCGGTTCGAATTCGGTCGCTTCGAGCTGGAAGCAATACCGCGTCATCGGTGCCACGGCTCGCAGCATGCTGATTGCGGCCGCTGCGCAGCAATGGGGCATCGATCCCGCCAAGATCGATACGCGCAGCGGCCAGGTGCTCGAAAGCGGCGGCCAGAAGCGGCGTGCGTCGTATGGTTCGCTGGCCGAAGCGGCGGCCAAACAACCAGTGCCGACGCGCATCGGGCTGAAGGCCGACCCCGCCGACTACACTCTCATCGGCCAGCCGACGCGACGGCTCGACGCACGTGACAAGGTCAACGGCAGCGCGCAATTCGGCATCGACAAATCACTGCCGAACATGCGGGTCGCTGTACTGGCCCATCCGCCGGTGTTCGGCGGCAAGGTCGCCTCGTTCGATCCCTCCAAGGCGCGCGCCGTCAAGGGTGTCGAGACGGCGGTCCAGGTGCCGGTGGATCGCGGCGGCACGGGGGTCGCGGTGATCGCCAGCGGCTACTGGCCGGCCAAGAGCGGTCGAGACGCGCTCGATATCAAGTGGGAGCCGGGGACCGGACCGACGACGGCCGACCAGTTCAGGCAGTATCGCGAGCTGGCTGCGAAAGGCGGAATGAGTGCGCGCAGCGACGGCGATGCGAACGCGACCTCCGCGGCGGCACGCACCATCGAGGCGGTGTACGAATTCCCCTACCTCGCGCACGCGCCGATGGAGCCGCTCAATGCGGTGGTTGACCTGAAGGCCGACCGTTGCGTCGTCTGGTGCGGCTCGCAATTCCAGACGATCGACCAGCTCGCGATCGCGCGGACGGCCGAACTGAAGCCCGAACAGGTGACGCTGAACACGATGCCCGCGGGCGGCGGCTTCGGCCGGCGCGCGGTGCCGACGTCCGACTATCTGGTCGAAGCAGTGAGCATCGCCAAGGCGATGAAGCAGTCCGGCATCGACGCGCCGGTCAAGGTGATCTGGTCGCGCGAGGACGATATCCGCGGCGGCTACTACCGGCCGCAGTGCGTGCATCGCGTCGTTGTCGGACTGGATGCCGCGGGAGCATTGCGCGGCTGGAACCACACGATCGTCGGACAGTCGATCCTGAAGGGAACCGTGTTCGAGAAGTACATGGTCAAGGATGGCATGGACGCGTCGGCGACCGAAGGTGTCGTCGACTCGCCGTACCGGCTGCCGAACCTGCAAGTGTCGGTACACCACCCCGAGGTGAACGTGCCGGTGCTGTGGTGGCGCTCGGTCGGTCACAGCCATACGTCCTACGTGATGGAGACGATGGTCGACGAACTCGCGCGTGCGGCAAAACAGGATCCGATCGCTTACCGCCTTGCGCTGATCGACCCGAAGCACACGCGCGTCCGCGTCGTGCTGCAAATGGCGCGCGACAAGTCAGGCTGGAGTTCGCCGGTGGCCAAAGGCCGGGCACGTGGCGTCGCGGTGCACGAGTCGTTCGGTTCGGTGGTCGCGCACGTCGTCGAGGTGTCCGTCGACCGCAACGACATCCGTGTTCACAAAGTCACATCCGTCATCGACTGCGGCACCGCGGTGAATCCGATGACGGTCGAGGCACAGGTCCAGTCGGCGGTCGTGTTCGGACTGTCGGCGGCGCTGCGCGGCCAGATCACGCTGAAGGACGGCGTGGTGCAGCAGTCGAATTTCTCGGATTACCCGGTGCTGCGGATCAACGAGATGCCTGAGATGGCGGTCCACATCGTGCCGAGCCGTTCCGATCCGACCGGGGTCGGCGAGCCCGGTACGCCGCCGATCGCGCCCGCCGTTGCGAACGCGGTGTTCGCCCTGACCGGCAAGCGGCTGCGCAAGCTACCCTTCGACCTCGCACAAGCGTAGCGGCATGCGCTTTGCCCCACTTCACCCCCACGGCTGACGGCCGCGGAGAGTTTCGGCAGAATCCGCCCCTTCCCCCGCACCCCGCAGGAGACCTCATGATGGCTCGCCCCGCCCACCGAACGCTATTGGCCGCAGTTTCCGTGCTGATCTGCGGCGTCCTTGCCACCGATGCGAGCGCGCGCACCCGTTCCGAATGCGAGAGGGATTACAAGCCGCAGGTCGGGCAGGCCGGCAAGGACGTGGTGTGGGTGCCGACGCCCGATGAAATCGTCCAGCGGATGATGCGCATGGCGAAAGTCACGTCGCAGGACACCGTGTACGACCTCGGCGCCGGGGACGGCAAGATCGCCATCGCCGCCGGCAAGCTCGGCGCCACCGCAGTCGGCATCGAGTACAACCCGGACATGGCTAAGTTGGCGAGCTGCCTGGTCGGCGCAGAAAACGTCGGCGCGAAAACCCGCATCATCCAGGGCGACATCTTCAAGGAGGACTTCTCCAAGGCGTCGGTCGTCACGATGTACCTGCTGCCCGAGCTGAACCTGTGCGTGCGTCATCGGCTGCTCGGGATGAAACCGGGCACGCGCATCACATCGCATCAGTTCACGATGGGTGACTGGGAGGCCGACGAGACCTCGGAGTTCGAATACCGCACCGCGTATCTGTGGATCATCCCGGCACGCGTCGAAGGCACCTGGGTGCTGCGCGATCCCGCTGGCGCTTCCTACACCGTAAACCTGACGCAGACTTTCCAGAAGGTCAGCGGCGATCTCGTCACAGGCAGTGGCCGCCAGCCACTGGTCGGTGCGACGCTGCGCGGAGACCAGCTGCGCTTTGCGTTCAATGACGACAAGGGCGTCACGCGGACGTTCAGCGGCACGGTGCGGGGCACGGAACTGGTCGGCACGCTCAAAAGCAACCCAGGCGAGACCAAGGTCACCGGAGCACCGCAGGGTGGCCTGCGCGCCGCCGCCTGGGCCGAGATGCTCCCTCAGTGCGAGCGTTTCTACGGAAAGTAGTCCGGCCCGCCGACAGCCTGGAGCCCCGCCGCGGCGGGGCTCTTCATGTGTGAAAGGCGCTCGATGAGTTTGGTGAACGAATCTGTCCCGCCCGCACCCGCGCGTCCTGCGATCGACGCACCGCAGCGCCTGCTGTCGGTGTTCGACGGCGTGATGATCATCGTTGGCATCATCATCGGCGGTGGCATCTTCAGCTTTCCGCCGCTGGTCGCCGCGATGACGGGCTCGGTTGAATGGATGTTCGGGGCCTGGCTGTTCGGCGCGGTGCTCGCACTGATCGGGGCGTTGTGCTACGCGGAGCTCGCGACGACCTTTCCGAGCGCCGGGGGCGACTATCACTTCCTGACACGCGCTTACGGCCGGGACGTTTCCTTCTTCTTCGCTTGGGCGCGCGTGCTCGTCATTACCACCGGCGCGATTGCGCTGCTCGCATTCGTGTTTGGCGATTACATGAGCCGCGTACTGTCGCTCGGTGAGCACTCGTCGACTATCTATGCGGTGCTGATCGTGGTCGTCCTGGCCGCGGTCAACATCGCCGGCCTCAAGGAATCGTCGCGCACCCAGAACGCGCTATCGCTGCTGCTGTTGCTGGGCATGCTGATGGTGGTGGTCGCAGGCTTCGTCGCGCCGGCCACCGGGACCGCGCCGGCGCCGCCGCCGTCGAGTACTGTGCCGGCGCTGTTCGGCACGGCGCTGCTTTTTGTTCTCTTCACCTTCGGCGGTTGGAACGAGGCGGCCTACATCTCTGCCGAGGTCAAGGGCGGCGCTCGCTCCATCGTCAAAGTCCTTGTGCTCGCGTTGCTGGTGGTCACGGTGATCTACGTTCTTTTCGTCGCGGCGCTGCTCGCCGGACTCGGCTTCGATAGCATGAAGGCAAGCCAAGCCGTCGCTGCCGATGTCGCGCAGCGAGCCTTTGGATCTTTTGGTGAGAAGTCGATTGGCGCGGTCGTCGCGCTCGCGGCGCTGACCTCGATCAATGCCACGATGATCGTCGCCGCTCGCACCAACTACGCGCTGGGCAACGACTGGCCGGTGTTCGCCTTCATGAGCCGCTGGAACGGCCGGCGCGATGCGCCGGTCGCGGCCTATCTGGTGACGACGGCGATCAGCCTCGCGCTGGTATTGCTCGCTGCGGTTAACAAGAGCGGCGTGAAGTTCATGGTCGATTTCACGGCGCCGGTCTTCTGGTTCTTCTTTCTGCTGACCGGTGTGGCACTGTTCGTACTCCGCTTCCGCGAGCCGCACGTCGCGCGCCCGTTCAAAGTGCCGGGGTATCCGGTACTGCCGATCATCTTCGTCGGCACCTGCGCCTTCCTCCTGTACCGTAGCTTGCTCTTCACGTTCGAGAACCAGGCGGTGCAGGCCGCGCTCTACGTGATGGTCGCGGGCGTGGTCGCGTGGCTTGCGATGCGCATCGCGGCCCGCCGCAGCGATCGACGCTGACCCCGCGCCATAGGACATCGAAACCAAGAAGGAAACGTAATGAGCGATCCGATGCAGTCGTGGTGGAAACTTGCTCAGAGCCTCGGCGATATCGCCTGGCATGCACCGCAGGTCGCGCAGCACCGGACCGCACGCCTGCTGGCTGCACCCGGGCTGAAGCGCGCGCGTGACCGGCGTGAGGCGCAGCGCATGGTCGCCGAGAAATTCGAAGCGCTGTTCGAAACCCAGCTGGCGCTCTGGCAGCACGCCTGGACGATGCAGCAGCGCATGGCGCAGCAGATCTGGCGTTCCGCGCTCTCCGGGCCAAGGCCGGTACGCAGCTCCGCCGGCTCTCGTCGCAGCGCCGCCGCAGCACTGTCATTAGCGAGGCGCAGCCTGGCACCGGTGCGCCGCCGCGTCAAAGCGAATTCCCGCCGATTGCGCCTGCGCTGACGGCGCGGGGTCGCGTTATCCTGCGGGGGTTCAGCGTTCACCGATGCCCCTCTTCAATCTGCTGCGCCAGATTTCGCTCGCCGACTGGCTGGCGCTCGCCTGGTTCATCGCCAGCTGGTGGGGCTATGCCGCCTTTGCGCGCCGGCGCGCGCAGGGACGAAGCTCGCTGCTGGCGACCACGAACCACTTCCGTCGACTGTGGATGCTGCAAACGACCGCGCGCGAGAACCGCGTGATCGATGGTGTGGTCGTGCAGAACCTCTCAACCAGCCCGTCGTTCTTTGCCTCCACCTCGATTCTGATCATCGGAGGTCTGCTGGCTGCGCTCGGAGCCACCGAGGAAGCCGCCAAGCTGGTGCGCGAGTTTCCGTTCGCCGCTCGCACGTCGACCCTGGTGTTTGATCTCAAGCTGTTTGTGCTGATGGCGGTGTTCGTCTACGCGTTCTTCCGCTTCACGTGGTCGATGCGCCAGTACACCTTCGGCGCTCTGCTGATCGCCTCGGCGCCCGACGCCAAGATATTCGAGAGTGGCGAAGCGTCGCGCGAGGAATTCGCCGATCGCGCCGGTCGCGTCGTCGGACTCGCCGCAGAGACGTTCAACGACGGACTGCGCGCCTACTACATGGCGTTCGCGGTGATCCTGTGGTTCTACTCGCCGCTGGCGTTCGCTGTCGGGACCGCGGGCATCGTCTATCTGCTGTATCAGCGCGAGTTTCGTTCGGAAGTCCTGAGCGTGCTGCGCCTGTAGCGCCGCTCATCGGCGCGCCGCGAGCGACCGCAGCGTCTAGACTCGCGCGTTTTCCGTTCGCGCTCCCATGACCATTCACTACGCGATACGCCCGGCGAATCCGGGCGCACACCTGTTCCACGTCGTCTGCCGCGTCGAGCGCCCGGACCCCGCCGGCCAGCTGTTCATGCTGCCCGCCTGGATACCCGGCAGCTACATGATCCGCGAATTCGCTCGGCACATCGTTCGCATCAGCGCGCTGTCGGCTGGCCGCAAGGTGCGCATCGACAAGCTCGACAAGCACACCTGGCGTGCGGCACCGGTCAAAGGCGCGCTCGAAGTGGCGTGCGAGATCTACGCGTGGGACCTGTCGGTGCGGGCAGCGCACCTGGACGCGACACACGGTTTCTTCAACGGCAGCAGCGTGTTCCTGTTGCCGATCGGCCGTGAGCACGACGACTGCAGCATCGACATCCTGCCGCCGGCCGGCGAGGCGTACGCCAACTGGAAGGTCGCCACCACGCTCGCGCCGGCGCGCGCCACGCGGCGCCTTGGCTTCGGTCGCTATGTCGCCGCGAACTACGACGAGCTGATCGACTGTCCGGTGGCGCTCGGCGCTTTCGAACTCGGCCGCTTCGACGTGCTGGGCGTGCCGCACGAGATCGCGGTCACCGGCCGCGTTCCCAGGCTCGATATCAAGCGACTGACTGCGGACCTGGCTCGTGTCTGCGAGCAGCAGATTCGGCTCTTCGAACCGCGCACGCGCCGCGCGCCGTTTGAACGCTATCTGTTCCTGACGCTCGCCGTTGATGAGGGCTACGGCGGGCTTGAACACCGCAACTCGACCGCGCTCGTCTGCAAGCGCGACGACCTGCCATTTGCCGGCATGAAGGACGCGACCGAGGGGTATCGCGGCTTCCTCGGCCTGGCGAGCCACGAGTATTTCCACAGCTGGAACGTCAAGCGCATCAAGCCGGCCGCCTTCGTTCCCTACGACCTGACGCAGGAGAACTACACGCGCTTGCTGTGGGCGTTCGAGGGCTTCACGTCGTACTACGACGATTTGATGCTGGCGCGCGCCGGCCTGCTGACCGTAAATCAGTACCTGGACACGCTGGCCCGCACGCTGACCACGGTGATGCAGCGGAGCAGCCGGCTCAAGCAGAGCGTGGCCGAAAGCTCGTTCGACGCCTGGATCAAGTATTACCGGCAGGACGAGAACGCGCCCAACAGCGTGGTCAGCTACTACCAGAAGGGCGCGCTGATCGGACTCGCGCTCGACCTTAGCATCCGTGCTGCCTCGCAGGGTCGCCGTTCGCTCGACGATGTCATGCGTCTGCTGTGGCGGAACTGGAAGGCGCAGGGCGACGACTACAAGGGGGTTGGCGAGGACCAATTCGTTGCGCTGGCGGAGGAAGCGACCGGTCTGGCGCTGGCAACACTGGTCGAAGAGTGGACCACCAGCACGCGTGATCCGGACTTTGCGCGACTGTTGAAACCGTTCGGCATCGATGTCGTGACGAGGCCGGCGCTCGACTCGCCGGTGTTTGCCTTGCTCGGCGTACGCGTCGCCACCGCCACGCCGGATTGCCGCCTCACCCACGTGTTCGACGGTACGCCAGCACAGGCGGCCGGATTGTCGGGCCACGACGTGCTGATCGCGCTCGACGGCCTGCGCGTGACGCCTACCAACCTCGACAAGCTGCTGACCCGCTACTTACCGGGCGACAACGTTCAGGTTCTCGCGTTCCGGCGCGATGAGCTGATGTCGTTTTCCGTTTCGCTGTCCGCAACCGCCGCCGTTCAAGTTCGAGCTGACGATCGATCCGAAGGCATCCGCCCGCGCCGCCCGGATGCGCGCGCGCTGGCTCGCGCACGGCGCATAGCTAGCGTCGGCCGACCCAGTCGATCGTTCCGCGTCCAGCGGCTGCCAGGAAGGCATTGGCGCGCGTGAAGTGTGCGCAGCCGACAAAAGGCTGCGGCGGACGGCGCGCCGACAGCGGCGACGGATGGTTGGCCGTCAGCACGCAGTGGATCGGTCGAATCCAGCAGCGAGCGCCAGCGTTGCGCATGTGCGCCCCACAGCATGAACACCTTCGGCCGCGCATCCGCGCATAACGCCTGCAGCAGCGCATCGGTCAGTGCTTCCCAGCCGCGCTGCGCGTGGCTGCCAGGCTGCGACTCCTCGACCGTCAGCACCGCATTGAGCAGCAGCACCCCCTGCTGCGCCCAGTGCTGCAGATCGCCGCTCGGCGGGCAGTCGCCGTATTCACGCGCCAGTTCCACGTAGATGTTGCGCAGACTGGGCGGCAGACGCGTGCCCGCGGGCACCGAGAACGCCAGCCCGTGCGCTTGATCGGCTCCGTGATAAGGATCCTGGCCGACGATGACAACGCGCACTTCGTCGAACGCCACGAGTTCCAGCGCACGCAACGGTCGCGGCGGAAAGATGCGAGCGCCCGCCGCCTGCCGCTGCCGCAGAAACGCCTGCAGCGCGCCACCACGTTCGCTCGCCAGGAACATGTCGACCAGCGGCTTCCACCCCGGCGCGAGCGCGGCAGTGTCGATCACCCGAAGAGGCGGGCGAGTTCGCTGCCAGGATCCGGTGCCCGCATGAAGGCTTCACCGACGAGGAAGGCGTGCACGCCGGCTGCGCGCATCCGCTCGACATCGGCCGGCGAGACGATGCCGCTTTCGGTGATCACGATGCGGTCCGGTCCGATCGCGGACAGCAGGTCGAGTGTCGTTTCGAGCCGTGTTTCGAACGTACGCAGGTTGCGATTGTTGATGCCGATCAGCGGCGTACTGAGTTGCATCGCCGCTTCGAGTTCGCGGGCGTCGTGTACTTCGACCAGCACCGCCAGTCCGAGGGCGCGCGCGGCAGCTTCAAAGTCGCGCAAGCGGGGCGCATCGAGCGCCGCGACGATCAGCAAGATCGCGTCCGCGCCCCAGCTGCGCGACTCGACGATCTGATACTCATCGACGATGAAATCCTTGCGCAGTACCGGCAGTTCGCAAGCGGCGCGCGCCTCGCGCAGGAACTCGGGCGCACCCTGGAAGTAGCGAACGTCGGTCAGCACCGACAGGCAGGCCGCGCCGTGGGTTGCGTAGGATCGCGCGATCGAGGCCGGGTCGAAGTCGGCGCGCAGCACGCCCTTTGACGGACTCGCCTTCTTGATCTCGGCAATGACCGCCGGCCGGCCGGCGGCAATGCGGGCATGGAGCGCTCCCGCAAAGTCGCGCGGCGCCGCGGCGGCGCGCACCTGTTCACGCAATTGCGCGAGCGGGATCGCCGCGCGGGCGGCTTTCACTTCGTCGCGCTTGGTGGTCAGGATGCGCTGCAGGATGTCGTCCATAGGCTACAAAGATCGCGCGAACATCATTTCGCGCACGCGGAAACCGACCGATTCGTACAGACGACGCGCCGACCGGTTTGGCGCCGCCATTTCCAGGCGTGCTTGCGTGGCGCCGCGCCCGCGCCCCCAGTCGAGCGCCAGCCGCGTCAGCCTCCGCGCCAGTCCGAGCCGCCGCGCCTGCGGACTGACGAACAGCGAGTGCAGATAGACGCGGCGCCGCACATGGGCGAGCCGGTGCCCGGACACGAGCAGGTCGACGCCGATCGCTCCCAGCACTTCGGTGCCACGCGCGGCGACAAACAGCCGTCGACGAGGATTCGCGATCGTGCGCCGCCAGTGTCGACGCGAAACCCGCGCGTCGAGCCGCCGCCCCGCGATGTCCGGAATGAGCCGATGCTCAGTCATCGACGCGTCGCGCTGCAGCCGCGACACCGCGAGCACGTCACGCCGGGTCGCAGCGCGCAGCACAACGCAACGGCTCGCCGTGCGCACGACTCGGCACAAGGGTCCGCGCGGCCGCACAAAGTTCAAGCGGCCAGCCTCTGCGTCGTTGTGACGAACTCGTCGAGCTTGCGGCGCGCGGCACCGCTCGCGATGGCCGCGCGGGCGCGCGCGATGCCGTCGCCGATCGATTCGGCCACGTTGGCCGCATACAGCGCGACGCCGGCATTGAAGATCACGATCTCGCGTGGTGTGCCCGGCCTTCCCGTCGAGTGCCTCCAGCAGCATCGCGCGCGATTCCGACGGATTGGCGACCTTCAGTCCGCGATGCGACACCATCGACAAACCGAAGTCCTCGGGATGGATCTCGTATTCGCGAACCGCACCGTCCTTTAGTTCTCCGACCAGCGTGGCCGCGCCGAGCGAGACCTCGTCCATGCCATCCTTGCCATGCACAACCAGCACGTGGTTGGACCCCAGCTGCTGCAGCACGCGCACCTGGATGCCGACCAGATCCGGATGGAACACGCCCATTACCTGGTTGGGTGCGCCGGCCGGGTTGGTCAGCGGACCCAGGATGTTGAAGATCGTGCGCACGCCCAGTTCCTTCCGCACCGGCGCTGCGTGCTTCATCGCCGCGTGATGGCTGGGGGCGAACATGAATCCGATGCCCGTCTCGGCGATGCAGGTCGCAACCGCGGCCGGCGTCAGCAGGATGTTCGCGCCGAGCGCCTCCAGCACATCGGCACTGCCGGAGCCGGACGAGACGTTGCGCCCGCCGTGCTTGGCGATGCGCGCGCCGCCTGCTGCCGCGACGAACATCGCCGCGGTTGAGATGTTGAACGTGTGGGCCGCATCGCCGCCGGTTCCGCACAGGTCGACCAGGTTCGAGCGATCCGCCGGGTCGACCCGCGTGGCGAACTCGCGCATGATTTGTGCGGCCGCCGCGATCTCGCCGATCGTTTCCTTCTTGACGCGCAGGCCCATCGTGACGGCCGCGATCTGCACCGGCGTCAGCTCGCCGCTCATCAGCCGTCGCCACAGCGACAGCATTTCGTCGGGGAAGATCTCGCGGTGTTCGATGCAGCGGACGAGCGCTTCGGTCGGTGTTATCGGCATAGCATCTTCCGCGCGTCGGCTCGGCTCACCGCGCGCCCTCCAGAAAGTTGCGCAGCAGTGCGTGGCCGTGCTCGGTGGCGATCGACTCGGGGTGGAACTGCACGCCTTCGACCGGCAGTGATTTGTGGCGCAGGCCCATGATCTCGCCGTCGACGGTCCACGCGGTGATCTCGAGGCATTCGGGTAACGAGGCGCGTTCGACGGCGAGCGAGTGATAGCGCGTGGCTTCAAATGGCGTCGGCAATCCGCTGAAAACGCCGACTGCAGTATGCGCGATCGGCGAGGTCTTGCCATGCATCAGGGTCTGCGCACGGATCACCCGGCCGCCGAACGCCTGGCCGAGCGCCTGGTGGCCAAGGCAAACGCCAAGTATCGGCATGCGGCCCGCGAAGCGCTCGAATATGCCGAGCGAAATGCCCGCCTCGTTCGGCGAACACGGCCCAGGCGAAATGCAGATGCGCTCCGGCGCAAGCTGCTCGATCCGGTCAAGCGTGATCTCGTCGTTGCGAAAGACGCGCACGTCTTCGCCCAGCTCGCCAAAATACTGCACCAGGTTGTAGGTGAACGAATCGTAGTTGTCGATCATCAGCAGCATCGTGACCTCTACTCTGCGTCGAACCCGTCCTCGACCTGCTCGGCTGCGCGCAGCACCGCGCGCGCCTTGACTTCCGTTTCTTTCCATTCGTTCTCGGGAATCGAGTCCGCGACGATCCCGGCAGCAGCCTGCGCGTACAGCACGTTGCCCTTGACCACGCCGGTGCGGATCACGATCGCGAGGTCCATGTCGCCATTGAAGGACAGGTAGCCGGCCGCGCCGCCGTAGATGCCGCGCTTGACCGGCTCGAGCTCGTCGATGATCTCCATCGCGCGCACCTTGGGCGCACCTGACAGCGTCCCGGCCGGAAATGTGGCGCGCAGAACGTCGAGATTCGTCATGCCGGGCCTGAGCGCCCCCTCGACATGGCTCACCAAGTGCTGCACGTGAGAGTACTTCTCGATGACGTACTGCTCGGTCACCTTGACGCTGCCGATCTCGACGATGCGACCTATATCGTTGCGAGCGAGGTCGATCAGCATCAGGTGTTCGGCGCGCTCCTTCGGATCGGCCGCGAGTTCGGCGGCAAGGATCGCGTCCTGCTCCGGCGTGGCACCCCGCGGGCGCGTGCCCGCGATCGGACGGATCGCCACCGTGCGCTGTCCTTCGCGCTCCTCGCTGCGAACCAGGATCTCGGGGGAGGCGCCGACGACGTGGAAGTCGCCAAAGTTGTAGAAGTACATATACGGCGATGGATTGAGCGTGCGCAGCGCGCGATACAGCGACAGCGGCGAATCGGCGTACGGCTTGTGGATGCGCTGGCCCACTTGTACCTGCATCACGTCGCCTGCGGCGATGTACTCCTTGGCGCGCGCCACCGCCTTCAGGTAGTCCGCCTTCGCGAACTCGCGATACTCCTCGCGCCTGACGCTGGCGCGCGCATGCGGCGGCTCTATCGGCCGCGCCAGCCGCATCTTCAGTTCGCGCAGCCGCTGCCGTGCACGACCATACGCCTCGGGTTGCCGAGGGTCCGCGTAGACGATCAGGTAGATGCGGCCCGCGAGGTTGTCGATCACCGCGACCTCTTCGGCCAGCAGCAGCAGAATGTCGGGCACGCCTAGGTCGTCGGGCTTCGCGCGGGACAGCTTCTTTTCGATCACCCGCACCGTGTCGTAGCCGAAGTAGCCGGCCAACCCGCCCGCGAAGCGCGGCAGGCCGGGCCGCAATGCCACCCTGAACTGCTCGAAGTAGCGGCCGATCGCTGCCAGCGGGTCGCCTTCGATTGTCTGTCTGACCTTGCCGTCTTCGACGACCTCGGTCGTGCAGCCATCGTCGCGAATGAAGCTCCGCACCGCCGTGCGCGCCGCAAGCCCGATGAACGAATAGCGGCCGAAGCGCTCGCCGCCGACGACGGATTCGAGCAGAAAGGTGTTGGTTTCGTTCGCCAGCTTCAGGTACAGCGACAGCGGCGTTTCGAGATCGGCGAAGCTTTCCGAGATCAGCGGGATGCGGTTGTAGCCCTGTGCCGCCAGGGCCTTGAATTCAAGTTCGGTCACACGTCACCTGCGAGGGTCGCGCAGCCAAGCTGCGCCAGGAAACACCAACGGTGGCCTCGAAGATCGAGGCGATCAGCAGACTAGCGACGCCAGGACCAGACCCCCCGGGCGTGCCAGAACCGGCACCAGGCCTTGCGCCATGCCCCGAGGAACAGCGAATCGTGCGGATGGATGGAATTCATCGAGTCGTTTCGCGCTCACCGGGCGCCGCGATCAGCGCGACCACGTCGGCAAGCGCGGCGACTATAGCATCGGCCGGAAGCGCCGCGATCGGTCGTCCCTCGTTGTAACCGCCCTCGACCAGGACGACACGGCATCCGGCCGCCCGCGCCGACAGCAGATCGTTTTCGGAGTCGCCGACCATCACGGCGTCAGACGGCTGCACGCCAAGCCGCTCGCAAGCCGCCAGCAGCGGTGCCGCGTGCGGCTTCTTTTCCACCGTGTCATCACCGGAGATCACCACATCAAAGCAATCGGCGAGTCCGAAGCGTGCGAGCAGCTGATGCGTGAATTCGCCGGGCTTGTTGGTCACGCAGGCCAGTTTGATCCCCTTGGAGCGCAAGCGCCTCAGCGCAGCTTCGACGCCCGGGAAGGCGGCTGTGGCCCGCCCGTTCTGGTGCCGATAGTGCCGATAGAACGACGCCTTCGCGCGTTCGAAGAGCGCCGACTCGGCCCGGCCGTCGAGCGAACGCGTCAGCGCCCGGTGAACCAGGACGTCGGCGCCCTTGCCGACGTAGCCGGCCACGGTCGGCACCGGCAGCATCGGCAGATCAAGTTCAGCCAGCATCGCGTTGACCGCGGCGGCCAGGTCGCCCGCGGTATCGAGCAGCGTGCCGTCGAGGTCGATTAACGCCGCGCGCGCCGTCCACGCGGCAGTCATGCCGCCCGGGCCAGGTCGTCGAGTTCTGCGCGCAGTCGGCCGATGACCCCGCGATAGCCGCCCCCGGCGTCGGGGGCTCCGAACACCGCGCTGCCGGCGACGAAAGTATCAGCGCCGGCCTCGGCGATGCTTCGAATGTTCTGCTCGTTCACGCCGCCGTCGACCTCGACGACGATGTCGCGGCCGGTCTCGCGCCGATGCGCATCGACGCGGTCGCGCACGGCGCGCAGCTTGCGCAGCGTCTCCGGGATGAACTTCTGCCCGCCGAAGCCCGGATTGACCGACATCAGCAGCACCACGTCGAGCTTGTCCATCACGTGGTCCATCCACGCGAGCGGAGTGCCGGGATTGAACACGAGCCCTGCCTTGCAGCCCGCATCGCGGATCAGCGCCAGCGTGCGATCGATGTGCTCGGACGCTTCAGGATGGAAGGTCACGATATTGGCACCGGCCTTCGCAAAGTCACCGACGAGGCGGTCGACCGGTTTCACCATCAGGTGCACGTCGATCGGGACGTCGACGTGCGGCCGGATCGCCGCGCACACCAAGGGACCGATCGTCAAATTCGGAACGTAATGGTTGTCCATGACGTCGAAATGGATCCAGTCGGCACCGGCAGCGGCCACCGCGCGCACTTCCTCGCCCAGCTTCGCGAAGTCGGCGGAAAGAATGCTTGGCGCGATGCGAAAGGGGGATGGCATGATCGAAGGAGGTGACGGGGCGCCGAAACTTGTCCCGGCGCGGCTATTCTAAGGGTCGTTTCGCCATCTCATCACTCAACGCGCCTGCTGCTCGGCGCTCGACTTGCCATGGCCACTTACGAGTTTTCCGTTCAGGTTCGGCCGCGCTACCTCGAAGAACACTCGAATCCGGAAGACGAGCACTTCGTGTTTGCGTACACCGTGACGATACGGAACACCGGGAAACGCACTGCCAAGCTCGTGTCACGGCACTGGATCATCACGGATGGAAACAACCAGGTTGAAGAAGTGCGCGGCGAGGGCGTCGTCGGCGAGCAACCGGTACTGAAGCCCGGCGAGTCGTACGAGTACACCAGCGGCTGCCCGCTTCCCACCCCGGTGGGATCGATGCGCGGGACCTACCATTGCCTGGCCGATGACGGCACGACGTTCGAGGCGAAGATCCCCGAATTCGTGCTGTCGATGCCTCGCACGCTGCATTGAGTTTCATCGCGGCGGCGGCCGTTTGCGGCGCGGCTTCTGGAACATCGTCCACCAGACTATGAAGGCGAGCGCGGCCAGCGCGAGCGCGGCCTCGAGCAGAATCAGCCACATGAAGGTTTCTCTTTCCACCGGCGCGGCTGGGGTGCGTCGTCTGTTCTGGGCGGCGTCGCTGACCGCCGCCATCGCCGGCTGCGCGGTTCGGCCGGTGCCGCCCTCTCCCGCCCCACCTCCGCCGCCGACTCCGCGCCCTGCACCGACGCCGATAGCACCCGCTGTTGAAACCCGCGCAGTGTACGAGCCCGTCGTCTTCGAGATGTTACCGTCGACGCAGGCGGCGGATTGGATCGCCGCCTGGCCCGCCTTCCTGCAATCGTGCACGGCGCTCGCAAAGCGAGATGCGTGGCGCGCGGCTTGTTCAGAGGCCGCGCAGGTCAACAGTCGCGATGCGCGCAGCATCCGGTCGTTCTTCGCGACGCAGTTCGACGCCTATCGGCTGCTGGCGCGACGCGTCGAAGGCGAACGTGACATCGACACGCGCGACAGTGGACTCATGACCGGTTATTACGAACCGCTGCTGCGCGGCAGCCGCGCGCGCAGCGACAAGTATGCGACGCCGCTGTATGGCGTACCCGGCGACCTCGTGGTGATCGACCTCGCGGCGATCCATCCCGAGCTCGCCAATCTGCGCCTGCGCGGCAAGCTGCAGGGTCACCGCATCGTGCCCTATCCGTCGCGCGCGGATATTACCGGCGGTGAGGTCCTGTCCGGCAACGAGCTGGTGTGGGTAGATGACCCCGTCGAGGCGTTCTTCCTGCAGATCCAGGGTTCAGGTCGCGTGCAGTTCGACGACGGCAGCACCGTGCGGCTGGGCTACGGCGATCAAAATGGCCACCCGTATCGCTCGATCGGCCGCTGGCTGGTCGACCAGGGCGAACTGACGCTCGACCAGACATCGCTCGCCGGCATCAAGGCCTGGATCGCGCGCAATCCCCAGCGCGCGAAGCAGTTGCTCGATCAGAATCCCAGCTACGTGTTCTTTCGCGAATTGCCGCTCGGCGATCCTGCCGCCGGACCGGTCGGCGCGCTGGGTGTTCCGTTGACTCCGGGCTATTCAGTGGCCGCTGATGCACGCCACATTCCACTCGGCGCGCCGCTCATCGTCAGCACGACCGATCCTCGCTCAGGTGCCGGGCTGACACGCCCGATGCTCGCGCAGGACACGGGCGGAGCGATCCGCGGTCCGTTGCGCTTCGATTTCTTCTGGGGATTCGGTCCGACTGCCGGTGCGGTCGCCGGCAGCCAGAAGTACGAGGCCAGCGCCTGGCTGCTGGTCCCCAAGGGCACCGCGCCGGAGGCGCTGTTGCGGCGCTAGCTTCCGCTACTTCTTGCTCGTTGCGAAGCGCTGCTCGATCGCCTCGACCGGCATCGCCCCGGCGCCACGCGTGCCATCGGCAAAAATGATGGTCGGCGTGCCGTTGATACCGTAATCGCGTCCGAGCGCCAGATTCTGTTCGAGCGGCGTCTTGCAGTCAGCGGGCGCGGGCGCAGGCGCCTTGCCCTGGACCATGTACTCGTCCCAGGCCGCGGCACGGTCCTTGGAGCACCAGATCGCCTTGCTCTTTTCCTGCGAGTCGGGCGACAGGATCGGATAAAGGAACGTGTAGATCGTGACGTTGTTGAGCGCTGCCATGCTTTGCCACAACCGCTTGCAGTACGGGCAATTCGGATCCTCGAAGGTCACCAGCACGCGCGAGCCGTTGCCGCGCACGGTCTTCACCGCGCGATCAAAGGGCAGCGACTTGAAGTCCACCTTCAGCGCTGAATCGAGCCGCTTCTGGGTCAGATCCTCGCGCGTGCGTGGATCGAACATGCGGCCCATGATCACGACGGTGACAGCCGGGTCGACGTAGTAGAGCTCGCCGCGCACCAGCACTTCGTACAGGCCTGCCGGTCCGCGAAACACCTGGTCGGGCTTCATGCCCGAGCGCTCGGCGAAACGCTGGGCCACCTGCGCCTCTGTGGTGCCGGCCGGTCCGGACTTCGGCGCATCCACGCCTTTTGGCGCCTGCGCGAGCGCAGCGCTGAAAATCAGCGCCAGTATCGGGACCGCGACCGGTCGCAACCAACGATTCATCAACTTCTCCCCAAAACGAAGCGGCGCGCAGTGTACAGACCGTACCGGCCACCGTCCGTGCTGCTCTTCAGACCGACAACCGCCGGTCGAGTTCAGCCGAGCGCCTGGCGGATCAGCAGGCTTTTCAGCGGACCCAGCTTGTCGAGAGCCGCCATCCCCGAATTGCGCATCCAGCGCGCCAGCGGATCGTCGATGCCGAACAGTCGTGCCAGACCGTCGGTGGCCGCCCGCATCAGTGCAATCGGCTCGGCACGGTCACGCTCGTATCGTCGCAACAGCACCGCGTCGCCGATGTCGCGAAAAGCCTCGCGCCCGCGCATCACTTCGAGCAATGACGCCACGTCCTGCAGTCCGAGATTGAGGCCCTGGCCCGCGAGTGGATGCACCACATGCGCCGCGTCGCCCACCAGCGCCAGCCGCGGGGCGATCAGCCGGTCGACGACGATCAGTCGCAGCGGAAAGCTCATCACCGCACCGGCCGCCGATAGCACGCCGGCTTCGTCACCGACGCTTTCGACGACACGCTCAGCAAGAGCGCCGGCATCGAGCGCGCCAAGCTCAGCGGCCAGCGCGAACGGTGCCGACCACACCAGCGAGACGTGTTCACCCGGCAACGGCAGTAGCGCAATCACGCCGTCCTCGGTGAACCACTGGCGCGCGGTATTCAGGTGCGGACGCGTACAGCCGAAGTTGCAGACAATCGCCTGCTGGCGGTAGTCGGTCACCGAGGCATTGATCCCGGCCGCGGCGCGCACCGACGAATTGCCACCGTCGGCGCCGACCACCAGCCGCGCGCATAGCTCGGTGCCGTCACCCAATCGCACGATCGACGGATCGCCGCTTTCCAGCGCATCGAATCCAGCGTCGAATCGGACCAGCGTCGGCTGGAAGTCGCAGGCCGCATCGAGCACCCGCACCAGCTCGGACTCCTCGACGATGGTGGCAAGACGCTCGACTCCGGTCGCGTACGCGTCGAAGGTCAGCGCATCGCCGCGGTCGCCGCGCACGACCATGCGCTCGACTGCGCAGGTCCGCGCGGCGTCGACGCGATTCCACACGGAGATCTGCTGCAGCAACGTCACCGTCGCCGGCGCGACGGCATAGATGCGGGCGTCGAACGGACCTTCCGCAGTCGCGCTGCGTGCCACTGCACGCGGGCCGATCAGCGCGACGCGCAAACCCTGTTGCGCGAAGCCGAGCGCGCAGCTCATTCCTGCAACGCCCGCGCCGGCGACGGCAACATCGAACGTGGTGGAGTCGCTCATCGTGTCGCCGAAGGAAAGTGGGATCCGAACTTGCAAAACGCCCTGCGCGCGCCTCAGGGCGCGCGCATCGACGTTTCGAGGCTCAGCAGATTTTGCGGAACGACGCGGATGAAGCCGCCGCGCGGGCTCTCAATGTCGGCGATCAGAAAGAACGCGACCGACACGATCACCGGGAGCACCATCAGCAGTCCGCGTTCCGAGCGGGTGTTCTTCGATGAGTAGCCGACGAGGAAGGTGGCGCACATCGCGATGAGGGCCATCAGCACCCAGGCGGGCCGCGGTATGCGGTTCCACCACGCCGCCTGCGTGTAGCTCTGCGCATTCAGCACGTCGTTCATCCCGGCGACCACCAGCGCCGTCACCGGATTCGGGTTGCCGGCCGCGTGTGACCTGACCACCGTCCACAGATCGTTTTGCAGCGCGCTGGTCCGGCTGTTGATCGCGTCGATATGGTCGCGATCGGTGCTCGTGAAGTAGGCGATGCGCTGCTTGGTGTACTCGAGCAGCAGCGCGCGCACCCGCGCCGCATCTGCGCCGGGCAGCAGATCGGCGCGCAGGAACTCGGTGCCGATCGCATTGGCTTCACCTTCCTCGTAGCCCTTGCGCTGTTCGTAGCGATTCACCGCCATCGAAAAGCTGAATCCGATGATCAGGCCGAGCAGCGTCAGCGTTGCTCCCAGCACCAGTCCGAAGTCTTCGCGCTCGGCCGCGTGCAACTCAAGCCGGCGGCGCGCAACGACGGCTCCCAACGCCGCGGAGCCAGCTAGCATGACAAGCGAGACCAGAGCCAGCAGCAGCGGCTGATCCATCAGGTTCATGACGCGCGCGAATGAAGCGCCGGCCTAGCGGCGGAATCCGCCACCGCGGAATCCGCCACCACCGAAGCGGTCGCCCATACTGCCACCGCTGAATCGATTGCCCCAGCTGCCGCTGCCGCCGCCAAAGCCTCCCAGCGCCGCCGCCGAACCGGCTGCCCCAGCTATCGCCACCGAGTTCGCCGCCGCCCGATCGATCCCATCCGCCGCCGCCCCAGCTGCTGGTGCGATCGGCACCGGTGTTGCGCGCCTGCTGCTCGGCACTCGCCCCGGTGTTGCCCGACGCGGCGCCCCATCCGCTTGCCGAATGCTGCTGCCAGTTGCCGCTAGCGTCGCTGCGATAGACGTTGCCGTCCGAACCCGCAACATGCGAGTTCTGCGGCACGCCGTCGTTCCACGTCTTGGTTTGGCCGGTGTTGGCGTTGTACGTCGTCGTCGTCGCGTCGCGGCCGACACCCTGCGGACCCGCCGTCGCTGAAACGTTGCGATCGACCGAGCTTCCGCTGGCGCCGGTCGCCTGCACGTTCGATCCGTAGGTGCGCTGGCCCGTTTGGGCGTTGTAGGTCGCATCGCGATTGACCGAGCCGGTCGTTCCGGTCGGCCGTATTGAACGTGCGGTTGTAGCCCTCTGCCCCCTGTCCTGTGTACGGATTCCAGCTGCGTTGGGCGTTGTAGGTGCCGCGACGTGCCGCGATACGTCGAATAGCTGCCGGCAGCCGTCGTGCCGAACGCGCCGCCGTTGTCGGCCCAGTACGTGCGCGTTCCGGACGAAACACCGCCCGGCCAGCTCCGATACACGTTGGCGCTGGCCGACCCGCAACACGGGTAGCCGTAGTAGCCGGCGTGGTAGTAGGCGCCGCCCCAGTAGGGCGCGGCCCAGTAGGCCGCCGTCATTCCGAGCGCGAACCCGAAGGTGAAGCCGACGTACGGGTTGTAGACCGGTGCCGCGGCGACGCCCCAGGTCACCGGCGCGGCGTACCAGACATTGCCGATCCACGGCGTGTACGCGTATCCAGTGCCGTAGACGACGGTGCCGCCGACGTCGACGACGGTGCCGAGATATCCCGGTGTGTAGCCGACATAGACGGCCGAGTCGGTGTATCCGTACACGTGGACATAGGTGACGTAGTGCAGCGGCGAGGACACCGGAATCGAATACATCACGCCGGGCACCGTGGTCGCGATGACCCATGGCCCGGTCAGCGCGCCCGACGTGAACCACACGCCGCCGGCCACCGCGTAGTAACTCGACGGGTTGACCTCGATCACCGGCACCTTGGAGTTGACGACATACTGCAGCGGCGTGCCGCCGACCGGCTGCCATTGCGGTATGCCATCGAATACCGGCGTGAACTTCGGTCCGTCCGCGCGCGACACCGCCGCCGTCTGCGGGATCGAATTCGCGATCACCGCCTCCTGCGCCTGCGCTGTTCCGGCCACCGAGGCCAGCACCACCGAGGCCGGCGACCCCTTGGCCGGAATCTGCTTGAACGATGCCGGCAACGCGTTGCTGGCGACGTAGGTCCACGGGCCGTTGAGACCCGGTGCGCGGAACCAGCGACCCGCCATCAGCACGTAGTAGTTGTTGTTGCCCGTGTCGACGATCACGTCGGTCACGCTGTTGCTGGCCCACAGCAGTGGCGTGCCGGTGATAGGCACCAGGTTCGGCTGACCCTTGAAGAGGATCAGTTCGGTCGGAGTCTCGGTGACGTACACCGCGGGAACTCCGTTGGCCAGCATCGGCTTGGGCGTCGCGCCCGGCCCGCCGTCCAGCAGGTCGACCGTGCCGCTCTTGGCGAGCGCCTTGGCCGCGTCGTCGAGTCCGAACGGTGCGCGGCTGGCGCGAGTCCATGGTCCTTCGAGTGATGCGGACGAGACCCAGCCGTCGTACAGATGCAGGTACCACGTGCTGTCGAAGCGGGTACGCGCGATCATCGCCTGCGTGTTGATCACGCGTTCGAAGCGGGAGTCGGGCATCGGCTTGATGACCGGCTTGCCCTCGATCGGCACCAGCACCGCGGGGCCGTAGGACACGATGACGCGCGGCGGATCGTTACGTACCGTGTGCGTCGTTGGCTGTACGGTCTGCGATGCGGCAAGCGACGCTTCGAGGCTGTCGAGCGCCATCGTCTGCAGTGCATTCTTCAGCGCGGTGCGCAGCCCGGCAGGTACTGCGTGCCATTGTCGGGCAGCGTCGGGAACTTGATCTGCGACACCGACAGGTCTTCGAGCGCGACCGAGCGCGTCACGCGATCGACCTCGGTGCGCGCGGTGCCCCACACGACGCCGAAGGTCTCGGCCTTGGTGCCGGTCGGCCTCAACGCGACCGCCACGCGCCAGTTGAGCGCATTGCCCTTCCACGAATCGATCTGCGGCTGGTAAATCAGCGCGTCGGCGTTCGGAAGCGTGACATCGCGCGGCCACGGATCGACCGGCCCGGCCGGTTGCGCCGGCGCAGCCGCTGCCTGGGCGGCCGCCGGCACAAGCGCCGCCGGCGCAGCGCTCGGCGGCGCGGTCAGTGGGGCGTTCGAGTCGTAGACGATCGGACCCTGGCCCAGCGCAGTCGGCTGCCCGGCGGCCGGTGTGCTGTCCCACCCTTGCGTCGGCGGCGGCAGGCCACCGGCTATCGGCTGCGCGGTTCGCGCAACCCAGACTGACCAGCGCGGCGCTGGCCATCGCGATTGCAAACGTACGTACTGTCATCATCGACACATCCTCACGAAAACGGCGGACGCGGACCGCGGCGGCCGGCGTCCGCAATGAGATCACCGGATCATGGTGCGCGAGCCCGCGGACCAGCAACCCGACTGGTCAAGCGGGCAGATCACCAGGTAGGTAGCCCGCTGCCCGCAGCCCGAGACTCCGATCGTGTACTCGGCGCGCTGCGGGCCGGTGTAGAGGACGGTCTCCACCGCCGGCTGCAGCATGTCCTTGGAGATCACCGTTCCGGTCGCTTCCTGGCAGCTCATCTCGAACTTGCCGCGATTGACCGCGGTCTGTATCGCCTGGGGTTCGAGCTGCTGCATGTACTGCGCCGTCGACGTGCAGCCGGCGAGGCCGGCGACGGCTGCTACCGACAATGCAAATGCCGTTCTGCTCGAAAACATGGACACCTCCGTCAACGGTTGTTCGCCGCAGCCCTGCACAGCGGGCCATGCGGGTCGCCGCGCGACGGCGGCGTCTTGCGACGGGTACCCGCACAGGATAGTGCACCGGCGAGTCCTGTTTGTGACTCTACACCCGCGCCGCGTGATTGCGAAAGACCCTTGGCGTGCCAGCAGTTGCCGCGCGCAGAAACTCAGTTCATCAGCACGTTGACGATCGCGTTGCCGATGCCGACCAGCGCCGATCCCGAAATCAGCCCGGCGCAGATCGGCTCCAGGCCCTCGACCCAGAATTCGTTGCCGCGTGTTCCGGGATTCGGGTGGCGCTTCGCCCATCAGCCAGAACACCAGCGCACCGACGAACATGCCCAAGCGTCGCTTCGGGCGGCAAGCACGACACCCAGGCCGATCGACACCGCCGACAGCGCCGAAGCGGCCGCGCGTGACGATCTTCGCGATCTCGATCGCGGCCGCACTGATCGCGGCGACGATCATCGAGACGACTGCCGAATACGGCAGCGCGCTGACGCCTTTCGCGATGATCTCCGCCACGCCCTTCCACTGCAGCGCGGCCGGGAACGCGAACTGGTCCGAGACCATCGTGCTGATCGACCGCACGCCGTTGGCATCCGGCGGCAGGAACAGCAGGAAGAACAGCGGCACGCACACGATGGCCCCCGCCAAGATGCCGATCACGTGGCCGACCGCCTGCTGGCGCGGCTTGCCGCCGAGCATGTAGCCAGGCTTGATGTCCGACAGCAGGTTGGCCGAGTTGGCGGCGATCTCGGCGGTCATCGCCGCCGGAATCAGGTTGCTGGCCGGATTGGTGCGGTCGATCGCACCCATCGTGAACTGCGTGATCTTCGACATCGACCCGGTCGGCGTCCACGAGGTCAGCGCCATCGAGTTGGTGCAGATGATCGACAGCACGAAGATCAGTGGCAGCGAGATGAACGCCAGCAGCCAGGGCACGCCGAAGAACTCGTGCGTGACCGCGGCACCCAGCACGCTGAAAGCGGGGATGCCGACGACCGAGATCCACAGCGGGAATTCGATGTGCTTCACCACATCCTTGCCCTGCGATCTTCTCGCTTCGCTTGAAGATCCCCTTGAAGATCTCCGGCCGTCCCAGCAGGCTGACCAGCGAACCGACCACCATCATCGTCACGCCCCACCACAGCGACCACTGGTTGACGATCTCGGCACGCGAGATCGGCACTATCGCGCCGGTCGGCCCGACCCGCGCGACGATGTCGCCGGCCTGGATCATGATCGGCGCGAGGATCACGAAATTGATGAAGGCGCCGAGCAGGCAGCTCGTCGCCACCGCGATCCCCATCAGGCCGCCGACGCCCAGCATCGCGGCATCGAGCGTCAGCCGCAGACCCAGCTGGCGGATATCGGTGCCGAGGATCGTCGGAATCCAGCCGTGCAGCCTTCGTGGCGACGCGTAGTAGTAGGTGTCGAGCCGCTCGTGGAAGACCCACGGCTCTTTCAGGCCGGCCCACTGGTCCAGGCGCAGGATCTTGAACTGCAAGAGCTTCATCCAGCCATCGCTGATGATCGACTGGTAGATGCCGGTGAGCACGGCGGTTGCAGCGAGCAGCCGCGCCTTGAACATGCCGGCATGCGCGGCGCCGGTGTAAAGCGCATCCAGCACGACCCCGCTGGCACGCCCCTCCGGAAACGGCAGCTGTTCGTCGTTGATGAAGCGGCGCTTCAACGGGAACGCGACCAGCACGCCGATGACCGAGACCACGCACATCCAGACGATCATGTGCCACCACGGGATGATCTTGTCCGTCACCAGCATGTAGGCGGCGAGGCTGGAGATCATCGGCCCGATCATGTAGCCGGCGGCGGTCGCGATCGACTGCGTGCAGTTGTTCTCGAGGATCGTGAAGTCCTGAGCGATCCCCGCGCTCGCCATGATCCGGTAGATCGCAAAGGCCAGGATCACGGCCGTCAGTCCGACGCCGATGCTGATGCCGGTCTTGGCGCCGATGTACATCGCGGTCGCCGCCAGCACGCCGCCAAGCAGGAAACCCGTGGCGCCGGAGCGGATCGTCAGCTGCGGCATGTCGCCGCGATAGACATTCTTCAGCCACCACTCGTCCTTCTGCGCCCGCGTCCACGTGCGGATCTGGTCTTCCTGAAGGTGAAGGAGTGCCATGGCGAGCGGTCAGCAAAGTGGCCGCCGCACCGGCACGGCGGCGGAAATCGAGGCAGCGGAAAGAAGCGCCCAAGGACGTAGGGCCGCCGGATTATGTCAGGCGAGCCGGCGAGGCGTGTGGTGGCGATTCGTGCGCGAGGCGCGCCGCCCAGATAGAACTTCAGGACCAGGCGCTGAACCAGGTTGCCGTACGGCGGATAGAACAGACCGATGGGAAACCAGCGATGGCGCTTGAACATCGACTTCGCGTGCGAGAGTTCGCGGAACCCCTCTTCCCCGTGGTAACTCCCCATGCCGGAGTTGCCGATGCCACCGAATGGCAGGTCGTGGTTGAAGACGTGCCAGCCCCAGTCGTCGACCGTCACTCCGCCCGCGTGCGTCGCGGTCGACAGTCGCTCGAGTTCGGTCGACGTGAACCCGAACGGGTAGAACGCCAGCGGGCGCGGCCGGGCGTTGATATAGGCGATCGCTTCATCGAGCGTGCCGTATGGGATCACCGGCAAAACCGGGCCGAACAGTTCCTCGGTGGCGACCAACATGTCATCGCGCACGCCGGTGACGATCTGCAGCGGCATGCGCCTAGGGTTGCTCGTGTCGCCGCAGGCCGTCACCGTCGCGCCCTTGGCGCGCGCATCGTCGAGCACACCTTTCAGGCGCTGCGCATGACGGTCGGTGATGATGCTCGTGTAATCCTTGTTGCCCGCTACGGTCGGAATCATGCTGCGGAAGGAATCTGCCACCGCGGTGACGAACGGCTCGACGCGGTCGCGCGGCACCAGCGCATAGTCCGGCGACACGCAGATCTGTCCGCTGTTGAACGCCTTGCCGTGCGCGATGCGCTTGGCGGCCTCTTCGACCGAGGCGGAAGCCGACACCAGAGCCGGCGACTTGCCGCCGAGTTCGAGCGTCACCGGCGTCAGGTTGGCGGACGCGGCGCGCATGACGTGCACGCCCACCGCGGGCGACCCGGTGAAGACGATGTGGTTGAACGGCAGCGCGGAAAAAGCCTGCGCGGCTTCGACTTCGCCGCCGAACACCGCGACCTCGTCTTCGGCAAAGCACTCGCGCAGCATGCGGCCCAGCAGTTCGGTCGTGCGCGGCGTGAACTCCGACATCTTGATCATCACGCGGTTGCCGGCAGCAAGCGCGGCCACCAGCGGCCCGACCGACAGATAGAGCGGGAAATTCCACGGAGTGATCACGCCGACCACACCCTTGGGCTGGTACATCACCCAGGCACGGTTGGTCAGGAACAGCAGTTCGGTATGCCGGCGACGCGGCTTCATCCAGCGCGCCAGGCTCGATAGCGCATGGTTGATCTCCAGCACCGGGCCGGCCACCTCGACCAGCAGCGTTTCCGACGGCGCGCGCCCGCCGAAATCCTCGCTGACCGCCGCCGCGATCGGATGCTGATTGCGCTGCAGCGCGGCCTTCAGCGCCTTGAGTTTTTCGCGTCGTTCGGAAAGCGTCGGATACGGATGCTGCAGGAAGGCATCCTGCTGCCGACGGAACGTGACTTTCATTTGCTCGATCAGTGGGTCCATGCCTCGACCTCTCGTTCAACCTTGCGCTCGCTTGCCGGATGTCCGCCGCGTCTGACTTGTCGTTGAGCCCGTCGGGATCAAGGTACTCCCTTCGTGTCGGACTGGATGACTTCGAACGGATCCTTCGGCTTCGCTAAGGGCTGCGCCTTGACCGGCTTCGTGCCGGGCATCAGCTCGAAATCGGGCGCGAACTGGACGATCGTGCTGCGTAGCTGCTCGAACGCTTTGCGGTCGCCGTCGAAGCGCGCCTTTCCGGCGCCGATCAGTGCATCGAAGGTCGCCTTACCGCCCATGACCTGCTCGAGCTCGGTTCGGTTGATCGTGACGGTGAGATCGGGCTTTTTGGACTGCTCGCCCTTGATCGTCGTCATTGTCGCGTTGCTCACCTCGATCGCGAACTTCTCGCCGTTGTCCGGCGTCACAAGGTTGATCGCGAACTGCATGCCGACAGCCTTCTTGCTGTCGAGCAGGATCGCGATGTAGTCGAGCCACAGTTCGGTCGACATGCCGCGAATCGTGTCCGGCCCAGTCGTCTTCGGCGGCACGCCGGCCGGCATGCCGGAGCGCAGCTCGAACGCCGCCGCGAGGAAGCTGTTGCGAACGCTCGTGCTCTCCTTCTGATAGCCGATCTGCTCGAAGATGTCGGCCAGCAAATCCTTGGCGGCCTGGTTGCCGGGTTCGGCATAGACGAGCTTGTTGACGATCTCCATCGCCTCGCGGTACTTGCCTTGGTCATAGAGTTCGCGACCCTTCTTCAGGATCGGCGCTGCGCCTCCCATCATCTCGACATAGAGCGGTGCCGAGTCTCGCGGCGACAGCGGGATCAGTGTCGCCGGGTTGCCATCCCAGTAACCGAGATAACGATTGATGACGCCGCGGCTGTTGTGCTCGACCGAGCCGTGATAGCTGCGCGCGGCCCACTTCTGCTGCAGGCTCGCCGGCGGCTGATAGACGTTCTGGATCTCGTTGATCGTCACGCCCTGGTTCGCGAGATGCAGGACATCGTTGTTGAGGTTGGCGTAGGTGTCGCGCTGGGTACGCATGATTTCCTGAACCCGTGCGTTGCCGAAACGCGGCCAGCTGTGCGAAGCGAACATGACTTCGGCTTCGCCGCCGAAGCGATAGAGCGCCGCATTGATGTGCTTTGACCACGCCAGGGGATCGCGGATCAACGCTCCACGCAGCGTGTAGATGTTGTGGATCGTGCCGGTGATGTTCTCCGCGGCCCAGAACGCCTTGAACTGCGGAAAGTACGTATTCATCTCGGCCGGCGCTTCGGTGCCGGGCGTGCTCTGGAAAACCATTCGCACGCCATCGACGGTCAGGTCCTCGAAGTCCTTGGTGATGTAGCGATTGGGCTCGATGAGTCCGGTGTTGCCGGACGCAGTGTTCTTGCCGATCGCCTGATCGACGTGAGCATATGGGCCGCGCGGCAGCAGCAAGCCGTACTGGAAGAACGCGCGCCGCACCATCGCATTGCCCGCGTAGACGTTTTCCGCGATCGCATGCTCCATGAACCCGGCGGGCGCGATCAACTGCACCTTGCCGCTGCGCACCTCGGCCTCATCGACAACACCCCGCACGCCGCCAAAGTGATCGGTATGCGAATGCGAGTAGATCACCGCGACCACGGGCCGCTTGCCGAGTTTCTCGTTGACGAAGTCGAGCGCCGCTTTCGCGGTTTCCTTCGCTGTCAGCACGTCGATCAGGATCCAGCCCGTGTCGCCCTTGATGATGCTCATGTTGGCGAGATCGAAGCCGCGGATCTGGTAGATGCGGCCCGGTACCACCTCGTACAGGCCATAGGCCATGTTGAGAATGGCCTGGCGCTGCAGCGACGGGTGAATGCTGTCGAACTCCTTGCCTTGCAGCAGGAACTCGTAGCTGCCCATGTCCCAGGCGACGTTGCCCGCTTCGGCCATGATCCGCTTGAACGTCGGCGCGGCAATGAAGCCGCGCTTGGCCTCTTCGAAGTCACGCTTGTCATCGAACGGCAGCGTCTTGCGCAGACCGTTCTGCAACTCGATCGTGTACTTCGACGGCGGCTGGCCCTTCGGGTGGAAATGCTTGACCTGGGCTTCGGGCGCCGCCTGCGCGAGCACCGCGCTGGCGCTCAGGCCAGTGAGGCTGCAAATGGAAACGGCGGCGAGCACGCGGCCGACCGAGCTGCCTCTTGTCGAACTGCTGCGAAAGATGCTAATCACGGTTGACTCCTGCTTTTTCTGATTCGGGTTGGGATTCAGTGGACCCGTTGCTGGACCTCCCGTTGGGCCTTGCGCTCGGCCGCCGGTGCGATCTGACTCATCGCGTGCTCTGTGATCGCGGTGATGGTCAGCGAAGGATTCACGCCGGGATTGGCCGGCATCGCCGAGCCGTCGCACACCAGCAGGTTGCGATAGCCGAAAACGCGGTTGTGACGGTCGACGACGCCGCTCGCGGCGTCGCGTCCGATCACCGCACCCCCGAGGATGTGCGCCGTGGTCGGAATGTTCGCGACCGCTTCGAGGATCATGCTCTGCGCAATGCCGCCGGTTCGCTTCGCGAGCCACTCGGCCGCCTTGTTGCCGGCGTCGATGTAAGTGGGATTCGGTTTTTCCGGGTCCTGCTCGGTCGTCATCGTGATTCCCTTGCCGAAGACCTTCGGCTTGGCACGAAACGAGATCGCGTTGTCGAGGGTCTGCATGACAAGGAAGACGACCGCCCGCCGGCTCCAGCCGAACGGCCATAGCGACTGCAGGAACTTCAAAGGATGCCGCACGAGCGCAGCGATCAGCTTCAGCGGGCGCGTGATGCGGGTGCCGTCGCCCACCATCAGCGTGAACAGGCCGAACAGCACGTCGCCCTTCGGACCATAGGTGACGAACTCGATGTGCGTGTCGGGACTCGTATGGATGCTCGAGCTGATCGCGACGTCGTGGCCCGGCTGCCACTCAGTGTTCGCCGGCAGCTTGACGGCCAGCACGGACTCGCTGTTGGTGCGCACCAGCGAGCCGAGCCGATTGCTGATCGCCGGCAACGATCCGCGATGCCGGCAGTCCGCAAGCAAACGATTGGTCTCCATCGCGCCCGCCGACACGACCACGCCGCGCGCGGTGAACTGCCGTCGCCGCGATCGCAGCCACGCGCCGGGATGCTCGGTCGTGACAAGACGTATCCGTCCGCTGCCGTCGGCAGCGCCGAGCGGCCGGATGTCGACCACCTGCCGCTCGGGGAGGATCTCGATCCCCTTCTTCTCGGCAAACCACAGGTAGTTCTTCACCAGCGTGTTCTTGGCGCCGACGCGGCATCCGATCATGCAGGCGCCGCACCGGACGCAACCGGTGCGGGCGGGACCGGCCCCCCCGAAGTAGGGATCGGGCACCGTCTTGCCGGGCTCGCCGAAGAAGACTGCGCACGGCGTGCGGCGGAAAGTGTGCTCGACACCAAAGGCGGCGCCGACCTCCTTCAGAAGCTTCTGGCTGTCGCTGTCGAACGGGACCGTCTGCACGCCGAGCATGCGCTCGGCGGTGTCGTAGTGCGGCTTGAGCGCTGCCGCCCAATCCTCGAGGCCAGCCCACTGAGGATGCGTGAAGAACTCCGGCGCGGCACGGTAGAGCGTATTCGCATAGACCAGGCTGCCGCCGCCGACGCCGGACCCGCTCGCAATGAAGACGTCCTTGAAGGGCGTGAGGCGGAACACGCCGCGCAAACCAAGAATCGGCGCCCAGATGTACCTGCGCAGATTCCACGAAGTCTTCGCGAAATCCTCGTCGCGGTAGCGCCGTCCGCGCTCCAGCACGCCGACCTTGTAGCCCTTCTCGGCCAGGCGCAGCGCGCTGACGCTGCCGCCGAACCCGGAGCCGACGACGATCCAGTCGTAATCGAACGCTTGCTGCGTCATCGAATGTTCCTCAAGCGGCTCGACGTCGCGCGGCCGGCCGCGGCGCGCGAATCCGCTTCGCCGGCGCCCGTGCGGTCTCAGGCGTCATCGCCGCCTGCTTCAACTCCGCGAACGCTCGAACGCATGTGGTCGGCAAGCTTGTCGATTCCCGGCACCGCCGAGGGAATCCCGAGGAAACCGACCTGAAGTTGATTGCCGAGAGTCACCGCCGTCACGTTGAGCATCTGCCCCGCGGCAACGACCGAAATCGGCAGCACGAGTTCGACTGAGGCGCCCATCAGGAAGCGCGGCTCCGTCAAGCCGAATGGGTTCGAAACGATGAGATTGCTGACACTGAGGCCCGGTTTCAGGCGCAGCTTCTCCAGCAGCGCCGGCAGACCATGCACGAGCGTCGTGTACAGCATCACGGTCTCGCTGGATTCCTTTGCGACGATCTGCTTGACCTTTGCAGTCTCGGCGCAGATATCGGCGAGCCTTTCCACCGCAGCTCGACCCGGCGCGCCAAGCGCAAACTGGAGGACGGCGATTGCATTGCCGCCCTTGGCATCGGCCAGCGCGATCGGCATCGCGGCGACCAAGGCCTTGGCCGCCCGCGCACCGCGCTCATGCAGGTAGTGGTCGATTGCGATGTCGAGCGTCGCAAGAAGCACGTCGTTGAGCTTGGCGTCGCGCGCGGCGCCGACAGCTTTCATCTCCGCGATCGGCAGCGTGCAGAACGCGAACGTGCGCTTGGCCGATAGCCGGCCCGACAGCGCGCGCGGAATCCCGACAAACGGCAGCGACATGCCGGCGGCTCCGCCCACGCCGAGCGTCTTCAGGCCCTGCGCAGCCAGCATCCGCGACATCGCGACGGCGGAGCCTGCGGCTCCTGTCGCCGACCGGAGTAGCGAACCGAGCTGCGCCGCGAGTGCGGCCCGCGGCCGGCTTTCGGTCGCGCTTCGTGGCACTCCTTCCCACATCGCGCGCACCGTCCGATCCGACTTCGCGGTGCTGAGCCACGCCGAGACGACCTTGACGAAGCCGCGGCCGTCGATGATCCCGTGATGCACCTTCCCGTACAGAGCGACCTTGCCGCCCGCAAGCCCGTCGATGACGTAGAGCTCCCACAGCGGCCGGTCGCGATCGAGGCGGCCCTGGTGCAACTCGCACACCGTCGCGCACAGCTGTTCCAGCGTGCCCGGGGCCGCCAGTGTCAGCCGCTGAACGTGGGCCGCCGGATCGGCCTCCTGATCGACTTCCAGCCGCGGCCCGCCGGGCGGCAGGAGGCGCACGCGGTAATTGAACGGTGCTCCGATCGGCCGCTTGAGCATGCGCGCCGCGAGCTTGTCGGCGAAGTTGCCGCGGAAGCGCGCCGGAGGGTCGAGCACGATCAAAGGGCCGATATTGAAGGGCCGTTCGGACGTCTCCAACACGAACATCGCGAGATCGATGACGGAAAGGGCGGGCATCAGCCGTACTCCCTGGATTCCGCTCGGTGAATCGAATTCATGAAGTCCCCGCAACCGACGTGGCCAGCTGTTACGCGGTGGTCTTCAACTCGCGCTTCAGCACCTTGCCGGTGGCCGTCATCGGCAACGAGTCCACGATCGCCACGATGCGCGGATACTTGTAGCCGGCCATGCGTTCCTTGCACCAGTCGACGATGGCCTCCGGCGTGACCGACTTGCCTTTCTTCAGCACGATCACCACCTTGACCTCTTCGCCGTGTGTTTCGTGCGGAACGCCGATCGCGGCGACCTGCGCAACGGCCTCGTGCGTCATCAGCACTTCCTCGATCTCGCGCGGGTACACGTTGAAACCGCCGCGGATGATCATGTCCTTGAGTCGGTCGACGATGTAGAGGTTGCCCTGGTCGTCGAAGCGACCGATGTCGCCGCTGTGGAACCACCCGTCGCGGATCGCCTCGGCGGTAGCTTCGGGCTGGTTGTAGTAGCCCTTCATGACGTTGTGGCCACGTATTACGACCTCGCCTTCCTTGCCGGTCGCGGCCGGCACGCCTTGCGCGTCGACCACGCGCACTTCGACGCCCCAGATCGCCTTTCCGACACAACCGGGAATGCGCGGGTAATCGATGAAACCGAAGGTCGCCACGGGACTCGTTTCGGACAGGCCATAGCCTTCGAGGATCGCGATACCGAAGCGCTCCTCGAACTGCTTCATCACTTCGACCGGCATTGCGGCGCCGCCCGACAAGCCCAGCCGCAGGTTGCCTGCGATCGCCTTCAGGTCGTGGCGTTCGGCGGCGCCCGACAGATTCAGCAGCGCAATGAACATGGTCGGCACGCCGGCGAAAATCGTGACCTTGTAATCCTGCATGGCCTTGAACGCCGCATCGGGATCGAACCGCGCGAGCAGCACGATCGTGGCGGCGGCCATCAGCGCGGCGTTCATCTGCACGACCTGGCCGAAGCTGTGGAACAGCGGCAGTGCGACCAGATGCACGTCGTCGGCGACCTGCCGCAACAGGCCGTGGCTAGCCATGGCGTTCATCACGATGTTGGCGTGGCTCAGCTCGGCCCCTTTCGGCTTGCCCGTCGTTCCTGACGTGTACAGGATGACTGCCGTGTCGTTGGCGTCGGTCACCGCTGCCTCTGCGGCCGGCGCCTGATCCTTCATCAGCATGCCGAGCGTCTTGACGCCTTCGATCGCTGAAGGCTGCTTCGCGTCGGCCGTGATCATGAAGAAATGCTTACAGCTTCCGGCCTGCGTGAAGCCCTTGTAGCCTTCGGCACCGATCGGCAGTTCCGCGGAGCCCTCGAAACAGAGATACGCCTTCGCCTGCGAGTCGGTCAGGTGGTAGGCGACTTCCGGGGCCTTCAGCAGCACGTTGATCGGCACCACCGCGGCGCCAGTCTTCAGGATGCCGTAATAGACGATTACGAACTGCGGAATGTTCGGGCACGACAGAACCACCTTGTCGCCGCGTCCGACGCCGATCGCTTTCAGGCCGTTGGCGACCTGGCTGGCCGCCGCATTGACCTGCGCATAACTCAGCTTGAGATCGCCGAAGCAGACAGCGGGCTTACCGGCAAAGAGCGCCGCATTGCGCTCGAGATTGGTGGCGATGTTGATCATGTTCGGCGCTCCTTGTAGTTTGGCCGTCTCGTTTCAGGGCCGACGCTGCACCGCGTTCGGAGTGATGATGTTGAACATCGGGTCGATCAGGATCAATCCCGCATCGTTAGCGCCGCGCAAGTCAGCAGCACGGTCGAAAAACAGTTCGGGTTCAATGACTTTGTCCCGGACATGGAGGGATTCCTCGTCGTTGCGCCTGGACGGGCGCGGTCGAGCTTCTTTTTGCAGTGCCGATGGGTGCGGGGCCCGGCTAACGGGACTCCGGCGGCTGCGACGCTGGGTGCTGTTCTACCAGCCTCCCGCGCGCACAAAAACTGGCTTTTGGTTTAGGTGGCGGTTGCCCGCAACGGCCTGTGTTCCGACAGCGTTTTCGTCAGGTCGGAGGCGGTCTATCGAGCCCGGCGGGCGCCGAACGAGCACGACGCCGCACGGCCGCAATCAAGTTGTGCGATCGCGGAGCATCCAGGCGCCAACTGCGAGCGAGACGTCGAGAAGCGCAAACGCCAGGAACGTATGAGGAAAAACGCCAGCGATGGCCAGCGGCACGAGCACCGCGGGAACGAGCACCCATCGATCGAGCACACCCGCGGCGACGAATTGTCGCCCGCCGGAACGACCGCCGAACAAGTAGAGCCAGCCAATGACTCCAAGCGCCATACCAAGCACACGAAACAGCGCCTCTTCCTTTCCAGCGAAAGGCGCATCCATGAAGATCGTCTGCACGACGCCTGGCCAAAAAATGAACGTAGCTGCCGCGCCGAGGTAAATGAAGCCATTCATCGCCGTGTACTTCGATGCCTCTGACAAGGTAGCGGGCTTCTCTAGAAGTTCACTGATAAGTGACATGTCGTTGCCTCTGGGGATGGTTCCGGTTTTAGAACGATGGTTGGTTCGTAATACGCGGCCAGTATCGCTGCGATCGATCGTCCGCTGTGCTCGTGCAAACGAACATCCCGCGTCAGACCAGCTAGCTGCCTGCGTTTTGGGCTCGCAGCGCCTTCGCGGCTCCGAGATTGAAGAGCGCCGATCCCACCAGGTTCTGGCCGCCGTCGCAAACGACGACGCAGCCGGTGACGTAGGCGGCAAGTGGCGAGGCGAGGAGCACTGCGACCTGGCCGATGTCGTCGACCGTGCCCATGCGCCGCAGCGGCACGCTGGCGATGAACTGATCGTGCAGAGTCGGATCCGAGAGTCGCTTCATCCCCTCGGTGCCTCCGATCGGTCCGGGGACGATCGAGTTGCAGCGAATGCCGTGCAGGCCCCACTCGATCGCTAGGTTCTAGGAGTCTATCGTCTGGTGACCGTTGCGAAGCTCGAGTAGTACGCCGCGAGTTTCGCTATCTCCTCGTTGGTCAACTGCGCGAGCGACGCTCCGCATCTGCTCGCTGATGTCGTTGTGCCGGCTGCCGGCCTTGAAGGCCTGCATCTGTTCTTCGAGGTACGGACGCTGTTGCCCGCGCAGGTCCGGCGCGCCTGGCGTGGTAGCGAGCCTACCCGTCGCAACACTTCCGCGGTGGGAAGACCGGAGAGATATTCGACCTCGAAATCGTTTCCCACGCGCTCGACCGCAGCGCGCACCCGGACGTCCCAGAGCCGATCCAGTTGGGAGGCCCCGCGCACGACGACGAGACGCGTGGCGTTCGGATGCAGCCGCTGCGCAAGCTGCACCGTAGGTGTCGGATCATGGTTCTCGGTACTGCCGACGATGTCCTTGGGGAGCGCCAGCTGGTCGAGCCTGTCCTTTGCCACCGCAATGTGAACGACGGGCAAGCCGGGGAACATCTGATCGCGGAACTTGGCCGCAAACTGAAGCGCGGGGAGCGCAACGGCGACGATGACACGAATGTCGCGCTGGCTGTACTTGTTCCGCAGGAAACCAGCTTCCGCCGGTCCGTACGCCTCGAGGGACGCCCATTCGTCGTCGAGAAACTCTGAAAACAGTTGGACCGGCTTGAAGCCTTCGAACACGACTGTCCGCAGATGGTCTTCGATCACGACCTGCGCCGCCGTAGGCCGCTGGTTGCTGTGGAGGATCAGTACACCGGGGGCGGCCGTGGCGGTGCCGGCCGCGAGCAGCGCGAGTATGAGAGTCGCGTACATACATTCGCTCACGAGCACTCGCATCGAGACAAGGGAGCGCATCGATTTCCCCCAAGATCGTCGAGTTACCTTACGCCGGATCCGGTATGTGTACCCGGAACTCCGGCATGTCCGGGAGTCCCTCGATGAACGTGCGCCTTTCTTCCCCTTGATCGCGAAGCGCCGGACGCACTGATCGAACCGCTCGGCCACGTAGAGATCGCCGTCCGGACCGATCGCAAAGCCGGACGGAGCCTTGAGCTTGCCGTCGATCACGACCCGCGCCTTGAGCTTGCCGCGCGGAGCTTCGTTCGGGATGTGCATGTATCCGCCAACGACACCGCGTCCAAGATAGCTGCCAACACCGAATACACCGGAGCCCGTGAGGCGGCGGCGACCTTCTGGGCCACGTCCCGTTTCACGATGGCTTCCGCGACTTTCTCCGGGAGGATCAGCCGAACATCTCCTCGAACAGCTTGTGTTTTTAGTCGCCATGGTTAATCCGCGGAACTAGGCCTTGGTTCAGTGTCGCCCGCTAGGTGTTGCTGGCGAAGGCGTTCACCAGCTAGCAGCGACCGCAGAAATCGAAAACTGCCATGCCTCCGAATGTGTTGCCGTGCTGATTGCCGACGCGATTCCCTTCAACCGAACGGCCCCACGCCGAACACCATGCTCGCGATCGCGAAGAAGCCAATCGCCAGCAGCAGGGCTGCCACCATCAGTGTCAGCGAAGCCGGGAATTGGCTCTCGGCGTGCACCAGGCCGTCGGCCTTCATCTGCGCGCGCTCCCGGCGCAACCCGACCATGAACGCCACGTGATAGCCGATGCCGACGACGAGCATCGCGATGCCGAGCAGCACCAGCGCGACGCCGAAGTGCCGCGCGGCCTCGCTGCTCTTCAGTACCTGCGTCTCGTGGAGCTTCTGAAAAACCTGGAAGATCGTGAAGCCGAAGCCGATCAGCGACAGCGAAGTGCGGATTACCGACATCAGTGTCCGGTCGGCGCTCATGCGCGTGCGCTGGAAGGACATCCCGGTGCGCCGCGACGCGAGCTCGGTCGCGATGCTGGCGGAATCCGACTGCGAGGTGATCCGCGCTTTGTGATCGTCTGCCATGTCCCGGGACTCCACTCTGCCTGCGCTACAGCACCGCGAGCTCGTACAACGCGCGGAGGATCATGTCAGTCGCGAGCGCAACCTGCAGCACGCCGAGCACCGCGCCGATGATCTGCAGCACCAGGCCGTGACCCCGCCCATGATGCGGCGCGTATACAGCATCGTCAGCAGGTTGAGCACCATCACCGCCAGGAGGATCGCGAGAATGGCGCCGGTGCGCCCGACTTCGCGGCTATTGGTGAGGACGACGATGAGCGCGGCGATGCCATAGGGCGTGACGACGGTCGGAAACGTGATCCGCAGCGCTGCCGCCATGGGCTCTCCCGGGAGCGGTGGCGGCGCCGGATGCGCCGGCTGGTACTGCTCGAGCACCAGACTCAGGCCGACGAGCGCAAAGATGATCCCGCCCGAGAGCAGCATCGCCGACGACGAGATGCCCCAGGTCTCGAGCAGCACCCGGCCGGCGAAGCCGCCGGCCACCACCGCGATCACCGCGAGCACGAAGGCGCGCACCGCGATTTTCCGCATCGTCGCCTCGTCCGTCTCCTTTGTGAGCTGCGCGAACGGGCCGACGATCTTTAGCGGTCCGAGCGTGATGAAAAACAGCGTGAAGATCGCGCCGTAGCCGATCAACGCGGTCGCGTCAGGTGCGCCTTGCATTGTTCTCTCCTGTTCGCTGGTACTCGAGCTCGATGTCGCGGTCGAGGAAGAAGGTGAGAAATGTGCGGATCGCGGCGATGGCGGCAACCCGGCCAATCTCGTCCCAGCCCGGAGTCACCGTCGTGTGCACAATGTCGGCAGCGAGCTGGAACGTGAGCCCCGCGACGAGCCAACGCGCGAAGCCGAGCCAAACTGCGCGCTTTTCCGCGTCACTCGCACGCCGCGCCAGCATGATGCGGAAGATCCCCATGGCGGCTTCGACGGCGCCGATCGCGATGACCAGCAGCGCGAGCGCCTCCAGCACGAGCGCAATGTAGTGCGCGGCTAGGTGCAGGGCTTCTTCCATGATCTATTCGGACGCGCGCACGATGCAGCGGAAACCAAGGTGGCAGATCGAGGTGTCGACGGGCTGCGCCATGCGCGCAGCCGGGCGATAGCGCCGGCAGTAATTCGGCGCGCACAGATATGAACCGCCCTTCATCACCTTCCGCGGCACCTTCGCACTAGACGCCCCGGCTTCGACGCTTGCGTCCTGCACGCCACCGCGCGGGTTGTGCGTCGTGCAGCACGCGTGCTCGATCCGGCCGTGGTCCTGGTACCAGTCCGTGGTCCACTCCCAGACGTTGCCCGCCATCTCGTACAGCCCGTAGCCGTTCGGCGCGAAGGAGCCGACGGGAGCCGTCCACTCGTAGCCGTCGCGTCAGCAGGTTCTGCCACGGAAACTCACCCTGCCAGTGGTTGCACATCGACTTCCCGCCGGGCGCGAGCTCGTCGCCCCACACGAACTCCGCACCCTCGAGGCCGCCGCGCGCGGCGAACTCCCACTCGGCTTCGGTTGGGAGCTCCTTGCCGGCCCACCTGGCGTACGCCTCCGCGTCCTCGAACCCGACGTGGACGACGGGGTGGTCCCACAAGCCCTGCAGCGAGCTGCCGGGTCCGCGCGGATGGCGCCAGTTCGCACCCGGCGTGTAGACCCACCAGTTGTACTTGTTGCGCAGATCGACCGGACCGGTCGATTTCCGGAACGTGACCGACGAGGGCGCGAGCATTTCGGGCTTCGCCCCCGGATAGTCGGCGGGGTTGGCCGGCTTCTCGGCGAGCGTCACGTAGCCAGTCGCGTCGACGAACTGCCGGAACGCGCGGTTGGTGACGGTGTGCCGATCCATCCAGAACCCGTCGACCGATACCTTGTGCGCGGGCGCCTCCTCGGGGTAGTGATCGTTCGAGCCCATCAGGAAGGTCCCGCCGGGAATCCAGACCATGCCTTCAGGCGGCTTGCCGGGCGGAGGCGAACCCTGGACGAGCCTGTCGTCTTGCGTCGGCGAATTGATTTCCACGAACGATCTCCGTTGCAACCGACGGTCGTTGACCGCCTTCAGCAAACCTCTCCTATGCGCAGATCGCTGCGCCCGCCCACCGGCGACGGGCGCGGCACCGAGCCGGGCGGCGAGATGCCTCGCCACCGGGCCGACTGCGTCAGCCGCCTGCCGCGGCGCTATGCATCGCCTTGATCGCATCGTCGATCGTGAAGCTGTTCGGCTTCTGGATCGGCGGGAAGTCCTTGAACGTGGCAGCGAACTGGCCCGCGATGAACTGCGCGGCATACAGGACGTAGGCGTGGCGGATGACCCACTCGTAGTAGGTGTTCGAGGTGACATCCGCGAACTCGTACGGATCGGTCCGGAGGTTGAAGAACTTCGGCAGCCGCAGCCGCGTGAACGGCTCGGCCCACACCTGCAGCGTGCCGTGGCAGCGCTGCTCCATGAACACGACCTTCCAGTTGTCGTAACGGAGACCGATGATGTCGCCGTCGTCGCTGATGTACATGAACCCCTTTCGCGGGCTCTTGTCTTCCTTGCCGGTCAGGTACGGGAGGAGGTTGTAGCCGTCGATGTGGTTCTTGTAGGTGCGCCCGATCGCCTGGTAGCCCTTCTTGGCCTTCTCCAGGATGTCGGGCTCGCCGGCCATGGCGAGGAAGGTCGGGAACCAGTCATGAAGCTGGACGATCTCGTTCGACACGCTGTCGGCCTTGATCTTGCCCGGCCAGCGCACCAGCATCGGAATGCGGAACGCGCCCTCCCAGTTGGTGTTCTTCTCGCTGCGGAACGGGGTCATCGCGCCGTCGGGCCAGGAGTTGCGGTGGGGGCCGTTGTCGGTCGAGTACATCACGAACGTGTCCTCGGCGAGGCCGAGCTCGTCGAGGAGGTTGAGCATCTGGCCGACGTTCTTGTCGTGATCGATCATCGTGTCGTGGTACGGCGACTGCCAGCGCCCGGCCTGACCGAGGCTCTCCTTCTTCGTGTGCGTGTACAGGTGCATGTGCGTCGTGTTGAGCCACACGAACCAAGGCTTGCCCGCCTTCTGCTGGCGCTTGATGAAGTCCGTTGCCGCGGCGACGAAGTCGTCGTCGCAGGTCTCCATCCGCTTCGTGGTCAGCGGACCGGTATCCTCGATCTTCTGCTTGCCGACCTTGCCCCAGCGCGGCATGTCGGTGGGGTCGTCCTTGTCCGTCGCCCATGAATGGATCACGCCGCGCGGACCGAAGGTCTCGCGGAACTTCGGGAAGTCCTTTTCCGGCGGGTAGTCGTACATCTCGGGCTCTTCCTCGGCGTTCAGGTGGTACAGGTTGCCGAAGAACTCGTCGAAGCCGTGGTTGGTCGGCAGCATGTGGTTCAGGTCGCCGAGGTGGTTCTTGCCGAACTGCCCGGTCGCATAGCCCTGGTTCTTCAGCGCCGCTGCGATCGTGAGGATCTTCTCGTTCATCCCGATCGGGGCGGCCGGAATGCCCACCTTGGAAAGCCCGGTGCGCAGGACGCTTTGTCCGGTGATGAACGACGAGCGGCCGGCGGTGCAGGACTGCTCGCCGTACGAATCGGTGAACATCATTCCTTCGCGCGCGATCCGGTCGATATTGGGCGTCTGGTAGCCCATCAGCCCGTGCGAATAGCAACTGAGGTTCGAGATCCCGATATCGTCGCCCCAGATGACGAGGATATTGGGTTTGTCTTGCTTGGCCATTGCTCACTCCTTTCAAAACGTCAACACTGCTTCCAAAACCTTGCCTGCGTAGATTCCTCTATCGGACATTCAGTTGCGTTGCGTTTGCAGCGACTCCAACACGTTGTCGATCGAAAAGCTGCCCGGCTTCTGGCTCGGCGGAAAGTCCTTGAACGTGGCGAGGAACTGCGCCGACGTACTGCTGCGCCGGAACCAGCAGGAAAATGTGCTCGGCCCACCAGCGGTTCCAGTCCATGGCCTCTGGTCTCCGATCTCGAACGGATCGGATCGCAGATTGAAGATCTTGGGCGCGCGCAGGGTCGTGAACGGCTGGCGCCAGACGTCGGCGCCATGCGCCTTCTGCTCGGCGAAGACGATCTTCCACTGGTCGTAGCGCAGGCCGACGAGACTGCCGTCGTCGTTCCAGTAGAAGAACTCGTGGCGCGGACTGGGCGTCTTGCCGGCGAGCGCATCGGTGATGTTGTAGCCGTCGAGGTGAACCTTGAAGGTCTTGTTGCCGACCTTCATGCCCTTCTTCAACTGCTCCTTGACGTCGGGCACGCCGGCGGCGGCCATGATCGTCGGCAGCATGTCCTCGTGCGCGAAGATGTCGTTGAGCACGGTGCCGGGCTTGATGACGCCGGGCCACCGGATGAATGTCGGCACGCGATAGCCGCCTTCCCAGTTGGTGTTCTTCTCGCCACGGAACGGTGAGGTGCCGCCGTCGGGCCACGTGAATTTCTCGGCGCCGTTGTCGGTCGAGTACATCACGATGGTGTTCTGGTCGAGGCCCATCTCCTTCAATGCGTCGAGCAACTGGCCGACGTGCGCATCGTGCTCGAGCATGCCGTCCGGGTAGATGCCGAAACCTGTCTTGCCCCGCGACGCTTCCTTGAGACGCGTCCAGATGTGCATGCGGGTCGAGTTCCACCAGAGGAAAAATGGCTTGCCGGCCTTCTTCGCATCGGCCATGAAGCGGATCGTCTCCTTGGTGACCTCGTCGTCGATCGTTTCCATCCGCTTCTTGTTGAGCGGGCCGGTACTCTCGATCTTCTGCGTGCCGTCCGGATTGGCCCAGGTGTGGATCACGCCGCGAGTGCCGTACTTCTTGCGGAGATCGTCGTCGCTTGAAGTAATCCTCGTGCTCGGGCTCGTCTTCGGCGTTCAGGTGATACAGCGAACCCATGAACTCCTGGAAGCCGTGCGCGGTCGGCAGGTGCGCGTCGAGGTCGCCCAGATGGTTCTTGCCGAACTGCCCCGTCATATAGCCCTGGGCCTTGAGCAGATCGGCAAGCGTGACGTCGCGCGCCTGCAAGCCTTCCTTGGCGCCCGGCAGGCCGACCTTCAGCAAGCCGGTGCGAAACGGCGTCTGGCCGGTGATGAACGCGGCGCGTCCGGCGGTACAGCTCTGCTGGCCGTACCAGTCGGTGAACAGCGCGCCTTCCTTCGCGATGCGATCGATGTTGGGCGTCTTGTAGCCCATCATCCCCTGGTTGTAGGCGCTGACGTTCCAGTAGCCGATGTCGTCGCCCCAGATGATCAGAATGTTGGGCTTCTGTTGCGCCTGGGCCTGGGAGAGTCCCGACAGAAGCAAGATGCCCAGCAGCGAGAGGACCCTCGTGAACATGCCCTTCATGGACCCTTCTGCGACCTAACGTCGATTTATTGTCCGGACTACTCGAACGCGAAAATCCTCTTCCAGTCGTTCTTCATGCTGATGACGGTCCAGCCCTTCTTCTTCGCTTCGTCGTACAGCGCCTGGGTAAAGGTGCCGACCTTGGTGTCGCGCAGCCCTAGCGCCGGACCGTAGGCGTACTCGCGTGTCGCGTCGTCGTGCAGCACCAGCATCATCAGCCGCGCGCCGTCGCCCGCTCCGGTGTACTCGAGCATCTGCCGGTCGCCGGTCGAATTGCCGAATGCCGCGACGGGCCGGCGCCCGATCATCAGATGAATGCCCTCGGGCTTGCCGGCATTGTTGTCGTTGAGCAGCAGCTTCGGCTCCTTGGTCAGGAACGGCTTGCCGTCCTTGTCATAGCCGTACTTGGTCCCGCCTGCGCTGCCGACCACCTGCTCGGGCGGAATGCCGTAGGTGGCCTCCGAATACACGCGCACGAAGTCCTGTCCGCCGCCGGTCACGATGTAGGTCTTGTAGCCGTTGGCGCGCAGGTACTTCAGGACTTCCTGCATCGGCAGATAAGTGAGCTCGGTGTAGGGCCGCTTCCAGCGCGGATCCCTGGCCGTCTCGAGCCACTTCTTCGCTTCGGCGTTGAACGTCTCGACCGACATGCCGGTCAGCGTGGCGGCGAGGATCTTGAACAGATCCTGCTTCCGGCAGCTTCGCGATCGCCTCGCGATTGCCCGACATCACGGTCTTGAACGGCTCGACCTTCGCGAGTTCGGGCTTCGCCTTGACGACCGCCGGTACGCGGTCGAGGCAGTACATCACCTGCGAATACATCGGCTGCTCGACCCACAGCGTGCCGTCCTGGTCGAACGTCGCGACGCGCTCGGCCGGCGGCACGAACTTCGGGCTGCCCTTCGTCGTGGTCGTCTGCACGAACTCGACGATCGCCTTCTTGGCCGGACCGTCGTTCCAGGAAGGCAGAGGATCGGTCTGCGCAGCAACCTGCGCGACAAATAACAGCGAGGCAGCGAAAGCCAGGATCTTCGCGCCGACACCCAAACGACCAGACGTTCATCATCGTCTCCCACTCGCGAAATAGTTCTAAGAAGTAAGAGGGGCAGCCCTTTCGGGCTGCCCCTTATCAGTGTCAGTTACCGTCTTCAGACTCTCTGACTCGCTACGTCCTCGTCTCGGCTTCCAGTTCTCGCCAGCTGCTCCTTTACCTGCTGGAGGACCTGGGCCAGGCTGTAGCTCGCCGGCGTCTGCATGCGGCGGGAATGTCCCGTAGGACTCGAGTTCCCTGCAGCCACAGCGCCTGGCCGATGGGCAGATGTTCCAGTCGTAGATATAAGCGGTCTGGGGTCCGGCAAGTGCGCCGCCCTGGCCTGAGAGCGACTTGTACTGTTGGAAACCGACCGACATCTCGAACGGATCGCGCTTGATGTTGACGACCAAAGGCCAGTGGAAGGTGTGGACCCCGCAGGAAGCCCGGTCGCGGCCTCGGATGCCATCGCGAAGTAGATCTTCCAGTTCTTGTAGCGCACTGCCGACGGAACAGCGCCTCCGAATAGTAGAAGAAGGTATCGCGCGCCGACTTCTCCGACTTGCCCGTCAGATAGTCGAGCTGGTTGACGCCCTGAGCTTGGTCTTGACGATGCCCTTGTACTTGCCGGCCTGATCTGCTTCTTCAGCGCCTTGCCCTTGGGACCGCCGGCGATTTCGACGAACGTCGGCATCCAGTCGAGCGATGCGAAGATCTCGTTCAGGACTGTGCCCGGCTTGATTTGACGCCCGGCCAGCGGATCAACGCATCGGCGCGCGCATGCCGCCTTCCCAGGTGGTCAGCTTCGCCGCCTTTGAAAGGCGTGGTGCCGCCGTCGGGGAAGGTGATGGTCTCGGCACCGTTATCGGTGGTGAAGACGACGATCGTGTTGTCGAGCTCGCCCATCTCCTCGAGCTTCTTCAGCACGTAGCCGATGTTGTCGTCCATCTGCTTCATGCCGGCTTCGTTGGAGCCCCAGTCCTTGCCGCCGGGCTACCGACCATCGCCATGTACTTGTCCTACAGCATGGTGGTGATGTGCATGCGCGCCGGGTTGTACCAGACGAAGAACGGCTTGTTGGTCTTCTTCGGGTTGTTGCGATCGAGGAAGTCGATGACCTTGGCCGAGATTTCCTCGTCCACCCTTTCGAGCGCTCAGCGTCAGCGGGCCCTGATCCTGCAGGTCTGGTTCTTCGGCGTGCCGTCGGAAGACTTGCACCAGAGGACCGGCCGCGGCGGCGTCATGCACAACGTCGGTCTTCGGATCCACCGCGCCCGGCGACTCGGGAAGTCCGGGCACCGGCGTGTTCTTGCACGGCGGGGCGACGGCCTGCTCGGTCGGGGTCTTGTTGATGTCGGGGAAGCTCACGCCCTGCATCGCATCCAGGTGGTACAGGTAGCCCCAGAACTCCTGGAAGCCGTGCGCCGTCGGCAGCGCGTCGGTGTGGTCGCCCAGATGGTTCTTGCCGAACTCGCCGGTGTTGTAGCCGAGGTCGAGCAGGAACTTGGCGAGCGTCGGCGTGCCGGGCCGCAGGTAGGACGGGCTGCCGGGCAGTTGCGGCGGGATCATGCCCGTGCGCAGCGGGTTCATGCCGGTGAAGAAGGCGTTGCGCCCGGCCGTGCAGCTCTGCTCGGCGTAGTAGGTCATGAACATCGCGCCTTCGTTGCCGATGCGGTCGATGTTGGGCGTTTCCCCGACCATCAGACCGCGGTGATAGATGCTCGGCTGCATCCAGCCGATGTCATCGCCCATGATGAAAAGGATGTTGGGTTTCTTGGCCGGCGCCTGCGCGATGACCGGTGTCGCGGCGATAAGGCCGACCGCGACGAGTGACGCATACAACAGACTTCGGACACTCATTCCCTGCTCCCTTCGTGAAAAGCGCTGTCGAGTTCTACTAGCCACTGTGAATCCGCGAAACTAGACCTTGGTTCAGTCTCGGCCGCTATTGTCCACGGTTTCATAACTCTGAAACGGGCCTGCCCCGCAGCGCCAGCTCGATCGCCTCGAGCAACTCCGCGTTTGAAAAAGGCTTGCGGAGCAGGCGGATGCCGCCTTCGGCGACCACCTTCTCGCTCAGCGAGAGGTCGTCACTCGCGGTGATGAAGACCACGGGAACATCAATGCGCATCGCGCGCAGGCGCGCCTGCACGTCGAAGCCGGTCATCGCCGGCATATGGATATCGAGAAGCGCGCAGGCCGGACGGTGCGTCGCGAGCGAGTCAATGAACTCCTCCCCGGAAGCAAAGGCCTTGACGTCATAGTGAGCCAGACGCAGCAGACGCCCCAACGCGGTGCGAACGGACGCCTCGTCGTCGACCACCGCGATGCAAGGATGGGCGCTCATGACCGCGGGAAGCTACCTCCGCGGCGCGCGCGGCGGAACTAACCTTTGGGATAGCAGGGCCGGAGCGCCGACCGCGATGCGATGACTACGGTTGCGGAGCTTTGCGTCCGGTCCCGGGCGAGAAGTCCGAGTTGCGTCTTACGGGTGTGTCGCGGCCAATTCCCAACTGCGCCGCGAGGTGCATCAGTTCTGCAACGGTCTTGGCCTGCATTCGCTCCATGATGCGGGCGCGGTGAAACTTGACGGTTTGTTCGACGATGCCGAGGTCGCCGGCAATCTGCTTGTTGAGCCGGCCCGCCGCAATCGCGGCCAACACCTCGCGCTCGCGCGGCGTCAATGTTTCGAAGCGGTGGTGAAGCTCGGAGGTTACTGACTGCGCAACGCGAGCCGCCGCATCTTGTTCCAACGCCGCGCGCACTGCACGAAACAGCGGCTCCGATTCGCACCGGCTTGGTCAGAAAATCCACGGCGCCGGCCTTGATGGCTCGCACCGACATCGGAATGTCACCACGGCCGGTCAGGAAGACGATGGGCAGCGCTTGTCCCGATTCGGACTGGCGCCGCTGCAGTTCAAGGCCATCGAGGCCCGGCAAGCTGACGTCCAGCACCAAACAGCCGGGACGTCGCGGATCCGGTCGAGCCAGGAACGATTCGGCGGATTCGTAGGTCTCTACATTCCAACCCGCCTGGCGTAGCAGCCGCGCGAGCGCCTTCACGACGCTCGGATCGTCGTCGACGACGAAAACGGTTTGCGCTGAAATTTCCGGCATCGTCACTGGATCACCATCGTACGGCTGCCACCGACTCCGAGCATCGAAAGGCTGCGCCAACAGCATGGAAATGGCAGCGGACCCCCCACGGGTATCCTCCTGCCGAGTGCCGACCTTGCGCTGAGGACAGAGTGCATTTGCCGCGTCTGACTCCGAAAACCATCGTAGGGTTTCGGTTCGGTGCGCTCGCTGTTCTTGTCGTTGCCAGCATGATGCTTGTTGACTGCAGGCATCAGCACAAACGCCGCGCCCACCGGAAGAAAAAATGTGGCGTGTCGTCGTGCTGAACAACGCCGACTTCTTGCTGCCGGCTTCAGCGATCATGGATCAGGCGCTGCGCGAGACGCTGACCAAGGAAGCACCTCGATCGGTCGAGTTCTTTGGCGAAACCCTCGATTCATTTCGCCACCCCGGAACGATCGACGACCTGCTGTACGCCCTGCTGCGCAAGAAATATGAGCGGGCCAAGGTCGATCTCGTGATGGCACGTTCCCGGGCGTCGATGGAGTTCGTCCGCCGCCATGGCCAGGAGCTATGGCCCAACGTGCCCGTCGTTTTTTACAACGAGCTGCCGGAGACATGGCGGGCGAGAGGCGGGCTGCCGAATTCCACCGGGGTTCTGCTCGACATGGATCCCGCCTACACCATCGATCTGGCGCTGCGACTACACCCGCGCGCGCGCAAGCTGTTTGTCGTTGGCGGCACTTCGGCCTACGACATCAACTGGAAACGGCGGATCGAGCCTCTGTTGGCGCCACTGGAGCCTTCTCATTCGGTGACCTGGCTCGACCACCTTCCGGTGACGAAGATTCTCGAGACGGTCAGCACGCTGCCGCCGGACTCGATCGTGCTTTACATCTCGGTGATGCGCGATGCCGACGGCAATTCGAGGACCAATCCGCAGCTCGCAGCCCAGGTCGCCGCGGCGTCCGTGGCGCCGGTCTACGGCTTCTTCGATACCTACACGGGGGTTGGAATCGTCGGCGGCGTGGTCGCGGATTTTGCGGGGCAGGGCAAGGCGGCGGCACGGCTCGCCTTGCGGGTCCTGAGCGGGGAACGAGCGGAAACGATCCCGGTTGAAACGCCGATGCCGGCGAAATGCATCGTCGATGAGCGAGCGATGAGTCGCTTTCGCATCGACGAAAGCCTGCTGCCGGCCGACTGCGAAGTCCTGTTTCGCGACTCTTCGGTGTGGCGCGACCATCCCTGGTACGTCATCGGAGCGCTGGCAGCGATCGCCGTCCAGGCGCTGTTGATAGCGACGTTGATCATTCAGCGCAAGCGGCGCAGGCAGGCCGAGCTGACGCCGCGCGACAACAGCGCGTCGAACTCGCGCATTCGCTTCGGTTGGCCACCGTCGGCGAAATGACCGCGGCGATTTCTCATGAAATCAACCAGCCGCTGAGTGCGATCCTCAGCAATGCCGAGGCGGGGGAGATGATGCTCGGCGCGGGCGTTCGTTCTCCCGACCAGTTGCGCGAGATTCTGGTCGACATCCGCCGGGACAACCTTCGCGCCAGTGAAATCTTGCGTCGTATTCGATCGTTTCTGCAAAAGCACGATATGCAGAAACAGGTGATCGATCTCAACGAGCTTGTTTCTGACACCGTCCGTCTAGTTGACACGGAGGCTGCGCACCGCGACGTTACGATCGAAGCGCAACTGGCCCCTTCGCCTTGCTTGGTCAACGGCGACCGAATTCAGCTGCAGCAACTCCTGATCAACCTCGTCATCAACGCGATGGACGCGATGGCGGAAACGCCGGTGGCGGAGCGCAAGGTGATCCTGCGGGTACTGCGCTTCGACGACCGGAAGATCGAAATTGCCGTAAGTGACGCCGGCCACGGCATCGCGGACCACGCACGCGGACGCCTGTTTGATTCCTTCTTCACCACCAAGCCAAAAGGCCTTGGGCTCGGGCTGTCGATCGCGCGCACGATCGCCGAGGCGCACGGTGGAAATATTCGCAGCGAAAACCATCCGTCAGGCGGCGCCACGTTCCGAATCACCCTACCCGAAGCGCAAACCGGGCCGACTGCTCAGCAATCGAGCGCCATGGCGTAGACAGGCCGACCACCGCGAATACATCGCGCAAGGGACGGTGAATCTCGATCGCAAATTCACGGCGCATGGGTACGGGGAGCAAACACACTCACTTCAATACGCCAGCGCTACGCAGTGCGAGCACGTCATCGGCTGCGAATCCCCAGTCGGCAAGAACGTTGTCATCCGGGCAGCCCGCCGCGGGTGGTGGACCTTTGACCTCAGCCGGCGTGCGGCTGAACCGGGGGGCGGGCGCGGGCTGGGTGACACCATCGACCTCGATGAATGTGCCGCGTGCACGGTTGTGCGCATGCTGAGGCGCTTCGTCCAGATTGAGCACCGGTGCAAAACAGACGTCGCTTCCTTCGAGCAGGCGACACCATTCGTCACGCGGATGCATCGCGATGAGCGCGGCGACGCGGGCCTTGATGGCGGGCCATTGCGCCACGTCCCATTGCTCTCCGGGCACAACCTCGGTCAATCCGCATTTCTGCAGCAGCAGCGCGTAGAACTGCGGCTCGAGAGCGCCCAACGAAATCCAGTTGCCGTCGGCGCAGCGAAACGTGTCGTAAAACGGCGCCGACGAATCGAGCGCGTGCAGATGACCGGGGCCCTGCCAGACGCGCGCGGCCTTTAGCGAGTGAAAGAGCGTGCTGAGCAGTGCGGATCCGTCCGTGATTGCGGCATCGACCACTTGCCCCTTGCCCGAGGTCCGCGCCTCCACGATGCCGCTGACGATGCCGAGCGCCAGCAGCAGACCGCCGCCGCCCATGTCACCCAGCAGCACCGGCGGTGCCCAGGGTTGTCCGCCCGGCCGTGCACCCAGTGAAAGAGCGCCCGAAAGCGCGAGGTAATTGAGGTCATGACCAGCCGCCTGGCTCAGCGGCCCGCTCTGCCCCCAACCTGTCATTCGGCCATAGACAAGGCCCGGGTTACGGGCGAGACAAATGTCGGGGCCGAGTCCGTTGCGCTCCATGACGCCCGGCCGAAAGCCCTCGATCAACGCGTCGGCGCGATCGATCAGCCGCAACGCAGCTGCCGCTCCGGCCGGCTGCTTCAGATCCAGCGCAATGGAACGCTTGCCGCGATCGAGCAGCGCATAACGGCCCAGATTGAAGAAGGAAACGTCGCGCGTGTTCTGGTTAGGGGATTTGCGCTCAATGACCACAACATCCGCGCCGAGATCGGCGAGCACCATCGATGCGAACGGAGCGGGCCCGATACCACCAAATTCGACGACCCGAATACCTTGCAGCGGTCCCATCGCTATCTCCTGAATCTCCCGACCAACAAGCTGACGCTGGACCCTGACACGCCGCTACGTCGCCTGACGTCCATCGAAGCGCTCCGGTATGTCGAGCATGTAACGGAGATCGTCCTCAACGGCGTGCTCGTCCGTCGCTCGTCAAAGTCGCCGGCGCGGCGGAAGGCGCCGTGACGCCGGTTCACGCGCCGTCAGCGCGGGCGGCAAGGCGAAACAGGCCGTCGAGCTCGGCGTCCGATTCGCTCTTCAGTTGCACGATTCGCACGGTCTGATCGGCCCGGCGCCCGACCGCCTGCCATGCATCGGTAATGGCCGCGCGCAATTGTGGCGCATCGCCCGCTTCATCGGTCAGGAACAGCACGCGCTCGAGCGGAGCGCGGCGTAACAATTCCTGCAGTTCATAGTGCGTTCCGGTGCGACTCGCCGAGTACTCGCGCAAGTCGAGCAGGATCTCGCCCGCGTGCTCGATCATCGCCAGCACCGTCTGCTTCCACGTGGTGTTGGCGCAAAAAAGCTCGCTGACGCGGAATCGACCGTCCGGATCTCGCCCGCCATCGAGCGCAGCGATCCTCTCCGGGATCTGCGCCGCGTCGCTGATGAAGCGATCGCCGAGCTTTCTTTGAAGATAGGCAAAGAACTCGTCCGGCTCCATCAGCGCGCCAGCGAGATCGGGGCCGGCGATCATCCAGACGGGCGCGGCGAACCGCCAGCGCGCGAGAAGGCGATCCATGAACGCTTCCGAACGATTCGAGGGTTTGAAAACCCGCAGCACCAGCAGCGGCGGGCGCGCGGGTGCGGCTCGCCGGACAGCCCAGCGCAACGCGAGGCGCTGCGCGACGCGCCATACGAGCCACCACACGACGATCACGAGGCCCACCCACTCCATCGCTCCTCCGGTCTTCTCCTCGAACGCGAGGAACAGAACCGCCATCAGAACGAAAAGTGTCATCACGCCCCAGTACGACCCCAGTGCGAGCTGGAGTTCGCTGAAGCGCTTCTGCGTGTAACGCCGCGAGATCCGCAGCAGCATGCGCCACCCGACCCAGAACGAAATCGCCCCTACTGCGAGCAGTAGTCCGATCGCCACGAGGATTTCGAGCCACGTGCTCGCGTCCTCGCTGCTGCTGTCGTCGAGCGCCACCGCAATCATCGAAAAGGTGGAGAACACCAGGAAGGCCACGGTCATCGCGGCTACGAGTGGAGGACCCGCCCCGCGAACTGACGGCCGCAAGAACGCGGTCAGCATGAGCCCCAGAGCGGCCAGCGACGCGGGAACGGCGAGCGCCGCGATCGGACCTTGACCTATCTGCGCCAGCCCGGCTCCGAGAGCAACGGAACCCGCTACAACGATCCACCAGGCGACCGCTTCGCGCGTGCCAGCCTGCAACGCCCAGGCCAACAGCGGTGGCACCAGGACCATGGCCAACAAAGCCAACGACGAGACCCAGTCGGCGTCTGGCTCGGGTGACGGATCGCTATGCGTGACCGCGCCGTAGATGGCAAACCCGACGATCACGATCAACAGCAGGCCGATCCAATAGATCGTGCCGGCAGCGAACTGTGCGAGCAGCACACGGCGCCGAAGGCGTCGTGGTGCCTTCGTCGGATCGTCTTCGCCTACGCTCGTCGACGCAGCAGGAACCAGTTGGACGGTCAGCGGCGGGGCGGTCGAATTTGGGACGTCCAGTGCAGTATCAGCTCTCGCAGCCGCGGCCTCGTTCGGCGATCTTGCGGAACTCGCCTGCAAGCGCACGATCGCGCTTGCATAGCGGCGCTTGAACCACCAGGCGAGCGCAACTGCGATGGGAACCAACAACATCAGGAACAGCGCGATGACCGCTGCCCACTGCGTCGACGTGATTTCGGTGTCGCTCGCCATGGCGAGAGCGCCCTTCCGTCAGACCGCCTTCACTTCGATGAAGTACAACCCCCACGGACACAATCCAAAGCGCTCCTTCAGCGGCCTGTCCTTGAACGCGGGTGAGCCGGTCGTTGAGCGAACGCCGCAATCTAGCAGCGTCGGACAGCTCGAGGCAGGACCGCCTGCAATAACGGTCGCGGTCGGAATCGCCGCGGCGGATATCGATGACCAAGCCTTCGCCTAGTGACTGAGCACCACACGAAATCGACAAGCCTGCCAACGCCTATGGGAAAAGTCGCCATGCGGTCGTGAAACGTCTTCCGCTCCATTAGGGATTTCTAGCTCGCGGCAGAGGTCAGACGACGCTAAAGCGGAAATCCCGCGGGACGGAAAGCAGTCATTCACTTCGCTTGGTCACACGAATCGCCGAGTAGCGACCTCGCCAAGGCCCGCAAATTGCTTGCTCGCAACCGACAGAAAGCCAAGATGCGAGCCAAAACTTCATGGCTGCTGAGCGCGACCTGGTTGCTAGGCGCGACCGCGGCCACAGCACAGTCGTTTCCATGCGCCTCGGTTGCGCCCGAGGTGCGCGAGCGTGTACGGGAAGCCGGTGCCTGCCGTGATGCCGCGCCGGATGATGCAGCGACGAAGGACGCCGCCGCCGCGTCGTCCGCCGTCACGGTGAGCCTGTCGGACGGAACAATGGTTCGCGTTCCGCGCGAAATCAGCGCGAACATCAGAGACGGCCGCAAGCGCGCGGAGACCAACAAGACTGCAGCGCGAGCGAGAGCTTCTACGCAATCCGAGCCCGATGCTTCCGGCGACTCGGCTCCCGCGCTGCAGAAATTAGAAGTGGTCACGGCGCCGGCCACCGCGGCTGAAGCCTCGTCTACGCCGGCGCCTGCAACGGACTCTATGGCTGCATTGGCGGCCGCCCCAGTGCCTGCCTCCGAGCCGACCGTTCCGCCTGAACAACGCGGTCGATTTCCGATCGCGTTCTCGGCAAACGCTGCGCTCGATCCTTGGCGCTGGCGTGTTGCTCGGTCTGTTGTTCGGCGCACTGATGATGCGCCAGTGGCTGCTACGCCGCGAGCTGGCGGCTGCCGAAAATGCCGCGCCGCCGACGCTGTCTCAGCATCCGCAGCCGGTCGAAACCAGCGCCGGCGGCCTCTCAGATACTGGCGCGGCGCCTGAAATCAGATTCGCTGCGCGTCTGGATCCGGGCGAAACAACGATCGTGTTCGCCGCTCTTCCCGACGGCGATGAAGTCGCGATCGAGCATTCGAGCGACCACCATGCATAACGACGTCAGGCTGCGCGCGCCCATCGAGATTACCGGCGATGACGTCGAGACGGCGCTGTTCGTGCAGAGCTTGGACGAGCCGGCCGTTGCGCGAGTGCTCGATCGACTGCGCGGCGCTAACGCCAAGCGCGCCGCCGAAGAGCTGAACCACGCGCTCGAAGTCGACATCTTCGACGTGCTCGCACAAGGGTGGGCCAGGGTGCCAGCGGTGAGCACTGCGGTACAGCTGAGCGCGCTGGTGCAGGGGCCACCGGCGCTCGTCAACCTCGACCGGCACACAATCGCTTCGACGTCGCGCGTTGTCCTCGACAGCAGCATGGCGCAGCGGGCACTGCCCCCGCTGACGCTGACGCTCGAGATCGTCGCAGACATTCAAAGCGCGACCCTCGCCGCGAGCGAGGGGCGGATCGAGGTGGTCGCGCTCGGCGAAGCTTCAGTCATCGCGCGGCTCAAGTACAAGAGCGTGCTGGTGAAGGAACACGCGACCGGTGTCTCTGGCGTACCGCGCGACCCGTTCAAGCGTGGGCCGTCTGCACCCGACCGACAGGCCAGCGTCGACATCCAAATTTAGGCCATTGGCCGACCGCGCAAGCACTAGGCGCTTAGCCGTTTGCGTCGAGACGCGAACACGCCTGCTTCCGTGCTGTCGGGTAACCGCTTTCTCACATGAAGGCGCCTTCACGGCCGAACTGCGGGCTCACCCATTTCGGTCCACTCGACTTGCCTCGAGCTCGCGGATCAAGGCGCGCGCCTCGTCGCCCTCCGGGATCGGTTGCCCACTGTCGCGCCATTGCACCGCCGCCTTGAAACCGTGCTGCTGGGCATAGCGCCGGAACCACAGGCCTTCTGGGCTGTGGCGGGTAATGCCGTCGAACACCGTGGCCAGCGACTGGCTCTGCTCCAGCCCCATGGTCAGCAGCACCTGGTTGACCACCAGCTTGTGCATGGCGAGCTGGCCGCGCGGCACGCCGGCGATGCGCTCGGCCAGCTTCATAGTCGCGGCGTCCAAATCCGTTGACGGGACCGCCAGATTGGCCAGGCCCCAGTCGGCCGCCGTGCGGCCATCGATCACGTCACCGGTGAACATCAACTGCTTGGCCCGTGTCGGGCCGAGTCGGTAGGTCCACATCGCCGTCGTCGGGCAGCCCCACACTCGCGTCGGCATGTAACCGATGCGGGCGTCCTCGGCCATCACTAGCAGATCGCAGCACAGCGCTATGTCGCTACCGCCGGCCACGGCTGCACCGTGCACCTTGGCGATGGTGGGCTTAGCACTGCGCCACAGACTCATGAAGTCTTCGGTGTTGCGCTTCATGCGGCCGTAATCGAGCATCGCATCCCACGGGGTACTTTCCTGCTGGCAGGGATGCTCAATGTGACTCTCGGCGCTGGCGGCTAAATCGTAGCCGCCGCAGAACCCCTTACCGGCGCCCTCGACGATGATGACGTGGACCTCGTCGTCGTCATTGGCCCACTCCACAGCGGCCCGAATCTGGCGGGGCATCTCATCGGTGATCGCGTTGAGTCGCTCCGGTCGGTTCAGGCGCAAACGGGCAATGCGCAGATGTTGCGGATCCTTGTTGATGCTGAGGGTGCTGAAGTCCGGCATTGGTCAGTCTCCTGGCGGTATCCCGCAATGGGCCTTGCTTCACGCCTTTCGACGCGTCCGAAGCGTTTTGCGACGATGTTTATTTGTTGCGATCACCAGCCCCGGCCGCGGCGCGGTACGCGGAGGGAGTGACGCCGCAAAGGTGGCGGAAGCTGCGGCGGAAGGCATTTTCGTCGCGAAAGCCGCACCGCATCGCGACGGTCAGCACGGGTAGGTGCTCGAACTCCAGCAGTTGGCGGGCGTGCTCGATGCGGCATTTCGTGAGGTAGCGCGCTGGGGAGAGGCCAGCGGCAGCCCGGAAGCGGCGGGTGAAATTACGCTCGCTCATCGCCACGCGCGATGCCACGTCAGATACCGACAGGTCGTGCCTGAACTGGCGCTCGATGTATGTCTGAGCCTGGCGGATGCGCTGGTCGGCATGCTGCTTCCAAGGTGCCGTTGCCAACGCAAGGTGTTCGAAGGTCGGCTGTTGGACCGAATTGGCATAGCGGGCGAGCTTGTTCGCCGCTTTCTCCCCGTGGAAACGGTTAACCAGAAACACGCATGCGTCGATCGCAGGGTTGACGCTGGATGCAGTGACGATGCGTCCATCGATCACCAGCGGAGCCTCCGGTCGGCAGCTGATGCCTGGATAGTGCTTGCGCAGGACTGGCCCGTCGGCGGGGTTGCAGGCCACCTCGCGTCCTTGCAACAGGCCGGCCTCGGCAAGCAGGCGCACGCCACCGGTCACCGCCACGATGATGGCACCGGCCTGTTCGGCCCGCGCGATCCAACGCTTGAACACCCCGCTCACGCGGGCGCGCGTTGGCTCCGCGAAATAGAAGGCAGGCACGATGACGGCTTCGCCAGGTACTGCGCCGCGCAGCCCGCGGTCAGGATGCACAGGCGTCCCGGTGAATGAAACGACGGGCGCACGCGTCGGCCCAACGAGCTGGACCTCGAACATGGGTTGCGCGCGCAACGCTCGGCCGCCGCGCTGGAGCGTGCCGGCGACTACCAGAACCTCGCGCATCAGGTGGACGCTTCCTAGCCAGCAATCCTCATCGACATAGATGGAAACGCGGGTGGCGCGAGCATGGCCGGAATCGGATGCCATTTGGCTGAATTGTACGGCTCGCGATCGCGCTTCGTCCCGCATGATGTTGGCCTGATGCGCCAAAGGAGTGACCGTGTCTGCGAGTGCCGCCATCGGCAAGGATGAACTGAGACGCCTCACCGTCACCTCGGACCTCCGTGCCTGGTGGACGGTCGCGGTGAATTACACACTGGTGGCCGCCGCGTTTGCCCTCGCGGCGTGGTGGCGCAATCCGTGGGCTTGGGCTGCGGCCTCGATCGTGCTGGCAGGCCGAGCGCAAGGCTTGGGCGTGCTGGCGCACGACGCGTGCCATCTCGCATTCTTCTCGTCCCGCGCACTGAACGAATGGGCGGGCAAGTGGCTGTTCGGCGCATTGCCCAACCTCGCGTTCGCGAGCTACCGCAAAGGCCATCTCGAACACCACCGGACGGCGGGTACTGAGCGCGATCCGGACCTCGCCTTTGTCGAAGGCTATCCGGCAACGCGCGCGAGCATGGCGCGCAAGTTCCTGCGCGACGTGTCCGGCGTCAATGGTGTCAAGAACATCGCATTTCAGATCAAGGGATTCAGTCTCGACGCGAGCTTGCCATTCGTCATCGCGCATGTAGCGTTGTTCGCTGCGCTGTGGGCGTGCGGCGTGCCGGAGACGTATGCCTGCTGGTGGATCGGGCAACTATTCGTCTTTCCCTTGCTCGTCCGTCTGCGCGTCATGAGCGAGCACGGCGGTGTGCGCAAGGCGCTATCGGCTGATCCGCGCGACAGCGTAGGCACGACGCTGTCCGGACCGCTGGCGCGCTTGATGGTCACCCCCAACCGTGTCAACTACCACGTCGAACACCATCTTGCCGCCGCCGTACCGTCCTACCGCCTGCCCGAATTGCATCGGACGCTGGTGGCACGCGGCTACTACGACGGCGCAACATGCGTCGCGCCTTCGTTGTGGGCGGTCGTTCAGCGCTGCACAGCACGCGATGCCGCTTGCGCTGCGCGCCACAGTTCCACGATCAAGCGCAGCATATTCGACAACATGCGCTAGGCGGGCGCCGCTGCCACTCGAGCAAGTGTCGCGAAATTTTGGTGGCCAAGGGCGGAATCGAACCACCGACACAAGGATTTTCAGTACGCCCGAAGCCAGTAGGAGATAGTCAAATCAAAGCGTTACGAGGACGCCCGTTGCGTCTCGTGCACTACCGTGCATAGCCGTTCACTGCCGTGTTACGCAAAAATCACGCACGCTCTAGAGGGAGAAGTGGCAGCGCGAGTTCTTTGGTTATCCCACTTTCGTTGCACCGCAGGCCCTCAAAGGAACTCATTGAGCCCGCGCCAGTACTTCGCAGATATCGAACCGCAATGCGGCCGCTAGTTTTTCTGTGTCCTCCAAAGAGACGCTTGGTCGGCATGGAGGGGCAAAGCAGGCACGGAACACTTCCACCAAGGCCCCTTAAGCGGACACGCTGTTTGTTCGATTTGCCTTGCTTACTTCTCTTTATTGCGGGCGCTGCGGGCGGCCGTCCCACCTAAAAATCCCTCGGTCCGATCTGTTCAACGGGTGCGGGTTGCATCCGATCGAGCGGTGTCGGCGATCGGCTCCAGCGAGCTCAAGGGATGAAGGGAAGAATGATGAAAGCAGTTTTTGCGGCGCTTGTTGCTGCGGGGGCGCTATCGGCATGTGGGGTAAGTTCAGAGACGGCTACAGAGACGGCTAATGTGGCACCTGTTGCCAATGCCGGACCCAATCAAAGCGTGATCGCCGGTTCGACGGTGATCACACTTGACGGGAGCCTCAGCACCGACGCGAACGGGGATTCGATCCAGTTTGCATGGACACTCACCGGCAAGCCGCAAGGTAGCAGTGCCGCTCTGAGCGACCCGACCTCTGCCAAACCCACATTTGTTGGGGATCTGGCGGGTTCGTATGTTGCGAGCTTGGTCGTCAATGATGGGGCACTGAACAGCAACGCCGCGAGCGTCACTGTGACCGCGGCAACCGCGAATGCGACGCCGATTGCAAATGCTGGCAGCTCACAGAACGTGCTCACGGGGACGACGGTCACCTTGGATGGCAGCGCGAGTTCCGATGCGAATAACGATCCGCTGACATACTCGTGGACCCTCACCAACAAGCCCGCCGGCAGTGCGGCGGCCCTGGCCGGCGCCACGTTGGCCAAACCTACGTTTACTGCTGACGTCGCTGGCAACTACGTCGCCGCGCTGACGGTCAACGACGGCCAGGTCGACAGTGCGTCCTCCACCGTGACGCTCACGGCTGCCGTCGCCAATGCTGCACCGATCGCCAATGCCGGCGCCGCACAGTCGGTGGTTGCCGGCTCCAGCGTCACCCTGATCGGCAGCGGCAGCTCGGATGCCAACGGTGACGCGCTCTCCTATTCGTGGACCTTGAGCAGCAAACCGATCGGCAGTGCGGCCTCGTTGAGCGGCGCCACCACCTCCAGCCCGACATTCACCGCCGACGCCGCCGGCACCTACGTGGCCACCCTGATAGTGAACGACGGCAAGGTGGACAGCGCACCCACGACGGTCGCCGTTACGGCACAAACCGTCCTGGGATTTGATTCACTTTCGCCACTTCCGCCCAACATGCCCAGCTACGGCTTCGAGGCCGTATCCCTCACCAGCTTGGGCGATCGCATCGCCCTGAAGCCTGGTTCGCCCCGGACGCTTCACAGCATCACTGTTGCGATGAGCAGCTGGGCCTGCCAGACCGGAGCATGGTTCACGGCCGACTGCGCCTCGGCGCCGAACGCCATGTTCAACCATCCCATCACCATCACGATCTACAACAGCAGCGGCAACTTGCTTGCGACGCTGACTCGGACCTTCAGCATTCCGTACCGACCCTCCTCCGATCCGACATGCACGGGCGGAAGATGGAAAGCTGCGAACGGGACCTGCTACAACGGCTTTGCTTCCACGGTCACGTTCGATCTTCGTTCGCTGAACGTGATGCTGCCGGACGACGTGCTTGCCTTTGACGTGTCGTACAACACGAGAACTCATGGTCCCGTGCCGATCGGTGTAACAGGTCCCTACGACTCCCTCAATGTGGGCGTCTACGATTCAGCTGCGACCACCCCTTCCGTCGGCAGCGACGTAGAGCCAGGCGTCCTTCGCTGGAACGGGACACCTCAGGTCGAAGGCTACGGGATCATGGCGCAAGTCGTAGTGGCTGCGCCTTGATAGCTGGTCCGTCAGTCGTCATCGTGATTGCGTAACCTAGTCGCGCGAATGAGGGGTAATACGAAAGTGACATCGTTACACTTGATCCCGGGACTCATAAATCTGCACGATGGATAGCTTGCCAACCAGCCAGTGGCCGGTAGCACATCAAACCTGTTGGCCAGCCCAAACGCCGATGATGCAGCAGGTATCTGCGCATCAAGGCGGACCATCCGGAATCGCTGCTGTTCTACCGGACGGGCGACTTCTACGAACTGTTCTATTACGCCGCCAAGCGCGGTGCGCGCCACGCGCGCTTACAAGTGCGAGCCGCAACCAGCACCGGCATGCGACACTGCCTGCTCCGCGCGTGAGCAGGCCTAATCTCGCAAGGTGACATGCAGCAGACGACGACCGGCATCGCTTTCGCGCCGGGCCCGGATGGCCGGCCTAGTTCGCGGCTGGCGACAACGCAGGTCATGAGCACGGCCCTCGCCGCGCTCGATCCCGCGCATGCGGCCGAGGCCTTGCGCGAGCCCCGCTGGCGTCAGGCCTACCCGTTGCACTTTCGCCGCCTGGTCGAGGGCGGGATGCGCCTTTGCTCACTCGATCGCGTCTTCGAATCGATCGTCCCCCCGTAGATCTCGCTTCCGCACACGAACGTCGCTGAGCCGAATATCCCGAGTTCTCTGGCGCTTCCGTTTCAGCGTCCAGTGCTTCCCGCACCTCTTCACCGTTGGCCCATGAAATGGCCGAGTCGGGCATTAGAACGGGGCGCGCACAACGGCGCGAACGCTCTCGCTGCGGAAAGTATCGCTGCTACCCGTGTAGCTGTACTCGAGTCCCAACGTGACCGCGAAGCCGAACCGCATCAGCAGGCTCAAGGCGGCGGTCGTTCGATCCTCGGACTCCGGTCCCTGCTGCAACCGGTATTCAAGCTGCGGCATGTCGGCGTAAGCCACGCCCTGATCGGCGCCACCCAATCGAACGCGGCGCTGTTCGAGGCGAAGACCCGGTTCAAGCCAGACTCCGTTTACCGGCCACCGGTAGCCCGCGTACAACCCCACGGCGGCTGAATTCTCGCTGACGCTGACGGCTCCGTAGCTAAGTGCGGCCGTCGCGCTGCCCGTCTCGGCGTAGCCGTTGAGCCGGCTGCGAACGCGATCGGCCCGCAGGTACGGCGCGAGGTTCAGGCGGTCGAGTTGGAACACACCGCTGACGGCGAGCGAGCCAAAGTACTGCGAACCATTGCGATCGCCGGACAGCATGACTCCGGATGTCGCCTGCCAGCGACTGGAGTCGAACGACAAGCCACCGTAGCCCATCAGCGCGTCCACATACAGGCCCTTGATCGGTGCGAACGAGCCATAGAGTGAAGCGCTTTGCGCGCGCGCCTGGCTTTCGGTTCCGGCCACCTCGACCTCGGTCTCATCACGGGCGAAACCGAGCGCCGCACCGACGATCAGGCGCTCATTTACGCGGGTATCGGCGCCCAGCGTCAGGCCCGACGTGCGGAAATCACTGCGATCCACTGCCGAGGTCGGTCGCAGGAAGCCGAAGTCGACGTTGCCCGCGGCCCAGACCGCGAACGAACGATCGCAGCGACCACGTTTTTCTTTCGTTGCCTTGGCGCGTTCGTCGAGCAGTTTTCGCGCTTCCTTCGCAGCTTCATCGTTCGATGAGTCGGCGCGCTCCCAGGGGATGTTTGCGCCGATGTCGATCTGCGTCGAACACGGATCGAATCCCAGATGCAGCATGCGAACGCGTCCGGCGACGTTGTCGATCTGCGCTGTGCCGAAGCGCGCTGCTGCGGAGATTTGCGCCGCTTCGATGCCGCGCACGCCAGGATCGGCTGTCGGGTCGGGGCGCGCAACGATCTCTATCGTTTGAGCAAACGTCCCGGTCGCACCGTTGGCATCGGTCGCGATGATCGTGACGGTGTAAGTGCCCGGTGTCGTCGGAACGCCGCTCAACGCACCCGTCGTCGGATTGAGCGCTAGGCCAGGCGGGAGTTGTCCGCCAGCAAGCGAATAGGTGTACGGAGCAGTTCCACCGGTCACGACCAGCGACTGGTTGTAGGGGCTGCCGACTGCGCCGTTTCCTATGGGTGACACGAGGACCAGTGTCGGCGGTGCGACGGTCAGCGTGTACGCCCGAACTCCAGCGAAGCCGAGGCCGTCGGTCGCAGTGATCGTGAATGTGTAGGTTCCGGCAGCGGTCGGCATGCCCGCTAGCGCACCAGTGGGTGCATTGAGGACGGTGACAGCGGCCGAAGCGCTCGACGCCTTGGTCGCGCTCGCGGACGTGCCCGTCGTCAACGCGAGCCCTGGCGGCAGGTTGCCCGCGGTAAGCGTGAACGCATACGAACCGGTACCTCCGTTGCCGCTGACTGTTTGCGCGTAGACAGTGCCGACGACCGGGTTCGGTAGTGTTGCCGGCCCAACTGTGACGGCAGCATTGAACGACAGCGAATAGCTACGTGCGGCGCTGGCGCCAAGCGTGTCGGTCGCTGTAATCGTAAAGCTCGTGGTGCCAACCGACGTCGTGGTTCCCGTTAGCACGCCGGTCGCCGCATTGATACTGAAGCCCGGCGGCAGGCTGCCCACCGTGACGGCGTAGATATAGGTACCCGAACCGCCGGTAGCAGTCATTGCCTGCGAATAGGCCACGCCGACTACGCCGGTCGGCAAAGTCGCCGGGTAGAGTCCCATCGCTGTATTGGCCGTAACGCTGTAGGCACGTGAGCCGGTTGCGCCGAGCGTATCGGTCGCTATCACGGTGAAGTTCGCCGTGCCCCCGGTCGTCGGTGTTCCGGAGATCAGTCCGCTGGCGGTGTTGAGCAACAATCCAGCGGGCAAGGCGCCTGCGCTGATCGAATAGGTGAACGTTCCCGATCCACCCGTCGCCAAAACGTTGTGTGAGTACGCGGTTCCTATCACAGCCGCCGGCAACGTCGCCGGGTTCACCACGATCGGCGCATTGGCGATCACCACCGTGTAGCTGCGCGTGCCCGTGGCCGACGCACTGTCGGTGGCGGTCACCGTAAAGGTGAAGCTGCCACCCGTGGTCGGCGTGCCGCTCAGCACACCGCCGCTCGTCAAGGTCAGCCCACCCGGCAAGCTGCCCGCCGTCACGCTATACGTGTACCCGCCGCTGCCACCCGTGGCCACAATCGCCTGGCTATACGCCGTGCCCACCGTGCCGCCCGGCAACGTCGCCGGGTTCACCACGATCGGCGCATTGGCGATCACCACCGTGTAGCTGCGCGTGCCCGTGGCCGACGCACTGTCGGTGGCGGTCACCGTAAAGGTGAAGCTGCCACCCGTGGTCGGCGTGCCGCTCAGCACACCGCCGCTCGTCAAGGTCAGCCCACCCGGCAAGCTGCCCGCCGTCACGCTATACGTGTACCCGCCGCTGCCACCCGTGGCCACAATCGCCTGGCTATACGCCGTGCCCACCGTGCCGCCCGGCAACGTCGCCGGGTTCACCACGATCGGCGCATTGGCGATCACCACCGTGTAGCTGCGCGTGCCCGTGGCCGACGCACTGTCGGTGGCGGTCACCGTAAAGGTGAAGCTGCCACCCGTGGTCGGCGTGCCGCTCAGCACACCGCCGCTCGTCAAGGTCAGCCCACCCGGCAAGCTGCCCGCCGTCACGCTATACGTGTACCCGCCGCTGCCACCCGTGGCCACAATCGCCTGGCTATACGCCGTGCCCACCGTGCCGCCCGGCAACGTCGCCGGGTTCACCACGATCGGCGCATTGGCGATCACCACCGTGTAGCTGCGCGTGCCCGTGGCCGACGCACTGTCGGTGGCGGTCACCGTAAAGGTGAAGCTGCCACCCGTGGTCGGCGTGCCGCTCAGCACACCGCCGCTCGTCAAGGTCAGCCCACCCGGCAAGCTGCCCGCCGTCACGCTATACGTGTACCCGCCGCTGCCACCCGTGGCCACAATCGCCTGGCTATACGCCGTGCCCACCGTGCCGCCCGGCAACGTCGCCGGGTTCACCACGATCGGCGCATTGGCGATCACCACCGTGTAGCTGCGCGTGCCCGTGGCCGACGCACTGTCGGTGGCGGTCACCGTAAAGGTGAAGCTGCCACCCGTGGTCGGCGTGCCGCTCAGCACACCGCCGCTCGTCAAGGTCAGCCCACCCGGCAAGCTGCCCGCCGTCACGCTATACGTGTACCCGCCGCTGCCACCCGTGGCCACAATCGCCTGGCTATACGCCGTGCCCACCGTGCCGCCCGGCAACGTCGCCGGGTTCACCACGATCGGCGCATTGGCGATCACCACCGTGTAGCTGCGCGTGCCCGTGGCCGACGCACTGTCGGTGGCGGTCACCGTAAAGGTGAAGCTGCCACCCGTGGTCGGCGTGCCGCTCAGCACACCGCCGCTCGTCAAGGTCAGCCCACCCGGCAAGCTGCCCGCCGTCACGCTATACGTGTACCCGCCGCTGCCACCCGTGGCCACAATCGCCTGGCTATACGCCGTGCCCACCGTGCCGCCCGGCAACGTCGCCGGGTTCACCACGATCGGCGCATTGGCGATCACCACCGTGTAGCTGCGCGTGCCCGTGGCCGACGCACTGTCGGTGGCGGTCACCGTAAAGGTGAAGCTGCCACCCGTGGTCGGCGTGCCGCTCAGCACACCGCCGCTCGTCAAGGTCAGCCCACCCGGCAAGCTGCCCGCCGTCACGCTATACGTGTACCCGCCGCTGCCACCCGTGGCCACAATCGCCTGGCTATACGCCGTGCCCACCGTGCCGCCCGGCAACGTCGCCGGGTTCACCACGATCGGCGCATTGGCGATCACCACCGTGTAGCTGCGCGTGCCCGTGGCCGACGCACTGTCGGTGGCGGTCACCGTAAAGGTGAAGCTGCCACCCGTGGTCGGCGTGCCGCTCAGCACACCGCCGCTCGTCAAGGTCAGCCCACCCGGCAAGCTGCCCGCCGTCACGCTATACGTGTACCCGCCGCTGCCACCCGTGGCCACAATCGCCTGGCTATACGCCGTGCCCACCGTGCCGCCCGGCAACGTCGCCGGGTTCACCACGATCGGCGCATTGGCGATCACCACCGTGTAGCTGCGCGTGCCCGTGGCCGACGCACTGTCGGTGGCGGTCACCGTAAAGGTGAAGCTGCCACCCGTGGTCGGCGTGCCGCTCAGCACACCGCCGCTCGTCAAGGTCAGCCCACCCGGCAAGCTGCCCGCCGTCACGCTATACGTGTACCCGCCGCTGCCACCCGTGGCCACAATCGCCTGGCTATACGCCGTGCCCACCGTGCCGCCCGGCAACGTCGCCGGGTTCACCACGATCGGCGCATTGGCGATCACCACCGTGTAGCTGCGCGTGCCCGTGGCCGACGCACTGTCGGTGGCGGTCACCGTAAAGGTGAAGCTGCCACCCGTGGTCGGCGTGCCGCTCAGCACACCGCCGCTCGTCAAGGTCAGCCCACCCGGCAAGCTGCCCGCCGTCACGCTATACGTGTACCCGCCGCTGCCACCCGTGGCCACAATCGCCTGGCTATACGCCGTGCCCACCGTGCCGCCCGGCAACGTCGCCGGGTTCACCACGATCGGCGCATTGGCGATCACCACCGTGTAGCTGCGCGTGCCCGTGGCCGACGCACTGTCGGTGGCGGTCACCGTAAAGGTGAAGCTGCCACCCGTGGTCGGCGTGCCGCTCAGCACACCGCCGCTCGTCAAGGTCAGCCCACCCGGCAAGCTGCCCGCCGTCACGCTATACGTGTACCCGCCGCTGCCACCCGTGGCCACAATCGCCTGGCTATACGCCGTGCCCACCGTGCCGCCCGGCAACGTCGCCGGGTTCACCACGATCGGCGCATTGGCGATCACCACCGTGTAGCTGCGCGTGCCCGTGGCCGACGCACTGTCGGTGGCGGTCACCGTAAAGGTGAAGCTGCCACCCGTGGTCGGCGTGCCGCTCAGCACACCGCCGCTCGTCAAGGTCAGCCCACCCGGCAAGCTGCCCGCCGTCACGCTATACGTGTACCCGCCGCTGCCACCCGTGGCCACAATCGCCTGGCTATACGCCGTGCCCACCGTGCCGCCCGGCAACGTCGCCGGGTTCACCACGATCGGCGCATTGGCGATCACCACCGTGTAGCTGCGCGTGCCCGTGGCCGACGCACTGTCGGTGGCGGTCACCGTAAAGGTGAAGCTGCCACCCGTGGTCGGCGTGCCGCTCAGCACACCGCCGCTCGTCAAGGTCAGCCCACCCGGCAAGCTGCCCGCCGTCACGCTATACGTGTACCCGCCGCTGCCACCCGTGGCCACAATCGCCTGGCTATACGCCGTGCCCACCGTGCCGCCCGGCAACGTCGCCGGGTTAATCGTGATGACGACCGCCGGGCTGACGGTTCCGGAGTACGCCCGAAAACCGGTGGAAAAGGCCGCGTCGGTTGCCGTAATCGTGAAGTTGAACGCTCCAGTTGTTGTCGGCGTTCCCGTGATCGCACCGGTTGATGTGTTGAGGGACAGCCCAGCCGGCAGCGTTCCTGCGGACACAGCGTAGCTATATGGACCAATGCCTCCTGATGCGCTGACTGTTTGGTTATAGGGTGTTCCAACTCTCGGGTTTGGCAGTGTTGCGGGCGCAAGCGTTAGGGCTGCCGGACAACTTCCGGAGCCTGCTGTCACGTTCATAGAAAGCCGGTCGTTGCCTGTAAACGTTGCCACGACTGGTGGCCCGGCGGAATCGGTGATGGTGATTATTTGACGGAAGCTACCGTTAGGCGACTGGCAACTGACGACGCCGCTGACGGTTCCGCCCGCTGAAAGTGTGAGGGTTGGCGGGAGCGTATTCGCCCCCTGTATGGCGAACGTATAGGGCGGCGTACCACCTGTGACAGTAATGGTCTGGCTATAGGTGACGCCCTTCGACGTGGCCGGCAGGTTTTCGTTGATTGTCAGTCCGTTATCCTCTGCCGCCAGTACCTGGCCCAACGTGAGGACGGCGACGAGCGCAACCAGCACGCGTGTCAGCACGAGCCATGGTGCCGCGACTATCGATGCAAGCGGGCCGCCTTTGACAGCACGATCGACTGTCGCGCCTGATCCGCTGAGTATTTTCATGATTTCGCGGCACACGATTGCCGCGCCTCATCGTCATTGGTGCAAACCAGCGCTTCGCAGACCTGAAGCGCAATGCGACGAGGATTTTTTCAGCGGGGGACGAAGGGCAATCGAACTCGCTTCGGGAGCTTTAGTGGCCTATTCGCGGGATGCGTCAGCGCGCTTCCTACAAAACGTCGTAGGAAGAGGCGGAAGTGGCTAGTCGGCGCCAGAAGGACGCACCGAGGAGAACAAGCCGAGTAGATGCCCTTACAGCGATGCGAACGGTTTTCCTCGTCACGCTTTCGGTCGGATCGCGGCCTGCAAATCGGCCAGCGTGACCATCAAGGTCATGGGATCGAGCGGCGACGGGTCGAGCCCAAGACGCAGATAGAACGCCTTGGCGTCCTCGGAGAGCGCATGCACGAGCAGGGCGCGAATGCCGATCGTGTCAGCCGCATGCATCACACGCCTCGCCGCATCCTGAAACAGTGCGCGGCTGAGACCTTGTCCCTGGTGCGTGCGCGCGATCGCGAGCCGCCCCAAGCCCACGACGGGGATCGGATCGGGCATATTGCGCCGGACGCGTCCCGTCGCCGCGACAGCCGCCACCGCGTGCGAAGCCAGCGCGTAGTAGCCGACAATTTGGCTATCGTCAGCGACGACATAGCTGCGCGATGCACCACTGGCCTGATTGGCCATGGCGCGTCGCTTCAGCCAGCCATCGAGCGAGACAGCGCCGGAATCGAAATGGTCAAGCGTGTGATGCGCGCCGAGCGGCTCGGGCGCCGTGAGCATCAGGCCTTAGCCCACGGCTGAGGCGTCTGCATCGTTTTGCGCAGCCGTGCATTGGGCTGCGCTGGCGCGTCCAGGCGTGCGAGGAACGCGGCATAAGCCTTCGAACCGACCGCCAACACGGCGCGGTCCAGCAGCGCTTCCTCGGCCGCGCGGCGGGCCGCCTCGAGGATGAAATCCGTACGGGTCTTGCCCGTCGACTGCGCGGCGCGGTCGATCAGCGTGCGCTCCGCCGGCGGGACGCGCAGGTTGAGCGTCTCACGGCGGGGCTTGCTTGGCGTGGCAGTCTTCATGGCTGGTCTCATCCCGAATGCATCAAGCGCCACCATAGCACAGCGTAACGACATTGTCATTACGAGCATCGTCTGATGAGCTGCTATTGGCCGCGAGGCCAGTCATTAACGTCTGCGCCAAATCGTCTTGCGACGATGTCTATTTGTTGCGATCACCGGCCCCGGCCGCGGCGCGGTACGCGGAGGGAGTGACGCCGCAAAGGTGGCGGAAGCTGCGGCGGAAGGCATTTTCGTCGCGAAAGCCGCACCGCATCGCGACGGTCAGCACGGGCAGGTGCTCGAACTCCAGCAGTTGGCGGGCGTGCTCGATGCGGCATTTCGTGAGGTAGCGCGCTGGGGACAGGCCCGCGGCAGCCCGGAAGCGGCGGGTGAAATTACGCTCGCTCATCGCCACGCGCGATGCCACGTCAGACACCGACAGGTCCTGCCTGAACTGGCGCTTGATGAATGTCTGAGCCTGGCGGATGCGCGGGTCGGCATGCTGCTTCCAAGGTGCCGTTGCCAACGCAAGGTGTTCGAAGGTCGGCTGTTGGACCGAATTGGCATAGCGGGCGAGTTTGTTCGCCACTCTCTCCCAGTGAAACTTCTTCGCGCCTGCAAGGCCGCGGGTGAATTCGAGTTCAGCGGAGATGGTGCGATACCCTTTTAAGTCCTGAAAACCTGAGAACCGCTGGGTGCGTTGACCTCGCTGCACGAACCCAGATTCAGAGGGTCGAAATGGGGGTCCTTGGAGTCACGCGAGCGCAGGCTCATCCGGTGAGCGTATCGACGTTGATCATGATCGGCGTCGCCCAAACAAACGATTAGCAAACGCAACGGTGAAGGTTGGCGCCCACTCAGAGCGCGGTTCGGTGCGGTCTCCGTTTGCAAAGCGTGCTGTCGGAAACTGAGGACTGCTGAAGCCCCTTCTCGCCGCATCAAAGTTGGCTTCAGTCGTCTAATGGCAGAAACCGAACCAAAGCGGACGATGTCACTCAAGGCGCGCGACGCTTGGCGTACTTAATCAGCGCCTTCAATTTCGTTGGCTGGTTACTCCTGCTAGGGTAGTACAGGTAAAAGCCTGGAAATGTCGGCGAGAACGAGGCCAACACCCGCTTCAGCCGCTTGGCTCGGAGATAGGGCAGTGCCAGCTGCTCGAAGGTGTAGGCCAGTCCGACGCCCTCGAGCGCGGCGTCCAGACTGAACAGCGTGTCGCTGATGGTCAGGTTGCCTTTGACCTCGTACTCCACGAGCCGGCCATCCACCTGGAACTCCCATTTGAAAATCATGCCTGTGCGCAGCAAAGCGCAAGCGCACGCAGTTGTGACGTACCAGTTCATCCGGGTGGCGTGGCGCAGGAACCCGCCGCAGGTACTCCGGTGAAGCGACCACCGCGACGGTGACCGGTCCACCGAGGGGGACGGCCACCATATCCCGCTGGAGGCTTTCGCCCATGCGGACACCGGCATCGAAACCTCTCTCGACGATGTCGACGAAGCCCTCATCGGTGGTCAGCTCAAGCTGAACATGGGGATGCTCGCGGAGGAAGCCGGCCAGCATGGGTTGCAGAACCATCGCGGTGGAAATCCTTGCCGCATTCAGGCGCAGTGTGCCGGCGGGCCGTCCCTGCAGGACGTTCAGCTCCTCCCCCGCCTCGAGCACCTGGCCAAGCGCAGGGCCGACCCGCGCGAGGTAGGCCTCGCCGGCTTCGGTCAGGCTCACGCTTCGCGTCGTCCGATTCAACAGTCGCACTCCCACGCGGGTTTCCAGTTGCCGGATGGCCTGACTGAGGGCTGAGGGCGAGACCTCTAGCTCGGCGGCAGCCGCCGTGAACCCGCGGCGTTCGGCCACTTTCCAGAACGCCATCAATCCATCGAGTTGCTTCAGCTTCATACCTTGAAGCTTACCTTCACAAGGCATGCGGTGTTAGGCGCTTTTTCTTTTTGATGCCCGGGCTCAAAGTGCATGCAACCGGAGTCACTTTAAAGGGACATTCATGGGAAAGAGCAAGCAACCCGCTGGATCGAACAATCACGATCGCCGACCCGTCACTCGCCGTGACTTTTTGGCTGACGCCGTCCTTATCGGCGCGGGATTGGCCGTCTGGCCATTGTCTTGGGCGGCATCGTCGGATCGGCCGAACCAAAGTAGAAAGATGAAAACGCGAAAGCTCGGACAGTTAGAAGTCTCGGAATTAGGTGCCGGGTGCATGAGCATCAGCGCCAACTACGGACCTCCCGCAGACAGAAACCAAGGCATCAAGGTCATTCGCACTGCCTATGAAAAGGGCGTCACGTTCTTTGACACAGCCGAGGTTTATGGCCCCTATACAAACGAAGTGCTTGTCGGAGAAGCGCTCGCGCCTTTCCGCGACAAGGTCGTTGTCGCAACCAAGTTTGGGTTTGACCTTGAGGCAGGAGGCCTGAATAGCCAACCAAAGCACATCAAGAAAGTGGTTGAGGCCTCACTGAAGCGCCTCAGAACCGACCGCATCGATCTCTACTACCAGCATCGAGTCGATCCGCAAGTGCCAGTCGAAGATGTGGCTGGCGCGATTAGAGATCTCATCAAAGAGGGAAAAGTTTTGCATTTCGGTCTCTCTGAGGCGAGTGCCAAAACAATCCGCCGAGCACACGCTGTTCAACCGGTGACTGCGATTCAGACCGAGTACTCACTAATGAACCGAGATCCAGAACAAAACGGTGTCCTTCAAGCGTGTGAGGAGCTGGGCATCGGCTTTGTTCCGTGGGGTCCAGTTGGAATGGGTTATCTGACCGGGAAGATAGATGCCCGCACCGAGCTCGACCCGAAGACAGACCTTCGATCTGGGTTCGATCGGTTTAGTCCTGAAAACTTGGCAGCAAACAGGCGGATTGTTGATTGGCTCACACAATTTGCGAAGAAGAAGAACGCAACGGCTGCTCAAATTGCGCTGGCATGGCTGATGGCACAGAAACCCTGGATTGTTCCGATCCCGGGTACACGCAACATCGATCACCTGAACGAGAACTTAGGAGCAATCAATGTTCAGCTGACGCCTGCGGACCTTCGGGAGATCGACACTGCCTTCTCGAAAATCAAAGTGCACGGTGGCCGTATGAATGAAGAACAGATGCGGATCGTTGACCAAACGGTGTGACCGGACAGTCGCGGGAGCGCATCCCGAATTACTCGAAGAACGGAGCTAAACACCATGAAGCACATTTCGATCGGCGGGCTCGATGTCTCGCGCATAGGACTCGGTGCCATGTCGATGTCCGGCTACTACAACATCGGGGCAGGCAGCGACGCCGAGTCGATTCGCGCCATCCACCGGGCGCTGGATCTGGGCGTCACCCACCTCGACACCGCCGAGATCTACGGCCCCTACCACAACGAGGAGCTGGTCGGCCGGGCCATCAAGGGTCGCCGCGACCAGGTCGTGTTGGCGACGAAGTTCGGCCTCGTCTCGCACTCCGGTGGCGGACCCGGTGTCTTCGACAGCACCCCGGCCAACATCCGAGCCGCGGTCGAGGGCTCGCTGAAGCGGCTCGGCACCGACCACATCGACCTGTACTACCAGCACCGGGTCGACCCCAAAACCCCCATCGAGGACACCGTCGGCGCCCTGGCCAAACTAGTCGCTGAGGGCAAGGTCCGATACATCGGCCTGTCCGAGGCCGGCCCCGCCACGATCCGCCGCGCCCACGCCGTGCACCCGGTCGCAGCGTTGCAGACCGAATACTCTCTGTGGACCCGTGACCCCGAGGCCGAGCTGCTGCCGGTGCTGCGCGAGCTGGGCATCGGCTTCGTTCCCTATTCGCCGCTCGGCCACGGCTTCCTCACTGGCGAGATCCGCTCGCCCCAGCAGCTCTCCGACGACGACTGGCGCAAGACCAACCCGCGCTTCACCGGCGAGAACTTCAAGCGCAACCTGCGCATCGTCGACGAGGTCAAGGCCGTTGCCGTAGAGGCGGGTGCAACCCCGGCACAGGTGGCTCTGGCGTGGCTGCTCGCGCAGGGCGACGACATCGCGCCGATTCCCGGTACAAAGCGGGTTGCCCGTGTCGAGGAGAACACAGCCGCCGAACACCTCGAGCTGAACGGAAGGCAGATCGAACGGCTGAACAATCTCGCCCAGGCTGCGGGCGAGCGCCACGACGAGGGAAACATGGCGGTCATCGACCGCTGACCACGGGGCGACGCAATCGCGGCCTTAGCGCGTATGCACACAAGATGAACAGGAAGAAGCGCGTTCTCCTCGTCGCAATGGCTGGGGCCGCCCTCGGCGGCGGCGGCGCTTTCACCGTCATGGCGGTGAAGGACCAGACCTACGTCCCCAGCGACCCTTACGCGCCGCTGGGTGATCCCAGCCAGGACGTCACCGTCGTCTACTACTCGCGCTCGGGCCACTCGGAGGCTGCGGCCCGCGAGATCGCGCGGATGTTCAATGCGCCCATCGCCCGGATCGACGCGGACTATCCCCGCAGCTTCGCAGGCCAGGCGAAAGCCGCCTCAGACGCGACAGCGCGAGTGCTTCCGCCGATCCGGGTCGAGCCGATCGACCTCGCTCGCGCGCGCCGCGTCTTCCTCGTGTCTCCGACCTGGATGTTCCGCCCGGCGACGCCGCTTTGGGCCTACGTGGAGCAGGCTCAGCTGAGGGGCAAGGAAGTCATGCTCGTCACGACCGGCAACAGCCGCTTCGAACAGTCCGAGACCGACGCGTTCGCGAGGCGGGTCGAGTCTCGCGGCGGCCGCCTCATTCACCATGTCTTCCTGCGCCGCGGCCGCATCTTTTGGCAGAAGAACCGTGAGGCGTTCCTGAAGGAGGTCCAAGCGGAGATGGCTTCATTCAAGTGACGGCGAAGTGGTGCTCAGCGATGGCGAGCATTGGCGGTGCACCAACCTCGACCTTCTCGAGCGGAGCACGAAGCAGGCTAGGATAAACGTCCGCTCATGGTCGTACAGCGAAGTCCGCGAAGGTCCGCTTCCCTAACAAGACGACGGGACAGCAACGGGTCGGGTGCGTGAGTCCGGCGCCGTGGGCAGCAGACATTCGATTGGTCTTCGATGCCCAATGGCCACGGTATCGATTGAGCTGGCGCTCTGGAAACCACCTCGCCACGCACATGCGGCGGGCTACGTCTGCACTACCTTGAGAGCGGTCATCGGCGTCACGATCTCTCTGGCGCCTGGATGACCGGAATGTGGCCGAGACCGTGAGTTCACGCTGTGGCCGCGAATGACCGGACCCGCTGCACAACTGCCGCTCAGCTGGAAGCCGCCAACGGCTGCAAGGGGTCGATAGCGCCGTCGAACGACCATTCTCAGCAACGTCGCCGTACCGCCGCTCCTGGCCGAGACGGGACCGACGGACAGACAGTTCTTACGCAGGCTCGGGCTCAAGCAGTTTTGCGTCGTCGTTCTTCAGGCTATTCACCGGTCCGCTTACGGGATAGGCGACCCATCCCGCTGATGGTGGTGTAGGAGAATATCCGGGACGTCCTCGTTCTCCGGATCCAGCCAGCCCTGGTGATGCTCGCGACTCTCACGCGCGGGCTCACTCGACGGCATCCGGGAAGAATAGAAGGGATTCGAACCGAACGCCCTATTGAACCCGCACGGCGAAGTGTCGGAAGTACAGCACCTTCAGTGCATTGAACTCCGACAACGGCGTAATCGCCATCCGCTCCATCAGCGCAGCGCTGACCTCTTCGATTGGCCGCAAGCGCTTGAGGAGCAGGAGAAGGGGCTCGACGTCCTGAAAATCCGCTTCCATCAGCAGCTCGACTGTGGCGACTCGTCTCTTTTCTATGAGCCGCTTGATCGCAGCGTGATCCACTGCCTACCTCCGATGCTATTTCAACCGCAGTGATTGAAGTAAATGTCCTTAAGCTTCCCGAAGTCATCCAACGAAGCGCTCGCGATCCGCTCCGTCAGCGCACGGCAGATCTCCTTCACCTCGCGGTGCTGCTTGAGGAACGTCAACGCATCGTCAAGCCTGGCGAGAGGCGCGTGTGCGAGCACCTCCTCGGCCGTTATCTTCCCCGCGCGAAGCATCCTTCTCTAAGGTGGCTTGGTCCATTAGGCCCCTCCCCCCGGCTACCGGCGGCCGCTCGATGGCGGGCTAATGCCTAGTCGAGTCGTTGGCAGAGGATGTACCTGTCGGCGGCGGTGAATGTAGTCACACTCGCGTCTGCAGCGGCAAGCAGTTGGTTGTCGGCGGTTTGCTTCGCGGCGCGAACGAATCCTCGCCGCGGATCGCCATCGTCGAACTGAAGCTCAATGGCGATCGCGGCGTCGCCAGGAAGATTGGCCGCGCAGATCGCAAGCGCCGGGAAGCCCAATGCCTCCCACTCCACCCCCACCACCCCGTAGAAGTGATTGAGCGGTTGCGCGACCGGTGTGACCGTCGGCGGCGGTACAACAACGAAGTCGGCAAGCCGAAGATGCCACCAGAAGTTGAGCGACTCGCCGCTCGTGCCATCGACGGTGAGCGTGGCTAGCGGATCGCCAGCCGGAGGGACGGCCGCATACGCGCCGCTGATACGCCGATCGCCCGTACCGTTCCGCGCCCTGCCGGGCCATCGAAGTTCCGCATTGGGATCGTCCCCCGGCAAAGCCCCGTACCGATCGGCATAGAGTGCAACGGCCATAGCCAGGCCAACGAAGTCCTTGGCCTGGGACTTGATGCGCGATTGCGCGACAAGCCCGTTGCCGAGCAGAACGCCTCCCACGAGGAGGGCGAAGAGCGCCAGGATGATGGCGATCTCAGGGAGACTGAACCCGCGCTGTCGCCGCGCCACGCGGGGTTGGCTGACCAATCTTGTGAAGTTCTCTCGCACAGCACGCGGGGCCCGCGTTCAACCGTAGTTCCGGTTGGGAGAAAAGCAGGTTCCGGACCAGTTGCTGAGCGAGCGTGAACCACGTCACACAGTCGCCCCACCAGCAGGGAATAGCTCACGCATTCAGGTGCGCCGCGGCGTCACGTTCTCGATGCCGCGCGATCCGCTGTGAAGAGGACCGACGGTCTGTTTCCTCTAGCTGGAGCTTGTAGCGGCGCCGACGACATCAGCGGTTGCCTGAGTCGAGCGAACGTCTTCGCAAGATCGGTATGCGCCAGAAGCGGATGTACAGCCAAGCGGCTGATTGCAGTCGTTCGACGCCGCTGTCGATCCCAACACGTCGGTTTGTAGGCCGCGCCCCGGCAATGAAGCTCGTCTGATTTCCGACACCAGTTGCCAGAGGGTGTGTCGTTTTCCTGACGACAGGGCCGAAGCCGCACTTGCACTTCTCGGCGCGGTGACGGAAAAATTGAGAAGTGCGGCACACGCCACGCTTGCACGCTCACCCTGCCGGCCAGTATAAGAACTCGATGCGTGCTATTGCGAAAACCCGCCCGCTGCGTGACGAGTACGTGGGCACGGTGCGGGCGGAAAAGTTGCCGCGGAGTGGCTGTGCCCGGCTTTTCCTAGTCGTCATGGCAACGGTTCTCAGCAGCGGCTGCGCCGCCGTCGCCCTGACGGCTGGCGGCGTCGCTGCGGCCGTTGGGGTGAACCACACGCTGAACGGCATCGTCTACAAGACCTTCTCCGAGCCGCTGCCCAAAGTGAAGCGTGCGACGCTCACAGCGCTCAAGCAGATGGAGATCCCGGTCGAAACCGTCGAGAAGACCAAGCAGGGCGAGCTCATCAGGGCGAAGGCCGCCAACCGCACGATCGAGGTCGAGTTCGAGTCGCTCACGCCGAAGACCACGCGGATGCGCGTGGTGGCCGATTCCGAGGCTCTGATCAAGGACTCGGCCACCGCGACCGAGATCATTCTGCAGACCGAGCGGGCGCTGCCCGCGACGTAACTCGAGGAGGTATCCCATGAAGATCCGTCGACGTGCTCTTGGGCTCCTGGTCGCTGCCGCGCTGTCGGGCGGCGCGCACACCGTTGCGGCGGACGAAGCCGCCGCGCTGACCGGCGAGATCCAAACGATGGACGCCAGCGCCACCACCAAGGGCTCGGGCGCCGTCACCGGCAAGATCGCAGCCGACTTCCAGTCCTTCGCCGGCTCGAAGGAGAACTCCACCGCGCTCGTGACCGGCCTGCGCAACGGCTCTGAAGTCACGCTAACGCAGACCGGCGAGCCATCGGCGACGTTCACCCCGGCGACCAAGCCGATGGGCTACGGCAACGTCTCGACCTCGCTGTCGCTGGCGAAGTATCAGCTCGCACAGCAGGGCATCAACAACCCGACGCCGGAGCAGCTCCAGACCGCGCTGAATGGCGGAACGATCACGTACAACGGCAAGACCGTCGAGTACCAGGGCGTCCTGCAGATGCGCGCCGACGGTATGGGCTGGGGGCAAATCGCGCAGCAGTTCGGGACCAAGCTCGGACCGGTCGTGAGCGGCATGAAGGCACAGAACGCGCACATCGCAACGCTGCCTGCCGCCAAGCATGCCACCACGAGTACCTTGACCGGCGCCACCACGGCTACCGGTGCGAGCGCGGGGGCGACCGCGGCTAACAACGGCCGCGGCGCTTCCGGGGGCAAAGGCATCGTCACGGCGTCGGGTTCCTCCACGGCAGGGGGCGCGGCGAAGGGCAAAGGTGCCGACAGCGTGACTAACGCCGGTCACGGCGCGTCGTCGCCGCGCGGTCAGGGCATCGTGACCGCTGCGGGCACGGGCGCATCCCCGGTCGCGCACGGTGCCGGACAGGGCAAGCCCGGCGTAGTCACCGGAGCGGGAGTATCGACCAGCACGTCCGCGGGCGGCGGAGCGGGCAACGGCAACGGGAAGGCCGTCGGGCACACCAAGTAGGGCTGAATACCGCTACGCCCTCACCGAAGGGCGAAAGGCGGCGCGCGGAAGCACCCGCGCGGCAGCGCGCACACGCCCGCGGGTCCCAAGCAGGATTCCCGCCCCCAGCGTGCCCCCGGGGGCGCGGATTACTTCGTCTGGCCTTTCGCCGCGCCTTTCGGATCGCCGGCGCGCGTCTGGGTCTTGGTCGGGTCGCCCTTGCTCGACTTGGTCGTCGAACTCTTTTCCTGATTGGATGCTTTCGCAGGCTGGCCAGGCGTGGCCGGTTTGGCGGCCTGCCCGGGCGCGCCGGCGGCCGGTGTCGCGGGTGTCGCGGGCGTGGCCTTTGGCGCATCGCCTGCCTTGCCTTGTGCGAGCGCAGCGGTGGCTGCGAGTGCGAGCGCTGCGGCTGCGACGAGAGCGGAGAGACGAGTCATCTCGGGGATCCTATGGGTTGACCTGAGTTGACAGCGAGGACGCTGTTACGTCGATGAACGCGCTTATGGAGCGCGCGTTGACGCCCCGCGGAAACGCGCTCCGATCGGCGTGGCAGGCGACGTGACTAGCACGCAGTGCGAGGCGAGAAGATTGCGTGTCAGTGCGACGAGCGAATTCCACTGAGGCCGCACTTCCCTTTGCGAATCTCGAATCCTGCTGACGTCACTGTTACGACATCGTCATGGGCGTGACGAGCATCACGCGCCGTCACGCGCCACCTGCAAGCGCGTGAACTCCACCACGGATTTCGTCGCATCGGCATCGCGGCGTTTCGCGCGACGCGGAACACTTCGATTAGCAGCGTAGCGCGGGAGATAGGCATATGCGACTTGAATCCATTCTATTCGCCGCCGCCTTGGCGGCGGCCATGTCGGCGCAGGCGAATGACCTTTCCACCGGAATCGGCGGGGCGATTGGGGGCGCCGGCGGCGCGGCGATCGGCAACCAGGTCGGTGGCTCAACCGGCGCCATCGTCGGCGGTGCGGTCGGCGGCGGGGCCGGCGGCGCGGTGGGCGCCACCGGCAAGGCGAAAACCGGGGCGGCGATCGGCGGCGCGATCGGCGGCGGCGCCGGCGCTGCGATTGGCAACGAGGTGGGTGGCTCCAATGGCGCGATCATCGGCGCCGGCGTGGGCGGGGCTGCGGGCGCGGTGATCGGCGGCAAGATGACCGCCGACTCGGGCAAGCCGCAGTCGACGTCCCAGCCGGTCGGCATGGCGGTGGGCGCGCCGGCGGCCCCTGCCGGCTACAGCTGCAATCGCAACAATCCCGGCAAAGGGCGCGCGCTCGGACACTGCAAGCACTGACGCAGCGCCGCGCGGCCGTTTCACATGGACCCGACTAAGGTGCCACGATGTTTCGGCCGTCGATCGCGGACATCTCCCCGACACACTCGCCCGCGTCGATGACCGTGTGCGAGGGCCACGGCATCGATTGAGCTGGCGCTCTGGAAACCACCTCGCCACGCACATGCGGCGGGCTACGTCTGCACTACCTTGAGAGCGGTCATCGGCGTCACGATCTCTCTGGCGCCTGGATGACCGGAATGTGGCCGAGACCGTGAGTTCACGCTGTGGCCGCGAATGACCGGACCCGCTGCACAACTGCCGCTCAGCTGGAAGCCGCCGACGGCTGCAAGGGGTCGATAGCGACGGCGAGCGGCCGCTTTCCGCGACGGGGCCACGGTGTGGCCCGCCTTCGCCGCCGCTTAGGCTTTCCGATTCCGCTCGGTCGCGGGTGACTCCGGCGGTCCACGAGGGCTTTCAGCTCGAGCTTCGGCGTAGCGGTCAGCGTCGCGGGCTCGAGCGCTCGCACGAGGTCGCTGGCGTACTCCGCAATGGCGTTCAAACGCCGGATCTCAGCGACCAGCGCCCGTACCTCGCAGGTCGGATAGCGCGCTCGATCGCGTCGAGCTGGCGAGGGGTCCAGAGCCTCCTACGGGGCCGTTCTCATCGCCTGATCTGACGGGCCCCGACTCACTCCTGCGGCATGACTTGCAGGAGCAAGTCCGGCCCGACCGATATCTCCCCGCTGAACGGCCGGTTGTGGGAGGCGATCAGCACGACACAGGCCGCCAGACTGATAGAGTAGATCGCGATGGCGATCGCACCGGCCTTCCGGTTGTCGCTGTGGAGGATGGCGATGGTCAAGAGGATCAGTAGCGCAGGCAGCATGACGCCCGTCCATTTAACCCAGTTGATCGTCGATCGACTGATGTCGATGCGCTGCCGGCGTGCGTCGAGCGCGCTCTGCAGCGCGGCAGCCATCTCGCGCTTCGCGAATGCCTGGGCGTCGCTCTCGGGGACCAGGGAGAGGATTAGCTGGAGCGCCTCGGCGTCGGACGTGCGCAGCATGGTCAGCGTGGCCCGTTGACGGGCCATGGCCGGCCATTCCTGGCTCACCGCTTCCTGGATGTGGCGGCGGACGAACGCCCGTATGTGCGCCTCGCGCTCCTTGGGAAAGCTGCCGGCGAGAACGACGATGGTGCGCAACGCGCTCGCTTCGCGGATCACCGCTGCGCTCGCTCGATCGGCTTCGCTCCAGACCTGGGCGGCCAGAAACCCCACGAGCAGGCCGAAGACCACGGCGAGCGGGGTCAGCACCGCGGGCAACACCGCCTTGAACGCCTGCGCCCGATCGCCAGTAGCGAGCGCCAGCACGCCGACGTAGATCGCGCCGGCGACGAGTGCAGTCGCAAGGTACACGACCAGGGCCATCCAAACGACCGGGAGGTGGTACAGCCACTCGATCATGTGCGCTTCTCCCTCGACTGCCGCCTGCGTCGCGCGTTCCTGCCGATAGCCGCAAACGCTCGTCGCTTTAGTCGGCCGGGCGCGCCAGTTTCTCGACGCCGGCGACGATCTCCTTCAGTAGTGGTTCGTTCGACATTGCGAGTCCGTCAGTGTGATCTGACATCCGCACGCTTGAAACAGTCCGTCTTGTGGCACCCGATCCGAGCAATCACGCGAGATTCCAATCAATGCTCAGCTCGGCGACCGCGGCATCGGCAGTCCGCCGCGGATTCTGACGGAGAAGTTCTCAGCCGCATCTGCTGTGCGCGCGCGATCATTGATCCGGCTCATCGCCTTCAGTTCGGCGAAGGGCCGGCTGGCATCGAGGGAGCCGCGTTTGTAAAGCAGTTCGGGCAGATAGCCGTTGGCGAAGAGCCTCCAGGAGAGCGGCACCGTTCCGCCCGCATCGATCACACGCTCGCGGATAGTGGTAGTGCAGTTCGCAACCAGCGCGTTGTACCAGAGCGGTTGCAGGCTGATAGCGTTCATTGCGTTCAGGTATTTGAGCAGGAGGGCCCGGGCACCCGCCGGTACCGTCCGCAAACGGTAGAGGTACACATCTTCACCACGGATGTCCGTGCGCAGCTTTATCACGTCGTTTTCGTCGGCCGCGACGTAGATTAGCTCGTATTGCCGGAAGAACCCCGCGACTGCCGAATACTGCTGGTTCTTCCTCTTGCGCGTCTCGATCGAGATGGCCAAGTGCTGTCCATCCGCGAACGACCAGCTCACGATGGTGTGAGCGATCAGCGGCGAGCCCCAGTGGATGAAGAAGATGTCGAGCCCGTCTAGCATAGTGAGATCGAAGTGGCGCTCTTCCCAGCGCTCGTCGAAGTCGATCGCGCTCCGATAGCGGAAGTTGCGAACGTTCTTCACCGTCAGGTGATGGCCCTGGATCTCGGCAGTCGCCAAGCGCGCCACGTCGGGCTGCCAGTCGCGCCTGTTCGACGGCCGCTGCGCGTACCACCATGCGAATAGCAGCGCGACGAGCAGGATCGCAGCGATGGCCGCGATGTGTACGAAGTTGAACGCCTGCGCCGTTCCCACGAGCTACACGCTACCAACCGTGCTGCAAATCTTAGATCTAAACCAGCACGACAGCGTGCCGCATTTTCGAACGGCGCGGTCCGGCGATCCTTGGCCGGGCCGCCAGGCGGTGCATCCGCCATGGCCCCTTGACCTCCTTGACTGATCTCCACGAGGGGAACCAGGCGGGTGCCGGCCGGTGCCATCCTTGACGCCGGCCGCGTCGGCCGCGCAGTATCGAGGTCGCGAGGAACCGATGACCACAGCGTGCCGCCCGTTTCTGGCCGCGACCCTGGTTGGTGCCGTCGTGCCCCCACCCCCTTGGTGGCGGAGGACGCCGCCTTCCGGCGGTGGCGGAGGCTGGGCCGGAGGATCCTTCCCCAAGGGATGGGCAGTCGGCTTGCGGAAGGCTTTGCCGCGAACGGCTGAGCGATGATCCGCCTGATCCTGATACTTCTCGGCGTCGACTATCTGCGCCGGCGCAGCGTCGCGATGTACGGGCTGGGCTTCGCGTTCGTGCTCGCGGGCATCGTGTTGCTCGTCGATTCGCTGGGCAGCTACGGCTACTTCCCGCTCAAGATTTTCGCCGGGCTTCTTGTGGTGGCCGGTGTCTGCGCACTGGCCATGGCGGCGGTCAGTACAGGCGCCATGCGGATCGGCCGCATCATCGAAGGCGTCGTCTTCGTGCTCGCGGCGCTGCTTGTGATGGCGGGCCACTACGGCGGCGACTTCTGGCTGGCGATGATCCTGGGCACCTTGTTCGCGCTCGACGGGCTGCTGCAATGCCTGTCCGCCGTGATCGTCCGTTATCCTCGGTGGCGCTTGGCGCTCCTTGGCGGGTTATGCGAGATCGCCATCGCGGTCAGCTTCTTCTCGCCGTATCCGTTCGGCTACGAGGTCACCGTTCCCTATGCGCTCAGTCTCGCGCTGCTGTTCGTCGGTTGGGGAATGATCTGGATCGCGGTGCGCATGCGCTTGCTGGGGCGAGACGCCACCGTCGGGCAACTGTTGCGCGGCGCGCTCTACCAACGGCCGGACGTGGACGGGCAAGGTGCGTCGGCTGCAGGCAAAGGGCCCGTGGTGGCCGATCCTGCGCCCGATGTCGAGCCGGCGATAAACGTCTACGTCTGGGCGCCGGCGAACGCTGCGCGCCAGATCCCCTTGCAGCGGCGTCCACTGATCGATCGTTATATCGCTGCGGTCGATGCGCACGGCGTGGTCTGGACCGGCCACGTCGCGCTGGAAGCATCGCCGGTGTATATCAGCCTCGATCCGGCGGCGCCCATCAAGCGCTCGCTGGACGAGCTGCGCATGCTGCATGCGGCACCGTACAACAACGTGCCGGGCTACTTTCAAGTGGACTATGTCACTGACGCGAAGCTGCGCGGATCTTCGACGCAACAGATTCGTATTCGCAACTTCGATGTGGAGAGACTGCAGCACTTCTGGGAGCACTACCGCCAAGATACCACCTACAACCTGACGCGTCGCAACTGCGCAGCGAGCGTGGCGCGGGCGCTGGAAGCGGGCCTCGAGGGAGCGGTCAGTCGTCTGCATGGCAACCCCGACTGGGGCTTGTTCATGACGCTCTTGCTGATGCCCGAGCTGTGGATCGCCGCCCAGATCCGCAAGCGCGCGAAAACGATGGCATGGACGCCCGGCCTGGTGCTCGACTATTCCCGCGCGCTGAGCATTCTGGTCGACCCACCCGCCGCCGGCTGGTATCGGATAAGCGCGACGGCGAGGCGCCAGATTCGACGCATCAGGCGTCGACATGTCGAGCACCGAGCCTGAATTCGGGTCCGGCGACGGCTGACTATCGGATCCGGGCGATGCCGGTCGCATCGGTCTGCCTGCTGTCGGCGGTTCCGCGCTCGGGATCTACAGCGTGGTCCGGATCGCGCGGCTGCCAAAAGGGCAGCAGCCGTACCCCCTCAGCCTCCCGCAGGGGCCTGCGCCTCGGCTGCCTTGAGCCTGTTCACCAGTGCCACATACTCGCTCATTGCCAACTCGCGCGCCATCCCGCGCTTGCTTGACCATGCGTCGTACTTCGACCGGCCCACGACGTCCATCAAACCGGGGCGCCCGCCGGTCACGTCGCCGAGGCTGCCCTGCTTATAGAGCGCGTACAGCGCGAGCAGCGTGTCGTTGTCGGGCGCCCTGCGCAAGGTCTTCGACTGGGCCGCCGCCGCCTCGAACGCGCGCTCTGCCTCGCTCGGCCCATCGGGTATCGGCTCGCCTCCGAAGTGAGCGTCCTCCAGCCTCACATCATCCGGAAACCAACGCGACTCGAGCAGGCGTCCGTGTCGCATCGTCATGGCGAGCACGCCCTGCGACGTGAGCGAACCCGTGCGCAGCGTGGCCGGCACCACGGCCATGCCCGCGTTCACGACCGGCGCGCCGAAGGCGGTGTATACCGAGGCCGGTGATGCCCAGGCTTGCAGTCGCGGCAATCCCTTGCGTCCGCGGAAGATGCCGCTCGCACGATTGCTGCCGGGCTGGAACCACGCGAAGTCGGGAATGCCGCGTTCGAAGAGGGCAACGAAGTCGCCTCGCTCCAGGTCGGCGAGTGCTGCCGCGAGCAGTTCGCTAGTCTGCGCCGGCGTCATGCGCGGATCGTCGGTGTTCATGCCGAGCGAACCCGCGACGCTGGCGCCGAAGAATTCGAGCACGTTCTTGGCGACGACTTCGCGGTCGTTGTCGATGCAGACCATGTGGTAGCTGTCTTCCAGCACCACCATGCGTGCCTGGCCCGCGCGCTTGCCGGCGCCGATATGCTCCACCAGGAAGTTGGCAGAGTGCAGGCTGGTCAGCTCGTCCAGGCGCGCGTGCACGATCAGCGTCGGGCAAGCGATTCGATCGAGGCCTTCATCACCATGCCCCGCAGGCGATCGACCTCGCGGATGCACGCAAGCGGCACCCAGCCGTAATGGAAGTTCTCGCCGCGCTCGAACTTTGCCTTCACGATCTCGCGCAGCTGCTCGTTCTTGATCCCGTAGGGGTCTTCTTCCGCGACCTTCATCCGCCGCGGCATGCCCGGCACCCGATACAGCAGCGGTCGAAATCCCCGGTACCAGGGCGTCGCCCAGCCATCGATGTAAATGGGCGGCGCCAGCGCCACCAGTCGGCCCTTGGCATGCCGTTCGCGCTTGGCGGTCTCGACCGCCAGTAGCGCGCCCATGCACATGCCCATTACATGCAGCACCTCGTGCTGTTCCAACACTTCGAGGTACTTGGTGCGGACCGCCTCGATCCAATCCTCGGCATGCACGTCCGACAGGTCTTCTGGCTTGGTGCCGTGGCCGGGCAGGGTGAGCGAGTGAGTCACGAAGCCGGCATTCTTCAACCGCTTGTGCATCGAACCCAGGTCGTACTGGGTACCGCCCAGCCCATGGATCAGGAACACGCCTGGTTCGGTCATGCGCCCCCCTCCGGCGTCACGAGCCGCAGCAGGGCCACCACCTGTTCCACCTTGCCATCGGGGCCGCGCACGCCGGCCAGTTGCTCGTTCACGCGGGAGTACTGGCCGCCCCCCAAATGCACGGCGTAATCCTGGTCGCTGGAAGGCACGTCGCCGCGCAGAACCGCTGACCAGTTGGCTTGCACCAGGCCGCGCTCGGCGGCCTCGATGCGGTCGAGCCATTCGCTCACGGTGCTCACGGTGCTGACGGCAGGCCCCAGCACCAGCGCGGCGCCGTCGCCCCAGGTCGCGCGACCGGTGACGGCGTCGTACTCCACGCTCGCGACGCCGACGCCAAGCATCGTGCGCTCGTAGCGCAGCCGCCAGGCGCGCGCCTGCTCGAGCGCGAGGCGACGGTCTTCCGTGAGGGCGCGCCCCAGCCGAATCGCCAGGACCCACACTATGACAAAGACTTGCACCGCGACCACCGCTTGGCCGGGAAAGTCCTCGGCGATTGCGAACGGGCCGCCACCGCTCGCGGTGCGCCACACCATATACAAGGAGCCGACCAGCGTAGCCAGCGAGCCACCGCGCGGCCCCCACAGCAGCCCCGTGAGCAGCAGGAAGGGCATCGGCAAGTAGGCGAGCGTCGACGCGAGGCCGCCAAACTGCTGGCCGACGTTGTCGCCGAATACCACCAGCACCGTGACCAGGAAGGCGAGGAAGGCGAGCGCTCCGCCGAGGAACTGCGGCATCGGCATGCCCCCTGAGCGCATGATGTGAAAGCCGCGAAACGCGACCACCACCGGCACGACCAGCAGCACGCCGAGGCCGGTGGAAGTGGTCCATGTGAGCCACTCGCTCCAGAAGTCGATGCCGCGACCGTGCCATTCCCACAGCTGCGCGCCGAGCACGCCGCCGAGGGCCGACCCGATCAGCGCACCGGCGATCAGGAGCGCGGTGCCGGCGGGTCGTCTCGGGTCGTGACGACCCAGTGTCGCGATCCAAGCACCGATCGCCATGCTGATAGACTCGATGGCGCCGCCAGCCAGCGCGCCGCCCCACCCCAGGCCGTGCGCTATCGCGATCCAGATCGTCGCCGCGATGCCGCCGCCGATGAGGATGGCGGGCCACGACCAGCGCGCGCAGATCAGCAATGCGGAAAACAGGACGCCGGCCGCCAACCAGACAGGAGTGGTCTGCGTGGTGGCCCGTGCGACGGCTCCGGACAGGAATCCGGTCGCAAGGTACAGAACTGCCACCAGGACGCCCAGTAGAAGCTGTTGCATCGCGTCCCCCTCGAGCTGCGAAAGAATCTGCGTCCATCATAGCGACGTGCCCGGCAGCCGTCGACATGTGCTTCGCCGGCCTCTATGGCGAGCCACCCAACGTTTCGAAGCCGGCGAACCCGACCGCAGCCCGGCCGGACCCCGCCTATGTCGGCACCTACACGAACCCCTATGTGGGTGACATCGACGTCGTGGCGCGGACCGGGAAGCTCGAGATCGTCGAAGGTCCGAACGACATACGATTCACGCTCAAGCACCTCGACGGCGACACGTTCAGCTACAAACACGACCCCGAGCTGCCCGACTACCCGGCGATCGTCAAGTTCACGGTCGGTCGCAACGGTGTCGCCACGGCGCTGACCGACTCGGCGTTCGACGCCACTGGGCAGGGCACGCTCACGCGGGTCTGACGCTGTTTTGCGCACACGCTCTGGGCGTTCGCCGATGGGCGAGCTGGCGTTGCGGCATCGGCCGCGACCCGATTGCGACCCTGCCGCATGGCGGCGTCCAACGCTCGATCGAAGATTGCGAGCACCTCACGATGAACGCGAATGACAGTTTTCGGTCAACGAATCTGCTTTAGTCAATGACGGAAAGTGGCCGTTGAGAGAATCCCCGAGCGTCCGCTGCCTAGAGTACGACAGGCAGCAATGGGTGTGCGCCGTGATAAGGCGGCGCTTTCCAGTGGGTGCAAATCCCACCCGGCGAACGCTCCAGCCGGAAGCAACCGGAGCAGCTATGGAGGTAACGAAATGGCTGAAGCCTTCGGGTAAGCGTGCCACGATTTGGTGGCAGTGCGGGTGTGCGGGCCGTAACGCGAGTGAACGCCGAGCAAGCCTCGAAAATACCGATGCGCAAGCCGACCCGCACGACCCTTTCGGGGAAGGCCGCCGCCGCAGGAATCTGGAAAGCGACCGTTTCGCCCCTGCGGTTCCACCGGGGTAATGACGATGGCATGCACCGAAGGAAAGCAACAGCAACCACGGGAAGCCCCAGCGGTGGTGGCGTGACCTTCAACTGAAAGCCGCGCGAGGGACCGATTCGGGCCGTTTGGGGTGACGGAGAGGTTCGTAGCTAGTGAAGAAGCCGGGTAAGAGTGCCGGTGGAGGCGAAGGGACCTTAGTTCAAAGGGCAACGCTAACAAGCGGGCGCGGCCGAAGGAGATTGGCTCTGAGCCTACCAACCCTACCGAAGGTCGAGAACTGCAGCAGGCGTTGATGCCAAAGCGAAGCAGTCGTCCGGCTGCCGTTTCTACAAGTGCCAGAGGGGATGGCTACACGCGCTTTCCCGATCAATACCTGGTGCACAGGAGTTGGGGCTGATCCAACTCGGCTACGGGCGCAGGACCTCAGCGTGGGCGAACGCATGAATTCCTTTGTCCGAGAGCCGGATGCGGGAAAACCGCCCGTCCGGTTCGATGAGCGGGAAGTGGAAACGGAGCACGGCCAGGCTATTTAGGCACCGACAAACGAAAGGGCCGGCAACCGCTAAGCCCCGCCTACACCACCGCGCCACTTCCCGACTCTACCCGCTCGCGGTCGCGCTCCATAGCGGTCGGTCACGCGTCGATCGCGGCATGCGTGGTGCCTCGTCCGATCTCCAGGACACGCTTGTACAGAAACAGTAGAGCTGCGAGCGCTTGCCTGTGCGTCGAAGGCGAAGCACCACGCCGGTTGGCGAGGAAAGACAAGAAGGCGGCGAGCTCGCAGCCACGCGTGTCGCGCGGGTGACGAAGGCGAAATCTGACAAACCAGCGAATCCGGTGGAGGTACGAGCGTTCCGTGCTTAAGCTGTAATGGCAATAACGGAGCCGCTCACGCACCT
>CAVZJO010000011.1:0-173191 GCA_963775635.1 uncultured beta proteobacterium | reverse complement strand
TCTCGAGTCCCTCGTACTGCGGCGTGAAGCCACAGTAGCTGGCGGTATTCACCACTAGCACCACCTTGCCGCGATACTGGCAGAGGTTCTGCGGTGTCTCGTCCTGCAGTCGTGCAAACGTGTGATCGAGCACCGGCGGGCAGGTCTGGGCCGCGGCTGGCGCAGCGATCGAGGTGGCGAGCACGAATGCGGCGACGAGCGCGGAACGGAAGGTTGGATTCATGCCGGGTTTCCTGCGTGGATGGATGCGCGAGGGACAATGATCCCAACCGAGTCCGCCGGGTGTCAAACCGGGCACGTGGCAACGATCCGCGCCGTCGGATGCGTGACAATGCGTCTCCTCTGTCAACTCGAAGACCTCGATGAAGCTGGCTGAACGGGTGGCGGTCATCACCGGTGCTGCACAGGGAATCGGTGCCGCCTGCGCGCGCGTGTTTGCGCAGCACGGCGCCAAGGTCGTCGTCGGCGATATCAACGAGGTCGGCGCGGCCGCGGTGGCGAAGGACATCGCCGCAGCAGGCGGCTATGCGCTCGCGCGGCGCGCCGATGTGGGGACGCGGGCGGATTGCGAAGCGCTGGTTGAACATGCGATCGCTCATTTCGGCCGCATCGACATCCTGGTCAACAACGCCGGGATCGTGCACGCGGCCGAGTTCCTCGACCTGGCCGAAGAGGATTTCGATCGCGTGCTGAAGATCAACCTGAAGGGCGCCTTCCTGTGCGGCCAGGCGGCGGCGCGGTGCATGGTCAAGCAGCCTGCCGCGGCCGGCGGGCGAGGCGTCATCGTCAACGTGTCGAGCGTCAACGCCGTGCTGGCGATCGCCAACCAGGTTCCGTACACGGTCAGCAAGGGCGGGCTCAATCAGTTGACCAAGGTGATGGCGCTGGCGCTGGCACCGCACGGCATCCGCGTGATGGGCATTGGGCCCGGCTCGATCGCCACCGAACTGCTGCAGGCGGCGGTGCTCACCAACGAGGCCGCACGCCAGCGCATCCTTTCGCGCACTCCGCTGGGCCGCCTGGGCGAGCCCGACGAAGTTGCCCGCATCGCCGCCTTCCTCGCCAGCGACGATGCGTCCTATCTGACCGGCACAACCGTGTACCCCGACGGCGGACGGCTCTCGTTGAACTACGTGATGTAGGTGCTGCACGCTGTCATAGCTCGGTCGATGTCACCGTCACCGCTGACTGCCGCGCAAGAGCGCTGGATGCTGGTCACGCTCGCCGCGATCCAGTTCACCAATACGCTCGACTTCATGATCATGATGCCGCTGGCGCCGCAGTTCACGCGGCTGTTCGGCCTCAGCGCGCAGGAATTTGGATTTCTGATCTCGGCCTACACCTTTGCGGCGGCGGCGGTTGGCATTGTGACGGCGGTGTTCGTCGATCGCTTCGATCGCAAGCGCCTGCTGCTGACGATCTACGTCGGGTTCGTCGCCTCCGCGCTGGTCACCGCCAGCGCGCAGAGCTACGCGATGCTGCTGGGGGCGCGCGCGCTGGCCGGCGTGTTCGGCGGCGTGCTCGGAGGCGTCATATTCACCGTCGTCGGCGACGCAGTACCGGAGTCCCGGCGCGGCCACGCGACTGGCATCGTGATGACGTCGTTTTCCGTGGCAACGGTGGCGGGCGTGCCGGCGGCGCTGCTGCTGACCAATCTTTTCAACTGGCGCGCTGGGTTCGTGCTGGTCGCGGTGCTGGGCGCGGTCAACGCGTGGGCCGCGGGCAGGACGCTTCCGCGTGTGCGGCACTCGCGCGGCGACGCGGCTGAACGCAGGCACGAGCACTCGGTGTGGACCGGGTTTCTGCGCACCCTCACATACCCGAATCATCTGCGCGCGTTCGCATTCACACTGCTGATGATGATCTCCGGCTTCAGCGTCATTCCGTATGTCAGCCTGTACATCACGTCCAATGCAGGGTTGCCGGAACGCGATCTGCCGTGGGTATACCTGGTGGGCGGTGTGGCGACGCTCTTCAGCGCGCGCTGGATCGGCCGCTGGTCGGACCGCACCGGCAAGCGCGAGGTCTATCGGCGTGTTGCGCTGCTGTCGCTGCTACCGCTGGTCGCGATCACGCAGGTGTCGGCGCTGTCGCTGCCGGCCATCTTGGCGCTGACGACGCTGTTCTTCGTGCTCGTCTCCGGCCGCATGGTTCCAGGCATGGCGGTCGTGACCGGCGCCGCCCGCCCCGAGGTGCGCGGCGCATTCATGACGCTCAACGGCGCCGTGCTCCAGATCGGTTCCGGCATGGCTGCAACGATCGAGCGGCGCGATCGTCCAACGCGCGCCGAGCGGCGGCTTGGTGCACTACGACTGGGTCGGCTATCTGGCGGCGGCCGCCACGCTGACGGCGATGGCGTGGGTCGGCACCATACGCACGCTCGATGCGGTACCGCTACCCGCGGCGCCGAAGTCGACTTAGTGGCTAACGCTTGCGCCGCCGTTTCGCCTTACGCGGCGGAGCCGGTTCCGGTTCCGCCGCCTCGCCGGCCGCGGAGGCAACCTTGGTGAACTGCTCCTGTAGCGCATGCCACCAGGCAGCAGGGTTCAGTGCGTCCTCGGCGAGCGACGGTGTCGTGTGCTTTGGCCGGGTGCGGCGAGACGAGGGAGCACTCTCGGCCGCAGTCGTTGGTTCCGCGTGCGCGGCCGCAAGCCCGACCTGCACTTCGGGCGGCATCGTGCCAAGCGGTCGTTCAGGCGGCGACGGCGGGGCACCGATCATCGGCGCCAGCAGCGCCCCGCTGATTCCCTTCAGCGTGGCAATCGTCGCGCGCTGCACTTCGAGCGTCTGGATCGTCGTGCGCAGCATGTTCGCATTGAGTTCGAGCCACTGTTCGACCGCGCGCAGGTCGGCAATGCGCTTGTCGAGTTCGCCGACGTCCACCGTTGGCGCCAGCATGCTCGGCAGCTGCTGTGGCATGCGCGCCATAGTCGCCAGGTTGCCCGGCATCGACAGGCTGCCCATGTCGCCCCACATCTTCTGCATCAGTTCGAATGATTCACCGAGTGCGCCAAACGGAGTGGATGCGGAGGACTTGGAGGCCATCGAAGCTCCCGGGCAGTTCGTACGGAGCGCAGTGTGCTAGCGCCACGCCCGCGCGGCAACCCGTGCCACGATGGTGGCGGCGAAGATGACGCACGCCGTCTACTCACGCAGCCCTTTGGCGCCCGCGGGAAGCCGGTATCTTAGCGGCGAGCACGACGAGCGAAACGATGACGACGCCACTCCGGGACGAACCATGGCGCGCGCGCAGCTGGCGCCGTGGGATGTTGGTGTTCGGCGTCGTGCTCGTCATGCATTTCGTCGCGATCACCGGAGTGCGCCGTGAACTGGCACTCGAAGGACTGGACAAGCCGACGCAGACCACTTTGTCGATCGCGTTGCTGAAGGCACCGCCTGCGCCTACCGCGGCGCCCCCGCCTTCACCAAAGCCGCGACCCGCACCGCGCAAGCCCGCAGCGTCAGCCCCGGCGATCACGGTCGCGCCCGCGCCCGCCCCCGAGCCCGCCCCCGGCCCGCCCGGCGCCCGCGCCGCCGCCCGAGCCGGCTCCGGTCGAACCCGCCCCCGCTGTCGTCGAACCGAGTGAGCCGACGGGATTGCCGCCCGCTGTCAGGCAGTTGCCGACGAAGGGTCGCATCGCCTATCGGACGACATACACGCGCATGCGGGGGATCGAGGCGATGACTTACGTCGACTGGTCGATCGACGTCGAGGGTGCGCGCTACGAGCTGTGGCTGCGCACAGTGGATCCCACCGGGCTGCTCGACCTGCGTTCGAGCGGCGAGATCCGGCCGTTTGGCATTGCGCCGTTCCGCTACATCGAACGCATCGAGATCGCGAATCGCGAACTGAGCGTCGAGTTCGATTGGCCGAACCACGTCGTGCGCTTTACCGGCCGCGGAGCGGGCGAACCGTCACACTTCGATGACGGTACGCAGGACCCGCTGTCGCTGCAGTTCCATTTGCCGCTGCTGGCGCAGACCTATCCGTGGCGCTTCACGCCCGGCTCATTGGTGCACTTCCAGGTAGCCCGCCGCAAGGTAGAAAGCTATACGTTTGCGGTCGACGGGTTCGAGCCAATGCTGATCCAGGGCAAGGTGGTGCAGACGCTCAAGGTGCTGCGCCCGAAGAGCCCGGAATCGAATCGCGGTGTGGAGTTATGGATGGCGCCGGAGTTCGACTGGATCCCGGTGCGGCTCCGCTTCGTCGACACCAACGATGAAGTGTGGGACAGCGTGCTGGCGCACCTGCCCGGAGCGGAACCGCCCGCCGCCCCAATTCAGCAACCGGAAGTCAAGCCCTAGCTCGGCGAGCCGGAAGGCTCAGGCGTGGGCGTCAGGACGGCGGTCAGCACCGGCATACGGGCAACCCCGCGAAAATTCTCGCGTGGGCGGGACGCGAACGCAGCCCGCGTCTACGCCGCCTTCTGTGGCATGCGGATCACCTGCGCAGTCACCTGGCCGCGCAGTCGGGCGAGCAGCGCCGCCCACTTCGGTCGCACGGTCGCCAGGCTGGCTTCTTTCAGGTGACCGTAACCGCGGATCTCCTCCGGCAAGCTGGCCAGCTGAACGGCGACATCGTGGTTATCGGCGGCGAGCCGAGTCAACAACTCGTCCACTAGCGCCTCGTACTCACCGATCAGTGCGCGCTCCGCGCGGCGCTCGGCGGTGTAGCCGAACACGTCGAGAGCGGATCCGCGCAAGAACTTCAACCGCCCCAGCACCGAGAACACCGGCATCATCCATGCACCGAACTGCATCTTGCGGATGCGACCGGTGATCGGATCGGGCCGCGCGAGCAGTGGCGGCGCCAGGTGAAAGTTCAGCCGATAGTCACCCTCGAACTGGCTGGCAATGCGCGCGCGAAACGCCGGATCGGAATGCAGCCGCGCGACTTCGTACTCGTCCTTGTAGGCGAGCAGCTTGAAGTAATAGCGGGCCACCGCCTCGGTGAGCTTCGACGACTGCAGTCGGTCGGACTCGACCCGACGCACGCGCTCGACCAGGTCGGAATAACGGCGCGCATAGGCGGCGTTCTGATAACCGGTCAGGAATTCGACACGGCGGGCGACGATGTCCTCGAGCGACGATGCGATGCGCTTCAGTTCGACCACCTTGTTGGCGTCCGGATAAGCGATCCGGCGCACCGCTTCCAGGTCGTGCGCGGCGCAGCGGCCCCATTCGAACGCCGCCCGATTGGCCTGCACCGCCACGGCGTTGAGTTCGATCGCGCGGAGCAGCGTTTCGTGGCGGAGAGGCAGCCAGCCCTTCTGCCACGCAAATCCCAGCATGAACGGATTGGTGTAAATGCCGTCGCCCATCAGCGCGGTCGCGAGCGCGCTGGCGTCGACGAATGAACAATCGGCCTCGTTCGCAACCGCGTCGCGCACTTGCTGTGCCAGACCGCCGCTGCCGAACTTCCAGTCGGGGTTGCGCACGAATTCGGCCGTCGGCGTTTCTGCCGTGTTGACCACAGCGCGCGTCTTGCCGGGCTGGATCTTCGACAGTGCCTCGTTGCTGGTCGTCACGATCAGATCGCAGCCGAGCACGACGTCGGCTTCGCCCATCGCGATACGCGTGGCGTAAAGATCGGCCGGAGTCGGCGCGATCTGTACGTGCGAAAACACCGCGCCGCCCTTCTGTGCCAGGCCCGCCATGTCGAGCACCGAGACGCCACGGCCTTCGAGGTGTGCTGCCATGCCGAGCAGTTGCCCGATCGTCACGACGCCGGTGCCGCCGACTCCGGTCACGACGACGCCGAACATGCCGCGCTCGCGCAGCGCCGGCACTTCCGGCATCGGCACCGCCGGGATCGTCGGTGACGCCGTCGCGCTGCCCTTCTTCAGCTTGCCGCCTTCGACGGTGACGAAGCTCGGGCAGAAGCCGTTGAGGCACGAATAGTCCTTGTTGCAGCTCGACTGGTTGATCGTTCGCTTGCGGCCAAATTCCGTTTCGAGGGGCTCGACCGACAGGCAGTTCGATTTGACGCTGCAGTCACCGCAGCCTTCGCAGACGAGGTCGTTGATGACGACGCGGCGCGCCGGATCCGGGAACGCCGTCTTCTCGGGCGTGTTCTTCTTGCGGCGACGGCGCTTTTCCGATGCGCAGGTCTGGTCGTAGATCAGCACCGATACGCCCGGATACTCGCGCAGCTCGCGCTGGATACCGTCGAGCTCATCGCGGTGATGCACGGTGACGCCCGGTGCGAGCTTCCAGGCGTCGCCGGTGGCGCCGTGCGCATTGACCGCGCTGTGATCGAGTTCCTGTTGCGCGTCGTACTTTTCCGGCTCGTCGGTGACGATGACGATCTTGCGTACGCCCTCGGCGTGCATCTGCTGCGTGATCTGAGGAGCGGTGATCTGGCCGTCGGTCGGCTGTCCACCGGTCATCGCGACCGCATCGTTAAAGAGGATCTTGTAGGTGATTGGCACATTGGCCGCGACCGCGGCCCGCACCGCCAGCGAACCCGAGTGGAAGTAGGTGCCGTCGCCGAGGTTCGCGAACAGGTGCTTCTCGTTCGTAAAGGGCGCCTGCCCGATCCACGGCACGCCTTCGCCTCCCATCTGGGTGTAGGTCGACGTCGAGCGATCCATCCAGAGCGCCATGTAATGGCAACCGATCCCCGCCACTGCCCGTGAACCTTCGGGCACATTGGTCGACGTGTTGTGCGGGCAGCCCGAGCAGAACCACGGCGAGCGTTCGGTGACCACGCGTGGCTTGGCGAGCGCGCGCTCCTTGGCCTCGATAACGGCGAGCCGCGCCTGCATGCGCGCGCGGATGTCGGCCGGCAGCTCGAGCTTGCCAATGCGCACCGCGATCGCCTTCGAGATGATCGCCGGCGACAGTTCGTAGTGCGCAGGCAGGATCCAGTTGCCCCGCGGTACCGACCACTCGCCGCCGTCCTTCTCGTCAAACTTGCCGATCACGCGCGGCACGCGCTTGCCGGTGCCGATCCACGAGAAGAGTTCTTCCTTGAGCTGATACTCGAGGAACTGGCGCTTTTCCTCGACGACGAGAACTTCCTCGAGCCCTTCGGCGAAGGCGCGAATCGCCGTTGCTTCGAGCGGCCAGATCATCCCGCACTTGAAGAGGCGAATGCCGATGTCGGCACACGTCTGGTCGTCGAGCCCAAGATCAGCCAGCGCCTGGCGGGTGTCGAGATACGCCTTACCACTCGCGACGATGCCGAAGCGGGCATGAGCGGAGTCGACGGCCGTGTAGTTCAGCTTGTTGGCGCGGCAGTAGGCGAGCGCGGCGTAGAGCTTGTAGTCGAGCAGCCGCGCCTCGAGCGCGAGCGGCGTTTCGGGCCAGCGGATATTGAGGCCGCCTTCGGGCATCGCGAAATCCGTCGGTACCCGCAGATCGACACGTTGTGGATCGACGACGACCGATGCCGACGCTTCGACGACTTCGGTGACGGTCTTCATGCCGACCCAGACGCCGGCGTAGCGGCTCATCGCGAAGCCGTGTAGGCCGAGATCGAGATATTCCTGCACCGTCGCCGGATAGAGCACCGGGATCATGCAGGCCTTGAAGATGTGATCCGACTGGTGGGGAAGAGTCGAAGACTTTGCCGCATGGTCGTCGCCGGCTAGTGCCAACACGCCTCCGTGCCGACTCGTCCCCGCGGCGTTGGCGTGCTTGAAGACGTCGCCGCACCGATCGACGCCGGGTCCCTTGCCGTACCACATCGCGAAGACGCCGTCGTACTTGGCACCTTCGAACATATTGACCTGCTGTGTACCCCAGACACTGGTGGCCGCCAGGTCCTCGTTCACTCCGGGCTGGAAGTGGACGTGGTGACGCTCGAGGTGTTTCTTCGCTTTCCACGCCGTCTGGTCGACGCCGCCCAATGGCGAGCCGCGATAACCACTGATGAACCCGGCGGTATTCAGCTCGGCCAGCTGATCGCGCTGCCGCTGCAGCATCGCAAGGCGTATCAGCGCCTGTGTGCCGCTCATGTAGGCGCGGCCACGATCCAGCGTCCATTTATCGTCGAGGGTGACCTCCGCCAGCGCACGGCGGACGGCTTCGGGAAGAGGCGCGTTCATTCAGACTCCTGCCAAAAATTGTGTTCTTGGGAGCGCGGCGGTGGGAAGGGGTGCTCCCGCGCCGGGCGACCGGAACGGACCTTGTGGGCCCGCTCGGCGGATCGATTACAGAGGGCGACGAGCGTAGCACCGTGCGGCCATGCTCTCAATCCTGCGACTGTGCTCGCCCGTCATAACGCGGACTTCGCCTCACGGTGGTTGGCGCTATCCTGCGGTCCCCACTGACGGACCCGGATGATCATGCTGCGTTCCGAGCTGCTTGCTGGCGTGCGTATTGATTTTCGCTGACACCAGAGTTGGCGAAGGTCACATCCTTGTTCGAGGAGTTCGACAACGGCAGCGCCGTGTGTCAGGTCTGCCAGTCGACCGCCAAATGAGCCTTTCGATCACCGGCGCGCGATCTGAACTCGGCCGGATTCTGTCCAGGCAGCGCGCAACGGGCAGCGTCCACATCAACATTGCGGGTCAGCAGGCCAATACGCTGTTGCATGACGGGCACGCGTGGAAGGAGTTCGCGCGCACTGCACTGGCCGCGACGCGCCGCGCCATGAAGGTCGACGCGGACTTTCTCGTGCACGCGAGCTTCGCGTTCGTGCTCGGCCGTCCGCCGAAGGACCCGTTGCGCTCGATCGCGGAGACCATCATCGAATGCGAGAATTTCGTCTTGTCGGGCTCCCTGCCCACTTGCGTGGTGCGCCTCGGCTATCTGTATGGCCCTGAAAGCCGCGACCTGCGCGCCTATCGCGCTGCGTTTCGCCTTGGCCGGCCCTACTGGGCGGGCCCGCCCAAGGCTTTGCAGTACCACCTGCATCAATTCGACGCGGTCGGTGCCCTTCTAGCGGCTGCCAAACCGCGCAACGCCAGCAAACTCTTCTACGCCGTCGGCGGCGAGCCCGTCTCGTTCATGCAGTTCATGGACTATTTCGCGCGCGGCATCGGCCGACGGTTTCCGCTGCACGTGCCGCTGCTGGCGAAGCCCATGATTAAGCTGATTGTCCGCGAAGAGCATATGCAACAGGCCGCGCTCGCGATGCCAGCTCGCCCGCCTTCACCACGCGTGCCGGGCTGGAAGCCGGTCTTTCCCGATTACCGCCAAGGCCTCGATGAGATCATCGAGGCGTGGGCGACACTTTGACAAAGTACGGAACCGGCCACCAGCGGACATCGCAGCGGACGACCTAAACTGCCTCGAAGCGGTCGTTCCCTTGTCTGTCGAATGCGAGTCGAATTGGCTATCCGCAAACTGCTTGCTCAAGACGCAGCGGCATTTCAGGAACTGCGTCTTAAATGCTGAGCAGCCACGGCATCGGTTGGTGCGGGCTGACGCGCTGGTGCGGCACCTGGTCAAGGACACGGCGCCGGTCCTGCTCTGGTTCACACCGCTCCCCGAACCGAAATATGCCGGGACCACTCACTTCTCGCGGTACAGACACGAAGGAATTTCCTATCCTTACCCGCGACGACGAGGAGAGGGGGTCAAGTGAAAGACAAGGAACAGATCGTCGACGACTGGCTACCGCGCTACACCGGCGTGCCGCTGGATCAATTCGGCGAGCACATCCTGCTGACCAATTTCGGCGGCTACCTGCACACCTTCGCCCGCCTGACCGGCGTGCAGGTGGTCGGCCTGGACCGGCCGATGCCCAGCGCCACCGCCGACGGCATCACCATGATCAACTTCGGCATGGGCAGCCCGAACGCGGCCACCATGGTGGACCTGCTCAGCGCGATCATGCCCAAGGCGGTGCTGTTCCTGGGCAAGTGCGGCGGGCTGAAGAAGAAGAACCAGCTCGGCGACCTGATCCTGCCGATCGCGGCGATCCGCGGCGAGGGCACCAGCGACGACTACCTGCCGGCGCAGGTGCCGGCGCTGCCGGCGTTTGCGCTGCAGCGCGCGGTCTCGACCATGATCCGCGACCTCGGTCACGATTACTGGACCGGCACCGTCTTCACCACCAACCGCCGCGTCTGGGAGCATGACGACGCCTTCAAGGAGCGGCTGCGCACGATGCGCTGCATGGCCATCGACATGGAGACGGCGACCATCTTCGCCGCCGGCTTCGCCAACCGCATCCCCTGCGGCGCGCTGCTGCTGGTCTCGGACCAGCCGATGATCCCCGAAGGCGTCAAGACCGAAGCCTCCGATGCGCGGGTCAGCGCCGACTATGTCGACCACCACATCAACATCGGCATCGAGGCGCTGCGGCTGATCCGCCGCAACGGCAAGTCGGTGCGCCACCTGCGCTTCGACGAATGACCCCCTGGGTCGCTTTGCGGGAGAGGGACTCGCCTGAGGGCCCGACCGCCGGAAGCAACAAGGCCGGCGAGCGCCGGCCCTGTCTCCAAGCCCCCTTACAACCGCTGCGCACCACCTGCCACTCGTAGCTCTGCGTGTCCTCGTCGAAGTACGGCTGCGCGAGCAGGCGCTCGGTACGGCCGTCGACTGCGACAGCGGAGCCAGCGTCCGCTGCGGCTCGACCGAGTGCCCAGTCGTTCTCTTTGACGGGAGCGTAGTCGAGCCACGATTTGAGCAGCACAACTCGGGGCGCAACTAAGGCGCGCTCGTCGCCGCGCGGCCGCCAGTGGACTCGGACGCGCGGAGGTGAGCATTCGCGAGGTAAAGCTGCAGCCAACCTGCTTTGAGAATGCTCGTATTGCCTCGACGATGGACCGCCTCGATGACACTGTCGCGATGTCAGCGCTCGGCCAGCTCCACAACTGACCAGCGCGCATCCTCTTTCCGGGCCACGACCGTAATGCACTTGGCGTCGGGGCCGCAGAGGACGAACAGTGCGCTGCCGTCGTAGGCGCCCTCGTGAACCTGAATCGGAGCAAGTAGCTTCAATTGGACCATCTCTGTCGAAACGCCCAGCCGGCCGGCCACAGCTGCACGCCCCAGCTCGTACGCCTCCGAATGCCTGACCCAGAAATGCATCAAGCCACCAATGGCGACGAACATTACAGAGACTAATGCGATCGTCGCGAACAGCCTGCGCTTTGTCATGCGGCTTGTCCCGCTCACGCATCCGGCAAAGAGACAGGCGATTGAGCGGCCATGAGTTCTCTCCAGTTAACGGCCGCTCGCGCTGCTGCTAGGTCGCGGATGCGGTTGGACTTCATCCCCATCCTCTCGGTCGCCACCCGGCCAAGGTGGTCCGCGATCGCCTGCTCATCACCTTGGTCAAGGAGCAATCGAAAGACCTCGGGAACGTAGGCCTGATACTCCTCGCGCGCCCCCGCAATGCCAGAGACACCGATGGGATCCCATATGTAGTGCAGGATCTCGTCTACAAAGCGATAGAGTCTTGCGTTCGTTTCGCTGATGCGCGATCCCACCGGCGGACCCCATGGCAGAGCTGCTCCGAAGACTATGGCCGCTTTGCGGTCTAAGTCGGCAACCATCCGAAAGGTCGGTTACTGGCCGCTTTCAGGCCGATTTCGCAGCGGTCGAGAGTCGGTTCCTGGCCGGTCCGGGCATCGCAGTTACACGTGCGATGAGTACTGCCTTTGAAGGGGATCACGGCCGCCCGAACAGCGCCGCGTACGAACGCCCACGCCACGACTCGGGGCCGCGAATCGCCACCAAGCCCGCAGCAGTGACCTCTTTCATCACCGTCTGCTTGGGAGTGCCGTGCCCGCTTGCTCGCGGCCAGCCGAGCCAGGCAAGGAGTCCACCGGGTTCGAAGTCGATGATCAGCAGCCGGCCCCCGGGGCGCAACCCGCGCACGAGCTCGGCATTGATCGCCGGCGCATCGTCCAGGTGGTGATACACGAAACGCGTAAAGATTGCGTCGCAGCAGGCCTCCGGCAAGTTCGTGCGCGACACAGCCCCTTCGATCACCGTTATGTTCGACAGTCCGGCCACGGTGGCAGCCTGCCGGATCTCGGCGAGACGCTCTTGACTGATCTCGGTCGCGTAAACCTGGCCGGTGGGCCCAACGCGCTTGGCGAGTTCGACCGCGTAGCCGCCGTCGCCCGCGCCGACGTCGGCGACGCGCATTCCCGGTCGCAGTTCAAGCCACTCGGCCAGGCGCGCGACTTCGTCCGCCGTCGAGCCATGCACGACCGGCAGATAGGGTACGAAGCCGGCGCCAATCGCGGCACCCGCCGCCGCGACGATGACCAATGCAACCAAGATCCAATGCTTGAGTCGAGGTGACATGTTTTCCCAACGGTGTCCACCGTGACTAGAGTGATGATCATGTAGCCGGCCTCCACACCGTGCCGCGAGGCACGGCGGGGATAGAGTCAAGGTGCGTGTGTCTTGACGACCCTGAAGGAGACCGGCATGCGGAAGTTTATCGGCATTGATTTGCACTCCAACAACAGCGTGGTGGTGGTGGCCAACGACGACGATCGGGTGGTGTATCAGAAGCGGTTGCCCAACGATCTGGCGGCGATTGCGGCGGCGCTAGCGCCGCATCGGGACGAGGCGGTTGGCGTGGTGATCGAGTCGACTTACAACTGGTACTGGCTGGTGGATGGGCTGATGGAGGCGGGCTACCGGGTGCATCTGGCGCACCCGGCGGCGATCAAGAAGTACGAGGGGCTCAAGCACAGCGGGGACTTTGCTGATGCGGCGTATCTGGCGCAGCTGCTGAGGCTGGGGTTGCTGGCCGAGGGCTATATCTATCCACGCGAGCAACGCGGCGCGCGCGACCTGGCGCGCAAGCGCATGCAGCTGGTGCGTTATCGCACGGCCCAGGTGTTATCGATCGAGGGCATCCTGATGCGGCAGACGGGCAGCCGCCTGAAGGGCGAGGCCGTCAAACGGCTGACGGCCGAGCAGGTCGAAGAGTTTGGTTTTGCGCCCGACGTGGCGCTCGCCCTGGAAGCAAACCGCGCCGTGAGCCAGGCGCTGGGGCAGCAGATTGAGGTGCTGGAGAAGCGCCTCCAGGAACGGGTGCGCTTGCGCCCCGAGTACCGCCTGTTGAAGACGGTACCCGGCATCGGCGAGACGCTGGCGACCACGATCATGCTGGAGACCGGATCGATCGGTCGGTTTGCACGGGTCGGCAACTTCAGTTCCTACTGCCGCTGCGTCGACAGCGTGCGGGAAAGTAACGGCAAGAAAAAGGGCGAAGGCAACACCCGCAACGGCAACAAGTACCTGTCGTGGGCCTTTGTGGAGGCGGCCAACTTCGCGCTGCGCTACTGCCCGCAGGCCCGCAGTTTCTATGATCGCAAGAAAAGCAGGACCAATCGCATCGTGGCGCTCAAGGCGCTGGCGCACAAGCTGGCGCGGGCCTGCTACCACATTCTGCGCGAGCAGCAGCCGTTCGATGTGAATCGATGCTTCGCGTAACGGTTTGGCCCGGGGCGGTGAGCCAGGAAAGCGGACTGGTGTGAATCTACCTATTGTGATTTGGACGCCGCCCTGGCGCCATTGGCATGACTGCAAGTTGCTGAATCGCCCAGGCCGTGAGCCACCAAAGGACTGGCGTCGCCCACGCGGCGATAGCCACGCGCAGTGCAAGCGACCCCTTGGACACGGCTTGGCACCGAAGTTTCTCTGGGGCGGCAAGCGCCGCCAGGGCGCCCGCAGAGCAGCGCGACACGCTTGATCCCGACGGATGTCTGGTGCGATTCGGTTCGCAACCGACGACTGAGAAACAGGGCGCGGTTGGTACTTGCAGAAGTAACGGTGGCTAGCGTTGTGAGCCTGAAGTAGCGCACTTGAATTGCGATGTACTCGTATTGTCCCTTGACTCCGGCCGGCTAATGGATGTCCGCTTGTTCTTGCAGATACAAGACTATCGCCCACGTCAGCTGTTGGCTGCCTGGCGTCTGATGACGAGCGTACGGGCTTTGGCGACTAGTCCGAACCGCCCCCATGGCCAGAACTCCCGTCGCTGATCGTCTCGATGATTTCGTTCTCTATAGCGATCCGAGCCGCTCTCGTCGCAGCTTGTGCTTGAACCCCGAGCGCTTGGTTCACGTATTCGTTGATCTGCCTTAAGGGCGTCCACCGGCGCCGCAGAGCATCGGGATCCTGCTCAGCCAAGAGATGAATGACGAGCAGTGCACCGACTGAACGGAACAGCCCATACGACCACTAGTTGAGCGACTTTCTGAGCGGTCGTAAGGGGTCGCGCCTTCACGAGACCGACGGTGGCGATCGCGTTCAACACAAAGTGCCGTTCCGAACATTAATACGCCGCCGACGAACCACCAGGCACGCTGTCGGAACCGGCGCAAAACGTAGGTCCTGGCCGCGGCGCTCGCCGTTTCTTCGTCATCCGCAACCGTGAAGGTTTTCATTGGAAGCCAGATGCTCGTCGGCGAAATATTTCTGCTCTTAGCCATGTCGGCAAGCATCCGAAAGGTCACTCTTGGCCGGCTCACGACTCAGTTTGAGGCTGAAAGAGTTCGATCGGATTGCCTGATGGGTCGTCCACCAAGACCTGCTGCCCTCCCGGACCCTCGATCGGATCACTTCGAAACCGAGCTCCCGTGGAGCGCAGCGCTGCCATCGCCTCCGATAGGTTCTGCACCTCGATCACCAATCGATTCCATCCGCCAGGCGACGGGACAGAACCGTCGGCTAGTCGGCGTGATGCCGAAGACCCCGGTCCGCTCAGCCAAAGCTGCAGATCGCCCTTCTGCAGCATCGCAAACGGAGATCCCCAGCGTTCCTTCTCAGCAAAGCCGAGAGCAGCGTAGAAAGGCAACACGGCGTCAACATCCTTAACGAGATAACGGACCGTAGCCATTGCGCCTCCGACTGTCCGGTTTCGGAAAATTCTGGGGTCACCACCGGCCGGCTGCAATTAGCCGGGTCAAGCCTGCTAAAGGCAGACTACATCGTGCGGGTGGTCCTCCAGAATTGTTGCGACTGCATTGCACACCCTTGGCGAACAGCCAGCATCGCGGCAAGACATACGTCGGGTGATCATTCGAGGCTCCGGCGCTCGCCGCGCCGATTGACTGGTATGGCCGCTACGCCCTTTTGCCAAATACCTGCATGGCTAGAGGAATCGTACTGAGTGCCCCAACCAGCAGCAGCGTCCAACCCGCGGCCCTGCGTCGATCCTCATTGAGCCAAGGCGCGACCAGCAAACCGATGCCCGCGCCGAGCATGCCGCGCGTAGCAGCGATTAGCGCAACTTCCGGAAGTGTTAACAGCGCGCTTCTCATGACAGTCGCTCCGTTGAGCCGTATTGAGCAGTCAGCAGCAAACGCGAAGCCCGACTTCACCATGGGCACTTGGCAGGCCGCCGACAACTGTCCGAGTGTCCGTTTTGGAGTGCGTTGGGACGGCTACTCGAAGGGCCGCAATCGGCCCAAGAGCGGCCGTTCGGGTGTGGTGGCCAGTCGCCACAATGCGGACACAATGCGATAGCAGAGCAAATTCAGCTTGGCGCAGAACGTGACCTGACCGACGAGCAGCGCTCACGTCTGCTCGAGGTGAGCGAGAAGACGCCGGTAATGCTGACCTTGAAAGGCGGTATCGAGATCACGACCTCCCTGCGAGAGGCGTAGGAGATCCCCATGCGCAGTGAATCCTTCGAGTTTGGCGGCGCGAACGGGCAGCGGCTGGTCGGTCGGCTGGATCTGCCCGAGGGCCCTATGCGAGCCCATGCCTTGTTCGCCCATTGCTTCACCTGCACGAAGAACGGGCGCGCCGCAGTGCACATCGCACGTGCACTCACCGCCCTCGGTTTCGGCGTGCTGCGCTTCGATTTCACCGGTCTCGGTCAGAGCGAGGGCGACTTCGCCGACAGCACCTTCGGCGGCAATGTCCAGGACCTTCATGCCGCCGCGCGCGCGATGCTGGCGGCGGGCCGTGAGCCGAGCCTACTGATCGGGCACAGCCTCGGCGGCGCGGCCGTGCTCGCCGCGGCAGGGGACCTGCCGTCGGTGAAAGCGGTCGCCACCATCGCCGCGCCGTTCGACGTGGCGCATGTCACCCGGCTCTTCGGCGAGCGCCTGGGTATTTTGCTCGAGCAGGGCGAGGCCGAGGTGCACCTCGGCGGCCGGCCGTTCAGGATGAAGCGCTCGTTCGTTGACGAACTGCGCTCGCACGACCAGGGGCAGCGCATCGCGGGCCTGCGGCGGGCGCTGCTGGTGCTGCATGCGCCGCTCGATGACATCGTGGATGTCGTCAACGCCACATCGATCTTCCAGGCCGCCCGCCACCCGAAGAGCTTCGTCTCGCTGGACGACGCGGACCACCTGCTGACGCGTGCCGCCGATGCCGAGTACGCGGCCGGGGTCATTGCGAGTTGGGCGGCGCGTTACCTCCGCCAGACGCCGTTGCGAAGCGCCACCGACATCGGCGCCGTGGTCGTCGAGGACACGGGTGAGGGTGACTTCCAGGTCGAGGTGCGCGCGCCGGGCGTGAGCTTCCTCGCCGACGAACCGGTCGACGCGGGCGGTCTGGGCTCGGGCCCGACACCCTATGACCTGCTCAGTGCCGGCCTCGGCGCCTGCACCGCGATGACGCTCCGCCTGTACGCGCGCCGCAAGGGGTGGCCGTTGCAGGGCGTGCGCGTTCGAGTGGGCCATGCGCGCGATGCGAAAGAATCGCCGGCGGACGGATTCGTTCGCACCATCGAGGTTGAGGGCGAACTCAGCGTCGAGCAGCGCGCTCGGCTGATCGAGATGGCGGAGCGCTGCCCGGTTCACCGCACGCTCGAACGCGGCGCACGCGTTGAGACCGTTGTGGCTGCTCAAGCCACCGTGCCGCCCGACGTCGAGAGCGCGGGTCAGCATGCACTGGACATGGACGCCGGCGTGGGTGCTCAATGAGCCGCGAGGAAGGGATGTCGAACGAAACGCAGGGCCAAGCGCTGCCGGTGCAACGCATCGAGGCCCCGCATTGCCCGCAGCGCGGTTCAAGACCAGATCGTGAGACCGCGGCGCATGCCGCGGCCGCCACGGGTTTCGGTCAGGCGTTGCGCGGCAGTACGGTCAGCACGCGCACGATGAACGCATACAGTTCCGTCATGTAGTTGCGCAGGAACTCCTGGGTGGCTTCGTCGGTGACCTCGCCGTCGGCGGTGATGAGCCCGGGCTTGAACTGAATGTAGGCCTCGACCTGGTTCATCAGCGGCGAATTGCAATAACACAGCACGCCGCGCAGGCTCTGCTGCGCCACCGCGGTGCCGATGGCGCCCGGCGAGGTGCCGATCACGCCCGTGGGCTTGCGCGCGAACGAGTTCTTGCCCCAGGGTCGGCTGGCCCAGTCGATGGCGTTCTTCAGCCCGCCGGGGATCGAGCGGTTGTATTCGGGAGTAACGAAGAGCACCGCGTCGACGTCGGCGATGGACTGCTTGAGCGCGCGCGCCACTGGCGGGTAGTCAGCATCGAAGTCGGGGCTGTAGAGCGGCAGGTCCTTGATGGGGATCTCGGTCAGCACCAGTTCGGGCGGCGCGAGCCGCACCAGGGCCTTGGCGAGCAGACGGTTGATGGACTTCGACGAGAGGCTGCCGACGAAATATCCAACTTTGTACGTGGCCATGCGTGCCTCCTTGACTGGGTCGGGTGGTTTCCTGCCGTTGTCCGATGCCTGGAAGGCAGAAACACCCAGTGGGGGCGATTCACTCTACGCCCTTGGTCATGCGCCCACAAGGCGAGACCGCCGGGCAATTGGACAACTCGCCGCTCCTCGGTAGCGCGCGTCAGTGCGATGCGATCAGTGTCTGGGCAGTACGCCTCAACTCTCACGTCAACGTTCCGACGAACATCTTCTCCGTTTGCATGTCGCGGAACGTGTAAGGGATGCCCCCCACCCCGAGCCCGGATTCGCGCAGCCCCGCGAACGGCATCCAATCGACCCGGAAGGCCGTGTGATCGTTGACCATCACCGCCGAGGCATCGAGCCGTTCATAGGCGCGCATCGCAGTCGCATGGTCGCGCGTGAACACGGCAGCCTGGAATGCGACCGGCAAGGCATTCGCGCGCGCGACGGCTTCGTCGAGTTCGTCGTAGGCGTAGACGCAAACCACCGGGCCGAAGACCTCTTGCGTCGAGACCCGGCATTCGGCCGGCGGCTCGAACAGCACGGTAGGCTCGTAGCAGGAGGCGGAGGTCGGCTTGCCTCCGCACAGCAGCGAGGCCCCGCCTTCGATCGCCTCTTGCACCCACGCGTCGACGCGCTCGACTTCTTGCCTGCGGATGAGCGGCCCGACATCCGTCTCGGGCAACGTCGGATCCCCGACCAACAGGCGTCGTGCCTGCTCGGCAATGCGCCCGGCGAGCGTCTGGGCGATCGAGCGATGGGCGAAGATGCGCTGCACCGACACGCAGACTTGGCCTGCGTGATAGAAGCCGCCCTTGACGAGCTTGGGCACCGCTGAATCGAGGTCGGCATCGGCCGCCACGATGACCGGCGCCGCACCGCCGTGTTCGAGCGCGCAACGTGCTCCCGGGGCCAGCTTGGATCGCAGCATCCAGCCGACCCGGGCGCTGCCGATGAAGCTGAAGAATCCGACTCGATGGTCGGTCACGAGCTGCGAGGCGACGGTGTCGTCGGTGACGAGCACCTCGCACCAGCCGGGCGGCAGGCCCGCTTCCCGCAGGATGTCGACCAGGCGCAGGCACGACAGCGGCGTGTCGCCTGCCGGCTTGACGATGACCGGACAACCCGCGGCGATGGCAGGCCCCACCTGATGAACGATCAGGTTCAGCGGATGGTTAAACGCGCTCACCGCCACGACCACGCCGATGGGCTCACGCTGGGTGAACGCGATGCGCCGGGCAGACGCGGCGTTGACGTTCATCGGAATGACATGCCCGGCTTCCGAGCGCAGCACCTCGGCGCAGTTGAGCATGCCGTCGAGCGCGCGCGCCACCTCGACACGGGAATCGACCAGCGGCTTGCCACCCTCGCGAGCGGCTTCAAGCGCCAGCGGCTCGGCGCGCTCCTCCATCAGCCGGGCGGCCTTGCGCAGGATCTCGATCCTGCGCGATGGTGGCAGCCAGGCATCGCGGTCGCGGAACAGGCCATGGGCCGTTGCCATCGCCTGCTCTGCCTGATCCGTGCCGGCCATGTCGATGGTGGCGATCAACGCACCATCGAACGGCGCACGAACTTCCTTCTGACGGTTCGTCATCGCGACCTCCGTTTGCTTCACAACGGCGACTTCATCTCCTTCAGCCTGGCCGTGAGCTTCATGTTCTCCGAATTGTCGACAGGGCAGTCGATGATCACGACCGTGTCGTCCGCGATCGCCTTCTCGAGCGTCGGCAACAGATCTTCCGCCCGCTCGACCCGATAGCCCTTGGCGCCGAAGCTCTCGGCGTACCTAACGAAGTCGGGGTTCTTGAACTCGATGTGGCTGGGGCGCCCGAAGTGGCGGAGCTGGTGCCAGGTGATGAGGCCGTACTCCGAGTCGTTCCAGATCAGCACGACCAACGGCGTCTTGAAGCGCAACGCGGTCTCGATCTCCTGCGAGTTCATCATGAATCCCGCGTCTCCCGTGACCGCGACGGCCTTGCGGTCCGGGTAGGCGAGCTTGGCCGCGATGGCGCCCGGCACGGCGATGCCCATCGCCGCAAAGCCGTTCGAGATGATGCAGGTGTTGGGCCGCTCGGCGCGGTACATGCGCGACATCCACATCTTGTGCGCGCCGACGTCCGAGATGGCAATGTCGTCGGGCCCAAGCACCTCGCGCAGGTCCCAGACAATCTTCTGCGGCTTGACCGGAAAGCCCGTGTCGTTCGCGTGCTCCGCGCGGTCGGCTTCGAGGGCCATGCGTACGGCCCTGAAGGGCGGCGTCGGCTGGGGCTTGGCGTGCAGCGCGAGGGTGCGCAGCGACGACGGAATGTCGCCCAGCACGCCCACCGCGACGATGTAGTGCTCGTCCACTTCGGCCGGCAGCGCGTCGATGTGGATGATGGTCTTGTTTCCGTCGGGGTTCCACATGTCGGGGTGGTACTCGACCATGTCATAGCCGATGCAAATCACCACGTCGGCCTTCTCGAAGGCGAACCAGGGGTGGTCGCGTGCCTTCAGGCCGATGGTGCCGAGCGACAGTTCATGGGTGAAGGGCATCACGCCCTTGGCCATGAACGTGTTGGGCACCGGGATCCGCAGCCCCTCGGCAACGCCGGCCAGCGAGTCTGCCGCGCCGTGCCGAATGACGCCGTTGCCGGCCAGGATCACAGGCGCCTTCGCCTCGCTGATCAGCTTCGCCGCCTGGATGACCGTGCGTGCGGGAGCCTCCGACGTGTAGGCCGTCTGCACCTTGATGGGTGCCTTGTCCACCTTCATCTCGGCGACGTTCTCCGGAAAGTCGATGAACGTGGCGGGTTGCGGACAAGCGCGCGTGCGGGGACCTCCGCTTGGGACAGTAATCGCAGAAGCTCACTCCCGATGAGGCCCGTGCCACCAGTCACGAGAATCATGAATGCCTCCTCATAAAAGATGGCGTCCATTGCGCCGTCGGTCGACCGGATCAACGCGCGCGACGGGCGTCCAGGCTCCAGGCGCCGGCGCCGAACGCGGCCAAGACCAGCAACCCACCAACGATGGCGATGTTCTTGTCGAACAAGAGCTCTGTCACCATCAGCTGGTCCGCTGACGCCGCCCAGTAGGCGTGGAAGAAGAACGAGGCCGCAAGCGTGAACGCGGCCAGCACGAGCGCCGCGATCCGCGTGCCGAAGCCGGCGATCAACGCGAGGCCGCCAACGATCTCGACGACGAGTGCCAGCACTGCGCCGACCTGCGGCATCGGCAGGCCGACGGACCCGATGTAGCCGACCGTGCCGGCAAAGCCAGTGAGCTTGCCGATGCCAGAGGGCAAAAAATACCAGGCCAGCAGCAGCCGGCCAACGAGCGAAAGTTCGCCTTGAAGGAATTGGTTTTGCGTCGACATGAGAGTTCCAGTGAGGTGGGTCGTCAACGAAGCAGTGACTGCGCGGGGATTCAGACCACAAGGTCGAACAAGCCTGGTGGGTGTTCATCACGAAGGGCCCGTACTGGGCGATCGGCTCGTTCAGCAGCTGGCCGGCGATCAGCGCGTCGTACAGTGCGACGCGCGCGGCCTGCTCGGCGCTGCGCTGTATGGTAGTCCCGGCCCAAGGTCGGCCGAACAGCGCGTCAGCGCTCTTCCCGAAACCTGCCGTTCAGTCGAACACTTGGCAAGCAAACGCGAATGTCGCCTTGGGGTCGACTTCGGCCTATTCCCAAAATCGGTGACCAAGTTCAGTGCACCGAGTGGGCCGAATCCTTCACGCCGGTGGCATCGGTTGCCGGTCCTTCAGTCGTAGCCAGCCGCGCGCGATGCGATAGACGGCCCATAGGCCGAGCAGACAGAAGCCGATGACCCAGATCGCAAATCCCACCAGCACGACTGCGAAGACCGCGCCGACGATACCTATGATCACCGCCCACAGCATGGCCCACCAGAACGTGCGGATCTGCCACGAGAAGTGCGAATCGAGCCAGGTTCCGCGTACCTCGCCGCGCTTCACGTAGTTGATGATCACCGCGATGATTGACGGCCAGCCGAACAGGAAAGTGCCGATCACGGTCGCCGTGCCGAATGCGCCGATGACCAGTCCGAGGGTATGCAGCGCATAGACGATGTGCGTCGTCGTCACCAGCGATTCATTTGGTGTATTCAGCGGCGCGGCGGGCGTGCTCATCGGACGGCTCCGGTAAAAATGGAGCGCGCAGCATAGCGCCGGTTCCGGCGTGAACGGACCTAGTTCATGAAACCCAGATCGGCAGTCGCGAAGTTGACGACATTGGGCAGAATCAGCGGGATGTCGGTTGCGCTGACGCCCATCCATTTCGCCAGCGTCGCCGCGTACTGCTCGACGGCAGAGGTCGGGATCAGTCGGCCGTTGCCTGCATCGGTCGGCCCATTTGCCACAAGTTCCGGGTAGCTGCCGACGACCTGCTTGCCCTTGACCGCACCGCCGACGACAAAGTGATGTCCGCCCCAGCCATGGTCGGTGCCATCGCCATTCACCGTCAGCGTGCGGCCGAAATCCGACGCGGTAAAAAGCGTCACTTGCTGCGCCGCGTTCAGTTCGACCATCGCCTGCTGGAATGCGTCGATCGCTGCCGAGAGCTGAGCGAGCAAGGCAGGGTGGGTCGCATCCTGCCCCGAGTGCGTGTCGAAGCCGCCGAGCGACACCATGAACACCTGGCGCTTCGCGCCGAGTTCGGCGCTGACGCTGACGATCTTCGCCACCATCGCCAACTGGGTCGCCAGGCTGTTGTTCGCAGGAAATACAGTCGTCAGCGTCGGCGCGACTGCCAGCGCGGCCGAGAGTGCGGTGTTCGAATCGATCGAACGTTGGTTGATATTGCGAAGGTCGCTCTCGAACAGGTGACTACGAGTCCGCGTCAGCGTGCTGCGCAGCGCAGTGGCACCGGCCGCCGAACCGTAGAGCGCGCCTGAGTTCAGCGGGCCGAAAGCGATCGATCCCTGCGCTGGGTCGATCTGAAAGGGTTGGACCAGTTGCCCGCTCAAGAACACCGCACTGCCGGTCAGCGAGTTGCAGGTGAAGATCTGATTCGTGTTCTGGCCGGCGAGCAGATCGCCGATGCGGCCACCCCAGCCGTACTTGGCGCCTTCCGGGACCGATGCCTGCCAGACCGACTGCTGGTCGTTGTGCGAGAAGAGCTTCGGCGGCAGTGGCACTGAGCGGTTGTTGAAGCTCGTGCGGTCAGTCGGTACCACGAGCGGCCCGATGTTGGCGACGATCGCGCACTGTCCGGCGTCGAACAGCGTCGCCAGTGAAGCGAGCGCCGTCGGCAGCGCCACCTGCTTGCTGCCGGGCAGCGGCGTCGTCGGTGCCAGCGGCGTGAGTTCGGCGGGAGTCCACGTCAGCGTGCCACGCGCCGCCGCGTAGGTGGCGTAGCTCGCCGCGTCGTAGGGTACGACGGTGTTGTGAGCGTCGTTGGCGCCGTACAGGAACACGCACACCAGCGCCTTGTAGTCGGCTGCGGTCGTGGCCGACGCTGCGCCGATCGAGGCGAGGTTCAGCGCAAAGGGTGCTGCGGTGCCGGCCAGCCCGAGTGCCGACGCGTGACGAAGGAAGGCTCGGCGGGAAGCGTTCAGCGGTGTCATGGCGGCCCCCCTATTTCTGCACCAGGTATTCGGGCGATGCCATCGTCAGCAGCACCGCGGTGTAGACGCGATTGGCGCGTCCATTGGCAGCGGTCGGTGAGATCGCGTTCACCGCATCGCGGATTTCCTGTCGCTGCGCGGTGCCCATGGCGCCCGCCATCAGGCAGCGGTTGACGCGGTCGATCAGCGCATCGGCGTTATCGGCCACCGCCATCTCGCTCGTATAACTCGCCCGCACTTCGCGAGCGACGCCCACGCCTAACGAGATCACGCCCTGCATGAAGTTGGTGTAGCCGGCGACCGACGTCTCGCCGGTGATCTGAAACTCCGGCGCGACCAGTTCGGCGGTGGCGATCGCGGTATTGGCCGGCACGTATCCGGGCCGGAAGAAATTGAACACCGACGACGGACGCAGCGGCTGCTGACCTAGCGAAGTCGCCGGACTGTCCAGATTGCGGATCAGCCAGTTCCCCGAAGCCGAGGTCGCACCGAAGCAGCGCGCCCATTGCGCGAGCCGCAACACCGGTTCGCGCAGCTTGCCGAACTGCGGGTCCGTCATGGCTGCGCTGCTGCGCGCGTCGGCGTCCAGCAGGATCGCGCGCACGATGGCCTTCATGTCGCCGCGCACCCCTGCCCCGTTGTCGACGCACGCGGCGGCAACGCGCCCGACGTACGCGACCGACGGGTTGCTGGTCACCAGCCGCTGGATCAACTGACGGCCGATGAACGGGCACAGGTTCGGATGGTTGAAGAGCCGATCGAGGGCGATCTTCAGGCTGTCCTGCGCCGAAGTGTTCGCCGGGATGGTGACGTTGAGGAACGTCTTACTGCCGGTCTCGTGGAACTGCGGATACGGCTGCATCGGCCGCAGGACGCGATCGGCATACGCGGTACCCCCGCCATTGAAGCTGGCGTTCGAGGTGTCCTGCGTCGCCCAGCTCCAGCCGGTGAACACACGCGCGATACCGGTGATGTCGGCGTTGGTGTAGGTCTCGACCGGCTGGCCGTTGACCAGCTTGGGCGTGCCGTCCAGGTTGATTTCGATGAGCCCGATCGTGAACAGCTGCATGACTTCGCGCGCGAAGTTCTCGTCGGGCACGCGTCCGCTCGTCGGGTCGGCTTTCTGGTTGCGCAGATGTGACAGATACAGTCCCATCATCGGGCTGGTGGCCACGGCCTCGATCAGATCGCGGTAGTTTCCGAATGCGTGCTGCCCCAGCAGGTCGATGTAATTGGCGAGGCCATCAGAGACCGCGGCGATCGTGCCGTTTTCGGCAGACACGACGACGATCTGCGACAGCGCGAACTTCACTCGCTGGCGCAGTTGGTCCGGCGCGGGTATCGCCTGTTGCCAGAACGAGTCCTGCATGAACGCGAAGTTGGCGCCGAACAGCAGAAGGTTGACGTTCGCCTGCACGTAGGGCAGGTGCGTTGTACGCGCCAGCGCGAACTGTTCGTCGATCCAGCCGCTGTAGCCGAGCGCCTGCACACGCGCGATGTCGGTTTCGGTCGGACCGAAGCTCGCCTGCATCAGGAAGCGCGCCGCTTCGTCGGCAGTGGGCCCGGTCGCGGGGGGCGCGGGTGCGGGTGTGGGGGTGGGCGCACTGGGCGATGAACCGCCTCCGCCGCAAGCTCCCAGGCCGAGCATCAGCGCGCAGCTCAGCAAGGCGCCGCTCGCGCTGCGCGTCACGCTGTGAGTCAAATAGATCCAGCGGTTGTCCATCGCTGCCTCCGTGCAACGCGATGGCCGCATCTAAGCGCGGCAGCGGGCGGTGCCCCAAGCACCTTTACAAACGGAAACGCCGCGTAACGCGGTTGTGGCCGGTTCGTCGGCCACCCCCGCGGCCGCTCAGCGCACTCAAGCGGCCGCGTGTCGATGCCGAATTCGCGCGGCTCCTGATCGTCGCTCGGCGCGGTGAGCTTCGGTATCGTTGCGGATCATCCGAAAGCGTTCCAATGACCTCTCAGAATCCCCTGCTTGTTGAATGGAATACGCCGTACGGCCTGCCGCCGTTCGCTGAAGTCCGCGCCGAACACTTCGTCCCGGCCTTCGAGGTCGCCTTGCAGCAGCATCGCGACGAAATCGAACGCATTGCCACGCATGCAGACGCCGCGACCTTCGACAACACGATCGCGGCTTTCGATGCGAGCGGACGACTGCTGGCCCGCATCGGCCACCTGTTTCACAACCTGTGCAGCTCGGAGACGTCGAGCGAGCTGCAGGCGGCGGAGCGGAAGATGTCGCCGAAACTTGCCGCGCACCAGAGCGCGATCTTTCTGGACGCGCGGCTGTTCGCGCGCATCGACTCGCTGCACGCGCGACGTGCCGAGCTGGGACTGACACCCGAAGCGCTGCGCCTGCTAGAGCGCGTGCACCTGGACTTCGTGCTGGCCGGCGCGCGACTGTCGGCGGCCGACAAGCAGCGCTTTGGCGCCATCGTCGAACGCCTCGCCGAACTTCAGACCGCGTTTTCGCAGAACGTGCTGCACGACGAATCGACCTGGGCCTTGTGGCTGGCCGACGAACGCGACCTCGCCGGGCTGCCGGCCTTCGTGCGCGCGGCCGCGCGTGAGGCAGCGCAGCAGCGTGGCCGCGCACAAGGTTGGGCGATCACGCTGAGCCGCTCGCTGGTCGTGCCGTTCCTGACCTACTCCGACCGACGCGACCTGCGCGAGCAGGCGTTCAAGGCGTGGACCTCGCGCGGAGAGCACGACGGCGAGCACGACAACCGGCCGATCGCGCGCGAGATCCTGTCGCTGCGCCACGAGCAGGCGCGCCTTATGGGCTATGCGAACTATGCCGAGTACGCGCTGGTCGACCGGATGGCGCAGACTCCGGCGGCCGTCGCCCGCCTGCTGGAGCAGGTGTGGACACCGGCGAAGAAGCGCGCCGCTGAGGAACGCGACGCGCTGGCAGCGCTGGCCGCTTCACGCGGCGAGACATTTTCGATCGAGCCGTGGGACTGGCGCTATTACGCCGAGAAGGTGCGGCAGGTGCGCTATGCGGTCGACGACGCCACGGTCAAGCCGTACTTTCCGCTCGAACGCGTGGTTGCCGCCGCCTTCGACTGTGCGCAGCGGCTGTTTGGCCTGAGCTTCGTTCCGCGTCCCGACATCGGTGCCTACCACCCGGACGTCAAGGTCTACGAAGTGCATGGACGCGATCAGCAACTGGTCGGGATCTTTCTGCACGACAACTATGCGCGGCCGACCAAACGCGGCGGCGCCTGGATGAGCGCGTATCGGCTGCAGTCGCGCATCTCGGGCGATGTGCTGCCGATCGTCGTCAACAACAACAACTTCGCCAAGGGTGCGACCGGCGAGCCGACGCTGCTGTCGCTCGATGACGCGCTGACGCTGTTCCACGAGTTCGGTCACGGATTGCACGGGCTGCTGTCGCAGGTGACTTTCGAGGGACTGTCGGGCACGCAGGTGCTGCGCGACTTTGTCGAGCTGCCGTCACAGATTTTCGAGAACTGGCTGCTGGAGCCGCAGGTACTGAAGCGGCACGCGCGGCATGTCGCCACCGGCGAGCCGATGCCGGACGATCTGGTAGCGCGGCTCGAGCAGGCGCGTCGTTTCAACCAGGGATTCGAGACGGTCGAATACACCGCCTGCGCGCTGGTCGACATGGCGCTGCATGCGCAGGCAGCAGCGGACGGAGTCGACATTTCTGCATTCGAGCGGCAGGAACTGGCGCGCATCGGCATGCCGCGCGAGATCGTGATGCGGCATCGGCTTCCCCACTTCCTTCATTTGTTTGCCAGCTCGGGATACGCGGCCGGCTACTACGTCTACCTGTGGGCTGAAGTGCTGGACGCCGACGGATACGACGCATTCATCGAGGCCGGCAATCCGTTCGATCCGGCGGTGGCGGAGCGGCTGCGCCGTTACGTGTACTCGGCGGGCAACACGATCGAGCCGGGGGCGGCGTTCCGCGCGTTCCGCGGCCGTGATCCGGCGGTCACGCCGATGCTGGTCAAGCGCGGACTGACAGACGTGCCTACGGCGGCCTAGCGGCTAAGGAACGCGGCGAGACGCTCGATGCCTTGCGCAAGAAGCGCGTCGGAGGCGGCGAAGCACCAGCGCAGATAGCCTTCGCCTTCCGCGCCGAAGGCCATCCCGGGCGCCAGGCCGAGGCCGGCCCGATCGACCAGCTCCTTGGCGAACGCAAGACTGTCGTCGCTGCGGCCGGCGATGCGGAAGAACAGGTACATCGCTCCCGGCGGCGGCGCGACCTCGACTCCGGGCAGCGTTGCAAGGCCGCGCACCAGCAGGTCGCGCGAGGCGCGCAGCCGTGCGACCGTCTGCGCGATCAGCGGCTCGCCATCGCGCACGGCGGCGATCCCCGCCTGCTGGATGAATGGCGGCGCACACGACGTGTTGAACTCGATCACCTTGCCGATCTGCGCGATGAAACGTCTCGGCGCGACCAGCCAGCCGAGGCGCCAGCCAGTCATCGTCCAGCTCTTCGAGAACGTGTTCGCACTGATGACACGATCCTCATCGTCGAGCGCACTCAGTACGCCCGGCGCGTGGCCGTCGATCGTCAGCGCCGGCTCGAACACCAGCCGTTCATAGGCGTCGTCGCTGACCAGCCAGATCCCGTTTCGGCGGCAATGCGCAAGCAGCGCATCCCAGTCGTGCTGCGGCATCGTCCAGCCAGTCGGATTGTTCGGTGAATTGACCAGCACCAGCCGCGTGGTGGGCGTCGCGGCGTCGAGCAGCCGCTGCAGATCGAGCGACCAAGCGCCGTCGTGGCACTCCAGCGCGATCCGCACGACGTCTGCGCTCATGATGCGCGGCATCGACGTCAAGTTCGGCCAAACGGGCGTGACAATCACGACCCGATCGCCCGGATCGATCAGCGCCTGGTCGACCAGGGATAGCGCATGCACGCCGGCGCTGGTGACGGCGATGCGATCCGTGGTGAGTGGCACGCGCGGCGTGTGCAGCCGGTTGGAGTACGCCGCCAGTGACTCGCGGAGTTCCATCAGGCCGAGGTTGTGGTTGTAAAACGTCGCACCGGCATCGAGCGCAGCCTTGGCGGCCTCGCGGATGAATGCCGGCGTGACCTGGTCGCCCTCGCCGAACCAGAACTTCAGAACATCGGAGCGACCAAGGCCTGCGTTGGCCACTTCGCGGATACGCGATGCCTGCAGTTCGTGAATGGTGGTGCGGATCACGCGGCGATTATCGCAATTCGCTTACTCGCCGCATCGGACCGGTGTGAGAATTCACCACGCGGCCGATTGCCGCGGCGTTTTGCGAGAGGTGGTGATGATTCGAGGCATGCATGCGATGTTCTACTCTTCAGAGGCGGAAGCCCTGCGGACCTTCATCCGGGACAAGCTCGGACTTCCGGCCACGGACGTCGGAGACGGCTGGCTGATCTTCGATGCGCCGGAAGCCGATCTAGGTGTCCATCCGACCGAAGGCGGAAATCCGCCCTCGGGGACGGCCGACATTTCCTTCTACTGCGACGATATCGAGCAGACGGTAGCGGAGCTCGCGCGACGCGGAGTCGAGTTCACCCAGGACGTCGAGGATCACGGCTTACGGGCTGGTGACCTACTTCAGAGTTCCGGGCGCCTTCCGGATCCAGCTGTATCAGCCGAGATACGCCAAGTAGCGGCCGTTCCGCAGGTCCGTGTGAGTCCCGCTTAGGCTCACACCAGCAGGCGGCGCAGTTCAGCGGCGTCGACCGGCTTGACCAGGTGTTGATCGATGCCCGCACGCATGGCGCGTTCGCGATCCTGCGGCTGACCGTACCCGGTAATGGCGATCAGCCGCGGACAGTCGTGGGCGGCTCTCAGTCGCTGCGCCACCTGATAACCGTCCAATCCGGGCAGCCCGATGTCCAGCAGGACGACTTCAGGTTTGACACGCGCCGCTGTTTCGATACCTTCGCTTCCGGTCGCCGCTTCGTACACGTCGTGGCCGGCGATCATCAGCTGCATCCGCAGTGCTTCGCGGCCGTCGGCATCGTCTTCGATGATCAGTATCTTTCGCGGCGGGAAATGCTCCGTCACGATCGTGCGCGGCGCGTGCGAGGCTGATTGGGGCGGATCGACACGCGGCAGCCGAACGGTGAACGTGCAGCCTCGCGACGACCCCGCACTTTCCGCGACGATGCGTCCGCCGTGCGCCTGCGCCAGCCGATGCGCCAGAGTCAGCCCGACTCCCAAACCGCCTTGCGCCCGATCCAGGCTGCGCGGTCCCTGGGTAAACAGATCGAAGATATGTGGCAGCAGTTCGGGCGGAATGCCGACGCCGCTGTCGCGCACGCGTAACGCCGCTTCGTCCCCATCACTGAGCGTACTGATTTCGATGAGCCCGTCGGGCGGCGTGTACTTAATCGCGTTCAGCAGCAGGTTGTCGACGATCTGGGTAAGGCGGGCAGGGTCTGCTTCGACCCAGACCGGCGGCAGATCGACGACGATCCGGTGCTCCTCCAGCCGGCCTCCGCTTCGCAAAGTGGCGAGACTTCTCTGCACAACGTCGGCCAGGTCGAGTCTTTCCGCGGCCAGCATGATTCTCCCGCGGGTGATGCGGGCGACATCGAGCAGGTCGTCGATCAGCCTGCTCAGATGCCTGGCCTGACGGTTGATGATGTCGACCGCACGACCCGCGAAGACATGCTTCGTTTCGCCAGCCTGCAGGACCTGCGCGGCGTTCGAAATCGCGGCCAGCGGATTGCGCAACTCGTGGCTGAGCATCGCGAGGAATTCGTCCTTCGCGTGATTCGCGACTTCGGCCTCGGCGCGCGCGGCCTGCTCGCGCTCAAGCAGCAGCGATCGCTCCCCCTCGACAGCTTTGCGCTCCCACACGAGTGCCGCGACCGACAGCGTCAGCGCAGCGATCGTCGCCATGAAGGACTGCAGCAACAGCAGGGATTCGTTGTCGCTTTCCATCGCGAAAGGGCCGGCATCGCCCACCGTGGCCCAGGTAGCGATCGCCGATAGCACCGCGACCGAGGTTGCGACCTCCCGTTGGCCGAAGCGAAAGGCTGCCCATATCAGCGGCGGTATGCAAAGAAACGGCAGTGGGTAGCGACTGAATGCCGGGTACATGAAAACCAGAGCACCCGTCGCCGCCACGACGGACAACAGCAGCACCGCCTCGAAGGGCCGCTCGCGCAACGGACCGGGACGCGGAGCTGTGCCCCACAGCACCAGCAGCGGAGCGACGATCAGGGCGCCGGCGGCATCGCCTAGCCACCATGTCAGCCAGATCGCCCCGAACGCGTTCCACTCGGCGTGACCGGCGAGCACCAGCGACGTTGCGCCGATCGTCGCGCTGATCGTCGTGCTGAGCGCTCCTGCCAGCACGGCGAAGCGCAGGAAGTCCTGCGCGCGCTCGAAGGCGCGCGCACCGCCGGCGTATCGCTCGACGAGCGTTGCGCCGATGACCGCCTCGAGCGTGTTTCCGGCGGCGATGCCGAGCGAACTCGCGATCGACCCGGCGGTGGTGATGTTGACCAGGAACGCGCCGATAAAGATCGCCGGCCACACCCGAACTCCGAACAGCAGCATCGCCGCCAGCGCGATTCCGGTCGGCGGCCAGACCGGGGAGGCGCTGGCGTGTACGAAAGCGAAATGCAGTCCGAGCTTGCCGGCGAGGAAATAAACGATGACCAGCGCGCCCAGCAGCAAGCTCTGGTGCAATCGTCCCGACCCGGTCGGGTTGTCCCGTTGCGCTGCGACCTCGCGTTGCATGCTGAAGCCCCGCCGGCATGGCGCCGGCGCGAAGCGACTTTAGACGTGCATGGCAAGGTCGGCAATGCGCTTGGGCTCCGGGCATCCCGTCATCGCGCCGCCCGTCGCCCGTGCGACCGCGCTCGATCATCGGCACACTTGGATTTCGGACCTCGCGCGGCTACGCTTCGCGATCCTGCTCGCAGGCAAGAACGGAGGTGCAAGTGCTCGGACTGACAACGCTCGGCGTCATACATACGGTGATCAGCCTGATTGCCCTGGTCGCGGGGTTCGTCGCGCTCGCACGCGCCAGGGAAATCTCGACGCGCACTTCCGCTGGCCGAACGTTTGTCGGAATGACGATCCTTTCATGCCTGACCGGCCTGGGAATCTTTCAGCACGGGGGCTTTGGCAATCCGCACGTGTTGGCGATCGTTACCTTGATCGTCCTCGCCATTGCGCTGCTGGCAGAGCGGCGGGCTGTTTTCGGCCGTCTTTCCCGCTACCTGGCCACCGTCGGCTATTCGCTCGCGCTGTTCTTTCACTTCATTCCCGGCACCGTCGAGACCCTGACGCGCTTGCCGGCCGGCGCGCCCTATCTCGCAAACCCCGAAGATCCCAAGGCGTTGCCGATCGTCGGAACGTTCTTCGTCATCTTCCTGATCGGCGCTTTCCTGCAGGTGGTCCGGGTGCGCGCGACTCCGCTGGCGAAGGCAGCGTGACCTGTCGCAGCACGATCAAGCAGTGGTGGATGCTCTAGAGGGGAGCCGGCAAGGCAATCTTCAGTCGGTTCGCCCACGTTTCCAGCGCCGGCAGGATGTCCTCGTGCAGCACGACCCCGTGCTGCAACTGTTCTCGCTTGAGCGCCAGGCCGCGCTGGCCGGGAAGGCGCACTTCATTGACACCCGGTCGCGGTGGATTGGTGCGGCAGGCGGCGACGAGCCATTCCGCCTGCCGCTCGAATGCGGCGCGGCCGCCGAAGGCTTCCGGATCGAACGCCTGCACCATCACGGTCGCGCCCCATCCCTGCTTCGGATCGGCGCGCCCGAACCCGGCCAGTGCGCCGGTCAGCATCTCGACCATCAACGCAAGCGCGTAACCCTTGTGGCCGGCGTCGAGGCCTCCAGTCGGCAAGATCGTGCCTTTCGGCTCGCTGAACAGCACGCTCGGATCCTCGGTCGGGTTGCCCTCGGCATCGAGCAGCCACGGGTGCGCGAGCTTGCGTCCACGGCGGTGCAGGCGCGCGGTCATGCCGTTGGTCGTCAGCGAGGCGGACAGGTCGATCAATACCGGATCGCCTGAGCTGGGAACGCCGAACGCGAGCGGGTTGGGCGTGAACACCGGCTTGAGTCCGCCATGCGGGGCAACGCTGGCCGAGTTCGGATCCGAGCAGGTCAGCAGCAGCACGAATCCGCGATCGGTCGCGCGCGTCAGATAGGCCGCAAGGCAGGCGATGTGATGGCTGTGGCGTATCACCACCGTGCTGGTACCGCAGCGCTGTGCGCGTCCAATGGCTTCATCGACGGCACGCAACGTCAGCCAAGGGCCAGGCAGCCGGTCGCCATCCCACAGAACCGAGGCCGCACGCTCGTTCAGAACGCGGACCTCGCCGTGTTTGCGCATCGTGCCAGCATCAAGTTCCGCCAGGTACGGCGCCAGCAGCGCCAGGCCGTGCGTGTCGTGCCCGAGCAGATCGCCCTCGATCAGCACGTCGGCCACATCGTGTGCGAAGCGCGCGTCCATGCCGGCGGCCAGCAGCATGCCAGTCGCCATGGCGCGAAGATCCTCGGCGGCGTAACGCGCCGCCATCAGTACACCGCGCGCCCGCCCGACAGGTCGAACACCGCGCCGGTCGAAAACGAGCATTCCTCGGTGGCGAGCCACGACACCAGCGCGGCGATCTCCTCGACGCCGCCGAAGCGTCCCATCGGGATCTTCGACAGCATGAAATCGATGTGGGCCTGGGTCATCTGCGCGAACATGCCGGTCTTCACCGCGGCCGGCGTCACGCAATTGACGCGGACGCCCGTCTTTGCAAGCTCCTTGCCGAGCGACTTGGTGAGTGCGATCACGCCGGCCTTCGATGCGCTATAGGCACTGGCGTTCGGGTTGCCTTCCTTGCCCGCGATCGACGCGATGTTGACGATGCGACCGTAGTTGTTCGCCGTCATGTGAGGGACAACGACGCGATTGCAGAGAAAGACTCCGGTGAGGTTGATGTCGATGACCTCGCGCCATGCGTCCAGCGGATACTTCTCGACCGTCGTGTTCGGCCCGGTAATGCCGGCACTGCAGACGAGCGCATCGATGCGGTTCAGCGCGTCCAGCGACGAGGCAAATGCCGCGGCGACCGCGGGCTCGTTGGTGACGTCGACGCTGGCGACGTACGTCGCGCCTCCGAGAGCGCGCGCGGCATCGGCGAGTGCACCGGCATCCCGGTCCCACAAGCTGATGCGCGCACCGGACGCCACCAGACGCTGTGCGATCGCCAGGCCGATGCCCGCGGCCCCGCCGGTGATGATCGCCGCGCGGCCTTTCATATTCAGTTGATTCATGGTTGGTCCCGCCCCTGGCATGGCTACTACGCGGCTGATGCGCCGCCGCAGGACTATATCGCTTCGGCGCTTCAAATTGGTCAGACCACTTGACCGCTCTTCGTTGACCCGCGCGGGCGGCGCCGATACACTCGCCGCCACTTTCCGCCGGTCCCCCTCCGATGTCCCGCAAGCCCCGCCGCAGCCAGAGCTGGTTTGGTCGTCTCGATCGCGACGGCTTCATCTACCGCTCGTGGACCAAGAACCGCGGTATACCGCACGACCAGTTCGACGGCCGGCCGGTGATCGGCATCTGCAATACGTGGTCTGAACTCACCCCGTGCAACACGCATTTCCGCGTGCTGGCCGAACAGGTACGCCAGGGCGTGCTCGAGGCCGGCGGATTCCCGCTCGAGTTTCCGGTGATGTCGCTCGGCGAGACGTTGATGCGACCGACGACGATGCTGTTCCGTAACCTGGTCAGCATGGACGTCGAGGAATCCATCCGCGCGAATCCGCTCGACGGTGTGGTTCTCTTGATGGGGTGTGACAAGACGACCCCGGCGCTGTTGATGGGGGCGGCCAGCGTTGATCTGCCGGCCATCGGTGTGTCGGGCGGGCCGATGCTGTCGGGCAAGTATCGCGGCGGCGAGCTCGGCTCTGGCACCGGCGTATGGCAGATGAGCGAGGCCGTACGTGCAGGCCAGATGTCGCAGGCGGATTTCTTCGAGGCCGAAAGCTGCATGCATCGTTCGCACGGCCATTGCATGACGATGGGCACCGCATCGACGATGGCCTGCATGGTCGAGTCGCTCGGCATGGGCCTGCCGGGCAACGCGGCCTATCCGGCAGTCGACGGCCGTCGCAATGTGCTGGCGCGCATGGCGGGGCGACGCATCGTGCAGATGGTCGAAGAGGATCTCGTGATGTCGAAGGTGCTGACGCGCGCGGCCTTCGAGAACGCGATCCGCACCAACGCCGCGATCGGCGGCTCCACCAATGCGGTGATTCACCTGCTCGCGCTCGCCGGCCGCGCGGGAGTGAAACTCGCGCTGGAAGACTGGGACGCGTTCGGGCACGACCTGCCGTGCCTGGTCGACCTGCAGCCGTCGGGCCAATACCTGATGGAGGACTTCTGCTACGCGGGCGGGCTGCCGGCGGTGCTGCGCGAGCTCGGCGCGGTGCTGAACCGCGATGCGCTGACCGTCAACGGCCGCACGATCTGGGACAACGTCAAGGATGCGCCGCGTTACGACCTCGAGGGCGTGGGCGAGCACAAGCGTCGCGTGATCCGTCCGCTGGCCGACCCGTTCAAGGCGAAGGCGGGCATCGCGGTGCTACGCGGCAATCTCGCACCCGACGGCGCGGTGATCAAGCCGTCCGCGGCTACGCCCGCGCTGATGCAGCATCGCGGCTCGCGCCGTCGTGTTCGAGGACAGTGCGGACATGCACGCGAAGGTCGAGGACGAATCCCTTGACGTGCGACCAGAAGATATTCTGGTGCTGAAGAACTGCGGGCCGAAGGGTTACCCCGGTATGGCGGAGGTCGGCAACATGCCGATTCCGGTCAAGCTGGTCAAGCAGGGCGTGACCGACATGGTGCGCATTTCCGATGCTCGCATGAGCGGCACCGCCTATGGCACCGTCGTGCTGCACGCCGCGCCGGAAGCCGCTGCCGGTGGCAACCTGGCGCTGGTACGCAATGGCGACATCATCGAGCTCGATGTCGCGCGGCGTCGGCTGCATCTGGAAGTCGACGATGCCGAGCTCGCGCGTCGCCGCTCTGCTTGGAAGCCGCCGGCGGCGCCGATGCCGCGCGGCTACACGCGGCTGTATTTCGATCACGTTCTGCAGGCGGACAAGGGCGCCGATCTCGACTTTCTGGTCGGATCGAGTGGCGCGGCGGTCGGCAAGGACAATCACTGATTGCAATGAGCGCGGCTTCCGTCTCGTCGGCAAAGCGACGCCGGTGCGGATGGGCCGGCGAAGATCCGCTGATGGTCGAGTATCACGATCAAGAGTGGGGCGTGCCGTCGCACGACGACCGGCATCTGTTCGAAATGCTGATCCTCGAAGGCGCGCAGGCGGGACTGTCGTGGAGCACGATCCTGCGCAAGCGCGCGGGCTACCGCGAGGCGTTCGACAACTTCGACTCCGATCGCGTGGCGCGCTACACGCCGTCCCGCATCGAGCGTCTGCTGAAGAATCCCGCGATCGTGCGCAACCGCGCCAAGGTCGAGGCGACGGTGCTGAATGCGCGCGCAGTGCGCGCCATCCGCGACGAGTTCGGCTCGCTCGACCGCTTTCTGTGGTCGTTCACCGGCGGACGGCCGATCGTCAACCGTTGGGACGACTACCGGGACGCCCCGGCCAGCAGCCCTGAGTCCGATGCGATGAGCAAGGCGCTGAAGGCGCGCGGCTGCAAGTTCGTCGGCTCGACCATCTGCTACGCGTTCATGCAGGCAACCGGCATGGTCGACGATCACGAGCGCAGTTGCTGGAGGCGACGCGGCCGATGAAGGCGCTCGTGACCGACTTCGATTTTCCGGATATCACGCTCGAGCGCGGCATCTTCGGCGAGGCCGGCATTGAGCTGGCCGACGCACAGTGCCGTACCGAGGACCAGCTGATCGAGGCGGCAGCGGGCTGCGATGCGCTGCTGCTGCAGTACGCGCCGGTGACCGAACGTGTGCTCGCAGCGCTGCCGCGCATCGGCATCGTCAGCCGCTACGGCGCGGGCTACGACACGGTCGACACCGCGGCCTGTGCGCGCCACGGCGTTTGGGTCGCCAATTCTCCGGACTACGGCGTCGGCGAGGTGGCCACTCATGCGCTGGCGATGTCGCTCGCGTTGCTGCGTCACCTGGCGATCTACGATCGCGACGTGCGTGCCGGACGCTGGAGTTATCTCTCGCCGGGCACGATCCGGCGCGCCAGCGAGATGACAGTCGGCATCCTCGGACTGGGCCGCATCGGCAAGCGCTACGCACACCTCGCGCGCAACTGCTTCGGGCAGGTGATCGCCTGCGATCCCTACATCATCGACGGCGACTTCCCGGCGTATGTCGAGCGGGTGACGCTCGACGCGCTGTTCGAGCGCAGCGACATTGTTTCGCTGCACGTGCCTCTGAACGACGAGACGCGCGGCATGGTGGGCAGCAAACTGCTCGCCCGCATGAAGCGCGGCAGCATGCTGGTCAACACCGCGCGCGGCGCCGTGGTCGACGTCGACGCCGTGCTGCGCGCGCTGGACGAAGGACGGCTCGACGGCGCGGCGCTCGACGTGGTGCCGACCGAGCCGCTGGCGACCGACCATCCGCTGGCTCGCCACCCCCGTGTGGTGCTGAGTCCGCATGCGGCCTTCTATTCGGGAGCGGCGGAGATCGAACTGCGGCGCAAGGCAGCGCTGAACATCGTGCACTGGGCGAGGACAGGACGCCCCATGTATCCTGTGATTCAAGGGACGAAGATCCCGGCTTGATCAAACCGGCGGCGTTCCGGTGCCGCGCGAGGAGACACACGACATGGCGCAGGTCGCAATTCGCGGCGTTGCCAAGCGTTTCGGCGGAACGACCGTCATCCACGGCGTCGACATCGACATCGCCGACGGTGATTTCGCCGTGCTGGTCGGCCCCAGCGGCTGTGGCAAGACGACGCTGTTGCGCATGATCGCCGGACTGGAAGAGATCACCGACGGCGAGATCCTGATCGGCGACCGCGTCGTCAATCGCATGGCGCCGAAGGAACGCGACATCGCGATGGTGTTCCAGAACTACGCGCTTTATCCACACATGACCGTGCGGGACAACATGTCGTTCAGCCTGCGGCTGGCCAACGCCACGAAGGCGGAGATCGACAAGCGCGTTGCCCGCGCCGCCGACATCCTCGGCCTCGGCAAACTGCTCGACCGTTATCCGCGCCAGTTGTCCGGAGGCCAGCGCCAGCGCGTCGCAATGGGGCGCGCGATCGTGCGCGACCCGCAGGTGTTCCTGTTCGACGAGCCGCTGTCCAACCTCGACGCCAAGCTGCGCGTGCAGATGCGCACCGAGATCAAGGAACTGCATCAGCGCCTGCAGACCACGTCGGTTTACGTCACGCACGACCAGATCGAGGCGATGACGATGGCCGACAAGATCGTCGTGATGAAGGACGGAGTCGTCGAGCAAACCGGCGGGCCGCTCGATCTTTACGATAATCCGGCCAATACCTTCGTGGCGGGGTTCATCGGCTCGCCGGCGATGAACCTGTTGCCCGGCTCGGTGCAACGTCGCGGCAACGGCTCAGACATCGTCTTTCCCAACGGCAACCGCCTGTCGCTTGCGCACGACTCGCCTGCGCAGGAAGGACAGTCGGTGCTCTACGGGATACGACCCGAGCACTGGGCGGTCGGCGCGAACGGACTTCCGGTCGAGGTTGTGGTGGTCGAGCCCACCGGTGCCGACACACAGATCTACTGCCGCTTCATCGAGCAGGAAATAACGGCAACGATCCGCGACCGCACCAATGTGCGCCCGGGTGACCACATCACGTTGGTGCCGGACGCACCGCGCGCACACCTTTTTGATTCCGCGAGCGGCAAACGCCTTGCGGCTTGACAACGACCGGACGAAACCGGCGAGCCATCACTGAAGGAGGCAATGCATGAAGCAGCTGAAACGACGGGAGTTCCTGAAGACCACTGCCGGCGTTGCGGCCGGCGCGACAGTCGGGCCCCTCATCTGGGTCAAGGATGCCGAAGCGCAATGGAGCAACACGCCGGAAAAGGGCGCGAAGCTGCGCGTGCTGCGGTGGAAGCGCTTCGTGCAGGGTGACGAGGACCAGTACCTCGCAAACGTCAAGAAGTTCTCGGAGAAGTACGGCATCGAAGTGCGCGTCGATGCGGAAGGCTGGGAAGACGTGCGGCCGAAAGCCGCGGTTGCCGCCAACACCGGTGCGGGACCGGACATCATCCTGTCGACCAACGACGACGCCAATCTGTATCCGGACAAGCTGCTCGACGTGACCGACGTCTGCACCTACCTCGGCAAGAAATACGGCGGCTTTTATCCGGTCTGCGATCCGTACCTGCGGCCCGATGGCAAGAACTGGATTGGTGTCCCGCTCGGAGTCGCCGGCGTGTGCATGGTCTACCGCGAGAGCCATGTGAAGGCAGCGGGCTTCAACACCTTTCCGAAAGACACCGACGGGTTCCTGAAACTCTGCAAGGCATTGAAGGAGAAAGGCACTCCGCCCGGATTCGCGCTCGGCAATGCGACTGGCGACGGTGGTTGGGCGCTTTGGTTGACCTGGGCCTTCGGTGGCAAGATCGTCGACAAGGACAATAAGGTCGTCATTGATAGTCCGGAAACGCTCCGTGCGCTCGAATATGCCAAGGAACTTTATGCGACTTTCATTCCTGGCACGCTGTCGTGGCTCGACCCGAACAACAACAAGGCCTTCCTCGACGGCCAGATCTCTTTGACCAACAACGGCATCTCTGTCTATTACGCCACCAAGACCTCGAAGGACCCGAAGCTGGTTGAAATGGCCGCGGACATCAACCATTCGAACATGCCGGTCGGCCCGGTCGGCAAGCCGAGCGAATATCAGCTGTTCTTCAACCAGATGATCTTCAAGTACACCAAGTACCCGAAGGCGGCCAAGGAGTTCCTGCGCTTCATGATGGAAGACGAGCAGATGAATCCCTGGGTCGTGGCCTCGATCGGCTATACCGCGCCGGCGCTAATGGCCTACGAGAAGAATCCGATCTGGACGTCGGACCCGAAGATCACCCCTTACCGCGATGTGATGAGGAACATGTGGCCGAGCGGATACGCCGGCAAGATGGGCTATGCGTCGGCCGGTGCATTGGCCGACTTCATCGTCGTCAACATGGTGGCCGAGGCGGCGTCGGGATCGAAGACGCCGAAGGAAGCCGCCGAGCGCGCGCAGAAACGCGCCGAGCGGTATTACAAGGTCTGAGGCTGCCCGCCGCATTGCAGCGCCATATTGGGCGCTGCCATGCGCGGACCTCACGCTCTGCGAATCGGACCGATGTGAGTAGCGCTCCCATCCCCATCGCCGCTCCTCGAAGCGGCGCGCTGAGTCGCCTGCTGGAAAGCCGCAATTTTCTTGGGCTGCTGTTCATGCTGCCCGCGGCGCTGGTGCTGCTGTTGTTCCTAACCTATCCGCTTGGGCTGGGTACCTGGCTGGGTTTCACCGACACGAAGATCGGCCGCGGCGGCGAATGGATCGGACTGGAGAACTACGAGTTTCTCTGGGGCGACGCGGTGACCCGGCTATCCGTCTTCAACACCCTGTTTTATACGATCGTCGCCAGCGTCATCAAGTTCGTCCTCGGCCTGTGGCTGGCTCTGCTGCTGAATAAGCATCTGCCATTCAAGTCGTTCATCCGCGCGATCGTGCTGCTGCCGTTCATCGTACCGACCGCGCTGTCGGCGATCGCCTTCTGGTGGATCTACGACTCGCAGTTCTCGATCATCAGCTGGACGCTCGTCAAGCTCGGCTGGATCGACCGATACATCGATTTCCTCGGCGAACCCTGGCTGGCCCGGTTGTCCGTGATCGCGGCCAATATCTGGCGCGGTGTGCCATTCGTGGCGATCTGCCTGCTGGCGGGCCTGCAGACGATCTCGCCGTCGTTCTACGAAGCCGCGAGCCTCGATGGCGCGACGCCATGGCAGCAGTTCCGTTTCGTGACGCTGCCGCTGCTGACGCCGATCATCGCGGTGGTGATGACGTTTTCGGTGTTGTTCACGTTCACCGACTTCCAGCTGATCTACGTGCTGACGCGTGGCGGACCGCTGAATGCCACGCATCTGATGGCGACGCTGAGTTTCCAGCGGGCGATCCCGGGCGGCTCGCTCGGTGAAGGCGCGGCGCTCGCGACCGCGATGGTGCCCTTCCTGATGGCGGCGATCCTGTTCAGCTATTTCGGCCTTCAGCGCCGCGCGTGGCAGCAGGGTGGGCAGGACAAATGAGCGCCGCCGAACAGCTCGAGGTGCCTGCCACCCCTGAGACCGCCGACTCGCAGGGCATGAAATACCTCGAGTCGACGCGCCGCCGCATCGTCACGGTGTATCTGCCTCTTGCGGCGTTCCTGTTCGTGCTGCTGTTCCCGTTCTACTGGATGGCGATCACCACGTTCAAGCCGAACGCCGAACTGCTGTCACGCGAAGGCAACCCGTTCTGGGTCATCAATCCGACGCTCGCCCACATCAAGAAGCTGCTGTTCGAGACGGCATATCCGGAGTGGCTGTGGAACACGATGCTGGTGTCGGTGGTGTCCACCGGGCTGTCACTCTTCTGCAGCGTGCTGGCCGCCTATGCCATCGAACGGCTGCGATTCCACGGTTCGCGCTACGTAGGCATGAGCATCTTCCTCGCCTACCTGGTGCCACCGTCGATCCTGTTCATCCCGCTGGCAGCCATCGTCTACAAATTCCAGTTATTCGACACGCGCCTCGCGCTGATCCTGACGTATCCGACCTTCCTGATCCCGTTCTGCACCTGGTTGCTGATGGGGTACTTCCGCTCGATCCCGTATGAACTCGAGGAGTGCGCGCTGATCGATGGCGCGAGCCGCCTGCAGATCCTGCTGAAGATCATCCTGCCGCTGGCCGTGCCCGGGCTGATCTCGGCGGGCATCTTCGCCTTCACGCTGTCGTGGAACGAGTTCATCTACGCGCTGACCTTCATCTCGTCATCCGAGGTGAAAACCGTTCCGGTCGGCGTCATCACCGAGCTGGTCGAAGGCGACGTCTATCACTGGGGCTCGCTGATGGCCGGCGCGCTGTTCGGCTCGCTTCCGGTGGCGATCCTGTATTCCTTCTTCGTCGAGCACTATGTCTCCGGCATGACCGGCGCGGTCAAGGAGTAGGCCGCGCCGCCGGCGCGGTCAGTACGAGAACACGACGATCGTCGTGCTGCCCGATACTGGGATCGAACCGCCGCTGTGGCCTGAAGCAACCGCGACGTACTGACGCCCCTGCTGTTCCCACGTGACGATGCCGCCGGCGATCGGTCCGCCGGTATTGAATCGATACAGCGACTTGCCGTTGCGCGCGTCGAGTACGAGGAACTCTCCCTCCAGATTGCCGGTGAACAGCACGCCGCCGGCGGTCGACGTGATCGCTGCGTACATCGGAGACGGGGTCTTCACGCGCCATGCCATTTTTCCGGTCTTCGGATCAACGGCGTTGATCCATCCGGCCCACTGGCTGGTCGGATCGTTGGTGCCAAAGCCGTTGGCAAGTCCGGTGTAGGGAACGGTCGCTTCCCACGTCGGTTCCTTGCCGAGCTTGAACACCGTGCACCAGTCGATCGCGTTGATGTAGAGCAGGCCAGTGACCGGGCTGTGCGCCGCGCCGTTCCACTGGACGCCGGCCCCCGGACACACGCGCACGCCTTCGGCGGTGAGCGGAACGTCTTGATTCAGAACGGTGGTGACCGGCAGCTTGAACACCAGCTTGCCCGACGCCCGATCGACCACGTGCAGGATGCCTTGTTTGCCCGAGGTGGCCAGCAGCTTGCGGCCGCGGCTGTCGAACAGCGAAACGTTGGTCGCGTCCCAGTCGTGATCGTCGTTGGCGCGCAGCTGGTACCACCACTTGAGCGTGCCTGCCTTCGCGTCGAGCGCGACCACCGAGATCGTGAAAAGGTTGTCACCCTTGCGCATTGCTCTTTGATAGTCGGGCCCCGGGTTGCCGACCGGTAGGAAGATGGTCCCGGTCTCGCGGTCGAGCGCGTAGGCCGTCCACGCGGCGCCGCCACCGTGCTGCGCACTGCCCGGCGTCTGCCAGGTATCGGCGCCGGTTTCGTTGCCGGTCGGTATCAGGTCGAAGTGCCACGCGGGCGAACCGTCCTCGACCTTGAAGGCCATCAGCCGGCCCTGGATGCCCCAGTCGCCGCCGGCCTTGGCGATGTAGACGAGTCCATTCCAGACGGTCGGTGCCGCCCCGATGCCTTCGCCGATGCGCCAGTCGGCGATCTGCCGCTTCCACAGCATCGCGCCGGTCTTCGCGTCGAGCGCATACAGGAAACCGTCCTGCGTACCGCGGATCACGCGTCCGGCGTGCAGCGCGACACCCTTGTTGGTCGCGTTCATTTCGGGCCCGACCGCGACATGATGATGGGTCCACTTGCGCTCGCAGGTGCTGGCATCGATCGCGTAGGTTCCGAGGTGCGTCGTCGCGTACAGCATGCCGTCGTAGACGACCGGGCCGGTCGAGAATGTCCCGAGCTCGCCGAGCTGGAACATGCACACGGCCCGCAGGTTCTTCGCGGTCGCGGTGTTCACGCGCGTCAGCGTCGAATACCGTTCGCCGCGATAGCCCTTGTTGTACATCAGCCAGCTGCCGGTGGCCGCGTCGGCACCGTCCAGCTCGGCCTGCGTCGGGCGATTGCTGGTCGGTTGGTGCAGTGTTCCGATCAGCGCGCCCATTACCAGCGGCGCGGTCGGCGCAGTCGAGCGTGGCGCCGCGGCGGACTGCGCATCGGTCAGCTCCATCACGCGGCCCATCGGCGATCGCACCGTGAGTTTCTCCGTTCCCGCGCGCAGCCCACTGCGCGACAGGATGAACGCGACCACGTTGGCGTAGTCCTGACCCTTCAGTGTGCCGGCCGCACCCAGCGGCATCTGACTATGGACGTACCAGTAGAACTGCTGCAGGGTCTTGCCGTTCCACTGCGCATTGAAGGCCGTACCCTTCAGCGCGGGCGCGCCGCTGCCGTCGAGATCCGCTCCGTGGCAGGTCGCGCAGCGCTGCTCGTAGGCCCAGCGACCGGCACTCACCTGATCCGCCGTGAACCAGCCGGTGCCATCGGCGCGCGCGGTCCCGACGGTGAGCGCAAGCGCGACCGCGAAACCCGCCACGGCGATGGTCTTGCGTACTGCGGGCCTGGATGCACTGGACCATCGCGATCTCCTCATGCGGCTCGCGAGGGATCGCCTCGGCCCCCGCGGACATTCTCGGCATCAACTGGCCACCGTTGACTTCGAGGATCTGGCCGGTGACGTAGCCGCTCAAAGTGTCCGAGGCGAGGTAAAGATACGCCCCCGTGCACTCCTCGGCGCTGCCCAGCCGGCCCATGGGGACTGAAGCGCGGAATGCCTCCATCTGCGGCGCGCTGGTATGGCGCGCCTGCTTTCACGCGCGGGCTCGCCAAGGAACTCGCCAAGGAGAACATTCGCGTCAACGGCGTGGCACTCGGCGTCATCGTCACGCCGCTGCATGTTGGCCTCAGCCAACGGGAGTGAGAAGGGGGCGGCCGGCGACGAAGGCAGCGACGTTGTCGATGACGAGTTGTCCCATCGCCGCGCGCGTTTCACGGGTTGCACTTGCTTGGTGCGGCTGCAGCACGACATGGTCGAGCGTGAGCAATGCCTCCGGCACCTTGGGCTCGTGAGCGAATACGTCGAGTCCGGCACCGCCGAGCTGGCGTGCGGTCAGCAGTTCGACCAGCGCCATTTCGTCGACGACCGAGCCGCGCGCGACGTTGACGAACACGCCCTTCGGTCCGAGCGCTTCCAGCACGGCGCGGCTGATTAGTCCGCGCGTCGCCTCCCCTCCGGGGCAGGCCGCGATCAGCACATCGACCGAGCGCGCGAGCTCAACCAGATCGGGCTCATAGCGCCATGGCAGCGCCTTCGCGCGCGGACCGGTCCATGCGATCGACATCTCGAAGGCGGCGGCTCGGCGAGCGATCGCCTGGCCGATTCGGCCCATACCGACGATGCCCAGCGCCTTGCCGCTGACCTTCGACTGCAGCCCCATGTTGGCCCGCAGCCAGCGGCCGGCGCGTACATAGCGGTCGGCGACGGCGATGCCGCGCATGGCCGCCAGCATCAATCCGATTGCGAGGTCTGCGACATCGTCGGTCAGCACGTCCGGTGTATTGGTCACGGCAACGCCGCGTTCGCGCGCCGCGGCGAGGTCGATCGCATCGACGCCGACGCCGAAGCAGGCGATCAGCTTGAGTTGCGGTAGCCGCTCGATCAGTTCGCGCGACGCCCCCGTCCCGCCGGTCGTCACCGCTATCTCGACACGGGGCGCGATTCGGGTCAGCAGTCCGTCGCGATCGGTAGCCTCCCACAGCGGATGCACCTCGTAGACCGCTTCCAGGCGTGCCTGGCTCGGTCCATAGAGCGGAGCGATCAGCAGCAGATCCTGTCTCATGTCGCCTCCGGCAACGGAAGTTCGAGGCGCGATGACCACTCGGCGAACTCGGCCCACAGGCCCGATTCAATCGGAATTCCTTCCCGCCCGCGGACCGCCGCGCGCCGCTCCTCTGGCTCGCCCGGATACTGCACGTCCCCGGGCTGCCGATGGAGGGTGGCGATCAGGTCGCGCACTGCAGCGGAAAGCGTCGGCCCGCCCGCGAAGCGTGCCGGGTCGATCGCCATCACCAGCGATCCGAGATGGCGCTGCGCCTGCAGATCGCCGTACATCGGAGTGATGCGGTCGGCGTACGGCATGCCGTTCAGCGGGCCGCACAGCAGTTCGATCATCAGCGCCAGCGCGTAGCCCTTGTGGCCGTATTCGTAACCGCCGAGCGGCAGCAGCGACGCCGCATCCTCGGCATTACCGGTGACCGCGCCCCGCTCGTCGATCGCGACATTCGGCGGAAGCGGCTGCTGCTCGCGCCGCGCATTCAGCACGCGGTTCCATGGTATCGAACTGGTGGCCATGTCGAGGCAGATCGGCGGCCCGTCGAGTCTGGGAAAAGCGATCGACAGTGGATTGGTGCCCAACAGCTTCTGCTTCCCACCGGCCGGCGCGACGATTGAATTGGAATGCGTGAACGCCGCACCGATCAAACCCGCGACGGCGGCCTGCCGTGTGTAAAGCCCGATCGCGCCGCAGTGCGACGACTCTCCGATCCCGACGATGCCGACGCCCTGGCCTCGTGCCATGCCGATCGCGTGCTCCATCGCAGCGGTGCAGACGACGATGCCGAGTCCATGGCCGCCGTCCATTGTCGCCGTGCACGGTCCGGTGTCTTCGATTCGCATGATTGGCACCGGGGCGATCGAGCCGGCGCGGATGCGGGCGAGGTAGTGGCCGAGGCGCGCGACTCCATGCGTATCGATGCCCCACAGGTTCGTCTGCACCAGTGCGTGCGCCACGGTGTGGGCGTCGACGGAATTGAGACCGACACGCTGCAGGCAGCGCTCGGCCCAGTGCGTCAGCGGCGCTGCGTGAACGCGCCGCACCGGCCCGGACTCGCCCGACACGCGATCAGGCGCTTGCGCGCACGTGCTGGCGCTGCTCGCCGAGTCCGGCGATGCCGAGCGTGACGACGTCGCCGGGCTTCAGAAACTGCGGCGGCTTGCGTCCCATGCCGACGCCCGGCGGCGTGCCGGTCGTGATGATGTCTCCGGGCAGCAGCGTCATGAACTGGCTCACGTAGCTGACCAGGTGCGCGACACCGAAGATCATCGTACGCGTATTGCCGCGCTGCATCGGCTGACCGTTCACATCGAGCCACATGTCGAGCGTCTGTGGATCGGGCACACCGTCGCGCGTGACCAGGTACGGACCGATCGGGCCAAACGTGTCGCAGCCCTTGCCACGATCCCACTGACTTCCACGCTCAAGCTGGAAATTCCGTTCGGAGACATCGTTGATCACGCAGTAGCCGGCCACATGGTCGAGCGCGCGGTCCTGCGAGACGTACTGTGCCGTCTTGCCGATCACGACGCCGAGCTCGACCTCCCAGTCGGTCTTGGTCGAGTTGCGCGGAATCACGATGTCATCGTTCGGCCCGTTGATGCAGGTGGTCGCCTTCGAGAACAGGATCGGCTCCGTCGGCACCGGCACGCCGGACTCGGCCGCGTGATCGGCGTAGTTAAGTCCGATCGCGATGAACTTGCTGATGCCGAGATAGGGCACACCCAGTCGCGGCTTACCGGGGACCAGCGGCAGCGAGTCGGGGTGAATCTTGCGCAATCGCGCGAGTTCCTTGTCGCCCAGATGTGCACTGGTCACATGGTCGACCACGCCCGAGAGGTCGCGGATCGCACCCTTCGAGTCCAGCAGCCCGGGCTTCTCGAAACCAGCCGGTCCATAGCGAAGTAGCTTCATCGTTGGCCTTCCGCCACCTAAAGACTCATGCCGCCGTCGACAAAGATCGCCTGGCCGGTCATGAAGGACGATTCATCGGACACCAGATATAAAAAAGTCTCGGCGATCTCCTCGGCCGTCGCCAGTCGACCCATCGGCTGACGCGCGACGAAGTCGCGACGCGCCTGCTCGGGATCGGCGAACGCCTTGATGCGGTCGCCGAGTGACGGCGTATCGACTGTGCCGGGGCAAACGCAATTGACGCGTATTCCCTGCTTGACATGATCGATCGCCAGAGCGCGCGTGAAGCCGACGACCGCCGCCTTGCTCGCGGCGTAGGCGAGCCGATTCGGCGCCGCCTTGTGCGCCCCCAGAACCGAAGCCATGTTCAGGATGACCCCGCCGCCGGCGCCGATCATCTGCGGCAGCATCGCCTTGGTCAGCACGAACATGCTGCGTACGTTCAGGTCGAAGCTGAAGTCCCAATCGTCGATGGAACAGTCGAGGATCGTTCCCTGGTGCACGTAGCCCGCGCAGTTGAACAGGATGTCGACCGCGCCGAGTTCGCGCACGGCCTGCGCGACCGCCTTGTCGTCGAGTACATCGAGCGTCCGGGTCGTTATCCCGGCGGGCAATTGCGCCAGAAGTTCGGGCTTGAGATCGGTGGCGGTGACCCGGGCGCCCTCGCGGGCGAAGGCAACAGCCGCGGCGCGTCCCATCCCCTGGCCGGCCGCGGTGACCAGTGCCGATTTGTCCTGCAACCGCCCCGCCATCATGCGTCCCTGTTATCGTGGCGCGGCTTGACACCCCGTGGAGTGCATGTGAAGCTAGCCGCGCAATTGGTCTGACCAATTGACCAGTGCGCGGCAGTGTAAGCGGCGGCACCGCGCACTGTCCAGCCGCGCGACCCTCGTTCTGGAGCTCGATTCCTCATCATGCCGATCAAGGCCGTCGAACCGCAGCGGCTGTACCGCCGCATCGCCGATGAGATCGCGCGACTGATCCGGCGCGGTGAATACGGCCCCGGCGAAAGACTGCCGCCGGAACGTGATCTGGCGCGCCAGCTGAAGGTGAGCCGGCCGTCGGTGCGCGAGGCACTGATTGCGCTCGAGGTCGAAGGCTATGTCGAGGTGCGCGTCGGCTCGGGGGTCTACGTGACGCACCGACGGCCGCCCGCTGTGCGCAGCCATCCGCTGCCCGGTGACTCGGGTCCATTTGAACTGATCGCGGCGCGCAGGCTGCTCGAATCCGAATGCGCCGCGCTCGCGGCGCGCCATGCCAGTCCCGTGCAGTTGAGACGCATCAAGGCCGCGCTCACCGCCATGGACCGCGACCGGCGGAGCCGCAGGATGCCGCTGGACAACGATCGACGATTCCACCTCGAGATCGCCGAAGCCAGCGCGAACAGTGCGCTCGCCCTGGCCGTCCGCACGCTGTGGGATCAGCGCACCGGGCCGCTGTTCCTGCGGCTCGAGCATCACTTCGATACGCCCGATCTGTGGGCTGCAGCAATCGCGGAGCACACCGCCGTGATGAACGCGATCGAGAATCACGATCAGGGGGCGGCCAGGCTGGCGATGCGACGTCACATGGACGCGGCCGCCCGACGTTTCCAGCGCAGCTGGAGTGCAGGTGCCAAACGTTGAAGCGGCAATCCGCCCGGACAGCCACCGTGTCCGCGCGCGCCAGAGATGAGGTTCACCGAGTGACGTCCGATTCCACGCAGGAGCATGTCCTCACCGCCAGCGGTGAGTTCGACGTGCACGACGAGCCGATCGACCTCGGCGTCTACCGCTTCGAGGACTGGCTCTCGTTCGGATTCTTCTGGCTGCTCGCCGCCACGGTGTTCCTGCAGTTCTTCACCCGCTACGTGCTGAACGACTCCGCCGGCTGGACGGAAGAAATAGCGCGCTATCTGCTGATCTGCACGGTCTTCGTCGGCGCCAGCGTCAGCGTGCGCAAGAACAACCATATTCACGTCGACTTCTTCTATCGCATTCTGCCGAAACGGCTGATGCGCGTGATGTCGACGCTGGTTGACGGGGCGCGGATCGCGTTCTTCGTTTATGCGACGTGGCTGACCTACCTGCTGATACAGCGCATTGGCGAGCAGCGGATGGCAGTGGTCGATCTGCCGATCGGCCTGATGTACAGCGTGGTGCTGGCTGGCTTTGCGCTGATGACGTGGCGGGCAGTGATGGTGGCCCGGCTGAACTGGCGGCGCGGGGCTTCGGTACTCGAGCAGCCCGAGCTGGCCGATGGCGCCGTCATTGTGGGCAATGTGGACAAAGTGCAGCGGGCGGCGGCATGAGCCCGGGCGCGTTCAAGCTGCTGTTCCTCGCGTTGATGGGCAGCGGCATCCCGGTCGCGATCGCCATGGCGGGCTCGTCGCTGATCTTCGTGATGGCCACCGGCATGGTGCCGGACTTTGTGGTCATCCACCGCATGGTCAACGGGATCGACTCGTTCCCGCTGCTGGCGGTGCCCTTCTTCATCCTCGCCGGCAGCCTGATGAATTCGGCCGGAATCACCAACCGCATTTACAACTTCGCACTGTCGCTGGTCGGCTGGCTGCGCGGCGGGCTCGGCCACGTGAACGTGCTGGGCTCGGTGATCTTCGCCGGCATGTCCGGCACCGCCATCGGTGATGCGGCCGGCCTAGGCACGATCGAGATCAAGGCGATGCGAGACCACGGCTACAGCGCCGAGTTTTCGGTCGGCGTCACCGCGGCATCGGCCACCCTCGGGCCCATCATTCCGCCGTCGTTGCCGTTCGTGATCTACGCGATGTTCGCGAACGTGTCAGTCGGCGCGCTGTTCCTGGCGGGCATCTTGCCGGGAGTGGTGATGGCACTGCTGATGATGTTCACGGTCGCCTACTTCGCGCACAAGAACAAGTGGGGCGGGGATATCCGTTTCGAGTGGACGCGCGTCATCAAGGCGTTTGCGGAACTGATCGTCGTCGCGTTGTTTCCCGTCATCATCTGGGTGATGACGACCAAGGCCGATCTTCCGCAGGTGCCCACCGTGGTGAGTGTGCTGATCGCATTGCTGATCGCGGACCGCGCCTTCCGATTCAATGCCGTGCTGCCGATCATGACGCCGGTGTTGCTGATCGGCGGCATGACGAGCGGCGTGTTCACCGCCACCGAGGGAGCGATAGCCGCCTGCGTGTGGGCGCTGTTCCTCGGCATCTTCTGGTTCCGGACCCTGAACTGGAAAATGCTGATCAAGGTCTCGATGGACACCGTCGAGACGACGTCGATCGTGCTGATGATCGTCGCGGCGGCGTCAATCTTCGGATGGATGCTGACCGTGACGCGCACCACGGAGATGATTGCATCGTGGGTACTGGCGTTTACCACGGATCCGTGGATGTTCCTCCTGCTAGCCAATCTGCTGATGCTGTTCGTCGGCTGCTTCCTCGAGCCGACTGCGGCGATCACGATTCTGGTACCGATCCTGCTTCCGATAGTCAAGCAGTTGGGAATCGACCCAGTTCACTTCGGGTTGATCATGGTGTTGAATCTGATGATCGGGCTGCTGCATCCGCCGATGGGACTGGTGCTGTTTGTGCTCGCACGGGTGGCCAAGCTGTCCATCGAACGGACGACAATGGCGATCCTGCCCTGGCTGGTACCGCTGCTGGTCAGCCTGGGGCTGGTGACTTACCTGCCGTCGATCAGCCTGTGGCTGCCGCGGCAGTTTCAGTAGAACCTATCTCAGGATCCTCGATGGATCGCGTTGCCACGAGAAGCGGGCGGATGCAAGGCGGCTGGCGAAGGACAGTAGCCGAGCCTACGGCCGAGCCGGCCAACGCCGCAGACGCCCGCTTCTCGTGGCAACCCTGCGGGGCGGGGTCGCATGGGGCGCATGGCGTTGTTGCGGCTCGGTCCTTGCACACGCAATGGTCCCCTCGCCACGCCTAGCCCTGCACCCCATGCGACCCCGCCGCGACCACCGGGGATCCTGAGATAGGTTCTGGAGGAAGATCATGCTGCAGGATGTTCCGCTCGTACTTCGGCTCAATCCGGCCGACGATGTGGTGATTGCCCGCCGCCAGCTGCTGAGCGGCACGCTGATCAAGTCGGAAGGCGTCACGGTGATCGGCATGGTGCCGCCAGGGCACAAGGTGGCCACACGCGCGATCGCGGCCGGCAGCCCGGTGCGACGCTACAACCAGATCATCGGATTCGCGACGCGCGACATCCGGCCCGGCGAGCACGTGCACCTGCACAACCTCGGCATCGGTGCCGAGCACGGCGCGTTCGAGCGCGATTACGCGTTCTGCGCCGATGTTCATCCGACGCCGGCGGTTGCCGCTCCTGCTTCCTTCATGGGTATCGTGCGGCCCGACGGCCGCGTGGCCACGCGCAACTACGTCGCGATCCTGTCCAGCGTCAATTGTTCGGCGACCGTGTCGCGCGCGATTGCCGATCGCTTCCGTCGCGACATCTTTCCCGATGCGCTCGCACCGTATCCGAACGTCGACGGGGTGATCGCATTGACGCACGGCACCGGCTGCGGCATGGACATGGGCGAGAGCATGCAGGTGCTGCGCAGGACGATGGCCGGCTATGCGCGCCATCCCAACGTCGCGGCCGTGATCTTCGTCGGTCTCGGCTGCGAGGCCAACCAGATCACGTCGCTGTTCGGCGCCGAAGACCTGCACGAGAGCGACCGCATCGCGCGCTACAACATGCAGGACGTCGGCGGTACTGCCAAGGCGATCGAGCGCGGCGTCGCGCTGGTGCAAGAGATGCTGCCTGCGGCCGACCGGATCGAACGGACGCCAGTGCCGGCAAGTCACCTGACGCTCGGGCTGCAGTGCGGGGGCTCCGATGGCTACTCCGGCATCACGGCGAATCCGGCGCTTGGTAATGCAGTGGACCGGCTGGTGGCGCACGGCGGCACGGCCATCTTGTCGGAGACGCCCGAGATCTACGGTGCCGAACACCTGTTGACACGACGTGCGGTCACGCGCGAGATCGGCGAGAAGCTGCTGACGCGCATCCGCTGGTGGGAGGACTACACCGCGCGCAACCACGGCGAGATGAACAACAACCCGTCGCCTGGCAACAAGGCAGGCGGCCTGACGACGATCCTCGAGAAATCGCTGGGTGCGGTGGCCAAGGGTGGTACGACCAATCTGATCGATGTCTACGAATACGCTCAGCCGGTAAGCGCGAAGGGATTCGTCTACATGGACACACCGGGCTACGACCCGGTCTCGGCGACCGGTCAGGTGGCCGGCGGAGCCAACATGATCGTGTTCACCACCGGACGCGGCTCGGCCTACGGTTGCGCGCCGTCGCCCTCGCTGAAGCTTTCGACCAACAGCGAACTGTGGCAACGGCAGGAGGAAGATATCGACCTGAACTGCGGCGAGATCGCCGACGGCGCGGCGTCGATCGAAGAGGTCGGCGAGCGCCTGTTCGACCTGATACTGGCGACCGCCTCGGGCGCGCAGTCTAAGAGCGAGCGCTTCGGCTACGGCCAGAGCGAGTTCGTACCCTGGCAACTCGGCGCGACGATGTGATACGCGCGGGGATGCAACTTTTGACACGGAGGAGACATGAAGCACAGCATCAAACGAAAGGTAGGCAGCGCGCTGATGCGCTGGGTGGCGGTGGCGGCGATTGCCGTGCTCTCGGTGGGCGGCGCCAGCGCGCAGACCAAGCTCAAGTTTGCGCATGTTTACGAGACCAGCGAGCCGTATCACACCGCGGCCGTATGGGCCGCCGGCGAGATCGCCAAGCGCACCAACAATCGCTACACGGTCGAGGTCTTCCCGGCCTCCACACTCGGCAAGGAAACCGACATCAACCAGGGCCTGACGCTGGGCACCGTCGACATCATCTACACCGGGCAACTGTTCGCCGGACGGACCTACGGTCCGATCGCGATCGGAGGCGCTCCCTACATGTTTCGTGACTACAACCACTGGAAAGCGTTCTCGACGAGCCCGCTGTTCGCTGAGCTTTCCGAGGGTTACCGCGCCAAGAGTGGTGGCAACAAGGTGGTCGCGATCACCTATTACGGCGAACGGCAGGTCACCTCGAACAAGTCGATCAACAAGCCCGAGGACATGAAGGGGCTGAAGATCCGCGTTCCGGATGCGCCGCTGTACACGATGTTTCCGCGCGCAGTCGGCGCCAATCCGACACCGATCGCGTTCGCCGAGGTCTACCTCGCGCTGCAGAACGGCACGGTGGACGCGCAGGAAAACCCGCTACCGACTATTGATGCCAAGAAGTTCTACGAGGTGCAAAAATACATCGTGCTGACGGGCCATATCACCGACGCGCTGCTGACGATCGTCGGTGGGCCGACATGGAGCAAGCTCAGCGATGCCGACAAGAAGATCTTCGAGACCGTGCTGGCGGAAGCGGCGGCGCGCGCGACGGCCGAGATCGTCGAGATCGAAAAGAAACTCGGCGCCGAGTTTGCCAAGCGCGGCAAGGAAGTGGTCAAGGTCGACCGCGTGCCGTTCCGCGAGGCGGTCGCCAAGATGCACAACGGCCCGGATGCGACGTGGGACAAGGCCACCTACGACAAACTGCAGGCACTGAAGTAGCGCGATCGAATCGACGTGCGGGCCGCGTTTGGCGGCTCGCACGCGCCCCTGGCCTTATTTCACCAGCGTATTGATCTCGATGATCGGTAGCAGGACGGCCATTACGATCAGCATCACGACGACGCCCATGGCCAGGATCAGGATCGGCTCGAGCAGGGACGTAAAGAAGAGGGCACGGCGCTCGGCCTCGCGTGAATGAATATCGGCCGCGCGCGTCAGCATCTCCGGCAGTTTGCCAGTTGCCTCACCGGAGGCGATCAGGTGGATCAGCACCGGCGGGAAGAGCTTGATATGGCCTGGCTTGCGTTCCTCGTCGGCATCGGCACGTAGCGCCTTCGCCAGCGAAAAGCCTTCACGCACGCGCTGCACGGCGTCGATCACGCGGGTGCGCATCGCGAGGTTGTTGACCGTTTCTCCGGCCGCCTGCAAGGAGCGCAGCATCGGCACGCCAGATCCGACCAGGATCGCCAGCGTGGACGCGAAGCGTGCCGTGTTGATCGAGCGCGACAGTACGCCGATCACGGGCATGGTCAGGATGCGCTTGTGCCAGCGCAGCCGAACTGCGGGCGCGCGCAGCGCCCGCTCCCACACGAATGCGGCCAATACTCCCACCACCAGCACGATCCAGCCGTAGTTACGGACGAAATCGGAAACGGCGATCAGTGCGGTGGTGAGCAGCGGCAACTGCTGCTTCGTATTAGCGAACACCTGTACGACCTGCGGCACGACGTAGGTCAGCAGGCCCACCACCACCAGCAACGCAACCAGCGTCACGATCGCCGGATACACGAATGCGAGCGTGATCTTCTGCTGCAGCTTGGCGCGCTCCTCGATGTAGTCGGCGAGGCTGCCGAGCACCGATCCGAGCTTGCCGGACTCCTCGCCGGCGGAGATCAGCGCGCGGTAGATCTCCGGAAACTGGCGCGGATGCCGCGCCAGCGCCTTGGACATCGCGGTGCCGGACAGCACATCGGTGCGGATCGACGCCATCAGTTCGCGCACCTGCTGCTTCTCACTCTGCTCGACCATCACGGTCAGCGCGTCGGCGACCGGCAGCTGCGCGCCGAGCAGCGATGCCAGTTGGCGCGTGATCACCGCGAGTTCGGTCTGCGATAGCCGCCGCCCGAGGCGCATCGGCACCCCGGTGCCGCTCGCGACTTCGCCGTAAACCGGCTCAACGGTCAGCGGGATCAGGCCGCGCCCGCGCAACAGCTGCCGCGCACCGCGCGCGCTGTCTGCCTCGAGCACGCCGGTCTGCTCTTTCCCTGAAGTGTCCGCCGCAGCAAATCGGAACGCCGCCATGATCAGTGCGCGACTCGTGTACGCGCCGCTGCGCGGCGCACGTGCACTCGTCGCGATCTAATTAGCGCGTCGGGCTTCGGAGCGGCCGGGCGCCCGACGCGATAGCAAGGGCAAGGGGGGTTAGTCGCTGCGAACGCCACGGCGCAGTTACTCGCGTGTCACGCGCAGTGCTTCCTCTTGCGAGGTCACGCCGGCGACGATCCAGCGCTGCGCATCGGTCCGCATGTTGACCATGCCCGCACGCTCGGCCACGCGGCGGATGTCGGTGTCGTTCGATCCCTGGTGGACCAGCATGCGCATCTCGTCGTCGACCGTCAGCAGCTCGTAGATGCCGGTGCGCCCGGCATAACCGGTATTGCTGCAGTTTTCGCAGCCGACCGCGCGCCACGGGCCGGTCGGCGTGTCCTGCATGCGGCACTTCGGGCATAACTTGCGCACCAGCCGCTGCCCCATCACGCCCAGCAGCGAGGAAGCGAGCAGGAACGGCTCGATGCCCATGTCGATCAGACGTGTGACCGCGCTGGCGGCATCGTTGGTGTGCAGCGTGGCCAGCACCAGGTGGCCGGTCAGCGAGGCCTGCACGGCGATCTGCGCGGTTTCGAGGTCGCGGATCTCGCCGATCATCACGATGTCCGGGTCCTGGCGCAGGATCGCGCGCAGCGCCTTGGCGAAGCTCATGTCGATCTTCGCGTTGACCTGAGTCTGGCCGATGCCTTCGATGTCGTACTCGATCGGATCCTCGACCGTCATGATGTTGGTCGTGGTCTTGTCGAGCCGGCGGATCGCTGCGTAAAGCGTGGTCGACTTGCCGGAGCCGGTCGGCCCCGTCACGAGGATGATGCCGTGCGGCTGGTGGATCAGCGTGTCGAAGCGGTCGAGTGCGATCTGCGACATGCCGAGATTCGTCAGCTCGAGCTTCGACAGGTCTTTCTCAAGCAGACGCAGTACGACCCGCTCGCCGTGACCGGTCGGCAGGGTCGACACGCGCACGTCCACCGGTCGGCCGCCGACGCGCAGCGTAATTCTCCCGTCCTGCGGCAGTCGCTTCTCGGCGATATCGAGCGCCGCCATGATCTTGATGCGCGATACCAGCGCGGCGTGCAGTGCACGCTTGGGGCGCACCACGTCGCGCAACGTACCGTCGACGCGGAAGCGCACCAGCGAGTAGTTCTCGAACGGCTCGATGTGAATATCGCTCGCGCCGTCGCGCGCTGCCTGCGTCAGCAGCGCGTTGATCATCCGGATGATCGGCGCGTCGTCCTCGGTCTCCAGCAGGTCCTCGACGTCCGGGACCTCCTGCATCATCCGGGTGATGTCGAACTCACCTTCGATATCGCCGACCACCTGCTGCGCCGAGCCGCTCTGGTCGCCGTAAGTCTGCGAAATTGCCTCGGTCAGCCGCGTCGGTTCGACGACGATCGGCTTGACCTTGCCGGGAAACACCCGCATCACTTCGTTGAGCGCGGCGAGCGGGGTGGCGTCCGAGATCCAGACCTCGGCGTCGCGCTCACTCTTCGGCACCAGCAGGATCGCGTTGTCCCGTGCGTACGAGTACGGTACGAAACGGCTGGCGGGCGTCACGAGCGGGTCCTGCCTGCGTTCAAGGAGTGACGACGACCGGGTCGAAGCCCATCGCCTTCAGCCGGGCGATCGTCTCGGCCATGCTCTGCGTGGCCGTGTCGACCGACACCCGCACGCGCACGACGTCGCCCTTCTTGGTCTTCACGCTCTCCCAGTAGGCATCGAAGCCGGCCGCGCGCAGTTGCCGCTGCAGTTCACGGCCGCGGCTGATTTCCGTGACGGAGGCCACCTGCACCAGGTTGCTGGCAGGCGCGGTCGGTCCGCCGGGGCTCGCTGCGAAGGCGCCCGATGGTGCCGCTGCTGCCGCGGAGGAAGCAGCCGCGGGTGGCGTCGCTGACGGGGCCTCTACGGGCGCCGGGGCAGCGCTAGGCGCTGGCGGCGGCGCGTTTGGCGGTGTCATCACGGTGGTCGCGGGAGCCGGGGGCGGCGCAGCCGGCGCCGTTTGCGCGGGTGGCGGCATCGAACTGCTGCTCGGCGGAACCGCACTTGGCGCTGCGACAGTGGACGGCGGCGGAGTGCTGGAAGAGACGCTCGCCGCTGGCGGAACGATCTCCGGCTTGGACTCGGCGGCGGTTGGGGCGACAGGCGCAGCGGACCGAGGCTCCGGCGCCGGAGCAGCCGGCGTTGGAGCGGATGGAACAGGGGGCGGCGGCGCGGGCGGTGGTTCAGCCGGTGTCGTCGGGACGGACGATGGTCCTGCCGAAGGGGCCGCGGGCGGGGGCGGCGTTCGCGCCCCGAGCCCGGCTCCGTTGTTGTCGACTGCAGGGCCGCCTAGCACCGCCGGTCCCGATTGGCCTTCCTGGCGGCGCATCGCCGGTGGCACCGGCGGCGACTCAGGCAGTTGTTGACCCTGGAAGCCCTTGAAGATCACGTTGTCCGGGACCGAACTGGACGCGACTTGGCCCCGAATGTACGCATAGCGATCGAGCGCCAGCGCCGACGACGTCGACTCGTCGCGCACCACATAGGGCCGCAGGAAGACCAGCAGATTGGTCTTCCTCCGTCCGCGGTTCTCGTAGCTGAACAGAGTGCCCAGCCCCGGGATGCGCCCGAGTATCGGCAGCGAGCTGCGGCTGTTGTCGGTACGGTCTTCGATCAGGCCGCCCAGCACGACGATGTTGCCGTCTTCGACGAGCACCATGGATTCGAAGCTGCGCTTGTTGGTGATGATCCCGCCCTGCGCGGCGGTCAGCGTGTTCTGGATCGACGACAGTTCCTGGTAGATCGCCAGGCGCACCACGCCACCCTCGGAAATCTGCGGCTTCACGCGCAACTGCAGGCCGATATCCTTGCGTTCGAAAGTCTGGAACGGGTTGACGCCGGCCACGCCACCGCCGGCCCCAGCGGCCGCATACGAGCCGGTGATGATCGGGATGTTCTGGCCGACCAGAAATTTCGCTTCTTCGTTGTCGAGCGTCTGGATCGTTGGCGTCGACAGGATGTTGGCGTCGGCCGTTGTCTCCAGCGCGCGCGCCAGGAACGCGAGGTTCAGCACTTCACCGACGCCAGGAATGTTGATCTTGCCGTTGATCACACCGAGGCTGAGCCCCTGACCGACCGTGCCCGGGTTCTGGGCGATTCCGGTGATGTTGGTGCCGGCCCCGCCGAAGTTCTGGCTGCCGATCACGCCGTAGTCGGTGTTGTTGATTGCGCCGAGTGCCTGCCACTGGATGCCGAACTCGGCCGCCTTGTCGGCGGTCATCTCGACGATCAACGATTCGATGACGACCTGGGCGCGACGAACATCGAGCTTGTCGATGATCGCGCGGATGTTGCGATACAGCGGCTCGGGCGCCGTGATGATCAGCGAATTGGTTGCCGCGTCGGCCTGGATCAGGCCTGCTAGCGGTCCGCTTCCGCCCGCAGTGCCGCCGCCACCGGGGCCGCCTCCCAGCGTCGCCGGTTGCGAAGTCGTCATGCCTGGACCGGTTCCGCCGGGCTGGCCCGGTGCTCCCGGCGCCGCGCTTTGCGGCGACAACCCGCTGGTCGCCGCCTGCTGCGGGCTGTACGAAGGATCCGAACTGATGATCGCGCGCAGCAGTGGTGCCAGTCGCGTTGCTTCCGCGTTGCGCAGGTAGACGACGTTGATGTTGCCGGGCGTCGAAGCCGGCCGGTCGAGTTGGGCGATCAGGTTCTTGGCGAGCGTGAGGCGGGCCGGGCTGGGAGCCCGCACGATCAACGTGTTGGTGCGCGGCTCCGCCAAAATCGAGACACGCTGGCCGGCGTCGACGGCCTGACCGGCTGCGCGCGCGCCCTCGTCGAGCACGCGGTTGACGACGGCCGCGATCTCCATCGCCAGGCCGTACTTGATCGGGATCATCTCCAGGTCGGACGTCGCCGGCGTGTCGATCGCTTCGATGATGCGCTGGATGCGCCGCAGGTTCTCCGCGTAATCGGTGATGACCAGCGTGTTGTTCTGCGGATACGCCGAGATCGTGTTGTTCGGCGCGATCAGCGGCCGCAGGATCGGGACCATCGAGGTGGCCGATTCGTACTGCAGCCGGAAAACCTGCGTGATCAACTGGTCGCCGCCCGGCGGCGAGGTACGCGGCGTGACCACCGTACCGCCCTGCAGCTTGGCGTCCGCTTCCGGCACGACCCGCATCACGTTGCCGGTCTGCACGATCGTGAATCCCTGCAGCCGCAGCGCCGACAGCAATTGCTCGAACGCCTGCTGCTTGGTCACTGGCCGCTCGGTCACCAGCGTCAATGATCCCTTGACGCGGGGGTCGATGACGAACGTGCGCCCGGTGTACTGGCCGATGGCACGCACCACGGCGTCGATCTCGGCGTTGACGAAGTTCAGCATGACGCTGTCGTTCGGGGCCGTATCGGCCGCAGGCTTCGCCGGCCGCGATTTGGACTGCGCGTATGCAGTCGGCAGCAGCGGGGGCAAGCACACACTGACCGCGCAGGCCAGCGCGAGCAGTCGAGACAGTGAGTCCCGCCCCGCGCGATTTGTCGTGCGCCCGCTTGTCATGTCACCCACCGCCGAAGTTCAGGAGAGCCCCATCGCCATCCCGCCGTCCCAGCAGCGAAATGAGGCCTGTCAGTTGTGCTTTTACGCCCGGGTCAGTCCCCGCGACAGCCTGGGCGCGACCGGTAAAGCGTAAGCGCCCACCCTCCGGGATTGTGCCACTCCCCTTCAGCTCGAGGGGACCCGAAATGGTTAGTAAATCCAGCTGAGTTCCCGGCCAGACACCATTAGTCTGCAAGCGGTAGTGCCCCATCGGCGACACCGGCGTGAGCGCACTCGACGCGTGCTGCCATTCGGCCGCAACGTTGCCGCTGGCGCGTCGGGGTTCGAGCCGCAGGCGATCCCAACTGAGAACGAGGATGCCGCCCGGTCGAACCGTGTTCCACGGCGCGCCCAGCCCGACCAGCAGCGAAGCCGGCAAGCGCAGGGTCGCTGCGCTCAGCACCGTCGAGCCGCCGAACAGCGATGCGCGTATCCCGACTGGCTGCGTCAGGGCGGACGGATGCGAGATCGTAAGGTCGAGCTGCCCGGCGAGCAACGCCCACGGGCTGAGTTGCCATGAAAGCCGCTCGGGAAGGCTTGCCCGCGTCGCACCGGCATCGGGCGCCGCAGCCAGCACCAGCACGGCCGAGCCGTTCCATGCGGTGCCGCGTGACTCCGCAAGTTCGACGCGTCCATGAGTCGCCTGCCGCACCGCGCCCGCAACCCACTGGGCCGGCGCGATCACCAGCACGGTGACGGCGAGCACTAGCAAAGCAGCCAGCAGGTAGGTCAGCTTCCGCATCCGTTGCGGTCATTTCCGGGCGAGGCGCAACGCCACTTCGGCATCGACGTTGCCGGGCGTCGCATCCTTGCCGGTCACGGTAACCGCCATGGTGCGGGCACCTAGTTCGCGTTCGACACCCGCCAGCCATCCGGCCCAGACCCCATACGGGACGTTCGCGAAGGTGATCTGCAGGTCGCCGTCGGACAGTGGCACCAGCCGGGCGGCCTTGAGGCCGGCGCGCTTGAGCGAGCTTTCGATCGCGCCGCGGACCTCGGAGGCTGACACGGTGGCGACCTGCGGCTGCGACTTCAGGCTCTTTACTTCACCGAGCAGCGACTCCAGTTCGGCGGCCTGCGATCGCTGCTGCGGCAGCGAGCGCTCTAGCCGCCCGATTCCGGTCCACGCGGGTTCGATCAGCAACAGGTACAGAAGGGCGATCCCCAAGAGGACGGCTCCTGCACCCAAAATGGCTCGCTCGCGCGGCGCGCGCTCGGCCCAGAACTGTCTGGCTCCGTCCATCATGATCCCGCCGCCGCGACGCGCGCGGTCCCGTCGGCATCGAAGCGGATGGCCAGGCCTTGCTGAACCGCAGCCGCGCGCAGCGTGTTCTGCAGTGCCGGGTTGTCGACCACGCCAGGCTTGAACTTCACCTTGAGTGCGCCATCGCGATACTCCAGCGCACCGACGCTTCCCAGCGGGGCGGTCGACAGCAGCACCGCCGTGCGGGCATTGAGCACCGAGAAGTCATTGGCCGAGGCGATTCCGGCCCGGGCGCGCAGTTCGTTCAGTTGGCGCTTGGTCTGCAGGACCGGATCGACGACCGCGCTGGTCTCCGGAAACGCCGTGCGAAAAGCCGCTTCCATCTGCTGGCGCAACGCCTTCGACTCGGATTCGAGCTTCAGCCAGTAGGCGTTCATGCCGGCAATGGCCACCACCGCACCGATCGCGGTCCAGGCGAGCGGCACCTTGAGCGACGCCGCGCGCAAGCCGCTCGCGCGACCCGCCAACGGCATCAGCGTGCTTAGCATGCCGCTCGGTGCGAACGGTCCCTGCAGCAGGTTGACCGCACCGTCGGTGCTCGCCAAGTCGATGTCGGCCGCCACGGCCTCCACCTGCACATTGAGTGTGGCGGCCAGCGGACTCATGCGGCCAGCCTCGCGCCCGTAGGCCTGGATGCGACGGATACCCAGCTGCCGCACGGCCAGCGTCAACGCGGCCGGCACCTCGTCGTCGGCCAGCTCGAACGCGAAGCCGTCATGGGTTGCCGAGCGCGCGATGCCGCGACCGCGATCGAGCCGCACCGACAACACGCCGGCGCCGGGTGGCGGCACTGTATAGATCTCGCTGTACGCCGCACGCACGCGGTATCCGGCTTCGGTGCAGGCGTCGAGCGCGCGCGTCAGCACACCTCGATCGATCACCGCGACCGGCATCTTGGGCAGCGCGGCGATGGTCGTAGTCCCGGTGCCGCCGCGCGGCACCATGAACGCGAAATGGCAGTCGGCCGGGTCGGCCAGCAGCCGATCTTCGAGGATGTTGGGCAGTGCAAGGCGCAGCTTGCCCTCCGAGAGCTTAGGAGGCTCGACCGCGGTGACGAACACATCGGCCGGATCGAACACCAGGTCGATCGCACTCGCCTTCGGCAGCAGTGCGATCGGAGTCTCGCCGCTCGAACCGGCGGCGCCGGGGGCGACATAGCTGACGACGGTGCCGGTCGTTATCTGCGCCTTGGCGCCGAGCGAGCGGCGCGCCGGGACGAACACCAGGATTCGCTGCAGGGATCGGTCTTTCATCGTGGGTTCAGATCTCGCGGATCCACAGGACGGTGACCGGCTGTATGCCCTGGCCAGGGATGCCGCGCTTGACGAGCGCCTCCATGCGGGTCACCGCGCGGTCGAGTTTGACTTCGCCACGCACAAAGAAAAAGCGCGAAGCGGTGGCGATATCGGCCTCTCCTACAGCGTTTGCTTTGACGCCGAGGCGGGTTCGGACCTCGCCGACATTGTTGAAGTACGAAATGCGCTCGCGCTCGGCGACGAGCGCGCGCGCATCCGACAGCGACAGGTCGGGAACTCGCGCAGCGATCACTTCCGGGCGCGCCGTGTTCGCGTTGATCGGTGTGCGCTCGTCCAGGACGACAATGTACGGAGCCAGCCGCTGCGTCGCCTCGGCCGAGATCCCGGATATCGAGGCGAGATCCTGCGGGTGCATCAGCGGCAGTGGCCTTCGCTTGTCTGTCCCCATCCCCGCATCGGACATGCGGCCGCCATCATCCGGCGCCGCCGTCGTGGCCGGCAGGCCCTGCTGCATCCTGAGGGCGATCAGCTCGGCCGTCTGCTCTGGCACCTGCAGCAGCACGCACAGCCGTCGTAGCGCTTCGAGCTCGGATTCGACAATCTGACCGTTGTCGACGAGGTTGCGCAAATTGAATCGGCCTTGTGCGTCTTCCATCGAGCCGGCGATCGAGGCCTGCGACGCGAGCGACGAGGTTTCGCCGAGCTGATCGAGGCGCGTTTCGGCGAGCGGCTGCGCCCATGGCTCGCTTAGCGCGTCGTAGCTGGAGCGGTTGGCGTCTTCCCGCAGGATCGCGCGGCCCCAGTCAAGGGCGCCTCGCAACAGCAGGCGGCTCTGAGACATCAGCTGCTGGTTTTCGATCGTGCGCAACAGCACGAACTGCCGGTAGAAGAGGGCGCTGACGATCATGGTTGCGAGCGCCGCAACGAACAGCGCCAGCAAAACGGCAGCGCCGTTTTGCTGGCGTATGCGCCGACTCGATCGCCCCACCCCGTCCCGCCCCCAACGGGGGCGATGGCAAGTTCGGCAGACAAGCTTGTTCATCCGCCGACCAACAGCACGCGGCGGAAGATCTTGCCGTTGCTGCGCTCCAAGGTGACCTCAACTCCCGGTGCTACGGCGCCGGGCTGCGGCACGTTGATTGACGGATCGGGAATCGTCGGATCCACCCAGCCACCCACCGGCGACCACGTGCGGATCTGCATGGTCTTCACGTGCGGCAGCAAGCGTGCAGTCTCGAGCCGGTTCTCGGGCGTGGGTTCGAACCCCGGCAGGGCGGCGGTCGCCTGCCGCATCAGCGTGCCGTCCACCACGCGGTAATACACCGTCTGGACCTCGGTGGGCTGGTCAGCGGCGACCGGCGCAATGCGCGTCAGCTGCATCATCGCCACGCCGTCGGTCACCGAGACGTTGAGCGGCGAGTTCGCCAAGCCGAGGAACCGCGGATTCGGCACCTGCGCAAGGTCGCGTTCCATCTGCCCGAATGTGGTCAGCAGCGATCGCACATCGTCCGCCTCCGGCTCAAGGCGCTCGCGCGTACTGACCAGCGAGTCCAGGCCGCGCCAGGCAATGACGGACACGATCGACAGGATGGTGATGGCGACCAGTAACTCGAGCAGCGTGAATCCGCGCACGTTCATTGGTTGGTCGGCAACACCGTCATCAGTTCGGCCAGCATGTGTAGCGATCCGTCGTTGGTCGGTTTCAGCACACGCACCTCGACGCGTCGGAAGAACGGATTCGGCGTTGGCTTGACCGCCTGCACGCACTGGAAAACCATGCCGCCCTGCTCGCACGGCAGGCTCGCCTCGCCCTGCTCGAGCCGCTCGCGCGCCAGGCGCAGTTCGAGCAACCGATTTTCGGCAGTCATCACCGCGAGCATCTTTTCACGCGTGTACTCGGCGCTCGACGTGAGCGCCATCGCTCCGCGCATCGCCGCGGCCAGCGCGACGCCGATGATGACCAGCGCGACCAGCACCTCGAGCAGCGTGAAGCCACGGAATCGGGACTTCATTGGGCCACCGTGGCTCGCCCGGACTCGTCGAAGTCGAGGCTCACGGTCAGGTCCTCATTGCTGAGTTCGAGCCGATAGCGCGGCTGCACCCATTCGCGGGCGACCGCCATGCGGACCGGCGGCGCACCGGGGCCCAACAGGATTTGCGCGGGCTGCGGTCCCGCTCCATCCTGCAGCGACAAACGAGTCAGCGGTGTTTCCCAGGTGCGCTCGCGCAGGAAGTCGTCATCGGTCAGCAGGCGCCGCTCGCCTCCGACCTCTGTCACGAAACGGTATCCGCGCAGATCGGCCTCCCAGATGATCGGCAACTGGCGAATGCGCGCCTCGTCGGCGGCTAGCGTCATCAGTTGTCCGACGCGCTGCGCCTCCCGCATCAACTTCTGACGCGGGTCTGGCGTAACGCTGATGCTGACGATAGAAATCAGGATGCCGGCCAGGACGATGACGACCAGCATTTCGATCAACGTGAAGCCGAAGGCGCGATTGCCTGATTGGGCGCGGCGGGAACGGGGGTGCACTGATCGGTCGGCCTGAATCATTCGGTGCTCGCAGTCGTCGAGCCAGCCGCCGCGGTCCGACGCGCGCCGGGCCTACAACGACCAGGAGCCGATGTCGGCATCGGCGCTTTCGCCGCCGGCCTGTCCGTCCGCGCCGAAACTGAACACATCGATCTCGCCACGCAGGCCCGGATTCAGGTACTGATACGGATGCCCCCAGGGGTCGCGCGGCACAGAACTGCGTTCGAGGTAACCGCCCTGTTTCCAGTTGTTCGGTACCGGCTCAGTGGTCGGCTTGCTGATCAGCGACTGCAGCCCCTGCTCAGTGGTCGGGTAGCGGCCGTTGTCCAGTCGATACAGCTTCAGCGCCTGCATCACCGAAGCGATGTCCTGTCGCGTCGCTGCCAGTCGCGCGTCGTCGGTTCTCCCGACGACTCTTGGAACGATCAGCGCGGCCAGGATGCCGAGAATCGTGATCACAACCATGATCTCGATCAGCGTGAAGCCGCGGTCGAGCCGGGAACGGAGGCGCTTCATCGAACTCATATGATCATTGCCTGAGGCTAAAGAATGCGTGAAGTTGCGCGCGGAAGGCCTTGAAGTTCCTCGGTTTTAGGCGCGCACAACACCGACTGCGACAGATATTATCAACGCATGCTGACGGTCTGACCCCTTCTTAGCGGGATTCGGTGCCGCAGCTAATGCAACAGGATGAGGGGCACCGCTACGCCCTGCGCGATCATGGTGGCGCCTTCGGGACATGGGATGCTGAAAAAGCTTGCTGCCGCTTCGATACACCTGCTTTTCTTCGCCATCGTGGTGGTCGTCGGTTCGTATTGGGCCGTGCGCATCTTCACGCCGGCGCCAACTGCCGCGCCGCCCCCGCTGCCGCCTCCACCGCTGCGTGATCCGGACCAGGTCGCCGCAGCGCGCATGTTCGGCAAGGTTGAAGTGGCGCAGGTGGCCGTCGCCGCTAATATCCAGGCCCTCGGCGTGTTTGCGGCGGGCAAAGATTCGAGTGCCGTGCTGGTCGTCGACGGCAAGCCGCCGCGCGTCTATCTGGTTGGACAGGAAATCGTTCCCGGCACGACGCTGAATTCCATTCAGACAGAGGTGATTGTGCTTGATAGCCCGGGCGGTCCGCAGGAAGTCCGGCTGCCACCGCGTCCGTTGGTCGCGGTCAGCGGCGGCGCCCCGGCGCCCAACTTCACGCGCTCGGGCAACACCCTGACAGCCCCCAGTTCCGGCACTGCGCCCGCGCCTGCTCCGCCTCCCCGTCCGGCGGTCGCTCCAGCGCCGCCTCCGCCGCCGCCAGGTACCGCACCCGGACAGGCCCCTGCCGGTCAGCCCGCGAACCCGGGCTCATCGCCACCGCAGACCCAGTAAGTCTGAGCTGGCGGGCGGCCCTGCAAATCGTAACGAGACGTAAGCATCGTCGACCCGGTCAGGACGTGGCTCGTTAAGTTGTCATCCCCACCCCGGAGATGATCATGTCAGTTCGACTCCTGACGACCGCGGTCCTGGTCGCCGCAACTTTCGGTGCCCATGCCGCGTCTACCGATGGCGCCTCACCCAAGCCGGGCATCGCGCAACTCGACAAGAATGGTGACGGCAGCATCTCGCGCGACGAGGCGGCCAACCACGCCCGGCTGTCGCAGAGCTTCGATCGCATCGACACCAACAAGGACGGAGCGCTCTCGCAGGACGAGCTTCGCGCGGCGCGGCCGCACGGCAGGCATGGCCAGCATGCACGCGTCGACGTCAATCAAGACGGCACGATCTCGCGCGATGAGGCGAAGAGTGCGCCTCGCTTGGCCGAGAACTTCGAAGCGATCGACTCGAACAAGGACGGCATGCTGAGCCGCGACGAACTCAACGCGTGGCGCAGTGCGCATCCGCGTTCAGCTGCACCGCAGTCCCCGGTCAAGCCCTGACGCTTGCAGGCTTCGGAATCCCCCGCGATTGGCCCCGAGGCCCGGATTTGTTGGGTTAGGTCAGCGGCTGTCTTGAGAAGCGCAGGAATATGCCGATGTAGATCGTTGGCGTCGGAAACTCGCGGCGCCTCGACTTCTGCTTGAACGGACGCCGATCGCGCCTATCTAAACCATGATGGACGCTCCTACTCCCCAATCGCCAAAGACTGGCCCGGCGCCTACCGTCGGTGAGCGCTTATGGCGCAACTTCTTCTTCATTCTCAGCGCGGTGCTGGCGGGGATGGCCCTGCTGCAGTTCGACGCTGGACAGTTCGCCCATGGACTGGGCGATCTCGGGGCGTCGGTACTGATGCTGTCACTGATGGCGCAGTTCCCGTTCCTTCGTGCGATCGTGCGCGCTAGCGCGGAAGATGGGGCGTCACCCGAGCGGATTCGACGCCGGCGCGAGGAACTGCTGCAGCAGGCGGCTCAATTGAAGGCCGCACATCCATGGTCCGACGTGGCAGGGCGCACCGGCTGGGTCCTGCTCGGGGTCTCGCTGGTGCTGCGCGTTGCTGGCGCGGGCTGAGAAACCGCAGCGTTTCGCCCCGACTATTGGGCATTTCGTCGTCCGCGCTGGGCGCATCTGTCCCGGGTTTTTAGCGGTTCGTCGCAAACGCATCGCGACGATGAGGACGCTTGCCTACAGTGGCGTTCAAGCGATTGCGTCATTTGCCTTCGCAGCGCGTTTACTTCCTCCAGCCCCGGCCCCCCGGGGAATACTCAGGCCCGGTTCTCCGCCGGGCTTCTTTTTTTCCACGCGCGCCCGCGCACGCCAGCGGACCTTAAGGTCGACGTGGTCCGCCAGCCCTCCGGATCTGCCATCTGAGCCTTCGATCATGCAGCCTATCGCACTGCGATGGCACCAGGCACCCGCCGCCCCTAACGTGCGATCGCTCCTTACCGAGCATTAATCGACCCGCGATAATTCGACATGGCTGAACAACCCGCACCACCGCCAACCACCGCGCCGGAATCGCAGAGCGGTGGGGGCCGCGTGCGTGGCGTCGGATCAGCCGCCACTGCCGGTGCGCGCGTCGCTGCTCCTGACGTGGTCGAAGGTGCGGGCCACGCCTGGTCGTTTTTCCAGCTTCGCATCCTGCCTCGGATCAAAGCGCTGTTCGCTCGCATCGGCGAATGGTTGGCGACGGTCGGCTGGGGCAAGTTCACGCTGGTGGCAATACTGCTGATGGGCGCCGTTGGAATCGCCTCGACCATCTTGTATGACGAAGGTGGACCAGTGGTTGTGGTCGATCGCAAGGGCGCCTCCGAGAAGGTCAAGGTCGATATCAAGGTCGGGGCGGACGGCATCCGCATCGAGCGGCCCAATGCGCCTCACCCGCCGCGTCCTCCGGCCGCCCCTGACGCTCCCCAACCGCCATCGCCACCTGGCTCGGACAAGCAGGCGAGTTCGGTCAACCTCGACGAAAACGGGTTGCGCATTCTGTCTCAGCGCAACGGCAAGCCGGTGCAGGTCGTCATCGACAGTAACGGCATTCGCGTCGAGGAGGGCGCTGCGGTTCCGCCGGTACCGCCGGAAGAGGCACCCGACGTAGTGATAGAGCGCAGTGGTGCTGTCGTGATCCCGCCCGGTTCGGTCAGCGATCCGGCCAAAATCGAGCAGGCGCTCGAAAGCGCACGGCAGGAAATCGAAAACATCGTTTCCGACCAAGTGAACCGCAATGTGGCGCGCGAAGTGCACAGCTACCGGGAGCGCAGCGGCGACTGGATGATGAGCTTCGCGGCGCTATTAGTGCTGACCGGTGTCATCGTGAAGATCGTGCTGGGCGGCAAGAAAAAAGCCGAAAAGCGTGCGCAGGTGGCCACCGCGACCGCCGCGGAGGAGAGTCTCAAGCGGCAACTGGTCGAGGCACAACTCAAGATGATGCAGGCGCAGGTCGAGCCGCACTTCCTCTTCAACACGCTGGCCTCGGTCGACTACTTGATCGAGACCGATCCGCCGACTGCGTCGAAGATGCAGAAAAACCTGATCCAGTACCTGAGGGCGGCGCTGCCTCAGATGCGCGAAGGCTCGACCACGCTCGGCAAGGAAGTGCAACTGTGCCGGGCGTACCTCGAGATCCTGAAGTTCCGGATGGAAGACCGTCTGCAGTACACCGTGACGGTGCCGCAAGGCCTGATGTCGGCGCAGTTCCCACCGATGATGCTGCAATCGCTGATCGAGAACTCGATCACGCATGGCCTGGAACCGAAGCCCGAGGGCGGTGCGGTAACGATCTCCGCCGACATCGTCGACGGGCGCCTGCGTGTCACTGTCGCCGACTCAGGACTGGGATTCGCGGCCGCCTCGCGGCCTGGCACTGGGGTGGGACTGGCGAACGTGCGCGAGCGCCTGTCGGCGCTGTACGGTGGCCGGGCGCGACTGTCGATCGAGGCCAACGACCCCTCCGGCACGATCGTGACGATCGACGTGCCATACACCTTCGAAAGCGATGCGCCGATGCGTCCCGCGGCTCAACCCGCCTGACGCATAATCGCTGGATGCCTCGAGCGATCATTGCGGACGATGAGCGGTTGATGCGCGAGCAGTTGCGCGCGCGGCTGACCGAAGTGTGGCCCGAACTCGAGATCATCGGCGAAGCGAAGAACGGCGAAGAGGCCGTCGCTGCGGTCGAGCAGCTCACTCCCGACCTGGCGTTTCTTGACATCCGCATGCCTGGCATGACGGGGATCGAAGCCGCGAAGGCCATCGGTGATGCCTGCCATATCGTGTTCATCACCGCCTACAACGAATACGCCGTGGACGCCTTCGAGCAGGGCGTTGTGGACTACGTGCTCAAACCGGCAGAACGCGAGCGCCTCGAGGTTACGGTCGCGCGGCTGAAGAAGCGCCTCGGCCAGCGACCAAGTGACCTGCGTGAGCTGCTCGGCAAGCTGGCCAGCGCGCCTCGAGGCGGGAGAATCATCCGGCGCCCCCTCGGGCGGCCCGCTGCAATGGATCCAGGCCAGCGTGGGCCAGCAGTTGAAGCTGATTCCGGTAGCCGACGTGCTGTTTTTCACGTCGGACGAGAAGTACACGCGCGTTCAGACCGAAACCTATGAGGCGCTGATCCGCAAGCCGATCAAGGAACTGGTCGAGGAACTCGACCCAAAAAGATTCTGGCAGATCCATCGATCTACCATCGTCAATGCCGATGCGATCGCCGCGGTCACGCGCGACTTCCGCGGTCGACAACTGGTGCAAGTCAAAGGCCGGCCGGACAAGCTCGAGGTCAGCCGCAACTACACGCACCTGTTCAAGCAGATGTAGGGCGCGCGCCGGCGGCTCGCCGGAAGCCGAGGTCGATCGCCGCGATGGCCTCGGACCATGCCTCCTCGAGCACCGATGCCGCATCCGGCGTGTCCAGGGCGAGGTACGCGCGAGGCTCGACCTGATCCTGAATCAACTGCATACCCGTCGCGCGGGCGAGAGCCGCGAGCGCGGCGTTCTCCGGCACGAATGCCATCACCAGCACGCGATAACCGCGGTTACGAGCATGCTGGCTGGCGCGGTTTAGGAGCGCGCGGCCGATGCCGAGTCGCCTCGCGTCTGGCGCGACCGAGATACCAAACTCGGCGGTTTCGTCCGAGGTGACGAACGCGAGGTGTCCGAACCCAAGCATTTGGCCGCCTTCATCGAAGGCGCCGAAAGCGGCATCGCGGCTGAATCGCAGGCCGCGCACGTAGCTGGACAAGAGGTCGTCACTGATCGCGTAGCCGAAGCGCAGCCGACGATCGCCTGGGGGAAGCGCGATCAGATGCTCCGCGATCTGGGGACGATGGCTGGGCCCCAGTTGCGCGATTAACGGCTCTTGCGGGAGGCGCGCAGCCTCCCCGGAGAAGCGATCCGCGTGCGTCGGCCCAGGTTTAACCAAGTGATTGAGCGAAAATGTTTTGTGCATTGCACAAAGTATCGGGCCAAAGAGGCCAGGATCAATAGTGCCTTTGGGCGCTAGCCTTTAAGCGAGCACTAACTCCGTTCCGGACTCGAGAAGCTAGTGGCACGTTCGCCAGCGCTGCCACGCGGCGGGATCGCGGATCGCCGCTGACGCCCTGCAACCAAGGGGCGTCGGTTTGACAAGCCCTTGTTGCACAACGCATAATTGCCGGTTCGCCGCGGAGGGGTGCCCGAGTGGTTAAAGGGGGCAGACTGTAAATCTGTTGGCTTACGCCTACGTTGGTTCGAATCCAACCTCCTCCACCAGCACATCCGTCGAATCCGGCGCTCCTTTATGCATGGGCAAGACAGCAGTGGCAGGGAAGGGAACGAAGGCGGCTTTTGACTTTGAGGTGGCGTTTCGTTGAGCGGGTGTAGCTCAATGGTAGAGCAGAAGCCTTCCAAGCTTACGACGAGGGTTCGATTCCCTTCACCCGCTCCAGCAAACTTCACGAGGAACGAGCAAGGCAGAACGATTGACGCGGCGTTGCGCAGATACGCAAACGACGCGAGGCCCATGTGGCTCAGTGGTAGAGCACTCCCTTGGTAAGGGAGAGGTCACGCGTTCGATCCGCGTCATGGGCACCAGTTGATGGCAGCAGTTGACGACAGAAACACGCGGCTGCGACCGGCCGTGATCAAGCAGAAGTAGTCGGGAGTCTGACGATGGCAAAAGGCAAGTTTGAGCGGACCAAGCCGCATGTGAATGTGGGGACGATTGGGCATGTGGATCATGGCAAGACCACGTTGACGGCGGCCATCACGCTGGTGTTGTCGAAGAAGTTTGGGGGTGAGGCCAAGGCGTACGACCAGATTGATGCGGCGCCGGAGGAAAAAGCACGCGGCATCACCATCAACACCGCGCACGTTGAGTATGAGACCAAGAACCGACACTACGCCCACGTCGACTGCCCCGGCCATGCCGACTACGTCAAGAACATGATCACCGGCGCCGCGCAGATGGACGGCGCCATTCTTGTCGTCTCCGCTGCGGATGGTCCGATGCCGCAGACGCGCGAGCACATTTTGCTGGCGCGCCAGGTCGGGGTGCCGTTCATCATCGTCTACATGAACAAGGTCGACATGGTCGACGATGCCGAGTTGCTCGAGCTGGTTGAGCTCGAAGTGCGTGAGCTGCTCGACAAGTACGAGTTTCCCGGCAGTGCCACCCCCATCATTCATGGCTCGGCCAAGATGGCGCTGGAAGGCGACAAGGGCGAGCTGGGCGAAGGCTCCATCATGAAGCTCGCCGACGCGCTCGACGCCTACATTCCCACCCCCGAGCGGGCCATCGACGGCGCCTTCCTGATGCCGGTCGAAGACGTGTTCTCCATCTCCGGTCGCGGCACCGTCGTCACCGGCCGCATTGAGCGCGGCATCGTCAAGGTCGGCGACGAGATTGAGATCGTCGGCATCCGGCCCACCGTCAAGACCACCTGCACCGGGGTCGAGATGTTCCGCAAGCTGCTGGACCAGGGCCAGGCGGGCGACAACGTCGGGGTGCTGCTGCGCGGGACCAAGCGGGAAGAAGTCGAGCGCGGCCAGGTGCTGGCCAAGCCGGGCTCGATCACGCCGCACACCAAGTTCAAGGCCGAGGTGTATGTGCTGAGCAAGGAAGAAGGCGGCCGCCACACCCCGTTCTTCAATGGCTATCGGCCGCAGTTTTACTTCCGCACCACTGACGTGACCGGCTCCATTGCACTGCCGGCCGGCACCGAGATGGTGATGCCGGGCGACAACATCCAGATGGATGTGGCGCTGATTGCGCCGATCGCCATGGAAGAAGGGCTGCGCTTTGCCATCCGCGAAGGCGGCCGCACCGTCGGCGCCGGCGTGGTGGCCAAAATCGTCGAGTAAGGAAGCGAGATCGCGGTGCGGCTTTGGCCGCACCCGCCAGTTTCGGTAGGGGTATAGCTCAACTGGCAGAGCGTCGGTCTCCAAAACCGAAGGTTGGGGGTTCGATTCCCTCTGCCCCTGCCAACAGTCAGACCCGCCACGGCGGGTAGCGATGAGAACACTGCAGATGACGACGCAAAACGTCGAGACCGTAGCCAGCAAGACCGACGTCGCCATCGTGGCGGTGGCGGTCATCGCTGCCGCTGCCGGAGTGCTCGGCTTCACCTTTCTGACGGAGCAGCCGATGCTGGTCCGCCTCGGCGCGCTGGTCGGTGGACTGGTTGCCGGCATAGCGACCGCCTGGTTTTCCGAACCGGGCAAGCGCTTCATCGCGTACGCCCGCGAGTCCTACCAGGAGACCAAGCGCGTCACCTGGCCGAGCCGCAAGGAGACGGTTAGCACGACGGGCATCGTGTTCGGCTTTGTCGCGCTGATGGCCATTTTTCTGTTCATTGTCGATAAGAGCCTCGAGTGGTTTCTGTACGACCTGCTGCTGAGCTGGCGCTGAGGAAAAGATGACGACTGAAGCCGCAACGGGTTCGAGCACCAAGCGCTGGTACGTGGTCCACGCCTATTCGGGCATGGAGAAGAGCGTCGCACGCACGCTGCAGGAGCGCATCAAGCGCGCCGGACTGCAATCCCAGTTCGGGCAGATCCTGGTGCCGGTCGAGGAAGTCGTCGAGGTCAAGGGCGGCAAGAAATCGATCACCGAGCGGCGCATGTACTCGGGCTACGTGCTGGTCGAGATGGAGATGACCGACGAGGCATGGCACCTGGTCAAGAGCACGCCCAAGGTCACCGGCTTCCTGGGTGGAACGGCCAATCGCCCGTCGCCGCTGCCGCAGAAGGAAGTCGACGAGATCCTGCATCGGATGCAGGAGGGCGCGGAGAAGCCGCGGCCCAAGACGCTGTGGGAAGTCGGCGAAATGGTGCGGGTCAAGGACGGTCCGTTCACCGACTTCAACGGCAACGTCGAGGAAGTGAACTACGAGAAGAGCCGCCTGCGGGTGTCGGTGACCATTTTTGGTCGCTCGACGCCGGTCGAGCTCGAGTTCGGACAGGTCGAAAAAGTTTAGTGACGCGGCGCGAGCCACAGCAACCGGGGAGCCGTGCGTAGATCCGCGCGGCGCTGGAACCCACAGGAGCCATCATGGCAAAGAAGATCGTCGGCTTTATCAAGTTGCAGGTGCCGGCCGGAAAGGCGAATCCGTCGCCCCCGATCGGCCCCGCGCTCGGCCAGCGCGGGCTGAACATCATGGAGTTCTGCAAGGCGTTCAACGCGCAGACGCAGGGCACCGAACCGGGTCTGCCGATCCCGGTGGTGATCACGGCCTACGCGGACAAGAGCTTCACGTTCGTGATGAAGACGCCGCCGGCGACGGTGCTGATTAAGAAGGCGGCCAAGATCGACAAAGGTTCACCGAAGCCCCATACCGACAAGGTCGGGAAGATCACCCGTGCGCAGGCGGAAGACATTGCCAAAGCCAAGATGCCTGATCTAACGGCGGCCGGCCTCGATGCGGCGGTCCGCACGATCGCCGGCAGCGCGCGCTCGATGGGCATCACGGTGGAGGGCCTGTAAATGACGACGATTTCCAAGCGGACCAAGGCGATCCGCGGCAAGGTCGATGTGCAGAAGCACTACGCCGTCGCCGACGCGCTGTCACTCGTGAAGGCGTGCGCCACGGCCAAGTTCGACGAGTCAGTTGACGTCGCCGTCGTGCTGGGCATCGATGCGAAGAAATCGGACCAGTCGGTGCGCGGTTCGGTCGTGCTGCCGGCAGGAAGCGGCAAGAACAAGCGCGTCGCAGTGTTCACGCAGGGTGCCAAGGCCGAGGAAGCAAAGGCAGCCGGCGCTGACATCGTCGGCTTCGATGACCTTGCGGCCAAGGTGAAGGAAGGTTTCATGGACTTTGACGTCGTGATTGCCTCGCCGGACGCGATGCGCGTGGTCGGCCAGCTGGGCCAGATCCTCGGCCCGCGTGGACTGATGCCGAATCCGAAGGTCGGCACCGTGACGCCCGACGTCGCGCAGGCGGTAAAGAACGCCAAGGCAGGTCAGGTGCAGTTCCGGGCAGACAAGGCGGGCATCGTGCACACCACGATCGGCCGTGCATCGTTCGAGGTGGATCGGCTGAAGACCAACCTTTCCGCCCTGATCGACGCGCTGAACAAGGTAAAGCCCGCGTCGAGCAAGGGCATCTACCTTCGCAAGATTTCGGTCTCTTCGACGATGGGTATCGGCGTTCGCGTCGACGCCGCATCGCTGAACGGCTAGTTCGAGAGGTACAGAGACGACCCGGCCGCGACCGGGTCACAAGGGACTTTGGGCCGTGCGCCGCGTCGGATCCTTCGCCGCGCGCACAGCTGTCAAAGACCGCTGGAAGAGATAGAACCGATGGCGCAGGCGTTCAAGCACCGCGTCCGACGACTGTCTCCTTAATCACCGACTGTTCTGCCACCGCCGTGCGACGCCAGGCGGTGGCGGGTGAGCAGACGGAGTCCAGCGCAGACGGCGGCCCCGAAGATGACATTGCCAGTGCGTAGTTCAGCACTCGATCTGTCCGCTTCGGTCGCCGGTGTAGCAACCGGTGCATTGCGAGCGCGCAAGCGCGGACGAAGCACACTTTGAGTGGAGCCAGTACCGTGGGTCTCAATCGGCAGGAAAAGGCAGCCAAGGTCGAGGAGGTCGGTGCCCTAGTGGCAGCGGCGCAGACGATCGTGGTCGCCGAATACCGTGGTCTGGATGTGGAATCGGTCACCAAGCTGCGCAAGAACGCGCGCAGCCAGGGTGTCCAGCTGCGCGTGCTGAAGAACACGTTGGCACGTCGCGCCGTCAGTGGAACGCCGTTCTCCGGGCTGTCCGACAAGCTGGTCGGGCCGCTCGTTTACGGTTTTTCCGCGGATCCGGTCGCGGCGGCCAAGGTGCTCTCCGGCTTTGCCAAGGACAACGACAAGCTCGTCGTCAGGGCTGGCGCGATGGCCAATTTCGTCATGGACGAAAAAGGCGTCAAGGCGCTGGCGACGATGCCGAGCCGCGAGGAACTCCTGGCCAAGCTGATGGCGACGATGCAGGCCCCGATCGCGCAGTTCGTTCGCACACTGAACGAAGTGCCGTCGCGCCTGGTCCGCACGCTCGCCGCAGTCCGCGACGCCAAAGAGAAGGCAGCCGCCTGATCCGCATCCGAATCTGGAACTGAATCAACGCACAGGAGTCAACTAAATGGCACTTTCGAATCAGGAAATCCTCGACGCGATCGCCGCGAAATCGGTGCTCGAGATCAGCGAACTGATCAAGCTGATGGAAGAGAAGTTCGGCGTCTCCGCTGCTGCGGCGGCAGTCGCCGTGGCAGCTCCGGCTGCGGGTGCAGCTGCGCCCGCCGCCGAGGAGCAGACCGAGTTCAACGTCGTTCTGGCCGAAGTCGGCGCCAACAAGGTGAACGTGATCAAGGCCGTGCGCGAGCTGACGGGCTTGGGCCTCAAAGAGGCCAAGGACCTGGTCGACGGCGCACCCAAGTCGGTCAAGGAAGGCGTCAACAAGGCTGACGCCGAGGCCGCCAAGAAGAAGCTCGAAGAAGCCGGCGCCAAGGTCGAGGTCAAGTAGTCCTCGTGGTCGTCGCGGCGACGCGTCGACCTCGAAGCCCGGGAGGGCTTCGATCTGCATTCGAGGAGTGCAGATCAAAGTCTTCCCCTGAATGAGCGGACGCGCAGGACTCACCTACGCCGCCCGGGCGACAGCGTTTGCTGTGCCCGCGGTGGCTTTCGTCGTCTCTGCAAGTGCCGTCTCTCCAGGCCGCCAGTCCTTCATCTCCCGCGTCGAACGGAGTGTTCATGCCGTACTCGTTCACTGAAAAGAAGCGCATCCGCAAGAGTTTTGCCAAGCGGCCCAGCGTGCTGTCGGTGCCCTTTCTGCTCGCGACCCAGCTTGAGTCGTACACACACTTCCTGCAGGCGGATACTCCCGCCAGCAAGCGCAAGACCGAAGGTTTGCAGGCGGCGTTCTCGTCGATCTTCCCGATTTCCAGCCACAACGGCATGGCGCGGCTCGAATTCGTCAGCTTCAACCTCGGCGAGCCGCCGTTTGATGTCAAGGAGTGCCAGCAGCGCGGCTTGACCTACGCCTCGCCGCTGCGCGCCAAGGTGCGCCTGGTCATCATGGACCGCGAGGCGAGCAAGCCCACGGTGAAGGAGGTGAAGGAGCAGGAGGTCTACATGGGCGAGATCCCGCTCATGACCACCACCGGCTCGTTCGTGATCAACGGCACCGAGCGCGTGATCGTGTCGCAGCTGCACCGCTCGCCCGGCGTGTTCTTCGAGCACGACCGCGGCAAGACGCATTCGTCGGGCAAGCTGCTGTTCTCCGCCCGCGTGATTCCCTACCGCGGCTCGTGGCTCGACTTCGAGTTCGACCCGAAGGACATCCTGTACTTCCGCGTCGACCGGCGCCGCAAGATGCCCGCGACCATCCTGCTGAAGGCGATCGGCCTCAGCAACGAGCAGGTGCTGGCGCACTTCTTCCGTTTTGACACGTTCCAGCTGGGAGCCGAAGGCGGCTTTATGGAGCTGGTACCCGAGCGGCTGCGCGGCGAGATCGCGCGCTTCGATATCACCGACAAGACCGGGAAGGTCGTCGTGCAGAAGGACAAGCGCATCAACGCCAAGAACATCCGCGACATGGAAGCTGCGGGCATGAAGCGGATCGCGGTGACCGAGGACTACCTGCTGGGCCGCGTGCTGGCCAACAACGTGGTCGATCCGGAGACCGGCGAGATCGTTTCTGCCGCCAACGACGAGCTGACCGAAGAAGTCGTGAAGAAGCTGCGCGCGGCCAACGTTGCCGAGATCCGCACGATCTACACCAACGACCTCGATCAGGGTCCGTTCATCTCCAACACGCTGCGTATCGACGAGACCGGTGACCAGCTGGCGGCCCGCATCGCCATTTACCGGATGATGCGGCCTGGCGAGCCGCCGACCGAGGACGCGGTCGAGACACTGTTCAAGCGCCTGTTCTTCGACGACGAGACCTACGACTTGTCGCGCGTCGGCCGCATGAAGGTCAATTCGCGCTTCGCACGGCCGGAAATCACCGGGCCGATGACGCTGACCAACGAAGACATCATCGACACGATGAAGCTGCTGGTCGAGCTGCGCAACGGGCGCGGCGAGATCGACGACATCGACCATCTGGGCAACCGACGCGTGCGCTGCGTTGGCGAACTGGCCGAGAACCAGTTTCGTGCCGGGCTGGTGCGCGTCGAGCGCGCCGTCAAGGAGCGTTTGGGCCAGGCCGAGACCGAGAACTTGATGCCGCACGATCTGATCAACAGCAAGCCGATCAGCGCGTCGATCCGCGAGTTCTTCGGAAGCTCGCAATTGTCGCAGTTCATGGACCAGACCAACCCGCTGTCGGAGATCACGCATAAGCGGCGCGTCTCCGCCCTTGGGCCGGGTGGCTTGACCCGCGAGCGCGCCGGCTTCGAGGTGCGCGACGTGCACCCGACGCACTACGGCCGCGTGTGCCCGATCGAGACGCCGGAAGGCCCGAACATCGGCCTGATCAACTCGATGGCGCTGTACGCCCGGCTGAACGAATACGGATTCCTCGAGACGCCGTACCGGAAGGTCGACAACGGTCATGTCACCGCCGAGATCTCGTATCTGTCGGCCATCGAGGAAGGCAAGTACGTGATCGCGCAGGCCAATGCGCCGCTCGACAAGACCGGCAAGTTCATGGACGAGTTGGTCAGCTGCCGCGAGAACGGCGAGTTCGTGCTGATGTCGCCCGAGCGAGTCCAATACATGGACATCGCGCCGTCGCAGATCGTCTCGGTCGCAGCGTCGCTGATTCCGTTCCTCGAGCACGATGACGCCAACCGCGCGCTGATGGGATCGAACATGCAGCGCCAGGCGGTGCCCTGCCTGCGTCCGGAGAAGCCGTTCGTCGGCACCGGCGTGGAGCGCACGGTCGCGGTCGACTCCGGCACCACGGTGCAGGCGCTGCGCGGCGGACTGGTCGACTACGTCGATGCCAACCGCATCGTCGTGCGCGTCCACGAGGACGAGAACGTCACCGGCGAAGTCGGCGTCGACATCTACAACCTGACCAAGTACACGCGTTCCAACCAAAACACCAACATCAACCAGACGCCCATCGTGAAGAAGGGCGACGCGATCGCCAAGGGCGACGTCATCGCCGACGGGGCCTCGACCGACCTCGGTGAGCTGGCGCTCGGCCAGAACATGCTGGTCGCGTTCATGCCGTGGAACGGCTACAACTTCGAGGACTCGATCCTGATCAGCGAGCGCGTCGTCGCCGACGATCGCTACACGTCGATCCACATCGAGGAGCTGAATGTCGTTGCTCGCGACACCAAGCTGGGCCCCGAGGAGATCACGCGCGACATCAGCAACCTGTCGGAGAACCAGCTGGCACGGCTCGACGATTCGGGCATCGTCTACATCGGCGCCGAAGTCAATGCGGGCGACGTGCTGGTCGGCAAGGTCACACCGAAGGGCGAGACCCAGCTGACGCCGGAAGAGAAGCTGCTGCGGGCGATCTTCGGCGAGAAGGCGTCCGACGTGAAGGACACCTCGTTGCGCGTGCCTTCGGGCATGAGCGGCACCGTGATCGATGTGCAGGTGTTCACGCGCGAAGGCATCGTGCGCGACAAGCGCGCCCAGCAGATCATCGACGACGCGCTGAAGCGCTACCGCCAGGACCTCAACGACCAGTTGCGCATCGTCGAAGGCGATGCTTTCCAGCGCATCGAGAAGCTGCTGCTGAAGAAGGAGGCGATCGGCGGACCGCGGAAGATCGCCAAGGGCACGGTCGTCACCCGGGACTATCTCGAGTCGCTCGAAAAGTACCACTGGTTCGAGATTCGCCTGGCGGATGACGACGCCGCCGCGCAACTCGAGTCGCTGAAGGACTCGATCGAACTCAAGCGCAAACAGTTCGACCAGGCGTTCGACGACAAGAAGAAGAAGCTGACCCAGGGCGACGAGCTGCCGCCGGGCGTGCTCAAGATGGTCAAGGTCTATCTGGCCGTCAAGCGCCGCCTGCAGCCGGGCGACAAGATGGCGGGGCGCCATGGCAACAAGGGCGTGGTGTCGCGCATCGTGCCGGTCGAGGACATGCCCTACATGGCCGATGGCACTCCGGTCGACATCGTGCTGAATCCGCTCGGTGTGCCGTCGCGGATGAACGTCGGCCAGATCCTCGAGACACACTTGGGCTGGGCGGCGAAAGGTCTGGGACAGCGGATCGGCGACATGCTGAAGACCGCCAAGTCGGCGCAACTGCGTCACCTCCTCAAGGAGGTCTACAACCGTTCGGGCAAGCCCGAGGATCTCGACCACTTCTCGGACGACGAGGTGATCCAGCTCGCCGAGCACCTGAGCGACGGCGTCCCGTTCGCGACTCCGGTGTTCGACGGGGCGGCCGAGAAGGAGATCCACGCGATGCTCGACCTCGCCTATCCCGCCGAGGTCGCGAAGCGGCTGCAGCTGACCGGCACCAAGACGCAGACGCGGCTCTTCGACGGTCGCACCGGCGATGCCTTCGAGCGGAGCGTCACGGTCGGCTACATGCACATGCTGAAGCTGCACCACCTGGTCGACGACAAGATGCACGCGCGCTCGACCGGGCCGTACTCGCTGGTCACCCAGCAGCCGCTGGGCGGCAAGGCGCAGTTCGGCGGCCAGCGCTTCGGTGAGATGGAGGTGTGGGCACTCGAGGCCTATGGCGCCTCGTACGTGTTGCAGGAAATGCTGACGGTGAAGTCGGACGACGTGCAGGGACGCACCAAGGTCTACGAGAACATCGTCAAGGGCGATCACGTGATCGACGCCGGCATGCCGGAGTCGTTCAACGTGCTGGTCAAGGAAATCCGGTCGTTGGGCATCGACATCGACCTCGAGCGCAACTAACCGGACACTGAGAGGTACGCATGAAAGCGCTACTCGATCTATTCAAGCAGGTACAACAGCAGGAGCAGTTCGATGCCATCAAGATCGGCATCGCCTCTCCCGACAAGATCCGTTCGTGGTCGTTCGGCGAGGTCAAGAAGCCCGAGACGATCAACTACCGCACGTTCAAGCCGGAGCGGGACGGTCTCTTCTGCGCCAAGATCTTCGGACCGATCAAGGACTACGAGTGCCTGTGCGGCAAGTACAAACGCCTCAAGCACCGCGGCGTGATCTGCGAGAAGTGTGGCGTCGAAGTGACGCTCGCCAAGGTGCGTCGCGAGCGCATGGGCCACATCGAGCTCGCGAGTCCGACAGCGCACATCTGGTTCCTGAAGAGCCTGCCGTCCCGCATGGGCATGGTGCTCGATATGACGCTGCGCGACATCGAGCGCGTGCTGTATTTCGAGGCTTATTGCGTCGTCGACCCTGGTTTCACACCCCTGAAGAAGGGGCAGCTGATGACCGAGGACGACTTCATCGCCAAGACCGAGGAATACGGCGACGACTTCCGCGCGCTGATGGGCGCCGAGGCGATTCGTGAATTGCTGCGCGGGATCAACGTCAACAGCGAGATCGAGACGCTGCGCAAGGACCTGGCGGAGACGGGCTCGGAAGCGAAGATCAAGAAGTTCGCCAAGCGCCTGAAGGTGCTCGAGGGCTTCCAGCGCTCGGGCATCAAGCCCGAGTGGATGATCCTCGAGGTGCTGCCGGTGCTGCCGCCCGAACTGCGTCCGTTGGTGCCGCTCGACGGCGGCCGCTTCGCGACGTCGGATCTGAACGACCTGTATCGCCGCGTCATCAACCGCAATAACCGGCTGAAGCGGCTGCTCGAGCTCAAGGCGCCCGAGATCATCGTGCGCAACGAGAAGCGCATGCTGCAGGAGGCGGTCGATTCGCTGCTCGACAACGGGCGTCGCGGCAAGGCGATGACCGGCGCCAACAAGCGTCCGCTGAAGTCCCTCGCCGACATGATCAAGGGCAAGGGTGGCCGCTTCCGGCAGAACCTGCTCGGCAAGCGCGTCGACTACTCGGGCCGCTCGGTGATCGTGGTCGGCCCGCAGCTCAAGCTGCACCAGTGCGGTCTGCCGAAACTGATGGCGCTGGAGCTTTTCAAGCCGTTCATCTTCAACAAGCTCGAACTGATGGGTCTGGCGACGACGATCAAGGCCGCCAAGAAGATGGTCGAGTCGCAGGAAGCGGTGGTGTGGGACATCCTTGAGGAGGTGATCCGCCAGCACCCGGTCATGCTGAACCGCGCGCCGACGCTGCACCGGCTCGGCATTCAGGCCTTCGAGCCGGTGCTGATCGAGGGTAAGGCGATCCAGTTGCACCCGCTGGTGTGCGCGGCGTTCAACGCCGACTTCGACGGCGACCAGATGGCCGTGCACGTGCCGCTTTCGCTCGAGGCACAACTGGAAGCGCGCTCGCTGATGCTGGCGTCCAACAACGTGCTGTTCCCGTCCAATGGCGATCCGTCGATCGTGCCGAGCCAGGACATCGTGCTGGGTCTGTATTTCGCGACGCGCGAGAAGACCAACGGCAAGGGCGAAGGCTCGTTTTTCGCCGACCTCGCCGAGGCGCATCGCGCCTACGAGAACCGGCAGGTCGAGCTGCAGACCCGGATCACCGTGCGCATCCGCGAGGTCGATGTCGATGCCGAGACCGGCGAGAAGACGCCGAAGGTCACGCGCTACGAAACGACGGTCGGCCGCGCGTTCATGTCGGAGATCCTGCCGGCAGGGCTGCCGTTTTCGGTGCTGAACAAGCCGCTGAAGAAGAAGGAAATCAGCAAGCTGATCAACACCGCGTTCCGTAAGTGCGGCCTGCGTGAGACGGTGATTTTCGCCGACAAGCTGATGCAGTCCGGGTTCGCGCTCGCCACGCGAGCGGGCCTGTCGATCGCGATCGACGACATGGTCGTGCCCGAGCAGAAGCAGGAGATCATCCGCAGCGCCGAGAAGGAAGTGAAAGAAATCGAGGCGCAGTACACCTCGGGCTTGGTCACGCAAGGCGAGCGCTACAACAAGGTGGTCGACATCTGGGGCCGCGCCGGAGACCAGGTGGGCAAGGTGATGATGGAGCACCTGGCGACCGAGCAGACCAGCGATCGCCACGGCAAGGAAGTGAAGCAGGAATCGTTCAACTCGATCTGGATGATGGCCGACTCGGGCGCGCGCGGATCGGTGGCGCAGATCCGTCAGCTGGCTGGCATGCGCGGCCTGATGGCGAAGCCCGATGGCTCGATCATCGAGACGCCGATCACCGCGAATTTCCGCGAGGGCCTGAACGTCCTGCAGTACTTCATCTCGACCCATGGCGCGCGCAAGGGCCTGGCCGACACGGCTTTGAAGACCGCGAACTCGGGTTATCTGACGCGCCGCCTGGTCGACGTGACGCAGGACCTGGTCGTGACTGAGGATGATTGCGGCACCACCAACGGCGTCGCAATGCGCGCGTTGGTCGAAGGCGGCGAGGTCATCGAGCCGTTGCGCGACCGCATACTCGGCCGCGTAACCGCGGTCGACATCATCCACCCCGACATCCAGGACGTGCTGTATCCGCAGGCGCACCTGCTCGACGAGGAAGCAGTCGAGAAGATCGAGGCGCTCGGCATCGACGAGGTGCGCGTCCGCACGCCTCTGACCTGCGAAACGCGCTACGGGCTGTGCGCGAAGTGCTACGGCCGCGACCTCGGTCGCGGCGTGCTGGTCAACTCGGGTGAGGCGGTCGGCGTGATCGCGGCGCAGTCGATCGGCGAGCCCGGCACGCAGCTGACGATGCGCACCTTCCACATCGGCGGTGCGGCGTCGCGCGCGGCGGTCGTGTCCGGAGTCGAGGCCAAGAGCAACGGCACCGTGCGCTTCACCGCGACGATGCGCTACGTGACCAATGCCAAGGGCGAGCAGGTCGCAATCTCGCGTTCGGGTGAGATCACGATCGTCGACGAACACGGCCGCGAGCGCGAGCGCCACAAGGTGCCGTACGGCGCAACGCTGCTGGCCGCAGACGGCAAGCAGGTCAGGGCCGGAACGCAGATCGCGAGCTGGGATCCGCTGACGCGACCGATCATCACCGAGTACGCGGGTACCGTGAAGTTCGAGCACGTCGAGGAAGGCGTCACCGTCGCCAGGCAGATCGACGAGGTGACGGGCCTGTCGACGCTGGTTGTCATCGATGCAAAGCGCCGTTCGGCGTCCAGCAAGGGCCTGCGTCCGCAGGTCAAGCTGATGAACGAGGCCGGCGAAGAGGTGAAGATTCCCGGCACCGAGCACTCGGTCACCATCAGCTTCCCGATCGGCGCGCTGATCGTCGTGCGCGACGCTCAGCTGGTTGGCGTCGGCGAAGTGCTGGCCCGTATCCCGACCGAGTCGCAGAAGACGCGTGACATCACGGGCGGCTTGCCGCGCGTGGCGGAGCTGTTCGAAGCGCGCTCGCCCAAGGACGCCGGGATGCTGGCCGAAATCACCGGCACAGTCACCTTCGGCAAGGAAACGAAGGGCAAGCAGCGACTGATCATCACCGATCTGGACGGTAAGGAGCATGAGTTCCTGATCACCAAGGACAAGCACCTGCTGGTGCACGACGGGCAGGTGGTCAACCGCGGCGAATCGATCGTCGACGGCCCGGCCGATCCGCACGACATCCTGCGGCTGCTCGGCGTTGAGGCGCTAGCGCGCTATATCGTCGACGAGGTGCAGGACGTCTACCGGCTGCAGGGCGTGAAGATCAACGACAAGCACATCGAAGTGATCGTGCGTCAGATGCTGCGCCGGGTGCAGATCACCGATCCGGGCGACGCACCCTTCATCACCGGTGAGCAGGTCGAGCGCTCCGAGCTCTTCGACGAGAACGACAAGGCGATCGCCGAGGGCAAGCGCCCGGCGCTGTACGACAACATCCTGCTGGGGATCACCAAGGCGTCGCTGTCGACTGACTCGTTCATTTCCGCCGCGTCGTTCCAGGAGACCACACGCGTCCTCACCGAGGCCGCGATCATGGGCAAGAAGGACGACCTGCGTGGCCTGAAGGAGAACGTCATCGTCGGCCGCCTGATCCCGGCCGGGACCGGACTGGCTTACCACCGTGCCCGCAAGGACAAGGAGGCCGCCGACGCGCTGGAACAGCAGCAGTTGGCCGCGATGGAGGCAATGGCAGCGGAAGGCGAAAGCGAGGCAGGTACCGATGAGTCGACCGCTGTGACCGAATAAGGCTCGTTTGGCTCGCCGAAAACGGCTCGCTGCGGCGGGCCGTTTTTTCGTATGTGCGCCTTCCGCCCGGGCTGCGATCCAACGGAACGACGAGTCGGTCGCCTTGACACTAGTAGCGTCGACTAGCGATAATTACGAGCTTTTCGGCGCCCGCCTGGGCGTTGCGCTCTTTGCCCGCCCTTCATAGCAGCAAGCGGTCGCGTTTATTGCGGATCGCGAGCCAGCAATGGGGTCGAGTCCGAGGCGCACCACCGCGCCGCCGAAACCCGCAGTCCCGATCAAGGTCACATCAGGTTGTCGCGAGTCGCCTTCGGGCGGCGCGCCTTTTGGTTTTTGTTTTGTATACCGACGGATTTTCGAACACGGACGTCATGCCCACCATTAATCAGCTCGTACGCAAGCCGCGCGAATCGACCCGCATCAAGAGCAAGAGCCCGGCCCTGAGGAACAGCCCGCAGAAGCGCGGCGTGTGCACCCGCGTCTATACGACGACGCCGAAGAAGCCGAACTCGGCGCTGCGCAAGGTGGCCAAGGTGCGCCTGGTCAATGGCTACGAGGTGATCTCCTACATCGGCGGCGAAGGCCATAACCTGCAGGAGCACTCGGTGGTCTTGATTCGCGGCGGCCGCGTCAAGGACTTACCCGGAGTGAGATATCACATTGTGCGCGGCTCGCTCGACACGCAGGGCGTGAAAGACCGCAAGCAGTCGCGTTCGAAGTACGGCGCCAAGCGCCCGAAGGCCGCCTGATTCTTGAACCGGCAGTCCGCGCAGGCGGATCGCCGAGTAAGTCGCGGCTCGTTTGGATGGAGCCGCATTCGCGGAGATGCCACCGGTGTTTTCGCATAACGACTGAAGCCAGCAAAGAGGTGAGAAATGCCCCGTCGTCGTGAAGTTCCCAAGCGCGAGATCCTGCCCGATCCGAAATTTTCGTCGCAGGATGTCACCAAGTTCGTCAACGTGATCATGCTGGACGGCAAGAAGGCCGTCGCGGAGCGCATCGTCTATGGCGCGCTCACCCAGATCGAAACCAAGGGCGGCAAGAACGCGCTGGAAGTGTTTTCCGCGGCGCTGTCGAACGTCAAGCCGATGGTCGAGGTCAAGAGTCGGCGTGTCGGCGGCGCCAATTACCAGGTTCCGGTTGAGGTGCGCCCGGTGCGACGCATGGCATTGGCGATGCGCTGGCTGCGCGAGGCGGCCAAGAAGCGCAGCGAGAAGTCGATGCCGCTGCGCTTGGCCGGCGAACTGATGGAAGCAGCCGAAGGGCGCGGCGGCGCGATGAAGAAGCGCGAGGAAGTGCACCGCATGGCGGAGGCGAACAAGGCGTTCGCGCACTTCAGATTCTGAGGATGAAGCGGGTCCGCGCGGCGGACCGGCGACCATGTCTGGAACAGCAATGGCACGCAAGACCCCCATCGAGCGGTATCGGAATATCGGCATCTCGGCGCACATAGACGCCGGGAAAACGACCACGACCGAGCGCATCCTTTACTACACCGGCGTCAACCACAAGCTCGGCGAGGTGCACGAAGGCGCCGCGACGATGGACTGGATGGAGCAGGAGCAGGAGCGCGGCATCACGATCACGTCGGCCGCGACGACCACTTTCTGGAAGGGGATGGATCTGTCATTCCCCGAGCATCGCATCAACATCATCGACACGCCGGGCCACGTGGACTTCACGATCGAAGTCGAGCGCAGCATGCGCGTGCTCGACGGCGCATGCATGGTCTACTGCGCGGTCGGCGGGGTGCAGCCGCAGTCGGAGACCGTCTGGCGTCAGGCCAACAAGTACGGTGTGCCGCGGCTGGCCTTCGTCAACAAGATGGACCGTACCGGAGCCAATTTTTTCAAGGTGTTCGAGCAGATGCGTCTGCGGCTGAAGGCCAACCCTGTCGCGATTCAAATCCCGATCGGCGCCGAGGACAACTTCAAAGGCGTGGTCGATCTCGTCAAGATGAAGGCGATCTTCTGGGACGAGGCCTCCAAGGGCATGAAGTTCGAGTACACAGAGATCCCGGCGGAACTGGTCGAGTTGTCCAAGGAGTGGCGGGAGAAGATGATCGAGGCCGCCGCCGAGGCCAACGAGGAACTGATGCACAAGTACCTCGAAGGGGACGCGCTGACCGAAGCCGAGATCAAGCTCGGGCTGCGTCATCGCACAATCGCCCACGAAATCACACCGATGCTGTGCGGCTCGGCATTCAAGAACAAAGGTGTGCAGGCAATGCTCGACGCAGTGGTCGAATATCTGCCGAGTCCGGTCGATCGTCCGGCGGTGATCGGCGAAAACGACCGCGGCGTGTCCGAGGAGCGCCCGGCGAATGACGAGGCGCCATTTTCCGCACTGGCATTCAAGATCATGACCGACCCGTACGTCGGTCAGCTGACCTTCTTGCGCGTCTATTCGGGCGTGCTCGCTTCGGGCGACACCGTCATCAATTCGATCAAGAGCCGCAAGGAGCGCGTCGGACGCTTGCTGCAGATGCACGCGAACCAGCGTGACGAGATCAAGGAAGTGCGCGCCGGCGACATCGCGGCTGCGGTCGGCATGAAGGACGTGACGACCGGAGACACGCTGTGCGATCCGGACAAGGTCATCACTCTCGAACGCATGATCTTCCCGGAGCCGGTGATCTCCCAGGCTGTCGAGCCGAAGACCAAGGCCGACCAGGAGAAGATGGGTATCGCGCTCAACCGCCTGGCGCAGGAAGACCCGTCGTTCCGCGTCCATACCGACGACGAGTCGGGGCAGACGATCATTTCGGGCATGGGCGAGTTGCACCTGGAAATTTTGGTCGACCGCATGAAGCGCGAGTTCGGCGTCGACGCGGCGGTCGGCAAACCCCAGGTTGCCTATCGCGAGACGATCCGCAAGACGGTCGACAACGCCGAGGGCAAGTTCATCAAGCAATCCGGCGGGCGTGGACAGTACGGACACGTCGTGCTCAAGCTCGAACCGCAGACCCCGGGCAAAGGATTCGAGTTCGTCGATGCCATCAAGGGCGGCGTGGTGCCGCGCGAGTACATCCCGGCGGTGGAAAAGGGCGTCAACGAGACGCTGAAGGCGGGCGTGCTGGCCGGTTACCCGGTCGTCGACGTCAAGGTCACGCTTCACTTCGGCTCCTACCACGAGGTCGATTCGAACGAGAACGCGTTCAAGATGGCGGGGTCGATCGGCTTCAAGGACGGCATGCGCGCGGCCTCGCCGGCGCTGCTCGAGCCCATCATGGCGGTCGAGGTCGAGACGCCGGAAGAAAAGATGGGCGATGTCATGGGCGACCTGTCGTCAAGGCGCGGAGTGATCCAAGGCATGGAAGATTTGCCGGGCGGTGGCAAGGCGATCCGGGCCGAGGTTCCGCTCGCCGAGATGTTCGGCTACTCGACCACCTTGCGTTCGCTGACGCAGGGTCGCGCCACCTACACAATGGAGTTCAAGCACTATGCCGAGGCGCCGAAGAGCGTCGCCGAGGCGGTGATCTCCGCCAAGACGAAGTAGGGCAAGACCACAAGACAAACAACCGTTCTTTGAGGACCTGACGATGGCAAAAGGCAAGTTTGAGCGGACCAAGCCGCATGTGAATGTGGGGACGATTGGGCATGTGGATCATGGCAAGACCACGTTGACGGCGGCCATCACGCTGGTGTTGTCGAAGAAGTTTGGGGGTGAGGCCAAGGCGTACGACCAGATTGATGCGGCGCCGGAGGAAAAAGCACGCGGCATCACCATCAACACCGCGCACGTTGAGTATGAGACCAAGAACCGACACTACGCCCACGTCGACTGCCCCGGCCATGCCGACTACGTCAAGAACATGATCACCGGCGCCGCGCAGATGGACGGCGCCATTCTTGTCGTCTCCGCTGCGGATGGTCCGATGCCGCAGACGCGCGAGCACATTTTGCTGGCGCGCCAGGTCGGGGTGCCGTTCATCATCGTCTACATGAACAAGGTCGACATGGTCGACGATGCCGAGTTGCTCGAGCTGGTTGAGCTCGAAGTGCGTGAGCTGCTCGACAAGTACGAGTTTCCCGGCAGTGCCACCCCCATCATTCATGGCTCGGCCAAGATGGCGCTGGAAGGCGACAAGGGCGAGCTGGGCGAAGGCTCCATCATGAAGCTCGCCGACGCGCTCGACGCCTACATTCCCACCCCCGAGCGGGCCATCGACGGCGCCTTCCTGATGCCGGTCGAAGACGTGTTCTCCATCTCCGGTCGCGGCACCGTCGTCACCGGCCGCATTGAGCGCGGCATCGTCAAGGTCGGCGACGAGATTGAGATCGTCGGCATCCGGCCCACCGTCAAGACCACCTGCACCGGGGTCGAGATGTTCCGCAAGCTGCTGGACCAGGGCCAGGCGGGCGACAACGTCGGGGTGCTGCTGCGCGGGACCAAGCGGGAAGAAGTCGAGCGCGGCCAGGTGCTGGCCAAGCCGGGCTCGATCACGCCGCACACCAAGTTCAAGGCCGAGGTGTATGTGCTGAGCAAGGAAGAAGGCGGCCGCCACACCCCGTTCTTCAATGGCTATCGGCCGCAGTTTTACTTCCGCACCACTGACGTGACCGGCTCCATTGCACTGCCGGCCGGCACCGAGATGGTGATGCCGGGCGACAACATCCAGATGGATGTGGCGCTGATTGCGCCGATCGCCATGGAAGAAGGGCTGCGCTTTGCCATCCGCGAAGGCGGCCGCACCGTCGGCGCCGGCGTGGTGGCCAAAATCGTCGAGTAACCGGAACGCTGCGTCGAACCTCGGGCCGGCCCGCTGGGTCGGCCCCTCGCTCTTTTGAAGGGATTCAGAAAATGCAAAGCCAACGTATCCGTATCCGCCTGAAGGCGTTCGATTACAAGCTGATCGACCAGTCGGCGCTCGAGATCGTGGACACGGCCAAGCGCACCGGCGCCGTCGTGCGCGGTCCGGTGCCTCTGCCTACACGCATCCAGCGCTTCGACATCCTGCGCTCGCCGCACGTCAACAAAACGTCGCGCGATCAGCTTGAAATGCGCACGCACCAGCGGCTGATGGACATCATCGATCCGACCGACAAAACAGTGGACGCGCTGATGAAGCTCGACCTGCCGGCCGGTGTCGACGTCGAAATAAAAGTGCAATAGGACTGGCTTGCTCCGAGCAAACCGGTTCCGGTAGAATCGCGGGCTGTTTGCGGTCGGGCGAGCCCGCTGCAAGCGAAGCAGGTAGGCAGGGTTAGCAAGGCCCACGGCCACCACAATTTTGGTCCCGGCCAATCGAAGCCGGGGATGGAGATAAGAATGAGCGAAGCTCGCTCGGCGCTCGGCCTTTTGGGCCGAAAAGTCGGTATGACGCGCATATTCACCGATGACGGCGAGTCCGTTCCGGTCACGGTGCTCGACGTGTCGAACAACCGCGTCAGCCAGATCAAGACGGCCGAGACCGACGGCTACAGTGCCGTGCAGGTCGCCTTCGGCAGCCGCAAATCATCCCGCGTTTCCAAGCCCGAGGCCGGCCACTACGCCAAATCTGGCGCGACTGCAGGGTCCGTGCTGCGCGAGTTCCGCGTGGACGCGGCCAAGGCCACCGAACTGACGCCCGGCGCCACTATCGGCCTCGACCTGTTCAGCGTCGGCCAGAAGGTCGACGTCACCGGCGTAACGATCGGAAAGGGTTTTGCCGGCGCCATCAGGCGGCATCACTTCTCGTCGAATCGCGCCACGCATGGCAACTCGGTGTCGACCAACGCACCGGGCTCGATCGGTAATCGCCAGGACCCGGGCCGCGTGTTTCCGGGCAAGCGCATGGCCGGTCACTTGGGCGATGAACAACGCACCACGCAGAACCTAGTGATCGCTCGTATCGACACCGACAAGGGCCTGCTGCTGATCAAGGGCGCCGTGCCGGGTTCGGCGGGCGGCGATGTGATCGTGCGTCCGGCCGCCAAGGCCAAGGCGCCTGCGAAGGCCTGAGGAGGAGCGCGATGGAACTCAAGGTACTGAACGCGCAGGGCCAGGCCAACGGAACGACCGCAGCACCCGAGACGGTGTTCGGGCGCGAATTCAACGAGGCGCTGGTGCACCAGATCGTGGTGGCCTACCAGGCCAACGCGCGCCAGGGGACGCGGGCGCAGAAGGACCGGACGACGGTCAAGCACTCGACCCGCAAGCCGTGGCGGCAGAAGGGCACCGGCCGTGCGCGCGCCGGCATGACCTCCAGCCCGATCTGGCGTGGGGGCGGCCGCACCTTTCCGAATTCACCCGACGAGAATTTCTCGCACAAGGTGAACAAGAAAATGTACCGGGCCGGCATGACGTCGATCCTGTCGAAACTGGCGCGCGAAGACCGCATCGCCGTCGTCGACGGCTTGGCGGTCGATTCGCCGAAGACCAAGCAGCTGGCCGAGAAGCTGAAGGCGATGGGACTCGCGTCAGTGCTGATCATCACCGACACGGTCGACGAGAACCTGTACCTCGCATCACGCAACCTGAAGAACGTGCTGATCGTCGAGCCGCGCTATGCGGATCCGCTGTCGCTGATCCACTACAAGAAGGTGATCGTGACCAAGCCGGCGATCGCCAAGCTCGAGGAGATGTGGGGATGACCGCCGCTACTCGTCACGACCGTCTGTACAGCGTGCTGCTCGCGCCCATCGTCTCCGAGAAGAGCACGATGATCGGAGAGAAGAACGACCAGGTCGCGTTCCGCGTCATGCAGGACGCCACCAAGCGGGAAGTCAAGGCCGCCGTCGAACTGTTGTTCAAGGTGAAGGTCGACAAGGTGTCGATCCTGAACCAGGGGGGCAAGAGCAAGCGCTTCGGCCGCTTCACTGGTAAGCGCGGCAACGTTCGCAAGGCGTATGTGTGCCTGAAGGACGGCCAGGAAATCAACTTCGCGCAAGAGGTGAAGTAATGGCGCTCGTCAAGGTCAAACCGACGTCTGCCGGCCGGCGCGGGCTGGTCAAGGTCGTCAACGACAAGCTGCACAAGGGCAAGCCGCACGCCAGCTTGCTCGAGAAGAAGACGCGCTCGTCCGGCCGCAACAACAGCGGGCGCATCACAACACGCCACATGGGCGGAGGACACAAGCAGCACTACCGTATGGTCGACTTCAAACGCGCCAAAGATGGTGTGCCGGCGAAGGTCGAGCGGCTGGAGTACGACCCGAACCGCTCGGCGCACATCGCCCTGCTGGTTTACGCCGACGGCGAGCGCCGCTACATCGTTGCGCCCAAGGGGCTGACGGTGGGCGTGCAGCTTATCAGCGGCAATGAAGCGCCGATCCGCGTGGGCAACACGCTGCCGCTGCGGAACATCCCGGTCGGCACGACTGTGCATTGCGTCGAGATGCTGCCGGGCAAAGGCGCGCAGTTGGCACGTGCCGCTGGCACGTCGGTGCAGCTGCTCGCGCGCGAAGGAACTTACGCACAGCTGCGACTGCGCTCGGGCGAAATCCGGCGCGTGCTGATCGACTGCCGCGCGACAATCGGCGAGGTGGGCAACGAAGAGAACAGCCTGCGGCAGATCGGCAAGGCCGGTGCGATGCGCTGGCGCGGTGTGCGGCCGACCGTGCGCGGGGTCGCGATGAATCCGATCGACCATCCGCACGGCGGCGGCGAGGGCCGCACCGGAACCAAGCGCGATCCGGTCAGCCCGTGGGGTCAGCTGACCAAGGGCTACCGCACCCGGAACAATAAGCGCACCGACACGATGATCGTGCAGCGCCGTAACCGCAAGTAAGGGGTCCTGAATGTCTCGTTCTCTGAAAAAGGGCCCGTTCGTCGACGGGCATCTGCAGAAGAAGGTCGAAACGGCACAGTCGACCCGCGACAAGAAACCGATCAAGACCTGGTCGCGCCGCTCGACGATCTTGCCGGAATTCATCGGACTGACGATCGCCGTCCACAACGGCAAGCAGCACGTACCGGTCTACATCAACGAAAACATGGTGGGTCACAAGCTCGGCGAGTTTGCGCTGACGCGGACCTTCAAGGGACACGCGGCCGAGAGGAAGGCCGTCGTGGCCAAAAAGTAAGGTGATGACGATGGAAACGACTGCATCGGTGCGCGGAGTCAGGCTGTCGGCCCAGAAGGGTCGGCTGGTGGCCGACCTGATACGCGGCAAGCCGGTCGACAAGGCGCTCAACATCCTCGGCTTCACGCAGAAGAAGGCGGCCGGCATCATCAAGAAGGCGCTCGAATCCGCGATCGCGAACGCCGAACACAACGACGGTGCCGACATCGACGAGCTGCGGGTGACCAGCATTTTGGTGGAGAAGGCCGCGACGCTGCGCCGCTTCTCCGCAAGGGCGAAGGGCCGCGGAGCGCGCATCGGCAAGCAGACCTGCCACATCTTCGTGACGGTCGGCGATACGAAGCGAATGAGCAAATCCAAGAAATAGGTGATCCATGGGTCAAAAGATCAATCCCACCGGCTTCCGACTTCCCGTCACCCGCAACTGGAGCTCGCGCTGGTTCGCCACCGGCCCCGCCTTCTCCAAGATGCTGCTCGAGGACCTCGAAGTGCGCGAGTTCCTGCGCAAGAAGCTGCGCAGTGCGTCGGTCGGTCGCATCGTCATCGAGCGCCCGGCCAAGAACGCGCGCATCACGATCTATTCGGCGCGTCCGGGTGTCGTCATCGGCAAGAAAGGCGAGGACATCGAGTCGCTGAAGGTCGCGCTGCAGAAGATGCTTGGCGTTCCGGTGCACGTGAACATCGAGGAGATCCGCAAGCCCGAGCTGGAAGCGCAGCTGATCGCCGATTCGATCACCCAGCAGCTCGAAAAGCGCATCATGTTCCGCCGCGCGATGAAGCGTGCGATGCAGAACGCGATGCGGCTCGGGGCACAGGGCATCAAGATCATGAGCGCGGGGCGCCTGAACGGAATCGAGATCGCGCGGACCGAGTGGTATCGCGAGGGCCGCGTGCCGCTGCACACGCTGCGCGCCGACATCGACTACGGCTTCTCGGAAGCCAAGACCACCTACGGCGTCATCGGCGTCAAGGTGTGGGTCTACAAGGGCGACACGCTCGGCCGCAACGAAGCGCCCGCGGCGACTGACACCACGCCGACACCTGAACGTGAGGATCGTCGCCCCCGCCGCGGTGAGGGGCGGCCCGACAGCCGACCGGCCAGCAAGGCTCCGGCGCGACGCACCCGCAAGCCTGCGGGCGAGGTGAAGGCGGACACGGCCGCCGCGCCCGCTCCGGCGGAACCGCCGAAGGACGACGCGGCCAAGCCGGTCGTCAAGCGAGTGCGCAAGGTTGCCGCCAAGACGCCAGCCGAGGGCGGCACGAAAGACGGAGAGTAAGCCATGCTGCAACCTGCTCGTCGCAAATATCGCAAGGAGCACAAGGGACGCAATCGGGGTCTCGCGCTGCGCGGCGCCCATGTGTCGTTCGGCGACTTCGGGCTGAAGGTCACCGAGCGGGGCCGGCTGACTGCTCGCCAGATCGAGGCCGCGCGCCGCGCGATCAGCCGCCACATCAAGCGCGGTGGCCGTGTATGGATCCGAGTCTTCCCCGACAAGCCCATCTCGCAGAAGCCGGCGGAAGTTCGCATGGGTAACGGCAAGGGCAATCCCGAATACTGGGTCGCCGAAGTGCGACCGGGCAACGTGGTCTACGAGCTCGACGGTGTCACCGAAACTCTGGCGCGGGAAGCCTTCGCGCTGGCGGCTGCCAAGCTGCCGCTGAAGACCACGTTCGTCGTGCGACAGCTCGGCGCGTAAGGAGACCGGACATGAACGTCAAGGAAATGCGCGCGCAGGGCACCGAAGCGCTCGCGAAGGAGCTGCAGGAGCTTCAGAAGGCGCACTTTTCGCTGCGCATGCAGAAAGCGACCCAGCAGTTACAGAACACCAGTCAGATCCGCAAGGCCCGGCGCGATATCGCCCGTGTCCGCACCGTGCTGGCTCAGAAGGCGACCGCCAAATGAACGCAGAGAAGAAATCGCTGACGCGGACCCTGGTGGGCAAGGTAGTCAGCAACAAGATGGACAAGACGGTGACCGTTCTGGTGGAGCGCCGCGTCAAGCACCCGGTCTACGGCAAGTACGTGGTGAAGTCGAACAAGTATCACGCGCACGACGCAACCGACTCACTCAGTGAGGGTGACATCGTCGAAATCGCCGAATCGCGCCCGCTGTCCAAGACCAAGTCTTGGACGGTGACGCGAGTGGTCGAACAGGCACAGTCGATCTAGCGACCCAGGCGCTTGCGGCGGTGCAGGAAAGCCCGATATAATTTATGGCTTCGCGTTCGGCAACCGCCTGACGCGAAAAAGACAGTACAGAGCAGGACAGCAAGGCAGTTTTTCGGGGCGCGCAGGTGCGCTTCGTCTCCCCGCGGCGGCGGGGTTCGGGACGAATGCACGGCGGGCTCCCCAACCCGGACGGGACCAAGACTGGCCGTCGGGCCATCACGGCGCGACGGTTCAAGTTGGGATGCGATAGCCATGATTCAGATGCAGACGATGCTCGACGTCGCCGACAACACGGGCGCGCGATCGGTGATGTGTATCAAGGTGTTGGGCGGCTCCAAGCGCCGCTACGCGAACATCGGCGACGTCATCAAGGTGACGATCAAGGAATGTGCGCCGCGCGGCCGTGTGAAAAAGGGCGAGGTCTACAACGCCGTTGTCGTCCGCACGGCCAAGGGCCTGCGCCGCAGTGACGGTTCGGCGATCAAGTTCGACAACAACGCGGCGGTTCTGCTGAACCCCAAGCTAGAGCCTATCGGCACCCGCATCTTCGGACCGGTCACGCGCGAGCTGCGCACCGAGCGGTTCATGAAGATCGTGTCGCTAGCGCCGGAAGTTCTGTAAGGAGCGGCAATGGAACGCATCCGCAAGGGCGACGAAGTGGTCGTCATCGCAGGCAGGGACAAGGGCAAGCGCGGCACCGTGCTGCGCCGAGTAGATGAATCGCACCTGGTCATCGAGGGTATCAACGTGGTGAAGAAGCATGTTCGCCCGAATCCGATGAAGGGCGTGACCGGCGGCATCATCGACAAGACGATGCCGATCGACCAGTCCAACGTCATGCTGTTCAACCCGGCCACCAGCAAGGGCGACCGGGTCGGATTCAAGCTCGTCGAGGGCAAGAAGCTGCGCGTGTTCAAGAGCAACGGCGCCGTGGTCGGCGCGAAGGCATAGGGGAGCTGGTCATGGCGCGTTTCCATACCCAGTACCGCGAGAAGGTTGTGCCCGACCTGATGAAGCAGTTCGGCTACAAGTCCGTGATGCAGGTTCCTCGCATCAGCAAGATCACGCTCAACATGGGCGTCGGCGAGGCGGTCAACGACAAGAAGAACATCGACATGGCCGTCGGCGACCTAATCAAGATCGCCGGACAGAAGCCGGTTGTGACCAAGTCCCGCAAGGCGATCGCGAACTTCAAGATCCGCGAGAACCTGGCCATCGGAACCATGGTGACGCTGCGCGGCGAACGCATGTACGAGTTCCTCGATCGGCTGGTCACGGTGGCGCTGCCGCGCGTGCGCGACTTCCGCGGCGTATCAGGTCGTGCGTTCGACGGTCGGGGCAATTACAACATCGGGCTCAAGGAGCAGATCATCTTTCCGGAGATCGACTACGACAAGATCGACAAGATCCGGGGCCTGAACATCAGTATCACGACGACCGCGAAGTCGGACGACGAAGCCAAGGCGCTTCTCTCGGCCTTCCGGTTCCCGTTCCGCAATTGAGCGAGGGGGCAATGGCAAAACTCTCACTGAAGAATCGCGAAGCCAAGCGCGAAGCAGCGGTCAAGAAGCACGCCGCGAAGCGCGCCGAGCTCAAGTCCATCATCGGTGACCAAACCCGCTCGATGGACGAGCGCATGGAAGCGATGCAGCGACTGCAAGCGCTGCCGCGCAATTCGAGCCCGGTGCGACTGCGCAACCGCTGTGCGCTGACGGGTCGTCCGCGTGGCACGTTCCGCAAGTTCGGCCTGGCCCGCGCCAAGATCCGCGAGGCGGCAATGCGCGGCGATATTCCCGGTCTGACCAAGGCCAGCTGGTAAGCGAGGAACGCAGATGAGCATGAGTGATCCCATCGCCGACATGCTGACCCGCATTCGCAATGCACAGCGGGTCGAGAAGCCGGAAGTCGCGATGCCGTCGTCCAAACTGAAGGTGGCGATCGCAGAAGTCCTGAAGGACGAGGGCTACATCGAGGGCTTCAAGGTCGACGCCAATGACGGCAAGCCCGAACTGCGCATCGGCCTGAAGTACTACGCCGGTCGGCCGGTCATCGAAAGCCTGGAGCGCGTCTCGCGACCGGGGCTGCGCGTGTACAAGGGCCGTAACGACATCCCCCCGGTGATGAACGGGCTCGGCGTGGCCATCGTTTCCACATCACGCGGCGTGATGACCGACCGCAAGGCTCGCAGCCAGGGCGTGGGCGGCGAAGTGCTCTGCTACGTCGCGTAGCGGGCGGAGGAAAGGCAATGTCTCGAGTTGCACGAATTCCGGTGACGGTCGCGAAGGGCGTCGATGTGCAGATAGCCGGCGACACGATCACCGTCAAGGGGCCGCTCGGCACGCTGAAGCAGGCGGCGTCCGGTCGCGTGCGCATGGCGGTCGAAAACGGCCAGGTCTCGTTCGCAGCGATCGACGAGTCGCGCGAAGCGAGTGCGATGAGCGGGACGATGCGCGCGCTGGTCGCCGGCATGGTTCAAGGTGTCACCAAGGGCTTCGAGAAGAAGCTGTCACTGGTGGGCGTCGGCTACCGCGCGCAGGCACAGGGAGACAAGCTCAACCTGTCGCTGGGTTTCTCGCATCCGATCGTGCATCAGATGCCTGCCGGCGTGAAGTGCGAGACGCCGACACAGACCGAGATCGTCATCAAGGGCTTCGACAAGCAGAAGGTCGGCCAGGTCGCGGCCGAAGTCCGCGGCTACAAACCGCCGGAACCGTACAAGGGCAAGGGCGTGCGCTACGTCGACGAAGTGGTCGTCATCAAAGAGACCAAGAAGAAGTAACGCTGCGAGAGGTCATTCATGATCGAAAAGAAGGAATCTCGACTGCGCCGCGCTCGCGCCACGCGTGCGCGCATCGCGCTCAAAAAGGTCGAGCGGCTGACTGTCAACCGCACCAACCAGCACATCTACGCCAGCCTGATCGCGGCCGATGGTGCGAAGGTGCTGGCTTCCGCGTCGACGCTCGAGCCCGAAGTGCGCACGCAACTCGCGTCGGCCAAGGGCAAGGGCGGCAATGTCGAGGCCGCCAAGCTGGTCGGCGCGCGTATCGCACAGAAGGCGAAGGCCGCGGGCATCGAGAGTGTGGCATTCGACCGCGCCGGTTATCGATTCCATGGACGGGTCAAGGCGCTGGCGGAAGCCGCGCGTGAAGCCGGCCTGAAGTTCTGAGGGACTGCATATGGCACGAGTTCAACCCAAGGGTGTCCTCTCCGAGGATCGTGACGACGGCATCAAGGAAAAGATGATCGCGATCAACCGCGTCACCAAGGTGGTGAAGGGCGGTCGCATCCTCGGATTTGCCGCACTGACGGTGGTCGGCGACGGCGACGGCCGCATCGGCATGGGCAAGGGCAAGGCGCGCGAAGTACCGGTCTCGGTCCAGAAGGCGATGGAGAAAGCCCGTCGCAGCATGGCAAAGATGCCGCTGAAGAACGGAACGGTGCATCACCTGGTCGAAGGCAAGCATGGCGCATCGAAGGTTGTACTGTCGCCGGCCGCTGAGGGCACCGGCGTGATCGCCGGCGGACCGATGCGCGCGGTGTTCGACGTGATGGGCATCCGCAACATCGTTGCCAAGTCGCACGGTTCGACCAACCCGTACAACCTGGTGCGTGCCACGCTGAACGCGTTGAGCAAGCTGCGCACTCCGGCCGAGATCGCCGCCAAGCGCGGCAAGTCGGTCGAGGAAATGCTCGGCTGAGCCGGAGTCGGACGATGAAGAAGACGCTGAAAGTCAAGCTGGTCAAGAGCCCGATTTCGGCCAAGGCCTCGCACCAGGCCACGGTGCTCGGCCTCGGGCTGAAGAAGATGCATCAGACGCGGGAGCTAGAAGACACGCCGGCCGTGCGCGGCATGATCAACAAGGTCGCCTACCTGGTTACGGTCGGCGAGTAAGGACAGGCTGAAAACATGCGCCTCAACAACCTGAAACCGGCCGCGGGCAGCAAGAGCGCTCCTCGGCGCGTCGGACGCGGCATCGGCTCCGGCTGGGGCAAGACCGCCGGGCGTGGACATAAGGGCCAGAAGTCGCGCGCGGGCGGTTTCCACAAGGTCGGCTTCGAGGGCGGGCAGATGCCGCTCCATCGTCGCCTGCCGAAGCGCGGTTTCACGTCGCTCTCACGCCGCTACGTCGAAGTAGTGCGACTGGCCGATCTGCAACGTCTCGGCGTAGACGAGGTTGATCTGGCGGTACTCAAGCAGGCAGGCGTGGTGTCGCCGCGGGCGCTGGATGCTCGCGTGGTGAAGACCGGCGAACTGTCACGCAAGGTCATGGTGCGCGGCATCGGCGTGACCAAGGGCGCGAAGGCGGCGATCGAAGCGGCCGGCGGCTCGGTCGCCGAACTGGCGGTGACGCCGGACACGGCGAAGAAGGCAGCGAAAAAAAAGGCGGCCGCGGACAAGGCGGCTGCGATCAGGGCGACGGTGAGCAAGCCGGCCGATAAGCCGATAAGCCGACCGATAAGCCGACCGAAAAAGCCCCATCGAAAAAGCAGTGATCGGCCTCACCTGACGTAACCAGGACATTCTCGCGTGGCGACCAGCGCATCCGCAACGATCGGCAGCACCGGGAAATACGGCGACCTCAAGCGTCGGCTGTTTTTCCTGCTGCTGGCGCTGCTCGTCTACAGGGTCGGCACGCACATTCCGGTTCCCGGCATCGACCCGGATCAGCTGCGCCAGCTCTTTAATTCGCAGCAGGGCGGCATCCTGGGACTCTTCAACATGTTCTCGGGCGGCGCGCTGTCACGCTTTTCGGTGTTCGCCCTCGGGATCATGCCGTACATCTCGGCGTCGATCATCATGCAGATGCTGACCTACGTGTTGCCCTCGCTCGAGGCGCTGCGCAAGGAAGGCGAGTCGGGCCGGCGCAAGATCACGCAATACACGCGCTACGGCACGCTCGGACTGGCGATCTTCCAGGCGATCGGCATCTCGGTTGCGCTCGAGTCGCAGCAGGGTCTGGTGCTGGATCCGGGCCTGATGTTCCGCTTCATCTGTGTCGTGTCACTGGTCACCGGCACGATGTTCCTCATGTGGCTGGGCGAGCAGATCACCGAGCGCGGGCTGGGTAACGGGATTTCGATCCTGATCTTTGCCGGCATTGTCGCCGGGCTACCGACCGCCATCGGCGGGCTGTTCGAACTCGTGCGCACCGGCGGCATCAACCCGCTGGCCGCCATTTTCATCATCGCCCTGATCATTGTCGTGACCGGATTCGTCGTTTTCGTCGAGCGCGGGCAGCGCAAGATCACGGTGAACTACGCCAAGCGCCAGGTCGGCAACAAGATCTACGGTGGCCAGAGCTCGTTCCTGCCGCTCAAGCTCAACATGTCGGGCGTGATTCCGCCGATCTTCGCGTCGTCGCTGATCCTGTTTCCGGCCACGCTGGCGAGTTGGTTCACGACGGGCGACGCGACGCGATGGATTCGCGACCTGGCTGCGGCGTTGTCGCCAGGGCAGCCGCTCTACATGTTCTTGTATGCAGCGCTGATCGTGTTCTTCTGCTTCTTCTACACGGCGCTGGTCTTCAACAGCAAGGAGACCGCCGACAACCTGAAGAAGAGCGGAGCGTTCGTTCCGGGCATCCGCCCGGGCGAGCAGACCGCGCGCTACATCGACAAGATCCTGATGCGGCTGACGCTGGCGGGGGCCATTTACATCACGTTCGTATGCCTCGTTCCCGAGTTCCTGAACGCGCGCTTCTCGGTGCCGTTTTACTTCGGCGGAACCTCGCTGCTGATCGTGGTGGTCGTAACGATGGACTTCATGGCGCAGGTGCAGGCGTACCTGATGACGCACCAATACGAATCGCTGCTGAAGAAGACCAACTTCAAGGGGTTCGGCGGGCAATTGCCGCGCTGAATCCGGGGACGATGGCCAAGGACGACGCGATCCAGATGCAAGGAGAGATTCTCGAGAATCTCCCGAATGCGACGTTTCGCGTGAAGTTGGAAAACGGGCATGTGGTCCTGGGCCACATTTCCGGAAAGATGCGGATGCACTACATCCGCATCCTGCCGGGCGACAAGGTGACCGTCGAGTTGACGCCGTACGATCTCTCGCGCGCCCGCATAGTGTTCCGCGCCAAGTAGCGCGGTTGGAGAGCAAGATGAAAGTGATGGCTTCCGTCAAGAAGATGTGCCGCAAGTGCAAGATCATCCGGCGCAAGCGGGTGGTGCGCGTGATCTGCACCGATCCGCGCCACAAGCAGCGTCAAGGGTGAAGCACGCACAAGTGCAGGCTCAACGAAACCGAGGTAAGTGATGGCTCGTATTGCCGGTATCAACATCCCTCCGCACCAGCACGCCGAGATCGGCCTGACGGCGATCTACGGCATCGGGCGCGCCCGCGCGCGCGCGGTCCTGGATGCGGCGTCCGTTCCCTACACCAAGAAGGTGAAGGAGCTTAACGACGCCGAGGTCGAGCGGATCCGCGAGGAAATCGCCCGTGCGACCGTCGAGGGCGACCTGCGCCGCGAAGTCCAGCTGTCGATCAAGCGACTGATCGACCTGGGGACCTATCGCGGAGTGCGTCATCGCCGCGGCCTGCCGGTGCGCGGCCAACGCACGCGCACCAACGCGCGCACACGCAAGGGTCCCCGCAAGGCCGGCGTGTCGCTGAAGAAATCGGCTTGAGGAGGACAAACTAGATGGCTAAGGCTCCAAGCGCTCAGCAAGTAGCTGCCCAGCAGCGCGCGCGCAAGAAGGTCAAGAAGGTCGTGTCGGACGGCATCGCGCATGTCCACGCGTCGTTCAACAACACGATCATCACGATCACCGACCGTCAGGGCAACGCGCTCTCGTGGGCCAGTTCGGGCGGGCAGGGCTTCAAGGGATCGCGCAAGTCGACGCCGTTCGCCGCGCAGGTGGCGGCCGAGAACGCCGGCCGCGCCGCGCAGGAGCATGGGATCAAGAACCTCGAAGTGCGTATTACCGGCCCCGGTCCGGGTCGCGAGTCGTCGGTGCGCGCGCTCAATGCGATTGGCATTCGCGTCGCCTCGATCCAGGACATCACACCGGTTCCGCACAACGGTGTGCGTCCGCCGAAGCGGCGGCGCGTTTAAGCGCGCGAGAGTTCTGTGGCGTAGCCACACGAATCTCTTGAATGTAAGGCAGGCAACTGCCCTGATGTCTCCGCCGCTGAGCGGGGACTTAATGCAAAACATCGCAGGATAGGAAGACAACGTGGCACGTTACACAGGACCGAAACTCAAGCTCTCGCGCCGCGAGGGTACCGATCTTTTCCTGAAGAGCTCACGCCGCGCCTTCGATTCGAAGGCCAAGGCCGATTCGAAGCCCGGCCAGCACGGGCGCACCTCGGGTGCGCGCCAGTCGGACTACGGTACGCAACTGCGCGAGAAGCAGAAGGTCAAGCGCATGTATGGCGTACTCGAGCGCCAGTTCCGCCGCTACTACCAGGAAGCATCGCGCCGCAAGGGCAACACCGGCGAGCACCTGATCATGCTGCTGGAGTCGCGGCTGGACAATGTGGTGTATCGCATGGGCTTCGGGGCGACACGGGCCGAAGCACGCCAGCTGGTGTCGCATCGCGCGATCGCGCTGAACGGCGAGACGGCTGGTATTCCGTCGATGCTGGTGAGGACGGGCGACATCATCGCTGTGCGCGACAAGTCGAAAAAGCAGGGCCGCATCGTGGAAGCGTTGACGCTGGCCGAGCAGTCAGGTTTTCCTTCCTGGGTCGATGTCGACGCCAAGAAGATGGAAGGCAAGTTCAAGCAGCTGCCCGACCGCGGCGAAGTCGCACAGGATGTCAACGAGTCGCTGGTCGTCGAACTCTACTCGCGCTGACGCGGTCGGATTAGACCGCCGGTCCCGCTTCGCGGGTCCGGCCACGAAGGCAGTTTGGGCGTCTGCCTTTGGTTCTTTGAAGCCCTCACCATCAGCCTTATCGGTGTAACGAACCGAGGGTATTGAAGGGATCTTCTCAATGACAAGCACTGCACTACTGAAGCCGCGCGCAATCGAGGTCGAGCCGGTGGGCCCGAATGCGGCGATCGTCACCATGGAACCGTTCGAGCGCGGCTACGGCCACACGCTCGGCAATGCGCTCCGGCGCATCCTGCTGTCGTCGATGGTTGGCTACGCGCCCACCGAGGCCCAGATCACCGGCGTCGTTCACGAATACTCGACCGTCGATGGCGTGCGCGAGGACGTCGTCGACATACTGCTGAACATGAAAGGCATCGTGTTCAAGCTCCACAACCGCGATGAGGTGACGCTGACGCTGCGCAAGGAAGGCGAAGGCGTGGTCACCGCCAGCGACATCGAGCTGCCGCATGATGTCGAGATCGTCAATCCGGATCACGTGATCGCGCATCTGTCGGGCGGCGGCCGGCTCGAGCTGCAGATCAAGGTAGAAAAGGGACGCGGCTACGTGCCGGGCAACGTCCGGGCATTCCGCGACGATCACTCGAAGACCATTGGCCGCATCGTGATGGATGCGTCGTTTTCGCCGGTCAAGCGCGTGTCCTACGCGGTCGAAGCCGCCCGCGTCGAGCAGCGCACCGATCTGGACAAGCTGGTGATGACGATCGAGACCAACGGCGCGATGACGCCGGAGGAAGCGGTGCGCCAGTCGGCACGCATCCTGATGGATCAGCTGCAGGTGTTCGGTGCGCTCGAGGGCATGGCCGAATCGACTGCGCAGGCCTCGTCGCGCTCGCCGCAGGTCGATCCGATCCTGCTGCGACCGGTCGACGACTTGGAACTGACCGTGCGGTCGGCCAACTGCCTGAAGGCCGAGAACATCTACTACATCGGCGACCTGATCCAGCGCACCGAAAACGAGCTGCTCAAGACGCCGAATCTCGGACGCAAGTCGCTGAATGAGATCAAGGAAGTGCTCGCGGCGCGCGGTCTAACGCTCGGCATGAAGCTGGAGAACTGGCCGCCCGCGGGACTCGACAAGTAAAGCTGTTACAACACAACCGACCCGCCTGGCAGGGATAGAAGAGTCGGAACAACACCCGGATACGGGGTTGAAGACTGAAAGGAAGAACCAATGCGTCACGGACACGGGTTGCGGAAACTGAACCGCACCAGCAGTCATCGGCTGGCGATGTTCCGCAACATGACCAATTCACTGCTGCGCCACGAGGCGATCAGGACCACCTTGCCGAAGGCGAAGGAACTGCGTCGCGTCATCGAACCGCTGATCACCATCGGCAAGGAGCCGACGGTGGCCAACAAGCGGCTGGCGTTCAATCGCCTGCGCGATCGCGAAATGGTGGTGAAGCTGTTTAACGAGATCGGCCCGCGCTACCTGGCGCGCAAGGGCGGCTACACCCGGATTCTCAAAATGGGCTTTCGGGTCGGTGACAACGCTCCGATGGCCTTCATGGAACTCGTCGACCGTCCGGAACCGCCCGCCAAGGACGAGGCCGCGAGCGAAGCCACCTGAAGCATCCCACGCTAGACTGCAAAGGCCTGCCGCTCGGCAGGCCTTTTGCTTTGTGCGCCAGGCATGGCGCGTAGCGCCGTGACTGGCGCTGTTCAGGTCGCTGTGGTGGCGAGTTGGACGACTTGGGGGTGAAAGTCCCCTACGGACCTTGATAGTGGGAACCGTTAGCCGCACAGCAAGGGTGTCCGTCGCGAGGCGGAATCTGAAGGAAGCTGTACGCAAAGCTGTGGCCCGACGAACAGGAATCGCATATGAGGCAACTTCACTTGGGCGAGAGGGCAAAGCAACTCGAAGCCCGAAACTATCCGGAAGGTGAAGGAGTAGATGCGGCGGGTATCTGCAGCGAAGGTCGCGCGTCTTACCCTGGGAGGCCTGTCAGCCTGCCTTGTGCTACCGGCGTCGAGAGGTGCCGGGATGGGTTGGCAGGAGTCAGCAGAGGCCGTAGTAGTCGTCGGCAACCGCGACGGCAAAGGGCTGAACCTGTCACGAGTGGACAGTCGCGCGTGCTCTCTGTGCATTCAGAGCAGAAGCCGCGGCGCAGGCCGCGGGCCGCCTCGGACGTGCCGCGACCGGAAGTCGCGGATCGCCGGCGCGGTGCTCGATGGATCTCAGGCGACACGCTGAACGAAACACAAACTCACGGGGCTTCGGCCCCCGACAGGAACCGCCGTATACGGAACCGTATGTACGGTGGTGTGGGAGGACGGCAGGGGTGACCCTGCCTCCTACCCGATCTGAGGCCGCATGCCTGCGCACGCCGCGCTGAACGCCCTCCCCGATCCGGTTCTCGACGTCCGTGACCTGCGCAAGGTGTACGGCGAAACCGCGGTGGTCGATGGCCTGTCGTTCTCGATCCGCCGTGGCGAGTGTTATGGACTGCTGGGGCCCAACGGCGCCGGCAAAACGACGACCCTGCGCTGTTGTCTCGGATTGACGCAGCCGGACGGAGGCGTGGTCACGTTGGTCGGTGAACCAGTCCCACGCGAAGCCAGGCGCGCGCGGATCCGGGTCGGAGTCGTTCCGCAGATCGACAATCTCGATCCGGACTTCACGGTCACCGAGAATCTCGTTGTTTATGGCCGCTACTACGGCCTTGCTGACGCCGAGGTCACTCGCCGACTGCCCGACCTGCTGGAGTTCGCCAGCCTCGCACACAAGAAAGACGCCAGAATCGGCGAGCTGTCGGGTGGAATGAAGCGTCGCCTGACGCTTGCGCGCTCGCTCGTCAACGATCCCGATCTGCTGTTCATGGACGAGCCGACCACGGGACTCGATCCGCAGGCACGCCACTTGATCTGGGAGCGATTGAAGCAGCTGATGGCGCGGGGGAAGACGATCCTGTTGACGACGCATTTCATGGACGAGGCCGAGCGGCTGGCGCACCGCCTCGCGGTGATCGATCATGGCCGCATGATTGCCGAAGGCGCGCCACGCGATCTGATCCGCGAGCATATCGAGCCGCAGGTCATCGAGGTCTATGGAGACGGATCGCGCGCCTGGGCTGACAACTCGGGGCGTGCTTTGGTCAACCGAATCGAGATCACCGGCGAAACGGTGTTTGGCTACGCCGAAAATCCGGGGCCGGCGCTGCACTCGCTCGAATCTCATCCCGGTTTGCGCTATCTGCATCGGCCGGCCAATCTGGAAGACCTGTTCCTCAAGCTGACGGGTCGGGAAATGAGGGATGAATCATGAGTGCCGCACTGCCTGCCGCATCCGGCGCGAATTCCGCGTGGACGCTGCCGCGCCCCTCGGTGCGATTCATTCCGGTGTGGCGGAGGAATTTCCTGGTGTGGCGGAAGCTCTTCGTTGAGCGTCTGTTGACGAACGTCGTCGAACCGCTGCTGACCATCGTCGCCTTCGGTTACGGGCTCGGTAGCCTGCTGCCGCAGGTCGATGGCGTGCCTTACCTGCAGTTCCTGGCCAGCGGCTCGATCGCGATGAGCGTGATGTACTCGGCCAAGTTCGAGTCGCTGTGGGGCGCGTTCTCGCGCATGCACATTCAGAAAACCTGGGACGCGATTCTGCAGACGCCACTGTCGGTCGACGATCTGCTGATGGGCGAGATCGTGTGGGCGGCCAGCAAGGCGACGTTTACCGCGTGTTGCATCCTGCTGATGATCTGGGTGCTCGATATTGCGCGCGAGCCGCTCTCGCTGCTCGTCGTCCCGGTGGCGTTCTTCATCGCGCTGGTCTTCGCGGCGATGGCACTCATCGTCAACGCCGTGGCGCGCGGCTACGACCTGCTGTCGAACTACTTCACCGTGGTTGTCATGCCACTGGTCTTCCTCTCGGGCGTCTACTTCCCGCTGTCACAACTTCCCGGCTGGTTGCACGATATTGCGGCGTGGTTGCCGATGACGGCCGCAGTAGACCTTGTGCGCCCGCTGGCGCTGGGGCGCTGGCCGGATCACGCGCTGCAGGACGTCGTGCTGCTCGCGCTATGGGGCGGGGTCTGCTATTACATCGCACTCGGACTGACCCGCAGGCGACTGCTCAGATGAACCTCAGATGAACCTCAGATGAACGACAGCGCGCTGCTCGTGCTGACCAATTGTCCCGACGCGGCCGTCGCCGAGCGTATCGCGCGCACGCTGGTCGAGCAGGGGCTGGCGGCGTGCGTCAACCAGCTCGCTCCGGCACAGTCGATATACCGCTGGCAGGGCGCGATCGAGCGGGCAACCGAGATTCCGCTGCTGATCAAGACCACAGCCGAGCGTTATGCCGAGGTGGAGCTGACGCTTCGGTCGCTCCATCCGTATAGCGTGCCGGAGATCATTGCGGTGCCGATCGTCCGTGGTCTTGCGTCGTACCTGCGCTGGCTCGCCGATGAAACCCAGCCGCCGTTGCTCGCATGAGGCAGTGCGGCGGCTGGACGGCCTGACGCGCTGATCAGCGCAACCAACGTGACGGCCGTGGCGTGCGTGGTCGATCGAGGATCCGACGCGCCCAGAAGTACAGCAGCATCACGACGACCACGGTCGCCATGCCGGCGATCGTCCACCCGAAACCGTGCAAATCCTTCAGCAGCGGCATGTGCTCGAAATTCATGCCGAACACCCCGGTGATCAGCGTCAGCGGCGCGAAAATCGCGGCGATCGCGGTCAGCGTGCGGACGATCTCGTTGGTCTGATGCGTGTTGGCGGAAAAATGAAGCTGCACGGCTGACTCAGCCGACGCCTCGAGCCGGCGTGCATGGTGCAGCACACGCTGGATATGTTCCATCACGTCGTGCAGGCGCACCATGTAGGCGTCGCTGAGGTTCGCTTCCGGAGTTTCCTCGAGGTACGAATCGCGCAGCTCGGTAAGGGCGTCGTACTGTCCTTCGCACAGGTTCTCGAGCTTTGCGCAGTTCGATGCGCGCGTCGAGCAGCGCAGACCAGTTGGTGAATGGCCGGCGCGGATCGAGCAGATCGCGCTGCCAGCGGTCGAGCCGGTCGGCCAGGGGTTCACGTAGCTCGAGGTACTGGTCGACCATGCCATTGAGCATGCGCAACATCAGCTCGCCTGGCGACCGCGGCAAGCGGCCCCGGTCGATCAGCGCGGCATCGCTGCGCAGGCGCGGGTCCAGAATCCGTTGACGTAACTGCTCGAGAGTCCTGCTTTCCCCCAGCCTGACGGTCACCAGCAGCCGGTCGAAGATGAAGAAGGTGATCGGTCGCGTGACGATCTCCTGCAGCATGCGCCGCTTGTCGGCCCGCCCGCTCGCTTCTTCGAGCGGCTTCGCCCCACCCGTCACCAGTTTGCGGAAGACCAGCATGTCGTACTCGCGCGTGCTGTCGAAGTAGGACGGATGCTGCGGGTTGGTCGCGTCCTGCAGGTGCAATTCGTCGATCCGCGCACTGGTTAGTCGCTGTACGACCGCACGGAACTTCTCGGGGTCTTCGCGCGTTTCCTCGATTCCGACGTCGAGCCACAGAAAACCGTCGGCGGGGGCGGCGCTCGGCTCGTCGGCCAGCTCGACCGCTTTCTGGGGTCCGAATTCGATCCAGCGCACCGCCGCCTACCGGTCCTGCTTGAGCCAGCGCGCGACCGGCAACGCGAAGTACGTCAGCACGCCGTCGGCGCCGGCCCGCTTGAACGCAAGCAGCGACTCCATGACGACACGTTTCTCGTCGAGCCACCCCTGGTCTGCTGCTGCCTTCAGCATCGCGTATTCGCCGCTGACCTGATAGACAAAAGTCGGTGCGCGAAAGGTGTCCTTCACGCGCCGCACGATGTCGAGGTATGGCATGCCGGGCTTGACCATCACCATGTCGGCGCCTTCCGCCAGATCGAGCCCGACCTCCCATAAGCGCTTCGTCGCTGTTGGCCGGGTCCATCTGGTAGACCATCTTGCTCGACTTGCCGAGGTTCGGGGCCGAGCCGACCGCATCACGGAACGGGCCGTAAAACGCGCTCGCGTACTTGGCCGAGTAGGCCATGATCCGCGTGTGAATGTGGCCCGCGCCCTCCAGCGCCTGGCGTATCGCACCGATCCTGCCGTCCATCATGTCGCTCGGGGCGACGACGTCGACGCCGGCGGCGGCCTGCACGAGCGCCTGCTGCACCAGCACTTCGTTGGTCTGATCGTTCAGCACGTAGCCATGCTCGTCGATCAGTCCATCCTGGCCGTGTGTCGTGTACGGATCGAGTGCCACGTCGGTCAGTACGCCGAGTTCGGGGAAGCGCTGCTTGATGGCCTTGATCGCGCGCGGCACCAAGCCTTCGGCATTGAAGGCCTCGCGCCCGTCCGCGGATTTGAGTGGCGCGGCGATCACCGGAAAGAGCGCCACCACCGGGATTCCGAGCGAAACGCACTCGTCGGCGACCGACAGCAACTCGTCGATCGTCACGCGTTCGACACCCGGCATCGAGACGACGGGGTCGCGCCGTCGTTCGCCTTCCATGACGAACACCGGGTAGATGAGGTCGCTGACGGTGACCTCGTTCTCCCGCATCAGGCGGCGGGAGAAGTCGTCGCGGCGCATGCGCCGCATGCGAACGGCGGGAAACTGGCCGAGGATGTGCATCAAGGAAAGTCCCAACTCGTGGTGGCAAATGGTGTTCGCTATTCTGCGGCTTAGATGACAGATACTGCGTCGTCTCCCGCCTTACTCCCTGAGCGGGTGCCTAGAAGAAAGGCAATTCCGCCCCGGACAATTCCTCCGGGGCAATTTTTCCCCTTTTGATCATACGGGGCGCGGCGCCTAACCGAACAGCCAGCGCGTCAGCATCTGGCCGAGTTCCTCGACACCGTCGCGCTTCAAACCGGAAAAAAGCTGCGCGCTGGCGCGCGGCCCCACCTGCTCGGCGCGTCGGCGCGCGACGGCCAACGCGGACCGTTGTTCGGTCGTGCCCAACTGATCGGCCTTGTTCAGCAGGAAGTGCAGCATGCAGCCGCGACGGTCAACGAAGCGGAGCAGATTCTCGTCGCCTGGCATGAAGGGCCGGCGCGCGTCCATCACCAGAACGATGCCGATCAGCGACTGACGGTCGCGAACGTAGCCACCGACGAGCTGATCCCAGGTCGCGCGCTGTGCGGCATCCGCCTTCGCATAGCCGTAGCCGGGCAGGTCGACGAGCAAACCGCGGTCGACGCGTTCGCCGAGTTCACTCTTCTCGCTGAGCGCGAAGAAGTTCAGCAGTTGTGTGCGTCCCGGCGTCTTGCTGGCGAAGGCGAGCCGCCGCTGCTGCGTCAGTACGTTGATCACGGTCGACTTGCCCGCATTCGAGCGTCCGGCAAACGCGATTTCTGGCAGTCCAGGGGGAGCGATGGCCGGCAGATCGGCCACCGAGAGTGACGAACCGGGCGGAATGGAACAGCTGCAACTCGGTCGGACCGCCGCAAGAGGGGAGTTCGGTAGAATACGCGGCTTTGCGAGGCGGCCGAGTCGAGGCCAGCGCGGGACGCGACACGACAGCGGATGAAGCCGCGACGTGAAGCCGCAACAAGTTCAACCCATCGAAGGCAAGCGATGAATCTGTCGATCTGGCGTCGATCCTGTGCCGTGCTGACTGCGTTGACAGGGCTGCTGGCCGCGTCGTATGTCCTTGCGCAGACCAAGGCGCCCGCGAAAGCCGATCCGGCCAAGGGGCAACAGATTGCATCGCAGGTGTGTGCCGCCTGCCATGCAGCGGACGGCAACTCGACGATACCGGCCAACCCGAAGCTGGCACAGCAGCACGTGCACTACCTGAACAAGCAGTTGCTGGACTACACGACGCGCGCGGGCGAGCAGAGACCGGCCCGCGAGAACGCGATCATGAATGGGATCGCTGCCGGCCTGTCGGACCAGGACAAGCGCGACGTCTCAGCCTGGTTCGCAAGCCAGACCGCCAAGCCCGCGACAGCGCGCAATCGCGACACCCTCGAAATGGGACAGCGCATCTGGCGCGCCGGCATTGCCGAAAAGTCGTTGCCGGCCTGTGTCGGCTGTCACAGTCCGACCGGAGTCGGCATTCCAATCCAGTATCCACGGCTGGCCGGCCAGCACGCGGAATATACGGAGGCCGCGCTCAAGGAGTTCCGCGACGGCCTGCGCCGTAACAGCCCGCCGATGCAACAGATCGCGGCAAAGCTGAACGAAAGTGAAATGCGCGCGGTGGCGGATTACATTCAGGGCCTTCGCAAGTAGCCCGCGAGCGCGGTAGGACTGTCAAGCCTTACCGAACACCTCGTTTAGCTGCTGCGTGACCCGCACGAAGCTCGTTCGCTTCGAGAACTCCTTGAGCCGGCGCGCACCGACGTAGGTACAGGCCGAGCGCACACCGCCGAGAATTTCCTGCGCAGTATCGGCGACTGGTCCGCGGTACGGCACCAGCACCTCCTTGCCTTCTGCTGCCCGGTACTCCGCTACGCCGCCGGCGTAGCGCTGCATCGCCGCCTTGCTGCTCATGCCGTAAAAGCGCTGAAAGGTCGCACCGTCGCGCTCGACCCGTTCGCCGCCGGACTCGTCATGGCCGGCGAACATGCCTCCCAACATCACGAAGTCGGCTCCGCCGCCAAACGCCTTGGCCACGTCGCCCGGCGTGGCGCAGCCGCCGTCAGAGCAGATCAGTCCCGACAACCCGTGGGCCGCATCCGCGCATTCGATGACCGCCGAGAGCTGCGGATAACCGACACCGGTCATCTTCCGCGTCGTGCAGACCGAGCCGGGTCCGATGCCCACCTTGACGATATCGGCGCCCGAAAGGATCAGCTCCTCGGTCATTTCGCCGGTGACCACGTTGCCGGCCATGATCACCAGGCGCGGAAAGGACGTGCGGATGCGGGTAACGAAGGTCACGAAGTTCTCGTGATAGCCGTTAGCGACGTCGATGCAGACATACTCGACGGCTCCGCTCGCCGCATCCATCACGCGCTTGAACCTGTCTTCGTCGGCCTTGGTGATGCCCATCGAGTAAAACGCTGCCGACTTGCGTGTCAGCGCGCCGAAGAAGCTGACGCATTCCTCGACGCTATAGTGCTTGTGCAGTGCCGTCGACAGCCGAAACGTGTCCAGCGCGCGTGCCATCTCCATCGTGCCCGTGCCATCCATGTTGGACGCGATGATTGGAATGCCGTGATACTTGACGCCCGCATGCCGGAACGTGAACTCGCGCGTGATGTCGACGTCCGAGCGCGAGGTCAGCGTCGACCGCTTGGGTCGTATCAGGACATCCTTGAAGTCAAGCTTGACTTCGTGTTCGATGTGCATCGGAGCTCCGGTCGAAAGCGGCGCGGACGCAGTTCAGTCTAGCGGCGGCGCAGCGCGGCGTCGCCTGGACCCGGTCGCTACGGCAGCGTACTTTCCCCCGCGTAAAGCTCGGCAACCGATTCGCGGCGCCTGACGCAGTAGGCTCGATCGCCGTCGACCATTATCTCGGCCGCACGGGGCCGCGCGTTGTAGTTCGAGCTCATCGCCATGCCATAGGCACCGGCACCCGTCATCCCCAGCACGTCGCCGACCTGGAGCCGCAGAGTTCGATCGCGCGCCAGCCAGTCGCCCGATTCGCAGACCGGACCGACGATGTCATAGACCTCCGCCGGCCCGGAGCGGACGACCGCCGGAGCTACCTCCATCCAGGCGTCGTACAGCGTCGGCCGCAGCAGGTCGTTCATCGCCGCATCGACGATAGCGAAATGTTTCTCGCCGCTGCGCTTCAGGTATTCGACCCGTGTGACCAGCAGTCCGGCATTGCCGATGATGGACCGGCCGGGTTCGAACATCACGGTCCGGTCGCCCAGGCCGCGGGCATCGACCAGCGCGAGCAGCGCGCGCACGAGATCTCCACTGGGCGGCGGTGTCTCGGACTGATAGCGGATTCCGAGACCGCCGCCGAAGTCGATATGGCGCAGCGCGATTCCTTCGTTCGCCAACGCTTCGACCAGGTCGAGTACGCGCTCGGCCGCATCAAGGTACGGAGTGATCTCCGTGATCTGCGAACCGATGTGGCAGTCGATGCCGACCACCTCGATGCCGGAGCGTCGCGAAGCGCTGCGGTAAAGCGCCAGCGTTTCGTCGTGGGGTACGCCGAACTTGTTTTCGCGCAATCCGGTCGAGATGTACGGATGGGTACGTGCGTCGACGTCGGGATTGACGCGCACCGAAACACGCGCACGCCGGCCGCGGCGGCGTGCGGCGGCGTCGATGCGGTCCAGCTCGGCGAGCGATTCGACATTGAACCCCAGGATATCGGCGTCGAGCGCCTGCTCGATCTCGATTTGGGACTTGCCGACCCCGGAGAACACGACCTTGTCGGGACTGCCGCCGGCGGCCATCACGCGGACGAGTTCGCCACCGGAAACGATGTCGAAGCCGGCTCCCAACCGGGCCAGCACCTGCACGACAGCCAGATTCGGGTTTGCCTTCATCGCGTAGCAGACGAGCGACCGGCGGCCCTGCAACGCGTCGGCATAAGCCAGGTAGGCCGCGGTGATGGCGGCGCGCGAGTAGACGTAAAGCGGTGTTCCGAAACGGGCCGCCAGATCGAACACTGCGCAGTCCTCGCAGTGGAGGCGGTCACCCCGATAGTCGAAACCGACGTGCGCCGGTAGCGCCGCGGTCATTTCTTTTCGGTCGTCGCGGGCACGTCCGGGTAGGGGCGCTCGGCCGGGCGCTCGACCGGCGGGCGGCTTTGCGCGGCGGGAGCGGGCGGCGGAAGATAAAGTGGCCCTTTCTGGCCGCAACCGGCGAGCACCGCAAAACTGGCGCTCACTAGAATATGTCGCATGACGGCGGCCGCTCTCATCTTCAGCGAATCACTCTAGCATGACGGAATCCGAGTTCCTGCAGTTGGCCGAGTCCACGCTGCGAGCGATCGAGAGTGGGGTCGATGCCAGCGAGGCGGAGATCGAGGTGACGCGCGCCGGAAACGTGCTGACGCTCGAACTCGAGGACGGATCGAGGATCGTCGTCAACAGCCAGGCGCCCATGCAGCAGATGTGGGTCGCGGCGCGCAGCGGCGCCCATCATTTTGCTTGGATCGACAATGACTGGCGCGATACGCGCGACGGCGCGGAACTTTTCGCCTGCCTGTCACGCATCATCTCGAGCCAGAGCGGAACGCCGACGGTGCTGAGTTCACGCGGGCCGAACTAGAAGACCTGGTCGCGCACCGCCTCGCGCCGCGTTTGCTCCTCCGGCGGCAAGACGTCCTCCAGTCCGATACTCGCGACACCCTGCCCGGGCTGGTGCTCGACGTAGTAGTACTCGCCGCCCAGTTGCACGACGCCCGTCGGCGCGGTGCGCGTCGCTTCCGGCACTCCGGACAGTGCGCGTGCCATGTAGGAGATCCAGATCGGCAACGCCAGGCCACCGCCGGTTTCCCGTTCGCCCAGTGGTCGTGGCTGGTCGAACCCAATCCACGCCACCGCGACGAGGTCGCCGGCGTAACCGGCAAACCACGCATCGTGCGAATCGTTGGTGGTCCCCGTCTTGCCACCGATGTCGCTGCGCTTCAAGGTCGCCGATGCGCGCGCCGCGGTGCCGGTGCGTGCGACCTCCTTCAGCAGGCTGTCCATCAGGAAGGCGTTGCGTTCGTTCAACACCCGTACGGAGGCATCGCTGCCGGCCGTGACCGGCCTTGCCTCCATCAGGGTCCGGCCATTGGCGTCGGTGACCCTGCTGATAAGGTGCAGTTGCAGCCCATAGCCACCACTGGCAAACACGGAATAGCCGCTTAGCAGCACCCAGGGAGTCACCGAACCGGCCCCGAGTGCCATCGTCAGGTAGGCCGGGTGCTTATCCGCTTCGAAGCCGAAGCGGCGCACCCAGTCCTGCGCATAGCGCGGTCCGATCGCCTGCAGTATCCGGATCGAGACCAGGTTCTTCGACTTCGCAAGCCCCTGCCGTAGCCGCAGTGGGCCATCGAACTTGCCGTCATAGTTCTTCGGCTCCCATACCTGGCCGCCAGTGAGGTCGGGGTCGATCGAGATCGGAGCGTCGTTGACCAGCGTGCTGGGCGTGAAGCCTTTCTCCAACGACGCCGAGTAAATAAAGGGCTTGAAGCTCGAGCCGGGCTGGCGCCAGGCCTGGACCACGTGGTTGAACTTGTTGAGATTGAAATCGAAGCCGCCCACCAGCGCGCGTATGGCGCCGTCGCGCGAACTCGCGGCGACGAACGCCGCCTCGACCTGTGGCAGCTGGACGATCTCCCACACGGCCTTGTCGTTGCGCGTGATGCGCACCACGGCCCCGGGAACGATCTTGCGATTCGGTTGCGCTTTCGGCGAAAGCGACGAAGCGACAAACTTCAATCCGTCAGCCTTGATGTCGATCGACTGCCCACCCTGCACCGCGACGCGGACCAACGACGGACTCGCTTCGAGCACCACGGCGGGCAGCAAATTGGGACTATCGATCGCTTCCACGATCGCATCCTCGATCCGCTGCTCGCGTGTGGCCGGATCCGAGACAAGGTCGATGAACGCCTCCGGTCCGCGGTATCCGTACTTGCGGTCGTAGTCGAGCACCTGCTTGCGCAGGGCCGCATAAGCGACTTCCTGATCCTCGCGCCGCAGGGTAGTCGTGACATTCAGCCCGCGCGTATACGTTTCGTCGCGGAAGACCTCATAGACCAGCTGCCTGGCCAGTTCAGCCGCGTACTCGGCATGCAGCCGCAGACGCGGCGATTCGTTGGCGAGCACGTGGTTGCGCGGCCTGAGTTCCTGCGCGACGGCGGCCTCGAAGTCCGGCTGGTCGATGTAGCCAAGGTCCAGCATGCGGCTCAACACGTACTGCTGGCGGCTCTTCGCTCGCTTCGGGTTGACGAATGGGTTGTACGCGCTGGGCGCCACCGGCAGTCCGGCCAGCATGGCCATCTCGGCCAGTGTCAGGTCCTTGAGCTTCTTTCCGAAATAGACCTGAGAGGCAGCCGCGAAGCCGTAGGCACGCTGGCCCAGAAAGATTTGGTTCGCGTAGACCTCGAAGATGCGGTCCTTCGAAAGTGTCGACTCGATCTTGAAGGCAAGCGCGATCTCGTACACCTTGCGGATATAGCTGCGCTCGGAGCTGAGGAAGAAGTTGCGCGCGACCTGCATCGTGATCGTGCTGCCACCCTGGCCGCGCCGACCGGAAACGAAGTTCGAGAGCGCTGCCCGCAGCAGGCCGGCGTAATCGACGCCGCGGTGTTCGTAGAAGCGGTCATCTTCGGCTGCCAGGATCGCCCGCTTCATCAGTTCCGGCATGTCGGCGACGGCGACAAAGTCGCGGCGTTCTTCACCAAACTCGCCGATCAGCAGGCCATCGGTGGTCCAGACGCGCAGCGGAATCTTGGGCCGGTAGTCGGTCAGCGCGTCGATCGGCGGCAAGTTGGAGTAGACGACCGCAAACGAAAACGTCAGCAGCAGTACGCCCGCCAGCGTGGTGGCGGCGGCGAGGCCTGCAATCCAAAGCGCCGCCCGCACGTACCACGGGCGGATCTGGCGTGCAGATGGAGTTTCGCTATCGTTGCCTTGCTTGTCGACCGACACGGGAGCCGCCGCTGGAAGGAACTGGGCGTGCGAGTGACCGCTTATTTGCGCTTCGCCGCACGAAGAGTCGGGAATTATAGAAGCCGTTCATTCGACGGCCGGGACCGAGGACGATGGGCGGGAATCCCAAGCTTTGGACGCGCCTCGTCATGAGCGGGTCGTTGTTAATCCCTCAAAAGAGGCACGGTTAGGCCGAACGCGGGGCTTGTCGTTAAATTGCTTATGTTGTTAGGATCTCAAGTGCCATCCAACAAAAACGCGGTAAACGCTCGAAAGATAAGGAAAAACCGGTTTCTATCCGGGCGTTGGGAGGGCCGCGGGTGGGTGTCCATCGACTCGGCGGACGCCCTGATCCGACTTACCTCGAACTGAGTCCGTCCTAGGAGTTCCGCCTTGGCATTCGATCTGCCTTTTGCATCCAAGACGCCGGCGCTGATCGGGCTCGACATCGGCTCGTCCAGCGTGAAGGTCGTCGAATTGTCGGAAGCCGGCAAGGGAATGATGCGGCTCGAGCGTTATGCGATCGAGCCGTTGCCGCGAGGGGCGGTGGTCGATGGCAACGTCGACAAGATCGATGTGGTCGCAGACGCGGTCAAGCGGGCCTGGAGACGCGCCGGCGGCAAGGTCCGCAACGTTGCGATGGCACTGCCGGCATCGGCCGTCATCACCAAGCGCATTGCGCTCCCTGGCAACCTGCGCGAGGACGAACTGGAAATGCAGGTCGAGAGCGAGGCGAACCAGTACATTCCGTTCGCGCTCGACGAAGTGAGTCTGGACTTCCAGGTGCTGGGTCCGATTCCGAATGCACCCGACGATGTCGAGGTGCTGATCGCCGCATCCCGCAAGGAGAAAGTCGAAGACCGGATCGCGGTGGCACAGGCTGCGGGACTGAAGCCGGTGGTGGTCGACGTCGAGTCGTATTCGTCGCGCTCGGCGATCGAGCGCCTGATCGAGCAGTTGCCCAGCGCAGGCGAAGGGCTGGTGATCGCGGTGTTCTACATCGGCGCCAACACCACCAGCGTGACGGTGATGCACGACGGGGAAGCCATTTACGAGCGCGAGCAGCCCTTCGGCGGGCAACAGCTGACCGGCGACATATCGCGCGCCTACGGCATCCCGACCGAGGAAGCCGAACTGAAGAAGCGCAGCGGCGACCTGCCGGCGGATTACGAAACGACCGTCCTGCGGCCGTTCATCGAGACTGCGGCGACCGAGATCACACGGGCGCTTCAGTTCTTCTTCACTTCGACGCCTTATAGCCGCGTCGATCAGATCATGCTGGCCGGTGGCTCCGCGGTGCTGGCCGGTCTTCCCGACGCACTGATGGAGCGGGCGCAGGTGCCGACCTCGGTTATATCGCCGTTCAAGGGAATGGAAGTTTCACCCAACATCCGCGAGAAACAGTTGCGGCTCGACGCGCCGGCGCTGCTGACGCCGTGCGGTCTGGCGATGCGGAGGTTCGACAAATGACCGCTCCGCGCGTCAATCTATTGCCGCATCGTGCTGTCAAGCGCGAGCGGCAGAAGAAACTTTTCTGGTTCCTGACGGCGCTGTCCGCCGTCGCGGGTTCGCTGATGGTCGCCATGGTGTGGACGGTGTTGCAGGGATACATCGCAAACCAGGAAGCCCGCAACGAGTTCGTCCGCAACGAGAACCGCAAGCTCGACACGCAGATCAAGGAAATCGCCACGCTGCGGCAGGAGATCGACGGGCTACGTGCTCGCCAGCGCGCGGTTGAGGATCTGCAGGCCGATCGCAACCAGCCGGTTTACCTGCTCGACGAGGTCGCCAAGCAGGTTCCAGAAGGCATCTACCTCAGGTCGATCAAGCAGGAAGACCGCAAGGTCAACGTCACCGGTTGGGCAGCGTCGAATGAACGCGTGTCCGAGTTTCTGCGCAACCTGCAGAACAATTCGCGGGTGCTCGAGCGGCCCGAACTCATTGAAATCAAGATCGCCGGGCAGGGGCCGTCGGGGATGAACCGGCGGGTATTCGAATTCGCCCTGAATTTCACGATGAGGCCGACTCCGGAGCGCTCGCAACTGCAGCAGGCGCAGGCTCAAGCGCAGGTTAAATCCGTTGGTGGTGCTGGGTCGGCCACGGTGCCGGCGCAAGCGACCGCTCCGGCGGTGGCGGCGCCGACCCCGGCTCCTTCCGCTGCTCCCGCGGCTCCGAAGAAGTAACGCTGGACGAATGAGGCACTGATGGCAGGTCGAGATCTAGTCTCGCAGTTCCAGGGTCTGACCCTGGACAACGTCGGAACCTGGCCGGCAGCGCCGCGCCTCGTCCTATGGCTCGTCATCATCGTCGCGTGCGGCGCGGGGGGGTGGTTCGGACTGTGGAGCGCCCAAACCGAGCAGCTCGAACAGCTGCAGGTCGACGAAAACAAGCTGAAGGATGAGTACAAGAACAAGCTGCAGCAGGCCATCAACCTGGACGAATTGCGCAAGCAGCGCGAGCAAGTGAGCCAGTACGTGTTGACGCTCGAGAAACAGCTGCCCAGCAAGTCCGAAATGGATGCGCTGCTGTCTGACATCAACCAGTCTGGCGTCGGCCGAGGGCTCGACTTCGAGCTCTTTAAGCCTGGTCAGACAAATGTCAAGGAGTATTACGCCGAGTTGCCGATCGCGATCAAGCTGGCGGGCAAGTATCACGACCTCGGCGCCTTCGCGAGCGACATCGCCAATTTGCCGCGCATTGTCACGCTGAACAATCTGAACCTGGGTGCGGGCAAGGGCGGGACGCTGACGCTCGATGCAACCGCCAAGACATATCGCTACCTCGATGCAGAGGAGGTTGCGGCCCAGCGCAAGGCGAAGGCAGCGGTCGTAGCCAAGGGGCAGCCGAAGAAATGAGACCGATAAATTGCAAACATGGCCCGGTCGGCTTGCTGGTGCTGTCTCTGACGCTATCCGCCTGCGGCGGAGGCAGCGAAGGCGAGTTGCGGACCTGGATGGACGAAACGCGCAAATCGATGCGGCCGACCACCACGCCGGTCCCGGAGCCCAAGCAGTTTTCGCCGTACACCTACGAGGCGAAGGCGCTGATCGACCCATTCGACGCACAGAAAATGGTGCTCGCAGTCGCGCGCCAGGCGCAGGCGCGAGCCAGTACCAGCGCGATCAAGCCGGACCTCGATCGTCGACGTGAAGCACTGGAAGGCTTCCCGCTCGACCAGCTCAAGATGGTAGGCACGCTGCGCCAGCAGGGCAACAACGTAGCGCTGATCGACGCGTCGGGACAGACCTTCATGGTGAAGTCGGGCAACTACATGGGTCAGAACTTCGGCCTCGTCACCAAGATTTCGGAAACAGAAGTGGATCTCAAGGAAATCGTCCAGGACGCCGCCGGCGAATGGGTCGAACGACCAGCGAAGCTGGAGTTACAGGAGGCCGCGAGCAAGGATGCTGGGCGGCCCGGGAGAAAGCGATGAGTAAGTCGTTCGGGGGGGTTTTCACGGCGCTGTCCAAGCTGGCAGTCGCCGGCCTCGCGGCGTGTGCTGCCGTCGCCAGTGCGCAGAGTCCTGCGGCCGATGTCGGCAATGCGATCGAACGTGTGGATGCGACGCAGACGCCGACCGGCGTCGTGCTGACCATCGACATGAAAAATCCCGTAGCCGGTGTTCCGGCCAGCTTTTCGGTGGCCAATCCGGCGCGTGTCGCCCTGGACCTGCCCGGGGTCGTCAATGCCGTCGGACGCAATCTGGTCGAGATCAATCAAGGCGACCTGCGTTCGGTCAACATTGTCCAGGCGCAAGGCCGCTCGCGTGTCGTGCTCAACCTGAAGCGCCCGCTGACGCACGCCATCAACGTGGATGGCAAGCGGATCCTGGTAGCGCTCGGAGGCGCGGCCGACACGACGACGTTCCGGCCGACGGGCGCTGCTGCCGCGGCGCCTGCCGCCCCAGAGTCGCCTGCCGCGTCCGCGGCGCCGGCCGCTCCGTATCCGCCCCCGATGGCAGGAACACCGCGAGCCTTGCGTGGAGTCGATTTCCGTCGCGGCGCCGAGGGCGAAGGTCGAGTGATCATCGACCTGTCCGATCCGAACACCAATGTCGATATCCGGCAGCAAGGCAACACGGTCGTCGTCGACTTCCTCAATACGACGCTGCCCGACACGCTGAAGCGCCGGCTCGACGTTTCCGATTTCGCCACGCCGGTCAACAACCTGACCGCCAGCCAGCAGGGCAACAACGCGCGCCTGGTGGTCGAGCCGCGCGGCCTATGGGAGCACAACGCCTACCAGAGCGACACGCGTTTCGTGTTGGAAGTACGCCCGGTCAAGGAAGATCCGCAGCGGCTTTTCCAGGGCACCCGCCAGGGCTACCAAGGCGAGAGGTTGTCTCTTAACTTCCAGAACGTCGACGTGCGCTCGCTGCTGCAGGTGATCGCCGATTTCACCAACCTGAACATCATCACCAGCGACTCGGTCGGCGGGACCATCACGCTGCGGCTGAAGGATGTTCCATGGGACCAGGCGCTCGACATCATCCTGCAGTCCAAGGGCCTGGACATGCGCAAGAACGGCAATGTCCTGCTGGTGGCGCCGCGTGACGAGATCGCGACCAAGGAAAAGCTCGAACTCGAATCGCGCAACCAGATCCAGGAACTCGAGCCGCTGCGTTCCGAGGCGTTCGTCGTCAATTACCAGAAGGCCGACGAAGTCCGCCGCCTGCTGGTCGATGACAAGCAACGGCTGCTGTCGAAGCGGGGCAGCGTCGCGGTCGATCCGCGCACGAATCAGCTGTTCGTCCAGGACACGGTGGCGCGTCTGGAAGACGTGCGCCGGCTGCTGCAGCGGATCGACATCCCGGTGCCGCAGGTCCTGATTGAGGCGCGCATCGTCGAAGCCGACGACAAGTTTTCGCGGACGCTGGGTGTCCGTCTTGGAGGAACGACGGGTTATCCGCAACAGGTCGGCGGCACCGGAACCTATGGCCAGGGCAGCGGCCTGGGAACCGTGTCTGCAACCGGACCGGGCGGAACCGTGGTCACGACGACCGGAGCCGGCACTGGCGGCGGCGGCTTCTCGTCGACGAACCTGACCTCCGCCTCGAACTTCGTCAACTTGCCGGCGCAGGGACTCGGCGGCTTCAACCCGAGCGGATTCGCGCTGACGCTGGTCAACGCCAGCCTGTCGAAGGTGCTGCAGCTTGAAGTTTCCGCGCTCGAGCAGGATGGCCTCGGCAAGGTGATCTCCAGCCCGCGGGTAGTCACGGCCGACAAGGTCAAGGCGGTGATCGAGCAGGGAACGGAAATTCCGTACCAGCAGGCGACCTCGAGCGGCGCGACGTCGGTGGCGTTCCGCAAGGCCGTGCTGAAACTCGAAGTCACGCCGCAGATCACGCCGGAGGGCGCGATCTTCATGGACGTCAAGGTCAACAAGGACTCGCGCGGCGCCGAGACGACGGCTGGCCCCGCCATCGACACCAAGGCGGTGCAGACGCAGGTGCTGGTCGAAAACGGCGGCACCGTCGTGCTGGGCGGCATCTTCGAGCAGTCGGAGCGCACACAGACGACCAAGGTGCCGTTCCTGGGCGACATCCCCTACGTGGGGTGGCTGTTCAAGAATCAGGCTCGCATCAATGACAAGACGGAACTGATCATCTTCATCACACCGAAGATCGTTTCCGAGCGCGCGCTCGCGTCTGCGCGCTGATTTACAACTCAAACGGCAGTACGGGGTAACGAGGGGATGAACGTGTCGAAGAACGGCTACCTGCGAATCATTTCGGCGACGATTGGGATTGCATCGAGCGTGGTCATGCTCGCCTGCAGCGGCGACCCGGCGCCAGGTCCGGACCCAACGACGCCGGCGACAGGCGCGACCACGCTGGCAGCGCTGGAAGTCACGGTTGCCGACGCTTCGCTCGAGGCGAAAGCCGATCAGTCAACGTCAGTGACGATTACCGCGGTGGATGCAAACCGCCGCGCGCTGGCCGACATCCCGGTCACGCTGAGCGCCACGTCGGGAATTGTCAGCGGGACGTCCACCACCACGGATGCTCAGGGTCGAATGACTGCGACTTTCGGGCTGGGTGCGGATCGCGGCAACCGGACGGTCACGATCAGTGCGACGAGTGGTGCAGTGACCGGCGCTGCAGGTGTGTCGATCACCGGCACGACGGTCACGCTGACCGCGTCGCCGCCCACGGCGGTGAACGCGACCACCGCGGTCGAAATCTCGGCGTCGGTCGTCGACGCCGCCAAGGTGCCTCTGGGTGGCGTCGTGGTTAGCTTCGCCACCACCGGTGGGACCCTGTCATCGGCCGTGGCGACCACTGATGCGGCCGGCATCGCCAAGGTTAATCTGACCGGTGTCACCGCCGACGTCACAGTGAGCGGCACCGGTGCCAATGCCACGGCGACGGTGCCAGTCACGGCTGGCAACACGGCGCTGCCGACCGATCGAGCCTGCGGGTGTCATGGTCAAGGATCTGACGGTCCAGGCCAACCCGTCCGTGATTGGGCCGAATGCCGCAGGGGAAGCCAACTTTTCGCAGCTTGACGTTCGCGTTACCGGGGACCTTGGAGCTGCGGTCGGCATCCCGGTAGGCAACGCACCGGTGCGGTTCCGCATCGCTTCGTCGCCGCCCTTCGGCAGACTGAGCGTCGATACAACGACTGCTCCGGTGCTGAGCAATGCTGGCGGTCTGGTCTCGGCTCGCTTCATCGCCGGCGCCGCGACCACCGGTACCGATCAGATCGTCGTGTGTGCATCGGTCGATAACGTGGCCACGCTGCCGAACGGCGGTGTCGCGCCCTGTAACGCGAACGAGAAGGCGGCAAAACTGACGATCTCGCAACAGCCGCTGTTCGTTCGCATCTCGACGAACAACGAGATCGCCAAGGTCAACAACAACCTCGACTACGAAAAGCTCTTCAGCATCTACGTCACGAACGCGGCAGGTCAGGGCGTTGCCGGTGCGCCGGTTTCAGTCCGGTTGCTGCCGCTGTACTACTACAAGGGCCAGATGGCGTTCACGCAGGGCGTCGGCTGGGCGCCAATCGCTCCGCCCGTCCAGTGTGTCAACGAGGACACGAACTTCAACGGCGTGCTCGATACCGGCGACAACAACCAGAACATGGATGGAATCCTCTGGCCGGGACAGTCCGCGGCGTTCACGCTCGACAACAATGGCGTGACCGACAGCTCGGGTTTCGTCGTGCTGCGGGTCCGGCACGGTCAACGCTTCTACTTGTGGGCGGAGTACCAGATCGAAGCGCGCTCGGCGACCGGCGGTTCAGAGCGCTCCACCACGTTCAACTACCGACTCTCGGCCGCGAAGGCAGATGTTGACAACGTCTCCGAGCCCGGCTTTCGCCTGAGTCCGTTCGGGCAGGCGGCCGTTTGTACCGACCCGAACTAAGAACTGCTTAGCCACCTGCAAGGGCCGCTGCAGCGCGGCCCTTGTCTTTTCCGTCGCGACGTCCGTTACGCTAGGACGATGAACTCGGAAGCGTCCGTATTTCTCGTCGGCATGATGGGCGCCGGCAAGACGACGATCGGTCGCATGCTGGCGGAGGCGATCGGCTTCGAATTCATCGATGCCGACCGCGAACTCGAGGCACGCAGCGGTGTCGTGATACCAACCATCTTCGAGATCGAAGGCGAAGACGGATTCCGGCGGCGCGAGGCCGCCCTGCTCGATGAGCTGAGCCAGCGGCAGCGCATCGTGCTGGCCACCGGCGGCGGCGCGGTGCTGGATCCGACGACTCGCGAGCGGCTGCGCGAGCGCGGTCTGGTGATCTACCTGCGGACGACAGCGGACGAGGTCTTCCGGCGCACACGGCGTGACAAGTCCAGGCCGCTGCTGCAGACCGGCAATCCGCGCGAGCGTATCGAGCAGCTGCTGGCCGAACGCGAACCGCTGTATGCGGCCGCGGCACATCTGACGTTCCAGTCCGCTGCCACGAACCCCAAGCGGCAGGTCGAGCGTCTGCTGGCTCACCGCGACGTACGAGCGTTCATTTCGGCGGTTCGCTGACTGCGAAGCGGCGTCATCGCGGCATCAGGCGCCTCGTACAATCGCCGCATGCAACGTGTGGCCGTCGGCCTGTCGGGCCGCGAGTACGACATCCTGATCGGGACCGACCTGCTGCGGCGCGCAGGCGAGTTGATTGCACCGCTCGCGCCCACGCGGATCGCGCTGGTGACCAACGCCACGGTGGCGCCGCTCTACGCCGACAAGCTGCGCCAGTCACTGTCCCCGGTTGCCGAAGTCTCGACCATGGTTCTGCCCGACGGGGAGGCACACAAGACGTGGGCGTCGGTGTCGGCCGTCATCGATGCGCTGCTGGCGAGCGGCGCCGACCGGCGCAGTGTCGTGGTGGCGCTCGGCGGCGGTGTGATCGGCGACGTGGCGGGTTTTGCCGCCGCGATCTACATGCGCGGCATCCGGTTCGTGCAGGTGCCGACAACACTGCTCGCGCAGGTGGATTCGTCGGTAGGCGGCAAGACCGGCATCAATCACGTCCTCGGGAAGAACCTGGTCGGCGCCTTTCACCAACCGCAGCTGGTGATCAGCGACACGACGACGCTCGATACCTTGCCTGATCGGGAACTCTCGGCGGGACTGGCCGAAATCATCAAGCACGGCCTGCTCGCCGACGCCGGGTACTTTTCCGCGGTGGTCCGTGATCTGCAGGCCTTGCGAATGCGCGACGCGGACACGCTTGCCAGCGCGATTCGCCGATCGTGCGAAATCAAGGCGGGCATCGTGGCGCGCGACGAACGCGAATCCGGCGAGCGCGCTCTGCTCAATCTAGGGCATACGTTCGGCCACGCGATCGAGGCGCTGACGCACTACACCGCCTGGCTGCACGGCGAAGCGGTCGGCTGCGGGCTGGTGCTCGCTGCGCAGCTTTCGATGCGCATGGGGCTGCTGCAGAACGACGCGGTGCTGGAGGTCAGCCAAGCGGTCGGTGGCGCCGGATTGCCGACGCGTATCGATGGTCTGTCCGCTGCCGACGCGATGCGCTCGATGAAAGGCGACAAGAAGGCCGAGGCCGGTGCCGTCCGGTTCATCCTGCTCGAGCGCATTGGTCGCGCGGTGCAGCGCACCGTCCCTGACGAGGATCTCGCCGCGACGCTGCGCGCCGGTGGTTTCGTATGAGCGCGGCGTCCTTCGCTTTGGCGGCCTATGCCGCAGACCCGGAGCACTCGCGTGGACGACGTCATGCTGAGCCGCCCGCACGCGGTCGCACCGATTTCCAGCGCGACCGCGATCGGATCGTTCATTCGACCGCGTTCAGGCGCCTCGAATACAAGACCCAGGTCTTCGTCAACCACGAGGGCGATCTGTTCCGCACGCGGCTGACGCACTCGCTCGAAGTGGCGCAGATCGGTCGCGCCATTGCGCGCAATCTACGGCTTTGCGAAGACCTGGTCGAAGCCGTGTCGCTGGCGCACGATCTGGGCCATACGCCGTTCGGTCACGCGGGCCAGGACGCGCTCGCGGAATGCATGAAACCTTATGGGGGTTTCGAGCACAACCTGCAATCCCTGCGCGTGGTCGACGAGCTCGAAGAGCGTTACGCCGCATTCAACGGGCTCAACCTGACGTTCGAAACGCGCGAAGGCATCCTCAAGCACTGCTCGCCCGACAATGCGCGCAAGCTCGGAGAGCTCGGCGAACGCTTCCTGCAGAAGCGCCAACCCAGCCTGGAAGCGCAGATCGCCAATCTGGCCGACGAGATCGCGTACAACAATCACGACATCGACGACGGCCTCCGCTCCGGCCTGCTGGAGATCGAGCAACTCGAGACGATCGAACTCTTCGCACGACATGCGCGGCAAGTCCGAGATGAGTATCCGGCGATTGCCGAGCGCCGCATGATTCATGAAACCGTGCGCCGGATGATCAACACGCTGGTGGTCGATCTGATCGAAGAGAGCAACAGGCGCATCGCCGATGTGCGCCCGGAGTCGCTTGAGGACGTGCGGCGTGCCGCTCCGCTGATTGCCTTTTCATCGACTTTGCGTCGCGAGGCCGATGACCTGAAACGCTTCCTGCACGACCATTTGTACCGTCACTTCCAGGTGATGCGGATGACGGCCAAGGCACGCCGTATCGTGCATGAACTGTTCGCAGCCTTCGCGGACGAGCCCCGCCTGCTGCCCACCGACCACCAGGCGCGCGCTGCCGTGGACCGGCCGCGAGCGATTGCCGACTACGTCGCGGGCATGACCGATCGCTACGCGATCCGCGAACATCGTCGCCTCTACACCGTCGGCGACCTATGAGCAGGCAACCATGGCGCGCCTCGCACGGCTCTCGATTGGCGGCTATCCCCACCTGGTAGCCCAGGGTGTGGGCCCGCGGCCGCTCGTCGCCGACGCGATCGAAGGCGATCGCCTGCTCTCGCTGCTGCGCGACGCGACAAGTGCCGCGCGGGTCTCCCTGCACGCCTATGCGCTGGTGCCGCAGGGTCTGTGGCTGGTCGCCACTCCGGCTGACGGTGCGGGACTGGGGCGCCTGATGCAGTCCGTCGGGCGCCGATACGTTCGCTGGGTCAACGACCGTCGGGGCGGTGCCGGAACGCTGTTCGGAGGGCGCTACCGCGCGGCGATCCTGGAGCCCGAGACTGCCTTCCTCGATGCGTTGCGCTACGTCGAGGCACGGCCGGTAGCGGTCGGGAGCGTCGAGTCGCCGGAGGACTATGCGTGGTCGAGCTGCCGGCATCATGTCGGTCTGGTGCAGGATCCCGGTGTGCAGGACCATGGGCTTTACTGGGCCTTGGGCAATACGCCATTCGAGCGGCAGGCGGCTTATCGCGCTCTGGCGCACACACCGCTGTCCCCCGAAAGAGCGGCCGAATTCGAGCGAGGCCTTCGCGGCGGATGGGTCATTGGAACGCCGGCCTTTGTACGCCACATAGAGCCGCTCTGTGTCCGGCGCCCCACCCAAGCACGGGCGGGCCGCCCCCGCACTCGGACTTCAAGTGCGGGGACTTCCGCTCCAACGCGCTAGCCGCGGTTCTCGAGCGCCCGTCAATGCATCGGGCCAAGTAAAGCAGATACAAACGAGTGTGCTTCTCTGCGTGGTTGTCGACACGGCATCGATATGTCCCCGTTTTTAGTTAGAGGCGCTTAGCGCCAAACTATTCGGGGACAGACCCCTATTTAAGTTCTTGTGCACTGCGGTGAGCCAGCAGTACAGTTCAAGGTTGCGTGACACGCACGGACCTTTGTCGAAAGCCCACCATGAATCACTCCGCCCTCGACTCGATCGTCGACCAAGCTGGCCAACAGGGTCTTTACTCGGCGGCCATGGAGCACGACGCGTGCGGCGTGGGCTTCGTCGCCAACATTAAGGGCCGCCCGAGTCATGCGCTGATCCAGCAGGCCCTGCTGATCCTGCACAACCTCAATCACCGTGGGGCCATCGGCGCCGACCCGCTGTGCGGCGACGGCGCGGGCATCCTGATCCAGATTCCCGACGCGCTCTATCGCGATGAACTCGCGCGCCAAGGCATCGTGCTGCCGCCGCCCGGCGAATATGGCGTCGGCATGACCTTCCTGCCGCGCGAGCATGCGTCGCGGCAGGCGTGCGAACAGGAACTCGAGCGCACGGTGCGCGCTGAGGGCCAGGTCGTGCTCGGCTGGCGCGATGTCCCGGTCGACCGCACGATGTCCATGTCTCCGCTGGTGAAGAACCGCGAACCGGTGATCCGCCAGATCTTTATCGGCCGCGGGGCCGATGTGATGGTGCCGGATGCACTCGAGCGCAAGCTGTACGTGATCCGCAAGACGGCGAGCCACAAGATCCAAGCGCTGAAGCTCAAGCACGGCAAGGAATACTTCGTGCCGTCGATGTCGGCGCGGACCGTCGTCTACAAAGGCCTGCTGCTCGCCGATCAGGTCGGGCAGTACTACGTCGATCTGAGCGACCCGCGGGTTGTGTCGGCGATCGCGCTGGTGCACCAGCGCTTTTCCACCAACACCTTCCCGTCGTGGGAGCTGGCGCATCCCTACCGCCTGATCGCGCACAACGGCGAGATCAACACGGTCAAGGGCAACTTCAACTGGATCCGCGCACGCGAGGGAGTGATGTCCTCTCCGGTGCTGCGAGATGACCTCGGCAAGCTGTTCCCGCTGATCTACGAGGGGCAGTCGGACACCGCCTGCTTCGACAACGCGCTCGAGCTGCTTGTAATGAGCGGCTACTCGCTGGCACATGCCGTGATGATGATGATCCCCGAGGCGTGGGAGCAGCACTCGCTGATGGACGACACGCGGCGCGCGTTCTACGAGTACCACGCGGCGATGATGGAACCCTGGGATGGGCCCGCCGCGATCGCCTTCACCGACGGCGTGCGCATCGGCGCGACACTCGACCGCAACGGCCTGCGGCCGGCGCGCTATGTGGTCACCGACGACGATATGGTGGTGATGGCCTCCGAGGTCGGCGTACTGCCGATTCCGGAGAGCCGCATCATCAAGAAGTGGCGGCTGCAGCCGGGCAAGATGTTCCTGATCGACACCGAACAGGGACGAATCATCGACGACGCCGAACTGAAGCGGCAGCTCTCGGCCAGCAAGCCTTACAAGGAATGGATCAAGCGTATCCGCATCAGACTGGACGATCTCACGCGACGCGGCGAACGCCAAGCCGTCGTCCGCGGCGCGGCTCGACGTTCCCCTGCTCGAGCGCCAGCAGGCCTTCGGCTACACGCAGGAGGATGTCAGGCTGCTGATGGAGCCGATGGCACTGCAGGCGGAGGAAGCGATCGGCTCGATGGGCAACGACTCCGCGCTGCCGGTGCTCTCGGACCGCAGCAAGCCGTTGTACAACTATTTCAAGCAGCTGTTCGCGCAGGTCACGAACCCGCCGATCGATCCGATTCGTGAACAGCTCGTGATGTCTCTGGTGAGCTTCATCGGTCCGAAGCCGAACCTGCTCGACATCAACAACATCAACCCGCCGATGCGCCTGGAAGTCAGCCAGCCCGTGCTCGACTTCAAGGACATGGCGAAGATCCGCTCGATCGAGAAGTACTCGTCCAACAAGTTCCGTTTGTTCGAGCTCGACATCTGCTATCCGGTCGCTTGGGGCAAGGCAGGTGTCGAAGCCCGGCTCGCGTCGCTGTGCGCACAGGCGGTGGACGCGGTGCGTGCCGGCTACAACATCTTGGTCATTACCGACCGCGCGCTGGATGCCGGCCAGGTTGCGATACCGGCGCTGCTGGCTACCAGCGCGGTACACCAGCACCTGATCGTCGAGGGCCTGCGCACCTCCGACCGGACTGGTGGTCGAAACCGGCTCGGCGCGCGAAGTGCATCATTTCGCGCTGCTGGCCGGCTATGGCGCCGAGGCGGTCCATCCCTACCTTGCCATCGAGACGCTGGTCGCGCTGCACGGTGCCGAGGCCGACAAGGCTATCAAGAACTACATCAAGGCGATCGGCAAGGGCCTGAACAAGGTCATGTCGAAGATGGGCATCAGCACCTACATGTCGTACTGCGGTGCGCAGATCTTCGAGGCGGTCGGCCTCAACCGCGAACTGGTCGATAAGTACTTCCGCGGCACCGCGAGCAATGTCGGCGGCGTGGGGCTGTTCGAGGTGATGGAAGAATCGGTGCGCATGCACCAGCGCGGCGTTCTCCGACGACCCGGTGCTGGCCGGCATGCTCGATGGCGGCGGCGAGTACCAGTGGCGTGTGCGCGGCGAAGAGCACATGTGGACGCCCGACGCGATCGCCAAGCTGCAGCATTCGACGCGCTCCAACAGCTACCCGACCTACAAGGAATACGCGCAGATCGTCAACGACCAGAGCCGCCGCCACATGACGCTGCGCGGACTGTTCGAGTTCCGGATCGATCCGAAGAAGCGCGATACCGCTCGACGAGGTCGAGCCGGCGTCGGAGATCGTCCGCCGCTTCGCGACCGGTGCCATGTCGCTGGGTTCGATCTCGACCGAAGCGCACACGACGCTCGCGGTGGCGATGAACCGCATCGGCGGCAAGAGCAACACCGGTGAAGGCGGGGAGGACCCGGCGCGGTATCAGCAAGAGCTGCGCGGCGTAACGGTCAAGGCCGGCGACACGCTGGCGAGCGTCCTCGGAAGCGACCGCGTCGAGGTCGACATCCCGCTAAAGGAGGGCGATTCACTGCGCTCCAAGATCAAGCAGGTGGCCTCCGGCCGCTTCGGCGTGACGACCGAGTACCTGGTCAGCGCCGACCAGATCCAGATCAAGATGGCGCAGGGCGCGAAGCCCGGCGAAGGCGGCCAGCTTCCCGGCCACAAGGTCAGCGACTACATCGCCAAGCTGCGCTTCTCGGTTCCCGGCGTCGGACTGATCTCGCCGCCGCCGCATCACGACATCTACTCGATCGAGGACCTGGCGCAGCTGATCCACGACCTGAAGAACGCGCAACCCGCAGGCGTCGATCAGCGTCAAGCTCGTGTCGGAAGTCGGCGTCGGCACGGTCGCGGCGGGAGTGGCGAAGGCCAAGGCCGATCACGTGACGATCGCCGGGCACGACGGCGGAACCGGCGCGTCGCCGGTGTCGTCGATCAAGCATGCCGGCACGCCGTGGGAGCTCGGGCTCGCCGAGACGCAGCAGACGCTGGTGCTGAATCGCCTGCGCGGCCGCATCGCGGTGCAGGTCGACGGCCAGATGAAGACCGGCCGCGACGTCGTCATCGGCGCGCTGCTCGGCGCCGACGAGTTCGGTTTCGCCACCGCGCCGCTGGTCGTCGAGGGCTGCATCATGATGCGCAAGTGCCATCTGAACACCTGCCCGGTCGGCGTCGCCACGCAGGACCCGGTGCTGCGCGCCAAGTTCACGGGCCAGCCTGAGCACGTCGTCAACTATTTCTTTTTCGTCGCCGAGGAAGTGCGCGAACTGATGGCGCAACTCGGCATCCGGCGCTTCAGCGACCTGATCGGGCGCGCCGACCTGCTCGAGACCAAGGCGGGCATCGATCACTGGAAAGCGCGCGGGCTCGACTTCAGCCGGATCTTCTACCAGCCCGACATGCCGGCCGACGTCGCGCGTCGTGTGGTCGAGGTGCAGGACCACGGGCTCGCGAAGGCGCTCGACCACAAGCTGATCGAGCAGAGCCGGCCGGCGATCGAACGCGGCGAGCGGGTGAGCTTCATCAGCCCGATCCGCAACATCAACCGCACCGTCGGCACGATGCTGTCATCGCTGGTTGCCCGCAAGTATGGCCATGCGGGGTTGCCGGACGACACGATCCATATCCAGTTCAATGGCACCGCGGGCCAGAGCTTCGGCGCCTTCCTGGCGCACGGCATCACGCTCGACCTGGTCGGAGACGCCAACGACTACACCGGCAAAGGGCTTTCGGGCGGTCGCGTGATCGTTCGCTGCCCGAACGACTTCCGCGGTGCCGGCACCGAGAACATCATCATCGGCAACACCGCGCTGTATGGCGCTATCGCGGGCGAGGCCTATTTCAACGGTGTCGCGGGCGAACGTTTCGCGGTGCGCAACTCGGGCGCGACCGCGGTGGTCGAGGGCACGGGTGACCACGGCTGCGAATACATGACCAAGGGCACGGTCGTCGTGCTCGGTGCCACCGGACGCAACTTCGCGGCCGGCATGTCGGGCGGCATCGCGTATGTGTTCGACGAGTTCGGCGACTTCGCGGCCAGGTGCAATCAGTCGATGTGCGACCTCGAGTCGGTGCTGCCGTCGGCGGTGCAGGAAGAGAAAGATCGAAGAGGCGATCTGGCATCTGGGCGAGACCGACGAGTTTCTGCTGCGCGGACTCGTCGAAAGTCACTTCCGGGTCACCGGCAGCCTGCGCGCGCGGATGTTGCTCGACAACTGGAGCTCGATGCTCACCGCGCTTCGTCAAGGTGTTCCCGCACGAGTACCGGCGAGCGCTGAAGCAGATGAGCGCGGTCGAGCCGGCTCCCGTCGAGCGGATGGCGGCGTGAGGACGAACGATGCGCGAGCCGCCCATGCCGTGGCCCGCCGGCCTGCGCGGCTGGCTGCCGGGGCTGCTGTTGAGCGTGCCGCTCGCGCTGCTGCTGTGGTCGCTGCGCGGCGCCGATCCGGACCTGCGCGCGGAGGTGGCGACGGCCGCCGTACTGCTGGGCCTGCCGTGGGTCGTGCCGGCGATGATCCTCGTCGCGACGTTGTCAGTGCCGGTCTACATGTGGCTGCACACCCAGGGCCCGGTGCCGCCGGTGCTCGAGTGGCTGGGCGTCACGCTGCTGATCGGCGCCGTGCTGGGCGCGCACATCAACGGCGCGCTGGCCTGGCTGTGGATGCACAGAGGCAAGGCAGCGCCTGAGCCCGGAATCGGAGATTTTCTGACGCGGCGGCTGCCGTCCGGCGAGCACCGAACGAACGAACAAGAGAGATAAGCGATGGGGAAGGTCACCGGGTTCATGGAATATCAGCGGCTGGAGGAAGCCGCGGAATCGCCGCAGGTGCGCAAGCAGCACTGGCGCGAGTTCATCGTCCATCTGACCGATGAGCAGGCGACCATCCAGGGCGCGCGCTGCATGGACTGCGGCATCCCGTTTTGTATCAGCGGCTGTCCGGTCAACAACGTGATTCCCGATTTCAACGACCTCGTCTACCGACAGGACTGGAAGAACGCGCTCGATGTCCTGCACAGCACCAACAACTTCCCCGAGTTCACCGGTCGCGTCTGCCCGGCACCCTGCGAAGCCGCGTGCACGCTCAACATCGACGACGCCCCGGTGGGCATCAAGTCGATCGAGCACAAGATCATCGACAAGGGCTGGGAAGAGGGCTGGGTCGTGCCGCAGCCGCCGAAGGCGCGGACCGGGAAGAAGGTCGCGATCGTCGGCAGCGGACCGGCAGGGCTGGCCGCCGCCCAGCAACTGGCGCGCGCGGGCACGCGGTGACAGTGTTCGAGAAGAACGACCGCATCGGCGGCCTGCTGCGCTACGGGATTCCCGACTTCAAGATGGAGAAGTCGCTGATCGATCACCGCATCGCTCAGATGGAGGCCGAAGGCGTGATATTCCGCACCGGCGTTGTCGTCGGCCGCACGACGCTGGGCGGCGGCGGGCGTGAACAACGGCTCCACGGAGTCGATCGACCCCGAGCGCCTGCTGCAGGAGTTCGACGCCGTCGTGCTGTCCGGCGGTGCCGAGCAATCGCGCGATCTGCCGGTGCCCGGGCGCGAGCTGAAGGGCGTGCACTTCGCGATGGAGTTTCTGCCGCAGCAGAACAAGGTCGTGGCCGGCGACAACGTTGCGCAACAGATCCACGCGGGCGGCAAGCATGTCGTCGTCATCGGCGGCGGCGACACGGGCTCCGACTGCGTCGGCACTTCGAACCGCCACGGCGCGAAGTCGGTCACTCAGTTCGAGCTGCTGCCGCAGCCGCCGGCCCGCGAGAACAAGGAGCTGACCTGGCCGTACTGGCCCGTCAAGCTTGCGCACGTCGAGTTCGCATGAAGAAGGTGTCGAGCGCGACTGGGCGGTGACCACCAAGCGCTTCGAAGGCGACGGGAAAGGCAATGTGCGGGCGCTGGTTGCGGCGCGCGTCGAGTGGCAAAAGGATCCGCTGACCGGCGCGATGAAGATGAACGAGGTTCCGGGATCGGAATTCGAACTGCCGGCCGATCTGGTGCTATTCGCGATGGGTTTCGTTTCGCCGGTGGCGTCGATCCTCGATGACTTCGGCGTTGCAAAGGATGCCCGCGGCAACGTCCGCGCCGCGACCGAAGAAACCAAGGGCGGTCCGCGACCGTATGCCACCAGCGTGCCCAAGGTGTTTGCGGCCGGCGACATGCGGCGCGGCCAGAGTCTGGTCGTCTGGGCAATTCGCGAAGGCAGCCAGTGTGCGAGGGCTGTAGACGAATACCTGATGGGGACTTCGACGCTGCCGCGGTGAAGTTCGCGGATCGCCCTGCGCTCGCTGGGCGAGCGTGGGCCTCTTGGAGAACGCGCGCTGCCGCGCGCGTTGCGCGAAGGTCGGCAGTGCCGCGAGAGTCGACGATTTTCTGATGGACACTTCCACGCTTCCGCGGTGAAGTGCCACCCGCATGCCACGCATCTTCCACACTTCGCTACGGGTCGGGCCGGAATCGATCGATGCGGTCGGCCATGTCAACAACCGCGAGTACCTGCGCTGGATGGAAGAGATCGCGGTCGATCACTCGGCCGCGCAGGGCTGGCCGATGGATCGTTACTTCGCCGACGGGACGGCGTGGTTTGCCGCGTCCCATTTCATCGAGTACCTGCGGCCCGCGCACGTGGAAGACTCACTCGATGTCTACACTTGGGTAGCGCGATGGGATGGACGAGATTGCCTGCGGCGCTACGCCATCATGCGCGATCGCAAGCTGCTGGCGCGCGGGGAGACGGTGTGGGCTTTCGTCGACCTGGCGAGCGGCCGCGCACGCGTTGCGCCGGCTGCAGTGATCGAAGCATTCAACGTCGTGGCTGATGACGATCCCGAACTCAGCGCGCTCGGCCTCACGCGCCGGCGACGCGGCCCGGTCGGGAGGTCCTGCGGCCGTCGAGACCTCGTAACAAGTGTCGGCCGAATGGCTGACCAGAAGAGGCATACCGCGTGTCGCTGGTAGTCTACGGGCGCCGGGACCTACCTGCGTCCCCGCGTTCAAACCCGAAAGGTCGTCACCCATGTCCAAGTTGCTGTTGGCCCTGTGCGGCATGTTGCTGGTGTTCGGTGCGCAAGCGCAGGAGGCTGGCACACTGAAGAAAATTCGCGACGCCAAGTCGATCAGCCTCGGTTACCGCACCGATTCGCCGCCATTTTCATTCGCCGGACCCGACGGGCAGGCAACCGGCTACTCGGTGGATCTATGCAAGCGCATCGTCGCCGGCATCGAACGTGTGCTGGGTACAAGCAACCTCGCCGTCAAGTGGGTGCCGGTCACGGCCGCGAATCGGTTCGACCAGGTGACGGGTGGCGCTGTCGATCTCGAATGCGGCAACACTACGGTGACGCTGTCGCGTCAGGAGCGAGTCGATTTCTCCAACCTGATTTTCGTCGACGGCGGTGCGGTGCTGGTGCTTGCGGATTCCAAGCTCAACCGCCTCGCCGATCTCGCGGGCAAGTCGATCGGAGTGATGGCCGGCACGACGACCGAGCAGAACCTGAAGGCGGCGCTGAAGGACAAGCTGATCGACGCCAAGGTGGTGACCGTCAAGGACGAACCAGAAGCCCTGGCCGCGCTGAACGCGCGCAAGATCGACGGCTACGCGGCTGATCGCGTCGTGCTGGTCGGCCAGGTGGTCCGGGCGCGCGGAGACACCAAATACACGCTGATCCAGGACGAGTTTTCGTTCGAGCCCTATGGCCTGATGATGCGTCGTGACCCGGCGTTCCGCCTCGCGGTCAACCGATCGCTCTCGCAGATCTACCGTTCGGGGGCCATCGTGGAGATCTACGACCGCTGGCTCGCCCCGTTGGGCAAGCCGGGCCCGCTGCTGTCGGCAATGTACTTCCTGAACGCGACGCCCGAGTGACGGTGCGTCGGGCGAAGACAGTTACCCGCGCGGCCGCCGCGCGGTCGCGCTCGTGATCCACATCGCCAGCGACGCGCTGGTGGCGATCGACCACGTGACCTTCGGTTATGACGACCGTGTCGTGCTCGCCGATATCACGATGGTGTTCCCACGCGGCAAGGTCGTGGCGATCATGGGCGGGTCGGGATGCGGCAAGACGACGCTGCTGCGGCTGATCGGCGGCGTGCTCGCGCCGCGTCAGGGGACGATCCGCTTCGATGGCGCGCCGCTCGACGTGCGGGACCGTGCAGCGCTGTATGCGCTACGGCGCCGACTGGGCATGCTGTTCCAGTTCGGCGCGCTGTTCACCGATCTGACTGTGTTCGACAACGTGGCGTTTCCTCTGCGCGAGCACACGACATTGCCGGAAAACATGATCCGCGAGCTCGTGCTGATGAAGCTCAACGCGGTCGGGCTGCGCGGGGCTGCCGGCCTGAAACCGGCCGATCTGTCGGGCGGCATGGCGCGGCGCGTCGCGTTGGCGCGCGCGATCGCGCTCGATCCCGACCTGATCATGTACGACGAGCCGTTCGCGGGACTCGACCCGATCTCGCTTGGTGTCGCCGCCAATCTGATCCGGCGGCTGAACGACGCCACCGGTGCCACCTCGCTCGTGGTTTCGCACGATGTTCACGAGTGCTTCCTGATCAGCGACTACGTGTACGTCATCTCCGGCGGCCGCATCGTCGGGCATGGCACGCCGGCCGAAGTGCAGGCCTCCGACCATCCCGAGGTACGGCAGTTCATCCGCGGCGAGCCCGACGGACCGGTGCGCTTTCATTACCCGGCGCGGGACTATCGCGAGGACATGGAGCTCGGCGCATGAATCATACGGCTTCGGATCTGCTGCCGGGACTCGGCCGGCGTGCGCTCGAAGTGCTGCGCGGGCTGGGTCACAGCGCATTCTTCTTCGTCGATCTGCTGAAAAACGTGCCGCTGGCGATTGCCCGCATCCACCTGACGTCGGCTCAGATCCACGCGATTGGCAACTACTCGCTGGTGATCATCGCGGCGTCCGGCCTGGCGGTGGGCTTCGTGCTCGCCTTGCAGGGCTACTACACGCTGTCACGCTACGGCGCGGCCGAGTCGCTCGGACTGCTGGTGGCGTTGTCACTGGTACGCGAATTGGGTCCGGTCGTCACCGGCCTGCTATTCGCCGGTCGCGCCGGAACCTCGTTGACCGCCGAGATCGGACTGATGAAGGCAGGCGAGCAGCTGGCGGCGATGGAAATGATGGCGGTTGATCCGCGCTCGCGCGTGCTGGCGCCGCGCTTTGTCGCAGGCATCATCTCGATGCCACTGCTGGCGGCGATTTTCTCGGCCGTCGGCATCCTCGGTGGCTATGTGGTCGGCGTGCTGATGATCGGCATCGACCCGGGCGCGTTCTGGTCTCAGATGCAGAGCGGCGTGGATGCCTGGGACGATGTCGGCAACGGCATCCTGAAGAGCATCGTGTTCGGCGTGGCGTGCACCTTCGTCGCGCTCTATCAGGGCTACGAGGCTGAAGCCACGCCAGAAGGCGTGGCGCAGGCCACGACGCGCACCGTGGTGATCTCGTCGCTTGCAGTGCTGGGGCTGGATTTCGTTTTGACTGCGCTGATGTTCAGCGCGCCGCACTAGCGGACTTCGCAGGAGTCGTTTGATGGGACGCAAGGGAATCGAGACACTGGTCGGCGTTTTCGTGCTGCTCGGGATGATCGCGGTGGTCTTTCTCGCGCTCCAGGCGGCGAACCTCGCGAGCTTCAACGCGGGGCCGACCTACGCGGTCAGTGCGAAGTTCGACAACATCGGCGGGCTGAAGGTGCGGTCGCCCGTCAAGAGCGCAGGAGTCACCGTCGGCCGGGTGACCTCGATAGCGCTCGATCCGCAGAGTTATCAGGGAATGGTCACCCTCGAGATCGATAGCAAGGTTCGCTTCCCGTCGGACACTTCCGCCAAGATCCTGACCTCTGGCCTGCTTGGCGATCAATACGTGGGTCTTGAGCCCGGCGGATCGGACAAGAACCTCGATGGCGGCGACGTGATCAAGATGACCCAGTCGGCAGTCGTGCTCGAGAATCTGATCGGGCAATTCCTCTACAACCGCGCCGCCGAGGGTGGCAGCGAGAAAAAGTAGCCTTGCAGGTACACGGGTTGCCGATACGAACGATGCTGATGCGCCCGGAGCGGCTGCGCCTGCTGTCGGTCGTCGCGACTCTGTTACTTGCGACCAGTTGCACGACCCTGCCTCCCAACGCTGGCCAGGATCCGCGTGACCCGTTCGAGAAGGTCAATCGCAATGTCTTCGCGTTCAACCAGGGGTTCGACGAAGCCGTGCTGAAGCCGCTGGCCGAGTTGTGGGCGAAGATGCCCGACCCGGTCCGCGATTGTCTGTCTAACGCGTTCTTCAATCTGCGCGGACCCTCGACCGCCATCAACAACACGCTGCAGGGCAAGCCGGTCGAGGGGCTTTCCGATCTCGGCCGCTTCGTCGTGAACACGACCGTTGGCGTGGTCGGCTGCTTCGATGTGGCCTCCCGCATGGGAATGGCAATTCATCGTGAGGACTTCGGACTGACGCTGGGTGTCTGGGGATTCGGCCCGGGTCCCTACCTGGTGGTGCCGATCTTCGGACCCGAGCTCCGTGCGTGATTTCGATCGGCATCTACGGTGTCGAGCCATTTCTCGATCTGAATTTCTACATCGACTATCCGGCGGTCGAATACACCGTGCTCGGACTGCGGATCATCAACCAGAGGGCTGAATTGCTGCCGGCCGACAAGATCATCGACGAGGCAGCGCTCGACAAATACAGCTTCATCCGCGACGGCTATCTGCAGCGCCGCCGCAGCCTCGTGTACGACGGCAATCCGCCGCGCGAGCCCGACGAGGACGAGGAAGCGGAGGAGGAGGCCGACAAGGCACCGGCCACCGATCCGAAGCCCGGCGAACTGAAGCCGGCTGATGCGGTCTCGGGCGAGTCGAAGCCCGCCGCTGCACAGAATGCCGATCAGGCGAACGGCAAGCAGGAAAAGGGTGGCTCTGCGAAGGAAGTGCCCGAAAGCTCGACGCAGCCGTCGTCGGTGACCTGATGGCAGTCCACCGGCCGGCGCTAAGCCCGTTAATTAAGCACGAAGTACCTGCCGAATGACCGGGCACTTTTCACATGAGGATCTGACGATGGACTGGTGTCGAAGCTTGCGCGTTGTGGGGTTGTTGGCGACCCTTTGGGTGGCGGGAGCTGCACACGCGCAGCCGGCTGCGACTGCCCCCGACGTCATGGTGCGCGACCTGACGACCGACGTGCTGGAGACGATCCGCGCTGACAAATCGTTCGCCACCGGCGATGTCGCGCGGGTGCAGAAGCTGGTCGACGAGAAGATTCTCCCGTACGTCGACTTCCAGAAGATGACGCAGTTGGCCGTCGGGCGAGGCTGGCGCAGCGCCACACCCGAGCAGCGGACGGCGCTGACGCGCGAGTTCCGGACGCTGCTGCTGCGCACCTACAGTGGAGCGCTGGCGCAGGTGAAGGATCACCAGGTGCAGATGCGACCATTCAGATCGCAGCCGACCGATACCGACGTGCTGGTGCGGACCAGCGTTGTGCCGTCGCGCGGCGAGCCGATCCAGCTGGACTACCGCCTGGAGAAGCAGGCGGGCGGATGGAAGATCTACGATGTCAACGTACTCGGTGTGTGGCTGGTCGAGAACTACAAGACGCAGTTTGCGAGCGAGATCAGCGCCGGCGGTGTCGACGGGCTGATCAAGTCGCTGACCGAGCGCAATCGCGCGCTCGAGCAGGCAAAGAAGTGATGCGGATCGACGCCAGCGAGATCGGAATGGCCAACGCGGCGGCAGTAGCTGCGCTCGGCCGTGCGGCGATTGAGCAGGGCGACGCTCAGTTCGACCTGTCGGCCGTCACGCGCTGCGATTCGTCGGCGGTGGCCGTGCTGCTGGAGTGGCAGCGCGCGGCGCAGGATCGGGGACTCGCACTCACCGTGATCTCGCCTCCCGCCGGGCTGGTGAGTCTGGCCACCGTATACGGCGTCGACAGCCTGCTGCCGGACCTCGGCACGTCCGCGGCCTAGCTCACGACCCGCACCTATAATGCGCGGCTCACCGACGCGATCCGAGTTTTCTTCGGAGTGCCTCGGCACGCGCCGTGACCGCCGCCATCCAGGTCCATTCCCTGACCAAACGCTACGGGTCGCTCGTGGCGCTGGACCGTGTCGACCTCACCATCGCGCCGGGCGAATTCTTCGGCCTGCTGGGACCCAATGGCGCGGGCAAGACAACACTGATCTCCATCTTGGCCGGCCTGGTACGGGCGACCAGCGGTCACGCGGCCATACTGGGACATGATGTCGTCGACGATTTCCGCGCGGCACGTCTCTCGGTGGGCGTCGTCCCGCAGGAACTCACTTTCGATCCGTTTTTCACCGTGCGCGAGACGCTGCTCTTCCAGTCCGGCTACTTCGGACTGCGTGACAACGGCGCGTGGATCGACGAGATCCTGCACCATCTCGGGCTCGCGTCGCGAGCGAGCACCAATACCCGCGCCCTGTCGGGCGGGATGAAGCGCCGGCTGCTTGTCGCGCAGGCGCTGGTTCACAAGCCCCCGGTGATCGTGCTTGACGAGCCCACCGCGGGTGTCGACGTCGAGCTGCGCCAGACGCTGTGGAACTTCATACGCCGACTGAACCGCGAGGGGCACACGATCGTGCTGACCACCCACTATCTCGAGGAGGCGCAGGCGCTGTGCGGACGGATCGGCATGTTGAAGAATGGTCGCATCGTTGCGCTCGACACGACGCGGGCGCTGCTGGCGCGCGTCGCCGGAGTGCAGATGACGTTGCGGGCGCGCGGTATGCCGCCGGCATCAGTGCTCGCGCACCGGATCGATGAGCGCGATGGTGCACTGACCCTGCGTCTGGCACAGCCCGCGGACGTCGAGCGCGTGCTGGCTGACTGCCGCGCCGCGGGATGCGAAGTCGAGGACATCGAAGTCGGTCGCGCCGACCTGGAAGATGTGTTTTTGCAGCTGATGTCGGAGCCGCTGTCTGCGCGCGCCGAGTTTGGCATGCCGGCATGAGCACCACCCTGCCTTCGCTTGCGACGGTCGATTCCGCGCCGGCGATCGCCTTTCGCACGCTGCTCGCGAAGGAGATGCTGCGATTCTGGCGCGTGAGTTTTCAGACGATCGCAGCGCCGGTTTTGACAGCGGTGCTCTACCTGCTCGTGTTCGGTCAGGTGCTGGAGCAGCACGTTGAGGCATTCCCCGGCGTCAGTTATGTCGCCTTCCTGATACCGGGGCTGGTGATGATGTCGGTGCTGCAAAATGCATTCGCCAATTCGTCGTCGAGCCTGATCCAGTCGAAGATCATGGGCAGCCTGGTCTTCATCCTGTTGCCGCCGTTTTCGCCCTGGCAGCTATTCGGTGCCTATGTACTGGCCGCGATCGTTCGCGGGCTGGTGGTCGGGCTCGGCGTGTTCGTCGTGACCGTGTGGTTCGGTCCGCCCGGAGTGCAGGCCCCGCTGTGGATCCTCGTGTTCGCAATCGCAGGCAGCGCGATGCTGGGCGCGCTGGGCGTGATCGCCGGCATCTGGTCCGACAAGTTCGATCAGCTGGCCGCGTTTCAGAACTTCGTCGTGATGCCAGCGACCTTCCTCTCGGGCGTGTTTTATTCAGTCCGCGGCCTGCCGGCGTTCTGGCAGGGCGTGTCGCACCTGAATCCTTTCTTCTACATGATCGATGGTTTCCGCTACGGCTTTTTTGCGCAGTCGGATGTGTCGCCATGGATCAGCCTCACGGTCGTGCTGGTCGCGCTCGCGGGGACGACGGCGATTGCGGTGCGCATGCTCGCGCACGGCTACAAACTGAGATACTGATGGAACCGACACCGGAAGAAGTCCGGCGCTACATTGCCGCCGGCCTCGATTGCTCGGTGGTCGAGGTCGAGGGTGACGGTCGCCACTTCAGCGCGTTGATCGTCAGTCCGGCCTTTGAAGGCAAGACGCGCGTGGCGCGGCACCAGCTGGTCTACTCCGCGCTGGGCGACCGCATGCGTGAGGAGATCCACGCGCTGTCGATGCGCACACTGACCCCGGCCGAACACGCGGCAGGCCCGCGATGACCGGCGGTTCACCGCGCTTTCACGCGAGCTTCCCAGCGCCTTCAAGCGCGGGGACCACCCTGTGTCGCCGTCCGCGTCGTGCGGACATCGACCCAGGAGTGCGCACATGCTTGATCTGCCTTCCCGCCTGCCTACCCTCGACCGCTGGATCACGCGGCCGGTTGTTTTCCGCGCGCCGCGACCGCATGCGCTACCGATGGACAAGCTGATCGTGCGCGGAGGCGCGACGCTCGCCGGTGAAATCCCGATCTCGGGCGCCAAGAATGCCGCGCTGCCGATCCTGTGCGCGTCGCTGCTGACGCGCGACGAACTCGTGGTCGACAACGTACCTCAGCTTCAGGATGTCTCGACGACACTGCGCCTGCTGCGCCAGATGGGTGTCGCGGCCGAGCGTGACGACGCTACCGTGCGTCTCAAGGCGGACGCGGTGACGAACACCGAAGCCCCGTACGACCTCGTCAAGACGATGCGCGCGTCGATCCTCGTGCTGGGTCCGTTGATCGCGCGCTTCGGGCACGCGCGGGTCAGCCTGCCTGGCGGTTGCGCGATTGGCGCGCGCCCGGTGGACCAGCACATCAAAGGGCTGGAACTGCTGGGCGCGACGATCCGCGTCGAGGGCGGCTACCTGCTCGCCGAGGCGAAGCGCCTGCGCGGAGCCCGCGTGCTGACCGACCTGGTCACCGTGACCGGCACCGAGAACTTGATGATGGCTGCCACGCTGGCCGACGGCGAAACGGTGATCGAGAACGCCGCCCGCGAACCTGAGGTGGTCGATCTGGCCAATGCACTCAACGCGATGGGCGCGCGCATCCAGGGAGCCGGGACCGACCGCGTCGTCGTGAAAGGCGTCGAGGCGCTCGCCGGAGCGCGCCACCGCGTGATGCCGGATCGAATCGAGACGGGAACATTTTTGTGCGCGGTGGCGGCGGCGGGCGGCGACGTGCTGCTGCAGGGAGCGGCACCTGCCACGCTCGATGCGGTGCTCGACAAGCTGCGCGAGGCCGGTGTGGCGCTCGACTGCACCCCCGATACGGTGCGAGTCCGAATGCGCAGCCGCCCGCGCTCGGTCAGCCTGAGAACTGCCCCGTACCCGGCGTTTCCAACCGACATGCAGGCCCAGTTGATGGCGCTCGACAGCATCGCCGACGGCATCGGCCGCATTACCGAGACGATCTTCGAGAACCGGTTCATGCACGTGCTCGAACTGCAGCGGCTGGGTGCCCACATCGCCATCGAAGGCAATACGGCGGTCGTGCAGGGTGTCAACAAGCTGACCGGTGCCCAGGTGATGGCAACTGACTTGAGGGCCTCCGCCACGTTGGTGGTGGCGGCGCTGGCCGCGCAGGGCGAAACGCTGATCGATCGCATTTACCATCTCGACCGGGGATACGAGAAGATGGAGCGGAAACTTGCCCAGGTCGGAGCGCGCATCGAGCGCGTGCAATAGGGCGACCTCACCGTGATCACGCTGGCACTTTCGAAGGGACGGATATTCGATGAGTCGCGGCCGCTGCTCATGGCGGCCGGCATTGCTCCGCTCGAAGATCCGGAAACCTCGCGCAAGCTGATCATCGGCACCGAGGACCCGGCGGTGCGCGTCGTAGTGGTGCGCGCATCCGATGTTCCGACTTACGTCCAGTACGGCGCTGCGGAACTGGGGGTGGCGGGACGTGACGTGCTGCTTGAACACAGCGCCCACTGGGGCGACCGGGGTCTGTATCAGCCGGTCGACCTCGGCATTGCGCGGTGCCGGCTGTGCGTGGCAGTGCCCGCCGGTTTCGACTATGCAAACGCCGTGCGCCGTGGGGCGCGGCTGCGCGTGGCGACCAAGTACGTGCAGGCCGCGCGCGAGCACTTCGCGGCCAAGGGAGTCCACGTCGATCTGATCAAGCTGTATGGTTCGATGGAGTTGGCACCGCTCGCCGGGCTGGCCGATGCGATCGTCGACCTCGTCTCGTCCGGTGGCACCCTGCGCGCGAACAATCTGGTCGAAGTCGAGCAGATCGCCAGCATCTCAGCGCGCCTGATCGTCAACCAATCAGCGCTGAAGACGCGGCGCGCCGAGTTGGCGCCGCTGATCGAGCGCATCGAGGCCGCGGTCGCGCGACCCACAGTCGTGCCATGAACGTGCGCAAACTCGACACCCGCGATGCCGGATTCGAAGCCGGATTCGCGCAACTGGTCGCCGTCGACTGCGCGATCGATCCCGCGATCGAGAGCGCCGCCAACGCGATCATCGACGACGTGCGAAAACGCGGCGACGCTGCATTGCTCGAATGCACGCAACGCTACGACCGGCTGGCAGTCGGCAGCGTGGCCGAACTCGAGATCACGCAGGACGAGATGCGCGCGGCGCTCGAGGGCCTGCCGCCTGCACAGCGCGAGGCACTGCACACTGCCGCCGATCGCATCCGTGCATTTCACCGCGAGCAGCACGCGCGACTGATGCAGGGCGATTGGACGAGCACCGAGGCCGACGGGACGATCACCGGCCAGCGCATCGCACCGCTCGACAGCGTCGGGCTGTACGTGCCGGGCGGCAAGGCGGCCTATCCGTCGTCGGTCCTGATGAATTCGATCCCGGCGGATGTGGCCGGGGTCGAACGACTGATCATGGTGGTGCCGACGCCGGGCGGCGAACGCAGTCCGCTGGTCCTCGCAGCCGCCTGCCTCGGTGGTGTCACGCGCGCCTTCGCGGTCGGGGGCGCGCAGGCCGTGGCAGCGCTCGCGTACGGCACCGCGACCGTGCCGGCCGTCGACAAGATCGTCGGGCCCGGCAATGCCTATGTCGCCGCGGCCAAGCGGCGAGTGTTCGGCACCGTCGGCATCGACATGATCGCGGGGCCGACTGAAATCCTGGTGATTGCCGACGGGAGCGCGAATCCTGACTGGATTGCGATGGATCTGTTCTCGCAGGCCGAGCATGACGAACTCGCTCAGGCCCTGCTACTTAGCCCGGATGCCTCACTGCTGACGGCGGTCGAAGCGGCGATCGGGCGGCTGCTGCCGGCGCAGCCGCGGCGCGAAATCATCGCGGCGTCGCTGGCCAACCGGGGGGCACTGGTGCTGACGCGCAACCTCGATGAGGCGGTTGCCCTGTGCAACCGGGTCGCGCCGGAGCACATGGAGATCGTCACGGTGAATTCGCAGGCTTTACTGCCGCGGATCCGGCATGCGGGAGCGATCTTTGTCGGGCACTATTCGTCGGAATCGCTCGGCGACTACTGCGCCGGCCCTAACCACGTGCTGCCCACCGTTCGCACTGCGCGTTTCTCGTCTCCGCTCGGCGTGTACGACTTCGTCAAGCGCTCGAATGTCATCGGCGTGTCGGCTGCAGGTGCGCGGCGGCTGGGACCGGTCGCGGCCGTCCTGGCTCGCGGCGAGCAACTGGTCGCGCATGCGATGTCGGCCGAGTTCCGTGTGGGCGATGGACCGGCTTCCTCATGAACGGTCGGCGATGAACGCCCGCATTGGACAGCGGCCCAACCTCGCGGTGTTGCGCGACGACGTCCGTGCAACGGAAGCGTATGCGGTGCCGAGCGCGGTGGGCTTCATCAAGCTCGATGCGATGGAGAACCCTTTCGGACTGCCCGAGACGCTGCAGAAGGAACTCGGCGAGCGGCTCGGCAAGCAGCCGTTGAACCGCTATCCGATGTCGGATCCGCGCGGCTTCAAGGAGCGGCTGGGCAAGGCGATGGGCCTGCCGCTCGGTGCAAACCTGATGCTCGGCAATGGCTCCGACGAACTGATACACCTCGTCATTCAGGCCTGCGCGCGGCCGGACGCGACGGTCGTGTCGCCCTGGCCGAGTTTTTCGATGTATGAGCTGTCGGCGCGCTTCGATGGCTGCCGCTTCGTCGGCGTGCCGCTGAACGCGGACTTCACCGTGGCGACCAACGCGCTGCTGGCGGCGATCGCCGAGCATCGACCGGCCGTGGTGTTCATTGCGTATCCGAACAATCCCACCGGCAACCTGTTCGATCGCAGTGGCATCGAGGCCGTGCTGCGCGCGGCGCCCGGTCTGGTCGTGATCGACGAGGCCTATCTTCCGTTCGCCCAGGACACCTGGATGCCGCAGCTGCGCAACTGGCCGAACCTGCTGGTGCTGCGCACGCTGTCCAAGCTGGGACTGGCGGGCATCCGGCTTGGCTACCTGGCGGGCGATCCGGAATGGATTGCGCAGCTCGAGAAGCTGCGTCCGCCCTATAACGTCAACGTGCTGACGCTGGCAGCCGCCGACCTGCTGCTCGAGCATCTGCGCATGCTCGAGCAGCAGGCTCTTATGGTGCGCACCGAGCGGTCTCGCGTCGCGAACGCGCTGAGCGGCCTGCGCGGCGTCCAGGTGTTTCCGTCGGCCGCCAACTTCCTGCTGTTCCGCGTCGGCGATCCCGATGCGGTGTTCAACGGACTGAAGCAGCGCGCCATACTGATCAAGAACGTGTCACACATGCATCCCCTGCTTGCCGGCTGCCTGCGCACGACCATCGGCACCAGTGTCGAAAACGATTCCTTCGTGCAGGCGCTGCGCGCCACTCTGGAGGGACGGAAATGACAGCCCGGCAATCGGTGCGCCGCGCGGCCGTCGAGCGCAACACGAAGGAAACGCAGATCCGGGTCGAACTGACGCTCGACGGCAGCGGCCACTGCCAAGTCGCCTCGGGCGTCGGCTTCTTCGACCACATGCTCGACCAGCTCGCGCGCCACGGGCTGCTCGACGTGACGGTCGAGGCGCGTGGCGATCTGCACATCGACGGTCATCACACGATCGAGGACATCGGCATCGCATTGGGCCAGGCGTTCGCGCAGGCGATCGGCGACAAGGCCGGCGTGCGCCGGTACGGGCACGCCTATGTGCCGCTCGATGAGGCGCTGTCGCGCGTGGTGGTCGACCTGTCGGGCCGTCCGAGCCTCGAATGGAACGTGCCTTTCAAGCGCGCGATGATCGGTGAATTCGACGTCGACCTCGCGCACGAGTTCTTTCAGGGATTCGTCAACCACGCCGCGGTCACGCTGCACGTCGACAACCTGCGGGGCGACAACGCGCATCATCAGTGCGAGACGGTGTTCAAGGCCTTCGGCCGCGCGCTGCGTATGGCCATCGAACTCGATCCGCGCGCCGCTGGAACCATCCCGTCCACCAAGGGGACGCTGTAGTCGCGCGACGGCGCGTACACCCCAAGCCAATGATCGTTGTCGTCGACTACGGCATGGGCAACCTGCGCTCGGTCGCCAAGGCGATCGAACATGTGGCGCCGCGCGAGTCCGTTTGTATCAGTTCGGACGCTGACGTGGTGCGGTCAGCCGCACGCGTCGTGTTTCCGGGCCAGGGTGCGATGCCCGACTGTATGCGCTATCTGCGGGAGTCGGGACTGCAGGACGCTGTGCGCGAGGCGGCGGCCAGCAAGCCGCTGCTCGCCGTGTGCATCGGCGAGCAGATGCTGTTCGAGCGCAGCGACGAAGGTCCGACCACAGGGTTGGGTGTGTTGCCCGGCCGCGTGGTGCGTTTCAGGGACGCTGCGGCCGGCTCCCGTGACGGGGAGCGTCGAAAGGTGCCGCACATGGGCTGGAACCGGGTACGTCAGAGGCAATCGCACTCGTTATGGGTGGGCGTGCCCGATGACAGCTGGTTCTATTTCGTCCACAGCTATTACGTCGTTCCCGATGATGCGGCGCTGACAGCGGGTGAGAGCGACTACGGCGGCAGCTTTACCTGCGCGGTTGCGCAGGATAATATTTTCGCCACCCAGTTTCACCCCGAGAAAAGCGCCGCCGCCGGTTTGCGCATATACGAGAACTTCACCCGCTGGGCACCCTGACGCACGCGCGTTCCCCTGCCCGCCACCGCTCCCCTCCGCCTGCTGCACATCGCCCACGCCGGGCTCATTCCATGCTGCTGATACCAGCCATCGACATCAAGGACGGGCACTGTGTTCGTCTCCGCCAGGGCGATCTCGACAAAAACGTCACGGTGTTCTCCGATGACCCTGTTGCGATGGCAAGACACTGGCGCGACCAGGGCGCGCGCCGCATGCATATCGTCGACCTCAACGCGGCGCGGGCGGGTCGACCGATCAACGAAGTGGTCGTAAGGAAGATCGTCAAGGCTGTCGGAGAAGACCTGCCGATCCAGCTCGGTGGTGGCATCCGCGACCTCGACACCATCGAGCGCTACATCGACGATGGCGTGAGCTTCGTCGTCATCGGCACCGCTGCGGTGAAGAATCCTGGTTTCCTGCACGATGCCTGCAGCGCATTCGCGGGCCATGTGATCGTCGCGCTCGATGCCAAGGGCGGTAAGGTGGCGACCGATGGCTGGAGCAAGCTCACCGGACACGACGTCACCGATCTCGCGAAGAAGTTCGAGGACTACGGCGTCGAGGCCATCCTTTACACCGACATCGGCCGTGACGGCATGATGACGGGCGTCAATCTCGAGGCGACCGTCGAACTCGCTCGGCACGTCAAGATTCCGGTGATCGCCAGTGGCGGCATCGCGGGGCTGGCGGATGTAGAGGCGCTCTGTGCGGTCGAAAGCGAGGGGGTGACCGCCGCCGTGCTCGGCCGGTCACTCTATGAGGGCGCGATCGATTTCCGAAGCGCACAGGAACGCGCCGACGGGTTGACCGGCGAATCCCGCTAGACGGCGCTAGCCGGCGTTACTTCCACAGGTCGACCGTTTCACCGCGGGCGCGCAGCCGATCGGCGCGGGCCTGGACGAAACGCTGGAAGCTGGGCTCCGCACGGTACGCACCGGTGGATACATACTCAAGCGCCGACGCCAGGTGGAACGGCCGTACATAGGCTTCGACGCGGAACACTTCGACACCGCGATCGAAGAACACCAGGGTCGGTGCAAAGGTGATGCGCAGGTCACGCGCCCACGCCGACGCCGTCGTTCGGCGACCGTCGGGCGCAATCAGCTCGACATGGCTCGACGGATCGAAGCGGGCGACGGTCATGCGGCCCAGTTGCTGCGCGATCTCGCGGCGCCGGAAATGGTCGCGATGCAGTTCGTCGCAGCTCGCGCACGGGGCCCGCTCGAAGACGACCAGCAGCGGGCGGTTCGCCGATCGCGCAAGATCATACGGAGGTCGCATGAAGAACGGCTCGTCATGCAGCGTCGGGCTGGCCGATTCGCTGACCGATCGCTGCAGGTAGTCGGCGAACGGCTGCCTCGACTCGAGACGGTTGGCCACGTAGTCGAGCGCGGCTTCCATCTGGTGCGGTGGCTGATAGCCGTTCAGGCGCACGATCACGCGCGCGTTCTCGTCGAAAAACAGCAGCGTCGGCGTGAACTGGACCTGCAGCAGCCGGCCGAGGTCCTTCTCGGTCATGCGCCGGCCATCGACCCAGGTCACTTCACGGTCGCCCCACAGGTTGAGCGCGATCGGTACGAAGTTCTTCTGCGCCTTGTCGACGATGCGGGTCTCGGCGAACGTGGTCTGCATCAGCAGCTTGCAGTAGGGACACCCGTCCTGCCCGAAGTAGATCATCACGCGCTTGTCACCGCGGCGCGCCTCGGCAATGTCCTCGCGGAAATCCAGGAAGGATTCGACGAACCAGCGCGGGACGGCGATCGCGTGCGGCGAAGCGGTCTGGGCGCATAAGCGAGTAGTGCCGAGCGCGAGCACACCGACGGCGGCGAGCAGCAACGCACGACGGTTCACCTGGCGGACATGGAGCATGCGGCCATTGCAGTCGCAATCCGGCGGGCGGGGAACCCCGTGATCCGGGCACCGGAAGGCAACGCTGGCCAGCCGTTGCGTTAGAGTCCGACTGAAAGAACCCAACGACATGCTGGCCAAGCGCATCATTCCCTGCCTCGACGTCACCGGCGGCCGGGTCGTCAAAGGCGTTAACTTCGTCGCGCTCCGCGACGCGGGCGACCCGGTGGAGATCGCGGCCCGTTATGACGCCGAGGGAGCGGATGAACTCACTTTCCTGGACATCACTGCTTCGTCCGACCAGCGCGACATGATCCTGCACGTCGTCGAGGCGGTTGCCGAGCAGGTGTTCATTCCGCTGACGGTCGGCGGCGGAGTTCGCCGTGTCGACGACGTGCGCCGGCTGCTGAATGCCGGCGCCGACAAGATCTCGATCAACACCGCCGCGGTCAACGATCCATCGCTGATCGAGCAGGCCAGCGCGCGCTACGGCGCGCAATGCATCGTGGTGGCGGTCGATGCGCGGCGCCGGCAGCCTGACCGTCCGGACGATGGCTGGGAAGTGTTCACGCATGGCGGGCGGACGCCGACCGGCATCGATGCAATCGAGTGGGCACGTCGTGCGGCGCAACTGGGAGCCGGCGAAATCCTGCTGACGAGCATGGACCGTGACGGCACGCGCCAGGGCTTCGACCTCGAGCTGACGCGCGCAGTGGCAGATGCGGTTGCGGTGCCAGTGATCGCCTCCGGCGGCGTCGGCAACCTGCAGCACCTGGCGGACGGCGTGACCATCGGCGGTGCCGATGCGGTGCTGGCCGCGTCGATCTTCCACTACGGCGAGTACACCGTGCAGCAAGCCAAGGAGTACCTGGCGGCGCAGGGCGTGCCGATACGGCTCGGATGAGCGACCCAGCCTGGCTCGACGAGATCCGTTTTGGCGCCGACGGGCTGGTGCCGGTCATCGCGCAGGACGCGGTGAGCCAGCGCGTGCTGATGGTGGCCTGGGCCGACCGGGCGGCGCTGATCGAGACCGAACTCACCCGGCGCGCGGTCTACTGGTCGCGCTCGCGCCGCCGGCTATGGCGCAAGGGCGAGGACAGTGGGCACGTCCAGGCGGTCGAGGAGATCCGGCTGGACTGCGACGGCGACGTCGTCCTGTACGCTGTGACGCAAGCGGGTGGCATCGCCTGCCATACCGGTCGGGAGAGCTGCTTCTTCCGGCGGCTCGACCAGGGATCCTGGACCATCGTTGATCCGGTGCTGCAGGACCCCGAACTCATCTATCGCAAATGAACGAAACCATCTTGAGCCAGCTGGCCGCGATCATCGAATCACGTCGCGGCGCGGATCCCGACCACTCGTACGTAGCGCGCCTGCTTTCGCGCGGCGAGGATGCAGTACTGAAGAAGGTCGGCGAAGAAGCCACCGAAGCCGTCATGGCTGGCAAGGACGGGTCGCCCGAACGGATCATCGCCGAGACCGCCGACCTCTGGTTCCATTGCCTGATCATGCTGGCCCATTACAAACTGGGGCCGCAGCAGGTGCTGGACGAGCTGGCACGTCGCGCAGGAACTTCCGGACTGGAGGAAAAGGCCATGCGCAAGGCGCGGGAACGCGATGCCCGCGACGACGTCAAAGGATGAGCGATGACCAGCGAGTGCCTGTTCTGCCGCATTGCCCGCGGCGACCTGCCGAGCCGCAAAGCCTATGAGGACGAGGAAGTCCTCGCTTTTCACGACATCCATCCGGCCGCGCCGGTGCATCTTCTGGTCATCCCCAAGCAGCATCTGGATTCGCTGGTCGACGCCGGGCCGGAACACGAGGCGCTGTTGGGTAAACTGACGTTACTTGCGCCGCGGCTCGCGAAGCAACAAGGCTGCGACAACGGCTTTCGCGTCGTGATCAACAACGGCCCGGACGGCGGACAAGAGGTCTACCACTTGCACATGCACATCCTGGGCGGTCCGCGCCCGTGGAAGCGCTTGTAGGAGTTCACGATGGGATCATTTTCGATCTGGCACTGGCTGATCGTCCTGCTGGTCATCATTCTGGTGTTTGGCACCAGCAAGCTGAAGAACATGGGCAAGGACCTCGGTGGTGCGATCAAAGGCTTCAAGGAAGGCATGAAGGAAGGCACTGAAGAGGCGTCGAAGAAGGTCGAGGACGCCAAGCAGGTCAGCGGCCAGACGATCGACGTTCACGCCAAAGAGAAGTCCTGATCGGATTGCCGGCATCGCGCGCCCGCTGCGGCCGGGGCGCGCCCATGTTTCACTTCCCGACCTGACGGCCGCGCTCAATGTTCGACTTCAGCTTCGGAGAATTAGCGGTCATCGGCGCCGTTGCACTGGTCGTGCTCGGCCCGGAGCGGCTGCCGCGGGTCGCGCGCTCGGTCGGAGAGTGGGCCGGCAAGGCGCAGCGCTACGTCGCGCAGGTCAAAGCCGATATCAACCGCGAAATGGAGCTGGCCGAGCTCAAGAAACTGCAAGAGCAGGCACGCGACATCGCGCACGAGTTCGAGACGTCGGTTAAGAACGAAGTCAAGGGAATCGAATCGAGCGTCGCCTCCGGCCTGCCGGGCGCGTCGTCGAGCGTCGACATGTCGACGCTCGGCGCCGACGACAGCTCGGCTTCGTGGGGCGACCGCGACGGCTGGACTCCGACCCGCTTCAATCGCCGCTACAAGCCCGGGCCCAGCATCGACGAGCTGTCCGAGGAGATCGCCAAACTGCAGCGTCAACTCTCACTACCCGCGGCGACTCCCGGCGGGCGCCGCAAGTATTCGCCGCGCGCGCGGATCAATCGGACGCGGATCCGGCGATGACCACCGACACGACGGATCCGGGCCAGGAACAGAGCTTCCTTACGCACCTGATCGAACTGCGGCAGCGGCTGGTGCGCGCCTCGGTCGCAGTGCTGCTGGTTTTCGTGGCTCTGACGCCGTTCATGAAGGAGATCTTCGACCTGCTGTCGCAGCCGATGATGGCCGCGCTGCCGGCCGGCTCCAAGCTGCTGGCGACCGGCGTGATCACGCCCTTCATGGTGCCGCTGAAGGTGACGCTGTTCATGTCGTTCCTGATTGCGCTGCCCTACGTGCTGTGGCAGGTGTGGGCTTTCGTGGCGCCGGGGTTGTACAGGCACGAGAAGAAGCTGGCCGCTCCGCTGATCGTCTCCAGCGTAGCGATGTTCGCTGCCGGCATGGCGTACTGCTATTTCGTCGTGTTCGGTTTCGTCTTCAAGTTCATCGCCGGGTTCGCCCCCGCGTCTGTGCAAGTGTCGCCCGACATCGAGGCGTACTTCGGTTTCGTGATGACGATGTTTCTCGCGTTCGGCCTGACCTTCGAAGTGCCGATCGTCGTGGTGCTGCTCGCCCGCTTCGGGATGGCAAGCATCGAGAAGTTGAAGCAGGCAAGGCCGTACGTGATCGTTGGCGCGTTCATCGTTGCCGCGGTGTTCACTCCACCGGACGTGCTGTCGCAGCTGCTTCTGGCTGTTCCACTGTGCCTGCTGTACGAACTCGGCATCTTCTTGGCCCGGTTCGTGATCAAACCGAAGCCGGCCGAAGAGACCACGGCGCAGCCGGCGCCCTGAGCGCGGCCGCGGGCCGACACCGATGCACCGCCGGTTTCTGACACGGATCTTCGTCGCGGCCTGCGTGCTGGTTGCCTTCGCCGGCGGCGCCGCCGATGCGGCGCGGATGCAGGTTGTTCCCGACGACGACGCGGATCTGGCCCAGGGGTATGCGGCATACCAGGCCGGCGACCTGGCGCGTGCGCAGCAGCTCTTTCGCAAGGGCGCCGCCCGTAACCAGCGTGTCGCCCAGTTCAACCTGGCGGTCATGTTGCTCGGCGGCGAAGGCGCGGCGGCGGATATCCCGGCCGGCGTGCAGTGGCTGCAGCGATCGGCGGGCAATGGATTCGCGCGCGCACAGCACGCGCTGGGACTGCTGCACGAGCGCGGCGAAGGGGTGCCGCGTTCGCTGACCGAAGCCACCGCGTGGTTCCGCAAGGCGGCCGAGCAGGGGTACCGCGATGCGCAGGTCAGCCTGGCAACTCAGTACTTTCTCGGTCGCGGCGTCGCGCGCGATTACTCCGAAGCGGCGCGCTGGTATGAGCAGGCGGCCGAGCAGGGCGACACCGGAGCGGCTTACATCATTGCCAGCCAGTACGAGTCTGGCAACGGCGTGGAGAAAGACGAACTGCGCGCGCTCTACTGGTACAGCATGGCGGCCGGCGGCGGCGATCCGGTCGCGACGCTGAAAGCGCGCGAGATGCGAGCGCGGCTGACCGCACCGCGCTAGCTACTGCATCCGCCTTACTGCGTCCGGTCGCGGGGTCGGGCGCTCGCCGACCTGGACCGGGACCTCGAGGTCTTTGCCCCCGCGCACGACGCGAACGGTCGCGCTCGAGCCGGGCGGCAGCTGCGCGATCTGATTCAGCATGCTGCGGCTGTTGGTGACCTTCTGTCCGTTGATCGTCACGATGACGTCGCCCGGTTCCAGCCCGCGCCTTGCCCGCCGGACTGGTGCGCTGAACGCCTTTGAGTACCACGCCGTCGGACCGCCCGAGCTTCAGCAGTCTCGGCCGTTTCCGGCGTCACGTCCTCAGGCTCGACACCGAAATAGCCGCGCGTCACCTTGCCTGACCGGATCAACTCGTCCATCACCTGGCGCACCAGCGTCGAGGGAATCGCGAAGCCGATGCCGATCGAACCGCCGGTGCGCGAAAAAATGGCGCTGTTGATACCGACCAGATTGCCCTGTGTGTCGACCAGCGCACCACCCGAGTTGCCCTGGTTGATGGCGGCGTCGGTCTGGACGAAGTTCTCGAACGTATTGATCCCGAGGTTCGACCGGCCCACGGCCGACACGATGCCCATCGTCACGGTCTGGCCGACGTCGAACGGATTGCCGATCGCCAGCACGATGTCGCCGACCCTCAGAGACTCCGCGCGGCCGAAAGTGATGACGGGTAGACCGCTCGCCTCGACCTTCAGCAGCGCCAGGTCGCTTTCGGGATCGGCCCCGACGAGGCGGGCATCGAGTTGGCGTCCGTCGGTGAGCGCGACGGCGATTTCATCAGCCGCCTGCACGACGTGGTTGTTGGTGAGTGATGTAGCCGTCGGCGGTCGCTACGACTCCCGAGCCGAGGCTGGCGACCCGTTCATGGCCCGCCGCGCGAATCGCCGAAGAAATAGCGGTACAGCGGATCGACCGACTGGCCGCGCCGCTGGACTTCCTTGGTCGTGTAGACGTTGACGACCGCGGGCGCAGCGATCGCGACGGCGTCGGCGTAGGACGCCAAGCCGGCGGCACGCGCTGCGGCCTCCGACACCGTGACCGTCCTGCCGGGGTCGGGTGCAGCCGCCGGCACCGGCGCGGAAACCAGCGGCGCGCGGCTCAACCACTCCGGACGCAGTGTGGAGACGACGAACAGCAGGGCGAGGCCGATCGTGGTCGCTTGCGCGAAGATCAGCCACAGGCGGCGCAGCATCAGCGTTTCTTCAGTTCGTCCCGGATCTCACGCAGCAGGGCAACATCCTCCGGCGCGGCTGCCGGTGCCGCATCCAGCCCTGCCTTGACGCGGTTGACCGCCTTGACCATCCAGAAGATGACGAACGCCAGGATGACGAAGTTCAGCAGCACGGTGATGAAATTGCCCCAGGCAAATACCACGCCGCTCTTCTGCGCCGCGTCGATCGGGGCACCGGCCGGCACGTTGCCCGACAACACCCAGTACTTGTTGGAAAAGTCGACCGCGCCACCGAATATCGCGTTGATCACCGGCATCACGACATCCTTTACCAGCGAGTCGACGATCTTGCCGAACGCCGCGCCGATGATGATGCCGACCGCGAGATCGATGACGTTGCCCTTGACGGCGAACTCGCGAAACTCCTTCAGTATGCTCATTCAAATCCCTGCTTTTTGGTTTGCTCTGCGGACTGACGTTCTAGTGTAGCGGGCCGGGCTGTCCGGGCCGACCTCGTAGGCGCGCAGACGGTCGGGCTTGCCAGATGCAGTAGAATCGCGGGCTGCCGAGCGGGCGCCATTCGCCAAGACGAGTGCGGCGTGCCGCGCGCTGCGGTCTCCACTCTTTCGGGGTCTTCATGTCCACACCGACTTCCGCGCCTGCTGGCGCTCCCGACGGCAATGTGCCCGCGCTCGACAAGGAACGCCGCAACGCCATCATCCTGACAGCCGCAGTGGGCGGCGCCGGCGCGCTCGCGGTAGCGGTCCCGTTCGTCTCTTCCTTCGCACCGTCCGAGCGCGCCAAGGCGGCGGGTGCCCCGGTCGAATTCGACCTCGGAGGTATTGCTGCCGGCGAAATGAAGACCGTCGAGTGGCGCGGCCTGCCGGTCTGGGTGCTGCGGCGGACGCCTGAAATGCTTGAATCGATCAAGCGGGTCGACAACGAGGTCGCCGATCCGAAGTCGCTGCGAACGCAGTATCCGACGCCGGAATACGCGCGCAACGAGTACCGGTCGCGCAAGCCGGAGTACCTGATCGCCGTGGGCATCTGCACGCATCTGGGGTGCTCGCCGGCGGGCCCGTTCGGCTCCAACCAGAACTCGCAGCTCGGCGCCGACCAGGGCTTCCTATGTCCGTGCCACGGTTCGACTTTCGATCTCGCCGGTCGCGTGTTCAAGAACAAGCCCGCCCCGGACAACCTGCCGATCCCGCCGCACAAGTACGTCGCGGATACCGTGTCGTGATCGGTGACGACACCGCCTGAGCCCAGGAAAGCGCGACTTCGGCCTCTGAATACAAGACGTCCCTATGCCGGCTGGCCCGGTTCGGCGGGCTGGTGGTTCGACCAGCGCATGCCGACCGTGATGTCGGAATACCGCAAGCACCTGTCCGAGTACTACGCGCCGAAGAACTTCAACCTCTGGTACATCTTCGGCGGGCTGGCGATCACGGTGCTCGCGATCCAGATCATCACCGGCATCTTCCTGGTGATGCACTACAAGCCGGATGCGGCGCTCGCCTTCGCGTCGGTCGAATACATCATGCGCGACGTGCCGGGCGGGTGGTTCATCCGCTACATGCACTCGACCGGCGCCTCGTTCTTCTTCATCGTCGTGTATCTGCACATGTTCCGCGGCCTGATGTACGGCAGCTACCGCACCCCGCGCGAACTGGTGTGGATCTTCGGCTGCCTGATCTTCCTGTGCCTGATGGGCGAGGCATTCTTCGGTTACCTGCTGCCGTGGGGGCAGATGAGCTACTGGGGCGCGCAGGTCATCGTCAACCTGTTCGGGGCGATTCCGCTGATCGGGCCCGGACCTGTCGATCTGGATTCGCGGCGACTACGTGATCGGCGATGCGACGCTGAACCGCTTCTTCTCGTTCCACGTGATCGCGATTCCGCTGGTACTGATCGGTCTGGTGGTCGCGCACATCCTGGCGCTGCACGACGTCGGCTCCAACAACCCCGACGGCGTCGAGATCAAGAAGAAGTTGGACGCGAATGGGCGCCCGCTCGACGGGATTCCGTTCCACCCGTACTACACGGTGCACGACATCTTCTGGACCGGGGTCTTCCTGATGCTCTTCTTCGCGGTGCTCTTCTTCGCGCCCGAACTCGGTGGCTACTTCCTCGAGTGGAACAACTTCATCCCGGCCGATCCGCTGCAGACCCCGTCGCATATCGCGCCGGTGTGGTACTTCACGCCGTTCTATTCGATCCTGCGCGCGACCACCGAACAGTTCATGGCGGTGCTTGCGGTCGGCACCATCGCGTTGTCGGCCCTGCTGGTAATGACCGTGAGCCATCCGCTCGTTGCGCGGCGCGATCGCCGGCGGCACGCTGGTGCTGCTGCTCGGCTACTTCACGCTCGACCCGAAGTTCTGGGGTGTGGTGCTGATGGGCGCGTCGGTGCTGATCTTCATCGCTTTGCCTTGGCTCGATCATTCGCCGGCCAAGTCGATGCGCTACCGGCCGGGCTGGCACTTCTGGCTGCTGATCGTGTGGGTCGTCGCGTTTATCGTGCTGGGCTATTTCGGCACGCAGCCGCCGTCGGCGGCGGGTCCAGTACATCTCGATGGCCGGCACGGTCATCTACTTCGGCTTCTTCGCGCTGATGCCGTGGTGGAGTCGGATGGGCGACGTTCAAGCCGGTGCCCGACCGCGTCACCTTCCATCCGCACTGAACGGGCCTGGGACAAGAACGAGGAATTATTCACCGGCTGGCGTGCCGCTTGTCGGCCTGCTCGCAGGCACCGGTACTGCGCTGGCCGCGGGAGACGAGATTCCGACTCGAGCTCTGGCCCGCGCGAGCGCGCGCGGGAATTTTCATCGCTGCAAAATGGAGCGCGCCTGTTCGTCAACTACTGCATGGGCTGCCACAGTGCCAGCCTGGTGCGGTGGAACCGGTTGGAGCAGATCGGCCTGGACGACAAGCAGATCAAGGAGTTCCTGATCTTCGGCAACCAGAAGGTCGGCGACACCATGCGCATCGCGATGACGCCTGCCGAAGCGAAAGTGTGGTTCGGCAAGGCCCCCCCGGATCTGTCAGTGATCGCGCGCGCGCGTACCTCCTTCGAGTACAAGGGCACCGACTACATCTACACGCTGCTGCGCGGCTATTACCGCGACAACTCGACAGCAACCGGTTGGAACAACATCGCGTATCCGAACATCGGCATGCCGCACATCCTCTGGGACCGGCAGGGCCCGCGCGAGGCCACGCCTCGCGTGCACACGCACCGACATGTCGACCCGAAGACGCGCCAGAAAGCTACGTGCAGACGACGACCGTCTACTCCGCCGACGGCCAGATCACCCAGACCGACAAGGAACTGCCGGGGGCGGCGAGCGAGGGCTTCAGCTACGCCTTCAAGCCGCTCAATCCGCAGCAGGCGCGCGACGTACGACGCCGACGTGGCGGATCTGGTTGGGTTCCTGGCATTCATCACCGACCCGTCGCGCTACGACCGTGTCCAGATCGGCGTCTGGGTGCTGGTGTTCCTTGGCGCTGTTCACGCTGTTCGCTTGGCGCCTCAATTCGGTCTACTGGAAGGACATCAAATAAGCAGCGCATGTCGTGTACGCGACCCTGCGGGTCGCACGTGCACTCCATGCGGTCTTGAACGGACCTGCGGGCTTGGGGCGGCCCGGCACCCGCAGGTTGGGCGGCGCTTCGCGCCGCACTGACGACACAGCCGTCGCCCCGATAGAGGAACGAAAAAAGATGATGGTGCTTTACTCAGGAACTACGTGCCCGTTTTCACAGCGGTGTCGCTTCGTGCTGTTCGAGAAGGGGATGGACTTCGAGATTCGCGACGTCGACCTGTTCAACAAGCCCGAGGACATCAACGTGATGAATCCGTACGGGCAGGTACCGATCCTCGTCGAACGTGACTTGGTGCTGTACGAATCGAACATCATCAACGAGTACATCGACGAGCGCTTCCCGCATCCGCAACTGATGCCGGCCGATCCGGTCATGCGCGCGCGGACGCGCCTGTTCCTGTTCAACTTCGAGCGTGAACTGTTCGTCCACGTGCAGGCGCTCGAAAACAGCAACAACCAGAAGCTGATCGAGAAGGGACGCTCCACGATCCGCGACCGGCTGACCCAGCTTGCCCCTATCATGCTGAAGAACAAGTTCATGCTAGGCGAGGATTTCTCGATGCTGGACGTCGCGCTTGCGCCGCTGCTGTGGCGTCTCGACCATTACGGCATCGATCTGCCGAAAACCGCCGCTCCGTTGATGAAATACGCCGAACGCATTTTTTCCCGGCCGGCGTACATTGAGGCGCTGACTCCATCGGAAAAGGTGATGCGCCGCTAGATCCGGCACGTCCTCAGCAGCTGCAAATGTCCGAGCTTTCGACCAAGCCGTACCTGATCCGCGCCATTCACCAGTGGTGCACGGATTCGGGTTACACGCCCTACATCGCGGTGCTGGCCGACGAGTCGGTCAGCGTGCCACGCGAGTTCGTCAAGAACGGCGAGATCGTGCTGAACGTCTCGCCGCTCGCAACCAACCGCCTGCAACTTGGCAACGAGGCGATCGAGTTCCAGGCGCGCTTCGGCGGCGTCGCGCGTGAGGTCTACGTGCCGGTCGACCGGGTGCTGGCGGTCTACGCGCGCGAGAACGGTCAGGGAATGGCGTTTGAGGTGGCTCGCGACGCGTCGCCTGCCGGTGTCGAACAGCCGGCACCGGGTTCGTCGTCAGTGCCGCCGCGCCCCGCCATGTCGCTCGTGCCTTCGCCGGGCGCGGATCCGGCTCCGGGCCACTCATTGCCGGAGTCGTCCAACGGCGAGCAGGCGGGCAGCAGCACACCGGATGACACGCCGCCTTCACCGCGCGGCGAACGTCCCAAGCTCACTCGCATCAAATAGGGCCGGAGCGCTTCGCGCTGCGGTTCATGCCGGCATAGCTCAGCTGGTAGAGCAGCGGTTTTGTAAACCGAAGGTCGGGGGTTCGAGTCCCTCTGCCGGCACCATCACCGAACGGGCAGTTTCTCGGCACAGCGGGCCGACTAACGCCTGCCTCCGTATGCGTCCTCTTCCATCTGGGCGTAGCTGCACTTCTGGTAACCAGCCTTCCATCCCTGCGCATACTGCGGGTCGGAATCAAACCGCTTGGTGTTCTGCGTAAAAAAGCCGGCAATCGGGTCCTGCGACGCCTTGCCGCTCTGGCAGCCGTCGTTGAACCCGTCAGCGTAGGCTGGCGTATGCCCCGTGCCCATCAGCGGGTTGGGCGGAGTTGCGCAGCCAGACAAGCTGCCCAGCATCGTTGAAACGGTCGCAGCTGCAAGCGCGAATCGGTTCATCGGTCCCTCCAACGCCAGTCTTCATCGCGGCGCCACGTCAAAGTTACGCGGCTGAACGACGAGCAACAACCGCGCGGACCGCAAGGTCTCCAAGCGTTGCTGACGCGCGCACCAGTCTGGCCGTCAGTCGTGCGGCGGTCCGACTCGACCGCTCCAACGCGGGGCAGCAGCCGGTGCCAGGTCGAACAGGTCGAGCACACGCGCGACCGTGTGGCCGACCATTTCATCGATCGACTTCGGTCGGTGATACAGCGCCGGCACCGGCGGGAAGACGATGCCCCCCATCAGCGTGACGGCCTCCATGTTGCGTATGTGGGCCAGGTTCAACGGAGTTTCGCGGACCAGCAGTACCAATCGGCGACGTTCCTTCAGGCAAACGTCGGCAGCGCGAGTAATCAGCGTGTCGGAGTGCGCGTGAGCGATCGCCGCCAGCGTCTTCATCGAGCAAGGGGCGACCACCATGCCGGCGGTGTCGAACGAACCGCTGGCGATCGTCGCCCCGATGTCGTTGACGCTGTGGACCACGTGCGCCATCGCTTCGACGTCGCCGCGCTTCAGATCCAGTTCCTGGTAGACATTCAGCACCCCGGCCGCCGACAGCAGCAGGTGTGTTTCGACGTCGCCGCGCTCGCGCAGCCGCTGCAACAACTGGATGCCGTATATGGCGCCGCTTGCGCCGGTGATCGCAACGATCAGGCGGCGCGCCGCCGTCATCAGGCGGCTTTCGCTTCTTTCAGCAGGTTCTGGAGTTCACCCGACTGAAACATTTCGGTCAGGATGTCCGAGCCGCCGACGAACTGGCCGTTGACGTAGAGCTGCGGAATCGTCGGCCAGTTCGCGTACTCCTTGATCCCTTCGCGCACTTCGTCGTCCTCGAGGACGTTAACGGTGACCAGGTTGTGCGCGCCGGCCTGCTTGAGGAGCTGGATTGCGCGGCCCGAGAAACCGCATTGCGGAAACTGGGCCGTGCCCTTCATGAAGAGCACGACCGGGTGGTCCGAGACTGTCTTTTGGATGAATTCCTTGGCGTCCATGGCAGCAACCTTTCAGGAAAGGCAAGTGTAGAAAGCGGCGCGGATGCACGTCAAACCGTGCCCAATCGACGAGCCGGGCTAAGCGCGCAGCCTTGCGTTGCAACTTAGAGGCCCGCGATCGTGAAATCGCGGCGGCGGCAGGCCTTATTCCGTCGACCGTCGCAACCCTGCGGCGGTTCCAATCTCATTGCGCCGCGACCCGGAGCTGCACCGATGCGGAGGTCAATCCCCCGACGCGGAATCCGCATCCGATAGACGGCGCACCAATTCGAATAGCCGTGCTCGCACGGCTGCTCAACCCGACACCAGATGACCTGTCGATCAGCCGGCCCGGCCGCAGGTCACGCGCTCGTGCCCAGCGCTGTCGCGGTGGGCCACCACGTCCTTGAAGCCGGCGACGCGCATTTCATGCGCGACCGCCGGCGCCTGGTCAAACCCGTGCTCGACTGCGAGCCATGCCGGCGGGGGCAGAAATGACAGGGCTCCACCGATGATCGCCCGCAGGCATCTCAGGCCGTCGCCACCATCGGTCAGCGCCTCGGTTGGCTCGAACTTCAGATCGGCCAGGTGCGCATCGCCGGCCGCGACATATGGCGGATTGGCGACGACCAGGTCGAAGCTGGCGCCCGCCGGAAGCGCCGCGTACCAGTCGCCGTTACGCAGTTCGACTTCGGCTCCGAGCGCGAGCGCGTTCCCTCGCGCCACCTGGAGCGCCGCGGAGGATGTGTCGGTCGCCATCACCTGCGCATCGGGCCGCTCGAGTTTCAGCGTGATCGCGATGCAGCCGCAACCGGTGCCCAGGTCGAGTACGCGCGGTGACGCGAGCGGAGCCAGACACGCCAGTGCGACCTCGATCAGCGTTTCGGTATCCGGCCGCGGAATCAGCACGTCTGGCGTCACGCGGAACTCGCGGCCGTAGAACTCGCGCACGCCGACCAGGTAGGCGAGCGGAACGCCCTGGCGGCGTCGCGTCGCAAGGGTTGCGAACTCCTTCGCGTGTTTGGAATCGACGGTCCGCCCGGGATGAGCCACCAGCTGCTCGCGCGACACGCGCATCACGTGGGCGAGCAATGCGCGCGCCTCGAGTGGCGGCACTCCACTGTCACGCAGGATCTCCGCTGCGAGCATTGATCAGGGAGTCTCGCCCAGCGCCGCGAGCAACTCGGCCTGGTGTTCCGCGGCCAGCCGCTCGGACAGTTCATCCAGGTCGCCGTCCATGATCTGGTCGATCTTGTACAGCGTCAGGTTGATCCGGTGATCGGTGACGCGGCCCTGCGGGAAGTTGTAGGTGCGGATGCGCTCGGAGCGATCGCCGGAGCCGATCAGGCTCTTGCGAGTCGACGCCTCCTTGGCCTGCTGCTCGCGGCTGCGCTGGTCCATGATGCGCGCCGCCAGGATTTTCATCGCGCGCTCGCGGTTCTTGTGCTGCGAACGGTCGTCCTGGCACTCGACGACGATGCCGGTCGGCAAGTGCGTGATGCGCACCGCGCTCTCGGTCTTGTTGACGTGCTGGCCGCCGGCGCCCGAGGCGCGGTAGACGTCGATACGGATCTCGGTCGGGTCGATCTTGACCTCGTTGATCTCGTCCGCCTCGGGCAGCACCGCGATCGTGCACGCGGAGGTATGGATGCGGCCCTGCGCCTCGGTTTCCGGTACGCGCTGCACTCGATGGCCGCCGGACTCGAACTTCAGCTTCGAGTAGGCCCCACTGCCGACGATGCGGATGATCGCTTCCTTGTAGCCGCCGAGGTCCGACGGACTTTCCGAGATCATCTCGGTGGTCCAGCGGTGGCGCTCTGCATAGCGCATGTACATGCGCAACAGATCTCCGGCAAACAGCGCCGACTCGTCGCCGCCGGTTCCGGCTCGCACCTCGAGGAAGATGTTTCGGTCGTCGTTCGGGTCGCGCGGCAGCAGCAGGTGCTGCAGATCGGCCTCGATCGACTCCATGCGCACCCGGGCCGAATGCATTTCTTCCTCGGCCATGGTCTTCATGTCCGGGTCGGCGAGCAGTTCCTGCGCTCCCAGCAGTTCGGCGGCGGCGCGGTTGTACTCGTGGAATCGCGTCACGACAGGCTCGATCTCCGCCCGTTCCTGACCGAGCGATCGAAACCGGTTCATGTCGCGCGCCGAATCGGCGCTCGAAAGCTGGGTGTCGATTTCCTGCAGCCGTGTCGCGAGCTGCTGCAGCTTGTTCTGCATCGAAGACTTCATGGATGTCGTCAGATTCGGTCGAGCGGGTACCCGGTGCGGGTGGAAACGGATGCGCGGCGCAGGCGCACCGCCGTCAGGGAGAGGCGCCCGCGTGGCACGCTGTCGTGCAGCCACGCGGGCGGCAGCTAGTGGCCTGTAAAAGTCGCGCCGGCGCGCAAGGCACTTCTGAATTGGTTGTTACAGGCCACTATTCGTCGGTGTTCGAGTAGAAGCGCGCGAGCAGGGCCTGTAGACGAGCCCGCTCGGCCTCGTCGCCGGCTTCGCGCAGCGTGGTCATCGGGTCGTGCAGGAACTTGTTGGTCAGCGCCTGCGATAGCTGCTCGATCACCGCCTCGGGTGCTTCACCGCGCGACAGTTGCTTCATCGCGCGTTCCAGTTCGCGCCGGCGCAGGACGTCGGCCCGCGTGCGCAGATCCTGGATGATCGGTACCGCGCGCCGGGCCTTGAGCCATTCCTCGAAGTCGCGCACGCGCGACTCGATGATGGCTTCGGCCTGCGCGACGGCCGCCTGGCGCGACTCGCTGCCGCTCTGGACGATGCGGCCGAGGTCATCGACCGTATGGACATAGACATCGTCGAGCCGGGCGACCTCGGGCTCGACGTCGCGCGGCACCGCGAGGTCGACGATGAACATCGGTTTGCGCTCGCCGCGACTTGATCGCTCGCTCGATCATTCCGAGGCCGATGATCGGCAGCGAACTCGCGGTGCACGACACCACGATGTCGAAGCGGGAAATCGCGTCGGGCAGGTCGGCGAGCCTGATCGCCTGCGCGTGGAAGCGGTGCGCGAGCGCATGCGCGCGCTCGACCGTCCGGTTCGCGACGGTGATCGATTTCGGATGCTGCGCGGCGAAGTGCGTCGCCGTCAGCTCGATCATCTCGCCGGCGCCGACGAACAGCACGTGTTCGCCCTCCAGGCTGCCAAAGATGCGTTGCGCCACGCGCACCGCAGCGGCAGCCATCGAGACCGATTGCGCGCCGATCTCGGTGGTCGTGCGAACCTCCTTCGCCACCGCGAAGGTGCGCTGGAACAAGTGGTTCAGCATCAGCCCGAGGCCGCCTGCGGTGCGCGCCAGCTTCTCGGCCTGTTTCATCTGCCCCAGGATCTGCGGCTCGCCCAGCACCATCGAATCCAGTCCGCTTGCCACGCGGAACGCATGGCGCACCGCGCTCGTCTGCGGCAGTACGTAGGTGTGGCGCTGCAGCTCGTCCAGGCTCAGTTGTTTTTCGCTGGCGACGAACGCTTGCAATGCATGCTGCGCGCGATCGGGCTCCTCGGCGGCGCAGTACGAGTTCGGTCCGGTTGCAGGTGGAGACGATGGCGGCTTCGGACACACGCCCACCGGCGGCGGTGCAAGCGCCTCGCGCAGGCGGCCGATCGTCGCGCACACTTCTTCCGGAATGAAAGCCACGCGCTCGCGCACCGCCAGGGGCGCAGTAGTGTGATTCAGTCCGAGGGTGAGCAGGTGCATGGCCCGGTCGCGCGCCGTGTTGGCGTGTCTAAGTCCTTGTCCGAGCGCCAAATTATAGGCTTCGCCCGCGCGCCGGAAGCTTGATCTGGATCGCGTTTGCGACCGGCCAGACGGCTGATAACACTGCCCGCCGCGCTCTGGTTCAGGCCACCGTCGGGCGGCGGCGAATTTCCTTCGCGCGCCGCATCGACTTGCAGCGATTAGATGATGCCGTCTTTGGTCATTGTGGCGACGATCAGCTGCACAAACTGGTCCACGAGTTCCTGCGTGGAGTTGTAGCCCGTCGATGTCGTGGTCGCGGCGGACCATAGAACCGCCGCGGTCTTTGCATCGAATACGCGCGTGTCGGCATGCACGTTCTGTGTCGTCGTCACCGTCGGCGGAATCGCGTTGTAGTACCCGGCAAAGCCGCCCCAGCCAGCGCCCCAGCCGGCACCCCAACCCCAGCCCGGGCCCCACGCCGGTCCCATTACCATCCCGGGCGAGACGTTGACCTGCGTCGAGACGTTGATCACGCGGGTCACCATCGCGAAGCTGACGCCCGCTTCGGCAACTGCCCGCCGCAAGCGATCTTCGGGGATCGGGCCGTCCTCCGGAATGAATCGGTAGGACTGCACCGCCTTGACCCCGGCCGCCGTCAGTGCCGTCACCATCCTGTCCTCGGTCAGGCGGCGGAGGGTCGCGTCGCGCACGGCAGCCATCACGATCAGGCTGCGGATCGGCCGTTTGCCCGCGTACTCGGGGTTGGCCCACTGCGCGTCCAGCGTCACCGGGGTCGAGCATCCGAGTGCGGCAAGCGCGACGAACGCCAGCGAGGCTTGGACTAATCGGATCAGCATAATGGGCTCCGAAAGTTAAGAGGCAGCCGAATATCCCGCGAGGTTAGCTCAACCGTGTTCAGCCGCGCGATCTCTCCCTTGCAATGTAGTCGGAGATCGCCTCGATCAGTACCAGCAGCCGGCTCCGCAGCGCGTCGAACCCGGCATGCGGCCTGCGGGCTGCCTCGTCCATGTACAGCCGCTTGTTGATCTCGAGCTGCAGGCTATGGCGGCCGCGGGCCGGATCGGAATACGCCCGCACCAGTTCGACGCCCTTGTACGGGTCGTTGACCTTGACCGTATATCCCATCGCCGCCAGCGTGGTGCGCACGAACTCGGTAAACGCCGGATCGCAGGTCGTTCCGTCGCGGTCGCCCAGCACGAAGTCGGCCCGCGAGGCGCCCGCACCGCCTTCGCCCATCACTCCAGCGACCGAGTTCATCGAGTGGCAGTTCAGGTGATAAACGACGCCGAATGCGGAGTGCGCCGATTCCAGCAACTGCGTCAGCGCGGCGTGGTAAGGCGCATGGAAGCGGTCGATGCGTCGGTGCACTTCGTCTACGCGCAACTTGCGCGAGTAAATCGGGCGTCCATCGTCCAGTGTGCGCCAGACCAGCGCCTTGCCGATCCTTGCCTTGCCGCTTGGGACGTAGTCGTGCGGCCAAGCGCCGCCTTCGAGCAGTTCGAGGTCGATGTCACCACGGTGGCGGTTCGGATCGAGATAGGTGCGCGGGAATCGCGCCGCGAGCAGCGGGATACCGAGCTCGACCGCCGGCAGATACAGCTGGTCGACGAAGCAGTCCTCGCCATCGCGCAGGTCGAACTCCGAAACGGCGGCGTCGAAGTCCGCAGGGAACTCGAACCCCGAGTGCGGCGAGTCGAGCACCAACGCCACGTGCGGCCGCGTGGGCCCGTGCAGGGTGCTGATATCGGTCGGCGAACTCACGGCATCGTTCAGGGAAGGCGGAGAGCTTAGCGGCCCGGTTCACCCTCGGCGAAGTCACTCGGTAGAGCGGAGCGCAGCCCGACGCTCCGCTATACTTCGCGCCCTTCGCGACGGCCGCCTGCGCCGCCGCGCATTCCCCAGGCCAAGTAGCTCAGTTGGTAGAGCAGAGGACTGAAAATCCTTGTGTCGGTGGTTCGATTCCGCCCTTGGCCACCAATAATTCAAGCACTTGCTGACGCGCTCATGCACAGGCCGTGGGCCTTGCGTGAGTTTTGCGTGAGCTATGCCAACAACTTCCTGCGCATTACCACCAATTCCGGTTTCCGCTCGCCTGCTTCACACACGCGATTTGACGCCTCGATGAAGCTTCGAAAGTTCGGCGGCCGAATAGTGTGTCGTGATCCTCGACGAGCGGTGCCCCAACAGATCCTGTCGATCCTCGAACGACACGCCGGCCGCTCGAAGACGGCGTCCGAACGTGTGCTTCAGATCGTGAACCCGGATCTTTGGTAGACCGGCAGCGTTCCGTGCACGTAGCCACGCCTTGTTAAGCATGCGAGTCGTCGGCTTGCCTTGGTACGTGAAGACGCGAGAAGGGTGATTGCCCCGCTGAGCGTCCACCACGGCCTCGGCGATTCGATTCAGCACAACCAGCCGCTCATCGCCGTTCTTAACGTTTGCCCCTGGAATGATGAAAACGGATGTGGAGAGTTCAGGCACCTGCACTTCCCACTCCCAGCAGAGCTTGCACACCTCCTGGTCACGACACCCCGTGTTGATGGCAAAGAGCGCCATCGCTGCAAGGTGTCCGGGAAGTTCCTTGAGCAAACGTACCTGCTCGTCCCAGTCAAGCGGATAGGGTTGCCGCTTGTCCTTGTCCGGCAGGAGCTTGATCTTCGGTGCATGCGAAAGCCAGGTCAGACCGTTTTCATCTACCCACTCGAGCGCGGCAAGGTTGAGGATTCGGCGGACGACTTTGAGGCCGTGATTAATGGTTCCTGCGGCGACTCGCTGACGTTGCCTCGCCTCAACCCATGGCTGCAAAGTTCCACTATGGAGTTTGTCTAGCGGCACGTGACCGATCCAGGGCATGAGCAGCTTTAGGCGTCCGATGTCGTCACCGAGGCTCCGCTTATGCTGGTTCTCGAGCACAAACTTCGCCGCGGCTTGTTCGAACGTCCGAGTGGGCCTTACTCCATAGACTTGCGCTTGCCGGATTCCTTCTGCCAGCCTCGCGAAGTAGCGTTCCGCTTCTTCGAGGCAAGCCGTGTCAGTGCTTTGGCAAATTCGCCGCCCGCCGATGCGCTTGTCGATGTGCCAGACACCGCCACGTTTGATGAAACCCGGCGTCCTTTTGCGTCCCATTTCGATCCTTTCGCTCGACCGGGACGCCCGTTGCAGGCTTTATGTTGATCTGCCCAAGCGTCCAATTCAAGTCGGTCGAACGCGATTCCTTGCACACCAATCGGAATCTCGGTGATCAATCGACGCACCTCGGCATTGAAACGGTTGCGGTCCATGCCGAGATAAGCTCGGCGCGTCCCGGTAGCGAATGAAGCGAGGAAGAATGGACATGGCGACGGACTTCCCGTAATCGGTAATGACCGCCTCCGGCGCGCGAATGTTGGGTCAGAGTGGCATGAGCGCGATGGAACGCAAGGGTCTCAGCAGAGGCAACGCCGCCGTTCCATGCGAGAGCGGTGCCAATCAAAGCGACAGGGTCGACAAACTCACTCGGCCGACGACTAACGCGTCATGCGTGCGAGGCATCCGATCGCACGACCATAAACGGCCGGCGCCACCTCAGGCTAAACGCCTCAGCGAGTTGCTGTTCACCAAACGAGAGCGAACTCGTCAGAAAACCGGCCTTGGTTGGCCGTCTCCACAGACAGGTAACGCCCTGCAACGCCGCTGGCTGACAGCGGACTGCAGCGTCGATGGGTTAAACTCGCGCCACAGCTTGCAGCAACTGTAAGGGCTTCGCTGCAGCGAGTGCAATCAACAAAATGGGTGGTTCGCCAATCCGTGTCAGTGATGTCCGGATTCGACTCGGGTCTGCGCGAAGGTCCCCTTCAGGTCCACTTGTGCAAAGAAATCGGGTCCGACCGCGTCAAAGTCGTTCCAAGTACGGTCCATGGAACGACTTTGGCCGGTCAGGGCCTCAATGGCCGTCCGAGCGGCAATGTCGCTCCATCGAACGACCAACTCTTCCGACACCGGCCAGTTCCGAACCTGAGGTACCAGAACCACAAGGCGGATCAACGGTCTTCAGGCGATCTACAATTTTTCGCCGCCGAATCGACAAACTTGATCTTGACTTTCTTTGCGCGACAGCAAGATCATTCCGCCTGAGTCAACGGTGGTTCCGTTCGGGCACCTGCCCTTCAACCCGCCGCGGTGTGAGATCCGCCTGGGAGTGTTGTCAAACTGAGTTGTTGCCTGCGTGCACGATGACGTGATCGTCATTCGCGCTGCGCGCCGGTATCGAAGCCCGCTCCGCTGTCGTCAGCGGGTTTGCGAGAGCGACGCCTTGAGCGTCGCGTCTGTCGCCGGTACTTCCGGCTGGCGTCGGCCCTTGTAGCTGACTGCATCTTTTTGAGTCCGCCTGTCGTTCGTGGGATAGCTGTCTGAGGACAGCTGCCGTGCGCGCCGCTCTGAGACTGGGCGCGCGGATGACCATGAACCGTTGTGCCGTGCCGCTGGTGGGCATGAGTCCTCATAACGGGACAGTCGCGCAGAAACGAGACACCGAAAATCATCGGGTCCGAGCACCCGCTCGGATGCCCCTGGTGCCCCTAAGAGGGCTGCAGGGTCTGCTACCGCAGAAGTGATCGGCGAGGTGAAACCTTGGCCGCCCACTGCTAGCACCTTTTGACGTACGACCATCCCGCGCGAGCGGGAAAAACACTGGACCAAGCGCCGGCTGCCCTGAAGCCCGAGCCGGCGACGAAATGGGGCTTCCTGAGCGGGCACGCGAACCGGTCCCGCCAGCACACATGGGTTCACTTCAACCAACGCGCGGCTGACTCACGCGCTGTGCTGGAGATCGCATGGATATGACTCGAAAGACAAACGACTGGAAGCGCGAACTGCGAGACATCCTTGACCGCCACAACGACCGCCATGCGGTCAAGGCCAAGACGGTCGCGTTCAAGACGATGCAGGAACGAGCGAATTTCCTGTTCGCCTTCTTCGCAGAACTGCGCCGCAACGATGAGCGAAACTACAAAGTTCTGCCTTCGGGGCTGAAGGGCCGCCATGTGCAATTCATGGTGTCACGCTGGGTTCGTCGTGGACTGCTGCCGGGGACGATTCAGGTCTACTTGAGCTACTTGCGCGTCTTCGCGGGCTGGATCGGCAAGGACGGGATGGTGCTCGAGCCCGCGGCATACGTTTCAGATCCTGTGCTCGTGCAGCGAACTCACGTTGCCACTGTCGACCATAGTTGGTCTGCTCACGGTATTGATTGTGACCTCCTGATCGGCCGGGTCGCTGAGTTTGATCCGTTCGTGGGCGCCCAACTCGCCATGTGCCTCGCGTTCGGACTGCGAGTGAAGGAGGCGATCACTTTCCAGCCCCGTAGCGCCATCACCGAGGATGGGGCGTCGATTTCTTTGCTGCGGGGGACGAAAGGTGGCCGTGCGCGGCTCGTGCCGATTGACACCGAGGCAAAACGGGCCGCACTTGACTTGGCTCGGCATGTCGCCGGAATGGCCACCGGGCACTTGGGCGAGCCCCGGCGCTCACTTCAACAGAACCGCACCCGCTTCTACACCGTCATGGCGCACTTTGGCGTAACACGTCGCCAACTAGGCGTCACTGCGCACGGCCTGAGACATCAATATGCCAACGACCGGTACACCGACCTCACCGGCACTCCGCCCCCGGTCCGCGGCGGCGACGGGCTTGGGAGCGATGTTGCGCGCACGGCTCGGCTGCAGGTCGCCGAGGAACTGGGCCATGTGCGCGAGCAAATAACCGCCGCGTACCTTGGCGGAATGGTGCGGGAGCGGCTCACGTCGAGCCGTGCAGGCGGAATGCCTGATGCGTCCGCGGGCACCAGTTCGTCGCAAGGCGCGACTCGTTCGCCGAACGACGGCTGCTCGGTTGGACCAGATTGACCGTACAGCGGCGAGGTCGCTTATTCGGGCTTTTCTGGGAGCACAACGCCGACTTTTGGAGCAAGTGCCCTCGCTATCCTTTCCAGAAGCTCCGGCCGCTCTCGCTCGAGCGTCGCGACGAATTCGATCACGGCATCCGAGTAATCGGCCTTGGTCTTGACGCCGACGAGATTGATGCCAAGCTGTCTGGCTTGCTCGATCTCAGACGTGGTGAAGCGGACTTGGTCGTTGAACTGAAGCATCTGAGGATTCTAGGTCGAGCTTTCGTGTTGTCTAACCCGCAAAGTCCACTGCGTTCAACGGGTGGCCTTGCATAGAAGAGGTTGAGCGTCGCGTTCGGTCCTAACATTGCGAAGGAATGACTGAGCAAATCACATGGACCTGACACAGTTCACGCCGAATGAGTACGTCATCATGGCGTTCGCGAGCTTTTGGGGGTTGGTAGCCGTCGGAATCAGTTCAGCGATACTGTATCTTTGGATCAAGGAGCGGCGCGACGCGAAACGGCAGCGATCGCAACGGAGCCGCCGCCGCGTCCAAACCCAAAAGGTCGCAAGCCGTTGATTCGGACAGAAGCCAAGCACTCGGCGTCATTGCAGCAGGTTGGCGTACACAACGGCGGATCCTGGCGGCGGTGGATCGGGAACATGGATGGCGTGTTTGGCGGAGGCATACTCCGCCATACTGATCGCGCGTCCGAGCCGCTAGATCGCGACGTGCGCCGTCAGTTCCTCGTCGCCGTAAGCACACGACGTTTCCTCGCGGCGGCGTGCACCGGAGCGGCGGCGCGCGGTCGTGCACGGACCTTCGTTACCCGCGCTGCACCGAGCTGCAGGCTAAGGTCAAGCGCCTTAGAGACCGCCATCACAGTGGCGAACGACGGATTGCCACTCTCGCTCAGAGCTCTGTAGAGGCTTTCGCGGCTCAAGCCACTGGCGCGCGCAACTTTCGACATGCCACGTGCGCGAGCTACATCACCTAGCGCGCGGGCGAAACCTGCAGTGTCCTCGGGTGATTCCTGAAGCCACGCATTCAGGTACTCGACTTGTTCCTCTGGCGTGCGCAGATAGTTCGCCACGTCAAACGGTCGTGTCTTGACGGTGCTAGGCACCTTTACTTTGATGACTCGTGCTTTCATTTCGACTCCTCTAGGTTCTCGGCAAGTGCGATGGCGGTCAGAATGTCGCGTGCCTGCGTCGACTTGTCGCCACCGGCCAGCAGCACGACCAGCTTCTTGCCGCGTTCGGTGTAATGGACGCGATAACCCGGCCCGAAATCGATCTTCAGTTACCGCACGCCACGGGTCAGCACCCGGTGCTGCCCTGGGTTGCCGTGTGCGAGCCGGTCAATCCGCTGCAATATGCGCGCCTTGCCTACGACGTCCCTGAGCGACTCCAACCACTCACGGAAGCTTGTTGTTTCTTCGATCTGCACAGGCGAAGTGTAGCCTATAGGATACAGTGGCGCAAGCCGGCCCGGCCCGAGGAGGGTGCCCGCTCTAGGAGTTCGGTCAGCACTTCAATCTGTGAGGCAAGTTGAGGTCGACCCTCAGGCCCCGACTCGAGCTAGCTTCGTCTCGCGTTGTCTCATTTGTGAAGGCAATGGGCGGGGCCGCCGTGCTGCGGACAGACGGAACTAATGGCGGTTCCTAGTGGGCGAGCGCCCGGGAAGCCCAGCAGTTCGATGGTTTGGCGGAGGCAGCCACCTTCCTCGGCCAAGCGGCGGGTAGACAGCAACATTAGGGCACGAATGCTAACTAAGGGCGAGAACCGCTGGGCGAGCTCACACGGCCTGCACCGGCGCCGTGAAAGGAATAGCCCGCGCCTCGCTCAGTGACGATGAGCTTCGGCCGTGACGGTTTGGCTTTGATCCGTCTTCGCAAGCGCAGGACCTGCACATCGATCGACCGGTCGTAGATCTCGTCGTCGTACACGTGCGAGTGCTCGATGAGTTGGCTGCGCGACAACACCCGTTGCGGCGACGAGAGCAGCGCGGTCAGCAGCGTGAATTCGCCCTGCGGCAGCACCTGTTCCTTGTCGTCCGGGCTCTTTAGACGGCACAGCGGCAGATTGAGCTCCCAGCCTTCAAAGTGAAAGGAGCGCACCTTGCTGACCCGCTGGCCCAGGCTGGCGTGCAGCGCCACGCGCCGGAGCAGGGCCCGGACACGCGCCAGCAAGTCACGCAGCGAAAAGGGCTTCGTCAGGTAGTCGTCGGCACCGAGCTCCAGACCCATGACGCGATCGGCCTCTTCGGCGCGGCCTGTCACCATCAGGATCGGGATGCTGCCCTGCTCGCGCAGCCGCCGCGCGATAGCAAGCCCGTCTTCGCCGGGCAGCTTCAGGTCGAGCAGGATGCAGTCGACCGGTTCGCGCGCCAGCACCTCGTCCATCTCGTCGCCGTTACCTACGGCGGTGACGCGCAGGTCATTGTTGGCGAGGTAGCGCACGACGGCGTTGCGCAGGTCAGCATCGTCGTCGACGGTGAGCACGTGAGGAATGGCAACCGACATGGATCGTCGCCCCTTCGTTGGCAGCAGGACACGGGATGAACCGTAGAGCCCGGCCCTGCCGACTGTCTGTTGTTTCCCTGACCTCAGTAATGTCCGTATTACAGCCGTAACCGTGCAGCAATCGAGTTGCCTTTGCCGTTGTGCCAAATGGCGACTCGCCGCGTTACTGAAGCAACAACCGGCGCCCCGTCGGTAGCGCCGCATTAACCGCCTGCGGATCAAATTGCTCAGGTACATGACGATGGAGCAATTGATGAAAAGGAAAAAGGTGACATATGCAGCGGCAGTCGCAACGGTTGGTCTCGCGCTACTTGTCTGGGCGCTTGCACGACCATAGGCCCGGAGAGCGGCGAGCCTGCTGCCCGTGTCCACGCGGACGCAGGAACAGCCCAGGCGTTGCGGACGAACGATCCGTTTAGTGCTTTCACGTACGACGCGCTCGGTGGTGTGACGCCTTCGATCCGGCCGACCCCGCGGTTCGGGCAGCACGATCAGGCGGGAGCCAGCACTGAGACGGCGGCGCAGTGATGCCTGGAGACATTCTTGGTGAGCGTGCATCGCTCGAGACCGATTGCTGATGCCTTTCGATGAGAATTGCGTGGCGCGCACGGGGATGTCGTCAACGACTGC
>CAVZJO010000010.1:0-256874 GCA_963775635.1 uncultured beta proteobacterium | reverse complement strand
AAGGTGCGCCGGAGTACAGGTGAGTAACCTCTTCAACAGACTGCGTGCGTCCATTGGCGCCTCCCCCTTAGCGAGGACCGATGTTAGACCCGAATCCGGATGCCCTCACCAAACAAAATGCGCCCCGGCGATTTGCAGGAAGGCGTCGGCCGCCGCGTGATCTCGACTGACTTGTACTCAGAGCGACCTCGACCAGGCCGTGCGGCGGTATTAACCTGCGACCGCAGGCGCTGCACAATTGGAAGCATCAACGGCGTCGCACGGTTAAGGAAGCGATGCCTTGTTTCCGGAACCGGTATGACGATCTTGATTCTTCGGTTCACCGTCGAGGGAGCTGACTGAGATGGCTAAACATGCGATGCCCGATATCGTTGTGCTCCTTCCCGGCATCACGGGGAGCGTGCTAAAGAAGAACGGCAAGGTCGTCTGGGGCTTTTCGGCCAGCACCATCGGCAAGGCGCTCTTCACCTTGGGGCGCACCATGGAACGCGACCTCGCGCTGCCGCACGACGACCGGGCGGCGGACGACCTAGGTGATGGCATCGTGGCCGATGCGCTGATGCCGGACCTGCATCTGCTGCCTGGCGTCTGGAAGATCGACGGCTACGGCAAGATCGCTGAAGCGATCAAGGCCAACTTTGAGGTGACCGAGGGCCGAAATTTCTTCCCGTTCCCATATGACTGGCGACGCGACAATCGCGTCTCGGCGCGCCGGCTGGCCCGCGCCGCCCACGACTGGCTCGCGGCGTGGCGTGCATCGAGCGGCAATGCGAATGCGAAGCTCATCCTGGTGGGACACTCCATGGGCGGCCTTGTCATTCGCTACTTCCTGGAGTGCATGGAGGGCTGGAAGGAGACCCGGGCGCTGGTAACGTTCGGCACCCCGTACCGCGGCTCGCTCAACGCGCTGGATGGCTTGGCGAACGGCCTCAAGAAGGGCCCTCTCGATCTGTCGAGGCTAGCGCGCCAACTGACCGCGCTTTACCATCTGCTGCCAGTCTACGAATGCTACGACGCCGGTAACGGCAAGCTCGTGCGCGTCGGCGAGACTCAGGCATTCCCAACGTCGACGCCGCGAAAGCGGCCGATGCGCTCGCCTTCCATCGCGAGATCGAGACCGCGGTTGCGTCCAACCAGAAGCTGCCGCAGTACCAGTCAGCTGGCTATCGCATTTACCCGGTCGTTGGCGTCGCGCAGGAGACCAGCCTGTCTGCGCGTTTGGCCAGCGACAAGGTGCAGATGCTTCCGACCTACAAGGGCGAAGCGCTCGGCGGCGATGGCACGGTGCCGCGCGTGTCGGCCATTCCGATCGAGCTCAGCGCGAATCCTACAAGCGCGATGTATGCCGGCACCCAGCACGGATCGCTGCAGAACGCCGATGCCGTGGTCACCCATCTCACCGGGCTGCTCTCGGGACTCGGCCTTGACCTCGGAGGGTTCAGAAAACCCAAGGTGCAGGTCGCGCTGGAAGTGGAGGATGTCTACTTTGCGGGTGAGCCGGTAACGGTGCGGGCACGCCCGAGCAAGCCGGACGCGAAGCTCACGGCTTCGCTTTGGCGCAGCGGCGAGAGCCGGCCCGTGGCCACCGCGCAAATGCCCGCGGCGAGGCGACTGGCGCAACGCAGAGTTCACGCCGCCCGCCGCCGGCGCCTATCGAGTAACGATCAGCGGCGAAGAGGTCGAGACGGCCGAGGATTCACTCGTGGTCACCGAAGTCACAGACTGAAGTTCGTGCGCCAGGCACATTCGCTTTCGAGGGTCGGCCAATCAGCTACTCCTTCGAAGGTCCGGTGCGCTGGTATACGGACGCCCGCATTTTGCAAGTGGCGGCCGACCGCAGCCTGGAAAGCCTGGACCGTCGAATAGCGATCGCCAAGCCCGAATGGGTCGTCATCGTGCGCTCGGTCGCGGGGAGCGAGGATGTGTACTACTACGTCTTCCGCGGCTCGGAGATTGAGCGGCTTTTCCACGCAGGTCGCAGCGCCTCGTCGGTGGCAGAGGCACTCGACGCGGACAAGATAGGGTCCAGCATCGCCTTCCGCGGAGAGCGTGCGATTAGCGGAGCGCCCGGCTACGCAGAAGCGGTGCCTGGGCAATCCGCAGGACCAGCGGCTGGGCGATTTCTGAAGTTCAACACCCGCGGCGAAGTCGTTGCGATCGGCGAGCCGGTAGCCATGCCGTTGAGTGCGCCTGTGGTGTTGCGCAGCACGGGTACCGGCGTGCGACCCGCGGCGTCGATCCGGAGTCCAAACCGGCGCACCGCGGCACTCGCGACGTTGCCGCTCCAACGACGAGGTCAGCTCCCAGTCGATCCGTGCGGTCAGCGCCGGCGCCGGCCGCAGAGATCGAAGTCATGTTGTCCGCGGAAACCAACGGCGAACTCAATGTAGGCGCGAGCGCACGCGTGGCATTCCAGGTCGAGCTGGCTGCGGAAGCCATCCCGCTCGCGGTGTCGCAGTCCGCGCATGCCAAGGCGGGAGTACGCATTGTCGTTTCGTTGTCCGTGGAGAACGACGCTGTCGAGATCATGCGCAACTGCGAATTCACGGTGGACCCCCCGCGTCCTGGCGAGCCGCGCACGGGATTCTTCACCGTCAAGGGTCGCCGCCCGGGTGTGTCACGGCTCGCGGTGGCTTTCCGCCAAGGCGGCACCGAGCTTGGGGTGATCGGCCTTGCGATCGAAGTCGTGACGGCGGGTGCAAGCGCCGAGAAAGCCAAGGGTCAAGCGACCGCGGCCTCCCGTGACCTTGCCGACGACGACAAGCTGGCGCTGCTTGTGGAGCAGCGTACGGAAAGCGGCCAGGTTTTCTACGAGTACACGTTGCATTCTGAAGCGCTCGGCCTGCCGTACCGCCGGCTGCGCTCGAAACCGTTGCTCGACCGCGGCGGCGGTCCGGCGGCTACTCCGCTCGCGTTCGTCGAGCGCATCTACGAGCGCGTTACGAAGGAGTTGAAGAGCCTCGACGATCTGAAGGAACTGCAGCGTGAAGCGCGCGCCCTCGGCGCGGCTCTTAGCCGGGAGCTGTTCGATCCGGACGTGATCAAGGTGTTGTGGCCATTGCGCGCGCGCATCAAGCTGATCCAGATGGTGTCCTGGGAACCTTACATTCCGTGGGAGCTGGTGCGCCTGCACGACCCGGAGTCGGACGAGATCGACGAGCGTTTCCTGTGCGAGTACGGCCTGGTGCGCACGCTGTCCGACGAGATGCCGCCCCGATCGCTGCCGATGGAGCGCTGGGCTTACCTCGGCGCGCATTTTCCGATGGGATCGTTTCCTCCGGTGGGTGCCGAACTCGACTACTTCACCACAGCGTCGCCGGAGGGCTTGCGCAGCCACGGCTTCCAGCCCAAGGAGATCGCTGCCACGCGCGACGCGTTCTACGAGGCCCTCGCAGCCGGCAACTTCGACGTGCTGCACATCTCCTGTCACGCGGAGTCGCCACATCAGTCGATCGAGCGTGCAAACCTGATCCTTGGTGATGAGACGCCACCCGGCGACACCAAGCCGAGACTGATCGAAGTGGAAACCACCACGGTTGCGGCCGAGGCGCGGCTCCGGCCGGGCCGACCGCTCGTCTTCGTTAACGCGTGTGAGACTGGGCGGGTCGGAGCCATGCTGACCGCGTGGGGCGGCTGGCCCAATGTATTCCTGCGCAAGGGCGCCGGCGCCTTCGTCGGTGCGTCCTGGGCAATTCGGGACAAGCCGGCAGCTGCGTTTTCGACCGCGTTCTACAACGCGTTACTCGGCGGGCAGACGCTCGCCGACGCGGCGAGCACGGCACGTGCGGCGGCGAAGCAGTTGGGGGATGCGTCCTGGCTCGCGTTCAAAGTTTATGGTCACCCACGCGCGAGGCGCGCAGGCGCTTAGGCTGAAGCGGGTCGCAAGTCGGGTACTACGGGCGGTTGCATACAGCCGATTTTTTCACCATCGGGCCGTTTGCGCTGACGATAGCCTCACGCCGGACGAAATCCCTGGGGCTGTGTCAGTTCAGTCGTGGCTGACGTGCGCGTGCTGGTCGCATGCTCGGTCGCGATCGCCGCCTGGATCGCCGTCGCGTCGGGAATGGCGTTCGCGCTCCAGCGGATCAGCTTGACGCCGGCTGTGGCGAGCGCCTTCTCCTTTATGGTGGCGGCGATCACGCGGTCGGGTTGCCCATGCGAGGCATCATCCAACTCAATGGCGGCGAGCACCGTGGCATCGCGGCCGCACACGAGGAAATCGACGCTCATGCGATGAATGCGGTCGTGCCACGCGCGCGCCTCGTGGCCGCGCCTCACCGCGATGAAGCGCGCGAGTCCGACCTGCGCGAGCACGATGTGGTCGGGCAGCGCATTGCGCAGACGAAAGTACAGGTCCTGCTCCGGTTCGGTAAGGGGCCTGCGGAGACTGAACGGCCAGGCGCCTGACACGGCGCCGTTGCGCGTTCTCGTGCGCAGGGCTGCCAGCCCGATACCCATGGCAATTGCGATGACTACCAGGGTTGCCAGCGTGGCGACGAGCGCTTCGAGCATCCGGCCGGTCTTGTTTCGTGGAGGACGGCGCGACTGTAGCGGCTGATAACCAGCGGTGATACCCGAGGAAGCGGCCTTTCGCTGCCGGAAATGCTCGCTCGGTGGCGGACTCGGGCGAGAGACCCGGCCCGCCTGTTTCCCTAGCGCGCCGTGTTGCGGGCGGCGTGGGCCTTCTGCACGCGTGCTTCCGCCGACGCGACATCGCGCTCCAGTCCGGCGATCCGTGCCTCGTACTCGGGCGAGAGGCGGCTGCCGCCACCCGCGAGGCCGAGCCGTTCGCCCGGCAGCGGCTCGCGGCCGAGTTCGAGCCTGCGTTTGGCCGCCTCCAGGTCGCTCTCGGCGGCGGCGATCTCCTTCACCGCGGCGTCGATCGCCCGCTCCTTAGCGGCAACCGCAGCGGTCGGCATCTCGCCGGAAGTGCCCGGAACGCCGGCGGGCGTGGGCCGAGGCGCGCGCGCGGCGGCCTTCGGCGCGCTTTTCGCTTCGCGTTCCTCGAGCACCTTGCTGTCAGGTGGGGGGGCGTCGGTGAACAGGACGCTGCCATCCGGCATCAACACCTTGTAAATAGTCTGCGCACCGGCAAAGGCAGGCAGCAGGGCAACGATCAGGCAAGTCAGGACACGATGCATGAGTGCTCCCGGGACCGCGGCCGCAACGATAACCGTTGGCTCCGGATGGTGAAAACACGCGTCGACGCGTAAGAACCGTTCATTCCCTCGTTTCAGATCAACGTCCCGGACGAAAAATCGCTGACACACGGATGTTATCCACAAGCGCGCGCAGCGCGGGTGGCAGAATCGTCCGCATGAGCCCACCGCAATTCGTCCACCTGCGCCTGCACTCCGAGTTTTCGGTCGTCGACGGCATCGTTCGCATCGATGATGCCGTCAGTCGGGCCGCTGACGATGGCCAGGGCGCGCTCGCGCTGACCGACAGTGCCAACGTGTTCGGGGCGGTCCGCTTTTATCAGGCTGCGCGTCGCCGGGGTGTGAAACCGATCATCGGTTGCGACGTGTGGCTGACCAACGACGCCGATCGCGACAGCCCGCATCGCATGGTGCTCCTGGTCCAGGACCGTGCGGGCTACCTCAACCTGTGCGCATTGCTGACGCGCGCGTATCTCGAAAACCAGTATCGCAACCGCGCCGAACTGAGGCTGGACTGGCTGGAAGAAGACCGCGGTGCGCGTTCGCGCGGACTGATTGCGCTATCGGGCGCGCGTCACGGCGAAATCGGCGCACAGCTTCTGGCCGGCAGGAGCGAAGCGGCCGCGCTCGCCGCGCAGCGGGCCGCGGCGGCATTCCCGGGACGACTCTATCTGGAACTGCAGCGCACCGGCGATGCGCGCGATACGGCTTGCACGCAACTTGCGCTCGCACTCGCCGTCCGGCTCGGCCTGCCGGTCGTCGCTACACACCCGATCCAGTTTCTCGCGCCGGGAGACTTTCGCGCCCACGAGGCCCGCGTCTGCATCGCCGAGGGCTACACGCTCGCCGATCCGCGCCGCCCACGCCGCTACACGCCGGAGCAATACTTCAAGTCCCAGGCTCAGATGGCGGAGTTGTTCGCCGATGTGCCAGTCGCGTTGGCTAATTCGGTCGAGATCGCCAAGCGCTGCAATCTCGAACTCGAACTCGGCCGACCGCAACTGCCCGACTACCCGGTGCCTGCCGGCGTCACGCTCGACCAGCATTGTCACGACCTCGCCCACGCGGGACTGGAACGGCGCCTTGCTTCACTGTATTCCGAGCCCTCGGTGCGCGACGACCGACATCCCGAGTATTCGGCGCGACTCGACCTCGAACTCGCGACGATCGCGAAGATGGGATTCTCCGGCTACTTCCTGATCGTCGCCGACTTCATCAACTGGGCGAAATCGCACGGCATCCCGGTCGGCCCGGGCCGGGGCTCGGGTGCCGGATCGCTGGTGGCGTACTCGCTCGGAATCACCGATCTCGATCCGCTGCGCTACGAACTGTTGTTCGAACGTTTCCTGAATCCGGAACGCGTGTCGATGCCGGATTTCGACATCGACTTCTGCCAGGACAACCGCGACCGCGTGATCGACTACGTCAAGCACAAGTACGGTCACGACGCGGTTTCGCAGATCGCCACCTTCGGCACGCTGGGTGCCAAAGCCGTCGTGCGCGACGCCGGCCGGGTGCTCGACTTGCCCTACACCAAGTGCGACACGCTGTCGAAGCTGATTCCGCACAATCCGGCCGACCCGTGGACGCTCGAGCGCGCGCTTGCCGAAGAGCCGGCGTTTGCAGATGCCGTCAACGATGACGAGGAGTTCCAGGAACTGATCGAACTCGCGCGGCCGCTCGAAGGGCTGACGCGCAACGTCGGGATGCATGCGGGCGGAGTGCTGATCGCGCCGGGCAAGCTCACCGACTTCTGTCCGCTGTACTGCGCGCAGGGGACCGAGGCGGCGATCAGCCAGTTCGACAAGGACGACGTCGAAGCGATCGGTCTGGTCAAGTTCGATTTCCTCGGGCTCACCACGCTGACCATCCTCGACCTGACGCTCAACTACGTGCGTCGGCTCGATCCGTCATTTTCGCTGACGTTGGAAACGCTGCCGCTCGACGATCCGAAGACCTACGAGGTTTTCAAGCAGGCGGCCACGACGGCGATCTTCCAGTTCGAGTCGCGCGGGATGCGCGAGCTGCTGAAGCGTGCCAAGCCCGATCGCCTGGAAGATCTGATCGCGTTAAACGCACTGTATCGCCCGGGTCCGATGGACCTGATCCCGGAGTTCATCGAACGCAAGCACGGCCGCCAGCGCGTCGAGTACCTGCATCCGACGATCGAGGCGATCCTCTCGGAGACCTACGGCGTGATGGTCTACCAGGAGCAGGTGATGCGGATCGCCCAGGTGGTCGGCGGCTATTCGCTCGGCGGCGCCGACCTGCTGCGGCGTGCGATGGGCAAGAAGAAGCCCGAGGAGATGGCCAAGCACCGGTCCATCTTCGTCGAGGGCGCCGCGAAGAAAGGCGTAAAGGCTGACGTCGCGACGCAGCTCTTCGACCACATGGAGAAGTTCGCGGGTTACGGCTTCAACAAGAGCCATTCTGCGGCGTACGCGGTGGTCGCGTGCCAGACCGCATACTTCAAGGCGCACTATCCGGCGGCGTTCATGGCGGCAAACCTTTCGACCGTGATGGACGACACCGACAAGGTCAAGGATCTGGTCGAAGACTGCAAGTCGCTGGGACTTAAGGTGCTGCCGCCCGACATCAACGCCGGGAGCTGGCGCTTCGAGCCGGTCGACGTGAAGACGATCCGCTACGGCCTGGGCGGCATCAAGGGCACCGGTCAGGGCGCGATCGAAGCGATTCTCGCCGCGCGCGAGACGGGCGGGCCGTTCACCGACCTCTTCGATCTCACCGCCCGTGTCGACAAGCACGTGATCAACCGCCGAGTGGTCGAGGCGCTGGTGCGCGCCGGCGCGCTCGATCGACTGCTCGACGACCGTGCGACGCTGCTCGCCAGCGTCGGCCGTGCGATCGACGCCGCACAGCACGAAGCGGCGGCCGCGGGGCAGGCGAGCCTGTTCGGCGGTCCCGACGGTGCCGTGCGCCACGTCGAGTACGTCAAGGTGCCACGCTGGAGCACGCGCGATCAGTTGACCAACGAGAAAACGGCGCTCGGCTATTACTTCTCCGGCCACCTGTTCAGCGAGTACGCGGCCGAGGCGCGCCGCCTCGCACCGACGCCGCTCGCCGAGATCAAACAGGCGCGCGATGCCGTCCGTCTCGCCGGCATGATCGTCGCCGCGCGCAGCCAGAACACGCGGCGCGGACGCATGGGAGTCGTGGTGCTCGATGATGGCACCGCGCAGCTCGAACTGATGGTGTTCTCCGAGCTCTACGACCGCAAGCGCGCGCTGCTCAAGGAAGACCAGCTGCTGTTCGTCACCGGCAAGGTACGTTACGACGAGTTCACGCAACGCCTGTCAATCTCGGCAGATGACCTGATGGACCTCACGGAGGCGCGCGCCAGTTCCGCGGCGCGCCTGCGCATCGAGCTGGACGGAGCGGGCGACGCTGCGCGGCTGCGAGAGGCCTTGAGCCCCTATCGTGTGTCCAACGGCATCGGTGGTGCCGGCTGCCGCGTGGTGGTGTCCTACAGCAACGGTTGCGGGACCGCCGAGGTCGCGCTGCCGGAGGACTGGCGGGTTCGTCCCGATGATCGCCTGATCGCCGACCTGCGTGGGCAAGCGCGCGTGCGGCAGGCCCGCTTCAGCTACGGCGTCTAGCGAGCCCGCCTCAGTCGCCGCTCGCGTCTGAACGGGATGGCGCGATGCGGGTCGCGCAAGCCATTGTGCAAGACTTCATTTCGGCGGTTCGGGCGCAGCCGTTGACCCAGGTCTTCATCAGCTATTCGCGCGACAACCGCGAAACGTCGGAATACGTCGCGCAGGGGCTTTCCGGACTCGGCATCGATGTCTGGTGGGATCGCGAGCTACCTGGTGGCGCCGAGTTCTCTGAAGTCATCGAGAAGCAACTCACCGAGGCGCACGTCGTCATCGTCCTGTGGTCGGAGTCGTCGACCCGTTCGAGCTTCGTCCGCGACGAGTCGATGCGTGCGCTTGAAGCCGGCAAGCTGCTGCCGGTCCGAATCGAGGCCGTGGTACCCCCGCTCGGTTTCGGGCAGATCCATGCGCTGGATCTGCTGAATTGGAATGGAGGCAGGGACGACCCTGCGTTCGTCGCGCTGGCGGACGAGGTGCGCAAACGGCTCGGCCAGCCGCTGGTGCCGCGACAGCGCTACACGCCGCGGCGGCGCTATCGCCCGGCGATACTCGCCGGCGTCGGCCTGCTGGTCGCAGCAATCGTCGCGACAGGCGGCTGGCAGTTCTATAACGCCAGCGAGTCGCGGCGCAACCTGCGGCTCGGTCTCGAAGAGCAGTTCGGCCGCGAACCCAACCTGCAGGCGGCGCGCAACTATTACCTCGATGCGCTGGCGCACATGGCCGGCAACGCGCGAGCGCGCTATTACCTCGGTCACGTCTACGCCCAGCTCGGCGAGATGGAACTTGCGCGGACATCTTTCGAGCGCGCCGCGCACGACCGCGAGGGGCTCGATGAAGCCCAGCTGGCGGATGCGTCGATGCGCGTTGCAGCGCTTTCGCCGGCGCCGGAGCCCGCCGCCCTCGTGCGCGCGGACGTGTCGTCCGCCCCACCGAAGGATCTGCCCGCTCCCACCGGGGCCCAACCCGCAGAAGCACGACCTGCGGAGTCGAGAACCGCGGAGAGGCAGGTCAAGGCAGCACCACCAATTTTGGGTTCGATCGGCGGCATCAGAGACCCGAGTGCCGCCGCCTCGGCGGCAGCACTCGCGCGGCTGCCCCGGTTGCCGCCAGCACCCGAGACGCGGCGCCGGATCGATCAGCTCGTCGATCAGATGTTCAGCGACGACAGCGAGACGAGGATCACGGCGAACACGACGCTCGCAATCGACCCGGACTTGCTGTCGGATGCGGTGCCGCTGGCGGTCAATGAAGCGATAAACCGATTGAACGCCGGCCGCGGAAAGCTGGCCGCGTCGGTGCAATCCGGAGTCTTCAACACGCTGGTGCTGCTGGAGAGGGCAATGCCCGGCACACTGCTCGTCCACCGCGGTGACATCGAGCGCCTGCTGAAGCTTGCTAAGCCGATCGGCGAGAACACGGCCGCGCAGGCAGAAAAGGTGCAGACGCTGCTCGCCGGCGCGGCCGAACGGCGGCCGGTCGCCTTCATTCAGATCGCCAACGAAGCGCAACGGCCGATCGCCGAAGCGCTCGCTGTTCGCCTGCGGGTCGCCGGTTACGAGGCGGCGGGCATCGAACTCGTCGGCGCGCGCGCGCCTGCGAGCAGCCAGATCCGCGTGCAGGGCAAGAGCGACCGCGGGTTCGCGCGCTGGCTTGCCAAGGTGGTCGGGGATGCCGACGGCGCGGCCGTCGCCGTTCAGACGCTGCGCAACGCAGCACCGAGCACCGATACCTTCGAGATCTGGTTCGATCGGGATCTGTGCACCGCCGAGCGCAACCTGCCGAAGTGCGGGGCGTAGTGCGAGTGTCTCATTTGGCCTGCAGCCTGCGGAAGGCGCGAACGACGCTGCCGGTCGCGCGCTTGGTCGCGCGATCCAGTTCCACGCCGTAGCGCGTATCGCCGTCGAACACGAGGATCACGGGACGTCCGAGTTCGTCCGCCTCCCCGATGCCTTCGACCATGCGCCACTTTTCTTCCGAGTCGATCGGAAACAGCAGAGTCTCGACCACGGTCGAGGCGTCGACCTTGATTCGGCCGGGAGTGTCGTAGATGTCGGTGTACGGTCCGTAGGTTCTTTCTCCGACGGTGAAGGTCACGCTTCGAACATTGATCCACGAATCGCTGACATAGGCAACGCGAATCATCGGCGGACCGATAGCACCGTCGTCACGGCGCAGCAGGAATGCGGTCATTCCCGGACCGACGATCTCGTAGTTCGCCTCCATCCCCCAGTATGTCGTCGCGCCCTTGGCATCGGTCCTCGATTCCAGCAGCGCGTCCCAGCGCGCGGCCCGCTGTGGCTCGGTCGGCACCGCGGCCGCCGGGGCGCACGAAAAGAGAATAGCGATGGCCAGCACGGCCGTACGTATTCCCATGATCCCTCCCGATGCGGCGTTGTCCGCCGTCGTACGATTGTCAGCTTGCACCGCGGCGTCGGAAGTTGACGCAGGTTATGCAACCGCGATCGCACCGCCGCCAGTGCAGGAGCATGCTACTCGCCGCACCGATGGCCGGTCTTCAATCGCGGCCACCACGAACGGATCTCCATGACCAAACGATGGCCTTTCGCGCGCGTCGCGGCAGGCGGAGCGATGCGAGCGAACAACTTGCTCCGGCTTACTGGTAGCGGTCGAGACCGATCTCGGCACGGGTTGCGCCCTCGCGCAGGCGCTGCTGCAGGCGGTTCCAGTTGTCGCCCTCGGCGCGACGGTCGTTCTCGCGGTGCCACAGGTGCAGCACACCGGTCGCGTACGCGCCTTCCTTGCGACGTACACCGGCGTTGATCAGCCGCACGGCAAGGTCGGAGTCTTCGTACCCCCAGCCTTCGAACACTTCGTCGAAACCGTTGACTCGCTGCAGGTCGTCACGCCGGACCCCGAGGTTGCAGGTGCGTACCCGCTGCCAGCGTGACCCGGCCAGCTTGCGCAGCGGGCCCAGCGGCAGATGCCGCAACGGCAGCGTGCGATTGATTTCGCCACGTCGTCGCGCGACCTTCCACTGCGCTGTGCTCCACGCGTGCAACGCCGTGCCGGAGTCCAGCACGGCGCGAGTGAAGGGTTCGGACAGCAGCACGCGATTGCCGGCGACCATCCAGCCGGGTTCGGCCAGCGCGCGATGGCGGGTGATGAAGTGCGGCCGCGGCACGCAATCGCCGTCGAGAAAGACGACATAGTCACCGGCCGCTTGTGCGGTCGCGCGGTTGCGCGCCGCGCCGGCGCGGAATCCGCGGTCTTCCTGCCACACGTGCCGGATCTCTATCGGGGCATCGCGCGCAGTCGCATGTACCAGCGCGCCGGTGTCGTCGCGCGAGCCGTCATCGGCGACCAGCACTTCGAAATCGCGATCGGCCTGCGCGCACAGTCCGGCCAGCACCGCGCGCAGCGCGTCAGGCCGGTTGTACGTCGTGACGATGACCGATACGGACATCACTGCCTGAGGCTCGCCGGCAGCGTCGGCTCGCGCGTCAGCGCCTGCATGCGTTCGGCGTATTTGGCGTAGCGGTAGAAAGTGCCCTCGAAATTCGACAGCGCGATCACGAAACCAGCCCAGCCGTCGAGGAAGCCCAGCCGCACCACGTAGTGCCGGAAGAATGCGCTGACGCCGTGCGCGAGAGCGCTTGCCATCGACGGCGCAGTGTCGCGCTGGGCCAGCCGCTCGACTCCGAGCGTCGAGTAGCGCTGCATCTTGTGCACGATCTGAGTCAGGTCACGAAAGGGCACCTGGGCGATCGGCTCGTTCAACGTCCCCAGCGTGCCATCGAGCACGTAGCTTTCATGCACGGCGTCCTCGGTGTAGCGCAACTTGCTGCGACGAAAGAGTTGTGGCTGCCGGTAATCCGGAAACCATCCCGAATGCCGGATCCACCGGCCGAAGAAAAAATTGCGACGCGGCACGCGGTACGCATCGGCCGCGTCGGCACGCTCGATAGTCGCGCGGACCTCTGCGGCCGCCGCTTCAGTGCAGCGCTCGTCGGCGTCGAGCGAGAACACCCAGTCGCCGCTGAGTTTCGCGAGCACGTCATTGCGCAGCTTGCCGAAGCCTTCGAACGGCACCTGCAGCACATGCGGGGTATAGCGGCGGGCGATGTCGCCCGTGCCGTCAGTCGAGTACGAATCGGCGACGACGATCTCGTCGGCCCAGGTCACGCTCTTCAGCGCCGCCTCGATCTTGTCCGCTTCGTTGTACGCGATGATGTAGACGGATATGCGCGCCATCACGGCTCCCTGATGAGGGCGCAAGCTTAAACGGCAGCGTGAGCGCGGATGCGCGCTGACCATCGCATACACTACGCGCTGCCCACCGGCGCGCTGTGATCGCCGGACCCGCCGGACCCCGATGAGTGTCGCCCATCCCCGCCTGCTGGATGATCCGAATCTGCACCGCCTGCTGCGTATGGTGCTGTCGCATCGCCGGCTGCTCGTCTTCGGGCTGATCGCGACCGGCGTCAGCGCGGCCACCGAACCGCTGATCGCCAGGCTGGCCGGCGTGCTGACCGACCGCGCGCTGTTCGAGAAGGAGTTCGCGTCGGTCATCTGGATGCCGATCGCCTTCGTGGGCCTGTTCATCGTGCGCGGCCTGTCGATCTTCGTCGGCTCGTACCTGCTGAACCGCGTTTCGCAGGCCGTGCTGGTCGATCTGCGCATGTCGATGTTCGACCGGATGCTGCATTGGCCGACGACAACCTTCGAGAACACGCCATCGGGCATCGTCATCTCGAAGTTCGTCAACGAGGCCAGCAACGCGCTCAACCTGGCCGCCGAGGCGATGAGCACCGCGGTGCGCGACTCGCTGATCGTGCTGGGCCTGCTCGCCATGCTGTTCTATTACAACTGGCAGCTGACCCTGCTGACGATGATCGTCGCTCCGCCGATTGGTCTGGCGTTGCGCGCCTTCAGCCGTCGCCTGCGTCGGCTCAATCTCGAAAACCAGGTGATGCTGGGCGAGATGACGCGTGCCGTGCAGGAGGCGCACGAGGGCCAACGCGTGGTGAAGGTATACGAGGGCGCAGACTACGAGAACCGGCGCTTCCGCCAGATCAACGAGAAGCTGCGCGGCTTCGCGATGCGGATGCAGGTCGCCTGGTCGGCGGCCACCCCGATTGCCCAGGTGCTGGGCGCGATCGGGGTGGCGATCGTGATGACCGTGGCACTGTGGCAGTCTCAGAACGCCAAGGCCTCGCCCGGCGAGTTCGTCACCTTCCTCGCTGCGGCGTTGCTGCTGCTGCCGGCACTGCGCCATCTTGCATCGCTCAACGGACCGCTGGCGCGGATGGCTGCAGCCTCCGACAGCGTATTCCGCATGATCGACACTGCGCCCGAAGCGGACACCGGGCGGCGTGACATCGGACGGGCGCACGGCCAGATCGAGTTCCGCCACGTCTCGTTCCACTATGCCGGCGCCGAGAGTGACGCACTGTGCGACTTCAGCCTGTCGGTACGAACAGGCGAGATGATCGCCTTCGTTGGTCCATCGGGCGCCGGCAAGACAACGGCGATCCATCTGATCCCGCGCTTCATCCGTCCGACCGCGGGCGAGATCCTGCTCGACGGAACGCCGCTCGAGGAACTGACGCTCAGCAGCCTGCGACGCCAGATCGCGCTGGTGTCGCAGGACGTCGTGCTGTTCGACGACACGATCGCCGCCAACATCGCGTATGGCGCACAGCGCGATGCGCCTCCCGAGCGGGTGCGCGCCGCCGCCGACGCGGCCTACCTCCTCTCGTTCATCGAATCGCTGCCGCGGGGGTTCGATACGCGCATCGGCGAAAACGCCGTCAAGCTGTCGGGCGGACAGAGACAGCGGCTGTCGATTGCGCGCGCACTGCTGAAGGATGCGCCGATCCTGCTGCTCGACGAGGCCACGTCGTCGCTCGATTCGGAGTCCGAGCGCTATATCCAGGCTTCGCTGCAGCGCCTGATGAAGGGGCGTACCACGTTCGTCGTCGCCCACCGGCTGTCGACCATCGAGCGTGCCGACCGCATCGTCGTGCTCGAGCGAGGCAGCCTGATGGAGATCGGATCGCACCGCGACCTGCTTGACAAGGGCGGCTTGTACGCGCGCTTGCACGGCATCCAGTTCGCTTCGACCGAATCCAGCCTAGAGGAGCCTGCCCCATGAGCCCACCTTCGCAACCGATCAGCCGCTGGCCTGTGCCCGACATCGCCAGCCTTCCGGAGGACATGCGTCAGCGCATCGCAGAGGTGCAGGACAAGGCGGGCTTCGTGCCGAACGTGTTCCTGACGCTGGCACATCGGCCTGACGAATTCCGCGCGTTCTTTGCTTATCACGACGCGCTGATGCTGCGCGAATCGGGCTTGACCAAGGGCGAGCGCGAGATGATCGTGGTGGCAACCAGCGGGGCAAACGACTGCATCTACTGCGTGGTGGCACACGGCGCCATCCTGCGTGTCTACGAGAAGCAGCCGCGCGTGGCTGACCAGGTCGCCGTCAACTACCGCAAGGCCGAGATCTCGCCGCGCCAGTACGCGATGCTGGAGTTCGCAATGAAGGTGGCAACCGACTCCGCGGCGATCGAACCGTCGGACTTCGAGCCGCTGCGGGCGCATGGCTTCAGCGACGAGGACATCTGGGACATCGGCGCGATTGCTTCGTTCTTCGCGCTCTCGAACCGGATGGCCAACATGATCAGCATGCGACCCAATGACGAGTTCTACCTGCTCGGTCGCCTGCCTCGCAAGTGAATGTGACCGATTCGAACCAGCGCGACGGCGTCCGCGCTCTCGGCCTGGATGCGCTGCTGATCATCAATGTCAAGAGCTTCGTCGAGCGACGCCGGCACGTCGAGGCGCAGCTGGCGCGCTTCGGTCTGCGTGGCGAGCTCATCCATGGTTTCGACGCCGACGAGATCACGCCGGATCTCGATCGCCGCTGGTTCAGCGGCGGCGAACTCAACCCCGGACAGAAATCCTGTGCACTGAAGCATGTCGAGGTGCTGCGACGCGTCGTCGCGCATGGATGGCAGCGGTGTCTCGTGCTGGAGGACGACGTGGTGCTGGCCGCCGACTTTGGCGACGGCGTGCGCGCGGCGTTGACCGAGACACGCAACGAGCCGCACCCGTATGTCATCTACCTCGGTGCCGGCGGCAACTTCTACACGCCGGCGAGCCAGCGGCAGCTCGGCCGACGGATCTATCCAGCCAGCAAGGGACGCTTCACCGACTCGTACATCATCGGTGCGCAGGAAGCCGCGTTGCGGCTGGCGGCGATCGAAGCGCAACCGATGACAAAGCCGATCGATGTCGTGTTCGAGTCGGCCGATCGCGCGGCGGGGATCCGCTTCCTCTGGCTTGAGGACCCGGTCGTCGAACAGGGCAGCAAGCTCGGAATGTTCCGCACCTCGCTGGAACCGGCGCCGCCGAACTGGCTGCAGGCGGTGCGCTACCGGCTGGAGCGGCTGCGACGCAAGTATCTCTACCAGCTCTGGCGCTGAGGCTGAACGGCCGATGACCGCGCTCACCGTCGATTCGCGCAATTCCGCCGCCCGAGGCGAGCGCTGGCTGGAGGCCGCACGCTGGGCAACCGTCGTTGCAGTGTGCAGCGTGATGGTATCGCCGCCCCTTGCCAACGCCGCGATGGCCGTAATACTGGTCAGCCTGCTGGCGAGCGGGCAGGCAGGTCCGCGGCTGCGGCAGGCCTGCACGCAGCCGCTCGGCGTGGCCACGCTGATGCTGCTCGCCGTCATCTCCGCTGCGATGCTATGGAGCGACGTGCCGTGGGGGGAGCGCTGGACCGCATTCTGGAGCTGGCGCAAGCTGTGGATGATTCCGATTGCGCTCGCCCTGTTCGGTCCGCTGCAGTGGAAGCGGCGGCTGGTTGTCGCCTACGTTGCCGTGTGCGGCGTCGCGGTGCTGATCTCGTTCGGGATCGTCATCGTCACCGGCAAGCTGCCGACGACGGTCTATGACCTGGCCGGGTCGATGCTGCGCAACCACAGCGCGCAGTCGATGGCGTTCGCGGCTGCAGCGTTCCTTGCGCTTTGGCTGACGAGCGAGCCCGGGACACAGCGCCGCTGGCGCCTGACCGCGGCGGTATTTGCGGTGCTGTTTATCCTGAACATGGCATTCGTGACGCCGGGGCGCAGCGGTTTCCTGGGGCTGGCCGTGATGCTGGTCGTCCTCGCGGCCGCAAGTGTGCGCAGCTGGCGCGCTGCGCTCGCGGCTGCGGTGCCAGCAGCCGTGCTGGCCGGCGCGATGGCATTGTCACCGTTGGCGCGGGATCGCATTTCGCTGGCAGTGAATGAGTGGCAGAACGCGACCACGCTCGGCTACAAGTCCTCGATGGGCATACGCGCGGTCATGTACGAGAACACCCTCGAGATCGTCAAAGAGCGCCCATGGTTCGGAACCGGCACCGGCGGTTTCGGCGCGGCCTACACGGCGCAGGTCAAGGACAAATACACCGACTGGCGCGTGCTTCCAACAGTGGATCCGCACAGCCAATATCTGTTTTTCCTGGCGGAGCAGGGCGTCGTCGGATTGCTGGCGTTCCTGGTGTTCATTGGCCTTGCGCTGGCCGATCGCGGCGACGGCACGCGCGCGCGCGTGGCCGCGATCGGCCTGCTGCTCGGCTGGTGTGCTACCTCGCTGGTCAGTTCGCACTTCAAGACCTTTGCCGAAGGCCATCTGTTGACCTTCTTCCTTGGAGCGATGCTGGCGCGTCCGGTGCCGCGTCTTGATCCGCCTGCGGGCCCGACTGACCGCAACTAACACATGATCCGGGTCCTCGTTCGACTGCCGAACCATGTCGGGGATGCCTGCATGGCGCTGCCGGCCCTACGAGCGCTGCAGGCCGCCGGTTGCTCGTGCGTGCTGGTGGGCCGCGGCTGGGGCGAGAGTCTGCTGGCCGGATTACAGCTGCCGTACCGGGTGATCGAGGGACGCGTGCTCGCCGATGGCGCGCGTCTGCGGGCGCTCGACGACGTTGCGATGAATGACACACGCGCCCTGATCCTGCCCAATTCGATTGGCTCTGCGCTGGCGTTCGCGTTGGCGGGCGTGCCGAGCGCAGGACTGACAACCGGGCTGCGGCGTGTGCTGTTGCGCTGGCCGAGCACGGACCCCGGTCCGTGTCACGAGGTGCAGCGCTTTCACGCGGCTGCTGTAACGGCCCTGAAGGCGTGGAATCTTTCGGCCGATATGGCGATCCCGGCCGAACTCGGTTTGCGGCCGACCGCCGAACAGATGGCGCAGGCGCGTGCGACGCTCGACGCCTGCGGCGTCACGCGGCGTTATGCGCTGCTGGCACCCGTGGCGACCGGGCTGCATCACGGCCAGCGCAAGCATTGGGAACACTTCGGGGAACTGTTGCCCGTGTTGCGCGAACGGGGCCTGCAGCCGGTGGCGGCGCCGCTTGCGCGCGAGGCCGACGCGGTGCGCGCCGAGCTGCCCGGTGCGACACTGCTGCCTTCAGTGGCGCTGGGTGTTTACGCTGCACTCGCACGCGCCTCGGCCTTGGTGATCGCCAACGATTCCGGGTCGAGTCACGTGGCGGCCGCGGTGAGCGCGCGCCAGGTCACGATCTTCGGCGTCACCGATCGCTCGCGCACTGCGCCGTGGTCGCCACGCGCCGTCTGCGTCGGCGACAACGGAGCATGGCCCAACGTGCCGGCGGTCGTCGCCGCTGTTGACGAGGCGCTGGCGCTGCCCGACGCGGAGCGCGGTTGAGCAACCTTCGACCGCCGCGCCGTGCATTGGTCGTCACGCTGCGTTTCCTCGGCGACGCACTGCTGTCGACTCCGCTGGTGCATGCCATCAAGCAGCACTGGCCCGACTGCGCCATCGACGTGCTGGTGTTCGCCGGTACTGAAGGCATGTTCGAAGGCAATCGGGATGTCGCGTCGGTCATCGCAGCGGACGAGTCGGCCAGCGCGGGCGACACGCTCCGGCAGGCGCTGGCACTCTGGCGCCGGTACGACCTCGCCGTCATCGCGCAGACCGGTACGCGACCTTTCCTGTTCGGCTGGGCTGCGGGTCGGCGGCGGATCGGGCTGGTGTCGTCCGATCTCGGCAAGGCGTGGTGGAAGCGTGCACTGCTCGATCGTTACGCGGTGTTCGATGGCGGTGGCGCACGCGTGCTCGAGAACCAGCGCGTGGCTGCGCTGCTCGGGATCGAAGTCACGCCTTCGGTCGTCGCTCCTACCGCACGCTGGACGCTGTCTGACGTCACAGCCGCGCTCGGGTTCGATGCATCTTCGCAACGCTATGCGGTCGTTCATCCGTCCCCGCGGTGGCGCTACAAGCAGTGGACCGCCGCCGGGTGGCAGCAGCTGATTCGAAGGCTGGCGGGCGAGGGCGTGCGGGTCGTAGTGACCGGGGGACCCGGAACGGAAGAACGAACTTACCTCGAGCGCGTGCTGCAGGGCGTGGCGCCCGAGATCATCACGCGCGTCGATGGGCACTGGACGCTGGCGCAGACGGCCGACGTGCTGCGTCACGCGGCGCTCTACGTCGGGCCCGACACCGCAACGACCCATCTGGCGGCGGCCTGCGGAACGCCAACCGTTGCGCTCTACGGACCGACCGATCCCGCGATCTGGGGTCCGTGGCCGGCTGCAGATGGCTCCGTCTATGTGCGCGCCGCTGCGCGGCAAGAGCGCGGCAATGTGCTGCTGTTGCAGAACCCTGAACTCACCTGCATGCCGTGTCAGCTCGAAGGTTGCGAGCGACATCGGCAGAGTTTTTCGCAGTGCCTGGACCGCCTTGCGCCGGAACGGGTGATTGCAGCTGCGCTCGCGCAGCTGCACGCGACTCGCTAGCGCGAGGCAATGCGATGGCAACGGTTGCTGCGCTGTGCTCAAATCGCCCCTGCAGGCGGGCGCATGGCGCCCCGCCGGAGTGAAGTACCGACAAGCGAGGCGGTGTGATCTTCGAGCATCTAAGCGCCGGGGGCTGCCAGTCCTACCTGATCGGGTGTGCCGAAAGTTGCGCGGCTGCCCTCATCGATCCCGAGATCAGCCTGATCGACCGTTACCTCGCGCTGACTGCGCGCGACGGCCTTCGCATCCACTACCTGATCGACACGCATACGCACGCCGACCACTTCTCCGCAACCCAACAGCTGGCTCGACGACTGGAAGTCCCGGTTGCGATGCATCGGCTCAGCCCTGCGCCCTTTGTCGATCTGGCGCTCGACGATGGCGAGATGCTTGCCGTCGGCACGCTGCGGCTGACGGTCATGCACACGCCCGGACATACGAGCGACTCGATCTGCCTGAGTGTCGAGGATCGCTTGTTCACGGGCGACACCCTGCTGATCGGTGGCACCGGCCGGACCGATCTGCCGACGGGCGACCCGGATGCGCTGTACGACAGCCTGTTCAACCGGGTACTGCGGCTGGACCCGGCACTGAAGGTGCATCCCGCCCATGAATACAAAGGCCGTAGTCATTCGACGCTCGCCCAGGAGATGGCAGGCAATCCCCGTCTGCAGGTCCGCGAGCAGACCGCCTTCGTCGAGCTGATGAATAACCTCAACCTCGGCATGCCCACGCACATGACCGAGGCGCTGCGTACCAACATGAGCGGCGGAAAGACAGTCGCGCAGATGCTCGCCGAGGCGGCAGCGCAGGTGCCGTTCATGTCGCTCGCGGAACTGAATGTGCGCACCCAAAGCCGGGCAGACGATCTACTGGTGCTCGATGTCCGCGAGCGGGATGCTTACGAACAGGGCCATATTCCCGGCGCGGCGCTGTTGCCGCGCGGTCAACTGGAGCTGCGCGTCAATCAGGACCTGCCCGATCCCACTCGCCGCATCGTCGTCTACTGTGAGCTGGGCCGCATTTCCACCCTGGCGACGGCAACGCTGCGTGCAATGGGTTATCAGCGGGCCATCGCATTGGACGGCGGAATCCAGGCCTGGCGCGACGCCGGTTATCCGATCACGTCCGATCCGCGGCCGTAATCGCGTTCGCGGCCCCGGATCACATCAGCACGATGTCGTACTGCTCCTGGTGATAGATCGATTCGACCTGCATCGACACCGGCTTACCGATGAAGTCGGACAGCATGGCCAGCGCCTGTGATTCCTCCTCGAGGAACAAGTCGATCACGGTCTGCGAGGCGAGGATGCGGAATTCGCGCGTCTCGTCGAACTGACGCGCCTCGCGCAGGATCTCGCGCAGGATCTCGAAGCACACCGTGCGGGCGGTCTTCAGTTCGCCGCGTCCCAGGCACACGGGGCATTGTTCGCACAGCACATGTGCCAGCGATTCGCGCGTGCGCTTGCGTGTCATCTCGACCAGTCCGAGCTGGGTGAAGCCGCTGACGGTCATGCGCGTGCGGTCCCGCGCCAGCGCCTTCTTGAATTCTGCAAGCACCGCGTCGCGGTGCTCGGCATTCATCATGTCGATGAAGTCGACGATGATGATGCCGCCGAGGTTGCGCAGCCGCAGCTGTCGCGCGATGGCCTGCGAGGCCTCGAGGTTCGTCTTATAGATGGTGTCGTCGAAGTTGCGCGTGCCGACGTAGCCGCCGGTGTTGACGTCGATCGTCGTCATCGCCTCGGTCTGGTCGATGATCAGGTATCCGCCCGATTTCAGCTCGACACGCCGGCCGAGCGCGCGCTCGATCTCGGCGTCGATCGAATACAGGTCGAACAACGGCCGCTCGCCGGTGTAGTGCGCGAGCTTGCCCGCTACGCGCGGGACGAACTGGATCGCGAACTGCTCGAGCTTCTGGAAGTTCTCGCGCGAGTCGACGTGGATCGTCGTCGTTTCCTCGGTCGCGATGTCGCGCAGCACGCGCTGCGCAAGCGATAGTTCCTGGTAGAGCATCGACGGCGCGGTGCTCGCCGCGCGCCGCTCGAGGATGCGGCCCCACAGCACGCGCAGATACGCGAGATCGCTGGTCAGGTCTTCTTCGCTCGCATCCTCGGCGCTGGTGCGGACGATGTACCCGCCTCGCTCGTCCGGCGGCACCAGCCGTCTGAGCCTTTCGCGCAACAGCATGCGCTCGGCCTCGTCCTCGATCCGCTGCGATATGCCGATGTGCGGGTCCTGCGGCAGGTAGACGAGCATGCGCCCGGCCAGGCTGACCTGTGTCGACAATCGCGCGCCCTTCGTTCCGATCGGATCCTTGACGACCTGCACCAGCACCGTGTCGCCTTCGTGGATCAGACGCTCGATCGGCGGCGGCTTTTCCTGCGTGAACTGCCGGTACTCCCAGATGTCGGCCACGTGCAGGAAGGCGGCACGCTCGAGGCCGATGTCGATGAACGCCGACTGCATGCCCGGCAGCACTCGCGCCACGCGCCCGAGGAAGATGTTGCCGACGAGCCCGCGCAGCGCACTACGCTCGACGTGCAACTCCTGAACGACGCCGGCGTTCAGCACGGCGACCCGCGTCTCCTGCGGGGTGATGTTGATCAGGATGTCTTCCATGGCGTCGCGAGTGTACGCAACGATGTGCGCTCACGGACGCGACCCTGCGGGTCGCCGACCGCGCGACGCGCGATGACACTCATATCGCGCCGAGGGCCGCTACTGGCGAAAGAGTTATGACTGCAGCAAGCCGCGGGCGGCCTGCCTCACGTCGGGCGAGGAGAAGCGGAAGGCAGCGCGATCCAGCAGGTAGTGGATGAAGGCGGACGCGAACCCCAACGCCAACAGCGCCGGTACGAAGGGCGAGGAGCGCAGCCACCACGCTGCGTCGCCGAAGACGCGGTCGGCGTAGACGTTTTCATCAGCCACGGCTTCCACCTCCAGCAGCGGTAGCAACAAGGTCGAGACTACGGCGAGCACGAGCAGCACTGCCCAGCCGCGCCGATTGATGGGCGCCAACAGCCGCTGCCAATGCGTCGCAGGCTCCTGGGTCCCACCGGAAGCCGCGAGCGAGGTGAGTCCCATCGCGGCGGTCCAATGCTGCACGCTCCACAGCACAACGAACAGGAAGGGGTCGCGCGCCAGGAAGGCGAACAGCACCATGGCCGAGATTCCGAGAACGTAGGCTACGCGCGGAAGCGATGGGCGCTGCGAGCGCACTTCGACGCGCAGCATCAGGGCGGTTAGGATCACGACAAGGACGATGCCGCCATCGCGTAGCGTGCGCGCGAACAGGTCCGCGCCGACCGCTCCCAGCAGCGGATCGATCCAACGGTCCTGGAAGGAAATCGATCCGGCCAGGGCCTCTGCCAGCACGACGAAACCGCCGCCCACGACCAACGCGTACCACCGATCGAGCCGTCGCGTGGTCGCCTCCGATGCTCGTCCCGCGCGTGCACGGTAGAGGCTGAGCAGCCCGAAGTGCTGCGCGGCAAAGTGGTAGCTCACCAAGAGGTAGTCCAAGACAGCGAGCCAGACCACGCGTTCGGTCAGCGGCATCGGCAGCACGCTTTCGGGAGCCAACAGCACGGCGAAGCACGCGACGGCGATGGCCAACGGGGCCACGACGAAGCGCAGGCGCTGCTTGGCGAGCAGCGGGCGGTACGCCGGGGTCGCGTAGGCCAGCCAGGCCGACGAGACGCGGTGGCCGAACCACAGAGGCACCGTGAGGGCGAAGAAAAGCCCGTCTACCGGGCTGGCGCGCACGTCGTCATGACCCCGCGCCAGCAGAAGGACCAGGGGGGCCAACCACAGCGCATTCAGGATCCAAACGAGATCCCAGGCCGGGCTCTTGATCCATCGCATGGGAACAGAACGCAGCGCATCGGGCCGGCTTGATGTTTCCCCGACCGGTGTTTCGGCTCGCGTCGACGCGATTGTCTGACTTACGGACATGATCGCTTTATGGCGAAATGCCCGAACTTCGTCAACGTCGTCTCGGCCGACAGCCGCCTGCGGGTTCAGGTCAAGCTACGCAGCACGCGCGAAGGAAACGTGGCTACCGCGATCGGCGTGCGACGCCGCCTGTCAGAACACCTTGATGCCCGCCTGCGCCAGCATCCGCCCGGTTTCGAACAGCGGCAGCCCCATCACGCCGGTGTAGCTGCCTTCGATGCGCTCGACGAACAGGGCCGCGAGGCCCTGGATGCCGTAGCCGCCGGCCTTGTCGTAGGGCTCCGTGGTCGCGCAGTAGCGCTTGATCTCCGCCTCGTCGAGCGTGCGAAACGTGACGGTCGATACTGAGGTGGCGCTCAGCAGCGGTCCCTGGATCGCCAGAGCGACCGCGGTACGGACTTCATGCGTGCGGCCGGAGAGTGCGCGCAGAAACTCGGCCGCCTGCTTGGGGTCGGTCGGCTTCGCCAGAACCCGGTCATCGACGATCACGATGGTGTCGGCCGCCAGCACCGGACGAAACAGCATCGATCGCATCGCCAGCACTTCGAGGCCGAACGCGGCCTTTTCGCGTGCCGTGCGCACGACGTATTCGGCCGGTGATTCGCCGTCGTGCTGCGCTTCGTCGATGTCCGGGCCGCGCGGCGATGCGAGCCGCAGCAGCAGCGGATCGAACCGGATCCCGATCTGCTTCAGCAGCTCCCGTCGTCGCGGGCTGCGCGAAGCCAGGTAGACGGTCCCCGGCATCAGGCGCGGTGGTACGGATGCCGCGCGATGATCGACCACGCACGGTAAAGCTGTTCGGCGAGCACGACGCGCGCGAGCGCGTGCGGCAGCGTCAGACTCGACAGCCGCAGCTGCCATGCGGCCTGTCGTTTGAACTGCTCGTCCAGGCCATCGGGTCCGCCGATGACGAAGGCCACCGATTCGCCGTTGGCGCGCCAGCGCTCGATCATTTCGGCGAGCTGACTCGTGGTGCAGTCGCGCCCTCTTTCGTCCAGCGCGACGACCGTCGTTCCGGACGGCACGGCGGCGCGCAGCCGCACGGCCTCGGCGGCGCGCGACCGTTGTCCGGTGTCGCTGCGAGCGGAGCGCGGCTCGGCCTTGAGTTCCTTCAGTTCCACCTTGAAATCCGCCGGAAAGCGGCTCAGAAAATCGTTCACCGCAGCGCCCGCCCACGCTGGCTGCTTGTGCCCGATCGCCACGATCGAGATCTTCACCGGACGCTTGTGCGGCTGCGTTTCCGGTGTCAGGCCGGCTTGCGCGCGGGCGCTTTTCGGGTTGTCTTACCCGCTATCGACAGCGGTTGAGCGGACTTGAGTCGCACCGGTTTGTCACCCCAGATCTCCTCGAGGTTGTAGTACGCGCGGATGCTCGGTTGCAGGATGTGCACGATCGCATCGCCGCAATCGACCAGCACCCAGTCGCCGGTGTCCTCGCCTTCGGTGCTGACGACCGTGCCGCCTGCCTGCTTGACCTTCTCGGAAACCGACGAGGCCAGCGCGCGCGTCTGCCGGTTCGAGGTGCCGCTGGCGATGATGACGCGATCGAACATGTCCGAGAGCTGCGCGGTGTTGTAGACCTTGATGTCGTGGCCCTTGACGTCCTCGAGTGCGTCGACGATGACGCGCTGCAGCTTCCTAATGTCCATGCGGCCCGGCGTAGAGGTGATGCGCGCGAATATAGTCGAGCACTGCAGGGGGAACCAGCGCGGCAATGCGTTGCGCGCTGTCGGCGGAGGCGGGCTGCTCCAGCAGCGCGCGGATCTCGGTGGCCGAGGCGTCGACCGGAGTCATCGCGAGGTCGACGACATGGCCGGCCGGCGTGTCAGTTAGATCTGCCGCGTACTTCAGGTAGCGCTGGTCACGTAGTCGCTGCAGGTTTGCGTTCAGTGGGGAGCTGGAACCGGGTCGGCGCGCCACGGCCAGGTGGGCAAGGTCGGGAATGCGTTCCCACTCGCGCCATGTGTCGAATCGCTCAAACTGATCGGCACCCATGATCAGCACCAGCGGCATCTCGTCGCCCAGGGTTCTGCGCAACTCGCGCAGCGTGTCGACCGTGTAGGTCGGTCCGCCGCGGTCGATCTCGCGCAGGTCGAGCACCATTCGGCGCCGGGTGAAAGGCAGCTCGCCGTCGATCGCCAGCTTCGCCATGGCGGACCGGTGCGCTGGCTCGGTCAGCGGCTCCTTTTGCCATGCCTGCGCGGCTGGCAGCAGCCGCACTTCCGAAATCGGAAGATTGGCCAGCGCGTCGCGCGCCAGTTGCAGGTGTCCGACATGGATCGGATCGAAGCTTCCGCCGAGCAACCCAATGGCATCCACGACTGTCGATCCAGTCTCAGACCCACTCGCGCGGGCGCAGGAAGTCGGTATAAAGCCGCGCCTCGGCACTACCGGGCTCGGGATGCCAGTCATACTTCCAATGCACTACCGGCGGCATCGACATCAGGATCGACTCGGCACGTCCTCCCGACTGCAGACCGAACAGCGTGCCGCGGTCATACACAAGGTTGAACTCGACATAGCGGCCGCGGCGGTACGCCTGGAACTCGCGTTCGCGCGGGCCGTAGTCATGCTGGCGGCGGCGCTCGACGATCGGAACATAGGCGTCGAGGAAGGCATCGCCGACCGCGCGCATCAGCGCGAAGCTGCGCTCGAAGCCGAGCTCGTTGAAGTCGTCGAAGAACACGCCGCCGATGCCGCGCGGCTCGTTGCGGTGCTTGAGGAAGAAGTATTCGTCGCACCAGCGCTTGAAGCGCGGATGCTTGTCCGCACCGAACGGTTCCAGCGCCTGCTTGCACGCCGCATGAAAGTGGCGCGCGTCCTCCTCGGTAGCGTAGTAGGGCGTGAGGTCCATTCCGCCGCCGAACCAGTACACGTCCGGCTGGCCGTTCGCCCTGGCTATGAAGAAGCGCACGTTCATGTGCACGGTCGGCACGTACGGGTTGCGTGGATGGAACACCAGCGAAACGCCCATCGCTTCGAAATTGCGGCCGGCGAGTTCGGGCCGTGCGGCGGTGGCCGACGGCGGCAGGCCGTTGCCGACGACGTGCGAGAAGCCGACACCGCCGCGCTCGAGTAGATCGCCGTCTTCGATGATGCGGGTCAGGCCGCCGCCGCCGAGCGGGGCGTCGGCCGGCTTTTCCCACAGGTCCGCGACGAAGGGCTTGGCGTCGAGGCGCTCGAAGGTGTCGACGATGCGCTGCTGCAGGCCCAACAGGTACTCGCGCACCGACTGCGAGTCGATGAACTCGCTCACTGCTGCGCTTTCATGTTGCCCCCTTGGCGCTGCGCGCCGTCCCCCCGAGGGTGGAGCGAGCGCCTTCGGAGCGGCCGGGCGTCGCTCATGCTGGTTTGAGATGCCGCCCGATGAAGTCGAGCACCGTGTCGTACCACTTGACGATGTTGCGTGGCTTCAAAATCCAATGGTTCTCGTCGGGGAAGACCAGCAACTCGCTGGCCACACCGTGGTACTGCAGCGCCTCGAAGAGATTCAGCCCTTCGCTGATCGGGCAGCGATAGTCGAGTTCTCCATGAATGATCAACGCCGGCGTCTTCCACTGCTTGAGATGGCGGATCGGCGCATAGCGGTCGAACGACGTCGGGTCGGCATATGGATCCTCGCCGCCCATTTCGAGATACCACCAGGCCGGGTGATCGGTGGTGCCGGTGAATTGCGCCATCGTCGTCACGCAGGCATGCGTGATCAGACACTTGAACCGGCGGGTCTGCGTGCCGATCCAGTTCGTCATGTAGCCGCCGAAGCTGCCACCCATTGCCATCACGCGGCTGGCGTCGACGTCGGGGCGCCGTTCGACGGCATCGACGACCGCCATCAGGTCTTCATAACACTGCTTGCCCCAGACGTTGCCCCAGATGCCCTGCACGAACGCCTGGCCAAAACCGGTCGAGCCGCGCGGATTCGGCTGCACGACTGTATAGCCGGCCGCCACCGCCGGTAGCGGATTCCAGCGCCAGTGCCAGCCGTCGGCCGACATGCCGATCGGCCCGCCGTGGATCCACAGCAGCGTCGGTCGCTTGCCGTCTTCCTTGGTTGGGCGCGTGATCAGATACTGGATCGGCGTGCCGTCGGTCGACGGCGTAGTGCAGTGTTCGACCTGCGCCCAGTCGGGCAGCGCGAAGCCGGACAGGCGGGCGAGTGTCTGCGGTGGCGAATCCGGCCGGTTGGTCACCGCGAACGCTTCCGGCGGCTCGAGCAGCGTCGAGCGAATGCCGGCGATGCGGCCGTCTGCCAGCACGCGCACATCGCTGTGCGTTCCGGCGCTGCGCGCCAGCGTGATCCGATCGACCTGGTCGTTGCTGACGTCGAGGGTAAAGACGGGAACATGGCCGGCGAGATCGGCGGTAAAGACGATCTGCCTGCCATCGCCCGTCCAGTCGCAGGGATGCGGCCAAGCGTCGAACGCCATTCCCACTTCACGCGCCGCGCCGCTCGCAACATCGATCAATGTCAACGTCGGGCGCGGCGCGGTCGTCGACGAGCGTGTGCTGCGCACGACGGCCAGCGTGCGGCCGTCCGGCGAGAACAGCGGGTCGTCGTGGTTGGTGTTGACGGCGGCCGCCAGCGTGCGCGACTGCTGTGTCGCCAGATCCACCAGTCGGATCGACGTATCTGTTTCGCGGTCCTTGCCCGGCGTCTGCCAGGCGAGCGCCAGCTGGCTGCCATCGGCCGACAGGTCGAAGCAGGGCTCGACCGACAGTTCTCGCCGGGCCTCGGGCGTCACATCGACGCGGTTGGTCCCGTCGGCGACATACGCGATCGCGTGCGTATTCGCCATGTCGTCGTTCTCGTGCAGCCAGTGATCCCAGTGGCGCACCGGCTGCGTGCGGAAGTGGCGTGCGCTGCTCCCCTTTTTGCGCCGGTCCCTTGCCGTTTCGCGCTGCTTGTCGTGTTCGACATCCGTCAAAACGGGTGCCAGCAGCACCAGCACGTCGGCGTTGCGCGCGAAGCGGAACGATTCGACGCCGAGCGGCTCATCGGTCAATTGCTGCGGCTCACCGCCGGCGACGGGCAACAGCCACACCTGCGTGCGCTTGTCGGCGTCTTCGTCGGGCTTGACTTCGGTCGGTTGCCGGTTCGACAGGAAACCGAGCGCGCCGTCGCGGCGGAAACACGGCGACGCATCCTTGCTGTCTCCGCGCGTCAGTTGCGTGGGGGCACCGCCGTCGGTCGGCACCTTCCACAGGTCCGACACGTACTTCACGCCTTCGCGATCGAGGCGCTGCACAGCGACCGCCAGCCAACTGCCATCCGGCGCCGGTGCGATCGACGTGACGCGTTTCAGCGCAATGTGCTGTTCGACCGTATAAGGAACAGTGCTCATCGAAGCCGCTGCCGGCGAGGTTAAAGGGCCGTGATTGTCGCGCATCGAGAATTCCGGTGGCAGAAGGAAATAAGGGTGTCGGATGCCGCAGGCTGGAAAGTGGCCCGCCTACAGCGTGCGCGGCTTCAGCGCGCGATGGCCGATGTCGTGCCTGAACTGCATGCCTTCAAACTGGACGGATTCGACCGCGTCGTAGGCGCACTTCTGCGCCGCACGCACGGTGTCGCCGAGTGCCGTCACGCACAGAACGCGTCCCCCGCTGGTCCGCAGTGTGTCACCGTCGAACGTTGTACCAGCGTGGAAGGTCACGCAATCCTCGCGGTCCTCGGGCAGGCGCGTGATCGCATCACCCTTGCGCGGCGACTCCGGATAACCAGCGGACGCGACGACCACACCGAGCGCGGTGCGCCGGTCCCACTCAGCCTCGACCTCGTCGAGCCGGCCGTCGATGGCCGCATCGAGCAGCGTGCTGAAGTCCGACTTCAGCCGCGCCATGATCGGCTGGGTCTCGGGATCGCCCATTCGGCAGTTGAACTCGAGCGTGCGCGCCTGGCCGCTGCTGTCGATCATCAATCCGGCATACAGGAATCCCGTGTACGGGATGCCGTCGGACGCCATGCCTTGCAGCGTCGGCCCGATGATCTCTCGCAACACGCGCGCGTGAATGGTCGGCGTCACCACCGGCGCGGGCGAATAGGCGCCCATGCCTCCAGTATTGGGGCCACGATCGCCGTCGAGAAGACGCTTGTGGTCCTGGCTGCTGGCGAGCGCGAGCGCATGCCGGCCATCGCTCATCACGATGAAGCTCGCTTCCTCGCCATGCAGGAAATCCTCGATCACGACGCGCGCACCGCTGGCGCCCAGCGTGTTGGCGATCAGCATCGAGTCGATCGCCGCATTCGCGTCCTCCTCGGTCGCCGCGACGACGACACCCTTACCGGCAGCGAGTCCGTCGGCCTTGACGACGATCGGAGCGCCGCGTTCGGCGACATAGGCACGCGCCGCTGCCGCATCGGAGAACGTCCGGTACTCCGCGGTGGGAATGCCATGGCGTTGCATGAACGCCTTGGCGAAATCCTTCGAACTCTCGAGCTGTGCGGCAGCGCGCGTAGGACCGAAGACGCGCAGGCCGCGTGCGCGAAACACGTCGACGATGCCGCTCGCGAGCGGCGCTTCCGGCCCGACGACCGTGAGCGCGATGCCTTCGCTGGAGACGAAGTCAGCCAGCGCTTCATGATTGTCGTGCGGAACGTTCTTCAAATGGCGGCCGCGCGACGTGCCCCCGTTGCCCGGGGCCACGTAGACACGCTGCACGCGCGGCGATTGCGCGATCTTCCAGGCCAGCGCGTGCTCGCGTCCACCACCTCCGACGACGAGGACCTTCATCGGTTCTACTCCTCGAGTGCGGCGGTTGTGTAGACCTGCTGCACGTCGTCGAGATCGTCGAGAGTGTCGATCAGCTTCTGCATTTTCTCCGCATCCTCGCCGGCCAACACTGTCTCCGCGAGCGGCTTCATCGTCACTTCGGCGACTTCGGGCTTCAGTCCGGCCTTGCCCAAGGCTTCACGCACCGCTTCGAAATCTCCCGGTGCCGAGATCACCTCGATCGTGCCGTCGTCGTTGGCAATCACATCCTCGGCGCCGGCGTCGAGCGCGACTTCCATCACCCGATCTTCAGACGTGCCGGGAGCGAACACGAACTGCCCGCAGTGCCTGAAGTTGAACGCCACCGAACCGTCGGTGCCGAGATTGCCGCCGCTTTTCGACAGCGCGTGCCTCACTTCAGCGACCGTCCGCGTGCGGTTGTCGGTCACGCAGTCGATCATCAGCGCTGCACCGCCGATGCCGTAGCCTTCATAGCGGATCTCTTCGTAGTTCGCGCCCTCGAGCTTGCCGGCGCCGCGCTGGATCGCGTTATTGAGCTTGTCCTTCGGCACGTTGCCAAGCCGGGCCTTGTCGAGCGCGAGGCGCAGGCGCGGGTTCATTGCCGGATCCGGGCCGCCGTCACGCGCCGCTACCGTCACCTCACGGATGATCTTCGTCCAGAGCGAACCGCGCTTGGCGTCCTGGCGGTTCTTGCGATGCTGGATGTTGGCCCATTTGGAATGGCCGGCCATGGTGAAGCTCTCGGGAAATGTGCAGCGAAAGGGTGCGCAGTCTAGCGGACCCGGATGCGGCACCCTCGAGCGTGCCATTGGCTAGACTGCGTGCGAACCGCAGGGGAGAGAGCATGAGCGAGCCGCTGATCATCGCGAAGACGGGTGCGACCGAACTGGCGCTGCTGCCGGCACTAGCCAATCGGCACGGCTGCATCACCGGCGCCACCGGCACCGGCAAGACGGTGACGCTGCAGAAGTTGGCCGAAAGTTTTTCGCGGATCGGTGTGCCGGTGTTCATGGCCGACGTCAAGGGCGATCTGACCGGGATCGCCAAGGCAGGCGCACCCAGCGACAAGCTGAAAGCGCGGCTGGCGGAGCACGGACTGCCCGAACCCGTATGGAGTGCGTGTCAGGTCACTCTGTGGGATGTCTGGGGCGAGCAGGGTCACCCGGTGCGCGCGACCGTCTCCGACATGGGCCCGCTGCTGCTGGCCCGGCTGCTCGGGCTCAACGAGACACAGGAAGGCGTGCTGTCTCTGGTGTTCAAGGTCGCCGATGACAACGGCCTGCTGCTGCTCGACCTGAAGGATCTGCGTGCGATGGTGCGATTTGTCGGCGACAACGCGGCGAAGTTCAAGACCGAGTACGGGAATGTCTCGTCGGCGTCGATCGGCGCGATCCAGCGTGGGTTGCTGCAAATTGAGGAGCAGGGCGGCGACCGTTTCTTCGGCGAGCCGATGCTCGACATCGATGACCTGATGCAGACCGTCGGCAGCCAGGGCGTGGTGAATATCCTGGCCGCCGACAAGCTGATGAGCAACCCGAGGCTGTACTCGTCGTTCCTGCTGTGGCTGTTGTCGGAACTTTTCGAGAACCTGCCGGAAGTCGGTGACCGCGACAAGCCCAAGCTGGTGTTCTTCTTCGACGAGGCGCACCTGCTGTTTTCTGAAGCGCCGCCTGCGCTGCTCGAGAAGGTCGAACAGGTCGTGCGGCTGATCCGGTCCAAAGGCGTCGGTGTGTACTTCGTCACGCAGAATCCGCTCGACATCCCGGAAAAGGTCCTGGGGCAACTCGGCAATCGCGTGCAGCATGCACTGCGCGCGTACACCCCGCGCGATCAGAAGGCGGTGAAATCCGTCGCAGAAACGATGCGCGCCAACCCGAAGCTCGATGCGACCAAAGTAATCACCGAACTCGGCGTCGGCGAAGCGTTGATTTCGTTTCTCGATGCGAAGGGCACGCCCGGCATCACCGAGCGGGCCTGGGTGCTGGCGCCGGGTTCGCAGCTGGGTCCGATCACACCCGAGGAGCGCCGAAAGCTGGTCGACGATTCGGTGGTCGGCAGCACATACGAGAAGACGGTCGATCGAGAATCGGCGTACGAGCAACTGAAGGCCCGTGCGGGAGGCGGAGAGACTTTGCCGGCCGACAAGGTTGCGGGGCCGGCTGCTTCGGGCCAGGCCGCTGGCGGCGGACTGATGGGCAGCCTGAGCGATCTGCTGTTCGGTTCGACCGGCCCGCGCGGTGGTCGGCGCGAGGGCATGGTGGAAGCGGCCGCCAAGAGCGCAGCGCGTTCGGCCGGATCGTCGATCGCGCGTGAGATCACGCGGGGCATGCTCGGAGGCATCCTGGGTGGCGCGACCCGGCGCCGGCGCTGAGCGGAACATCGGCGCGATGCCACCGTCGCCGCGCGGGTGTATCGCGAGCACGGCGCACGATCCGATCGGCTGACAACGGTGATCAACTGGGCAGCGATCGAGGCGTGGCCGCTCGCGGAGGCAGTCCGACGCTCGACCTGGGCCTATCCGCTGATCGAGATCGTCCATCTGTTTGCGCTCGCGACGGTTGTCGGCAGCCTGCTGCTGCTCGAACTACGTGTGTTCGGCGCGCAGCCTGCCCTGCCGCTGAGATCGCTCGGACGCCTTGCGGTCCGCACTGCGCTGGCCGGGTTCGCACTGTCGCTGGCGAGCGGGTCGCTGCTGTTCATTTCCGACGCGGCGCAGGTCGCGGCCAATGTCGCATTCAGGGTCAAGCTGGTGCTGATCATGCTGGCCGGCGCCAACGCGCTCGTGTTCCATGCGCGCGACTCGCTGCGGCGGCACGACGCCGTCGCGCGTGTCCAGGCCGCGCTATCTTTGGTGCTGTGGGCCGGTGTGATCGCCGCAGGCCGGCTGATTGCCTACCTTTAAGCCTGTTTCATTCAGGGAGATGCCGATGCCGACTCGTCGACGACTGATACTCGCCGCGCTTGCGATCGCGGTTGCCCCGGCGGTCGCACACCATGGCTGGTCGAGCTTCGATCAGGACAAGCCGCTGTACCTGGCCGGCACCGTCAAGACGGTACGCTGGCAGAACCCGCATGCAGAAATGGTGATCAGTGTTCCGGCCGGGCTGGTGTTGCCCGCCGATATCGCTGCGCGCAAGTTGCCGGCGCAAAGCCAGTCGGTCGATGGCGCCGGCATCGTGCGCAAGTCGGTCGCGCCAGCGCAGGCCGGCGGTGACTGGGAACTCGAGCTGGCGCCGTTGTCGCGCATCACCGCGTGGGGAATCGCCGAACCGAAACCCGGCGATCGTGTCGAGGCGATCGGTTACCCGCTGGCGAGCGGCGACAAGCGCGTGATCCGCGTCGAGTACCTGTTCGCACAGGGCAAGATTTACGGGTTGCGCTCCGGCCCGCAGTAGTTGCGCCTCGCCCGCACGGCACGGCGCTTGCACGCTTCCAGGTCCTCTCAGGAACACTCCGGAGGCAACATGGAAAGTAAGGTCAGGGTGTTCGGGCATCCATTGCACACGATGCTCGTCGTCTTTCCGCTCGGCCTGCTCGCAACCTCGGTGATCTTCGACGTCATCCACCTGGTGAGCGGCCGCGCCGACATGTCGATGGTGGCTTTCTGGCTGATCATCGCCGGTCTTATCGGCGGCGCCGTAGCGGCGCCCTTCGGCTCCATCGATTGGCTGTCGATTCCCCCGAACACGCGCGCCAAGCGGATCGGCGGCCTGCATGGCGCCGGCAATGCGATCGTGCTGGTGTTGTTCGCGATCAGCGCATGGCTGCGCGGAGGTGCCGGCGAGGTGCCGCCCACATTGGCGTACGTGCTGTCGTTCGGCGCAGCCGGGCTGGCGACGCTGACGGCGTGGCTGGGCGGCGAACTGGTGACCCGTCTCGGAGTCGGCGTCTACCCGCAGGCGCACCTGGATGCTGGCAGTTCGCTCGACGCGGCCGATGTCGCGAGCACGACGCGCGATACGGGCCGCCGCGACCCGTCGCCGGCGAGGCGTTAGGCCGCGCCAATCGTGCGGCGTGGCGGCGCCGCGCGCATGGCGGGATCGGGGGGTCGCGAGTGTTCGGCGCGAGCGCTTCGCAGGCAGCGGACGAGTTCGAGCACGAACGGCACCACGACCAGCAGCAGCGCGGCGCCAACCGCTATCGTTACCTCGGTTATCGGTAGCGGTGGCTCCTTCAGCCGGATCGACCAGTCGGCCGGAACATCACCGAGTCCGATCGCTCCGGCGGCCTGCCCGCGATGGATCACGGCCAGCGTCGCGAGTCCGGCCCACGGCAGCACGATCTGGATGCTGTGCACCCATTGCTCGGGAACCGGTATGCGCCGCCGCGCCGCGGCGTAGTTGAGGTCGGTCCACACGGTGAACTCGTGCAGGAGGCACGCGAGCAGCAGCAGTACAAAAATGGTGGCGGTCATCTGGAACAGCAGCACCGCGCCGACCGCCACACCCATTTCGGCGACCATCAGCAGGTGCAGCGCCGACTCGCGCCAGCCGGCGCTGTGCTCGATCCGTTGCCAGCGGTGCATCAGCCAGTCGCCGAAGCCGGCCAGCACCCACACCGGCAGGAACGCATAGAGCAGCAGCTTCTGCAGCAGTTGAGCGGTGGCGTCGAGCGAAGGATCCATGAAGTCGTGGCGTGCGTGTCCTGACGAACGCAGCAAGCGCTATACCGCGCCCTGGCGCGTCAGCCGCGCTCCACGCTCAGTTCGCTAAGTGGGCTCGCTGTCAGGCTGCACGCCGCGGCGCTCGGCCATCGCGCGACCGACCGCGCGCCAGTCCGCCTCGTGGAACACCCTGCGCAGCGCCGGCAGCACGACCTGCTCCTCGACTTCGATGTGCCGTTCGTAGGTTGACGTAAAGCGCGCCACGAGATCCGGATCAAGTGCCGCCGGCTCGCCGGCAGCGATTCGTGCCAGCGTCGCATCGAGTTCGCGCCACATCTGGGCCATCGCCAGGTGTTCGGATTCGACGCCTTCGAGCGCGTCGACTGCGACTTGCTCCGGCGCGCCAGCGCGCCGACGCAGCAACGGAAAAAGGTCGGCCTCCTCGTCCTCATGGTGGCGCGGTGCGGCTTCGTTGAAATAACGACGGATCGACGTTGCGGCGGACTGTGCCTCCGCGTCGGCGCCGGCGCGCGTCACGTGGTTCTCGATCCGGCCGAGCATCACAACGAAGCGCTGCACGCGCTGATGGCAGGCGAGCCACATTTCGACCGGATCGTCGAAGCCGGCCTGTGGCGCGCGGAAGGGGATCTCTGAACTCATGCAGGGAGCCAAGTCGTGTTCGATAGCGTAGCGCCAACTGTTCAGTGTCCGCGCGCCGGCACGCTGCTCGCATCCAGCGGCAGCCGGCGCGGTACGGTCACCACCCGGATCAAACCGTTAGCACTCTCGACCGCAGAGTGCTTTGCCTTTTCTCGTCCGATTTGCGACATTTCTGGCAAGGGACTTGCTTATTGCAGGATCGACTGCTCGCGCGATAGCGTTAGATCTGCTGGAGGGCCAGTGACTGACGACCGGAGGTTTGTATGAACCTGCCTGCCACGATCCCGTCTGCGATCTCGATCGCGGGATTCAAGGACGTCTATCAGATCCCGCATGTCGAGGAGGCACTGTCGGAGCTGCAGGAGCTCGGCAGCGGCGTCAACGAAGCGTTGCGCGCTACCTACATCAGGATGATCCGCAGCGGTGGTCAGCGATTCGTCATCAAGCCTTCGGCGCTGCCCGACATCGACGGACTGATTCACGAGTTGCCCAACTTCGAAGAGCCGCTGGAGGACATCCGCAAGCAGCTCGCGCTGTGCCTGTCATCCGACGATCCGCTCGAGCTCGAACCGATGCTGCTCCTTGGCGATCCGGGGATTGGCAAGACGCACTTCGCGCGCAGGCTGTCGAAGCTGCTGGGGACCGGCTACAACTTTATCGGCATGAGTTCGCTGACCGCCGGTTGGATCCTCTCGGGTGCTTCAGCACAGTGGAAGAACGCCAAGCCGGGCAAGGTGTTCGATGCCCTCGTCAACGGGGACTACGCCAACCCGGTCATCGTGGTCGACGAGATCGACAAGGCGAGCGGCGACAGCCAGTACGACCCGCTTGGCAGCCTCTACACACTGCTCGAGCACGACACGGCTTGCGACTTCATCGACGAGTTCGCCGAGGTGCCGATCGACGCATCGGAGGTTGTGTGGATCGCCACTGCGAACGATGCGCGCAGCATCCCCGAACCGATTTTGAACCGGATGAATGTCTACGCGATCGACGCACCTGACCTGGAGGGCTCGCGCCGGATCGCCCAGAGCATCTACGACGAGCTGCGCGGCGAACACGCGTGGGGACGCGCTTTTCCACCGACGCTCAGCGCCGAGGCGCTCGATCGGCTGGCGCGACTGAAGCCACGCGAGATGCGGCGAGTGATGCTGGCTGCCTTCGGCAACGCCAAGCTGGACGGCCGCAGCGAAGTCCGGATCGAAGACATCATCGAGGACCGCGTGGCGCGGAAAGCGCGCATTGGCTTTTAGCGCGTCGCGCCGACGCGTAGCGCAGCGAGCTTCGAAGGCGCTACTTCGCCGGCGGCGGCTTCGGTGCCTGCTCGGACGCAACGCGCTTGTAGACGGGGCCCCATAGAGGGTGGCCGACTTCGGCGTCGCTCAGCTTGAATGACGGATCGGCAAGGAACGCCGCGCGGAACGCCTGCTCGCAATCGGTCGGCCGGTTGTACGCGCAGGCGATGAACGCCAGATGTTTCTGTGCGACGGCGATATCGTGCCGGTTATGCAGACCTTCGGCCAGCGAGCGCTTGAACAACGCTTCGGCGCGCTCGTACTGTCCTTCCTCGTAGAAGCGCATGGCGTTGACGAAGGCCCGCGCCGCGGGCTGGTCGTACAGTCGGGCGATGCTGATCGTCGGCGGCGGTGGCGGTGGGGGTGGCGGCGGCGGCGGAGCGAACAGCGCACAGCCGTTCAGAGTGACTGCCGCCAGCGGCGCGGCCGCGATCAGCGACCTACGGGTTTTCGATAGCCGGCTGCCAATCATGGGAAGCGATGCCGGAGCTGCTGCGGCTGATCGGGGCTGACGTCGATCTGCGCAACGTAGGGCGGCCGCTCGCCGTTGCGGATCTCGATCGTGTGGCGCCCGGCCGGAAGCATCAATTGCATCAGCGGAGGACTGGTCCCATGGGCTTCGCCGTCGATGTAGATCTCGCCCCACGGAATCACCGCGAACGCAACCACGCCACGCGGAGCCGGTGCCGTACGTGACGGCGCGTCGCGCGGAGCCGTGCGTGGCGCTGCGGCTGGGCGGTCCACGCCATCGACGGACGGAGCACCCGATGCCGCGCTACCTGCCGGCGCCTGCATCGGCGCTATAGGTGCTGCAGCCTTCGCTTCGGCCCGCGAGAGCGGAGCGAAGCGGACTCCGCCAACGGGCGCCGCCGCGCCTTGTGCTGTCGCGCGCGTTCTGACCTGATCGACTTCCGTCCGCAGCATGATGCCCGCCATCACGATCACCGCGACGAAGCCGACTCCGACCGACACCACATGCATGCGCCACGAACTGCGCGGCCGCTCGGCTTCGGCGTACACCGGCAGCGCAGCGAGCGTGGACACCGTCAGCGGCGGCTGGTGCTTGGGCATGACCGCGAGGCGCGCAGGCATGCCCGTGATCGTCGCCGAGTTCGGCAGCGGAAGTTCGCCGCGATTGCCCCACAGGAACATCGTAAGCGCGTTGCGCACCTGCGCCGCCGTGGCGTAGACGCGGCTGCCGCCGAGCTCGAGTGCCTGTTCGGCAATCTCCGCGAGCGCCACCGGCGCGTTCGGCTTCAACTGCAGCACTGGACTTTCGAGCGACTGGCCGGCGCCGCGCAGCAGCTTCGCATCCGGGCGCGCTCCGGTCAGCAGCAGGAACAGCAGGGCGCCGAGCGCCCGAATGTCCTTCCGGCGCGCTTCGCTCGAAATCTCGTTGCCGAAGAAGGGCAACATTCGCTCGGTAGCATGCAACTCGAAGTCGCCGGTGATCCCGCTGTCGATCCAGCCGCCGAAACCGGTGACTTTGGGGTTGCGTTCGGTTCCCTGCAGGTAGATGCGCGACGGTGCCAGGTGGCCGTGCGGAATCGCGCGTGAGTGCGCGAACTCGATGGCATCGGCCACGCGCGCGACGATGTCGGCCGCCTGCAGGAAGCCCGGCCGGAAGCCTTCGACCAGCAGGTCTTCGAGCAACTTGCCATCGACCTTTTCGAGAGCGAGATAGCCGATCTGGTTGACGTGGCCGGCGTCGAACACGGTGACGATGTGCGGATGATGCAACCGCCCTGCAGCCTGTGCCTGCCGCATGAACGCCTGTTCGACCCGTTCGTGCGCGGCGCGGTCATGCAGCTGGTTCTGGTTCGGGTGCAACTGAGCCGCCTTGACCACGAGCTCGCGGTGCAATACCGGATCGAACGCAAGATAGGCGGTCGTATAGCGGTCGCGTCGCAGTACCCGCAGCACGGCGTAGCGGCCAATTGCCTTGACGTTTGGCGGCGTAACGGCCGGGTTTTTGGGGGCAACGGTCTGTGACATCGGCAGGCGCCGGTGCATGGGATCGCACGCCGGTGCGAATCATGGCAGACCGAGGCTAGCGGATGCGCCGGGTCGGCTCAACCGGTCAGAATGCACGAAAAGCGCCGGGTTTGGGGCGAACGGCCGTGGCCGGCTGTCGCCCGCGCGGCGACTAGAAGCGGTGCTGCAGCGGAATGGTCTCGCCCGAGCGCAGGTCGATGCGGACCACAAACGGCGGTGACGACTGGTTCCTGATCTCGACCGTGTGCGGTCCCGGCGCCAGCGCGACGTGCGTCAGCGGCGGCGAGACTCCGCGGCTGACGCCGTCGACCACGACCTCGCCCCACGGCGCGATCGCCAGGGTCACGGTTCCATCACGCAGCGGGACCGCAGAGGCGGACGCGTCGGCGCGTCGTCGCGGCGAGGTCTTCGCTTCGGCGGCCTTCGCTTCGGCCGCTTTCGCCTCTTCGGTCGTCGCTTCCGCGGCAGGCACCGCGGCGTCGGCCGGCGGTGACAGGGGGGCCGGCACGACCGGCTGCGGCGCGAGCGCCTGGACGCGGGGCGGTGGTGTCTGCGGACGCAACGCAAGGAACACGATGACAGCGGCAGCGACCAGGGCCAGCCCGCCCAGCAGGATCTTCAGCGGCGCTCGGCGCGGAGCCGGCGGCAGATCGTAGTCGCCCGCTCGCGCGGCGATCGGGAAATCGATACCTGGTGTACGCGAGCCCTCCACGAACTCGGCGAGCGCGTTGCGCAGGTCGGAAGCCTTCTGGTAGCGCTGCGCCGGATCGCGCTCCATCGCCTTGCGAACGATGGAGACGAGCGCGGCCGGCGTTTCGGGACGGATCTTGTCGACCGCGCGCGGCTGCGCATCGACGACCTGCTCGAGCGTTTCGTCGATCGTGCGGCCATCGAAGGCGCGCCGCCCCGTCAGCAGCTCGTACAGGATCGTACCCAGCGAGAAAATGTCGCTGCGGGCATCCAGCGGCTCTCCCTTCGCCTGCTCGGGTGACATGTAGTTGGGCGTGCCGACCAGGTGGCGGGTCCCCTTGTCGTTCGTCTCCTGCGGCGCGGGAGCCAGCGCGGTGCCGAAGTCGAGCAGCTTGGGCTTGAGGTCGCGCGACATGAAGATGTTCGACGGCTTGATGTCGCGATGGACCAGGCCGCGTTTGTTGGCGTAGTGGATCGCATCGGCCAGCCGCATCATCATCGATGCAGCCTGTCGCGGGCTCATGCGGTTGCCGCTCGCGAGGTACTCGTGCAGGTCCTGGCCGTGCAAGCGCTCCATCGCGATGTACGCGAACGCGTCGGTCTTGCCGGCGTCGTAGATCGTGACGATGCTCGGATGGCTCATGCCTCCGGCCGACTTCGCCTCGCGGAGGAAGTTTGCCTCGACCTGAGTGCGGAACCCGGCATCGCGCGTGAGCGGGATGATCTTGATGGCGACTTCGCGCGCCAGAACCGGATCCTGCGCTGCCCAGACTACGCCATAGGAACCGCGACCGATCTCGTTGAGGATCGTGAAACGCCCGATCGTCTTCGGCGTCGGCAGGGGCGCATCACCCGCGGCAACCTGGGGCTCGGTGGCGGTCATGGGCTCGGACATCGGAGCGCGATTATCGCACCGCAACCGGGGTCCGATCTCCCGAAATGACGCGGCCGCGTCAGCATACTGTGCGCCGCCAGCATGTCCCGGGCAGTGAATGTCGCTCGGGCGAGTCCACCGACGGTCGTCTAGCGCGAAAAAACGATGCGCTCGTCGCGCAGCAGACGAGCCTGCGCGGCGAGAGCGACGGCCGTCAGGCCGAGGGCGATCGCCGAAGGCAGCACGATGTCGACCGTGCCATAAGCCTCGCCGCGCAGCGCCCGCATCAACACGGTCTGCTGCGCCAGCGCCGGCACCGCGAGCTGCCACGGTGCATCACGGATGGTCAGGATGAGCGGCAGGATCGGGACGAAGTTCACGACCATCGTAATGTAGCTTGCGTAGGTCTGGGCTTCCTTGTGGCTGCGGCCGTAGGTGGCCGCCAGCATGTTGATCGCCGCAACCATCGCGGAAAACGGCAGCAGCAGCGCTATGAACAGTCCCACTTCTGGGGCGCCGAACTGCATCAACGCGGCCAGATTCTCGCTACGCACGAACTGCAGCGCCGTCGTGAAACCCGCCAGAGTCAACAACACGACCGCGGCCGAGCAGGTCGCGGCCACGGCCCACTTTCCGAACACGATCGACGCAGTCGACACCGGGTTCATCAGCAGGGGTTCGAGCGAGCCGCGCTCGCGCTCGCCGGCCGTGACATCGATCGCGACGCTGATGGCGCCGACAACTGCGCCGAGCAGCGCCAGCCACGGGACGAGGAACAGCAACTGCGCACCGCGGGCACGGCTGCCGGCCAGGTTGACCTCCTCGATCTCGATCGGCTGCAGCAGTTGCGGGCTGACGCCGCGGGCGAGCATGCGCTGCATCCCGAGTTCGCGGTTGTAGCCGCGCAGCAGCGCGATGGTCGTCCGTACCGCCGGCTGCGCCCGGCTCGCGGTCTCGTCGAACACGACATCGAGCCGCAGCATCTCGCCGCCGGCAAGCCGCTGCTCGAAATCGACCGGGATGACTACCACCGCATTTTGCAGGCGCCCGGTGCGCAACTGGTCGCGATAATCGTCAGGCGCAGGTGTGATCGTCGCACCGTTGCGGCGGAGAAAGCCGACCAGCGTCGGTGCCGCATCGGCGTTGGCGATGATCACCTCGCGACGCGCTGCGCTCTCTTCCGCGCTGGCGACGAAGCTCGCGATCAGCAGCAGTGATAGCGGGCCGGCCAGCAGCGAACTCGCCAGCACGATCAGCCAGGTGCGGCGGTCGCGCATCGCGTCGATGAGTTCTTTGCGGAAGACGACGAATGCGGCTCTCATCGGGCACCGCCCGCGGCGAGGTCGTAGGCAAGCCGCACGAAGGCGTCTTCGAGCGTTGCGGCGGCTGCCTGCTGTTTGATGTCGTCGCTCGTGCCGTGCGCAACGCTGCGCCCGTGCGCAACGATGACGATGCGGTCGGCTAGCTGTTCTACCTCGGACATGATGTGCGAGGACAGCACAATGCACTTGCCCTCACTGCGCAGGTGGCCAAGCAGCCGCCGCAGCGCGCGCGTCGACATGACGTCGAGTCCGCTGGTCGGTTCGTCCAGCACCAGATGCCGCGGATCGTGGATCAGCGCGCGTGCCAGCGCGACTTTCATGCGTTCTCCGGTGCTGAAGCCTTCGGTGCGGCGGTCGAGCAAAGGGACCATGTCCAGCAGGTCCGCCAGCATCGCAAGACGTGCATCGAACTCGGAGTGCGCAACGTCGCGCAGGTCTGCGTAATAGGCGATGTTCTCGCGCGCGGTCAGCCGGGCATACACGCCGCGCGCGTCCGACAGCATGCCGAGTTGCGCGCGCACGCCTTGCGCATCGCGCTGGACATCGAGCCCGCCGACCGTGGCCGCACCGGCATCGGCCTTGATCAAAGTGCCGACGATCCGCAGCGTGGTGGTCTTGCCCGCACCGTTCGGACCGAGCAGCGCCGTAATGCAGCCGTCCGGTGCTGCGAAGCTGACGTCGGCGACTGCGGCGACCCGCGCGCTGCGACCCCGCACACGCGCGTCAAAGGACTTGGCGAGATGCCTGACTTCGATCATCGCGCAGCCGGCCTCGCCGGAGATCCGGGCGGCTCGAAGACGCTGGCCATCGGAACGCCTTCCAGGCATTCGGTATCGAGCCCGTGAAACCCGCCCTCGCGGATAAAGCGCGTGATCAGCCGCGGAGCACACGCCTGCGCGCTCAAGCCGTGACCCAGATGGGGCGCGACGACGTGGCGAGCGTTCCCAAGCCGCTCGGCGACCGACGCTCCATGGCGCGGTGGCGTGGCGGGGTCCATGCCGCCCGACAGGGCCAATACCGGAACCGCCGAGCGGGAAATATGGTGGAAGCCGGGTGGCACTGGCCGCGTCGCGATCGAAGCGCACAGTTCCGCATACAGATCCGCAAAGCCGGCGCCGAAGCGCGTCGCAGCGGCCGCCTGGCGTTGCTCCGCGCGGCTCGGCATGTCCTCGGCGCAGACCACCGCGAAGTGCATGCCGGGAAAGAAGTTATCGTTGACGCGTCCGCTGATCGCCGCAGTCAGCGCGACCAGTGGGCTGAAGTCACCCTCGGACGCGGTCGCCACCGCGTAGGGCAGTACGGCGCCCAGCGCCGGCGCATACAGCGGAGCGCGCAGCAGGCTGGCCAGCAGACGGCGATCGACCTTCAGCGTCTCGCTCTGCCCGGTCAGCGGATGCCTGACGGTGGTCGCAAAGCCCGTCGCGGCGCGGGCGAGCAGCGCGTCGACACGCGCCTCGAAGTCGGGAAAGCGCGCCGCGCAGCGCGGCTCGTTCCGGCAGTATGCTGACAAGGATTTCAACGCGCCTTCGGCATCGGTCGCGAATGCCGTCGGCAGCGACATGTCTGGCGGCGCGGCGCCGTCGAGCACGGCGGTGCGCACCCGCTCCGGATATTGCCGCAGGTATTCGAGTGCCACACGCGTGCCGTAGGAGGCGCCCCACAGGTTGACCGTCGAGGCTCCGAGGCGGTTGCGCACCTCGTCGAGGTCGCGCACCGCGATCCACGTCGCATACTGACGTGTGTCCGCACGCAGCGCATGCAGGCAGGCCTTCAGCGATTCGAGTTGCTGCGATGGATCGAGCGTAGCCGTCAGCGAGTCGTCACGATTCGGACAGTCGAGGGGATTTGATCGCCCGGTGCCGCGTTGGTCGACGAATACGATGTCGCGTCGGGCGTTGATCTCACCGAAGATCGGCATCACCTGGCCGACGAGGCGGCTGGCCGCCTGGCCCGGACCGCCGGCCAGAACGAACAGCGGATCGGCCTGCTTGTTGCGCGCTAGCGCGGGCACGACCGCGAAGTGCACGTCGATGCGGCGGCCCGACGCATCATCGGGATTTTCGGCCATGTTGACCGTGCCGCAACGGACTTCGCGCTCGAAGCCGGCCACGCGGCACGCCTCCAGCGATTCGCTGGTCGCTGCGCTGTCGGCGCGGCACGCCGCCAGCGCGACGGTCGCGGAGAGGAGCATGCAGCGAAGCAGTGTGGTGATCATGGGCGGCGCGCAGCATAGCGCCGCTAAGCTGCGTTGCTGCCGCGAAAATATTCGCTTCGACGAGGGAAATTGCATGGATCGCCTGTTCTTCGTGTTGGGTTCGCTCGGCGCACTGTTCGGCGTCACAGCCGGCGCCTTCGGTGCACACGCCATGCGTGCCCGAATCACGCCGGACATGCTGGCGATCTTCGAAACGGCCGTGCGATATCAGCTGGTGCATTCGCTCGCGCTGCTGGCTGTGGCATGGGCGGTTGTTCGCTGGCCCGGACGCTCGACGGTTGCCGCAGGTTGGCTCTTCGTCGCCGGCATCGTGCTCTTCAGTGGCAGCCTGTACGCGCTGGCGTTGAGTGGCGCGCGCTCCCTAGGCTGGATCACGCCCTTTGGCGGCCTTGGGTTCATTGTCGGCTGGTCCTGCCTGGCGTGGAGCGCATGGCGTTCGTTTCCGAAACCGACGTGAAGCAGCGGAGTGCGAAGGTGGACGTGCCTGCATCCGCACGTCGCGCCTTTCTGGTCGGTCTTGCGCTCGCCATCGGCGGTAGCGTGCTGTTTTCCGCCAAGGCTATCGTCGTCAAGCTGGCGTATCGCTATGGCGTGGATGCGGCCACGCTGATCGCATTGCGCATGGCGTTTTCGGTCCCGTTCTTCATCGCGGCCTACTGCTGGAGCAGCCGTGGCCGGGCCGCGCTGATGCGCGCCGACCACGGGCGGCTGATCGCCATCGGATTGCTCGGCTACTATGCCGCGAGCACACTCGACTTTCTCGGCCTGCAGTACATCACCGCTGCCCTCGAGCGCCTGATTCTTTACCTGAACCCGACGATCGTCCTGCTGATGTCGGCACTTTTTCTGGGCAAGCGCTTCGGCCGCACCGATTTCGTGGCGCTCGCGCTCGCGTATGGCGGCATCCTGCTGGTGTTCCTGCACGACGTGCGGCTCGACAGCGACGACGTGACGTTGGGTGCGCTGCTCGTCCTCGGCAGCGCGATCTGCTACGCCGTCTATCTGGTCCTGTCGGGCGAACTCGTCAAGCGTGTCGGAGCGATCCGGCTGACGTCATACGCGATGTGCGTATCGACGGTCGCAGTATTCATCCAGTTCGTGCTGCTGAATCCTGTTGAAGCGCTGGCGCAGCCCGCCGAGGTCTACTGGCTGTCGCTGATCAACGGCGTCTTCAGCACGGTGCTGCCGGTGTTCGCGACGATGATGGCCGTCGAGCGCATCGGCGCGAGCCGGACGTCGCTCGCCGCGATGGTGGGCCCGGTGGCGACCATCGCGCTGGCGTATGTTTTTCTCGGTGAGACCGTCAGTGGCTGGCAGATCGCCGGCACTGCTCTCGTGCTCACCGGTATCTACGTGCTGTCCCGACCATCGAACGCGCCGGCGCCCGACGCCAAGGAGGCTGCATGAAGACGAAGGCAATCACGGTCCGTACACACGGTGGGCCCGAGGTCCTCGAGTACACCGAAGTCGATGTCCTGGATCCGGGCCCCGGCGAGGTGCGCATCCGTCAGCATGCGATCGGGCTCAACTACATCGACGTGTACTACCGCACGGGCCTTTATAGCGGCGCGCTGCCGCACGGCCTCGGCTTCGAAGGCGCCGGCGTGGTCGACGCGGTCGGCGCTGACGTGAAGGGACTGAAGGCGGGCGATCGTGTGGCGTACCCGCAGGGGCCGCTGGGCGCGTACTCCGAGCTGCGAACGATGCCGGTGGCGACGGTCGTGAAACTGCCGCAGCAGATCTCGTTCGAGCAGGCCGCAGCGGTCATGCTCAAGGGGCTGACGGTCCAGTACCTGTTCCGGCAGACGTACCGTTTGCAGGGCCACGAGACCATCCTGTTCCATGCAGCCGCGGGTGGCGTGGGCCTGATTGCGTGCCAGTGGGCCCGCGCACTCGGCGTCAAGCTGATCGGCACCGTGAGTTCGGCCGACAAGGCGGCGCTGGCGAAGAAGGCCGGTGCGTGGCAGACGATCGACTACACGAAGCAGAACTTCGTCGAACGAGTGATCGAACTGACGGGCGGAAAGAAGCTGCCGGTAGTCTACGACGGCGTCGGCAAGACCACCTGGGAAGGCTCGCTCGACTGCGTCGAACCGCGCGGTCTGATGGTGAGCTTCGGCAACGCATCGGGTGCCGTCACCGGTGTTGCGGTCGGCATCCTGGCGCAGAAGGGGTCTCTTTACCTGACGCGGCCGACGCTGGCCACCCACATTGTTCCGCGCGCGCGGCTCGAGGCCTCATCGGAAGAACTGTTCGACCTGATGATTGCCGGCAAGATCACCGTGGACATCGAGCAGCACTATCCGCTTGCGGAAGCGGCGCGAGCGCACCGCGACCTGGAGGCACGCAAGACGGTGGGCTCGACAGTGCTGCTGCCGGCTGGCAGCTGACCGCGGAAGGCCGGCAAGGCGGACGAACTGTCGGCGAAGTTCGTCAGGAAGAGCTCGCACGACCGGTTGCCCGGCTTGCCTCGAACTCCCGTTTGGCCTTGATGTAGGCGTTGACGCATTCCACCGACGCGCTCGCCGCGGGGTCCGCACACGTGGTCGATGGCTTGTAGAAGCGTTTCCACGCCTCTTCGGTCTCGGCTTCGGCGCGCCGTACTGCGGTCACGGCAGCCTGCTTGCTGGCCGCCTCTTCCCGCTCGGCCTTTGCCTTGGCCTCGCTCGGACCGTCGACCATCAGCGCCCGGCGGGCCGCCTCGGCCGCGGCGGCTTGCGCCTCGATCTTCTCCTGCTCCGCGCGCGCCCTTGCCTTCTGCTCGGCCAGTGCCTTGTCGAGCGCCTTTTGCTGCGCCGCCTGCGTCGCTTGTCGCTGGGCCGCTCTTGAAGCAGCTAGAGCCGCCTCCGCGGCTTCCTGGCTGGCATCCCACCAGTGAATGAGCCCCCCGCTCAGCATCAGCATCGTGCCGAAGCCGAAGCACAGAGCCGGGCTGATACGTTCGCGGAGCGGCTTCGACGCTGCGGCCTTGCCGGTGGGTTTTGCAGGCTTCGCCATCACGATTTCGCGGGACGCGCGCGTAGCAAGCCGGCGAAATAGCCGGCGACGCGCGCCGGTTGCAGCAACAGACTGTAGCCGAAAATGTAGACAAGAAGCCCGCCGACGTTGCGGCGGATCTTCAGACCATGGTCGTTGAACATCGAGCGCATCACAAAGAAGATCGCCATGTTCAGCAGCAGCGCGGCAGGCAGCAGCGTCAGTGCCATCGGTCCCATCAGCAGGTGGCTGCTGTACGCGAACGACAGGACGACGCCCGGAACGAAGCCCAGCGTGAACGCCAGGTCGGTCCAGGGAAACAGAAGATGCCAAATGACGAACAACATCGATGTGCGTTGCTTGATCAGCGCGCTCGGCAAGTCGCGCAGCGCGTGCAACGTCACGCGGGCGTGGCGCATGCGCTGGCGGACGAAGGACTTTACGTCGGCCGGCACGATGATGAAGCAGCACGCGTCCTCGGCGAAGCCGACGCGCCAGCCGCGCTGCAGGAAATCCCACGTCAACAACACATCTTCCGCGACGTCGGAACGCCAGCCGCCGACTTCCTTCAGCGCCTCGCGGTGGTAGATCGTGAAGGCCGCCTCGGCAACCACGGTGCCCTGGTACTGCGACTGCATCCGCTTCATCGAGGCCAGGCCGTGGAAGTAGTCCCACTCCTGCGCTCGCGTCAGCCAGTTTTCGCGCGAGTTGCGAACCAGCACGCAGCCGGAAATCGCACGGACGTCGCTTTCGGCGGCGACGTAGCGCTCGACCATGCTCCATAGCGCATCGCCGAACAAGATGGCATCGGCGTCGAGCGTGACGATCAGATCATGCTGCGCCGATTCGAGCGCCCGGTTCAACGCCGCGGCCTTGCCGCGATTGCGGCTCTGACGCAGCACCTTGATCCAGCGGTAACCCATGTCCCGCACGATCTGCGCGGTGCGATCGGTCGAGGCGTCGTCGATCAGAATGACCTCGAAAGGCCCGGGGTACTCTTGGCGGCGGATGCTTTCGATCGTCTGCGCGATCGATTGCGCCTGGTCGCGCACATACATCAGCACCGAGAGGGCGGGATAGCGGGCGAGCGCGCGCCGCGGCGGACGCCGGTCCAGCAACAGGCTGGCGACGATGAACATGTTCATCGTGCTCGGCACTAGAGCCAGGCCGCCGATGAAGAAGACCGCGGCGATCAGGCCGATTGCGTCTTCCAGCGCGTTGAACCAATACGACGATGCCCACACGGTGAGCGCAAACCACAGCAGGGTGACCGCGCTCACGGTGATCAGCCGCCTCCGCTGCGCCGGCTCGGCATTGCGCAGCCTCGGCAGATCGATCAGCGGCGCGCGCGCCTTCGCGGCGGCATCATCCGCCTGCGGCGACCGGGCTGGCGATGGGTGTGGTGCGGGACTCGACATCCCGCATTTCTACCGTGCTCGGTTAGGGCTCAGAGGCTGAAAAGCGGCGAAGAATGCGGCCACTCGGGCGTAAGCCCGCACCGCGATCGTCCATCCGGATGTCAGTGCTCGTGCCCGTGCCCGATTTCTGGTCCTATTTGCTAGACCACCCAGACCTTCACGTCGGGGTAGCCCATCAACTTCAGGATGAAGTAGTTGACTGCCGCCTCACCGGGTTCATCGGAGAAGCAGATGATCTCGGCATACCGCGGAACCCCGGCCTTCGAAAGGCGGCTGACGGGTCTCCGGCGGTCTCCTGGCGTCGCGCTTTCTCCTCTGTAGCCGGTAGAATCGTTCCCTACCGTTTCAGGGCGTATTTCCGCGTGGACTTCCGCGCGGAAATCCACGAACACGACTCTTCGAGGGGGTGAGATGGAGCAACATCACGACGGTCGCCGGGCGGCGCAAGCTGCCGAGGCGCGGCACGGAGCCGTACTGGCGCAAGGAGGGCGACGCCTTCATCGGCTACCGGGTGGTCGAGCAGGGCGGCGACGGCACGTGGGTCGGCCGGCATCTACGAGGGCGGCCGGCAGCACTACAGCGCGCTCGGCCGCCACGACGAGTACCGCCTTGCCGTCGCGGCGCTCAAGGAGTGGCTCAAGCGCCGAGCCGAGGGCGTGGCGCCGGGCAACACCCACGCGACGGTCGCCGACGGCTGCCGTCGCCTACGTCGAGGACCTGCGCCGCAACCGCGGCGACGGTCCCGCCAGCGACGCGCTCGATCCGGCTCGAACGCCGGGTGCTCGGGCGCGAGCGATCGTCGCGCAAGAAACCGCTCAAGGCGCACCGGCATCGCCCGCGTCCAGTTCGCCGACTTGCGCCCGCATCACATCTCGGACTGGCGCGACTCGATGGCGCCCGACGGCGACGTCAAGCTCACGCGGGCGCAACGCGCCTCGGCGCAGCGCGACTTGGCCACCGTCCGGGCCGCGCTGAACTTCGCCCACACGGAGGGCTACACGCACACCGACGCCCCGTGGAAGCGGCTGCGGGGATTCGCGGACATCGCGGCCGGCCACGAGTCGCGGCCGTACCTCACGCTAGCCCAGCGGCGCAAGCTGATCGAGCACTGCGGCCCCGGCCTGGTCGATCTCGTCGAGGGCATGGCGGTGACTCGGCGCGCGCACGATCGAACTGTGGCGAGCGACCGTCGCCGACTACAACGCGCGCGAGAAGTCGCTGGCGCTCTGGTCGATGAAGGGCCGACCCGCGAAGCGGCGCGAGCGCCGGATACCACTCGACGCGCTGCCCGGCGCGCTGGAACTGGTGAGGCGGCTGGCACGGGACAAGATCGGAGCCGCGCCGCTGTTCGCTCGCGCGGACGGCAAGCCGTGGACGCATTCGGATCACGACGAGCTCTTCAAGCGAGGCGGCCGCGCGCCGCCGGCCTGCCCGCGAACGCCACGGCGTACTCGCTGCGGCACTCGTTCATCACCGACGCGCTGCAGGCCGGCGTTCCGACCGACACGGTCGCGAGAGTCACCGGCACGAGCATCGCGATGATCGAGCGGACCTATGGCAAGCTGGTCGAGGATCACGCCAAGGCCGCGTTCGCTCGGGTGGCGGCGCTGTGACGGCGAAGCTCACGCGCCTCACGCTCCGCGCCGAGCTGCGGAGGGTCATAAGGATCACGAAGCAGCGCGGCGATGAGGTCGAGCCATTCCGGCAGCAGGTGGCCAAGTTCAAGGAGCTGATCGGGAAGCTCGACACCGACCCGGAAGCGAAATGGCAGCTGGCCGCACTCGCCCACGACGTCCTGCTGGAGAAGGGGCATCTGGGGAAGAGCGTGACGACGTTCGAAGCCCTCTACATCGATCATCTCTTCAAGGGTCTGCCGCAGTCGGACTCAGCCGCGGCGTCGATAAGCGAGATCTGGAAAGACCTTCGCCGAGAGGGCAAGAATCGAAAGCATCTGAAGAGCTTCCCGGAAAGAGAAGATCGACTTGTCGGCCGATTCGATCGAGCGAAAAAAACGTGCGAGTAAGTAAACATAACCTCGCCCTTTCGCTCCCGTTGAGCGTTACGGTCGCACCGTCACAAGCAAAACAGACGGTGCGCCATGGACGCAAGTCACTTCATCGCCCCCGAGGGATCGGGCAGCTTCCTCACGAAGTCTGTCGCCACGCGCGCGATCGGCATCCCCGACGGCAAGACCGCTGACGCCGTCCTGGCCGAACTGGGCGTGCGCACCATTCGGGTCGGCGGCGTCGAGTTCGTCTACGAAAGCGATCTGCAGGCGGCCTTGGCCGAAAAGCGCAGGCTCCAGCTGAAAATTCCGAGCGAGGCCGAGTCAATCGAGAAGGCCGCGCGCATGCCGAGGCAGCTAACGCCCGAGCAGCAAGTCGTGGCCGACGGTCAGGCCGCGATCCAAGCCCAGCTGCGCGAACTAGCGCAGCAGATCGCCGGATTGACCCGCGGGGCCACGAGCGCCGACGGTGCGGCTACCTCCGAGGTGCCGATCGCCTCGCCCAAGCGGAGCCGCAAATGAAGACGATCCCCATCGTTGACGGCGAGCGCCTCGCCTACACGCCGAACGAGGTCGCGGCCAAGGTCGGTGTTTCGAGGTCCCACGTTTACAGGGCGATCGGCTCGGGCCGACTGAGGGCCGTGAAGCTGGGCGATGGCTCGCGTCTGTTGATTCGAGTTCTACCGGAGGCCGTCCGAGCGTGGCTGGAGTCCGCGCCACCGGTGCGGTGAATAAAAAACGGCGCCCGAGTTAGAGGCGGGCGCCGAGGGAGTGCAGAGGTGGAGGTGTCGCTTGAACGACGTGGGTAAGGGTACTCCCGCCGGTGGGCTGATGGGGGGATTGCCAGCGGCGGTGGCAGCGCTGCGAGGTCAAGGTCAGCCGCCGCCCGATGAGCCGCCCGCGCTGTGCGCGTCGATCATCGGCACGACCGACGACGACGCCGCGCCAGCGCAGATCGGTGGCGCACCGATCGGCAGCGCCAACGTCGCCGACTACGCGATCAAGCAATGACCACCGAGGCCGAGCAGCACGCAGCGCGATCCGTTCACGCTCGCCTGCGACGTGCGGTCACGACGGCGATCAATCCCACAAGAAGGCCGCACAGTGTCGAAGGCTCGGGAACGGGAATCGTCGATCGATCAAGCAACCACACACCTCGCGTCGGGCAAAAGTCGACGAAAAAACTGCTGCACGGATTGACCACGTCCTCATTGACCGCGATGCCGACAGAGATTATTGGATTGTCATCGACTCCAGTGAACTCTGAATGGTCCAAGTCGCTGTTCGCAAAAAAGAAGCCAGAGAGCAAACTACCGAACTGAAGATCGAAGTCAAAACTCACCGGCCCAGCGACCATCAGTTCGTCGGGAGAGAATCCATTTGCCTCACATCCTCCCGACAGACAACGTCTACCGCTAGCTCGCTGCATCGGGCAAACGTCAGGCGCACTATATCCATCTGCGGAGAATCGATGAAGAAAGCCAAAAGGCCAAAACTGGAGGCCGCCGTCAATGGCAAACCGCCGCCGAAGCTAAACGAGGCTGATCCTTGCTTCCAGACCTCATCCCTGACCTCTATGCGGCCGACTATCGGGCCGCCCAGCAAGGGGTTTCCTTCAGTCTCGACCCAGTTGTAGACGACGCCCGCCGTCGCTGGCAGCGAACACGCCGCCATCCAAAGCGCGGTAATGACAGCGAGAATTTTTCGCATCGTCCGCCCCTTGTTCTGCAAGAAGATGATGGGTGGCCTGCCGACTACTGCTTCCGCCGACGCGCCCACGCAATTCCCGTTGCTCCGATAAGCAGCAACAGCAAGCCGCCCGGTTCGGGCACGTTGCGAAGCCGGACGTTGTCGATCAAGACTCCCGACGAGAAAAAGAGATCTTCCAAGCTTGACCAACACTGATATACAGCGACCAAATGCCGTCGAACGGAACCATCAAGTCCACAGGGCATCCAGTGGAGTGATCCCGAAATCCGGTAATGGGTGGCGCAGGGCCGCAACTACCGAGTAGGTCCGCGGCCGTTGCTACGAACGTTCCTCCGCTCACAATCAAGAAGATAGCGTCGTCCGCAGGGTGGGGAGGAACCGGGAAAGGAGAGTCGTTTGTTACCCAGCGCCAATCTAAGGTCAGGTGATCGCCAGCACGAGCTTCAAAGTCTTGACCGAGCTCGGACTTACTCTCCTGGCGGAGTGGGTGGAATCCTTCATCAGAGAGTTGCGTGTCCGTTTGGATACGGATTTGCCAGGAGCGGCCCCGGAGGGGGAGTAGCTTGGAAAGGGAATCGGAGGGCTTATCGGACAACCTTCCCCCCAAGGATCAAAGTCGCAAGTACCAGTGAACTGTGACGATGCTCGAGCGACCAGCAATGCCGAATACTGACCTTGAATCATCGGCCCGCCAGCGGTGCTATCCACAACCGCTGTGTAAATCCCACCACCCGCACCAGCCGCTGAATGTTCCTGTCTCAAACCTCCCGTTAACGATGGGTGCCGCAGACGAACTGAATGCCGCCAAGAGGAGTGAAGCCACCGCGACGCTGATCAGCTTCTTCAGCATTCTTATCTCCCCATAAGCGCTTAAGCGTTCATCGCATGATTGAACCGCCCATTCGGGTGGTCAATCGCGCTAACGTGACATGCGGCAAGCGCTTAAGCGGGCGTGTAAACAAAAGCGACAGCCGGCAAAGCGTGTGGTCGAATCGCGTGCGAAATCGGCATGGCCCCATGCAACCGAATTACTTCCGACCTATCCCTCTCTACGAGGGTGCGCGCGCAAGGGGCTGCCTCACCTGCTCGCACTTCCAAGGCCAGTTCTACGCCGAGCACGCCGTCTGCGAACGGTTCGAGAAGCCGCGCGTGGTCGGAACCATGACGCTCGGCTGCGCGTACTGGCAGCGCGAGCCGGGGAGCGACGACGAGTGAGCAGCCCTGCGCGGCCCGCTAGCCACGGCTGCCCCGTCGCCGTCTAAATAACGCGAGCCGTAATTTAGACGTCCGATCAAAGATCGGGCGCTCATATGCAGCGCAAAGACGCTGGATGCTGCCTTTCTCGGAACACCACAGGCCATTCGCTGGGAATTCAGCGGGCAGAATGGGCTGCGTTTTCGCAACCCAGGGAGGGGCAGAGACGGTTAGCAAACTCGATGACGTACTGAGCAAGGCGAACAAGCGGAGAGTCGATAACTTGCGCGATGTGCTTAAGCGCTACAAGAGCCAGGGGGTGAGCCAGAAGGAGGTCGCGGAGAAGAAGCTGCGATGTACTTCGAGTTACGTGTCGCAGATGGTCGGGCAGCACCCGACGCGCGCTCTCAGCGAGCGCACGGCGCGGGAGATCGAGAAGAAGCTGGGCCTGGAGGAGGAGTGGCTGGATAAGGACCACCCGGCGCAGACGGTGGCGCCGAGCGTCACACTCAACGGAGGCGATGGCTCGGACGCAAAACGGATCACTCGCCTTATTGCGGCCTTCGCGGCTAGTGATCCGGAATGCCAAGAAGCCCTGTTGCTGACAGCGGCGCGATTCGCGGGCGCCCGGAGTTAGGCCGCCCGTACTGGGAGCGAGGCGAGTGATTGTCCGAGTGGGAGGTGATGGTGCGGCTACCAATTCGGCCCCTATCGCTGCTATTGGTACGGGGAACGGCCGCTGGAGATCACGCAAGTCAAGCGGGTGTCCGATGCGGACAATGGGCTGCCGCGCTACGCTGACGGCAGCGCCACCTGTTCGGGGCTCGTCATGTACGTGCGCACGGACTACTGGGCCGCCGGCACCGTCACGGTAAGCGGGGACGGCTCGGTGGTCGTGGTCGCCCCGCAGTGGGTCGATACTGGCATCGTGCAAAAGAACTCGTGGTGGCCGCGGTGCATCTGATGCAAAAGCAGATCGCGCGGCGAGAGACCTCTTCGCCGCCGTGCCGCCCTGGCGCTCGCCGCGTTCGGCCTCGCGGCCGTGTTGCTGGCGATCGAGGAGTGGGATGCGCAGCGGCGGGTGCCGCCCGCCGCTGCGCAGCCCGACAAGCCGTGCCGGCGCCGAACGCGCCGGCCTGGAAGCTGGCGACGGTTCCTACGCCCCCTTGGGAACCGAACGCCGCGCGCAACTCGCGCGACCTCTACGCCGCCTTTGAGCAGGCGCGCAAGCTCGATCGGCCCGACGCCTGGCTCGTCGCCGCCGACATCGCCGGCGCCTGCTACGCGAACGCGATCAGCCCCGCGCAGCGCAATCGGCTGGCAGAGGAACGCGGCGCGTGGAACTCGACCCAGGCGGGCCAGTCCGACCGCGACGCGAAGCTCGCGAACCTGCAGAAGCGGGAGGCCGCGCTCGCCGAACTTGAGCAGCGCTGCAAAGGGTTCCGCGGCACCGACTCCGAGTCGATCGCGGTCATCGAGGAACTGCGCGAGAAGGCCAAGCGGAGCGACACGGACTTGGGGCGACTCCTGCGAACTAACGCCGCGCTGCGTGAGGGCGAGGTCAAGGCGAGCGAGTGGGAGCCGGCGATGAATGCGGCGCTCGCCTCGGGCAACCCGGTGCTGATTCGCATGGCGCTGTATGGCATGGCGCAGGAGCTGTTCGAAGAGCCGAAGTTATCGGGGTTCGGTGCCCTGCTGACGGCAGCGGAGCGGGTCAACGGTCCCGAGTTCGATCGCAACGACCTCGAAACGCTGGCGATCTGCGTGATCGGCGGGCCATGCGAGCGGACCGATCCGAGCACGATGACCCCGCCGGCCGACTGGAACCAAGCGCGCTGGGACGATCTCGTGCAGCAGTACGAGGAGGCGCTGCGCGCCCGTGACGTGAGACGAGTGCTCGAGGCGCGACCAAGCTGAGCGACTCGCATAGGGGCCGCGCTCTCGCGGCCCTTTTTTGAACTTCGGAAACTTCGCTTATTCGGCGACTAGACTCTATCCCGAAATGGATATAATCCCGCTTGTGGGTACACCACAGACGGAGCAGACGGTGAGCGGCAAGCTTTCGAAACTGATCACGGCGGCGATCAAGCACCGCGGATACGCGAACAAGTCGGACGTCGCGCGCGCTCTAGGCGTGCTGCCGACCCGGCTCTACGAATGGGAGAGCGGCGCGCGCCCGATGCCGCTCAAGCGAGTTGTCGCGCTGGCGGAACTCGCTGGCGTCGATGTGGCGACCGCGGCTGCGGCCTACGTCGCCGAACGAATCAGAGAGGGACAGACGCCGACCTGATAGCAGTGCAAGAACGAGGCGAGCGAGTGCGGCTACTGGCGCGCACGCGCCGTTTTCCCGAGAGCAGCGACAGTCGCTGGTCGAGGTCGTCGCTCTCCTCCGCGCATACCTCGCAGGACACGCGAGCATGGACGCCGCGCTGATACTCGCGGCGATCCGGGCGCGTGCCGGCGGCATACCCGCACTCGATTTCGTCGCGGCCGTCAAGGCGATGGCGCCGGCCGCCAGCGTCCCCGCGGCCCTGGTCGCGTGGCTCAACGGCGCTCCGCCCAGCGCAATGCTGCCGCCGGTCAACGGCTTCGCGTCGGACGACGAGCGCGCCGACTTCGACGCGCGGAGGTAGCTCGATGAGCAACATGAGCTACTGCCGGTTCCAGAACACGAACTCTGATCTGCGCGACTGCGAGAGCGCGCTGGAGAGCCTGATCAACTGCGACGGCGAGGAGGAGGCCCTGAGCGCCCGCGAACTCGAAGCGGCCAAGGCGCTCGTCGCGCGCTGCTTCGACATCGCCTCGATGATCGCCGACGCCAGCGGCTACTCCGTCGAGGAGCTGCTGGACCGCGACACGGAGGCGGCGATCGGCAAGGCGCTCGATCGGGCGAACGACGAGTGCCGCCGCCACAGCGACGAGGAGGGCGCGGCATGAACCAGCCCACCCTCCGGCTCTACCACGTCTCCGCGCCCAACGGCGGTTTCCTCCGCTCGTTCCACGCGGTCTCGACGGGCGAGGCCATCCTGATCGCCCGGGCGACGCTGACCCGTCTCGGTCGCAAGCGCGGGCGCGTCCGTCTCGCCGATCCGAAGCGGGGGTGCGACTGGGGAGCACGCCATTGACTTCTCCCGCGAGAAGGCGAACGCGACATGAGGGCGACCCCACCGCCGCGGATTTCCGCGTGGCTTCCGCGCGGAAGTTTCCCGGGACCGGCCAACCGGCGGACTTCAGACCACCCAGACCTTCACGTCGGGGTAGCCCATCAGCTTCAGAATGAAGTAGTTGACTGCCGCCTCACCGGGTTCATCGGAGAAGCAGATGATCTCGGCATACCGCGGAACCCCGGCCTTCGAAAGGATTGTCCAGAGATCCTTCGCCGGTTTCGGTGTTCCGTTGGCGTTCAGCAGATCGGTGTACGGCACGTGGATCACCTTGCCGTCCTGAGGCTTGGAAGCAACGTTCTTGCCGGAAGCGATAAAGACCTTCGGGTACTGACCCCGAGTGTCGGCGGGAGTCCTGATCATCACGCCTTGCCTCAGGTTGGCCGGATAGACAGCCGCCCGAACCGCGAGGTCCTGCGGAGTCTTCCGCGGTCCGACGACTGTCGCCTCCTTGGCCAGCGGGAGACCACTGAGTCCCCAATCGTCGACCGACTCCATCATGATCGAGACTTTTCTCTGCCCCAGCTTTTCCAGCATCACGAAAGCCAGCGCCGAGGTCGGGTTCAGCCCGCCTTCCGAAACGATCACCGCCTCGTCGGTCGGATCGACGCCCGACGGTCCCAACAGCTCGGCGAGCTTGGCGGGATGCGCGACATGGCTCCTGAACACTTCTGTAGGTAGATTCACTGCGTAGGGCACGTGGCCCTGCCGGTATGCCTCGGCGGGCCGCACGTCGACGACGCTGAGACGAGAGACGCCGTAGGCCCTCATCATCCTGTTGCCCCATCCCTGCAGCCACGTCGTGTCCCTTTTAAGAAACGGCGCATCGTAGGTCCAGAACGGCAGCTCTCTATCGTCGCGTAGCCATTCCATTTGCGATTCTTTGTACAGCTTGACGTCGGGGTAGTTCAGGATGAACTTCAGCGCAAAGAACGGCACGCTGGCAGCCACTCCGCCGCCGCAATAGGCATGGACCTGCAGTCCCGGCTTGACCCCGAGGTAAGTCATCATCTGCCGGATCTCGTCGGCCGACTTGAAAGTCTTGTCCGCGTTGAAGAAGTCCCCGCTGGGCAGCATGATCCCGTTCGGTACGTGGCCGGCCCGATCGAAGAACTTGGTCTCTCCGAAGTGGTAGCTGGGCTCGAGCGCCTCCACCAGGACATGCTTCGCCGGGTCACCGGACGCAACGAGGAATTCCGGCAGCCTGACCCGCACGCCTTCCTGGACCTTGCTGATGCGGAAGGATCCCTGTTGAGGCGCGGGGGTGGGTTCCGCGGTGACCGGCCCCCCTGCTTCCTGCCACTTCGCGAGTCCGCCGTCGAGGACGAGCAGATCATCGGCCGCAAACCCGTAGTAGTAGAGGTCGAAGAAGACACGGGTCGCCAGGATGGAGCCGCCCTGGTCGTAGACGACGATCCTCTTGCCGGCGCTGACTCCCCACGACTGCAGGCGTCGTTCCATGTCGGTCAGCGGAGCTTCCTGGGCACCGTAGGAGTAGAAGTCCACGTTGACTGCACCGGGGATGTGCTTTTCCGCGTACATCTGCGCCGGTGACGCGTCGAGTACGAGCACTCGGTCGTTGCCGAGCTCCTTCTTGAGCCACTGAACGGTGACGAGATTGCCCTTTCCGCCCTCGGCGGCCGCAGCGGGCTGCCCGATCCCAATGGCCAGGAGGCTCGCGATGATGACGAGAAACAGTGAGCGCAAGGTCTTGGACATGCTCCACTCCTCTTCGGCCTCCGCCTGGCGAGCCGCGCCGAATCGAATGACGTGCGACCCACACTGTCGCCCCGCAGCGCCGCGCTGGCTACGGAGATGCGACGAGCGACGGATTGCGCTGCTCTAGCTGCGATGCGCGCGGACAGGCGGTGGCGTCAGGCTGCCGTGCTGGTCATGCCGCGTCGGCGCGTCGTTCGCCTCGACGAGGATGGACGCCACGGCGTCTGCCAGCACCTGGCAACCGAGGACGATGTCCGCATCGTGGCTGTCTTCTGCGAAATCATGGCTGATTCCGCCGATCGACGGGATGAACAGCATGGCCGATGGGATGCAGGCCGAAACGATCCCGGCATCGTGAAACGCCCCGCTCGGCATGCGCTGCCAGAGACCCGGCGCATGGCATTGCGCCGCCTGCTCGAGATGTGCCTGTAGCCGGGCGTCCATGCTCGAGGGCGGAATTGGGGCACGCGCGGCGACGGCTTCGATGGTGACACCGCCGCGCGCGTTCATTTCCGACACCAAGCGTGCAACGATCGCTTCGAACTCATCGAGGGGTGCGTCCGTCGGATCCCGGAACTGCAGGTCGAGTTCGGCGTACCCCCGGCACGATCGACGTCGCATTCGGTTCGAGCGTGCTACTGAGTAGCGACCCCGATCCAGCGGCTTTGTGGGGCCGCTGCCCCCTTTCTCGGCAGCGAACTTGCTCACATTTGCGTGATGCGCCGCGCCGCTGAGGTGAGCAGGTGCCGGAATGTGGAAGAATTTGACGCGCCCGGAACAGACGAGTCGCCGCCACCCTGATCTCGTTCAAGGAATCGGACATGGCCAAGAAGAGAAACGCGCTCTACGCCCAGTCAGGAGGTGTGACTGCCGTCATCAACGCTTCGGCCTGCGGCGTCATCGAAACCGCACGCAAGCATCGCGACGTGATCGGCAAGGTGTACGCGGGGCGCAACGGCATCATCGGAGCTCTGACCGAAGAACTGATTGACACCAGCAAGGAATCGGTCGCGGCCATTGCCGCCCTGCGTTCGACCCCGTCCGGGGCCTTCGGATCCTGCCGCTTCAAGCTGAAATCGCTGGAAGCGAACAAGCGCGAGTACGAGCGTCTTATTGACGTGTTCAAGTCGCACGACATCGCCTACTTCTTCTACAACGGAGGCGGTGACTCGGCCGACACCTGCTACAAGGTGAGCCAGTTGTCCGAGAAATTGGGTTATCCGCTGCAGGCCATCCACGTCCCCAAGACGGTCGACAACGACCTGCCGATCACCGACTGCTGCCCCGGCTTCGGTTCTGTCGCCAAGTACGTCGCCGTATCCACCCTGGAGGCGAGCTACGACGTGCGCTCGATGGCCAAGACCTCGACCCGGGCATTCGTACTGGAAGTCATGGGCCGCCACGCCGGATGGATCGCTTCGGCGGCCGGACTGGTGGCCGAGCAGGGGATCCCCGTGATCATCCTGTTTCCGGAAATCGAGTTCGATCCGGATCGATTCTTGGCCGCCGTAAAGCGGAAGGTCGAAGACTTCGGCTACTGCACGGTCGTGGTGTCGGAAGGGTGCCATTACCCCGACGGCAAGTTCATCGCCGAGCAGGGAACACGCGACGCTTTCGGTCACGCTCAACTGGGCGGCGCTGCGCCGGTGGTCGCCAGCATGATCAAGGAAGCCCACGGTTACAAGTTTCACTGGGCCGTGGCCGATTACCTGCAGCGCGCCGCCCGTCACATCGCATCGCGGACCGATGTCAGGCAGGCGTACGAGATCGGCAAGAAGGCGGTTGAGCTGGCGCTCAAGGGTCACAACTCGGTGATGCCGACGGTGGAACGGATCTCCGATGCGCCCTACAAGTACAGGATCGGTGTCGCCGACCTGAAGGACGTCGCCAATGTCGAGAAGTTCCTGCCACGGGATTTCATCACCGAGGACGGCTACGGCATCACCGAAAAGTGCAAGCGCTACCTGATGCCGCTGATCCAGGGCGAGGACTATCCTCGGTACGCAGCCGGCTTGCCTGTCTACGTGACCTTGAAGAACTCGTTAGCGACCAAGAAGCTGCCCGAGTTCGCGCTGTAACCCGGCACGTACGACGCTCTCGGAGCAGCGGGCGAAGCTCCAGTCGAGCCCGTGCTCGCGTTCGCGGCGGATCAGGTAATGCGTGAGTGAAAGCCTGGCCATCATTGCTCCTGCGACTTGCTGACGATTTCACGGACGTCGCGTGACAGCATGCGCGCGGAAGCGACCTGCGCCAACGCGCGGCGCATCCCTTGCTGCCGGTCGGGCGTGTACTTGCGCCAGCGATCCAGCGCACGGGCGATGCGCGCCGCGATCGTCGGGTTGATGCGGTCGAGCGTCAGCACCTGCTCGGCCCAGAAGTCGTACCCGGCCGCGCCGCGACGGTGGAACTCTGCCTCGTTGTTCGTGCAGAACGAACGGATCAGCGCGAACACGTTGTTCGGATTCGCGAGCGAAAAGCCCGGGTGATGCAGCAGCCGGCGCACGCGGTCGACGACCGGCGGTTCGCCGGGCTGCGTCATCGCGGTGGCCTGCAGCTGGTACCACTTGTTCATCAGCAGCGGCTCGTGCTGCCAAGCGCGTGCCAGATGCACCATCACGTCGGCCTTGGTCGCCGAACCACTGTTGATGATCATCGCCAGCGCCGCCTGGCGATCGGTCATGTTGGTGGAGGACGCCAGCTGACGGTGCGCAAGCTCAATGGCGCCCGCCACGCGGCCCTCCACCAGGTACGCGAGTGCGAGGTTGCGCAACGCCCTGCGGCCGGCGGGTTCCGCGGCCGGTGAATACTCGCCCGGCGTGTCGTGACTGTCGTAGATAGCCTTCCAGGCTGCTGCAAGGCGGCGGCCGAGCTCGCTCTGCACATGGCGACGCGCAGCCCGTATCGCCTCGGGATCGACCACCGCGCGCTGCTCGCCGATGAAGCCCTCCGCCGGCAGCGTCAGTACCTGTTCACGGAATGCTGGGGCCAGCGTGTCGTCGGCCAGCAGCGCTGCCATTACCTTAACGAATTCGTCATCCAGCACGAGCGGGCGGCCCGCCTCGGCATCGTCGGACAGCCGCATCAACCGCGTCATCGCCAGGCACTGGCCGGCCTCCCAGCGATTGAACGGATCTGGATCATGGCAGGCCAGGAAAGCCAGTTCGCGCTCGTCGTGCGGATGCTCGACGATCACCGGTGCAGAGAAATTGCGCAGCAGTGATGGCACCGGTCGCTCGCGGACATCGACGAAGCGAAAGCTCTGGGTCGGCTGGGTCAGCTCGAGCACGCGCGTTGTCTGCGCGGCGAACGCCTCGCCTTCGAGCCGCAACGGCAGGTCGCGCCCAGCGCTGTCGATCAGGCCGACGGCGAACGGGATATGGAAGGACTCTTTCACCGGCTGACCCGCGGTGGCCGGAATGTGCTGAGTCAGCGTCAGCTCGTAGGTGCGCCGGATCGGGTCGTAAGTGCCTGCGGCGCGGACGCGCGGTGTTCCCGCCTGCGAGTACCAGCGCCGGAACTGGCTGAAATCCCGCCCGTTGGCGTCAGCGATCGCGGAGACAAAGTCGTCGCACGTGACCGCCTGCCCGTCGTGTCGCTTGAAATACAGATCCATACCACGACGGAAACCCGCGACGCCCACCAGCGTCTGCATCATGCGCACGACCTCTGCGCCCTTCTCATAGACCGTGGCGGTGTAAAAGTTGCTGATCTCCTGGTAGCTGTCCGGCCGCACCGGATGCGCCATCGGCCCCGCATCCTCGGGAAACTGCAAGGCGCGCAATGACCGCACGTCTTCGATCCGCTTGACTGCGCGGCTTGACGCCTCTGCCTGCATGTCGGCGGAGAACTCCTGGTCGCGGAAGACCGTCAGCCCTTCCTTCAGCGAAAGCTGGAACCAGTCGCGGCACGTCACGCGATTGCCGGTCCAGTTGTGGAAATACTCGTGCCCGACGATTGATTCAATGCTTGCGTGATCGACATCGGTGGCGACATCGGAATTCGCCAGCACGTACTTGGCGTTGAAGATGTTGAGTCCCTTGTTCTCCATCGCTCCCAGGTTGAAGTCGTTCGAGGCGACGATCATGAAGCGGTCGAGATCGAGTTCCAGTCCAAAACGCCGCTCGTCCCACTCGATCGCGTGCCGCAAGCTCGCCATTGCATGGCCCGCCTTGTCGAGGTCGCCCTCAGCCACCCACACCTGCAGCAGCGCTTCGCGGCCGTTTGACCTGCGCCAGGTGGACTGGGCGGCGACGAAGCGCCCGGCGACCAGCGCAAACAGGTAGCTCGGCTTGGGATACGGGTCGTCCCACACGGCCATATGACGCCCGTCCTCAAGGTCGCGCTGTTCGACCAAATTGCCGTTGGCGAGCAGCACCGGGTAGGTGGACCTGCCGGCCCGCAGCGTTACGCGATAACGCGCCATGACGTCGGGTCGGTCGAGGAAGTAGGTGATGCGGCGGAAGCCCTCGGCCTCGCACTGGGTGAAGAAACTGCCGTTGGAGACGAACAGCCCCATCAGCTCGGTGTTGGCGCCCGGGCGGATGTAATTGGCGACACGCAGCGTGAAGGCATCGGGCGGGCGGTGGATCGTCAGCCCACCGTCGCGCTGCTCGTACGCGGCAGAATCGAGCGTGTGTCCGTCGAGTGCGACCGAAACCAGCTCCAGGTCTTCGCCGTCGAGCCTTAATGACTGGCGTGTTTCGCCTGCGGGTTCCCGCCGCACATCGAACGTAGAAGTCACCAGCGTCCGCTCCGCGTCTAGATCGAACTCCAGTTGGACCCGGTCGATGCGGTATTCCGACGGCTGATAATCGCCGCGCCGGAATGTGACCGGCTGGTCGTTGCGCATTGGCATGCGGATCGGTCCGCGGTCGCGGTAACGTGAAAGGACGAAGGCGTAAGCCGCGGATTGTATCCAGCGTTCAGCCGGAGGCCGCGCGCGACACAGGGGGTGCCGCCAGCCGGCTGGCAAGATGGATGCCCGCGATGATCAGGGCGCCGCCGAGCAGGTGATGCAGGCCGATATCCTCGCCGAGGACGGCATAGGACAGTAGGCCGGCGAACACCGGAGTCAGATTGACGAAGTACATCGGCAAGACTGCTCCGGCGCGCGCGACGCCGCGATCCCAGCAGAAGTAGGCGATCAGCGACGGAAAGATCGTCACATAGGCGAGTGCTGCAACGTTCGAGCCCGTGATGGACGCGGTCGCTCCGGTCCATAGGTACTCGATCACCGCGAAGGGAAGGATCATCAGCGCGCCGAGGCCAACTTGCAGTGCCAGAAACGGCGTCGCCGCCAGTGCCGGCCGGCGAGTGCGCAGCAGCCACGTGTAGACGCTCCAGCTGACTGTGGCCACCAGCATGATCAGGTCCCCGCGGTCGAGCTGCAGGCGTGCCAGATTGTCAAGGTCGCCACGCGCCATCACGATCAGCACGCCGCACATTGACAGCGCGGCGCCGATCCATTGCCCGCGCACGACTGGCGACGCGAAGAAGGCGGCGCCGATCAGCAGATTGACAACGGGTGCCGACGCGCCGATCAGCGTCGCATTGACGGCCGTCGAGGTTTGCAGCGCCAGATACTGCAGCGAGTTGTAGCAGCCGACGCCGAGGGCACTGATCGCGGCGATCACCGTCCATTGCCCGCGCAATGCGGGCCATCCATCGCGTAGTCCGCGCCAGGCGAACGGCAGGATCAGCAGCAGCGCGACCGCCCAGCGCGCGAAAGACAGCGCCAGCGGCGGAAACTCGCCGACTAGCGCACGGGCGACGACCGCGTTGCCCGCCCAAAACAGTGGCGGGGCAATGAGCAGGGCGACGGTGGAAGCGGAGGGAGGGCGGTTCACTGGCCCGCGATGCTACGCGGGCTCACTGCTGTTACCGCTGTTCGGCGGTCAGAACTCCAGTTCGTCGCGAATGGCTGCGATGCCGGCCTTGGCGCAGGCGTCGTCCTCGACGCCGCCCGGGGCACCCGACACGCCGATTGCACCCACCGTCGTTCCGCCGGCGGCGATGTTGACTCCGCCGCCGACCGCGACGACGTTCGGGATCTGGCGGATCCCCGAGCTCGGACTGGAGGCCTGCGTGCCGACGGCCAACTCCAGCGTGTCGGTGCGGAAACTGATCGCGGTGTACGCCTTGTTGATCGCGGTCTGCACGGTATGCGGTCCGGCGAAACGGTCGCGCATCAGCGCTTGCGCGACGCCGCCGCGATCGACCACGGCCACGGTCACCTGGTAGCCGCGCTTGCGACATTCGTCAAGCGCGGCGCGGGTCGCTTTCGCGGCCGACTCGGGTGTCAACTGTCGCAACGCGTAGGTGCCGGATTGCGCGAAGACCGCACCGCAAAGCGTCGCCAGTACGCACGCCGCAAGCGTCGACTTCTTCATGCGACAAATCCGCTCCATAGACTCTGTCAGCGGCTCGCGGTCGTTGCGGCAGCCGCGGACTTCGTCGATTCGTAGACGTGCCCGGCATTGGTGTGGCACTCGATGCAGACGACGCCATCGGCCTTGACGAAGGGTGCATGCATCTCCGCGACGGCCGGCTTGTCTGGGCTCGACATCTTGCTCAGGTCGTGGCAACCGCGGCAAGTCAGTGAGTTGTTCGAGGCCATCCACGCCTTCACATGGGTCGAGAGCCGCTCTCGCTCCTGCAGCCACTTCTGCTCCGTATCGATCGTGCCCTTGGCCTCGTGGTACACATCTTTGATTCCCGATTTCGCCTTGTGGACCATCAGCTGGACGTATTGCCATGGATTGGCGTGTTGACTCTCATAGGGAATGTGACAGTCGGCACATCCGGCGGTCACTCCGACCGAGGTCTTCGCGTGGGGACCCCGTTGATAGGCTTTGCCAACCCACTGCATCGAGTGGCAACTCCCCGAACAGAATTCATTGGTGCTGGACCAGTGGACCATCTCGGTCGTTGCGGCCACGCCGACGACCCCCGCGACTGCTCCGACTACCAGGATGCCGAGAACTCTCCACCAGCTGCGAGCCGTCGTTGTCATTGCGTGTCCCGATGTCGTTGCGGAAAGGAGCCGCTGTCCCGAGAAAATCCAAATCGGACGGGTTCGATCCTAACCCAGGACCCGCGACCGCTGGCGAGCGTCGGCAGGCGACTCTTGAGGTAGAACAAGGCCCGCGGGCCGCGGTCACCTGAAGGCAAGGCCGGCGCGTCTCGTAAAGTCGACGCTCGCACGGTGCGAACAAGTTGCTGTCACCCGTGTCGTCACTTGGAGGGACCAGCGCCCTCGGTCGCCTGTCGCTCGGCCCAGGTGGTTGTCGCGCCGCGTAGAAAGGCCTCGACCGTCGCGCCGCCGATGCGAGGTAGTCCGAGGTGGTGGGCGGCCCGTTCGAGCTCGCTCAGTGGGTCGTCACGCTCGAGCGCTCGCGCTCCGGTCTGTTTCGAGAGCTTCTCGCCGCGCGCGTTAGCGACCACCGGCACGTGCATATAGCGCGGTGTCGTGATGCCCAGGCTGCGCTGCAGGGCGATCTGGCGCGGCGTGTTGTCGAGCAGGTCGGCCCCGCGCACGACGTCGCTGATGCATTGGTCGGCATCGTCGACGACCACCGCGAGCTGGTAGGCCCACAACCCGTCGGCACGACGCACGATGAAGTCGCCGACCTCGTGCCCGATGTCCTGTGCGAAACGCCCGGCTCTGCGATCCTCGACGGCCACGACGCCGGCGCTCACGCGATAGCGCCACGCGCGGATCGCACGACCGCCGGTGCCGCCGCGACAGGTGCCCGGATACGCGGGCCCGGCGACTGATCCCGCGGCCAGCGCCTGCCCGATCTCCGCGCGCGAACACGCGCAGCCGTAGATTTCGCCCTGCGCCTGCAGCCGCGCCAGCGCTGCTTCGTAGAGTGCTTCGCGGCGACTCTGGTACACGACCGGCTCATCCGGCTCCATGCCGAACGCCTGCAGCGTGTCGATGATGTCGCGCGCGGCTCCGGGAATTTCGCGCGGCGGGTCGAGGTCCTCGATACGCACCAGCCAGCGACCGCGATGTGCGCGCGCGTCGAGCCAGCTGGCGAGCGCAGCGGCCAGCGACCCCGCGTGCAGCGGGCCGGTGGGAGAGGGGGCGAAACGACCCCGGTATTCGGGCATTTGGGCGGCAGCGGTCGACTTGAGCTCGGCATGCGGGTGATTTCCGCCTGAACCGCCCAGCAAATCGCGGCTCAGGGTGCGCGCCATTGCGGCGATTATGCGTCGATGCCGGCGAATCGTCGGCCCATAGTTTTTCACCTCAGCTACCGCATCTCAACCTCCGTGGCCCGACCCGCTGTCACCGCCGAACTGTTCAAAGTCGCCGTCGGACTGGGTCGCACCACCTGGTATGCCAGTCTGGCGTTCGGTCTGCTTGCGGTGCTGCTGCTATGGCGCGAGGAGCGAGTTGTTGCGGCGTCGGTCTGGTGGTCGACGCTCGCGCTGACGGTGATCGCGCGCACGATCTATTGCCAGCGTTCGCTGACGCACCTCGCTGCGCACCCGCGTCGCCTGCCGGCGCATTCCGAGTGGTATGCGCTGCTGGCAGCCGGCGAGGGCATCACCTGGGCACTGCTGCTGGTGCTGGTGCCCGCGGCGAGCGATTTCGGACTGCGCTTCCAGCTGGGCATCAGCCTACTGGTAATGCTCGGCGTGCTGTTGCCCTTCGCACCGGCAGGACTGCCCTGGTTCGCGTTCGCGATACCCGTTGGCTTCGCACAGCTAGTCGTGCTGGTTTCGCGCGAAGTGCCGCAGCAGGAACTGCTGCTGCTGACGTGGGCCATGACTCTGGTCGGCGCGGCGCTGACGGCGCAATGGCTGAAGCGCGCTCTGTCGAACAATCTATCGCAGCGGCAGCGCGCTGATATGTCGGCGCGTACGCAGGAGCACGCGAATGCCGACCTCAACCGCAGCCGCGAGCAACTGCGCCTCGCGCTCGACGCGATCGACGCGGGCATCGCAGACACCAACCTGCTCACCGGCGAGCGATTCTTCTCGGCGCGCTACCACAGCATCCTCGGCTATGACGACGGCGAGAGCCTCCTGAAGGATCACCGCTTCTCCGACGCGCTGCATCCTGACGATCGCTCGCGTGTGCTGGCTGCGCGTCGGCGCCACATGGACTCCGGCGCGGCGTTGCGCGAGGAGTGCCGACTGCGGCGCGCCAATGGGAGCTACGTGTGGGTGATCCTGCGCGGCGAATCGGTGCGGGGCAGCGATGGCAAGCCGACGCGGCTGGTGATGTCGATCGTCGACAACACCGACCATCGCCTGGCCGAGCACCGACTGATCGACAGCGAGCGACGCTATCGGGCGCTGGTCGAGGCGTCGCCGTCGTTGATCTGGGTGTGCGACGCCGGCGGCCGCATCACGTTCGTGTCCGAGCGCGCGTGCCGCGACATGTTCGGCGCCGAACCGCGCGAGATGCTCGGCCGGCACGTGGCGGATTTCAACGGCCCGGGGTTCACGCGCCGCGAGTTCCTGCGGCGATTCTCGCCGGTGATGCATGGCCGGCCGGTGTTCGAGATGGAAGCAGTGCTGCGCGATCGGCGCGGTGCGGCTCTGCATGTCACGGTAAGCGCGCTGCCGCTGCTCAACGAGGCCGGACAGGTCGAGTCGGTGACCGGCGTCTGCGCCGACATCACCGCGATGAAGCAGCGCGAGCGCGAGCTCAACGTGGCAATGCGCAACCAGCAGGCGATCTTCGAGGCCGCCGGCGAGGGCATCGTGTTCGTTCGCAACGGCCGGATCGACAGCCCGAACCGCGCGCTGGCCCGCATGCTGGGGGTCACGCGCGAGGCGCTGATCGGCCAGCCGGTCGGCGAAATCCTGGCCACGCGAACCGACTGGGAAACGATCGACCAGGCGACCCGCGCATCGGCTGTTCGTGGTGAAGCTGCGATCCACGAAGTGATGCTGCGTGCGAACGATGGCCGCAACGTCTGGTGCCAGTTGACAGCGCGCCAGGTCGGCGATCCGGGCACCTGCATCCTGGTGCTGACTGATATCACGTCGCTGAAGCGGCGCGAGGAACTGGCCTGGCACCAGGCCAATCACGACGACCTGACCGGGCTGCCGAACCGGCGCCAGCTGAGCGAACACGCGCGCCGGCTGCTGTCGGTCGCCATGAAGAAGCGGCGGCTGGCCTCGGTACTGGTGCTCGATCTGGACGGGTTCAAGGAGATCAACGATCTGTTCGGGCATTCGTACGGCGACAATCTGCTCAAGCGCGTTGCACTGCGGTTGTCCGGGGTGTTGCGCGACTACGACGTCGTCGCGCGAACCGGCGGCGACGAGTTCGTCGTGTTGTTGCCCGAAATCGAGCAGCCCTCGATCGCGATGGTGGTCGCGGAAAAGCTGATTGCGGCGGCCAGCGAGAACGTCGAGAACCTTGGTCGCACGCTGCGTCTGCATGGGAGCGTCGGTGTCGCACTTTTCCCGAGCGACGGCCACGATTTCGAGACGCTGCTCGGCGCGGCCGACAACGCGATGTATGCCGCCAAGGCGGCCGGAAAAAACCGCTACCAGCTGGCCGGCGAGCTGAACCGCCGTCCGCTCGAGCCGACCCGGCTCGACTGAGCTCGCTCGAGTTCCACTCGAGCTCGATACAACGAGCGCTCCTCATCCGTTCGGTCTAACCTTCGCTCGTCCGACTGAAGGTGATTGCTGCGCATTTCGCGCGGCCGCTAGCATGGCGGACGGAAGCGGCGCGACCAGGGACGGAGCCAGCGATCGACAGCAAGGCCAACAGCCGGGGACTCAGCACGCTGCGGCGAGCGGTGACCACGCGCGGACCCGAAGTTCGGATGGACTTGCGCGTTCCTTTCGCGGTCGAGCGCCGGCTGCTCCCCGCTTTGCTGCTGGTTGGGCTCGTGGCCACGGCGAGCGCATCGCTGGTCGACGCGCCTCCGCTCGTCTGGGGCTGGCTGGCGCTTTATGCGGTGACGGCCGGTGCGCGCTATCTGTTGGCGACGATCTATGGGGACGCGCGCCGTCCGATCACGGCCGAAACGCGGATCGCCGGCCAGTACCTGGCCTGCGCTGCTGTCGAAGTGGCGCTGTGGCTCGCGCTGGTCACGCTGGTGCCGCGACCTGCTGCGTATTTCTCCGGCCCCGGTGGATTCGCCGCGGCAGGCGCAGTGTTGCTCGCCGCACTCAGTTTCGGCGGCTGGCCGCGTGTCTGGACGTTCTACATCGCCGCCTGGGTGGTCGTTCTCGGGATCATCGCCATCCGGACAAGTGACTCGCTGACGTCATTCGCCTATGGATTTCCGCTCTGGCTGCTGGCGGTCTGGTGGCTCGGGCGGCAGCAACCGCTGAGTCGCCACGCCGAGCGACGCATCGCGCAGTCGCTGATCAGCAACCCGACCAAGTTCGGCTGGCAGGCAGCGATCCACGCGATGCCCACGCCGGTCATCGTTGCGCGCAACGGCCGCATCATCGAGGTCAATCGATCGGCGTGCGAGTTCATCGGCACTAGCGAGCGCGCGATCCTCGGCCATTCCATCGAGGAATGCCTGATCGCCGAACCGCCGGAGGCGCTGCAGCCCGAGAAGCACCGTTCGGAGTCGAGCGCTCCGATTGAAGTGCGACCGGCCGACCGCACGTTCGGCGGCGCCTTGTGGTCGGGACGTGTCCGCTACATGGAGCCGGGTCGCGCGACCTCGACGCTGGTGATCGCGTTGACACGCGCGATGCATGAGCCGTTCGGCCCGGCGCGCATCCTCGAGGACGCGCGGCGTTTTGCCGAATGGATCGGCGGGCTGCAGGGCCTGCCGTGGTATCGAGACGAGCGTGGCGTGCTGGTCGTGCCGAGCGAGTTTTCGCCTCCCGACGAGTCAGAGCGCGTTGTCGATCCGACAGTTTTTCCGCTGGCATACCTGCTGAGGCCCGATGATCGCGAGCGCGTCAACGGGCTGTATCGCGACTTCCTGCGCGCTGGAACGGTGTTCGACGAAAGCATGGCACTGCGCGACACGCAGGGCGTGTCGCGCGACGTGCGCGTCGTCTGCATGGTGCGACCAGGCGCCGGCGAGGGTGCCAGTTCGGTGATCGGCACCATCGCGGCTGCACGCTCCGCGCCGGCTCCACGGCCGGCCGTCTCAGCCGGTGCGGATCTGCTGGCGCGGCTGCCCGTCGTGGTCTGGCTGGTCGATGCCAACGGCCGCGTCGTGCATGCGACCGGACCGGATCCCGGGCGCTGGGGCATGGTGGCCGAAGCGCGCACGCGGCCCGAATGGCAGGCGGCGTTCGCCTTCAAGCCCGAGTCGATACCTGTGGTGGAGGCGGCTCTGCAGAAGGCGCTGCAGGGCAAGGCGACTTTCGATGTTCGGAACGCGCGAACCAGCCGCTCCGGCGGTCGCTTGAATCTGCGCAGCCACTTCGTTCCCTTCGAGGGCAAGGGCGTGCTCGCTGCGCTGGTGCTCGACACGATCGCGTCTCCGTCGGAACTTCTGGAGATCGATCGCCTGCGTCGAAGCAAGGCGCAGTACAAGTCGCTGGTCGAGGCCTCAGCGAGCCTGATCTGGGCGTGCGACGAGAATTTCACGCTGACCTTCGCTAGCCGCCGGGCCGCGCGCGACATCTACGGCTACGAGTCGCGCGAACTGCTGGGCAGGCCCGCCACGGTCCTGCTGCCGACCGATGCCGAGCAGCCCGCGGTAAATCGTGCGTTCGAGGGCTTGCGCGAAGGGCGGCCGATCCGCGATCTCGAGGCGGTGCATATCAAGCAGGACGGCCGGCGCGTCATCGTGTCGATCAGCGCAGTGCCGCTGCGGCATCCGGGCGGGCGATTCGCGGGAGCGGTCGGCATGAATGCCGATCTCACCGCGCTGAAGTCGCGCGAAACACGGCTGTCGGAAGCGCTGCGTGTCGAACGCACCGTGCTCGATTCGGCCGGCCAGGCCATCGCGGTCGTCAAGCAGGGACTGGTGCAGCGATGCAACGACGCGTTCCTGCGCCTTGCAGGACTGCCGCCCGATCAGCTGTCACGAGTGCCGCTCAGCGAATGCCTGCTCGAGCACGAAGACTGGGAAGAAATGACGCTGGCGGCCGAGCAAGCGCAGGCGCGTGATGCTGCGGTCGTGCGTGAACTGCGGGTGCAACGCGGCGCCCGGTTGGGTCAGGGCAATGGCGAAGGGGCGGCCTGGTGCCAGATCACGACGCGTTCGATTGCCGCCGGCGAATTCGTGCTGGTCATCGCCGACATCGACACGCTGAAACAGCGCGAAGCCAGCGCGCTGCACGAAGCGCAGCACGACGACCTGACAGGGCTGCCGAATCGCCGCCTGCTGGCCGAGCGTGCCGCAGCGGCGCTGGCGACATCGGAACTGCGCAAGGTCAGTTGCGCGGTGTTTGCAATCGATCTCGACGGTTTCAAGGAGGTCAACGACCGCTACGGGCACGAGGTCGGTGACGTCACTCTGCGCGAAATCGCCGCGCGGCTGACGCGGGTGATGCGCCCGCAGGATACGGTCGCCCGCCGCGGCGGCGACGAGTTCGCCGTACTGGTGCCTGACGTCGGCTCGGTTCTCGAAGTCGAGCGGATCGCAACGCGGCTGCTGCAGGCGATCGAGCAGCCTCTGGTCCAGCAGCAGGGCCGCCCGACACTCAGCGTGTCGGCCAGCATCGGCATCGCTCTGGCGCCAGAGCAGGGGCGCGACCTCGAGCGCCTGCTGCAATTGGCGGACTTGGCAATGTACGACGCCAAACTCAAAGGCAAGAATCGTTTCTCCTTTGCGCAGGGCGCGGGGCTGCCGCCCAACGTCACGCCGCTGGTTCCGCGCGCGACACGTACCTCCTGAAGCCGAAGGGGAGCAGCCGTATCCGCGGGAACCCGCGGGCGCGCGATATGCTCGCGGTCCGCTACCGACCAGGGACTCCCAGTGTTGACGATACGGCGCGGCAGTGAACGCGGATATGCCGACCACGGCTGGTTGAAGTCGTACCACAGCTTTTCGTTCGCCGACTACCACGACCCGCAGCACATGGGCTTCGGGCCGCTGCGCGTGATCAACGAGGACCGCGTGGCGCCCGGCATGGGATTCGGCACCCATGGTCACCGGGACATGGAAATCATCAGTTACGTGCTCGACGGCGAACTCGCGCATCGGGACAGCATGGGCACTGGTTCGGTGATCCGGCCGGGTGACGTGCAGCGAATGAGCGCGGGCACCGGGGTGACGCACTCCGAGTTCAACCACTCGAAGACACAAACCACTCATTTTCTGCAGATCTGGATCGAACCGCGCGTGACCGGGATCGCGTCGAGTTACGAGGAGAAGCGGTTCGAGGCCGCGGACAAGCGCGGGCGACTGCGGCTGGTCGCCTCGCCGGACGGGGTGGACGGCTCGGTGACGATCCACCAGGACGCACGCGTTTACGCGGGCCTGTTCGACGGCGCGGAGGCCGCGACGCTCGATGTCGCCGACGGCCGGCGCGCGTATGTGCATGTAGCGCGCGGCAGCATCAACGTCGACGGCCAGCGGCTTGCTGCAGGCGACGCGGCGAAGGTCAGCGGGCAATCCCGCATCGCGTTGACCGACGGGGCGGACGCTGAAGTGCTGGCTTTCGACCTGCCGTGATCACGAAAGGAGCGCACAACCGATGACGACCACTTACAACGCCCTGGCGCTCGTTGGGCGCATCCTGCTGGCAGCGATGTTCCTCGTTTCCGGCTACGGGAAGATCGGGGGCTTCGAAGGTACCGTCGGCTACATCTCGTCGGTCGGCCTGCCGCTGCCGCAGGTGCTGGCGGTCGCGGCGATCATTCTGGAGTTGGGCGCAGGCATCGCGCTGATCGTCGGCTTCAAGACCCGTTGGGCGGCCATTGCGCTTGCGCTCTTCTGTCTGGCAGCAGCATTTCTTTTTCACAACTACTGGGCGATGCCGGCCGCGCAGCAGATGATGCAGCAGATCCTGTTTCTGAAGGACCTTGCCATCGCCGGCGGACTGATGATGCTGACGGTTGCCGGGCCCGGTGCCTGGAGTCTCGACCGGCGCTAGCTTCCTAGCACGCGCGTCAGGAAGGCAGCGATGTGTCGGATCTCTTCTTCGCACACCGAATGTGGCATCTCGTACTCGTGCCACTCGACCGCGTAGCCAGCGGCCGTCAGCGCATCGCGTGAGGCGATCCCACGCGCTAGCGGGATCACCGGATCGCTGCGGCCGTGAGCCATGAAGATGGGCACGCTGCGGCTGCCATCGGCGCGCTCGGCGGCAAACTGCGCGACGAGCGGAAGATAGCTCGACAGCGCCATCAGTCCAGCCAGCGGCTCACGCTGCCTGAGCCCGGTCTGCAGCGTGATGGCGCCTCCCTGCGAAAAACCGGCCAGCACGATGCGATCGCGCGGCGTGCCGCGCTCGACTTCGCGCGCGATCAGCGCCTCGACGTGCTGCTGTGAATCGCGGATGCCGTCTTCGTCCTCGCGCTGCACGAGATCGGTGCCGAGGATGTCATACCACGCCCGCATCACGTAGCCGCGGTTGATGGTGACCGGCCGCGTCGGCGCGTGCGGAAAAACGTAGCGGGCCGCCGGTGTCCCCAGCGATTCGAGTTCACGCACGACCGGAATGAAGTCGTATCCATCTGCGCCGAGGCCGTGCAGCCAGATCACGCTGGCGTCCGGCGACGGATGGGTCTGCAGTTCGACAGCTTGCAACGGGTCGCGCTTCATCAGGATGTTCCGCGTATCGCACTCTTCGGACGGAACGCCTTGACGACGTCCGCGTTGGTTTCGATATAGGGTCCGCCGATCAGGTCGATGCAGTAGGGTACGGCGGCAAAGATGCCGTGGGCGCGCACCGTTCCTTCCGATGTCTTCAGACCCTCGAGCGTTTCGCTGATCGCTTTCGGCTGGCCCGGCAGATTCAGGATCAGCGCTACGTGTGAGGCGGTCTCGCGCAATACGCCGACCTGCCGTGACAGTATCGCCGTCGAGACGAACTCGAGCGAAATGCGCCGCATCTGCTCGCCGAAGCCGGGCATTTCGCGCGTCGCGACAGCCAGGGTCGCCTCCGGAGTCACGTCGCGTCGCGCCGGACCGGTGCCGCCTGTCGTCAGGACCAGGTCGCAGCCGACGGTGTCGACGAGTTCGATCAGCGTCTGCTCGATGATCTCGCGTTCGTCAGCGATCAGGCGTTCATGCGCCTGCCACGGCGAAACCAGCGCGCGCTCGAACCAGGCGCGCAGTGCGGGGAGGCCCTGGTCCGCATACAGACCCTGCGAGGCGCGGTCCGAGATTGATACGAGACCGAGAATCAGTTCATCGGCGTGGCGACGGACGACTGTCATGCACCTGCCCCGATTTCAAGTTGCTCGTGCAGCCAACGATAGAGTTCCCTCGCATGGCGAGGTGGACGTTCCATCGCGTGCTCGCGCCGTGCCGCGCGGATCGCCGTGCGCAGCCACTGCACGTCCGCGGCCGGATGCTCGGCGACGAAGTCGGTCAACGCGGCGTCGTCGTCCAGCAATCGATCGCGCCACCGCTCGGCCTGATGCATCAGCGACACCGCCGCGCGCGACTCGCCAGTGACGCGAGCGATCGCCTCGCGCAGCTCGCGCGCATCGAGCTGCCGCATCAGCTTGCCGAGGTACTGCAGGTGCCTCCGCCGGGCTTCGTGAGCGGTGACGCGATGCGCAAACTCGACTGCATCGCGCACCGCATCGGGCAGGTCGATGCGCTCCAGCTGGTCGCGTCGCAGCCCCACCAGTTGCACGCCGAGCTCCTGCAGTGCGTGCGAATCCTTCTTGCGCTGAGTCTTGCTCGGCAGCTCGTGCGCAGCGCCCGCCGCCTGGTCCGGTTCGTCGCGAGTCATCGTTGTTTATCATACCGAGCACAAAGCGCCGCCTCGGGCGACCGCATCCACCGAACCACGGTGCGACAAAGGCCAATCCTGCATAACTGCCGCATGACCGTATTCTCGATTTCCGACGACCGACTGCGCGAGCTCGCGCAGGATGCACTCGCCCACGCCCGCTCGCTCGGCGCTTCGGACGCGTCGTGCGAGGCCAGCGAATCGACCGGGCTGTCGGTCACGGTCCGCAAGCGCAAGGTCGAGACGATCGAGCACACTCGCGACAAGGGGCTGGGCGTCACCGTCTACCTGGGCCAGCGGCGCGGGCATGCGTCCACCTCCGACTTCTCACCGTCTGCCGTGCGCGAGGCGGTCGCCGCGGCCCACAACATCGCGCGCTATACCGCCGAGGACGACGCGGCAGGTCTGCCCGACGAAGACGTGCTCGAGAGGAAGCCGCGTGACGTCGACCTGTTCCATCCGTGGCTGCTCGATACCGAGGAAGCGATCAGGCTGGCGCAGCAGTGCGAGGCCGCCGCCTTCGCGGTGAGCCCCCAGATCGTCAATTCCGAAGGCGCGAATATTTACACCTCGTCCGGGCACTTCGTGCTGGCGAACACGCGCGACTTCATGGCCGGTTATCCGTATTCGCGGCACTCGATTTCTGTCTCTCCAATCGCGCGCAATTCTTCCGGCATGCAGCGCGACGACTGGTTCAGCTCGTGTCGGGTGCACGCGGAGCTGGCTTCGCCGGAGGCTGTCGGCAGCTATGCGGCGCGGCGCGCTCTCGCCAGACTGGGTGCGCGCTCCCTTTCGACGCGCCAGTGCCCGGTGCTGTTCGAGGCGCCGCTCGCGTGCGGGCTGCTCGGCAGCTTCGTGCAGGCGGCCAGCGGCGGTGCGCTGTACCGCAAATCGTCATTCCTGGTCGATTCTCTGGGGAAGATGGTGTTCGCGCCGCACGTCAGTGTCGAGGAGGACCCATATCTGCCGCGCGGGCCGGGTTCCAGCCCGTTCGACGAGGAGGGCGTGCGGGGGCTCAAGCGCGACGTCGTGCGCAATGGCCGGCTCGAAGGATATTTCTTGTCGAGCTACTCGGCGCGCAAACTGGGGATGGAATCCACCGGCAACGCCGGCGGCTCTTACAACCTGCGGCTGACGTCGGCGGATACCGACGAGGAAGACGACTTCGAAGTCATGCTGCGGCGGCTTGGCACCGGGTTGCTGGTGACCGAACTGATCGGGCAGGGAGTCAACTACGTCACCGGCGACTATTCGCGCGGCGCCAGCGGGTTCTGGGTCGAAAAGGGGAAGATCCGTTATCCGGTCGAGGAGATCACGATCGCTGGCAACCTGAAGCAGATGTTTACCCAGATCGCCGCGGTCGGCACCGATGAAGTCATCCGTGGCAGCAAGATCAGCGGCTCAGTGCTGATCGACGGCATGACCTTGGCCGGCGGCTGACCCCGTCAACGCTTCGGGAATCCGAGGCGTTGCCGTCACAGGCGCAGTCGATACAATGCCCGGCGCCGCTGCGGGTCGCGCCTGCGAAGCCTGCCGCGCTCCAACAGTACAACTCCACCGAGGAGACTTACATGCAACGTCGTTCCTTTATCGGCCACACAGGGTTGGCCGGCATACTGGCCGCCGGTACGGCGCCGGCATTTGCGCAGGCCAGCCCCACGGTCAAATGGCGCTGCGCGTCGAGCTTCCCGAAGAGCCTGGACACCATCTTCGGCGCATCCGAAGTCGTATCGAAGGTCTGCAAGGATGCCACCGGGGGCAAGTTCGACGTTCAGGTATTCGCGTCCGGTGAAGTCGTCCCCGGATTGCAGGTCGCCGACGCGGTCCAGAACGGGACCGTGCAGTGCGGCCACACGGCGAGTTACTACTATGTCGGCAAGGATCCGACTTTCGCCTTCGGCACGTCGATCCCGTTCGGCCTCAACGCGCGTCAGTTCAACGCGTGGTGGCTGTTCAGCGGCGGCGAAAAGGTGATGAATGAGTTCTACAAGGAATACAACATCCGCGCATTCCTCTGCGGCAACACCGGCGCGCAGATGGGCGGCTGGTACCGCAAGGAGATCAAGTCCGTCGCGGACCTGCAGGGACTCAAGATGCGCATCGGCGGCTTCGCCGGCCAGGTGCTGGCCAAGCTCGGCGTCGTGACGCAGCAGATCGCCGGCGGCGAGATCTACCCGGCGCTGGAAAAGGGCACGATCGACGCGGCGGAATGGGTCGGGCCGTATGACGACGAAAAGCTCGGCTTCAACAAGGTCGCCAAGTTCTACTACTACCCGGGCTGGTGGGAAGGCGGTCCCGCGCTGCACATGTTCACCAACATCAAGGCATTCAGCGAACTGCCGAAGGAGTATCAGGCGATCTACGAGGCGGCATGCGCAGAAGGGAACACGTGGATGCTTGCGAGGTATGACGCGCAGAATCCGCTCGCGCTGAAGCGCCTGGTGGCAAGCGGCACTCAGTTCAAGGCGTTTCCCAAGGATGTGATGGATGCCTGCTACAAGGCGGCACGTCGAGCTGTATGCGGAAACGATGGCGAAGAACGCGAAGTTCAAGACTGTCTACGAGCAGATGATCCCGCACCGCAACGACATGATCCAGTGGTTCCGGTTCACCGAGAACACATACGACGACTTCATGGCGTCGGCGAAGAAGTAATTCGCCTGCTTCAGCACAAGGAAACGGCCCTGCGGCATCTGCCGCAGGGCCGTTTGCTTTTGGCTGCGTCAGCGGACCACCAGCACCGGAATGGGGCTGTGGATCAGCACCTTGTGCGTTTCGCTGCCCAGAACGATCGCGGCCATGCCGCGCCGGCCGTGCGACGCCATGCAGATGAGGTCGCAGTCGTACTGCTTCGCCGCTTCGATGATCCGGCCGTAGACGTCCTCGCTTTCGACGACGACTTCTTCCGCGGCGACGCCGGCGGCCGCGGCCTCCTTCGCCACGGCGTGCAGGATGTCCCTGGCCTGCTCCCGCTGATGTCTTTCGTAATCGCCTTCGAGTTGCTTCAGCAAAGGGGCGGCGCTGCTGTGGTGGGCGCCGGGCAAGGTGCGGAAACACATGCAGTGCGACGAGCGATGCACCGTGCGTTCGCGCAAGCTCGATCGCCATCGTGACCGCCTTGGCGGCGAGCTCGGAACCGTCCGTGGGCACCAGAATTCGTTTGAACATCGAGGCGATCTCCTACGGCATTCCGCGCGGCGTGGCGTGCGCGTTCACTTCTTCGTCTCGGATTCGCGCTGCATGGCCTTCATCGGATCGTCTTCATCCGGAGACTGCACCGGCATCTCGATCTTCACCTTGTCCAGGTCATAGTCCATGGGCTTGTCCAGGAACATGGTCACCTGGTTCGGGAACGCGATGACGAGCGCAACGAGGACCAACTGCAGCAGCACCCAGGGAATCGCGCCCCAGTAGATGTCCGAGCTCTTCACCTCCTTGGGCGCGACGCCGCGCAGGTAGAACAGCGCGAAGCCGAACGGCGGGTGCATGAACGAGGTCTGGAGATTGACGCAAAGCATCACGCCGAACCAGATCAGCGCCGCGTCTTCGCCGACCACCGGAGCGAGCATCACTTTCGCGATCGGCGCGAGCAGCGGCACGATGATGAAGACGATCTCGAAGAAGTCGAGGAAGAACGCGATGAAGAACACGAACAGGTTGACGAACAGCAGAAAGCCCCAGATACCTCCGGGAAGATCCGTCAGCAGGTGCTCGAGCCAGCGGCCGCCATCGACGCCCTGAAATACGACCGAGAAGCAGGTCGAGCCGATCAGGATGAAGATCACCATCGCCGTGAGGCGCATCGTCGACTCGTACGCGCGCCTGATCAGCTCCCTCAGGTCCGGGATCACGGCAGCGCGCAGGGTCAGGTAGGCGATCGCCAGGTAGAGGACCGCGATCCCGACCTTGAACGGGAGCGACTTGAACGCATAGATGCCGATGATCGCGGCCACGCCGGCCGCGACGAGGCCGATGACGAAGATCCGCTTGCCCGCGCGGCCGAGCTCTGGGTGTCGCAGCACGGCGATCACGAGCGCTCCGACCGCCCCCATCGCGCCCGCTTCGGTCGGCGTGGCTAGACCCATGAAGAGCGTTCCCAGGACCAGGAAGATCAGCACTCCCGACGGGACGATGCCCCACAGGCATTTCTTCCACAGCGCCCAGCCTTGCAGTGTAAGGTCGGACTTGGGGACCGCCGGCACCCATTCCGGCTTGACGATGCTGATCGCGAACGTGAGCAGGGCGAACAGCAGGATCTGCACCAGCGACGGGCCCCACGCGCCGAGATACATGTCGCCGACCGACCTTCCGAGCTGGTCGGCCAGCACGATCAGCACCAGCGACGGCGGCACCAGTTGCGTGATCGTCCCCGACGCGGCCAGCACGCCGGTCGCGTAGCGCATGTTGTACTTGTACCGCATCATCACCGGCAGCGAGATGAGTCCCATCGCGATCACCTGCGCCGCCACCGTCCCGGTGATCGCTCCGAGGATGAAGCCGACGATGATCACCGAGTACCCGAGGCCGCCGCGAATCGGGCCGAACAACTGACCCATCGAGTCGAGCATGTCTTCGGCCAGCCCGCATTTCTCGAGGATCGCTCCCATGAACGTGAAGAACGGGATCGCGAGCAGCAGCTCGTTGGCGAGAATGCTCCCGAAGATGCGTCCCGGGATCGCCTGCAGGAACGCGAAATCGAAGAAGCCCATGTAGATCGAGAAGAACCCGAACGCCAGCCCCAGCGTCGCGAGCGAAAAGGCGACCGGGTAGCCGATCAGCATGATCAAAACCAGGCCGCCGAACATCAGCGGCGGCATCATGGCGAGCGTGATCATTGGACCGGCTTCTCGTAGTGGGTTTCGTAGCGGGCGGCGCCTGCCAGCGAGGCCGCGCGCTTGATGATCTCGGAGACTGCCTGCAGCGCGAGCAGCACGAATCCGAGCGGGATCAGGATCTTCACCGGCCAGCGCAACAGGCCACCGGCGTTGGTGGAGTACTCCTGGATCGCCCACGACTCGCGGAAGAACGGCCACGAAAGCCAGGCGATGATCAGCGCCGATGGAATCAGGAACAACACCGCGCCCAGCAGGTCGAGCCATTCCTTGCCGCGCTCCGACAGGTGCGTGTACAGGATGTCGACGCGCACATGCTCGTTGAGCTGCAAGGTGTATGAGGCGCCCAGCATCACGACTGCGGCGAACAGATACCACTGCACCTCGAGCCAGGCGTTCGAAGACAGATCGAACGCATACCGAACCATCGCGTTGGCGGCGCTGATCAGGCACGCGACCACGATCATCCAGTTGGCGAGGTGTCCGAGGCGCTCGTTCAGTCCGTCGATGGCGCGGGAGACTCTGAGCAGGGCGTTCACGAGACCTCCGTTCAGATCACGGGCGCGACGGCGGGCGTCGCGTCCCGCAGGCTATGGAAACGGTAAGGCGCAACTGCCGCTCCCCTCTTGCGGCTGGGCGACTATACCGTCGGACCGAGCGGGCAGACCAGCAGTATCGGTCAGACGGTGCTCCTGCCTTTGGCCGCAGCGGGGGCGAGGCGCTGGTTCCACGCTTCGATCTGCTGGCGGACCTGGCGCGGTGCGGTTCCGCCAATGTGGTCGCGGGCGGCGACCGAGCCTTCCACGGTCAGCACGCTCAATACATCGTCGCCGCACTGCGGGCAGAGCGTCTGTAGCTCGCGCAGTGGCAGATCGGTCAGCTCGACGCCGCGGGTCGCTGCCAGCTTGACGGCGCGCGCGGCCGCTTCGTGGGCTTCCCGGAACGGGACACCGCGCCGAACCAGATAGTCGGCGAGGTCGGTCGCGGTCGAGTGACCTTCTGCCGCCGCGCTCCGCATCGCCGCGACATCGACTTCGATGCCCGGCACCATTTCGATGAACGCCCGTAGCGTGTCCAGCACGGTATCCACCGTGTCGAACAGCGGCTCCTTGTCTTCCTGGTTGTCCTTGTTGTAGGCGAGCGGCTGGCCCTTCATCAGCGTCAGCAAACCGACCAGATGACCGATGACGCGTCCGGACTTGCCGCGCGCGAGTTCGGGGACGTCGGGGTTCTTCTTCTGCGGCATGATCGACGAGCCGGTCGTGAAGCGGTCGGGCAGCCGGACGAAGCCATAGCGCGGACTCATCCACAGCACCAGTTCCTCGGCGAGCCGCGAAACATGCACCATCAGCAGCGCCGCGGCGGCCGTGAACTCGATCGCAAAGTCGCGATCGCTGACGGCGTCGAGCGAATTCTCGGCGATGGCCTCGAACCCCAGTCGCTGAGCCACGAATGCGCGATCGATTGCGAAGGTGGTGCCGGCCAGCGCAGCCGCCCCCAGCGGTAGCCGATTGACGCGGCGGCGTGCGTCGAGCATCCGCTCGCGGTCGCGCTCGAACATCTCGACGTAGGCCAGCAGATGGTGGCCGAAGGTCACGGGCTGGGCGACCTGCAGGTGGGTGAACCCCGGCATCACGCTTTCCGCATGGCGCTCGGCCAGCGCGACGAGTTCACTTTGCAGCGCGCGCAGTGCGGCGACGATGCGATCGATCTCGCCGCGCAGCCACAGGCGCAGGTCGGTGGCCACCTGGTCGTTGCGTGAGCGGCCAGTGTGCAGCCGCTTGCCGGCGTCGCCGACGAGATCGGTCAGCCGCTTCTCGATGTTGAGGTGCACGTCCTCGAGCTCGAGTTTCCACGGGAACTCGCCAGCTTCGATATCCGACCGGATCTGCGCCAAGCCACGCTCGATCGCTGCGAGATCATCCTTTGAGATGATCTTCGCGCGAGCCAGCATCGCCGCATGGGCGAGCGATCCTTCGATGTCCGCAAAGGCCAGGCGCCGGTCGAATCCCACCGATGCGGTGTAGCGCAGCACGAAGTCGGCAACCGGTTCCTCGAATCGGCCCGACCAGGCGCTGCTTTTCGCGGACAGGGGATCGGACGGATCGGAGGAATGCTCTGACATAATCGTTTCGAGGGGAGGGCGGCCTTCGAATTGCGCGAAGGCTCACTATCGCGCCGTATGCGGTCGCCGATTATAGGTACGTGAAAGCATCGCCACCCGCGATAAATGGTCCGTTGGCTCGGGCCGAGACGGCGATTCCGACTCCGCGCCATCTGATACCCGACGGCTGCAACATGGGCGTGCTGCTGCGGGTCATCGCGATCGTCGTCGCGCTGTCGCTCACCGCGGCGCTGGCCGATTCGGCCTCGCCGGCGGAGTTCGCCGCACAATTCCTTCGCATTACCGCCATTGCGGCGCCCGCCACCCTGACGACGCTGATGCTCTGGTGCGCCGAGCGGCGCGCGCTACCGCTGCTCGACGTCATCCTGCAGCGGACCATTGCGTGGCTGACCCCCGGCCTGGTCGCCTACGGGATGACGCTCGTGCTGCGCGAGTCGGGCGGGCCGTGGACGCCGGTTGCGCACGCGCTGGCGGGCTGCGCGCTCGGCGCCGGCATACAGCACTACTACGAACTGCGCGAACGGGCCTTTTCGCCGGCTGTGGTGGAGGCCAAGTACCAGGCGCTGCAGTCGCGCATCCGGCCGCATTTCCTGTTCAACAGCCTGAACGCGGTGCTGTCGGTGATCCGGTCTGATCCCGCCAAGGCCGAACGGATGCTCGAAGGCATCGCCGAACTGTTCCGCGCGGTGATGGCCGACACGCGCAAGCTGGTGCCGCTTGCGCAGGAAATCGAGCTGTGTCGCGACTATGTAGAGATCGAGCAGACCCGGCTCGGAAATAGGCTGGCCGTTGACTGGCAAATCGGGGCATACCACCCCCGGGCAAAGGTGCCACAGTTACTCCTGCAGCCGCTGATCGAAAACGCCATCCGCTACGGTGCGGAAAAGCTCGCGGGGCGCGCCGACATCCTCGTGCGCGTCAGGCAGCACGGATTCACGCTGGAGATCTTCGTCAGCAATCCGATCGCTCCGGAGCGGCCCGAAAGGGAGGGTAACCAGATCGGGCTGGCCAATATTCGTGGGCGACTGGCGTTGATCTACGACCTCGAAGCGCGCATCGAGACCCAGGTCCGGCGCGATCGCTTCGAGCTGACGATGACGCTGCCGGTCGAGAAGCGAGCGTGAAGGGTCGGGCATGTTGAGCGTGATGATCGTCGACGACGAACCTCCGGCGCGAGCGCGGCTGGGGCAAGTGCTGCGCGACTGTTCGGACCAGGTCTCGCTGCAGCTGGTCGGCGAGGCCGGCGGCGGCATCCACGGGCTGGAGGAGGTCGATCGCCTGAATCCGGACGTCGTCCTGCTCGACGTGCACATGCCGGACATGAATGGCATCGAGGTCGCACGTCACCTCGCGCAACGGAACAATCCGCCCGCAGTGATCTTCGTCACCGCCTACGACGAGCACGCGCTTGAAGCCTTCGAGGTGCGCGCCCTCGACTACCTGATGAAGCCGGTGCGGGCTGAACGGCTGGTGGCAGCGCTGGCACGCGCCGAGCGCTTCAAAACGCACGAGCCGAGGATCGAGGCCCTGGCCAAGACCATCGGGTCGGTGCGTTCGCACATGACGGTGTCCGAGCGCGGCCGGATGATCCTGGTTCCGGTCGACGAGATCGTTTATCTGCGAGCGGAACTCAAGTACGTCACGATCCGCACCGCTGCGCGCGAGCACCTGACCGAGGAATCGCTGACGTCGCTGGAAAGCGAGTTTGGCGAGCGCTTCGTCCGCATCCACCGCAACGCGCTGGTGGCGCGCAGGGCGATCCTCGGTTTCCAGCGGGTGCGCGGCAGCGTCGACGAGGACGGCGAGTCCTCCGAAGGCCACTGGGAAGTGCTGCTGAAGGATGTCACCGAGCGGCTGCCCATCAGCCGCCGACAGTGGCCGACGGTCAAGGCGGCCGCCCGCCAGTAGTCTCGGCGGTTTGCATCAGGCGCGACTCCGCGCCGACTCACGGGAAGCCCGGGCGCGCCGCAGCGCGAAAGGCGCAAGCCAAACCAGCAGCGTGGCCGCGGCGAGCGTTGCCGCGATCGGCCGCGCGACAAACTCGAGCAGGTTTCCTTCCGCCTTGATGATCGACGACACGAAGTTTTCCTCGAGCATGCCGCCGAGCACGACCCCCAAAATCGCGGGCGCGATCGGAAAGCCGTTGTCTTCGAGGACGTAGGCGACGATACCGGCGACCAGCATGACGCCGACATCGAACAGCGAATTGTTGATTGCAAAAGTGCCCACGATGCAGAAGAGCAGGATCAGCGGCATCAGAATCCGGCGCGGGACCTTGAGGATCTGCTTGGCAACCTTGATGCACAAGATGCCGAGCGGAATCATGATGATGTTGGCGATGATGAACAGCATGAAGACCGCGTAGATGTTCTGCGGGTTGGTCGTGAACAGTGTCGGTCCGGGATTGAGGTTCTTCATGTAGAGCACGCCGATCACGATGGCAGTGATCGAATCGCCGGGAATGCCGAAAACCAGCGCCGGAATCCATGCGCCGGCCAGTGCGCTGTTGTTGGCCGAGCCCGACTCGACGATGCCTTCGACGTGGCCGGTGCCGAACTTCTGCGGTTCCTTCGAAAACTTTTTGCTGACCGCGTACGACATCCAGGCCGCAATATCGGCTCCCGCGCCCGGCAGCGCGCCGACCAGCGTACCGAGCGAGCTGCCGCGAAGGATCTGAACCCAGTACTTCTTCGCAAGCCTCCACTGACCCGTGATTACATTGCCGACGCGGTCGACCACCAGTTCGCCGGGCGGACTCGTGTCGACCGCGAATCGAAGTACTTCCGAAACCGCGAACATGCCAATCATCATCGGGATCATGCCGATGCCCGCCATCAACTCATTGTTGCCAAGCGTGAAGCGCGGGAAGCCCGCCGGATTGCCAAGGCCGACACACGCGACCAAAAGGCCGAGGAATAGTGTCACCAAGCCTTTCAGAGGACGGTCGGACGTGATGAACACCGCGCACGTCAGACCCAGCAGAACGAGCCAGAAGTATTCGAACGAGCTGAACCGGATTGCGAATTCGGCTAACGCCGGCGCTGCGACGATCAGTACCGCAGTGCCGAAGAGTCCGCCGACCGCCGAGAATACGAGCCCCGCACCGAGGGCGAGTTCGGCTTCGCCCTTGCGGGTCATCGCGAACGCCTCGTCGGTATAGGCAGCCGAGGCTGGCGTGCCCGGTATGCGGAGCAGGCAGCCGGGAATGTCGCCGGAAAATATTGCCATCGCCGTCGCGGTGACAATGGCTGCGATCGCGGGAATCGGCGGCATGAAGAACGTCACCGGAACCAGCAGTGCGGTTGCCATCGTCGCCGTCAGTCCGGGCACCGCACCGACGAACAGGCCAAAGAGCGACGCCAGCACCATGACCAGAATGGTGTACGGCTCGAAAACCGTCGCGAACGCCTGGGCGAGGGCCGACCACATGGGAATCGTCGGGGAGCTGAAGCTGAGCGGCTACCAGGCGTAGTCGGTCAGCACTCCCCACGGAAGCGGCACACGCAGCAGCTTGTAGAACGCGAAGTGAATCGCGAAGCTGGCGACCGCCGCGATGGCGAAGGCCCGGCTCCACGCAACGCCGAACACGCGAAAGAGCACCGTCAGGATCGCGAACGAGGTCAAAAGAAACCCCAGCCGATTGACCACGGTCAGGTAGAACGCGACCGAGCCGATGACGGCGATAAACCTGCGACGTGTCGCGGCGATCGCATCCATGATTCCCACCGGAGCACAGGAACCGCTGCGCGCTGTCGCCAGCCGCGAACCATCAGGATGACGCCGCCGCCGGCGAGGCCGATTGCAATCAGCGTGGGAAACAGTGCTGGACCGACACGTTGCGCCGGAACGGTCGGAAACGATGCCGCGACAACGACGACCGTCAAGCCCAGCGCGAGCAACAGGAGCCCGAAGACGGCGTCGTTGAGCTTCACGTCCGCGTGCTGTCGGCGCTCGACGGTCTACTTAGCGATGCCTACTGCTTTCATCGTTGCGCCCAGCTCGGTATCGGACTTGGCCATGTACCTGGCGAAATCATCAGGGCCCGCATAGACGACGCCATATCCTCGGCTGCTCATGAAGTCGGTGTATTCCTTGCTCGCGACAATTTTCTGAAGTGCGGCGGCCAGCTTGTCGCGCGCCTCGGCCGGAATACCCTTTGGCGCGACCATGCCGCGCCATGCGGCCGTGGTCCAGTCGCTGCCGATGGCAGCCTTCAGCGTCGGCACGTTTGGATAAAGGGCGGACGGTTTGTCATTCATGATGACCAGGCTCTTGACCTTGCCGGCATCGATCAGCGCGCGCGCCTCAGGCAGCGACACCGGCGCGATATCGACGCCGCCGGCGACCATGTCCTGTAACCCGGGTGCGGCGCCGTTACTCGGAACCCAGGGAACCGCGGCCGGATCGATCTTCTGGTCACGCAGCAGCCCGGCGAGCGCCAGATGCCAGATGCCGCCTTGACCCGTGCCGGACGCCTTCAGCTTGCCCGGATTCGCCTTGATTGCCGCGAGCAGATCATTGATCGACTTGTACGGAGCATCGGCGCGAACCTGGACTCCGGCCGGGTCGGTGTTAACCAGGGCCAGCGGCGTATACGAGGCTCCGGTCAGATCCGTGAGCCCCTGCCAGTGCATCATTCCTATCTCGACCGTCGCCAGCCCAAGCGTGTAGCCATCCGGTGCGGCCGACGCGATCGCCGCGTGCCCGACGACTCCGCTTCCTCCTGTGCGGTTGACGACATTGACCGGCTGACCCAGTTCCTTCTCGAGCAGGCTGCCGATGATGCGAGCCGTCGCATCCGTGCCGCCGCCCGCGCCCCACGGAACGATGATGGTGATCGGTCGCGACGGATAGCCCTGCGCCCATGCGGAATTCGCAGCGGCGAGAACCGCAGCACACGCCGAGGCGGCAGCGACGCGTACGAGCGTGCGTCGAGTAAATGCAGGCATATCTCCTCCTGTGTCGATACCGGTTGACGTTTCCGACCGACGTGCAATGTAGATCAAATCGATAGTGCCGGCACGCTCGATTCGGCAGCTAGCCGGTGTTGCGCAGTCCGGCCGAGATTCCGTTGATGGTCAGGTGGATGCCGCGCTTGATCCGCTCATCGGTGGTGCCGGCGCGATGGCGCTTGATCAGCTCGACCTGCAGGTGATTCAGCGGGTCGATGTAGGGCAGGCGATGCTTCAGCGAGTTCAGCAGATCTGGATTGGACTCGAGGAGCTGGCGCTGCCCGCGGATCGCCAGCAAATGGCGGGTCGTCAGCGTCGCTTCGCGGCGGATCGCCGCGAGAATCGCTGCCCCGCGGCGGCGGTCGCGCGCAAGCCGCGCATAGCGCGTACCGATCGCCAGATCGGCCTTGGCCAGCACCATCTCGATGTTCGACAGCAGCGTGCGAAAAAATGGCCACTCGCGCGCCATCTCGACGAGCAGCGCGGCGCGTTCGCGCCGAGCGCGTGCTGTGCCATCGGCCAGCCATCCCTCGACGCCGCTGCCGAATCCGTACCAGCCGGGCAGCAGGATGCGGCACTGGCCCCACGAGAACACCCACGGAATCGCCCGCAAGTCCTCGATGCGCCCGGTAAAGCGCCGTGCGGCCGGACGGCTGCCGATGTTGAGCTCCATGATCTCGGCAATAGGCGTGGCGCTGAAGAAGTACTCGGCGAACCCTTCGGTCTCGTAGACGAGTGTGCGATAAGCGCGGTGCGAATGGCGCGCGATCTCGTCCATCGCGATCTCGTAGTCGCGCTCCCGCGCCGCATCCAGACCGGCCGGTGCGAGGCTCGCTTCCAGCAGCGCGGCGAGCAGCGTCTCGAGATGGCTGCGGCCCAGTCGCGGATCGGCGTACTTCGCCTGGATGATCTCGCCCTGCTCGGTCAGCCGCAGTTGACCGCGCACGCTGCCCGGCGGCTGGGCGAGGATCGCTTCGTAACTGGGTCCGCCACCGCGCCCGACCGTGCCGCCGCGTCCGTGAAACAGGCGCAGCAGCACGCGATGTTCGTCGGCGAGTCGCGTCAACGCCTGCGTCGTGCGGTACAGCTGCCAGGTCGACATCAAGAAGCCGCCGTCCTTGTTGCTGTCCGAATAGCCGAGCATCACCTCCTGCAGCGGCTCGCGCTGCGCCGGCGCGAGCAGCAGGCTGCGCAGCCCCGGGTGCGCCCACAGCTCGTGCATGATCGCCGGCGCCCGCTCGAGGTCGGCGATTGTTTCGAACAGCGGCACGACCATCAGCCGGCAGTGGCGCTGTTCGATGCCGCCGAGCAGGCCGCACTCTTTCTGCAACAGCGCGACCTCGAGCAGATCGGACAGCGATTCGGTGTGCGACACGATGTGGCGCTCGATCGCGCGCGTGCCGAACTCGCCGCGCAGCTCGCGCGCGGCGTTGAACACCGCCAGCTCCGAGCGGGTGCTCGCGCTGTAGGCGAGGTGCGCCGATACCAGCGGGCGCGCGTGCGCCAGTTCGCGCGACAGCAGCCGGATGCGTTCGGGTTCGGCGAGCTGCGTGTAATCCGGCGAGACCTCGGCGGCCGCCAGCAGCTCGGCTACGACCGACTCGATCACATCCGAGCTCTGCCGCAGGTCGAGCGTCGCGCCGTGGAATCCGAACACCTCGATCGTGCGCACCAGAGGCTCGACGCGCAGCTGCGCGACTCCCTCGCTGCCGTTCTGTCGCAACGAGTCCGCGACGACGGCCAGATCGGCGCGCAACGCATCGGCGCGCTCGTATGGTGCCGCTTCGCCGACGGCAGCGCGCACGTGCAGCGCCACGCCGAGTTGCCGTGCCGTCGCCAGCAGCCGGGCGTAGACACCGGTCAGTGCGCGCCGGTACGGTTCGTCGGCACGCTGGTGCGACGGATCGGGACTCGCCTGCGCCAGTGCATCGAGCGCGGCGCTGACCGGAGTCAGAAGGCGTGACATCGACAGTTCGGCACCCAGCGCATGGACGGCGCCGGCGTAGTGTTCGAACATCGTCGCGGCGTGAGATCTCAACGCGGCGCGCATCGTGTCGGCGGTTACATGTGGATGTCCGTCGCGATCGCCGCCGATCCAGCTGCCCAGCGCCAGGAACGGCGGGATCGGCTCAGCAAGGTGTGCGGCGCGCTCGAGCTGACAGTAGAGAGCAGGGATCTCGCGCAGAAAAGTCGTACGCCAGTACGCGAGCGCGTTCTCGATCTCGTCGTAGACGGTCAGCTTCGCGGATCGCAGCATGCGTGTCTGCCATAGCGTCGAGATGGCCGCGAGCAACTGCTCGTCCAGTTCCGCGTGACGCTCGGCAGGCGCGGCGGCACGCGCCTCGATCAGCGAGGCGATCGACTGCTCGGCATCGAGGATGCTCTTGCGCCGAACCTCGGTCGGATGCGCGGTCAGCACCGGCATCAGGCACGCATTCGCCAGCAGCGAGGCGAGCCGGTGGCCGCCGGCGCCGCGCGCGTGCAGCGCCGCTATCGCGTGCGCCAGGGTTCCCGGCCGGTCGGGCCGGTCGGTCGATTGCCGTCGCACCAAGTGACGGTCCTCGGCGATGTTGGCGAGATGGGAGAAATAGCTGAAAGAGCGAACGACCGCGATGGTGTCGTCGCGCGACAGCTTGCGCAGCAGCATGTCGAGCCGTTTTGCGGCCGCCGGGTCCTCGTCGCGGCGGAAGCGTAGTGCTGTCTGGCGTATGTCCTCGACCGCGTCGTACAGCGTGTCGCCCTCGTGCGTGCGCAGCACCTGGCCGAGCAACTGGCCCAGCAGGCGGATGTCGTGCCTCAGCGACTGATCGATGCCTGTGGTGGTCACCGGGTTACCCCTGCGCATCATGCATGAATCGTCGCATGCCGATGCTAGGATGCCGCAGTGAACCGGAGTCGCCGATGACCACGCCGGCGCGCGTCATCATCGCGACGCGCGAAAGCCCGCTCGCGATGTGGCAGGCCGAGCACGTGCGCGCGCTGCTCGCGGAGCGAACGGCAGGGCTGCAGGTCGATCTGCTCGGGATGACCACGCGCGGCGACCAGATCCTGGATCGCACGCTGTCGAAGGTCGGCGGCAAGGGACTGTTCATCAAGGAACTCGAGATGGCCCTGCTCGAGCGACGCGCTCATCTGGCGGTCCATTCGCTGAAGGACGTGCCGATGGAACTGGCGCCCGAGTTCGCGCTGGCCGCCATCCTCGAGCGCGACGATCCGCGCGACTGTCTCGTCTCGAACCACTACGCCACACTCGACGAACTGCCGGCCGGCGCGCGCGTCGGCACCTCGAGCTTCAGGCGCGAACTGATGCTGCGCGCACGCTATCCCGGGCTGACGATCGAAGCCGTGCGCGGCAATGTCAACACGCGGCTCGCCAAGCTGGACCGCGGCGACTTCGATGCGCTGGTGATGGCCGCGGTGGGGCTCAAGCGCCTGGGGCTTGCGGATCGCATCCGCCAGGTGATCCCGACCGCGGTGTCGCTGCCGGCGCCGGGACAGGGGGCACTCGGCATCGAAGTGCTGAGCGACGATCAAGCCACTGCCCGGCTGCTGGCTCCGCTCGATGATCCGGCGACGCGCGCCGCGACCGCCGCCGAGCGCGGCGTCTCGCGCGGCCTCGGCGGAAGTTGCCAGATGCCCCTGGCGGCTTACGCCGAAGTCGAAGGCGAACGGCTGCGGCTGCGCGCACTGGTCGGCAATGCGAGCACCGGCGAGTTCGTCGAGACCGAGGTTCAGGGTCCGCTGGCCCATGCCGAGTCGCTGGCGATCGAGGCGGTCGGCAACCTGAAGGAATGGGGCGCCCTTCGTCTGCTCGGCATGGGGTAGGGGGAACCTCGATCGTGCGCCCGCCGGTGATCGTGACCCGCCCGGCGCTTGCCGGCGAGCGGCTGCAGCGCCGGCTGCAGGCCGCCGGTTACGACGTGCAGTGGTGGCCGGCCTTCGAGTTCGGCCCGGCGCCCGACGAGGCGAACGCGCGCGCCACGCTCGCGAAGCTCGCCGACTTCGATCTCGCAGTCTTCGTCAGCCCGCAGGCGGTGCAGGCCGCTCGCATGCTGGTGGCATCGGCGTGGCCGGGCAGCACCGACCTCGGCGCAGTCGGAAGCGCGACCGCCGACGCGCTGCGCGAGGCTTTCCAGCCGGACGCAAACCGACTGATCGAACCGCGCAGCGAGGCTTCGGGGTCGGAAGCATTCTGGTCCGAGTGGCTGCAACGCGGCCGGCCAGCGCGCCATGTGCTGATCGTGCGGGCTCAGCACGGACGCGAATGGCTGGCTGAGCGCTTCGCCGACTCTGGCGCCGCGGTCGAGGAACTGGCCGTGTACACGCGGAGCGTGGGTGAGTTGCGCGCGTCCGGCTACGAGTGGCTGCGCCGGACCATGGCCGCCGGCGTGCCGCCGGCTACCGTCGTTTCGAGCAGCGAAGCGGTAGACGCACTCGAGCGGCAGTTGTCGGCAGCGGCGGGCGCCGTCACCTGGATCAAGCAGGGCGTCGCGCTGGCGACTCACGCGCGCATCCGCGATCGGCTGTTGGACGCTGGATACAGGCAGGTCGAATTGGCCCCAGCCGACGACGACGCCATCGTCGCGCGGCTAGAATCGCTGCAGCATCCGCGCTCCGCGGAGCCATAACGCGGCGACATCGCCGCGATCCACGCGGTCCGACGATCGCCACCTTTCGATCGCTGCCTTGACGAACCACGCACTGCCTCCCGGCGATCCGCCCGTTCCCCCCGCGCCGCCGACCGACACCGTTCCGCTGACCGGCACCGAGCCGTCACCTCCGGCGGTCGAGCCACGCCGCTCGGCCGCGATCTGGCTGGTCGGCGCGCTCGCGCTGGCCGCGCTGGTGGCCGCACTCTATGCGCACTATCAACTGGCTTCGCTGCGCAAGGAGTCGGCGCGCCGCCTGACCGATCTCGAGCAGGCGGTGGTTCGAGTCAATGAAGCCGCCAACCGTGCCGATGCCGAGGCGCGCTCGGCGCGCGAGCGCGCGCTGCTGCTCGAATCACGCCTCGCAGAGGAGCAGGGCCAGCGTGAGGAGCTCGAGCAGTTGTACGCCGACCTCTCGCGCGGCCGGGACGAAGCGGTGCTGGTCGAGGTCGAGCGGCTCGTCACCGTGGCGGGCCAGGAGCTGGCGATCAATGGCAATGTCGGCACCGCGCTGGCGGCACTGCAGACGGCCGACGCACGCCTTGCGCGGGTCGACAGCGCGCGGTTCCTGCCGCTGAGGCGCGTGCTGGCGCGAGATGTCGAGCGCCTGAAGGGCGCACCGACCGTCGATATCACCGGCATGGCGTTGAAGCTGGATCAGCTGGCGGCCGCGGCTGAGAGCTGGCCGCTGGTGTCCGATCCCAGGCCACCGGCGCCGGCACCGGCCGAGCCGAGGCCATTCGATCCGCGCCATCCTTCGGCCGGGACCCCGTGGTGGGAACGCTGGATCGAACGCCTCCAGTCCGAACTCGGCGAATACCGAGATCTCGTTCGTCTGCGGCGGGTCGACACGCCGGAGCCTCTGCTGCTGACCCCGCAGCAGCAGCAATTGGTGCGGCAACAACTCAAGCTGCGCCTGCTCAACGCGCGGCAGGCGCTGCTGGCGCGCAACGATCGGCTATTCCGCGCCGACCTCGGCGAGGCTCAGACGCTGATACAGCGCCATGTCGACCTTAAGCAGGCCAACACCGCCGCTGCGCTGGCCTCGATCAAGCAGATGGCCGGAACCCCGCTGTCGGTTGACGCACCGCAGATCAACGACAGCATCGCTGCGGCACGCGCCGCGCGAACCACGCCGGGGCGCTGATGCGCTGGCTGAGCTGGGCGCTCCTGCTCGCGGTGCTGGCGGCCGCAGTTGCACTGGTGCTGCAGATCAATGCGGGCAACGTCGCCTTCTTCGTTCCGCCCTACCGCCTCGACGTATCGTTCAACCTGTTCCTGCTGGTGCTAGCCGGCATCCTGGCGATCGTCTATTGGGGTGCCCGCGCGCTGCAGAAGGTCGCCGATTTCCCCGAACAGGTCCGCTTGTATCGAGCGCGGCGCGAAGAGGTCGGCGGCCAGCAGGCGCTGCTCGAGTCGGTGCGCAGCCTGCTCGAAGGACGTTTCGCGCGCGCCGAGAAGGCGGCGCGCGCAGCGCAATCGTCGGGCTCAACGGCCGCCGTCGCGGCGCTACTCGGTGCGCGTGCTGCGCACCGCATGCAGGAATATGAGCGACGCGACGAATGGCTGCAGCGTGCCGAGGACGACCGCCGCGTCGACACCGCGCGGTTGGTCGCCAGCGCGGAAATGTGGACCGAGCAACGAGAAAACGACGCCGCGCTTGGTGCGATCGAGCAACTGCAGGGCACGGGCGCGCGCCACATTCATGCGATGCGGATTGCGCTGAACGCCAATCTGCAGTCGGGCCGGTGGGACGAGGCGCTGAAGGCACTGCGCGCGCTGGAAAAGCGCAACGCCGTGCATCCGGTGCTCGCGCGCAAACTGAAAGTCGCCGCCTACCGCGAACGGCTGGTGGCCCAGCGCTACGACCCGGCTTCGCTCGAGGACGCATGGATGGGGATACCGGCGGCCGACCGGGTGCTTCCCGAAGTAGCACTCGAAGGTGCCCGCTTGCTGAACGTGGCAGGACGTGCCGGGCTGGCCGCCGAGGCGATCGAAGCCGCGCTGCAATTGCCACGCGCCGAATGGGACGAGTCGTGCGTCAGGCTGCTCGACGAATATGCGCGTGCGCATTCGTTCCCGGCGCGTGATCAGCTCGCGCGAGTGGAGCGCTGGTTGGCGGATTCTCCGCACGACGACACAATCCGGGCCGCGCTGTTGCGCACCGCGGGAGTGCTGTGTTTGCGCGAGCAGTTGTGGGGAAAGGCGAAGAGCTATCTGATGGACAGCCTGAAGATCGAAGCGGACCCGACGACGCTGGTGGCGCTGGCGCGACTGGCCGAGGCTGTCGGTGACGAAGCGGAGGCCGGTGCCCATTATCGTGGGGCGGCACTCGGATTCATGCAGCCGACGTCCGGCGGTCCGGTCGACGCCGCGCGCCCGCCGATGCGTGATAACACGCTCTGAGTCACGGATGCGCGGCAGGCGCAACGCAATGTCGAGCATCGCGTCGTTGCCAGTGCGTTGCAGGCCCTAAAATGGCGACAGCCATTCGACGGAGCGCAGCATGAGCCTTGACCGTGTACCTGCGGGCCGCAACATTCCCGAAGACTTCAACGTCATCATCGAAATCCCGGCGCATGCCGACCCGATCAAGTACGAAGTCGACAAGGAAACGGGCGCCGTGTTCGTCGATCGGTTCATCGGCACAGCGATGCATTACCCGTGCAACTACGGCTACGTGCCGAAGTCGCTTGCCGAAGACGGTGATCCGCTCGACGTGCTGGTGATCACACCGTTTCCGCTGCAGCCCGGCGTGGTCGTGCGCTGCCGCCCGTTAGGCGTTCTGAAGATGGAGGACGAGGCGGGTGGCGACGCGAAGCTGCTCGCGGTGCCGATCGACAAGATCCTCCCCTGGTACAAGCACTGGCAGCAGTGGTCGGACATTGCGCCCGAACGGCTGGCGCAGATTCAGCACTTCTTCGAGCACTACAAGGACCTCGAGAAGGGTAAGTGGGTGAAGGTGATCGGGTGGGAAGGCCCGGACTCTGCACGTAAGGACATCATCGACGCGATCGCCGCCTACAAATCCGCGTCGCCGCAACCGGCGTACTAATCGAGTCGCCTCCGCGGACGGCGCCGATCGTGACCTGCGACTCAGGCAGAACCGATACCTCGTCCTGCTTGCCGCACTGGTCGCGGGACTGGCGCTGCAGATGGGCCACGCCGAATTCGCATACATCCGCGAATCAGTGCTATCGATTGCGCTGGTGCTGGTCTACTTCACCGTTCTGGATCGGCGCTCGCACCGGGTGCTGGCTTTCTTCTTGGCGGCGGTCGTCATCGGGTCGCTGTGGACCCTGCGCATCGTTCCCGACATCGAACGGCGCACGGTGGAGCTGGTGGTCCACGCCAGCACGGTCTTCTTTTTCTTTATTGCCGTCGGTGTGATCCTGCGCCATCTGTTCGAGCGACGCGCCGTCAGCATCGACGACATCCTCGGCACGCGGTGCGGATATCTGTTGTTGGCCGTGGCGTTTGCCCACGTGTACGGCGCAATCGAGCTGCTGACTCCCGGCGCGTTTGCGATCAATACGCCGATCTCGGCGCTGCTTGTCAACTGATACGAGCGCGAATCGCTGTTCATCTACTTCAGCCTGACGACGCTGACGACGATGGGTTACGGCGACATCACGCCGGTCGCATCGCCTGCTCGCAGCGTCGCGGTCTTCGAGGCCGTGTTCGGCCAGTTCTACATCGCCGTGGTGGTTGTGCAATTGGTCGGATCGAAACTGGCCGGGGCCGGAAGCTCGGAAACCGGAGTGTGCCGCTGACTTCAGCGTCGGCGCGAGGCGAGCACGTTGAACGCGAGCCCCGTGAGGACCAGGCCCGCGCCGACAACTTTCCACCACGTCAGCTCCTCGTCGAGCAGCCACACTGCGCACGTCATTCCGACCACGGGCACGAGCAGCGTGAACGGGGCGACCATCGCCGCCGGATGCCGGCGTAGTAGCCACGCCCAGATGCCGAATGCGAGCAGCGTGGTCGGCCATGCCTGGAATGCCACGCCGGCCCAATGGGCGGCATCGAGTTGCGCGATTCGCGCGGCAGTTTGTTGCGGTCCTTCGGTCGCGAGCACGGCAATCGCGAGCGGGATCGTCGCCGCGGCGCTGCCCCAGACGACGACCGCCAGCGGCGAATCGCCCGGGATGCGCTTGACGATGATGTTGGCGATTGCCCACGAGAGCGCCGCGCCGATCACGAGCACGAAGCCGAGCGCGGTGCTGGGCGGAAGGTGGAGGGCAACCAGCACCAGCCCGAGGCCGGCTGTCGCCGCGCCGAGCAGCTGCCCGGGTCGCGGCCGCTCGTGCATCAGCAACGCGACCAGTCCGATCGTGAAAAATGCCTGCACCTGGATCACCAGCGACGACAGACCGGTCGGCATACCCGCTGCCATTCCGCCAAACAGAAGCGTGAACTGCAGCGCAAACGCGAACAGGCCGTAGCCCGCGACCAGCCGCCACGATGCCTGCGGCCGGGCGACAAAGAAGACCGCCGGAAATGCTGCCAGCACGAAGCGCAGCAACGTCAGCAACAGCGGCGGAACATCGTTCAGCCCCCAGCGGATGACGATGAAGTTAAATCCCCATATGGTGACCATCAGCAGGGCAGCGGCTAGATGCAAAGGCTTCAAGGTCGCGCGCCTCTACGAATGGGGCAGCGGATCTATCAGCAGGGCCGCCGCCAGGTGCAACGGCTTCATGTCAGCTCGCGCCTCGATCTGAGTGCCGACCGTTCGTTCAGCTCGTCGACATATGCTTCGATACCTCCCGATTCGCGGGCGAGGTAACGCGCGACCGCATCGGCGAACGCCGGATGGCGCAGTACGTGGCTCGAACAGGTCGTCACCGGCTCGAATCCGCGCGCCAGCTTGTGCTCGCCCTGCGCGCCTCCTTCAATGACGGCCAGCCTGTGCTCGATGGCGAACTCGATCAACTGGTAGTAGCTGACCTCGAAGTGCAGGCACGGCACCGGAACCAGCGTTCCCCAGTAGCGGCCGTACACGCGCGATTCGTCGAACAACGCGAGCGCTGCAGCGATGTCGCGTCCATCCAGGCTAGCCACCACCATCAGCAGGTTCTCGGGCATCGACTCCGCAATCTGCGTGAAGAAGCCGAGGTTCAGGTAGGGCGTTGAATGGTGCTCGGCATACGTGCTGCGGTACGCGCGCATGAACAGCGCCCAGTCCGCTTCGGTGATCGAGCGGCCGGTCACCCGGCGGATGCGCACACGGGCGTCGGCGACCTTGCGCCGCTCGGCACGCACCTTCTTGCGCTTGGGCTGCGCGAGCTGCGACAGGTAGGCATCGAACGATTCGTATCCGCGATTGAACCAGTGAAACTGGACCGATCGACGGGTCAGCGCACCCAAGGCGCCCAACGAGGCTGCCTCTTCGTCCTGTGGATACAGCACGTGCAGTGATGACACCCCGCTGGCCTCGAAGTGATCGATCAGCACGCGCGCCGAGGCGTCGCGGGCCGCGGCGTCGACGGCCAGCAGTCGGGAGCCTGGTACCGGCGTGAACGGCACGGCCACCAGCCACTTCGGGTAGTACTCGATGCCGTGCTGCTCATGAGCTTGTGCCCAGGCCCAGTCGAAGACGTATTCGCCATACGAATGGTGCTTGCGATAAAGCGGCACCGCTGCGCATAGGAGCTTTCCTTTCCACAGCGTCAGGTAGTGCGGCTCCCATCCCGTGCGCGCGGACGCGCAGCCGCTTGCATGCAGGGCATGCAGGAATTCGAACCTCAAGAAGGGATTGCCGATCCGCGCGGCCTCGAGCAAGCCGTTCCACGAAGCGGCACCGACCTCACCGAGGTCGTATGCGATGCGCATGCAATAATGATCCGAACCTGCTGCATCCATTCATGAGCTCGAACGTCAAAGTCGCGGTTGCGCAGATCAATTGCTCGGTGGGCGACTTCGAAGGCAACAGCAGGAGGATCCTGGAGTCGGCCGCGCGGGCGGTGGCGGCGGGCGTTGACGTGCTGGTGACGCCGGAACTGTCGCTGACCGGTTATCCGCCCGAGGATCTGTTGCTGCGTGGAGCATTTTACGCAGCATGCGACGCCGCGCTGCACAGGCTGGCCGGGCAACTGCTGCAGTATCCAGAGCTCGCGGTCGTGGTCGGACACCCGATGGCGCGCGAGGGCCGGCGCTTCAATGCGGCCTCGGTACTGCAGGGCGGCAGGGTGCAGGGGACCTACTGCAAGCACGACCTGCCCAACTACGACGTCTTCGATGAACAGCGCTACTTCACCCCGGACAACCGGCCGTTCGTGTTCGACGTGAAGGGAACGATGTTCGGCATCACCATCTGCGAGGACACGTGGTTTCACTATGCGCCCGAGTGCGCGCAGGCGGCCGGTGCGCAGGTGCTGCTGGTCCCCAACGCCTCGCCGTTCCACCTCGGCAAGCAGGAGCAGCGGCTGCAGACGATGCGCAGCAACGTTTCGCACTTCGGCCTGGCGCTGGTGTACGCCAACCTTGTCGGCGGCCAGGACGAACTCGTGTTCGACGGGGCTTCCTTTGTGCTGGCAGGCGACGGCGCGCTGGTGAATTCGGCACCGTACTTCGAGGAGGCACTGCTGATCACCGAGTTCGTCGACGGCGTTCCGAGCGTTGGCAACGTTGCCGCCGAGCCACCGATCGAGGCGCTTGCCTACGAGGCGTTGGTGCTCGGTGTGCGCGACTATGTCAACAAGAACGGATTTCCCGGCGCGCTGATCGGGCTGTCGGGCGGGGTCGACTCGGCGTTGACGCTCGCGATCGCGGTCGATGCGCTGGGCGCCGAGCGCGTGCGCGCGGTGATGATGCCGTCGCAGTTCACGCTGCCGATGAGCATCGAGGACGCGGCAAAACTGGCCGATGCGCTCGGCGTGCGGCACGACGTGCTGCCGGTCAAGCCGGCCTTCGACGCCTTCCTTTCGACGCTTTCGGCGGAGTTCCGCGGACTGCCTTGGGACACGACCGAGGAAAACCTGCAGGCGAGAATCCGCGGCACGCTGCTGATGGCGCTATCGAACAAGTACGGATCGATCGTGCTGACGACCGGCAACAAATCCGAGACCGCGGTCGGCTACTCGACACTCTACGGCGATCTGGCCGGCGGGTTCGCGGTGATCAAGGACATCCTGAAGACCTTTGTCTACCGGCTGTGCCGCTATCGCAACGAGCGCTCGCCGGTCATTCCCGAACGCATCCTCACGCGGGCACCCAGTGCGGAACTCAAGGCCGGGCAGACCGACCAGGATTCGCTGCCCGGCTATGACGTGCTCGACACGATCATCACGGGATACATGCAGGAAGGCCAGTCGATCGCCGACCTCGTGCGTGCCGGTCTCGACGAGGCGGTCGTCCGCAAAGTCGTTAGGATGATCCGGACTTCCGAGTACAAGCGGCGGCAGTCGCCGGTCGGAATCCGCGTCACGCACCGCGGCTTCGGCCGCGACTGGCGCTATCCGATCACCAACCGGTTTCGTGAAGAAAGCACGGCCCTCTAGAATTTCAACGGAACCTGATGCCAGGAAGCGACCATGAAACAGATCACAGCGATCATCAAGCCGTTCAAGCTAGACGAGGTGCGCGAGGCGCTCGCCGACGTGGGCGTCAGCGGGCTCACCGTCACAGAGGTCAAGGGCTTTGGGCGCCAGAAGGGCCACACGGAGCTCTATCGTGGCGCCGAGTATGTGGTCGACTTCCTGCCCAAGGTGAAGGTCGAGGCGGTCGTGCCCGAGGCGCTGGTCGAGCGGGCCATCGAGGCCATCACCAAGGCGGCGCGCACAGGCAAGATCGGCGATGGAAAGATCTTCGTGCGCGCGGTCGAGCAGGTGATTCGGATACGGACCGGCGAGGAAGGCGAGGCGGCCGTCTAGTCCAGCGCTCAGGCCCGCGGTTCGCTGGGGTCTTTGATCGTCCAGTCGTGGCGCCAGGCGATCAGGCGAAAGGCAGTCGTCAGCGCGGCGGCAGTCCACAGCGCGAGCCCGGAGCTGGCGCCCGAGTTCATCATCAGAATGTAGAGCCAGCACCCAAGGAACGCCGCGATGGCGTAGGGCCGACCGTCGCGCAGCACCATCGGCACCTCGTTCAGCAGGATGTCGCGCAGCACGCCGCCGAAGGCGCCGGTCACTACGCCCATCATCGATGCCACGAACGGCGACATGCCGGCTTCTAACGCCAGCGCGACCCCGCTGATGCTGAAGAAGCCGAGCCCGATCGCGTCGGCCACCACCAGCGCGGTGTTCGGAATGATCCGCTGCGCGATGCGCATCAGCGGCGTCGCGATCAGCGTCAGCGCCATGATCAGGATCGGATATACCTGGTGCTCGACCCAAAAAAGCGGACGCCGGTCGAGCAGCACATCGCGCAGGGTGCCTCCGCCGAAGGCCGTGACGAACGCCACCACATAGACGCCGACCAGGTCCATCGACTTGCGCTGCGCCTCGGCGAAACCGGAAAACGCGCACGCCAGCACGGCGATCACTTCGACCACGAACAGCAGGGTCGAGGCTTCCGTCACGCTTTGTGCGCCGGTCGCAGCAGCACCACCAGCGCGCCGCTGCCCCCTTCGGCCGGGCGCGCCTGGCAGAAGGCGATGACTTCCTCGCGCCGGGCGAGCCACATACGCGCCTTGCCCTTCAGCACCGGCAGACGGTCCTTCGAGCCGAGGCCCTTGCCATGGATGATGCGCACGCAGCGCAGGCCGCGCCGGACCGCGTCGCGCAAGAATTGCGCCAGCAGTTCGCGCGCGGCGTCGACGCGCGAGCCATGCAGGTCCAGCTCATCCTGGATGACCCAGTCACCGCGACGCAGCTTGCGCAGGACGTCCGGCCCGATGCCAGGGCGCCTGAACGACAGCTCGGCATCGGTGTGCAGCAGCGTGTCGATCTCGAACTCGTCCGAGACCGACGCAATCAGCACCTGCTGGTTGTCCTCGATGCGCTTGTGAGGCACCGGCGGGTGCGGCGGACGGTCGTGCTTGACGCGCTGCCTGATCGCCAGCGGCGTGACCGCGCCGACCGCGCTGCGAAACTCATCGACGTCTACTGACTTTTCGGCCCGCTCGGCGCGCTGCTCGTTGGCGCGCAGTTCCTCGGCGCGGGCGGTGCGACTCAGCGATTCACGCAGCGGCGCAAGCTGCGACAGGTCCTTGTAGCGGGCGGCCATTTTCCCCTGCCCACCGCCAGAGCCTCAGGCCGCGAGAACTTCAGCGGCCGACTGCGTGGCCGGCTGCAGATTCTCGAGATACTTCTGCGCATCGAGTGCGGCCATGCAGCCGGTGCCTGCGCTGGTAACCGCCTGCCGATAAACGTGGTCCTGTACATCGCCTGCCGCGAACACGCCCTCGACGCTGGTTGCCGTGGCCATGCCGGCCAGGCCGCCGCGCGTGACGATGTATCCATTGACCATCTCAAGCTGCCCGACGAAGAGTTCCGTGTTCGGTCGGTGGCCGATCGCAATGAAAACGCCCTGCAGCGCGAGGTCCTCCTTGATGCCCGACTGGACGTTCTGGACACGCGCTCCGGTGACCCCGGTTTCGGTACCCAGCACCTCGTCGAGCACGCTGTGCAGCTTTAGCGCGACGCGACCTTCCTTGACCTTGTCCATCAGGTGATCGACCAGGATCGGCTCAGCGCGGAATTTGTCGCGACGATGGATCAGCGTGACCTTGCTTGCGATGTTCGACAGGTACAGCGCTTCCTCGACCGCCGTGTTCCCGCCACCAACGACCGCGACATCCTGCCCTTTGTAGAAGAAGCCGTCGCAGGTCGCGCAGCCCGATACACCCTTGCCCATGAATTCCTGTTCGGACGGCAAGCCAAGGTACATGGCACTGGCGCCGGTGGCGATGATCAGCGCGTCGCACGTGTATTCGCCGCTGTCGCCGAGCAGTCGCAGCGGCCGCTCATCGAGCTTGGCCGTGTGGATGTGATCGAACACGATTTCCGTGTTGAAGCGCTCCGCATGCGCCAGGAAGCGAGCCATCAGCTCGGGGCCCTGTACACCGCTTGCATCCGCCGGCCAGTTGTCGACATCAGTGGTGGTCATCAGTTGTCCACCCTGCGCAAGACCGGTGATCAGCACTGGCTTGAGGTTGGCCCGTGCCGCGTAGACCGCTGCTGTATAGCCCGCCGGTCCCGATCCCAGGATCAGCACCCGCGCGTGTTTGGTGACCGCCATTGTTCTTCCCTGATGAGTCGAGGGATTATAAGTGGGGGCGTAGTGGCGATCACTCAACCAAAGGTCCGAATTGAGGGGCTTCACACCTTCCCGCGTGGCGGGAGGGTCGGGGAGGGTGCCGTGCTGTTGTGGATCGGCGGAGCGCGCGGCCGCTCCGGAGCGCAGCCGACTAATTGATCAGTTCCGCCGCGAGCGCACGTGCGACCCGCACGGTCGCGTACGTGAGCGGCGCCCTCTTCACATCTGCCGAAACAGGTGCGTGTAGGTATCCGAAACCAGCAGGGTTTCGGCGCGGGTCTTCAGCTTCACCATCATGCGTCCACGGAAGTCGCGTGTGACGCCGGCGATCGCGGTCGCGTTGACCAGCGTCGAGCGATGGATCTGCCAGAACTGTCCCGGGTCGAGTTCCTCGACCAGTTCCTTCAGCGGCTTGCGGATCAGCGCTTCACCTTCCGCCGTAACGACGCGCGTGTACTTGTTGTCCGCCTGGAAGTAACTGATCTCGTCGACCGTGATCAGCTTCAGGTTCTGGCCGACCGAGGCATTGATCCACCGCAGCGGCTGGCGGCCGCCGCCAGCTGGCGTGAGCCGCTGGTGCCAGCTGGTTCAGCGTCGCGTCGAGGCGTGCTGGCGGTGAACCGAGCCGCTGCTTGACGCGGCTGACCGCCGTGAACAGGCGCGCCGCGGATACGGGTTTCAGAACGTAGTCGACCGCACCCTGATCGAATGCCGCGACCGCATGCTGGTCGTATGCGGTGACGAACACCACGTGGCAGCGCCCGCTGGCCTGGCGCGCGACCTCGAGGCCGGTGGCTCCGGGCATCTGGATATCGAGGAACAGCACGTCGGGATCGTGTTCGTCGAGCAGGCGCAGCGCCTGCACGCCATTCTCGGCCTCGGCGACGATGTTCAGTTCCGGCCATAGCTGTGACAGCTGTTCGACCAGCTGATGGCGCAGTGTCGCCTCGTCTTCGGCGACGATGGCTGTGGCTCCGCTCATGATGCGGCGCCCGGAATGCGCATCGTCAACTGGGTGGTATCGCTGTGCGGCTCGATGCAGTCAAGCGAGGCTCGCGCGCCGTAGAGGCCGGCCAGCCGCTCGCGTACCCGAGCGATCTCGCGGTCCTCAGCGCAGCCGCCCGCCGCTGCGATGCGCACGACGATGGCGATGTCGCTACCGGCCCGTTGCACCCCGATCCTTATGCTGGCGGGCGCGCTGGCCGACTTCCCGTGTATGGCCCGCTGGACCAGCGGTAGCAAAAGCATCGGATAGAAACGCGCCTCACGGCAGTCATCGTCGATTGATACGGCGAGGCTCGGCCAACCTCCGCGCGCCGAGCGCACCACGTCGAGGTACGCCCTCACCAGTTCGATCTCGGCGCTCACCGTCGAGCCCGCTTCGCGCAGTCGCGGCAGCGCTACGCGCAGGTAGGTGATCAGCCGATCGAGCTGGTCGGCCGCGCCCGCACTGTCTCTCTGATAGAGCTTTTCGATATCGACCAACGTGTCGAACAGGAACTGCGGCTCGACCTGCGCCTGCATCGCCGCCAGGCGGGATTCGAGCACGTCACGTGTCAGCGTCGCTTGTTCGCGCTGTGACGCACGGATCGCCTCGTTTGTCAGCGAGCGGCGGCGGATGACTTCGGCCGCGGCGATGAACAGGCCCGACCAGGCCACGAATTGGATCGAATTGCCGATGATGACCAGGGCGCAGTGCCGGTTGCGGCTTGCTCTTGCCCATCATCTCCCACCACATGCGGTCGACCTCGAAGGCCCTCATCACCGGCACCACGATGCAGGCGGCGACCACCGCTGCGATCAAGATGGCCCATACGACGCGCCTATTACGCTCGCGGCCGCTGATCGGCGCGCCTTCGGTGGCAGCGACCCAGGCGAGCAGCGTGACGCCGAACAGGATCAGGCTCGTGACAAAGTCGAACGCCATCAGGAAGTGCACGTTCGGCTTGTCGAGCTTGTCGATCAGACCTGTCCAGTCGACCACCGACATCAGCGAAGACGCGAACAGCCACGCCACCACGTGGCGCCGGCCCATCTTCGACCAGCCCTGCATCCAGCGCGATACGCCGTGCGCAGCGCCTGCGAGTACCGTGGAGTGCGGCAGTACGGCGGTCATGCTGGCTGCCCCAATGACTGCAACGGCAGGCGAACCGTCGCCACGACTCCGCGTGGTGCGCCCATCGCAAGCGAGAGTGACGCGTCCGACCCATACAGCGCCGACAGTCGCGAGCGCGTATTGGCTAGCCCCACGCCGCTGCCGCCGCTGGCCGCGAATCCCGCGCCGTTATCGGACACCTCGATGACCATGGATTGGCTCCCCTCGCGCCGGGCGCGGATGTCGATGCGGCCGCCTTCGGGTAGCGGCGAGAGCCCGTGCTTGATCGCGTTCTCCACCAGGGTTGGGATGACCATGGGCGGGACACGTGCGCCGGCGAGTTCACTGGGAGCATCGATCGAGAACGCCAGCCGCTCGCCCATTCGCATCTGCAGAATCGTCAGGAACGACCGTACCAGCTCGATCTCGCGCTGCAGCGTCGATCCTGGCTCTCTCATCGTCGGCAGCGCCGCGCGCAGATAATTGATCAAGCTCGAGAGCATCTCGCGGCCGCGCGCCGGTGCCGTCTCGTACAGCCGCTTGACGTTCGCGAGGGTGTTGAAGAGAAAGTGCGGCTCGATCTGCGCCTGCAGGGCGCTCAAATGCGCCTCGACCATCTGCGACTGCAGGGCTTCACGCCGGCACTCCGCATCGACCAGCTGCGAGCGGGCCGCCTCGTCCGAGCGGATCGAGTGGAACAGCCAGTAACCGAAACCGCCGATCGCCGACCACAGTGCCCAGATCTGCACGAAGTAGGCGGGCTCCTTGAGCGATTGCCTCGACGACCGGGTTGCCCGCGACCCAGATGCGGATCGGGACGCCAATGGCCGCGGCCGCCACCGACATGATCCCGCCTACGGTCAGCGCGGCGCGCATACCCAGACGGCGACCGGCGACGAAGGCCTCCGCTGCGGCAACGGCCAGCAACACCAGCACCGCGCTGATCATCGTCTGCCGGACGCTGCGGACCAGGCTGAAGGCCCAGTCGTCGATCGGCTCGTAGCTGAGCCAGATGACGTAGCGGCCAAGCAGCAGCAGCAGACAGAAGTAGAAGACAACAGCGATGCCGCGCAGGTTGAAGACGCGGGCAAACGCGGCGCGCGCGGATGCCGCCGCAGAGATGGTGCGGGCGGGCAGGGCGATTTCCGGGTCCATCGAAGTGGAATTCTGCGAGCCGGACGGGTCGGTCGCAATACCGCGCGACAAAGCGGATCGTACGCGGCGCCAAACCGGCTGCCGAGCGACGAAACCGGGCATCCGCAGGATTCGCAGGACCGCAGTATTCGTAGGAATCGCCAGCGGGTGCCCCTCCTATAATCCAGCGCCATGTCCTCACGCCCCGGAATCGAACGCGTGGCCGGCTCGGTGTCCAACGGTGCTTGGGTCCGCGCCCGGTCGCCGGTGGCCGCGGCTGGCAACCCCCGTGCCGCCCGGCTGATCGCCGAAGCTCGCTGGATCGTCGGGGCGCTGCTGGCGGTCGCCTTGCTCGCGATCCTGCTTTCGTATAGCCGCGACGATCCCGGCTTCACGCATTCGGTGGCCGCCGGAGCCGTGCGCAATTTCGGCGGCCGATGGGGCGCCTGGTGCGCCGACGTGCTGCTGCTGCTGTTCGGACTGTCGGCCTATCTGCTGGCGCTCGGCCTGGTGATCACCGTGGCCCGCGCTTTCCGCCGCCTGCATCGCGCCGCCGCCGGAGCCGATCCGCTGGCTGACGACCTGCCGCCGTGGGCGCACGCCCTGGGCTTCGTCGCGCTGTTGCTAGGCGCCAGCGGACTGGAGGCTTTGCGGCTTTACACGCTGACAAGCCAGCTGCCCGGCGCGCCGGGCGGCATCCTCGGTACGGCGATAGCGCCGTGGCTGCAGTCAGCAGTCGGGTTCACCGGCGCCAGCCTGATCTTTCTGGTTGGCATCGCCATCGGCCTTTCGCTGTTCCTCGATTTCTCCTGGCTGACGGTGGCCGAGCGACTAGGCGGCTTTCTCGAAGGGTTTTCACGGCGGGCCGAACGACGACGCGAGGAAGCCGAGGACCGTGCGATCGGCGAAGCGGCGACGCGCGTGCGCGAGGCGGCGCTGGCCGAGGAGCGCGAGCGAATCGAGGAGTCTCCACCGGTTCACATCGAGCGACCCGCGGCGCACGTGAAGCCGTCCGAGCGCAAACAGAAGGAAAAGCAGGTCCCGCTGTTTGCCGAGATCGCCGACGCGCGACTGCCGCCGCTGGACCTGCTTGACGAACCGCCGCCGGCGGTCGAAAGCGTTTCGACCGAAACGCTCGAATTCACCTCGCGTCTGATCGAGAAGAAGCTGCGCGACTTCAACGTCGAAGCCCAGGTGGTGGCGGCGTATCCGGGACCGGTGATTACGCGCTATGAGATCGAGCCCGCGATTGGTGTCAAGGGCAGCCAGATCGTCAACCTGGCCAAGGATCTCGCACGCTCGCTGTCGCTGGTGTCGGTCCGCGTTGTCGAGACTATTCCTGGCAAGAATCTGATGGGGCTCGAACTACCGAACGCTCGCCGGCAGGTGGTCAGGCTGTCGGAGATTCTCGGCTCGGCGGTCTACAACGAAAGCGCTTCGCTGCTGACGTTGGGACTCGGCAAGGATATCGCCGGTAAAGCCGTGGTGGTCGACCTGGCGCGCATGCCGCACTTGCTGGTGGCCGGCACCACCGGCTCGGGCAAGTCGGTCGGCATCAACGCGATGATCCTGTCGATCCTGTACAAGGCCGACCCATCGCAGGTGCGGCTGATCCTGGTCGACCCCAAGATGCTCGAGCTCTCGGTGTACGAGGGCATCCCGCACCTGCTTTGCCCGGTCGTGACCGACATGCGCGAGGCCGGGCACGCACTGCAGTGGTGTGTGGCCGAAATGGACCGGCGCTATCGGCTGCTGAGCAAGCTGGGTGTACGCAGTCTGAGCGGCTACAACCAGAAGCTCGCCGAAGCGCGCGCAAAAGGCGAGGTCCTGCGCAATCCGTTCTCGCTGACGCCCGACGATGCCGAACCGCTCGAGCCGCTGCCGCTGATCGTCGTAGTGATCGACGAACTGGCCGACCTGATGATGGTCACCGGCAAGAAGGTCGAGGAACTGATTGCACGCATCGCGCAGAAGGCGCGCGCAGCCGGCATGCACCTGATACTGGCGACTCAGCGCCCATCGGTCGACGTGATCACGGGGCTCATCAAGGCGAACATCCCCGCGCGCATCTCGTACCAGGTGTCGAGCCGGGTCGATTCGCGCACGATCCTCGATCAGATGGGCTCCGAATCACTGCTGGGACAGGGAGACATGCTGTACCTGGCGCCGGGCACCGGCCTGCCGTCGCGCGTGCACGGGGCTTTCGTCGCCGACGCCGAGGTGCACCGGGTGGTCGACACGCTGCGCAAACGCGGTGCGCCGCAGTACGTCGAGGGAGTTCTAGATGCGCCTTCGTCGGAAGGCGACGAGAGCGAAGGCGGTCAACCGGCGGCCGAAGCCGATCCGTTATACGACCAGGCAGTCGAGATCGTCGTCAAGAACCGGCGCGCCTCGATTTCTCTGGTGCAGCGGCACCTGCGCATCGGGTACAACCGGGCGGCGCGACTGCTCGAGGACATGGAACGGGCCGGACTGGTTTCTCCGATGCAAAGCAATGGCAACCGCGAAATCCTGGTGCCCGCGCGCGACGTCTGAGCGCTTGCTTCAGGGCGCAGTCGGCGCGCTCGCCGCATGGGTCGCCAGCGCGATCTTCGTCGCGGCACCGGCGCACGCCGCCGCCGTCGATCAGTTACGCAATTTCCTGACGCAGACCGCCAGCGCGCGCGGCGACTTCGTTCAGCGCGTCACCCGCTCTGGCGCAGCCGCTCAGGAGTCCAGAGGTCGTTTCGTATTCCAGCGCCCCGGCAAGTTCCGCTGGATCTACGACAAGCCGTACGAGCAGCTGATCGTCGCCGACGGCCAGCAGCTGACGATGTACGACCGCGACCTCAACCAGGTGACCATCCGCAAGCTGCAGTCGGCGCTGCCGTCGAGTCCCGCTTCAATCCTGTTCGGCTCCAATGATTTCGAGCGCGAATTCGACGTCAGCGAGGCTGGCGCGCGTGACGGCCTCGAGTGGATCAGCGCCAAGCCACGCGCGAAGGACACTCCGTTCGCGCGCATCGAGATCGGATTCCGCAGCGGCCTGCCAGGCGCGATGCTGCTGGTCGACAGCTTTGGCCAGACCACGCACCTCACCTTCAGCAACGTCCAACGCAATCCGAAACTCGATGGCGAGGCGTTCCGCTTCACGCCGCCCAAGGGGGCGGACGTACTGACTGAGTAGCATCGCTCATGGACGCGACTGTTCGGGTCGCACGTGCGCGGCGTTTGTTTCCGGCTCGAAGAATACCCAGCGCACCTGCGGAAACGCCTGCTGCAGCGAGGCCTCGGCGCGATGGAGCGCGCTGATCAGGTCGTCTGCGCCGGGGCACGCGGCCATCTCGGCACGAACGGCGACGACGACGTGCTCGCCCCACTGCAGAGTAATGATGCTCAGCACGCGCTTGACGTCGGGATGCGCGCTGACATGCGACTCGATCGCAGCACGCAGCGCCGGCTCGGCCGATTCGCCGACGATCATGCCCTTGATCTCCAGCGTGATCGCCGCCGACACCACGACGAGCAGCACACCGACGGCGATCGACCCAAGCGCATCGAACAGCGGGTTGCCGGTCGCCATCGCAAGCAGCACGGCGACGAAGGCGAACACCAGTCCGCCGAGCGCCGCGATGTCCTCGCCGGCCACCACCATCAGCTCCGACTGACGGGTTTCGCGGAACCACCGCACGAAGGCGCGACCGGCCTGCACCTTGCGAATCTCGCGCAGCGCACCCCATAGCGAGATCGATTCGAGCACGATGGCGATGCCGAGCACCAGCAGCGCGACGATGGCGTTGCGCAGCGGCTCCGGATGCGCCAACCGGTGCCATCCTTCGTAGATCGAGAACAGCCCGCCGACGAAGAACAGCAGCAGCGCGACCATCATTCCGTAGAAGTAGGTCACCCGCTGGTACCCCAGCGGGTGCTCTTCGGTCGGTTCCCGCCGCGCCCGTTTCATGCCGAGCAGCAGCAGCAGCTGATTCGCAGTGTCCGCGACCGAGTGGATCGCTTCCGCCAGCATCGCGCCTGAGCCCGTATAGGCCGCCGCGCCGAACTTGGTCACGGCAATGCCGGCGTTTGCCCCGAGGGCAAACAGGATTGCGCGGGTGGAATCAGCGGCCATGCGTGGCGTCGCTCGCGTATGCGACCCTCCGGGCGGCGTACACGCGAAGCACCTACTTGATGGCTAGCAACTCGACTTCGAAGATCAGAGTTGCATTCGGCGGGATCGGGCCGCCGGGCGTGCCGCGCTCGCCGTAGGCGACGTTGGCCGGGCAGGTGAGCTTCGCCTTGCCGCCGACCTTCATCTTCTGCACACCTTCGGTCCAGCACTTGATCACCCGGTTCAGCGGAAACTCCGCCGGCTGTCCGCGCTTGAGCGAACTGTCGAACTCCGTTCCGTCGGGCAGCGTGCCCTGGTAATGCACGCGCACCACGTCGGTTTCCTTGGGACTGGCGCCGGTACCGTCCTTCAGAGAGCGGTACACCATGCCCGACTCGGTCTTGACCGCGCCTTTCTCGGCCGCAGCCTTGGTCACCGTGGCGTCCTGCGCCCAGGCGAGCGGGCTTGCAAGCAGCACAAGCATCACCAACTTTCGCATCGTCAGATTCTCCGTTTAGCTGACCCGCAGGCTGATTCGCCGGGCGTCGGGCGCGATGCTAGCCTGTCTTCATCATGCAGGATCTTTTCACCACCGAAGCCGTCAATGCGCCGCTCGCCGAGCGGATGCGTCCGCGCACGATCGACGAGGTCGTCGGCCAGTCGCACCTGCTGGGCCCGGGCAAGCCGCTGCGGGTGGCGTTCGAATCGGGCCGGCCGCATTCGATGATCCTGTGGGGTCCGCCGGGCACCGGCAAGACGACGCTGGCGCGGCTAATGGCCGATGCGTTCGAACTGGATTTCGTCGCGATTTCCGCGGTCCTCGGTGGAGTCAAGGACATCCGCGATGCGGTCGACCGGGCGCAGGCGAATCGCGTCCGCAGCGGGAAAGCGACGGTCGTGTTCGTCGACGAGGTCCATCGCTTCAACAAGGCGCAGCAGGATGCATTCCTCCCGCACGTGGAATCGGGGCTGTTCGTCTTTGTCGGCGCGACCACCGAGAACCCGTCGTTCGAGGTGGTCGGCGCGCTATTGTCGCGCGCGGCGGTGTACGTGCTGGAGCCGCTGGCCGCCGAAGAGCTGGATACGCTGATCACGCGCGCCACCGACGGGCCTCTCGCTGGTCTCGCGGTCGAACCCGCTGCGCGCCGGATGCTGATCGATCTGGCGGACGGCGATGCGCGACGCCTGCTGAATGCACTGGAGGTTACTGCCAGCGCCGCTGCTAACAAGGATCTGCGGACGATCGACGCGGATTTTCTGCGCGCCGCGCTGCCGGCGACGCTGCGCCGGTTCGACAAGGGCGGCGAGAACTTCTACGACCAGATCTCAGCGCTGCACAAGTCGGTCCGTGGTTCCGATCCCGACGCATCGCTGTACTGGATGACGCGCATGCTCGATGGCGGTGCCGACCCGCGCTATATCGCGCGCCGGATCGTGCGCATGGCGGTCGAGGATATCGGCCTGGCTGATCCGCGCGGGCTGGAGGTTGCGCTGTCTGCTGCCGAGACGTACGAGCGGCTGGGGTCGCCCGAAGGAGAACTGGCCATTGCCCAGGCCGTCGTCTATCTGGCGGTGGCGCCCAAGTCGAACGCCGTGTACACCGCCTTCGGCGCTGCGCGCGCATTCGTGCAGGGTGATGGGTCGCGCCCGGTACCGATGCGCCTGCGCAATGCGCCGACGCGGCTGATGAAGGACCTCGGCTATGGCAGCGGCTACCGCTACGCGCACGACGAAGCGGAGGCATTCGCCGCCGGCGAACGCTACTTTCCCGATGGCATCGATCCGCCACGCTTCTACCAGCCGACTGACCGCGGCATCGAGGCGCGCATTCGCGAACGCATGGCGCAGTTGCGTGCACTCGATGCCGGACACAAGCGCGAGGACAGTTCCTAGCCCGTCAGGCCCCGCTGCGTCAACTGCAACGTCAGCATCGAACGTCGCCTCCGCGTATCCGCGCGCCGTGGTCTCCGCAGCGCGTGCTCGGTTGCGCGCGTTCAGTGGCTCGGCGAGAATGCCGCCCATGCGTAAGCGCCTCCTCGAACTCAGTCGATCCCGCCGCTGCAGTCGCCGCTCTCGCGGCTGAACAGTTCACCGGCCGCGCCTGCGGCCATCCATTCCATCGCAGTGCCGGCATCGCCGGCAGGATCACAGGAACCGCCATGTTGGACATCAATCTGTTGCGCAAGGACGTCGGCGCGGTAGCTGAGCGCCTGCGCACTCGCGGCTTCGAGTTCGAAATCGAGGCGTTCAACGCCCTCGAATCGGAGCGCAAGGCCGTGCAGGTCGCTACCGAGGAACTGCAGTCGCGCCGCAATGCATTGTCAAAGCAGATCGGGGCGCTGAAGTCGAAGGGCGAGGACGCGTCGGCCCTCATGGCCGAGGCGGCCGCGCTTCCGCAGCAGTTGAAGGATCTCGAGGCACAGCTCGGCGGCATCCAGGCGCGCCTGCATGAAGTGTTGCTCGGCGTACCGAACCTGCCGCACGCGTCGGTGCCGCTTGGCCGCTCGGCCGAGGACAACGTTGAGTTGCGCCGCTGGGGCACGCCGCGACGCTTCGATTTCCCGGTGAAGGACCACGTGGACGTCGGCGGCCCTCTGGGCCTCGACTTCGAGGCAGGGGCCAAGCTGTCGGGCTCGCGCTTCGCAGTCATGAAGGGCCCCGTGGCGTACCTGCATCGCGCGCTGACGCAGATGATGCTCGACACGCAGACGAGAGAGCACGGCTACACCGAGTGCTACACGCCGTACATCGTCAACCGCAACACGCTGCTCGGCACCGGCCAGCTGCCGAAGTTCCGCGACGACATGTTCTGGGTGACCAAGGGCGGGGGGAGGACAGGGAAGAGCTCTACCTGATCTCGACCTCGGAGATCTCTCTGACCAACACGGTGCGCGGCGAGCTCTTGAGCGAGAGCAATCTGCCGCTCCGACTCACCGCGCATACACCGTGCTTCCGTTCAGAGGCGGGCAGCTACGGCAAGGACACGCGCGGCATGATCCGCCAGCACCAGTTCGACAAGGTCGAGATGGTGCAGATCGCGCATCCCGATCGCTCGTATGACGCACTTGAACAGATGGTCGGTCACGCCGAAGCGATCCTGCAGAAGCTCGAACTGCCGTATCGCGTGGTCGAGCTGTGCACCGGCGACATGGGATTCCAATCGGCCAAGACCTATGACCTCGAGGTGTGGCTGCCGGGGCAAAACGCCTATCGCGAGATATCGTCGGTTTCCAATTGCGAGGCGTTCCAGGCGCGGCGCATGCAGACCCGCTTCAAGAACGCGCAAGGCAGGACGGAACTCGTGCACACGCTGAACGGGTCGGGACTCGCAGTCGGCCGCACGCTGGTCGCCGTGCTCGAGAATTGCCAGCAGGCCGATGGCAGCGTCTCCGTACCGGAGGCGCTGCGGCCGCATATGGCGGGTCAGCGCGTGTTGCAGGCGGCCTGACACGACCGCGCAGATATAATCCGCGGCTCACTTTAGCGACCGGGAGAGGTGGCAGAGTGGTCGAATGCGCCGGATTCGAAATCCGGTGTACGGTTTTACCGTACCGTGGGTTCGAATCCCACCCTCTCCGCCAGTAGCACGCGATCCAAATCGGCGCTGCGAGGTGTCTTGCGGTATGCCTGTGGGCAAGCTAGTTGCCGCCCGGCGGACTGCGATTGCGCCTGTTGTAGACCCTTTGCCGTTTGACGGAGTTGGCTGAATCCGGCCAAGAAGCCGCCGTTTGCGCCTCGTGCGGACTTGACCGATAAGCGGACGTTCCCCGCGCGCAAGTGCGGCGCTATGTTGACCGCCATCGAGCCCGCTATCAGCTGATTGCGACCTTCCCGTTTGCGGACATGGCGACGACTACATCCGACGGTCGAACACGACCATTCACCCGCCGCCGATTCCTGACGGCTGCCAGTGCCTCGGTTGGTTCCTTGACGCTTTCGGCGTGTGGAGGCAGCGCTGGACCAGAACCCGCATCCGCACCCGCGCCTTTGCCCGCACCGGCACCCGCGCCCGCGCCGGCACCCGCGCCGGTACCGGCACCTGTGCCCGCGCCTGCACCGGCCCCGACGCCGCCACCACCTTCCGGCCTTTGGCCACTAACGATCCACCAAAGTCGTCGTTACCTGGTTACGAACTCGGGCAGTCCTTTCTTGCTACACGGCGATACGCCATGGTCAATCGCGGTTCAATTGAACAACAGTCAGATAACCACCTACTTGAACGATCGGCAGAGCAAGGGGATCAATGCGATTCTCTTCAACGCTATCGAGCACCATTTCAGCAGCCAGTCGCCCCCATGGCTGAACGCCACTGGCAGCCTCCCCTTCAACCCGTACAGCGACTTCGCCTCTCGTGTCGCTGACTATTGGCAGGTCATCGACTACATCGTCAGTGAAGCAAACGCGCGAGGGATCGTCTGCATCATTAATCCTGCCTACCTAGGCTTTGGAGGTGGCCAAGAAGGGTGGACAGCGGAACTTCAGGCGGAATCGGCAACCGATCTCGCCAGCTATGGAGCCTGGCTGGCGAATCGTTACGCCAGCGCGGGAATCATCTGGTGTCTCGGAGGCGATTACGACGGCCAGAACCATGCGGGACTACTCGCGAAACAATGGAACATCGTGACCGGCATTCGTTCCGTCAACCCAGCCGCGATCGTTACTGCCCACGGCGCCAGAACACAGTCCGCGTACAGCATATGGTCGTCCTTCAGCGGCTTCAACCTCAACAACATCTATACAAACGGGGTGGAACACACCTTCGCATCATCGGAGTACGCAAGCCTAGGCCCGATGCCCTTCTTCTTGATAGAGGGTTACTACGACGGCGAGTCCGCATCTGCGGCCGATTGTCGGCGGCAGGCGTACACCAGCATCTTGTCCGGTGCATGCGGTCACATGTTCGGAAACAACCCGATCTGGGGCTTCGGAGAGCCGCAGGCCAATGGCGGGAGCGGCCCGGCTAACGCATTGAGCACCGCACTGAACACAATTGCGACCCAGCAACTCGTGCACGTGAGATCGCTTTTCCTAGCCTACCCATGGTGGACGCTCGAACCCAAGACGGACGCAAGCCTCGTCACAACTGGCTTGGGAAGTGGAACGTCACGAATATGTCCGGCGCGTGGCAGCGACGGTACCTTTGCACTCGTCTGGACACCGGGCGCCAACTTCACGGTCAACATGGGCGCACTTTCGCCGTCTAGCGTGCGAGCCCGTTGGTATGACACCACGACAGGTGTCTATGCCACGATTAGCGGGTCGCCGTTCCAAAATACAGGCACGCAAGCCTTCACCGCACCAGGGGAGCGGCTTCTCGTGTTGGATGCGGGATGACCGCTAGGAACAGTGACGGCTGCCAGCAAGTGCAGCGATCGTCCGTTACCGTGTGCGAGTTTGGTGGTGACGTTTGATACAGTCAGCTGCAAAAGCGAACAACGGCGCGGGGCTTGACAGTCACCCTCTCCGCCAACGAGGGCCCGTCAGGGCCCTTTTATTTTGCCATTTGCCCAGGTTGCCTTGGCTGCCTGCGCCCTTTCTGCGTTGCAGCACAAGTTGGTGGCCTGTTGTCAGGGTCCTGTAAGCGCCGCTACCTACCGTCCGCGCGGGTAATCGTGCTGAACAAAACTAGAACAACAGAACACGCGCCGCGGAGACGTGAGTCATGGGAAACATCGAGTCAGTTCTGCAGGAGTCGCGAGTCTTTCCGCCGAGCGCGGAGTTCATCAAGCAGGCCAATGTATCCGGCATGGACGCGTACAACGCGCTGTACGCCGAGGCGGAGAAGGACTTCACCGGATTCTGGGGCAGGTTGGCGCGCCAACACCTCAGCTGGCACAAACCGTTTACCAAGGTCCTCGACGAGTCAAAAGCGCCCTTCTACCAGTGGTTCTCCGACGGTGAACTCAACGCCTCATACAACTGCCTCGATCGCAACCTGACCAACGGCAACGCCGACAAGGTCGCGATCATCTTCGAGGCTGACGATGGCAAAGTCACGAAGATCACCTACCGCGATCTGCACAAGGAAGTCTGCAAGCTCGCGAATGCACTGAAGCACCACGGCATCGAGAAAAGCGACCGCGTCCTGATCTACATGCCGATGTCGATCCAGGTTGTCGTCGCGATGCAGGCCTGCGCGCGCATCGGGGCGACGCACTCAGTCGTCTTTGGCGGCTTCTCCGCCAAGAGCCTGCAGGAACGGATCATCGACGCCGGCGCCACCGAGGTGATCACCGCCGATGGCCAGTTCCGCGGCGGCAAGGAGATTCCGCTCAAGCCGGTGGTGGACGAAGCCTTCGCGATGGGCGGCTGCGAAGGCGTCCGCAACGTGATCGTGTATCGACGCACGGGCAGCAACGTGCCGATGCAGGCGCCACGTGACAAGTGGTGGGATGAGGTCGTCAAGGGACAGCCTGAAACCTGCGAACCGACCTGGGTGAATGCCGAGCATCCGCTGTTCATCCTGTACACGTCGGGTTCGACAGGCAAGCCGAAGGGTGTGCAGCACTCCACCGGCGGCTACCTGCTGTGGGCCGTGCTCACGATGGAGTGGACATTCGATTACAAGCCGAGCGACGTGTTTTGGTGCACCGCCGACGTCGGCTGGGTAACCGGACACACCTACATCACCTACGGCCCGCTGGCGGTCGGCGCGACCGAGATCATGTTCGAGGGTGTTCCAACCTATCCCGATGCCGGGCGCTTCTGGAAAATGATCCAGGACCACAAGGTCAGCGTCTTCTACACCGCGCCAACCGCGATCCGATCGCTCATCAAAGCCAACGAAGGAAATCCTGCCACCCACCCGACCAAGTACAACCTGTCGGGTCTGCGCATCCTTGGCACGGTCGGCGAGCCGATCAATCCGGAAGCCTGGATGTGGTACCACACCAACGTCGGCGGTGGCCGCTGCCCGATCGTCGATACCTGGTGGCAGACTGAAACCGGCGGCCATCTGATTACGCCGCTACCGGGCGTCACGCCGACCGTGCCCGGCTCATGCACGCTGCCGCTGCCGGGGATCATGGCCGCGATCGTCGACGAGACCGGACACGACGTGCCGAACGGGCAGGGCGGTCTGCTGGTCATCAAGCGCCCCTGGCCCGCGATGATCCGGACCATCTGGGGCGATCCGGACCGGTACAAGAAGTCGTATTACCCGGAGGAACTCGGCGGCAAGCTGTACTTAGCCGGCGACGGTTCAATCCGAGACAAGGAAACCGGTTACTTCAAGATCGTGGGTCGCATCGACGACGTGCTTAACGTCTCGGGCCACCGGATGGGCACGATGGAAATCGAGTCGGCTCTGGTCGCCAATCCGATCGTCGCCGAAGCCGCCGTTGTCGGTCGCCCCGACGATATGACGGGTGAGGCGATCTCTGCTTTCGTGGTGCTCAAACGGACCAGGCCGAGCGGGGACGAGGCGCAAAAGATCGCCAAGGAGCTGCGCGACTGGGTCGGCAAGGAGATCGGGCCGATCGCCAAGCCCAAGGACATACGTTTTGGCGACAACCTGCCGAAGACACGCTCCGGAAAGATCATGCGCCGCCTTTTGCGCTCGATCGCCAAGGGTGAGGAGATCACACAGGATGTGTCGACACTGGAGAACCCGGCGATCCTCGAGCAGTTGAAGGTCACCCTGTGAGCCTGATACGGGCGACGGATGGTGTAACCGTCATTCAACGCGATTCGGCCGCGCGGTGAGGGACGACACGGGAATGGAGACGGTAACTCATGGCGTTTGCCCTGCTGATCGTCCAGTCACTGGTGCTCATCAATGGACTGGCGCTGATCGGACAGTTGCTGGTCGGGGCGTTCAACTGGCCGGCGCGACAGAGCAACCCTGTCTATCGACTGTTCCAGTTGATCGCGAGTCCGGCGGTCAAGTTGGTGCGGCTGGTGACGCCGCGCATCGTGCTCGACCGGCACATTCCGATCGCGGCGTTCCTAGCTGCTGTTCTTCGCCTACTTCTGGCTGGGCTTCCAGGTGCGCGAAGTGTGCAGCCAGGACATCAACCAGGCAGGGTGCCAGAAGTGGGCCACGGCGGGCGACGGCAAGGCGGGCACGCCGTGAATTCGTTCGCTCGGCTGCTGAGGCGCTTCTGGCTGAATCGCAGGGCAAGTGTGGCGGTGCTGTTTGACCGCCCGCACAGTGCCATCGCCGACCTGAGGAAGATCGTCGAGATCGAGCCGCGCAACGAGGTCGCGCGGGCGGCGCTCGGCAACCTGTACGCCGAAACCAACGACCCGGCGGCGGCGGTGCGCGAATTCGTCGAGTTGGTCGAGTTCAACCCGGCGAATGCCGAAGCCTGGTTCAATCTCGGATACCTGTACGACCAGCGGGACGATCTCGCAAGCGCCGAGCGCTGCTTCCGCAAGGCGATCGAACTGAAACCTTCGATCGATCGGGCCTGGTATGGGCTCGGCCTCGTGTTGGTCCGCGCCGGACGACTGCGCGAGGCGATCGAGGCATTCCGCAAGAACATCAAGCTGCAGCCTTTTTCGCCCTACGGCTACTACCAGCTCGGCATGACTTATCACCACCTTGGCAACGCGGCCGAGGCGGAGAAGGTCCATGACGAACTGAAGAAGTTCGAACCCAAGTACGCGGCGACACTCAGGCGGGACATGAGTCGCACCCCGCCGCAGGCCGTTGAAACGAGCATCGCAATGCGAGCCACCAAGGAGGAGACGACCGTCCCGCATCCCTGAAGCAGCAGACAGAAGTCACCAAGGAGAAGACATGCAACTCACCGCAAAGCACAAGGAGTACTGGAGCAGGAACCTGCGGATCACCGCAGTACTGCTCTTCATCTGGTTCGTCGTGACGTACGTGATGGGGTATTACGCGATCCCGCTGGCCGCGATCAATTTCTTCGGCTGGCCGCTTTCGTTCTACATGGCGGCGCAGGGGTCGCTGATCATCTACGTCGGGATTCTTTACTACTACGCCAAGAAGATGCGGAAACTCGACGTCGAATACGGCGTGGATGAAGGAGACCTCTGATGTCTGTCACTGCGAGTTCGAATCGCGCGTTTTTCAACCAGCTGAGGAAGTACTACACCTGGTACACGGGCGGTTTCATCGTCTTCCTGATCGGGCTAGCGATCGCCGAGCAGATGGGGCTGCCGAAGGTGTGGATCGGCTATGTGTTCCTATTTGCCACGATCGCGTTGTATGCGGGCATCGGCATCATGAGCCGCACGGCCGACGTCGCCGAATACTACGTCGCGGGGCGGCGCGTACCGGCGTTCTTCAACGGCATGGCGACCGGGGCGGACTGGATGTCGGCTGCCTCGTTCATCGGCATGGCGGGTGGCCTCTATCTGCAGGGGTTCGATGGGCTGGCCTTCATCATGGGCTGGACCGGCGGCTACTGCCTGGTAGCGCTGTTCCTCGCGCCTTATCTGCGCAAGTTCGGGCAGTTCACGATCCCGGATTTTCTCGGGGCGCGCTACGGCGGCAACATCGCCCGCTCGATCGGCGTGTTCGCGGCCATCCTGTGCTCGTTCACCTACGTGGTGGCGCAGATCTACGGCGTCGGCCTGATCACCTCGCGCTTCACCGGGGTCGAGTTCGGCGTCGGCGTGTTCCTCGGCCTGGCCGGTATCCTAGTCTGCTCGTTCCTCGGCGGTATGCGTGCGGTTACCTGGACGCAGGTGGCGCAGTACATCATCCTGATCATTGCCTACATGATCCCGGTGGTGTGGCTGTCGGTGAAGATCACCGGCATTCCGCTGCCGCAGTTCGTCTACGGTGGCGTGCTCGAGCGTGTGACCGCGCTGGAGAAGAAACTTGCCGTCGAACCGGCGGAACTCCAGGTCCGCAAGATCTTTGCCGACCGTGCAGCGGACGCGAAGAAGCGCATCGAGGGCCTACCGGCGACCTGGGAGGCGGGGCGCAGCGATGCGGCCAAGAAGGTCGAGGACCTGAAGGCAGCGAATGCGCCGGTGGCGGAAATCCGCGCTGCCGAAAAGGCGCTGTCCGACTATCCGACGTCCGCCGACGACGCGAGAAAGGCGTGGCAGGCGCAAGTCGGGGCCAATGCATCGCGGGCCGCGGCACCACTGCCACACGCGGAGCCGTATCCGACCAACAAGACGGGCGAAGCGGGAGTACAGGATCGCGACACCAAGCGACTGAACTTCCTCGCATTGACGTTCTGCCTGATGGTTGGCACGGCCGCGCTGCCGCACATCCTGATGCGGTACTACACAACGCCGTCGGTCAACGAGGCGCGGCAGTCGGTGTTCTGGTCGCTGTTGTTCATCTTCCTGCTGTACTTCACCGCGCCAGCGCTTGCGGTACTGGTGAAATTCGAGGTGTACAACAACGTCGTCGGCACAGCGTTCTCCAACCTGCCGGCCTGGGTGGCGGCATGGGCGAAGATCGACCCGACGCTGCTTAGCATTGCCGACATCAACAAGGACGGCATCGTGCAGTTGTCGGAGATCCGGCTCGGGCAGGACATCATCGTGCTGGCTACACCGGAGATCGCAGGACTGCCGTACGTGATCTCCGGGCTGGTGGCTGCCGGTGGTCTGGCCGCGGCGCTCTCCACGGCGGACGGCTTGCTGCTGACGATCGCCAACGCGCTGTCGCACGATCTGTACTACAAGATGATCAACCCCAATGCCTCGACGCAGAAACGGGTGACGATCTCGAAGCTCTTGCTGCTGGTGGTGGCGCTGGTCGCGGCCTACGTGACGTCGCTGAAGCCCGGAGACATCCTGTTCCTGGTCGGCGCGGCGTTCTCGCTGGCTGCGGCCGCGTTCTTCCCGGCGCTCACGCTTGGGGTGTTCTGGAAGCGCGCGAACAAGGCGGGAGCGATCGCCGGCATGGTGCTCGGGCTCGGCATCACGATGTACTACATGGCGACCCGCTATCCGTTTTTCCAGCAGGCGCTCAACCTCAACCCGGCCGACTACCCGTTCTGGTTCGGCATCCAGCCGATCTCGTCGGCCACCTTCGGCATCCCGCTCGGCATCCTGGCGATCATCGTGGTCAGTCTGCTGACGCCAGAGCCCGACAAGCAGACGCAGGAACTGGTCGAACACGTGCGCTACCCGAACCTGCGTGGAGACACGGTCGAAACACTGGCCCGCTGATCCGCGCGATTCACGGCACGCAAGCCCGCAGTGCGCCGCGGGCTTTTTTTTGCCTGTGGCACGCGCCGATATAATTCGCGGCCTCGCAGGAACACAGCGGGAGAGATGGCCGAGCGGTTGAAGGCGCACGCCTGGAACGCGTGTATAGGTGAATAACCTATCGTGGGTTCGAATCCCACTCTCTCCGCCACCAGAATACCCGATGGTCGCGACAAGCCCTCGCCCGAGGCTGCGGTTTTGCAGGGATTTCCATCGCTTTTCCCTGCGGTCGGCGGACGCCCACTGTTTACGCTGGGGCGAAACCGGCTCGTCGCCGTCGCGTGACGACCTGTCACATTCGCGTTGATGAGTCCTGTGTCCGCCACTGCCCCCACCGAACTGGAGCAGGTCGCCGTCGCCGTGCTCGACGGAAGGTTCGAGCAGGCCCGGACCGTGCTCGTCGAGGGCATCGAGCGGGCACGCGTCGCCGGCAATCGTGAACTGCAGGCGCGTCTACTGAGCCGGCTCGCCGCGCTCGAAGTCCGTACCGGCGAGTTCCCGGCGGCCGATGCGCATGCGATCCAGGCCGCGCAGTTGCACGCGGCCGCCGGCGACATTGCGAGCCAGGTTGCGTCGCTGGTCACGGCGGTGTTTGCCTGCATGCACATGCGCCGCTACGACGATGCGTATGCGGCCGCGTTCGCTGCGCAGGAAGCCGCACCGCAAGGCGCGCGTCCGGACCTGCGGCTGATGGCGGCGCGGGCGCTTGGCGCGGCGCACGCAGCGGCAGGTTCGTACGAGGAAGGCCTGCAACTGTTTGCTCAGATGATCGACATCGCGCGCGAAGCCGAGCTCGACAACTGGGAGCGCACGGCCCGCACAGACTGGCTGACGATCAATCTCGGATGGCTGACGGATCCGGCGGCACTCCATGCCTCGGCGCCCGATCGCGAACACCTGACGATGCTGCAGGCGTGGGCCGATAACCTGCTGCAGCAGCCGACCGAGGAGAATGCGGAACTTCAGCTGCGCGAGCGCGCTTCGCACCAGGCGGTGCTCGCGCAGATCCACGTGGCGCTTGGCAATGTCGAACATGCGCGAGCTGCCGTCGATGCGGTGTTGCGCGATGCCGCGCAGCTCGGCTGGTCGCACGGACTCGCAGAGGGATCTGTTGTCGAAGCCGACGTTTTCCTGCTCGAGGGACTGCCGACCGCCGGTGTGCAGGCCGCGCGGCGCGGTCTCGAACTGGCGCGGCAGTACGACCTGCTGGTGGTCGAAGGCAAGGCGCACGACACGTTGGCGCGCTGTGCCGAGGCGGCGGGAGACCAGGGAACCGCGGTCAGGGCGCTGCGTCAGCACATCCAGGTGACGCGCGAGATCATGCGACTACGCAGCGAGAACCGCGTGCGCATCGAGCGCTGGCGGGAGTCGATCAAGCAGCGCGAGCAGCTCGATACCCTGAGCGCGGAAGCGAGTTCGTTCCGCGAGCTGTCGCTGCAGGATCCGCTGACCGGCCTGGCCAATCGCCGCGCGCTCGATCCTCTGGTGCAGGACGCACTGGCCGAACTGCGTTCCGGGGGCCGACCCTTTGCACTGGCCCTGCTGGACATCGATCTGTTTAAGCGCATCAACGATCTTCACTCGCATGTCGTGGGCGACGCGGTGCTGAAATCGCTGGCCGACGTGCTGCGCGCCACGCTGCGCGCGTCGGATTTCGCCGCGCGTACCGGCGGTGACGAAATGGTCGTGCTGTTCGGAGGCTCGTCCGAACCCGAGGCGACCGCGGCAGGCGAGCGGATCCGCGAGGTGGTCGCCGCGCACGACTGGAGCGATCTGTCAGCCGGGCTCGAGGTCAGCCTGAGCATCGGCGTCACATCGGCGCAGCCGGACGATACGGTCGAGAGCCTGATGCGACGCGCGGATCGCCTGATGTACCGCCACAAGCCTCTCTGAAGATTGCGCGGTCAGCGCAGCGCCGTCACGGCCTCCACGCCCGGCTGCTCGCGCAGCAACGCGGCGCAGCGCTCGGCATCTGGAACCCGGCTGGTCGGCCGCACGGCGTAGGTCACCGTGTCGGCCTCCGCTGCTTTGCCGACGTAGATCACGTCGCACCCGGTGAAGGTGGAAAGTGCAAAGGCGCCCTGCGGATTGGGCGATATGCGGGCGGGCTGGATCTTCACGTCATAGTTCACTGCGGGCGGTATCTGGGCGTCCTTCGCCGACGGTGCCTTGCCGGTCGAACAGGCCGCGAGCAGCGTCAGCGCCAGGCAGCACGCTATGCCGATCGATGCGCTCTTATGGTTCATGTTGCTCCTCGAATCAGCGTCAGCTTACGGGAAGCGGAGCGTCACCGCGTGCCTTCAACCGTGCTGGCACCTGACGTGGATACAAGCGGTCGAGTACCTCGGTCGCGACCGCGGCAAACTGGCCGACCAGCGCTGCTTCAATGCGGTCCGGGTCGCGCGTTTGGCGCGCGAGCGCCCACAGCGCGTGGAGCATCTCAACGCGCGCCTGCAGCGCCTGCTGCACCAGACCGTGCCAAAACGCGGGTGCTTCACCCTCGACGTACTCGCCGCGACCCCGTCCGTAGTGCGCGACCGCGAGATAGCGCAGCACGCCGGAGCGCATCAGGCCGTCCAGGAATTCATCCGGCCAGCTCAATAGAACCTGCTCGCTGCCGGTCAGCCGATTGATGCCGCGCGCGAGCCCGGCACCGCCCAGGCCGCCGACCAGCGCGCCGACCAGCATTCCCGTGCCCATCGACAGTCCACCGGTCGCCAGATCCGCCTTCAATCCGGTTAGCGCACCGGTGAGCACGCCGCCGAACAGCGCGGCGCGGCCCTCCGGTATCGGCTCCTGAATGGCATACGCGCGCTGCACGCGATCGAGGACGGTCGCCCCGGCGCTGCCTTCGAGCTGATGCAGTTCGATCAGCGCTTCGGTACTCGCACGAATGCCCTCGTCGAGCCGCTGGGCGAGCGCCGCGGTTGCCGCGTTGCGCGCGCCGTCCTGCCCGCGCAGTCCAAGCGTGACGAGCACGCGCGCACCGATCGAGGCATCGCCCACGTCGACCGGTTCGGAATCGCACGCCGCCCGCGCCATCTGCGCCGCCAGCTGCTGCATGCTCGCCTCGTATCGTTCGATGCTGCGCTCGGTCCATTGCAGTCGCAGGCGCTCGAAGCCAACGCGCTTCACAGCGGGCAGCCGTGCCGCCACCGCGGCGAGCAGTTCGCCCTCCTGCACCCAGCAGCGCGCGAAGGCGTCGAGCGTCAGCACATCACAGTGGTAACCCAGCTTGTCGAAGTGATCGCGCCAGCGCGCCTGCTCTGCGCGCTCGTCGCTGCTCGGCCGAGGAGGCCCCATCTGGTTCAGCAGTATCAGTACCGGTTTGTCGAGCCAGCGCAGGACCTGGATTTCGGCTTCGAGATAACCGGCATCCTGCGGCTTCTCGGCCGCATTGACCAGGTACAGCACCACGTCGGACGAGTCCCGCGCGGCGCGTATCGCCTGCTGACTGCACCAGAAGGGGCGGTCGCGGAAGCGATCCCAGACTTCCCGCAGCAGCCAGCCGATCGGGTTGTCGGCCGTGCGCAGTCGACTGACCAGCCGGGCCGAATCGCCGAACCCCGGCGTGTCCCACAGCCGCAGTTCGTCGCCCGCCGGAGTTCGCAGCAGTACATGCGAGGTCGCGAACTCGGTGACGTGCGGCGCGTCGCGCACGACACCGATGTCGCGTGCCAGCAGCGTGCGTGCCAGCGTCGTCTTGCCACTGTTCGTATGCGAGATCAGCGCCAGTTCGACCGCGACCGGCTGCGTGCTCGGGTCGTTCATGCCGTCTGTCCGAGCGTTGCGGCGAGATCGCGCTCCGCGGCCCGCAGGTCCGGCGTTGCCAGGTCGACGCAGGCGACTGCGAGTGCGCGCTGGGCGCCGAAAGCCTGCCAAGCGTCGCAACGTTCCTGCAGTCTTGCCTGAGCGCCCGCCTGCGAACCGAGCCGCCGGCGGTAATGCGAGGTGTCCACCACCAACGCGACCGGTGTGTCGAGCGCGGCGCGTAGGTTGTCGACGAACAATCCGTGGTTCTCGTTTTCCGGAGTCGCGGCGGCGTTGAACACGGCCAACGTCAGTGGAACATCGGCATCGTTGCGCGCCAGCCCGTTGGCTGCGTCCGCTTCGCTGCCGAATGCCGTGCTCGGCCGCAGCGTGACCTGCGCCGACTCGCCGAACAGTTGGCGTGCCAGCTGCTGCAGTCCGGCGACATCGGGCTCGGCCAGCGTGTAGCTGTACGGAGCGATCTGCACGCGCGCGCGGCCGGGCTCGAACGCGGACAGAGCCCGGCGGAAGTACGCTGAATTGAGTTGCAGCTTGAAAGCCTCTTCGAGCCGCCGTTCACGCCAGCGCGCCCAGACGGCCAGCAGCAGGCGCGGCAAGATCACCGCGAGTCCGACCGTCAACGCATAAAGATGAATCCAGGGACCGGCATTGACCCCGCCGACGCCGCCGCTGAGCCGCATCGCGGCGACCGACTCGATCGACGGAAACGGCATCCCGATCAGCGACGCGGCCGGGCCGAGCACAAATGCGAGGATGGCGTGCACTGTCGGCGCCTGCAGGTAGGTGCTTTCCCAGCCGATGCGGTATTCGAAGACCACTGCACGCAGGTACAGGCCGACAATCGCGCCCAGTGCAAACAGCGCGGCCGACAGATGCAGCACGCGGCCGATACGCGCGGCGTAGAGCGGCGTCACCGCCTGCGTCCATTCGCCGGCAAACCGTCGAGCGGCGATCGCCATCGCGCCTTCGGCCTGCGCGGGCTCGCGAAGCTCGCCGCGGATCGTGCGCGGCAGCAGGCGGCGCCGAAGCGGGCCCGGTCCGGCGCGCAGCAGCGGCCGCAACAGCAGCAGCGCATAGACCGCGAGGTTCCACGCGATGATCGCCATCAGCGGAAATGCCAGCACGTTGATGTGCTGGCGATCGGCCACCTGCTCGACGATGGCACCCAGCAGCCCCGCTGCAATGGGAAGCGCAATGCCGATCCAAGGCTGCCAGCGGGTCGCGCGCAGGGTGCGCACCGCGGGTTCACGGGTGCCGAGCTTGTCGAGCAGCAGACCGGCGCGCCGGGCCAGGAACGACTCCGCTGTTGCCGGCGACCGTTGCTGCGACGCGCCCCAGTGCGTCAGTTCCGCCGCCGCGCGCCCGGCATAACGACGATCATCCGACGTCAGCAGGACTTCGTCGGCGTCGGCCGTTTCGATCGCCTGCACCAGTGCGATGTCGCGGGCGGCGTGCTCGTTCATGCGGTTGAACGGGAGTCGACGCTGTTGCCGAGCGTCAGTGGCTGTGGTCGAGTGCCTGTTCCAGATCCCACAGAATGTCTTCGATCGATTCGATGCCGACCGACAGCCGCACCATGTCGGGCGACACGCCGGCCTTCAACTGGTCTTCCTCCGACAGCTGGCGATGCGTGGTCGAGGCGGGGTGGATCACCAATGACTTCGCGTCGCCGATATTGGCGAGGTGCGACAGGAACTGCAACGCATCGATGAACTTCTCACCGGCCGCTGCTCCGCCGCGAATGCCGAACGTGAGTACCCCGGCGGCCCCCGGCTCGCCGTCGACGGCTCGCAGGTACTTGCAGGCAAGCGGGTAGTAGCGACTCGATGCCAAACCCGGCCAGTTGACCCATGCCACGCGCGGATGCTGCTCGAGGTACTCGGCGACGCGCCGCGCGTTCTGGCAATGGCGTTCCATGCGCAGATGCAGCGTCTCGACGCCTTGCAGCAGCAGGAACGCCGACAGCGGGGCGAGTGCCGCGCCATGAACGCGCAGCACTTCCATGCGCGCCTTCATCGTGTAGGCGAAGTCGCCGAAGGTCTCCCAGAACTTGACGCCGTGGTAACTCCTCGACGGCGCCACCATATCGGGAAATTTGCCGTTGCCCCAGTCGAACTTGCCGCTTTCGACCAGCACGCCGCCGAGCGTGGTTCCGTGCCCGCCGAGATATTTGGTGGCGGAGTGCACGACGATGTCCGCGCCCCAGTCGAACGGGCGGCACAGATACGGCGAGGCCATCGTGTTGTCGATCATCAGCGGCACGCCCGCATCGTGCGCGATCCGAGCGATCGGCTCGATGTCGAGCACGTTGATCTTGGGGTTGCCGAGCGTCTCGGCGTAGAGAAGCCGCGTGTTTCCGCGCAGCGCGGAGCGGAAATTTTCCGGCTGGTCGGGATCGACGAACGTCGTCTCGATCCCCATCTTGCGCAACGTCACGTCGAACTGCGAATACGTGCCGCCATAGAGCAGCGACGACGCGACGATGTGCTCGCCGGGTTGGACGATCGCCAGAATTCCTGTCAACTGCGCCGACATTCCACTTGCCGTCGCCAGCGCGGAGCGACCGTTTTCCAGCGCAGCGACGCGTTCCTCCAGCACCGCCACGGTTGGATTGCTGATGCGCGAGTAAACGTTGCCGAACGTCTGCAGATTGAACAGGCTCGCCGCGTGGTCTGCGGTGTCGAAGACATACGACGTCGTCTGGTAGATCGGTGCTGCGCGACTGCCCGTTGTCGGATCCGGAATTTGCCCCGCGTGCAGGCACAACGTCTCGATGCCGAAAGGACGGTCGGGCATGGTCGTCTCCTTAGTACGCCAGTTGCCGCGGGCGCTTGCTGGAGATGACGCGAGTGTTGACGCCGGCCCAGTTCAGTCCGCCGAACAGCCGTCCGTGTTCGATCTTGACGCAACGATCCTGCACGACCTCGAGTCCCGCTGCGCGGGCCGTTTTGGCTGCGGCATCGTTTGTCACTCCCAACTGCATCCACAGGCATTTGGCGCCGACGACAATCGCAGCCTCGGCCAGCGGCCCGATGTCTTCGCTGCGACGAAAACAGTCGACGAGGTCGATCGGACCGGCGATGCGTGCCGCGGTCGGCACGTCCGTAAAGCAGCGCTGCCCCAGCACCTCGGAATACTTCGGATTGACGGGGATCATCGTGTACCCGTGTTCGAGCAGGTACTTGCCGACGAAGTAGCTGGGGCGATGCCACTCCGCCGAAATGCCGACTACGGCGATGCGCCGGCAGTCGTGCAACAGCCGCCGCAGCGTGGGAATGTCGGAACTGTCAGCCATGGCGATCGGCGCTTTGGGTGAGGCGTCACCATTGTAGGCGGGACACCTCGCGCAACCCGTCGAGACCTGCTGCGGGTCCTGGAGACGCTGCAGAAATCAAACTGACATTGACTCGACGTCGTACGCGCTAGCGAGCGGACCCTCATTGCGGCGGGCCCGTGAGCGACTCGCGCGATCACGCGCGAGTTGGTCAATCGGGACGCGGTTCAGTTACACGACGTGATCTGTCTCGTACCACTTCCGGTCACGCCGCCCAGGTTCGCTCCAATCACAACATCGCTAACGACGTTGATGCCCTTCGGCAACTGATTGAAGGTCAACACGTACTGGTTCGTGTACAGCAACGAGGAAAGCTGCTGGTAGATAGTCGCCAGATTCTGGGAGGTACTTGACAGGTAGAACACGCCACCGGTTCCGCTGGCCATCTGTCCCAACACGGTCGTATCGATCGACGCGCCCAGGCCGATCGCGAAAACAGGGACTTTCTTGCTGACCCCATTGGCGATGACCTGCGCCAGTGTGTGGGTGGAAAACGGCATGGTCGGTCCAGCGTCGATTCCGTCGGTCGCGACGATGACCGCCTTGCGAGGGTGGCTCGTCTGGGTCGCGGTTTCGTCGATGGCCTGATAGACGGCGTCATAGAGCTTTGTAAAGCGACCCATGTCGTAGGGAGCGGCGATGGCGGCCTGCAACTGCAGCTTGTCCATGGTGAACGGCTGCACGGTTTGCACGACGTTATCGAACTTGATGATCTCGCCCACGTCGCCCGCTCTCAACGACGCAAAGAAGTTGCTGAAGCCGGTTTTCATGTCGGCAAACGCGACGGGCTGGTCGGTCACGCTGCCGCTGTGGTCCAACGCCGCCGAAATGGCGATCGGCGCATTACAGCGTTTCGACATATGCCGCAGAGAGGATGGGCAGATTCGTGCCAGTTTCGGTCACGGTGAACGAAATGGGGGGTGTCGCCAGTCCCAGCACGGGAAAGCCGCCCTGGTCGGTGACCGATACATACGCAGTTGCTAAGTTGCCTGGGCATGCGTTGCTGAGCTGATTGATGCGTACCAGCAACGACGTCACGCTTTCTCTGGTGCCCTGAATCGGCAATCCAAACGAAGGCGAGGTCGCATCGTTCGACGTGATCCGAAGCGTCGAGGTGAACGATCCATTCGCCGACGGCTGAAACGAGACCTGAACCGTGCACGAATCGCCTGCCGCCACGGCCGGCGAGACCGAGGCGCAGGGTTTGGTTCCGAGACTCGGATTCAGTACGAAACTCGGATCCGCCGGCGCATTGAAGGAGATCCCGGAGACATTCAGCGCGGCATTGCCGTTGTTCTTGATCGTCACCTCCAGCGGGGCAGGACTGTTGGTCGAAGTGACCTTGCCGAAGTCATACGTCGCCGGCAGGACCTGCAGGCTGGGGCTTGGCGGTGGCGGTGGTGGCGGCGGCGGGGGTGACGGAGTGCCCGCCGGCGCAGGGCTGGAGCTGCCTGAACTGCAACCCCCGGCTGCGATGACCAGCGACGTCAAGAGCATCGCCAAGGCTGGTGAACGGTGTTTCATGATGACTCCGGTCCTTCCGAGCGCCTGGCTCTATCTTATGGCCGCACTCACACCGACCCAGCGCGATTACCAGCGCAACACAATAGCTACTTCCGAAGGGGATCGGCTACCACTGGTCGGGTCATCTAAGAGTTGGACAAGGAGGCGCATCCCGAGCGGGACGATAGGACAGACGGCTTCGGTTTGTTTGTCCGTACTCTGCGTTTTCGCATCTTGAAACTCGAGAATTGCTGGGCAGGGCGACACGTTTTCGTGTGGTGGCGGCGAGAATTGGCCATGCGGGCCGTGCTTTCGGCAAACGGCGAAGGGCCGCACGAGGCGGCCCTTCTTCGTTTGGTGGGGATATGCCCTCGGTGTCCGATTCGAGCGACTCTCGACCGAGCAGGGCGTGTCGGAATTTGGCCGCATGCCTAGCTGCGGAGAACCGCTCCGCCAAGTCCCGTGCCAATGGGAGATCTTCGACGTCTTCTTTGGCGCTCCGCCACCGGTCCACCAACACGCGAGTGCTTGTGGACCTGGCCAGGCTTCGGTCCGCATGGCGAGTCGGTGTCACCTCGACTCATTTGGTCATCGTCTTAATTGCTCGAAATTCCCACCTGTTTGTCGAAACTCTTTACACGCCAAAACATTGTTTCCTGAGCAAATGCAAACCGTGTAGCCGTTGAGCCCAGGCCATCGCAGGCCATTTGACCCATCGTTCCCTTCGAAATGTGTCGGCTCTTTTCACAGTCCGCGCACGGGACGTGTCGGTGCTTCGACATAACCCGTTGATAAGGCGAAACGACAGTGCTTCTGGCGCGATTCATGCCTTGTACATAGCGGATTGAAATAGTCCTCAATAAGAACACTCGTTCGTCATTGAGGAGATGTAGGCCATGGAAGAAGCATTCGACCCAAGCACTCCTTCCTTGGAGGCTTCTTGCGGCCATCTGCTGGAACTCCTTCATGAAAATCGGCGAGCGGAAAGCCCCCTTGAACGCTTCTTCATTTCCCGCTGGAGTCGCAACATGAAAACACTCGCATTCACATCCACGGCACTTGCCGCAATTCTGTCTCTTGCAATGCCCACCGCTTCGGCATTGCCCACCGTGTTCTTCGGTGAAGACTTGAACCCCGGTGGCACGGTCCCAGCGGGCGGCAATGCGGAAACGGCGCGCAACACGTTTCTTAGCTCATTGGTCGGCGTCGGCAACGAGAATTTCGAGTCCTTCGCCAACCTGACATCGATCGGCGGCGCCGGTATCGACATCAGCTTCCCCGGCTCGAGCGGCGCGATCACTGCGAACCTCAGCAGTGGCGCAAGCCCGATCGGCGGCGGAATCTGCGACCAGACGGTGGGCGGCACGGTGAATGGCATTACCTGCGGTTTCGACCGTTTCGCGACCTCGCCTAACAACTACCTGCAGAACGCTTCGAACATGACGCTGACCTTCAGCTCTGCCATCGCGGCATTCGGGTTCTACGGCACCGACTTCGGCGACTTCGACCAGCAGGTCACGCTGACGCTGGAGAACGGCGACACGCAGGAGCTCGTCGTGGATTCGACTCAGGGCCCGGCCGCAGCTGGCAACGTTCTGTTCTGGGGCATGATCGACCCGACGAATTCCTACACTTCGATCACATTCAGCACCACCGGCGGTACGGACGTATTCGGCTTCGACGACATGGTCATTGGCGACCAGGAGCAAGTCCGCCTACCGGAGCCCGGCGCGCTGTCGCTGCTGTCGCTCGTGTTGTTCGCCTTGGGCTTCCTCAGATTCAAAAGGAAGTAGCATCGGTCGGCAATACCGATAGAGAACGTGGGGCGTAAGTCCGTCAGGGCCTTACGCCAGTGGGCGGGCCGGGAGTCGGGACTCTCGGCCATTTCATGCCTTGAGCCGCGGCACATCGACGTAGTCCACCGCCGTGTCCGGCAGCGCAAGCGAAGGAACGTCAGCGGCGCACTCCGGAACCTGTCGACCGCGCCGGATCCAGATCTGGTGAACCCGTTCGCTGCGCTCGCTCGACCCGCACCCACAAGTAGGACCCGCTCCCGCGCTGCCGACGACTCATCAGTGAGCCGCCGGATGGCGTGCTCACACCGAACTTGGAGCTGATGCGGGAACCGCTGCAGGGCGTAGCGCTCTCAACTCCCAGCGACAGCCACTTCTCCTTTTTCTCCATATCGGTACTTCCAGCGCCACCACTTGTTCCCGGTCGGCGTGACTTCGAGATAAAGCCCGCCGCTGTCGAACATTTTCAGGGTCTTGTCGCGCGGCTTGGCTGAGCGGACGGGGTGTCGGTCAACGTCATGTGGGGGCAACTCCAATTCGGCCTTGGCCTGTTGCCCCCAAAATGCCCCCAATTGGCAGCTTTCGGTGGCTTTCCTGAGAGCTACTGGACACCATGGACGAAAAAAAGCCCGCTGCATCGCGGGCTTGTTGGACTTATTCGGTTCCTGTTGAACATATCGGTGGTGGAGGCGGCGGGAATTGAACCCGCGTCCGCGAATGATCCAGATCCAGTTCTACATGCGTAGCCGGTCTATTTGAGTCTCACTGCGCGCTTGGCCGATCGGCAGGCCGACGCGCAGCCAGTCACTGGATCTCGATGCCGCCGTCGTGACTCCACCGGCATCCAGCTTCCGTAAATGGCGCTGCTGTCGGTTACCCGACCTGGCCCGGAAGCGAACCAGTGCAGCGTCTAACCGGGTTTAAGCGGCTAGAGCAAACGCGTCTTCGTTGGCGTTTGTAGTGTTCCAGATGGATTTACGAGGTGACTGGTCCTCGGCATGCCCTGAGATCCTTCACGACCCGCGTCGAAGCCAGGTCGCCCCCAGAAAGGCTAATTGTAGGTCGAGATCGGGTCACTTCAGCGAGAAATCAACCCGGGTCTTTGCCCCCTTGTCCTGGATGCCCTCGGCGGTCAGTTTGGGCTCGACGAGGAACAATCGTTCGCGCGAAACCTTGCCCTCGGCCTCGAGCCGGTTCCGAACGGCCGATGCACGCTGATTGGCGAGCGCGCGCAGGTCGTCGGGCGTGGCCGCCAGATGCTTCAGCAGCAACTGCTCCATCTCTGGTGCCGGAATCGATTTCGCAAGGCCGATGAAGTTGCGGGGCTTGTCGGGGATCTCTTCGCTCGAATAGACGGCGGCGATCAATGTAGGGCGCTCTTCGTTGCTGATCGTGACGGTGGCCGGGTCGACCGCGGCGCCGCCGGAGCGCACCAGTTGCCGCACCTTGGCTGCCTTCAGCCTGGCCTCGACCTTGGCCTGCCTCACGCCCTCGGCGTCCGCCGCGGGGTCGACTCGGCCGATGATGTCGACCCTCAGCGCCGGCCGCTCGTTGAGCGCCTTTGACAGCGCATCCACGCGCTTGCTCTGATCCGACGCGAGGACCGCGGCGCCGGGCGCGAACTCGACATAGCCAAGCTCCTCGCCGCCGCCGAAAGCGCCGGCAAGCAGCGAGAACGGGGCGGTCACCACCCTGGTCAGCAGGTTGATGATGACCTGCACGATGATGCCGCCGATCGAGAACTTCGGATCGTTCAACGTGCCCGAGATCGGTAGACGGATATCGATCTCGCCGCGGCTGTTGGTCAGCAGCTTGACCGCGAGCAACACCGGCAGCTTGGTGGCCGTCGGGCTTTCGACGCGCTCGCCGAAGGTCAGCTGATCGAGGAACAGGTGGTTGGTCGCGGTCAGCTTCTCGTTCTCAACCTGATAGTGCACTTCCATCGACAGCTTGCCCTTGGTGATCGGATAGCCTGCGTACTTCACCGAGTACGGTGTCAATCGCGGCAGGTCGACGCCCTTGGTACGACCTTCGATGTCGAGCAGCAGCTTGGGAGCGAGCGGATTCAGACGGCCGGTGATATCGAGCGGGGCCTCGTCGTCGATCTTTCCGCTCAGCGCGAGCGTCGCCGGCTCGGGGCTGTTCGACGCCAGCGCGGTCACCGTTCCCGACAAGCCCGTCATGTTCGCCGTGTAGTTGGGCTTGATGAAGTTGTCGGTGAAGTACACGTTGCCGCGGGCCAGGTCGATCTGGCCGATGCGGATCAGCGGCCGAGGCGCACCAATATCAGGGGCCGCGGGCACGGCCGCGGTTGCCGCGCGACTTGCACCCTCAGTGGTTGGTGCGGGAGCGTTCGCTGCCGCCATCTCCCGATCGGCCGGCAAGGTGGGAGGAATGGCTTCGGCTGCCCTTGCGGGCTCAGCCTTCGTGGGCGTGGCGGCAGCAGTCCCTTCCGGCCGCTTGACCAGATCCACCAGGTTCAGCCGACCCTGGTCGGACACGATCACGCGCGCGTAGAAATCCGACAGTGCAATCTTGCCGACGGCCACTTCGGGCGGGCCCTGGCCGAGCCGCGCCGCGATCTGGCTGAGCTCGAGCACCTGCCAGTCGAGCAGGTCACTTTCGCCGCGCGCATCGAGCACATGCAGGTTCGCCAACCGGGCGCTGCCGCGGTAGCCGACAGCCAGCGGGACTTCCTCACCCGGTGGCTGACTTACTGACACGGTTCCGCGCGCCGACAGCTCGGCGCGTGCCAGCACCGCGTTCAAATGTGCAGCGACATAAGGCCGCACCGCCGACACATCGAGGTTGCGCGCATCGAATCGTGCATCCGCCGCCAGCGGATTCCAGCGCGCTCCGCCATTCGCGACGATCGTTCCGCCGCTGCCGAAACGCGCGCGCAGTTCGAGCTCGGCGCGCTGCGACCCGTCGCTCACGACGCTGCGCAGCGTGGCCCCGATGGCCGAAGCGCGCAGCTTGACGTTCGGCTCGACCGCCAGATCCTCGAGCCGCACATCGCCTCGCGTTACGACCGCTTCCTTCAGTTCAACCATCCATGGCGGGGCCACCGCGCCCGCGGCGGGCTTGTCGGTCGTCAGGGTCGCGTCGCCGGGCCGCGCGCGGAATACAGTGAGCCAGTTGATGTCGCCATTGGCGAGGCGGCGCACCAGCGTGCGCGGCGCATCGAGCATCAGCTTCGCGATCGTGAAACGGCGATGAGTCAAGTCGAGCTCTCCGCCGTCGAGTGCCATCGCTTCGAGATCGAAGTTGGCGCCGCTGCCCTTCGGGCCCTGCACGCTGACCGATCGGCTGCGCACGACCAGATCCCGTACTTTGATCTCCATCGCCGGTTCGGCTGCTGCGAATTCGACGACGCCGTCGACATCACTGCTGCCGTCGAGCGTCGCGTTGACGACCTGCGCGAGGTAGCGAGCGGGCGATCTCAGCTTGACGTCGCGCGCGGTCAACGCCAGTCGGCCGCCCACCGGAGACAGGCCGGCTTCGCCCTCGAGCGTGCACGATCCGCCGCCTTCGGCAACCTCGCCGCTGACCCGCACCTTGCCGCGGGCACTCGAAGTCGTGTCGAGCGCGCTGGCCGCAGCGCTGACGTTGACGAGCTGCATGCGGAAGCTGCCGGCCGAGTCGTCGACGTAGTTCACGGTACCCTCGCTGACGCTGGCGTGCTTCAGCATCACCGCGAACGGCGCCGCCGGCGGCGTCGATGCGGGCGTGCCGGGTGGTGCCGGTGCACGCTCGTCCGCCGGCGCCTGCGCAAACCGCAACCAGTTGAGAACGCCCTCGGTATCGCGCGCGACGTCGATGACCGGTCCGGTCAGCGCGACGTCGCCGATGACCGCCCGCCGCGCGAAGGGCTCGACTTGGTCGAGCGCGACCCGCAGCGACTTCCAGCCAATCAGCGGCTGCGGATTCGCGGCGGGCGCAGCCAGCGCGAAGTTGCTGATGCCGAATCCGCCGGAGATCAGCGTCCGCGCCGGCTGCGCCGGCCGCTCGCCTTGTGCCTCGGTGGCGCGGCGAAACACGACGCGCAGCTCCGTGCTCAGCGTGCCGCGCGGGATGACGAAATTGAGTCGCACGGGCGAGTAAGCGAGGTAGGTCGGGATGTCCAGGTCCGAGAAATTCAGATCGACCGATGATTCCAGGGTCTCGTGGAAAGGCCGGGTCTCGCCCTTCACTTCGATCGGCGAGCCGTTCAGGCGGGCATAGAACGCCGGCTGGACCTTGATCTCGGCGTCGACCGGAAGGTTCGAGATGAACGGGATGCCGGCTCTGAGTTCCGTCAGCATGTGCTTGCGGGCCACCGGCCGGTCGTCAAAATTCACCGTGCTGTCGCGAACTTCGATGTTCGAAATCGAGAAGAAGGTGGCCTCGTCGCTGGTCTTCGGTCTGGACTGCAGCCGATCGACGATGTCGCTGAAGTTGAATCGCTGCGCTTCGAGTCGCGTGATGTTGGCGGTCAGGCCGTCGATGGTCAGGCCATCCAGCACCGGCGCGAAGCGCAACAGGGACGCCACTGCGCCGTCCGCCTCGACTTCGCGGACCGTCAGCAAGGGCTCCGATTCGCCTGCGGTGCCGCCGACGACCAGGCCGCGCAGGGTGACGGTCAGCGTGTACGGATTGGCGGAGATCGACTCGACACGGACCTCGCGACCCAGCTCGCGCGCGGCGACCGTCTGCACGCCCCAGCGCACGGCCGCAGGTATCGCGAAGTAGCCGACGATGCCGAACAGCAGCAGTGCACCGGCTGCGACCAGCGCGATCGTCTTCAGCTTGGGCGCCCAGGACCGGATCGCTGGAAGCATGACTCGCTCGGTGATGCCGCTGCGATTGATTATCGATCGACGTCCGGATGGCGCTTGAGCAACGGCAGCAGGTCCGCGGGGTTCCGGATCACGTGATCCGCCCCCCAGCGTTCGATGGGCTCGGCATCGCCGAGGTAGCCATAGGCAGCAACGACCGTGCGCAGCCCGGCAGCACGGCCGGCCTGTACGTCACGCAGATCGTCACCCACGTAGACCGCCTCGCCCGCCGAATGTTCGGAATGGCGCAGCGCGTGCAACAGCGGCGCCGGATGCGGCTTGGTATGCGCCGTGGTGTCGCCGCTGACCACGCAGGCGGCGCGGCCATCGAGCCCGAGCGCGCGCACGAGCGGATCGGTGAAGCGCGCGATCTTGTTGGTGACGATTCCCCAGCGTATGTCCGCGGCGTCGAGCGCGTCCAGGGTTTCTGCCATGCCGGGGAAGAGGGTACTGGCGTCGCATAGCGCCGTTTCGTATTCGCGAAAGAACTCCTGGCGCAGCGACTCGTAGCCCTCGTCGTCGGGCGCGAGCCCGAACGCCCGGCCGATCAGGCCGCGCGCGCCATGCGACGCCAGCGGCCGCAGGTCGGCAAGCGGCAGCACCTCGCGCCCGCGCGCCAGCAGCATCCGGTTGACGGCGGCAGCGAGATCGGGCGCCGTGTCGGCGAGCGTCCCATCCAGATCGAACAGCACCAGCCGCACCGCGGCCACCGTCGTCATCCGCACTCCGTTACGGCCGGACGCCGAGGAACGTGAGGCGATCTCTTCATGCGGGCTTGCGGAACGCCGCCAGATAATTGACGTCAGTATCGCGACCAAGCGACGCCGTCCGCATCAGCGGGTTGTAGCTCATGCCGATCAGTTCATGAAGTTCCAGGCCTGCGTCACGCGCGGCTCGAATGAGCTCGCTGGGCTTGATGAACTTCGCGTACTCGTGCGTGCCGCGCGGCAGCAGACCGAGAACGTACTCGGCGCCAACGATGGCCAGCACGAAGGCCTTGGCGTTGCGATTGATGGTTGAGAAAAACACCCAGCCGCCCGGCCGCGCGAGCGTCGCGCAGGCTTTGACGCCCTCAGCGGGGTCGGGCACATGCTCGAGCATCTCCATGCAGGTCACGACGTCGAACGATGCAGGCTCACGCGCGGCCCACGTTTCGGCAGAGCCCTCGTGGTAGTCGACCTGGGCGCCGGTTTCGAGCGCGTGCAGGCGGGCGACTGCGAGCGCCTTGCCGGCCAGGTCGATGCCCGTGACCTGCGCTCCGCGGGCCGCCATTGACTCGGCCAGCACCCCCGCGCCGCAACCCACATCGAGCGCGCGCTTGCCCGCGAGCGGGGCGAGCCGGTCGATCCAGTCCAATCGCGCCGGATTGATCTCGTGCAGCGGCCGCATCGGACCCTGCGGGTCCCACCAGCGGGCCGCCATGTCGCCGAATTTGCGCAGTTCGGCAGGATCGGCGTTGGCGTTCATCGGCTGCATGTTAGAACCTATCTCAGAGTCCCCGATGGATCGCGTTGCCAAGAGAAGCGGGCGGATGCAAGGCTGCTGGCGAAGGACCGTAGCCGGGCCTACGGCCGAGCCGGCCAACACCGCAGACGCCGGGTTATCTTCGCAACCCTGCGGGGCGGGGTCGCATGGGGCGCATGGCGTTGTTGCGGCGGGTCCTTGCACGCGCAATGGTCCCCTCGCCGCGCCTAGCCCCGCACCCCATGCGACCCCGCCGCGACCACCGGGGACTCTGAGATAGGTTCTTCGGTCGAACGTGACGCAAAAAAAAGCCCCGCCGAGGCGGGGCTTTGATCAGCGCGAAGGTCGCTTACTTCTTGACCGGGCGGGTACCCACGACCTCGACCTCGACGCGACGGTTCGGCTGCAAGCACTCGATCAGCTGCTTGCGGTTGCGAACTTCGCCCTTGGCCGACGGATCCGGGCACTGCTTGACCGGGTTCGCCTTGCCCTTGCCTTCCGTGTAAACACGGTTCGGCTCGATGCCCTTGCTCACCAGGTAGTCCTTGACCGCTTGTGCGCGGCGTTGAGACAGTGCCAGGTTGTACGCGTCAGGACCGATGCGGTCCGTATAACCGACCGCGATGATGACTTCCAGGCTCACACCGGCCATCTTCGACACCAGGTCGTCCAGCTTGGCACGGCCTTCCGGACGCAGCGTTGCCTTGTCGAAATCAAACAGGGCGTCTGCGGCGAACGTCACCTTCTCGCTTGTCGGAGCGGGCGGTGGCGGCGGCGGCGGTGGCGGCGGCGGGGGTGGCGGCGGCGGCGGCGGCGGTAGGCAAGCCGGCGGCAACGTCTTCCACAAGGCCTCTACTTCGCACTCGCAGATTGCCGTCCAGTTCGGATACTTCGCTTCCTTGATGACCGTCTTCGCCGCACGCTCGGCGCTCCACGATCCCGTACGCCAGCACAGGCCGAACGGATCGCGCACGATGACTCCGCGCGCGTCGATCACATACGGGCTTTCGCGGGGATCTACGACCGTGACGTCCTTCATCTGGGCGGAAACCGTCCCAGTGATGGCCATCAGTGCCGTGGCCACGAGGCCCAGCTTGATGGATTGCTTCATCAGTACTCCTCACTCGAGATTTCGGAGACCGGCCGGGGTACCAAACCGACCGGGGGTGACATGTCCGCATCGGCCGATGAGGGTGATCCGAATGCGTCCCGGATCAGCCCAGCCCCGCCGTCTGCAATACCTGCCGGCTGCGATTTTGCCACGCGAGTACGTCTGACCCCGTAGCTCGCCCCGCAGGGTCTTGTGATTCGCCAAGAACCTGTCTCGTCCTGACAACAGCCTGCCCGGCAACCCACACGTCGGTGACCTGCTCGCGCCCGGCGGCGTACGCGAGCTGTGATACCGGATCGAAGACCGGCTGCGTTTCCGCGCCCGCCAGGTCGAATGCTGCGAGATCGGCCTCTTTACCAGTTTCGATCGAGCCGATGCGCCGCTCCAGACCGAGTGCGCGCGCGCCACCGAGCGTCGCGGCTTCCAGCGCCATCGAGGCCGGCAGCACGCTCGGATCCCCACTGACGCCCTTAGCGAGCAGGGCCGCCAGGCGCAGTTCGGACAGCATGTCCATGCGGTTGTTGCTGGCCGCGCCGTCAGTACCGATGCCGAGGTTGGCGCCGGCCGCCAGCAGTTGGGCGATTGGCGCAATCCCGCTGCCGAGCTTCAGATTGGATGCCGGGCAATGCGCGACGGTCGCGCCGCGGCGGGCCAGCAGCTGGATTTCCTCGGGCAGCAGGTGTACCGCATGCACTCCGATCAGGCGCTCGCTGACGAGCCCCAGACGCTCCAGGCGCGCCAGCGGACGCTCGCCGTGCGTGCGCAGCGACTCCTCGATCTCATGCGCGGTCTCGTGCAGGTGTACGTGCACCGGCAAATCGAGTTCCTCCGCGAGCGTCGCGATGCGCGTGAGCGTCGCATCGCCGACCGTATAAGGAGCATGAGGAGCGAGCGTGAAACTGGCGAGCGGATCGTCGCGCCATGCATCGCGCGTGGCCAATCCCTTGCGCAGGTAGTCCTCGGCGTCCGCCGCATAGGCGGTCGGAAACTCGATGGCGATGATGCCAGCGACCGCACGCATCCCGACTTCGCGCAGCGCCCGCAACGCTGCATCGGGGTAGTAGTACATGTCCGAACAGCAGGTCGTACCCGAACGCAGCATCTCGATGGCTGCGAGCCGAGTGCCGTCGTAAACGAACTCAGGCGACACCAGCGCCTTTTCGAGCGGCCAGATGCGCTGCTGCAGCCATTGCATCAGCGGGAGATCGTCGCCAATTCCGCGGAACAGCGCCATGGCCGCATGGGTGTGCAGGTTGACCAGCCCCGGCGTCAGCACATGCGACGGCAACTCGACGCGTTCGCGCGGGGCATAACGTGCCAGCGCCGACGCGGCCGGCATGACGGCCACGATGCGCCCGCCGTTGATGGCCACCGCGTGGTGCTCGAGAACCACGCGGTGTGGCACCACGGGGACTAGCCACCGCGGTTCGATGATGAGTTCGACAGGCTCCATGGCTGCAACGGTTCTTTCGTGGCGGCGGGATCAGATCACAACCGGCGCGGATTGGCGAGCCGCCCGGCCAAGCCACGAGACGGTCGACCGTCGGACCGGATGGTGGTTGATCTCGGAAACGGACGCTCGGGCTGGTAGAATTTCCGATTAATTTTTTCGAGCGGTCCGGGACGGATCGCTCCGGTTCTACCTCCCGCCTCGATGGATCCATTTTCCAAGGAAACCCTGCCCATCTCGCTCGAAGAGGAGATGCGGCGCTCGTATCTGGATTACGCCATGAGCGTCATCGTCGGACGCGCTTTGCCCGACGTACGCGACGGCCTCAAACCGGTTCATCGCCGCGTGCTGTATGCGATGCACGAGGCGAACAACCACTGGAACCGACCATACGTCAAATGTGCGCGCGTGGTCGGCGAGGTGATGGGGAAATACCACCCGCACGGCGACAACGCCATCTACGACACGCTGGTTCGGATGGCGCAGAAATTCTCGCTGCGCTACGTGCTGATCGATGGCCAGGGCAACTTCGGTTCGATCGACGGCGACAACGCGGCGGCGATGCGCTACACCGAATGTCGGCTGGACAAGATCTCGGCCGAACTGCTGGCTGACATCGACAAGGAGACGGTCAATTTCGTCCCGAATTACGACGGCAAGGAACGCGAGCCCTCGGTCCTTCCCTCGAAGATCCCGAATCTGCTGATCAACGGTTCGGCTGGCATCGCCGTGGGCATGGCGACCAATGTTCCGCCGCACAACCTGTCGGAGGTCATCGGCGGTTGCCTGGCGCTGCTGCGCAATCCGGAAATCAGCATCGACGATCTGATCGAACTGATACCGGCGCCGGATTTTCCGACCGCGGGGATCATCTACGGCCTCGAAGGCGTGCGCGAGGGCTACCGGACGGGACGCGGGCGAGTCGTCATGCGCGCGAAGACGCACTTCGAAGAGATCGACAAGGGCGCGCGCAGTGCGATCGTGGTCGACGAGCTGCCCTACCAGGTGAACAAGCGCGTGCTGCTCGAGCGCATCGCCGAGATGGTCAATGAGAAGCGACTGGAGGGCATTTCCGATATTCGCGACGAATCGGACAAGTCGGGAATGCGGGTGGTTTTCGAGCTGAAGCGCAACGAGGTGCCGGAGGTCGTTCTCAACAACCTCTACAAGCAGACCCAGCTGCAGGACACCTTCGGGGTCAACATGGTGGCGCTGGTCGACGGCCAGCCACGGCTGCTCAACCTCAAGCAGATGCTCGACGCGTTCCTCGCGCATCGGCGCGAGGTGGTGACGCGTCGCACGGCGTTTGAACTGCAGGAGGCACGCCGGCGCGGCCACGTACTCGAGGGCCTGGCGGTGGCGCTCGCCAATATCGACGAGTTCATCGCCCTGATCAAGGCCGCACCGACTCCGCCGGTGGCGAAGACCGAGCTGATGATGCGCGCGTGGGATTCCGCGCTGGTGCGCGAAATGCTGACGCGCTCTGGCGCCGACATGGCGGCCTACCGGCCAGACGGACTCGAACTTCGCTACGGCCTGCAGTCGGAAGGCGAGCACGCCGGGCTCTATCGGCTGTCGGGAGATCAGGCCGAGCAGATCCTGCAGATGCGGTTGCAGCGACTGACCGGGCTCGAGCAAGACAAGATCGTCAGCGAGTACCGCGAGGTGATGGAGACCATCACCGACCTGCTGGACGTCCTCGCCCGGCCGGAACGCATCACGCAGATCATCGCCGACGAACTGCTGGCATTGAAAAGCGAGTTCGGCGATACGCGCAGGTCGGAGATCGTACGCAGCGCGCAGGATCTGCTGACCGAGGATCTGATCGCGCGTGAGGATATGGTCGTCACGCTGTCGCACGCCGGCTATATCAAGAGCCAGCCGCTGGCCGACTACCGGGCGCAGCGGCGCGGCGGCCGCGGCAAGCAGGCCGCCACGATGCGCGAGGACGACTGGATTGACCAGCTCTTCATCGCGAACACGCACGACACCATCTTGTGCTTCTCCAACCGCGGACGGCTCTACTGGCTGAAGGTGTGGGAAGTGCCACAGGGCGCTCGCACCGCGCGCGGCAAACCGATCGTCAACATGTTCCCGCTGGCCGAGGACGAGAAGATCACACTCGTGCTGCCGATCAAGCAGTACGACACCGAGCATTTCGTCTTCATGGCAACGTCGATGGGAACGGTGAAGAAGACGGCGCTCGCCGAATTCAGCAACCCGCGCAAGGCGGGCATCATCGCGGTCGATCTCGACCCCGGCGACTACCTGATCGGCGCCGCGATCACCGATGGCCAGCACGATGTGATGCTGTTTTCGGACGCAGGCAAGGCGGTGCGCTTCGACGAGAATGACGTGCGGCCGATGGGACGGACGGCGCGCGGCGTCAGGGGTATGCAGCTCGAGGACCGTCAGCAGGTGATCGCGATGCTGGTGGCCGAGGACGAGCAGCAGAGCGTGCTGACAGCAACCGAGAACGGCTTCGGCAAGCGAACGCCGATCGTCGAATACACCCGGCACGGGCGGGGGACCAAGGGGATGATCGCCATCGCGACCAGCGAGCGAAACGGCCGTGTCGTCGCTGCCACACTGGTGCGCGGCGACGACGAGGTCATGCTGATCACCACCGGCGGTGTGCTGATCCGTACGCGGGTTTCGGAGATCCGCGAGATGGGGCGCGCGACGCAAGGCGTCACCTTGATTGCGCTGGACGATGGAACGACGCTGTCCGGGCTGCAGCGTGTCGTGGAGCGTGACAGCGAGGTGGCCAACGGTCACGATGTCGCGGTTGAACCGGGCCCGGCCGGCGCTGCGCCCGACGAAACTCCCGGCGTAGGCGACTGACCGGGGCCGCATTGACGCGCGTCTATGACTTCTCGTCCGCGCCGGGGAAGCGCCACCGGCTGGTCGGCGGCATGAAGGCCTCAATCTACAACGCGATGCCGCTTGGCGTCACGACGCTGCTCGATTTCATGCGGGATTTCGGGCACCGTCATGGCTGAATCGCTCGACCAGCGCCTGCAGCCGCTGCGCGATGCGATCGATCGGATCGACGCGCAGCTCGTTGAGATGTTGAACGAGCGTGCCAGGCTGGCGAGCGACGTTGGAAAACTGAAGGGAGAGGTGGACGCGCCGGTGCTGCGCACCGAGCGCGAGGCCGAGGTGCTGCGCAAGGTGGCCGCGTTATCGCGCGGTCCCCTGCTGGCCGAGCCGCTCGCCAACGTGTTCCGCGAAATCATGTCGGCGTGCCGCGCACTAGAGCGGCCGCTGACGGTCGCGTTCCTGGGACCGGCTGGGACGTTTTCCGAGGCCGCGATGCACCGGCAGTTCGGCACCAGCGTGACCGGGCTCGCCTGTGCGACGCTCGACGAAGTGTTCCGCGCGACGGAAGCGGGCAGTGCCGATGCTGGCATCGTGCCGCTCGAGAATTCCTCGGAAGGCGCGGTTAGCCGCACGCTCGACCTGCTGCTGGCCACGCCGCTCAGGCTGCTGGCCGAGTTGTCGCTGACGGTCGAACATAGCGTGCTGACGCGCAGCGGCACCATGGAAGGCGTCCAGTGCATCTGCGCGCATTCCCAGGCGCTGGCGCAGTGCGCCGGGTGGCTTGCGCAGCACTATCCGGCGATCGAACGCCGCGCGGTGGCGAGCAACGCCGAAGGTGCGCGCCTGGCGGCGGCCGACGCGTCGGTAGCCGCCATCGCCGGCGAGCGGGCCGCGCAGCGATATGGCCTCGTGATCGTCGCCGCGCATATCCAGGATGACCCGAACAACCGCACGCGATTCGCGGTGCTTGGTCAGCAGGCTACGCAGCCGTCGACTCCGCCGGGGCGCGACAAGACCTCGCTGATTCTGTCGGTCCCGAACAAGGCCGGGGCGGTGTTCCAGATGCTGGAGCCGCTCGCCCGTCACGGTGTCTCGATGACCCGCTTCGAGTCGCGACCGGCCCGCGTCGGCACGTGGGAGTACTACTTCTACGTCGACATCGAAGGGCATCTGGCCGAGCCGCGCGTGACCACCGCCTTGGCCGAGCTGCAGCGGGTCTGTGCGTTCTATAAGTGTCTGGGCTCGTACCCAGCCGAGCGCCAGTGACGGCAGCGTTCTCGAGGCCTGATCCCGCTGCACCGCCGTTGGCGACGCTCGAACACGTACAGGCGATCGCACCTTACCAGGCCGGCAAGCCGATCGAGGAACTGGCGCGCGAGTATGGCCTCGACCCAGCGAAGATCGTCAAGCTGGCCTCCAACGAGAACCCCTTGGGCGTGCCAGAGTCCGCCCGCAAGGCGATGGCGGCTGCGGTCGCGGACCTTGGACGCTATCCCGACTCGAACGGCTTCGAGCTCAAGGCGGCACTGGCGGCCCGCTATGGCGTGCCGATGGACTGGATCACGCTGGGCAACGGCAGCAATGACATACTCGAACTCGCCGCCGCTGCGACCCTCACGCCGGGCCGCAGCTGTGTCTACGCGCAGCATGCGTTCGCGGTGTATGCGCTGGCCACGCAGGCTCGTGGCGCGCGGGCGATCGTGGTTCCGGCCAGAAAGCTCGGCCACGACCTCGATGCGATGCTGGCCGCGATCGATGCCGACACCGCGCTGGTCTACATCGCCAACCCGAACAACCCGACCGGAACGCACGTCGGAGGTGACGCGATCGAAGCCTTCCTGAGGCGTGCTCCGAGTCGCGTCGTGATCGTGCTGGACGAAGCCTACAACGAGTACCTGCCGCCCGAGCTGCGGGTCGACAGCACGGCGTGGGTGCGACGACATCCGAACCTCATCGTCTCGCGTACCTTTTCGAAGGCCTTCGGCTTGGCAGGGCTGCGGGTCGGCTACGGAATCGCGCAACGCGAATTGACCGACCTGCTGAACCGCGTGCGCCAGCCGTTCAACGTCAACAGCGTCGCCCAGGCCGCCGCCGTGGCGGCACTCGCCGACGAAAGTTTCGTTGCCCGCAGCTATGAACTGAATCTGCGCGGCATGCAGCAGCTGACCGAGGCATTTCGCACGCTCGGACTCGACTACGTCCCCAGCGTCGGCAACTTCGTGCTCGTCAAGGTCGGGCCGGCCGCGCGCGTGTATGAGGAGCTGCTCAAGCGCGGCGTCATCGTCCGGCCGGTCGCTAACTACGGCCTCCCCGAGTGGCTGCGCATCACCGTTGGGCTGCCCGAGGAAAACGCCGCGTTCCTGCGCGCGTTGCCCGAAGCCCTGGCGGCCGCGGCATGAAGCTCGCGCTGATCGGGGTCGGCCTGATCGGCGGCTCGTTTGCATCTGCCCTGCGCGAGGCGGGCGAGGTCGACCAGGTGATCGGCTACGACACGGATCCGGGTGCGCTCGGCACCGCGATCGCGCGCGGAATCGTCACCGGAGAAGCGACAAGTGCTGCCGCGGCTGCGGCAGACGCCGAGGTGATCGTCATTGCCACGCCGGTCGGCGCGATGCGTTCCACGCTTGCCGCGATCGCGTCGGACCTGCGGCCCGATGCCGTGTTGACCGACGTCGGCAGCACCAAATGCAGCGTGATCGAAGACGCGCGCGTCACGCTGGGGCCGGCCGCGGCACGCTTCGTTCCGATCCACCCGATCGCCGGCGGAGAACGCCCGGGTGTCGAACATGCCGATCCCGACCTGTTTCGCGGCAGGTTGGTGATCTCCACACCCAATGCTTCGACCGATCCGCAGGCGCTCGCCCGCATCGAGCAGTTGTGGTCCCGCGTCGGCGCCAAAATCGAGCGGCTGGATCCCGAGGAACACGATCGGATCTTCGCCGCGGTCAGCCACCTTCCGCATCTGCTCGCCTTTGCGCTGGTCGCGATGATCGCGAAGGAACCGGACGCCACTGCCAAGTTCGCGTACGCGGGTGCGGGCTTTCGCGACTTCACTCGCATAGCGGCATCGAGCCCGGATATGTGGCGCGACGTGTGCCTGGCCAATCGCGACTACTTGATCGGCGAGTTGCGGTTCTTACCGCGCAGAACTGGACAGCCTGCTGGCGATGATCGAGACCGGCGATGCGGCGGCGTTGCACGAAGTTTTCGCCATCGCCGCCGGCGCGCGAAGGGCGATCGCGGTTGACTGCGGCAGCTGAAGGACGCCGACTCGTCCGGCCGGATTAGCGCGTGCCGAGCGCCGGTTTCCTTCGATCCTTCGAATTCCGCCACTCGGCGTAGCCAATTCGCGCCGGCCTTCGCGCGCAAGCGCGTCCTCGCTCGCGGTCCGTCCGCTCGTCGCGACTTCGGTCCCTTTGAGCGGTACCCGCGCGCTTTGTCTTGCACCTGTGGATAAGCTTCGTTCAGGGAGAAGAGGGGTTATGCAATCGCGTGGGTTCACCTTGATCGAAGCACTGGTCGTCCTGACCATCTCGGCCATTCTGGTCGCGGTGGCGATACCGTCGTTCCAGGGAATCATCCGTTCCAGTCGCATTTCGAGTTCGGCCAACTCTTTTTTGGCTGCGATCGACCTGGCGCGCTCGGAGGCGATTCGTCGGGCGACGACGGTGACCGTCTGCCGTAGCGTCAATCCGGAGGCCGTTAACGCGGACTGCAGCAACGCTGCGGCAAATGGTTACGCGGCGGGTGACTGGGCCAGCGGCTGGATCACCTTTGCGAAAGCGGCCGGCAATGCGGACAACACCACCGTCGAGGCGGGCGACGAAATCGTTTTACGTCAGGCTGCAATCCCGGGCGCGGCGGGGGATCGCACGATCATAGAGTCGACGGACCCGATCCGTTCCTACACGTCGCGCGGGCTGACACTCAATCCCGGTGTGGTAACGATTTTGTTTTTTGATCACCGCAACGCAGCAGGTTGCCGTTCGAACTGAGAGGGCCCGGTGCATCGAGTTGAATGCCAGTGGTCGCGCGATGGTCGTCCGCGTCGTCAACGACATCTGTCCGCCAGCATGAACTTCATTCGACAAAACGGCCGAACGCAGCGCGGTGCCTCGATGATCGAGGTGCTGGTGTCGCTGACGATCGTGGCCTTCGGCCTGTTGGGCCTGGCCGGCCTGCAGGCGCGCTCGATGTCGTTCCAGAAGGATTCGTTCGATCGCAAGGCGGCGGGCGAGATGGCGTCGCAGCTGGGCGAGCGTATCCGCGCCAACTATGACGGCTTCAAGGACGGCGAGTACGACCTGACGCTGCTGCCGACGGACCCGAACTTCACGTCTGCCGACATCCCGCCGTGCGCCAATGCGCAGAACTGCACGGCGGCCGAGGTGGCAGCGGCCGACTGGGTCATGTGGGCGATCGAGTTTCGCTCGCGGCTGCCCGGTGCCGGCGCCTACTTGATCGCGCCGCAGGTCAACGGCTCGCGCATCCAGCTCAACATGGTCCTGGCGTGGCAGGAGGCAAATATCACGGACGCGAACCTGGCGGCCAACCAGATCTGCGCGAGTGTCGGCATCAACGATCCGCAAATGCGCTGCTTCCTGTGGATCCTGCACCCATGAAGAAGCATCACTTCGTCCTCGCAGCGGCGACACGCCGGGAGTCCGGACGCACACTGATCGAACTGCTGATCGCGATCGTGCTGAGCCTGATGATCCTGGCGGCGGTCGGGTCGCTCTACTACTTCACCAGCCAGTCGGCGCGGACCTCGCAGCTGGTCAGCAGCGCCGAGGAGCGCGGGCGCATTGCCGCCTTTCATCTGAGCGAGCCGATCGCGCTGGCCGGGTACGGCAACATCAACAGCTCGGAGATGGGGACGCGGCTCGGCAACACGGCGATGCGGGGCCCGCACATCCGCGCCTGCGAGAACGGCCGTTTCCAGAACATGCCATCGGTGCTGCAGGCCTTCCCGACCGTTGACTTCACCTGCGTGCAGTCGGCCGACCCCGGCGATGCGTTGTACGTGAGCTTCCAGGCGGAGTCCACGGTCGGCGCGCTGCAGGGTGCGCTGACCGACTGCCTGGGACAGGCTGCTCCTCTTATCGATGCGACACCGGCAGTCCGCAATGTCTACACCGTCTCGCGGACTGCGGGCGGGGCGCTCGAGTTCGGTTGCGTCGGCAATGGCGGAGTGGCATTTGCGGGTCTGGCACGTGACGTCGAGGACTTCAAGGTCTTCTTCGCTTTCGATTCGAATGCCTACGCGCTCGCCGCGCTTGCAGAGGCGAGGAACACGATACGGCCGTCGACGATCGTGACGGCGACGTTCCTGAACAATGCATGGGCCGCCGCGTTGGCGGCGAACCCGACGCTTGCCGGATTCAACGGAGGTCAATCCGTGGAACTGGGTCATGGCAGTCCACGTCTGCCTGGTGGTCGTGTCCAGCGAGCAGGGCGTGACGGTGAACAACGTGTCGACCTTCCGGCCGTGCCCCACGACGCCTGCGGAGGTCGCCGGCGGAACCGCCCCAATCATCCTCACCGACGGGGTTGCCCGGCGCACGATCAACCAGGTCTTCACGCTGCGGTCGCGTGCGCAATCCAGCGCTGGCACCAACCTCCAGTGATCCGATGAAAACAATTGCGTCGAGCAGCATCCAGCGCGGCGTCATCCTGCCGATCGTCCTGGTCGTCATGATGGTGGTCACCACGCTGGTTCTCACCCAGGTCAAACGCGGCACGGTCGACGAGCGCCTGGCCGGCAACTGGACCCGCCTGGTCTCCGGCGAGACAGCCGCGGAGTCACTGCTGCGGCTGTGCGAGCACACGGTCATCAACGTCGACTGGAAGTACGCGAACTGGTGGTACCCGTCGACCAACTTCACCAACACCCCCGCGTGGAAAGTCCCGCTGGGGCAACTGGATCCGACCAAGATCAAGGTGTTCACGGACACGCTGCCGCAGGGCGCCACCGGCGGCGTATTGCGTTATCGAGAACGCCACCAGCGAACTCGGGCACCTGCGGAACTTTTCGGGTGAGAACGAGCAGAACCAGCAGCAGGGCGCCGGAAAAAACGTCTATTTGATGAAACACCGGTTCACGACAGCGGTTACGTTTGCAGATGGCACGGCGTTCGGCGGGGTCACGTATCGGTCGCAGAGTGAAATACGTTGGACACCGAAGCATTAGATAGAAGGAGTGGTTGTCGGCCTCGGGGGACGGGCCTGCGACACAACGGAGTTGGACCATGAAAACGAACAACACCTCTCCCGGCGCGCCGCTAACCGGCCCCGTGACTAAGCGCCTGGCGCGTGCTCTGGTCTTCCTGCTGACGCAGGCGATCGTGCTGCAGCCGGCGGCCTATGCCGCGACGTGGAGCATCGCACAGCAGCCGCTGTTCTCGATCAATCCGGTGTTCCCGAACGTCGTGTTCATGCTCGACGACTCGTGGTCGATGAACGACTACCGGCTGCCGCCGCCGACCTTCTTCTCGTTCAACAACCGCTGGCCGGCTGCCGGGCAATGTGACGGTCCAAGTATGGCGCCGGCACGCGGACAGTCGCGGCGCACAACGAGTTCACGCTGCGTTCCAGCGTCCACAATCCGCTGGCGTACGACCCGGCGATCACCTATACGCCGTGGAACGACAACGACAAGCCGAAGGCGGCCCAGGGAACGCGCCCCAACGCCTCCGAGAACTTCCCGGATGCCGACATCGGCGGCACCGGTGGTGTGGCGACGGCCGGCCGCTTCACCGAACGAGATATGCGGTTCCGCGGCTTCACCAATGCAACTCCAACTTCGCCGCGTAACTGGGCGACGACATCGCGCGGCAGCGTGGGCGGCCCCAGCGGAACCTACTTCACCGGCTCACCTGCCAGCGACCGATGGACATGGAGCGCCCTCAATGTGCGCTGGGAGGAGCCGGTCACGAATCCGGCAGGATTACCGCGATCTATGCGCCGCTGCCGGGTGATGGCCCGCAGGCGGCCGACATCTTCACCAATCCGCCGCAGGTCTGCAACGCGCAGCCGCCCTGCATCCAGTGGAATTACGATCTACCAGCACCAGTGCGTGCAGTTCCAGCAGGTGCAGACCGGCACCACGCAGCAGTGCGATGCGTACGTGTATGGTGCCGGTATTCGGAGATGTCTGCACGCAGATCAGCAGGTGCAGACCGGCTGGCAGAACGGCGCAGTGCCTGACCTGGCAGCAGCAGCAGACCGGCTGGACGAACGGGCATGTCTGACTTGGCAGACCGTGCCTGTGTACCAGCAGCAGTGCCAGATCGTCACGGTCGTCGACCCGACGTCGGAAACTGGGTTACCGCGATGTGCAGCAGTGCCAGCAGGTGCAGATCGGCACCCAGCAGCAGTGCACCTCATACGAGCAGATTCCGGTGTTCGCACAGGTGTGCACCTCGTATGAGCAGGTGCCGGTGTTCAGGACAGCAGTGCGTGCAGTATCAGAACCAGCAGACCGGAACGACGCAGCAGTGCGATTCATGGAGCACCGTCCCCGTCTACCAGAACCAGTGCGTGCAATTCCAAACTGTGCAGATCCAGGACAAACTGCGCCGCTACCGATCCGAACTGGGTGTGCCCGCCGCAGAACATCACCGCCGACAACCTGACTCCGGCCCGCTACTACCGCTATGAAGGTCCGGTGCCGGCAACCGACGACGACCTCGCGCTCATCAGCAATTATCGCCTGGTCGAGATTGATCGCGCGGGCGGCAACAGAATTTCCCGGTCCCGGTCGAACCGCGCACCGGCGCCGCCCGCACGCGCACCGACTGCGCCGCCGGCACGAGCTGCACCCGCTGGTCGAGGAGATGCAGAACTACGCGAACTGGTTCACCTATTACCGGCATCGGCTGTTCGCAGCCATGGCGGTGACTTCGCAGGCCGCTGCCGACCTGAAGGGCGACCTGTCGGCTCGTCCGGCTGGGCTACGGGCGCATCAACTACTCCGATAACAGTCCGGATCCGTGGAATCCGTACGGGCCGCGGGTGAACGGCTGCGACCTTCCCGAGCCTCGACAACGACCCGCAGGCGCCGCCGCATCCCGGTGCGGTCGTGCGCGGAGTACGCGACTTCACCGACACGCCGGGTAACCCGGATCGCCAGCAGTTCTTCGACTGGATTTTCTCGGTCGGCTGGATCGGTTCCACGCCGAACCGGGAAGCAATCAATTCGATCGGAACCTACTACCTTAACGCCAGCGACTTCGGCCCGTGGTCGGACAACCCGGGAATCGGCGGCGGACGCAGCGGCGACCAGCATGCGGCGTGCCGGCGCAGTTTCGGATTCTGGCGACCGACGGCGAATGGACCGCCATCCCGGATAACCCGCCGATTCCGCCGGCCCAGCCACTTGATCACGAACAAAGTCCGGCCGACCCAGTCGGCGGGGCGGCGGCACGGTGACGGCGTCCCTGGCGACGACGGGCCCGCAGATGCAGGGCTCGGGCCTGTATCAGGGCCTGACATACAACTACGATCCGGCGGTCGAGGTTCAGTACTCCACCGGCAACGGCGGTGTCACGCAGACGCTGACCGACGTGGCGCTCTACTGGTGGAACCGCGACCTGCGCCCGGGTGTGCCCAATGCCGTACAGAAACGGCCTAACCGTCCCGACGATTCGTATCTGGCAGAGACATGACGACATTCATCGTCGGCTACGGCCTGAACGCATCGATGGATACGCCAGCGGTACGTGCGCAAATCGCGGCAGGACAGGCGGTCAACTGGCCGGTGGTCGACATCTCGCCGGCGCTGATCACCGGCGGCGAGCGCATTAACGACACGATGCGCGCGGCGCTGGCGACCCGTGGCGACTTCTACTCGGCGAACGACCCGGACCAGATGCGCGGTCGGGTCCGCGGAGTGTTCCGCGCCATTGCGGCGCAGGCATTCTCCGGGACCGGGCTGGGGGCGACCAATGCGAATCTCACCGTCGGAAGTACCCTGTTTCGCGCGTCGTTCACGACGCAGGTCTGGACCGGCAGCCTGTTGGCGTTCGACGCCATCGCGATGGCGAACGCTGCGATAAATGCACAGGCGGAGCCGGCGCCACTGTGGAGCGCGAGCTTCCCGCAATGGAATCAGCGCAACATCTTCACCTCGACTCACTCCGAACACCGGCGTTCCGTTCAACTCGTTCAACGCCTCAATGCGCAGCAGCAGGCTGACCTGACTTCGGCCGATGTCATGGACTATGTCCGGGGCAAGCAGGTCGGCCTGGAAGTCAACAATCCGGACCAGAACGGCAATACGCTTGGATTCCGCGTCAGGAGCACGATATTGGGGTCGATCGTTTCCTCGACGCCGCGCCATTCGAAGGCGCCCAACTTCAATTACCAGGTGCTTCCGGCAGCGGGCGGCGGCGCCACCTATCAGCAGTATGTCAGCAACAACGCCAACCGGCGCGCGGCAGTGTATGTCGGAGCCAATGCCGGCATGTTCCACGCCTTCGACGCCAATCCCGACCCGCAGCAGGGTGGAGGACGCGAACTCTTTGCCTACGTTCCGCGCAGCGTCTATCCGATCCTCAAGAACCTGATCGACGTCGACTATTCGCATAGGTATTTCGTCGACGGCCCGGTGGTCGAGGGTGATGTTCACCTCAATGGTGGATGGAAGACCGTCATGATGGGTTCCAGCGGCGCCGGACCGGCGGGCCTGTTCGCTCTTGACGTGACGACGCCGCAGAACTTCAACCCGAGCAACGTGCTGTGGGACATCACGCCCGCCGAAGAACCTGACCTGGGCAAGGTCATGGGCCATGGCTACATCGGCAGCGTCAAATGGCAGAACGGCGGCAAGTGGGCTGCTCTGGTTCCGAACGGCTATCAGAGCGCCAACAACCGCGCCGTGCTGCTCGTCATCGACATGGAGACGGGTCAGACGCTGAGGAAGATCGACACCTGCAAGAAGAACAGCGGGGTGGACTTCGGCGCCAACGAGCAAGGCGGTCGTTGCGACCCGAACGGTGCCATTAACGGGCTGGCGAATGTCAGCGTGATCTTCGACTCGAACCGCAACGTCGTCGGAGCCTACTCGGGCGATTACCAGGGCAACCTCTGGAAGTTCGACTTGAGCAACTCGGATCCGACCCAATGGCGCATCGAAACCGAGGATCCGAATGACTCATCAGGCAACACGCCGATACCGCTGTACTCCGCGGTGAACGGATCGAACCAGCAGCAGCCGATCACGGCAGCTCCCCGCGCGGCGACACATCCGCTGGGCGGGTCCTACGTAGTCTTCGGCACCGGAAAGTTCTTCGAGTATCCGGACCAGACCAACGCCGAAGTCCAGTCGATTTACGGCCTCTGGGTGCGCCCGGGTGACAAGGCGCCGATCACGAAGGCGCAGCTCCAGCAGTTCGGCTTTGCGGAGAACACGGTCAACAACGTTGTTGAACGAACCTTGACCGGTACCGCCGGATTCGCCTGGGGCGTCAAGCGCGGCTGGTACGTCGACCTGGTTGCTCCGAATCAGGCGCCTGCGGGCGAACGCGTCATTACCAACCCGACCATCGATCGCGGCCTTCTGACGATGGTGTCATTCCAGCCCTCGACTACGGGCGACCCGTGCGCAGGCGGTGGCACGTCGTTTATCTACGTCATCCCGATGGGTGCAGGCATCACGGGGATCAAGGCGACAAAGATAAATGGTGTCATCGGTGCGGCGACGGACCTCGTCCAAGAGGAGATTGCCGCAGGCCAGCCGTCCAACACGATCAGCAAGCAGGAGGCGAGCCAGGGGGCGAACCTCACGCGTCAAGGTGACACTAACTTCACGGTAGCCGACAAGGACCTGCAGTGCATGAAGTTGTTCAGCCAGATCAATGTGCAGACCGGCCACGTGCCCCTCGCGTGCGGCGGCCTGTTCCCGATCCGAACGTGGCGGCCGGTCCGCTGAAGCTGATGCAGGCGATGGCCGCCGGACCAACCATGGCTGCCCGCCGCCGCAAGGCGGACGGGTGGCTTCACGCTGATCGAGCTGGTAACGGTAATGGCGATCGTCGCGATTCTGACGGCGATCGCCGTTCCGGAATACTTTAAGTACATCGCCCGCGGCCACCGCAGCGAAGCGCGCGCGACGCTGACGCACGCGGCGCAGTGGATGGAGCGCTGGCGCACCGAAAACGGCCTATCGTACCACTGCCGAATCCGCCGGCCTTGCCGGCGCCCCTGCAGAACTCGCCGATGTCCGGCACTGCGATGTACAACATCACGGCGGCAAGTACCGCCGCAGCGACATACACGTTGACGGCAACGCCCGTCGGGCGCATGGACGGCGACGGCTGCGGAAACCTGACTCTCGACAGCACGGGCCTGCGCGATAGGACCGGCACTCTCGACATCAATCTCTGCTGGGGCCGTTGAATCGCCGGACCCTCGTGCGTGGCATCATCGCCACGTGACTTCCTGGCCGGCCGTCCTCACTGTTGACCCGATTCACCGAGCCGCCGGCTCGGTGACTCTGCCGGGTTCCAAGAGCATCTCCAACCGGGTCCTGCTGCTCGCCGCGCTGGCCGACGGCGCAACGCTGATCGATGGTCTGCTCGACGCCGACGACACGCGCGTGATGCGCGCGGCGCTGGGGCAACTCGGCATCGCCACCGAACAAGCGGGCCCCGACTCGCTGCGCGTAGCTGGCTGTGGCGGCGCGCTGCCCGTGCGCAGCGCCGATCTCTTCCTCGGCAATGCCGGCACGGCCTTTCGCTCGCTGACTGCCGCACTGGCGTTCTCGGGCGGCCAGTATCACCTCGACGGCGTGCCGCGCATGCGCGAGCGGCCGATCGGCGACCTGGTCGATGCGCTGAATGCCTTGGGCGCGCGGATCGTCTATATCGGTCAGCGCGGCTATCCGCCGCTGCGGATCGACCCGGCAACGCAGTTAAGCTCGGACCGTGCATCGGTGCGGGGTGACGTGTCGAGCCAGTTCCTCACCGGCCTGCTGATGGCGGCACCGCTGGTGGCGCCGGCTCAAGGCTTGCGCATCAGGAGTCGACGGGCCACTGATCTCGCGCCCGTATATCGAGATGACGATCGCGCTGATGGCCCGGTTCGGCGTCGACGTCGAGCACAGTGGCGATGAGTTCATCGTTCCAAGGGCGACCTATCGCGCACCGGGCAGCATTCGAGTCGAAGGAGACGCATCCGGGGCCTCGTACTTCCTAGCGCTGGGTGCCATTGCCGGCGGACCTGTCCGCGTTCGCGGCGTCGGCCGCGACAGCATCCAGGGCGACATCCGTTTTGTCGACGCGCTCGAGCGCATGGGCGCAACGATCGAGCTCGGAGACGACTATCTTGGTGCGGCCGCGCCCGCGACCGGGCGACTGCGTGGCATCGACATGGACCTCAATCACATACCCGATGCCGCGATGACCCTCGCGGTAGCTGCGCTGTTCGCCGAAGGACCAAGCACCCTGCGCAATATCGGCTCGTGGCGAGTGAAGGAAACCGATCGCATCGCGGCGATGGCCACCGAACTGCGCAAGCTCGGCGCGCAGATCGAGGAAGGGCCGGACTGGCTGCGGATCAGCCCGCCCGATCGGCTGCAGGAAGCGACGATCGACACCTACGACGATCACCGCATCGCGATGTGTTTCGCGCTCGCTGCCGCGGGTGGCGTGCCGGTACACATCCGCGATCCCGGTTGCGTGGCGAAGACCTTCCCTGAGTACTTCACCAAGCTGGCGTCGCTGGTCGGCAGGCAATGACCGCAGCGCCTGTGTTGCCGCCAGTGATCGCCATCGATGGCCCGACCGCGTCGGGAAAGGGCACGATCGCGCAGGCCGTGGCCAGGACGCTCGGCTTTCATTACCTCGACAGCGGTGCGCTGTACCGGCTCGTTGCGTGGCGCGCACTGCAACGGAACGTGGGAGCGGATGATGCGTGGGCGCTTGCCGATCTGGCCGCATCGATGGCGCCTCGCTTCATGAACAACCGGATCGCACTGGATGGCCAGGATGTCTCGGATCTGATCCGCACTGAGGAAGTGAGTCGGGCGGCCTCCCAGGTTGCTGTCCATCCTTCGGTTCGTCAGACGCTGCTCAACCTGCAGCGGCGCTGCAGGCAGCCGCCTGGGCTGGTAGCAGACGGGCGGGACATGGGGACCGTGGTTTTCCCCGATGCCGCCCTCAAGGTTTTCCTGACGGCGAGCGTCGCCGCGCGTGCGGATCGCCGACATAAGCAGTTGATCGACAAAGGATTTTCGTCTAACATCTCCGATCTTTCGCGCGAACTTGAGGAGCGCGACCGCCGCGATATCGAGCGGTCGGCCGCCCCGCTGAAGCCGGCGGAAGATGCTCACCAGCTCGACTCATCCGGGCTCACGATCGACGAGGTCGTGATCCAGGTGTTGAACTGGTATGCGGCAGTTCGGAGCAGGTAGAGCAACACAGGGTGCAGCGGGACGTCTTTGTTTGCGGGGCCAGCCCCGTTCAGGTTCTCCCGCTGCGTGTCATCAACTCCGCCGAGGCGCAATGCCGAAGCGTGAATGGTCATAGAAGGTATCGATCGGGTTCCCACCATGTCATCTGTCGCAACTCATAGCAGCAGCAAAAGCACCACCAGCAGCGCCAGCAAGTCCGAAAGTTTCGCCGCCCTGTTCGAAGAGAGCCTGAATCGTCAGGAGATGAAGCAGGGCGAGGTGATCACCGCCGAGGTGGTCCGCGTCGACTATAACTTCGTCGTCGTCAATGCCGGCCTGAAATCCGAGGCCTACATTCCCCTCGAGGAATTCAAGAGCGATACCGGCGAGCTCGACGTCAAGCCCGGTGATTTCGTCTCGGTCGCCATCGAGTCGCTGGAAAACGGCTACGGCGACACCATCCTTTCGCGCGACAAGGCCAAACGCCTCGCGGCCTGGATGAACCTAGAAAAGGCCCTCGACAGCGGGGAACTGGTTGCCGGCACGATCACCGGCAAGGTCAAGGGCGGCCTCACGGTCATGACCAACGGCATCCGCGCCTTCCTGCCGGGCTCACTGGTCGATACGCGTCCGGTCAAGGACACCACACCTTACGAGGGCAAGACGCTCGAGTTCAAGGTCATCAAGCTTGACCGCAAGCGCAACAACGTTGTGGTCTCCCGCCGTGCGGTGGTCGAGGCCAGCATGGGCGAAGAGCGCGCGAAGCTGCTCGAGAATCTGAAGGAAGGGGCGATCGTCAAAGGCACGGTCAAGAACATCACCGACTACGGTGCGTTCGTCGACCTGGGTGGCATCGACGGTTTGCTGCACATCACCGATTTGGCCTGGCGTCGCGTTCGGCATCCGAGCGAAGTGGTGCAAGTCGGCCAGGAAATCACCGCCAAGGTCTTGAAGTTCGACCAGGAGAAGAACCGCGTTTCGCTGGGCGTCAAGCAGCTCGGCGAGGATCCGTGGGTCGGCTTGGCGCGTCGCTATCCGCAGGGCACACGCCTGTTCGGCAAGGTCACCAACATCACGGACTACGGCGCGTTTGTCGAGATCGAGGCCGGCATCGAAGGTCTGGTGCATGTCTCCGAGATGGACTGGACCAACAAGAACGTCGATCCGAAGAAGGTCGTTCAGTTGGGCGACGAGGTCGAGGTCATGGTGCTCGAGATCGACGAAGAGCGCCGCCGGATCAGCCTCGGCATGAAGCAGTGCAAGCCCAATCCGTGGGATGACTTCGCGCATTCGCACAAGAAGGGCGACAAGGTGAAAGGCCAGATCAAGTCGATCACTGACTTCGGCGTGTTCATCGGCCTGAATGGCGGCATCGACGGTCTGGTGCACCTTTCAGACCTGTCGTGGAGCGAGACCGGCGAGGACGCAGTTCGCAAGTACAAGAAGGGCGACGAGATCGAGGCGATGGTGCTGGCGATCGACACCGAGCGCGAGCGCATTTCGCTGGGCGTCAAGCAGCTGTCGGGCGATCCGTTCACCAACTTCGCGGCCGGTCACGAGAAGGGTTCGCTCGTCACAGGTCAAGTCAAGAGCGTGGATGCGAAGGGAGCGGTCATCGACCTGGGCGGTGATATCGAGGGTTACCTGCGCGCTTCGGAGATTGCGGCCGACCGGGTCGAGGACGCCCGCAACCACCTGAAGGAAGGTGATACCGTCAACGGCATGATCATCAACATCGATCGCAAGAACCGCAACATCAACCTGTCGATCAAGGCGAAAGACTCCGCTGAGACTTCGGCGACGATGGAGCGCATGCAGGCTGAGGCACAGACCGGGACTACCAATCTCGGTGCGCTGCTGAAGGCCAAGCTGGACACCACCCAGACCAAGTAACAGGCAGACGAGACAGGGAGTCGTTCGTTGAAGACGATGACCAAATCGGAGTTGATCGCGCGACTGGCGGAGCGCAATCCCCGCCTGGTTGCACGGGACGCCGATGAAGCCGTCAATACGATGCTCGAGGCGATGACCGAGGCGCTGGCCGGTGGCCAGCGCATCGAGATTCGGGGATTCGGTAGTTTCGCTCTCAACTACCGGCCGCCGCGTATCGGACGCAATCCGAAGTCGGGAGATCGTGTGCAGGTCCCAGCCAAGTACGTGCCTCACTTCAAGGCGGGCAAGGAACTGCGCGAACGCGTCGACGGCGAAGAGCACTCGTCCTCCGAGGACGACGACTGACACTGCACGCACGACGATCGCGACCGCGCTCTGCGCGGTCTTTTTTTGTCCGCGACTACGTTTATGCGGGGCTTGCCTACAATGACCGACTGATTGCGGCTACTGCCGTGGAGGCGCAAATGACGCTGCTGTCGTGGATCGTCAAGGTGGGCTTCTTCCTGCTCGTGCTGTGGTTCGCCCTGAGGAACACGACGCCAGTGCCCGTGCGGCTGACGGCGGACATTGGGTGGGACCACGTTCCGCTGATCCTCGTTATGCTGGCCTGCGTCGCAGTCGGTGCGCTGCTTGGGGCACTTGCACTCGCACTGCCCATCTACCGGATGAGGCGCGAAGTGCAGCACCTGCGCGGCTCTTCGCAACAGGAGCCTGGCAGCGAGACAGAGGCCGACCGCATGGCGAGCGCGGCGCGGCAATCGGGTGCCGTGGTCGAGGTGCCGGGCGGCCCGGAGCGCCGTTAATGGAGTTTGAGCTCTGGTACCTGGTGGTGCTACCACTGGTATTTGCCGCGGGCTGGTTCGGCCGCGGGTTCGAGTCTCGAACTCGCGCAACGGACAATGCGGCGCTGCCGCGCTCGTATTTCCGTGGGCTCAATCTGCTGCTCAACGACCAGCACGACAAGGCGATCGACGCGTTCATCGAGGTCGTCAAGCTCGACCCGGAGACGATCGAACTGCATCACGCGCTCGGAAACCTGTTTCGGCGGCGCGGCGAGTTCGATCGAGCGGTGCGCATCCACACCTATCTGCTGAACCGGTCCGACCTTCCGGCCCGCCAGCGCGCGCAGGCCCTGGCGGAACTCGGCCAGGATTACCTGAAGGGCGGTTTGCTCGACCGAGCCGAGGACGCGTTTACGCGCTTGCTGGAGGACCCGGATCATCGGTTCGATTCTCTGCGCTCGCTATTGCGCATCTTCCAGATGGAGCGCGAATGGAGCAAGGCGATCGACTGTGCCCTCCGCCTCGAACGCGAGGCGGGCGAAAACCACCAAGTGGCCATTGCTCACTACCACTGCGAACTGGCGGACCTTGCGCTCGATGCCGCCCGCCTCGATGAAGCGCAGCGCGCTATCGATGATGCCCTGGTGGCCGATCGCAAGTCGGTGCGTGCTCTGATCCTGGCCGGTGATGTGAGCGCGCGGCGAGGCGACCGCGAAGGGGCGCTGCACTTCTGGCAGCGTGTCGAAAATGTCTCGCGCGAACATGTGTCTCTGATCGCCGCCCGGGTTACGGCGACTCTCGGGGAGATGAATCGACGCACCGACGCGCTGAACTGGCTGCGCCGGGCGCTGGCCGACGCGCCGTCGATCGACCTGCTGGACATGGCCTACCAGCGCACGCTTGAATGGGATAGTGCCGCCGCGGCCGAAGCGCTGGTCGCCGACGAGTTGCGGCGTCATCCTTCGCTGCTCGGCTTCGAGCGGCTAGCTGAGGCGCGCCTGGCGATCGCGCCGGGTGACGAGGAACTCACGCTGCTAAGCACCCTGCTGAAGGGACATGCCCGCAAGCTGGCGCGCTATCGCTGCAGCAAGTGCGGCTTTCGCGCGCGCGAATTCCACTGGAACTGTCCAGGATGCACGAACTGGGACACCTACCCGCCACGTCGCGGGGAAGATTTCGAAGGCGCTTAGGTTGCCTGCCTCGATGCAATCACCAACGATCGACCAGACCATCGGAAACACCGCGCTGGTGAGACTGCAGCGGCTTCCCGGTAGCGACAACGCGCGGCGTGGCAATCTGATCCTGGGCAAGCTCGAGGGAAACAATCCGGGCGGATCGGTGAAGGACCGGCCCGCCCTTTCGATGATCGCGCGTGCCGAGGAGCGCGGCGAGATCCGGCCCGGTGACCGCCTGATCGAAGCGACCAGCGGCAATACCGGCATCGCGCTGGCGATGATCGCGGCGATGAAGGGCTATCGGATGACGCTGATCATGCCCGACAACCTCAGCATCGAGCGGCGAGCGAGCATGGCCGCGTACGGCGCCGAGCTGATACTGACGCCGTCGAGTCTGGGCGGCATGGAATACGCGCGTGATCTCGCGATGCGGATGCAATCCGAAGGGCAGGGGCGGGTCTTGGACCAGTTTGCCAATCCCGACAACCCGCGTGCGCACTACGAAACGACCGGGCCCGAAATCTGGCGCGACACTGAAGGCCGCATCACCCACTTCGTCAGCGCGATGGGCACCACCGGTACGATCATGGGTGTTGGCCGGTTCCTGAAGGAGTGCAACCCCGCGATCCAGCTCATCGGTGCGCAGCCGGCCGAGGGTTCGCACATTCCCGGCATTCGCAAGTGGCCGGACGCATATTTGCCGCGCATCTACGATCCGGCTCGCGTCGACCGGGTCGAACTCGTTGCGCAGTCGGACGCAGAAGCGATGACGCGTCGGCTGGCCGCCGAAGAGGGCATCAGTGGCGGCCCATCGGCAGGAGGCGCGTGCCTGATCGCGCTGCGCATCGCCGCAGAAGTCGAACACGCGACGATCGTCTTTGTCGTCTGCGATCGCGGCGATCGCTACTTGAGCACGGGCCTCTTCGGCTGAGTGCGGCGGCGCGGCGCCGCGCCACTCCAGACTCCGCTTCGCCAGAAGCGGGCCAGTGCACCGAGCGTGGGCGCCACATCGAGGTGGTGACGGCGCAGCCAAGCGTCGTCGTAGCAGGTGCCGAGGTAACGCTCGCCGCCATCGCACAGCAACGTGACGACCGCGCCCTGCTGGCGCGACGCCTTCATCTCAGACAGCAGTTCAGCACAGGCGATCAGCGCCGTGCCTGTCGACGGGCCGACCTTGCGGCCAAGCACCTGCTCGAGGAAGCGCGCCGCCCCGAACGACGCGGCGTCGGCGACGCGGACACAACGGTCGATCACGTGCCGGACAAAGCTGGGCTCGACCCGCGGTCGCCCGATGCCTTCGATACGCGACGCTGCAGCCAGCGTGCGCGTCGCGTCGCCATCGAGCCAGTAGTCGTGGAACACCGAATGTTCGGGATCGGCCAGACAGATGCGCGTCGGATGGCGACGATAACGCACGTATCGCCCGAGCGTTGCGCTGGTTCCGCCGGTGCCGGCACCGACAACGATCCAGGTGGGAACCGCAAACGGCTCTTCGCGCATCTGCGCAAAGATCGACTCGGCTATGTTGTTGTTGCCGCGCCAGTCGGTGGCACGCTCGGCGAAGGTGAACTGGTCCATGTAATGGCCACCGGTGCGCGCTGCCAGCGCAGCAGCCTCGGCATACACCGCCGACGGCCGATCGACCAGGTGGCACTGGCCGCCGTGAAATTCGATCAGAGCAATCTTTTCGCGTGAGGTCGTGCGCGGCATTACCGCCACGAACGGCACGCCGATCAGCTGCGCGAAGTACGCTTCCGAAACTGCTGTCGATCCCGATGACGCTTCGACCACAGTCGTGCGCGGGCCGATGAGCCCGTTGCACAACCCATAGAGGAACAGCGATCGCGCGAGCCGGTGCTTGAGGCTGCCGGTCGGATGCACCGACTCGTCCTTGAAATAGAGCGGACAGTCCGGCACGCCGGGGATGCTGACGCGCAGCAGGTGCGTATCGGCCGAACGCGCGAAGTCGGCTTCGATGCGCCGGACTGCCTCGTCGCACCAGTCGCGCGGCGCCGCGGTGCGGCTTGCATTGCGACGCCGTTGTGCTCTCAAGCGACGGCCACCGGAATCTTGCCGATCTTCGCCTGCCACTCCTTCGGCCCGGTCTGGTGTACCGATGTGCCGTCAGCGCTGACTGCCACCGTGACCGGCATGTCCCTCACGTCGAACTCGTAGATCGCCTCCATGCCGAGGTCATCGAAGGCAACCACCTTCGCCGCCTTGATCGCCTTCGCCACCAGATAGGCGGCGCCGCCGACCGCCATCAGGTACGCACTCCTGTGCTTGCGAATGGCCTCGATCGCCACCGGTCCGCGCTCGGCCTTGCCGATCATCGCGACCAGTCCCGTCTGTGCCAGCATCGTGTGCGTGAACTTGTCCATGCGGGTGGCGGTGGTGGGTCCCGCCGGCCCGACAACTTCGCCGCGCACCGGATCGACCGGCCCGACGTAGTAGATCACGCGGTTGGTGAAATCCACCGGAAGCTTCTCGCCCCGCGCCAGCATGTCTTCGATGCGCTTGTGGGCGGCATCGCGTCCGGTCAGCATCTTGCCGTTCAGCAGCAGCGTCTGGCCCGGCTTCCATGACGCGACTTCCTCGCGGGTCAGCGTGTCGAGGTTCACTCGCGTGCTTTTCTGCGCGTCCGGTTGCCAGTTGACGTTCGGCCAGCTGTCGAGCGACGGCGGGTCCAGGTACGCCGGCCCCGAGCCGTCCAGCACGAAGTGGGCGTGACGCGTCGCCGCGCAGTTCGGAATCATGGCCACCGGCTTGCCCGCGGCGTGCGTCGGATACATCTTGATCTTGACGTCGAGCACGGTGGAAAGCCCGCCGAGCCCCTGCGCGCCGATGCCCAGCGCATTCACCTTCTCGTAAAGTTCCACGCGCAGCTTGTCGACGTCTGACTTAGGACCACGCTTCAGCAGGTCCGACATGTCGATGTCGTCCATCAGCACTTCTTTCGCCAGCGTCATTGCCTTCTCGGCAGTGCCGCCGATGCCGATGCCGAGCATCCCCGGCGGGCACCAGCCGGCGCCCATCGTCGGCACCGTCTTCAGCACCCAGTCGACGATCGAGTCGCTCGGATTGAGCATGACGAACTTGCTCTTGTTCTCCGAGCCACCGCCCTTGGCGGCCACCATCACGTCGACGGTATCACCCGGGACGAGCTGGACGTTGATGACGGCGGGCGTGTTGTCCTTGGTGTTCTTGCGGTCGAACTCGGGCGGATCGACGATCGAGGCGCGCAGCACGTTGTCCGCGTTCAGGTAACCGCGGCGCACGCCTTCGTTGATCGCATCATCGACAGACCCAGTGAAGCCGTCCCACCTGACATCCATTCCGACCTTCAGGAACACGTTGACGATGCCGGTGTCCTGGCAGATCGGCCGGTGGCCCTCGGCGCACATGCGGGAGTTCGTCAGGATCTGCGCGATTGCGTCCTTGGCTGCCGGGCTCTGCTCAGCATCGTAGGCGCGCGCGAGGTGCTCGATGAAGTCGGCGGGGTGGTAGTAGCTGATGAACTGCAGCGCGGCCGCGACGCTCTCGATGAGATCGGCCTGGCGGATGGTGGTCATGGTTGCCTATTGGGGGTGAGCGTGGCCTTCCCGGGATCTCGGTGCGTCCGAGTAATTGGCCGCATTGATGAAAGTCTTCAACAGATGGATCGAGCTTATCCCGATGATGGCGGTGGTAAGTTTGACCTTGAGCACACTTGCATTGACATGTGACAGCCACTCGGGCTGTTCAGGGATCACCACGTCGATCAGCGCCAGCACCACCAGCATGATGATCGTCTCATTGAGTCCCGTGGGCAGCGCATCGGCCCGGTACGCGATGCTGGTGACCAGCTGGGCGTTCGAAACAAACATGAATCAGGATTCTCGTGTCGACAGCGCGCATTGTAGACAGCGTCCGGCGCGCGCCCGCCGGCGTGCGGGTCAGCGTTCGTCGATGCGCACGAGGTCCCAAGGTTGCGCGATGCGCAGGCCGGAAGCGCTCGCGCCGCGCGCTAGTTCGAGCAGGGCTTTGTCGCGGGTGAACAGCCAGTTCGCCCGCGCCGCGTAGGCGAGATCGAGGAATTTCTGGTCGTCGGGGTCGCTGCAATCCAGTGGCGCCGCATCGACAGATTCCAGCGGCGTAGCGAGCCGATGCCAGCAGGCCAGGATCGCGCGTCGGTCGTCATCACTGACGCCCAGTTCGGTGCGTTCCAGCACGTCGGCCAGCTCATCGTTGCACGGCCGGCTGGTCACGGCGGCGATTTCACCGCTTTCGAGGGCAGCGAGCAGCGGCATCGCCCGCGCATCGGCAAACACCCAGAGATCAAGCAGCACGTTGGTGTCGATCACCGCGCGGACGGTCGTGCGCGAACCGACTGTAGAGTCACCCGGCGTCGAAGGCATGACGCGTCAGTTGGGGCAGTGTCACGACATCGAGGGCCTTGATGTGCGTCGACACCAGGATGACCGGCGGAGCGACGCCGGCTTCCAGCGCCTCGCGCCAGCGCGCAACGCACAGGCACCAGCGGTCGCCGGCGCGCAGACCGGGAAACAGCAGATCGGGCCGCGCCGTCGCGAGGTCATTGCCTTGCGAACTGCTGAACGCCAGGAAGTTCTCGGTCATCCGGGCGCAGACCGTGTGCGATCCGAAATCGTCCGGCCCGGTGTGGCAATAGCCATCGCGGAAGTATCCGGTCGCGGGGTCCTCGCAGCACGCCTGCAAAGGTCCGCCCAACACGTTGAGCGCGGATGACGGGCGATCGGCGTCGCGCACAGCCTGCACTCCTGCGTCAGCGAGCCGCGGCAGCCACCGGCGCTGCGTTCGCTTCCACCCAGCGAACGAGTTGGTCCAGGACATCGCTGGTGGCACGGCTCAGCGCCAGCGCCGCGGCGGGGGCATTGGGCTGATCGAGTGGAGAAGTCGCCGTGAAACGCTCCCGCGCGACCAACTTGCGCCGATTGCGATCGACGAGTTCGGCAGCGACGTCGACACGCGCGATGCCCGGGCTGTCGGAGGCGTCGTGATAGAAGTCGTTCACCACGAGGTTCAACTGCAGGTCGCCGCCGACGCCGCGTCCGCTGAGCGCAACGGAAGCTAAAGCCACCTTGCGTGGCCAGTCGGTCGACCAGCAGTTGCGCGAGCTGAGTCGAGGGACGGTCGCTCCAGCTCGCGAACTGGTAGGCGGCACGCTGCTGCGGAGCGCTCGAATAGGCGAGCGCAAACGAATCGTCGAGTGAATTGCCCGGCAACGGCGAGATGAGCAGCTCACGTCCCGCCGGGCGCGTCGATGCCGCTGCCGGCGCTGTCGCGCTCGGAGTCGAAGGTGAAGCGCGGATGTCGACCAACTGATACTGCGACTGCAGCCCCGTGTCATTGCCGACTTTGACCGATACGCAAGCGGCCAGCAGCGATGAAGCGATCAGGTTGGCCAGGACGGCCAGCGTGCGCGCCCTCATCTCATTCTCCCGGGCCGCGCTGCTGCTTGTTCGCTCCGAGCAGAGCGGCACGCGGGTCCTGCAGCCGGTCGAGCAGGCGGTTCAGTGTCGCACTGGTTGCCTTCAGTTCCGTCGTGACCGTCGTGAACTGATCGCCGCTGCTGAGCGCCGTCGAACCGAGCGCCTGCGACAATTCGCCCACCTGTCGCTCCAGTGCCAGCGCGGCTTGCGAGATGTCCTTCATCGTCTTGTCGGCCTGCTGCAGGGCCGGCCGCAGGTCGCGGCTCACACCGTCGGCTGCGTCGGCGATACGCGCACCGGCCCGGCTGACTTCGGTGGCCGCGGCGTTGAACGTGGCGAGAGTACGGTCGAGTTCGGCCAGTCGCTGATTCAGCCCGCCGGTGAAGTCGCGCAGGTTGGCCAGGGTCTTGTTGATCGCCGCGCGGTTCTCGGGGCTGAGCACCTCGTTGAGGCGCTCCAGCGTCTCCACTGCGGTCTCGCCGACGACGATTGAGCCGGTTAGCGATCGCATCGAGGTCCGATGTTCCCTTCGCCGATCACCGGAAATCTTTCGTCCGCGAGGACGTCGGTCAGTTGCGGGCCGGGCGGATCAGGCGTCTGCAGGTTGATCTTCGCGATGTTCGTGACGAAGTTGCGCGTCACCACCGCGACCGTGTTGTTGCTCACCGGCGTGCGGCGGTCGACGCGGATCACCACGCGAACGCGATTGATGTTCTGCGCCGTCAGCGCATAGTCCTCGACCCGGCCGACCTTGATTCCGCGCATCAGCACGTCGGCCCCGATCTGCAATCCATCGAGCGGCTGCTGTTCGAAGTAGATCGTGTAGTAGTTGTAGTCGTTGCGGCCGCCGGTGTGCTTCAGCCAGACAACGCCGGCGATCAGCGCGGACACCAGGGCAAGGACTGCGATCCCTACATAGGTGTACTTGGCGTCGGCTTCCATGTCGCGATCATTCTACGGTGGGACCAGCCTCGGAAGGCACCATCGTCCGAACCGAGAAGTAGGACCGTACCCACGGATCGTCGACCTGCATCACTTCGCGCGCCGACCCGTCGGCCAGCACGGTGCCATTCCCCAGCACGACGATCCGGTCGACGACGGTCAGCAGCGTGTCGAGATCGTGCGTCACCAGGAAGACGGTCATGCCGAGATCGTCGACCAGCGTGCGCACCATCGAATCGAACGCGCGGGCGGTCGTCGGATCCAGCCCGGAAGTGGGTTCGTCGAGAAACAGCACTTCGGGCTCGAGGGCGAGCGCACGCGCGATGGCGGCGCGCTTGCGCATCCCTCCCGAAATTCGCTCGGCATCTTGTCCGCCGCGTCGGCTCCGAGGCCGGCCTGTGCCAGACGCAGGTGTACCAGCGGAGCGAGCAGGGCGGGTGGAACCTCAGCGTGCTCGGTCAGCGGCACCGCGATGTTCTGCGCGACGCTCAGCGAGGTGAACAGTGCGCCGTCCTGGAACATCATGCCGAAGCGACGCCGCACCGCGTTCAGTTCGTCCTCCGACGCGGTCCAAACGTCAGTCCCCAGCAGCCGGATCTGCCCCGAGGTCGGCCGCTGCAGGCCGATGATCTCTCGCAGCAGCACCGACTTGCCGGTGCCGCTGCCGCCGATCAGCGCCACCAGCGTGCCGCGCTCGACCGCGAACGAGACGCCGTTGTGGACGACCTGCTGGCCGAAGCGGGTGACGATCGATTCGATCTCGATGACGTGAGCGTCCGGCTCCATCAGATTCCCAGTTCCTGGAACAGGACAGCGAACGCCGCATCGAGCAGGATCACCGCCACGATGCTCTGCACCACAGTCGACGTCGTCGCGATGCCGAGCGCTCGCGTGTCGCGCGCCACGGTCATCCCCATTCTGCAGCCGATCACCGCGATAAACAGCGCGAACACCGGCGCCTTGGCGAGCCCGGCATAGACGTGCTTGATCGCCAGGTTGTCCTGCAGGCGCGCCATGAACGTGGTCGGCGTGATGTCGAGCATCGGATCGGCGATCAGCATCGCGCCAATCAGGCTCATCACGTCGCCGATGAAGACCAGCAGCGGCAGCGCGAGCATCAGCGCGATGACGCGCGGCAGCACCAACACGTCGAGCGGCGACAGTCCGAGCGTGCGGATCGCATCGGTCTCCTCGTTCAGCCGCATCGATCCGAGCTGCGCCGTGAACGCCGCCCCCGACCGGCCGGCGACGATGACGGCCACGATGATCGGCGCGAACTCGCGCGTGGCGCCAATGCCGACACCGTCGACCACGAAGATGTTGGCGCCGTACTGCTCGGCCTGCAGTCCGAGCAGGTAGGCGACCACGATGCCGATCAGCAGGGTCACGAGCGCGACCACCGGGATGGCGTTCAGGCACACCTGCTCGAGCTGCACCGTCAGCTCGCGGCGCCGAAGCGACGCCGGCGACAGCGCGACGTTACCGAGCCCGGCGAACACCATGCCGAGAAAGTTCAGGTGCCCGGCGATCAGATCGTAGACTTCCAGCGTTGTGGCGCCGAGATAGGCGACCAGCCCCGGGCGGCGCAGGCGCACCGGTGCGTTGATGTCGCCGAAGCGGCGGCGTACCTGCTCGACGATGCGGGCCTCGTTGTCGGAGAAGCCGGTCAGCGACACACGGGTCGGATCGATGCCCGCCGCATTGAGTCGCTCCAGCAGCGCGAGTGCCGCCGCCGTGTCGATCTCGGCCAGGGCGCTGCCATCGAGCGAGAGCTCTCGCGGCGGCAGCGCGAGTTCTGCCAGCACTTCTTCGATCGCCGGTAGCCCCGCCAGTCGCCAAGTGCCGCTGAGATGAAGTACGGCGCCGGACACGTCGTCGGCCAGACGCGCGGCGGGAGGCAGGAAGTGGCGCACGGAGTCGGCTGGCATGCTCGGCCCGGAGGGTGCCGGGGCAGGCTAGCACAGCGCGCGCCGTCTCGACCGCTTAGCGCGACATGCAGGCGTGCAGCAGCATCAAACCGAGCAGTGCGAGCAGCGCGAGCGGCAGCGCGCTCGACCAGCGCTGCGGGGAGTCGCTGCGGGTCTCGATCGCCGGGACGATCACTGGCTCGGTGTCTTCGTGCATGGTCTTGTCAGCGCAGGTTACCAGGCGCCGCGCCGCGCGGCGTCTTGTTGAGCAGGCATCTGCCGTCGGCCCTCGTGCAGCGAGCAGCTGTCTGAGGACCGCGCCGCGCGGCCACGCGGCGTCTTGTTGAGCAGGCATTTGCCGTCGGCCTTAGGCAGCGAGCAGCTGTCTGAGGACCGCGCCGCGCGGCCGCGCGGCGTCTTGTTGAGCAGGCATTTGCCGTCGGCCTCAGGCAGCGAGCAGCTGCCTGAGGACGTACGGCAGGATGCCGCCGTGCTTGTAATAGTCGACCTCGATCGGTGTGTCGATGCGCAACTTCAGCGGGATCTGCTTCTCGCCGTCCCTGCCGAACACGAGGAGTGTCACGTTCATCTGCGGCCTGAGTTCCTCCTCGAATTCGATGTCGTACATCTCGGTGCCGGTGATGCCGAGCGTGTCGGCGCCCTCGCCCGGCATGAATTGCAACGGCAGCACGCCCATGCCGACCAGGTTGCTGCGGTGGATCCGCTCAAAGCTCTTGGCGATCACGGCTTTCACTCCGAGCAGCTGGGTGCCCTTGGCGGCCCAGTCGCGCGACGACCCTGTTCCGTATTCCTCGCCACCGAACACCACCGTCGGAACGCCGTCCTTGACGTAGCGCATCGCCGCGTCGTAGATCGAAACCTGCTCGCCGCTCGGCTGGTGCAGCGTGACGCCGCCTTCGACGCGCGACCCGTCGGGTTTGGGCGGCAGCATCAGGTTCTTGATGCGCACATTGGCGAAGGTGCCGCGCATCATGACCTCGTGGTTGCCGCGGCGCGCTCCGTAGGAGTTGAAGTCCGGTTTGAGCACCTTCTTGTCGATCAGCCATTTTCCGGCGGGCGAGGTGTCCTTGATCGATCCGGCCGGCGAGATGTGGTCGGTGGTGATCGAGTCGCCGAAGATGCCGAGCGCGCGCGCCGCCGACACGCCGATCTCGGTGTACTTCGGCTTGAGCGTGAAGCCGTCGAAAAATGGCGGCTTGGCGATATAGGTCGAAGTCGGCCAGTTGTAGACCTGACCCGACACGCTGCCGACTTTCTTCCACAGGTCGCCCGGATCGGATTTGACCTTGCTGTAGTTTGCCTCGAACGCCTGCGGATCGAGGGCCGCCTTCAGCAACGCATGGATCTCGTCGGAGGTCGGCCAGACGTCGCCGATCCACACGTCCTTGCCATCCTTGCCCGTGCCCAGTGGCTCGGTCATCAGATCCTTCAGGACGGTGCCCGCGATGGCGTAGGCCACCACCAGCGGCGGCGACGCCAGGAAATTGGCTTTGAGGTTGGGGTGGATGCGCGCCTCGAAATTGCGGTTGCCCGACAGCACGGCCGCGCAGACGAGGTCGTTCTTGATGATCACTTCGTTGATCTCGGGCGCAAGGTCACCGGCGTTGCCGATGCAGGTGGTGCAGCCATACGCCGCCACCGCGAAGCCGAGCTGTTCCAGATACGGTAGCAGCCCCGTCTTGGTGAGGTATTCGGTGACGATGCGAGAGCCCGGTGCCAGCGAAGTCTTTATGTGCTTGTCGCACCTTCAGGCCGCGCTCGACCGCCTTCTTGGCGAGCAGGCCCGCCGCCAGCAGCACGCTGGGGTTCGATGTGTTGGTGCAGGAGGTGATCGCGGCGATCAGCACGTCGCCGTCGGCGATCGAGCCTTCGTGCACGTCCTTGCCGCGCACCGACGGCGTCAGCGGCCGGTTGTCCTTCATCTCCGCCAGGTCGCGTGGCGCGCCGGGCGGCGTGTCGGGCGCAACGCCCGCCCTCTTGCCGTCATCCGGCAGCAGATCGAAGCGCTGCTTCAGCCGCGCCGCTGGCTGGTTGAATCCATTCTCACCGACCGGCTTGGAGAAGAGCGCCGTGAACTGCTTCTTGACGTTGCCGATCTCGATCCGGTCCTGCGGCCGTTTCGGACCTGCAAGCGACGGCGCGACGGTGCCGAGGTCGAGCTTCACGACCTGCGAATAATCGATCGAGCCCATTTTCGGCACGCCGAACAGACCCTGCGCGCGGAAATACGCTTCGAACGCCGCGATCTCGTCCGACGTGCGTCCGGTGCCCTCGAAGTAGGCCACCGTCTTTTCGTCGACCGGGAAGAATCCCATCGTCGCGCCGTACTCAGGCGCCATGTTGCCGATCGTCGCGCGGTCGGGCAGTGCCAGCGATGCCGTGCCCTCGCCGAAGAACTCGACGAACTTGCCGACCACCTTGGCCTTGCGCAGCAGCTCCGTGATCGTCAGCACCAGATCGGTCGCGGTGACGCCCTCGCGCAGCCGGCCGGTCAGTTCGACACCGACGACGTCCGGCGTCAGGAAGTACACCGGCTGACCCAGCATGCCCGCTTCGGCCTCGATCCCGCCTACACCCCAGCCAACTACGCCGATGCCGTTGATCATCGTCGTGTGACTGTCGGTGCCGACCAGCGTGTCGGGATAGACCACGCCATCTTTCCGGTGCACGCCGCGCGCGAGGTATTCCAGGTTGACCTGATGGACAATCCCGAATCCAGGCGGCACGACGCCGAACGTGTCGAACGCCTGCATGCCCCACTTCATGAACTCGTAGCGCTCGCGGTTGCGCTGGAACTCGAGCTTCATGTTCAGGTCGAGCGAGTCCTTGGTGCCGTAGTGATCGACCATCACCGAATGGTCGACCACCAGATCGACCGGGACCAGCGGCTCGATCGTCTTGGGGTTCTTGCCCATCGCTTCGGCCACGTTGCGCATCGCGGCGAGGTCCGCCAGCAGCGGAACGCCGGTGAAGTCCTGCAGCACCACGCGCGCGACGATGAACGGGATCTCGTCGGTACGGTCGGCGTTCGGCTTCCAGTTGGCGAGCTGCCGCACGTGCTCTTCCGTGACCTTCACGCCGTCGCAGTTGCGCAGCACCGATTCGAGCACGATACGGATCGATACTGGCAGGCGCGAAACCTTGCCGACGCCGGCCTTCTCGAGCGCCGCGAGGCTGTAATACTTTGCCTTCTTGGCGCCGATCGTGAAGTCTTGCAGTGAGTTGAACAGGTTGTGAGCCATGGGATGCCTCGCGATGGTGGTTGCTGCTAGATGACCATCAGGTCGACGAATTCATTGACGGGCGTGGCGTCGAGCCGTTTAGCGTCCAGACAAAGGTCAATTATCGCCGCCGCCTGCTTGGACGGGAACACACGTGCCAGATTGGTCTTGAACTTCTCGACCAGAACCGGCATGCCTTCCTTGCGCCGGCGTTTGTGGCCGATCGGATACTCGACCACGATCTCCTTCAGCTTCTTGCCGTCGGAGAACTCGACTGTCAGCGCGTTGGCAATCGAACGCTTGCCCGGATCGTGATAGTCCTTCGTGAACTGCTTGTCCTCGACGCAGACGATCTTGTCGCGCAAGCTGTCGATACGCGGATCGGCCGCGACGTTGTCTTCGTAGTCCGACGCGGTGAGCCGCCCGAAGATAATCGGCACCGCCACCATGTACTGGATGCAGTGGTCGCGGTCGGCCGGATTGCTGAGCGGGCCCTTCTTGTCGATGATGCGGATACACGCCTCGTGCGTGCGGATCGTGATCTTCTTGATGTCCTTGTCGGCCTTGCCGAGCTTCTTCAGTTCGCCGTGAATGGTCATCGCCCTTCGACCGCGGTCTGTGAATGGAACTCGGCGGGAAATGAAATCTTGAACAGCACGTTTTCCATCACGTAACTGTCGTAGGGACGCTGGAACTTGAACTCGTTGCCCTTGAACAGCACGTCGTAAAAACCCCAGGTCTTCGCGCTCAGCACCGACGGATAACCCATCTCGCCGGTCCTGGCGATCAGCGCCAGCCGCACGGCGCGTGAAGTCGCATCTCCTGCTGCCCAGCTCTTGCGCGAGCCAGTGTTCGGTGCATGCCGGTAGGTGCGCAAGCTCTGGCCGTCGACCCACGCCAGCGAGACCGCGTTGATGATCTCGTCGCGCGAAAGCCCCAGCAATTGCGCGACGACGGCCGTGGACGCAACTTTCACCAGCACCACGTGATCGAGGCCGACCTTGTTGAACGAGTTCTCCAGCGCGATGCAGCCCTGGATTTCGTGTGCTTTCACCATCGCGACCAGCGCGTCGCCCACCGTCAGAGGTTGCTTGCCGGCAACCACGGCGTTGCGACTCAGCCAATCGGCCGTCGCCAGAATCCCGCCGAGGTTGTCGGACGGATGGCCCCATTCTGCCGCGAGCCAGGTGTCGTTGAAGTCGAGCCAGCGGATCATCGCCCCGATGTCAAAGGCTGCCTTCACCGGATCCATCTGGAACTGCGTACCCGGCACCTTGGCTCCGTTCGGAACCAACGTGCCCTGGACCACGGGTCCCAGCAACTTGGTGCACGCCGGGTACTCGAGCGCCTCGAACCCGCAACCCAAGGTGTCCATCAGGCAGTAGCGGGCCGTGTCGATCGCTTCCTTGCTCTTGATCTTGTGTTTCAGGACGTAGTCGGCGATGTCGACCAGCACCTTGTCGGATTTCGGCCGCGCGTTGCTGATGTGGCTTCCCATGGCGCGGATGGTCCTTCGGTTCAGCTGACTTGAAGGCCGGCCGATTTACGGCCTGCGGATGCAATTGGGAACGCGCGAACCTGGCGCTGACTGTGGCGCGCACTCACGGGACGGACTCCACATCCAGTCGAGCGCGCACGCCCGACGCACCGGCACGGCGTACGCGCCGTGCCGGCAGGAGGGGCAACCCGGCGGTCTTCCATCAGCTCCGTTTCGCCAGCGGGACGAAGGTCAGGTCGTCCGGTCCAGTGTAATTGGCGCTCGGCCGGATGATCTTGTTGTCGATCCGCTGCTCGATGATGTGCGCACTCCAGCCGCTAGTGCGCGATATCACGAACAGCGGCGTGAACATCGCCGTGGGTACGCCCATCATGTGATAGCTGACCGCGCTGAACCAGTCGAGGTTAGGGAACATCTTCTTGGCGTTCCACATCACGGTCTCCAGCCGCTCGGCGATGCCAAACATCTTCATGCTGACCGCGTCCTGCGACAACTTGCGCGCCACCTCCTTAATGACCTTGTTGCGCGGGTCCGAGACCGTGTACACGGGGTGGCCGAAGCCCATGATGACTTCGTTGGCCCCAACGCGGCGACGGATGTCGGATTCCGCCTCGTCGGGCGTGGCGTAGCGCTTCTGGATCTCGAACGCGGCTTCGTTGGCGCCGCCATGCTTCGGCCCGCGCAGTGCGCCGATTGCGCCAGTGATCGCCGAATAGATGTCCGATCCGGTGGCAGCGATGACGCGACCGGTGAAGGTCGAGGCGTTGAACTCGTGCTCGGCGTACAGGATCAGCGACGTGTGCATCGCGCGCACCCACAGGTCGCTCGGCTTGCGCCCGTGCAGCAGATGCAGGAAGTGTCCGCCGATCGAGTCATCATCGGTCTCGACCTCGATGCGCTTCCCGCCGAAGCTGTAGTGATACCAGTAGAGCAGCATCGACCCGAGCGATGCCATCAGCCGATCGGCGATGTCCTTGGCGCCCGAAGCGCCGTGGTCGTCCTCCTCGGGCAGCACGCAGCCGAGTGTCGAAACGCCGGTGCGCATCACGTCCATCGGATGGCTCGACGCCGGCAGGCACTCGAGCGCGGCCTTCACGTTCGCCGGCAGTCCGCGCAGCGACCTGAGCTTCGTCTTATAGGCTGCAAGTTCCGCCGTGTTGGGCAGCTTGCCGTGCACGAGCAGATGGGCGATCTCCTCGAACTCGCAGGCGTCGGCGATGTCGAGGATGTCGTAACCGCGGTAGTGCAAGTCGTTGCCGGTGCGCCCGACGGTGCACAGCGCCGTGTTGCCGGCCACCACGCCGGACAGCGCGACCGACTTCTTGACCTTGGGCGTGACAGGGGGTGTTGCCTCATTCATGAGGTTCAGGCCGGCATCGGGGCGCGGCTCTCACTTGCGCTTCGCGAAAAGCTGATCCAGGCGATCCTCGTACGCCTGATAGCCGATCACGTCATAGAGTTCCATGCGTGTCTGCATCTCGCCGACGACGGATTTCTGCGTGCCGTCGCGACGCAACGTCGTGTACACGTTGAGTGCGGCCTTGTTCATCGCGCGGAAGGCTGACAGCGGATACAGGACCATTGCGATTCCGGCCTCGCCCAGTTCACGGACAGTGAAGAGCGGCGTCGAGCCAAACTCGGTGATGTTGGCCAGTACGGGCACCTTCACCGCGTCGACGAAGCGCCGATAGGTGGCCAGGTCCTTCGCCGCTTCGGCGAAGATGCCGTCGGCACCGGCCTCGACGCAGGCGATGGCCCGTTCGATCGCGCGCTCGACGCCTTCGACCGCGATCGCATCGGTGCGAGCGATGACGAAGAAGTCGCTATCGGTCTTCGCGTCGGCCGCCGCCTTGACGCGGTCAGCCATCTCGTCGGTCGTGACGATTTCCTTGCCGGGCCGGTGGCCGCAGCGCTTGGCTCCAACCTGGTCCTCAATGTGGCACGCCGCGGCACCGGCCTTGATCAGCGACTTGATCGTGCGCGCGATGTTGAACGCGCTCGGACCGAAGCCGGTATCGATGTCGACCAGCAGAGGCAGTTCACAGACGTCGGTGATGCGCCGCGTGTCCGTCAGCACGTCGTCGAGCGTGTTGATGCCGAGGTCTGGCATGCCGAGCGAGCCGGCGGCGACTCCGCCGCCCGACAGGTAGATCGCGCGGTAACCGACGTGGCGCGCCATCAGCGCGTGATTCGCGATGATGGTGCCGACGATCTGCAGCGGCTGTTCGTCCTTCAGCGCCTGGCGGAAGCGGGCGCCGGCAGATCGGAACATCGGCAGGACTCCTGTGGTCGCGTCATCGATTAGCGGATCAGCCGAGCAGATGCTTGACCCCGTCGCGTTCCTCGAGCAGTTCCTTCAGCGTGTTATCCATCTTGCCGCGCGAAAAGTCGTCGATCGCTAGATCCTTGATGACCTCGTACTTGCCCGCGGCGCAGACGCACGGCACGCCGTAAATGACCTCCTCAGGCACCCCGTAGCTGCCGTCGGACGGAACCCCCATCGTGACCCAGCGGCCGTTGCTGCCGAGCACCCACTCGCGCACGTGGTCGATCGCCGCGTTGGCCGCCGACGCGGCCGACGAGAGTCCGCGGGCCTCGATGATCGCGGCGCCGCGCTTGCCGACCGTCGGAATGTAGGTCTCGCGATACCAGGTTTCGTCGACCATCGGCTTGGCCGGCTTGCCGTCGATCGTCGCAAAGCGGATGTCTGGATACATCGTCGGCGAGTGATTGCCCCACACGATCAGCTTCTCGATCGACGCGACCGGCTTGCCGGTCTTCGCCGCCAGTTGCGACAACGCACGGTTGTGGTCGAGTCGCAGCATCGCGGTGAAATTGCGGGCCGGCAGCGACGGGGCCGACTTCATCGCGATATAGGCGTTGGTGTTGGCGGGGTTGCCGACAACCAGCACCTTGACGTTGCGGCTGGCAGCCTTGTCGAGTGCCTTGCCCTGCGCGGTGAAGATCTGAGCGTTCGCGGCGAGCAGATCCTTGCGTTCCATGCCGGGACCGCGCGGCCGCGCACCTACGAGCAGTGCGATGTCCGTGTCCTTGAACGCCGTGTTCGGGTCGCTGTGTCCTTCCATTCCGGCCAGCAGCGGAAAGGCGCAGTCTTCAAGTTCCATCATGACGCCCTTGAGCGCCTTCTGCGCCTTCTCATCCGGAATCTCCAGCAGTTGCAGCAGCACCGGCTGATCCTTGCCGAGCATTTCGCCCGACGCGATGCGGAACAGCAGCGAATAGCCGATCTGACCGGCGGCGCCGGTGACGGCGACACGAACGGGAGCTTTGCTCATAGAGGTGTTCTCCAGGGAGTGCGGGTGGCGATACGGAATCGGGTCGAAGTCGATGACGGCCTGGCAAACCGTTCAACAGGTGCGGTCTGGCGCGCACTTTGCCGAAGGCAAGAAAGAAAGTGTACTGCTGGGCCCCTTCGTGTGCAGCGACCTGCGTCGTGCTGGATGGCAAGCCGCCGCCGCCGGCCAGAGGCGGCGCGCGTCTGCTGTCCAATGTGGTTGCCACCGGCGCCTTCGCCTGGGGTTCGGGCCCGTTGCCGGCGCACGGCGCGAAGCGCTGAAACGCGAATGGGACACCGAGTCATGTGGGCGAGGGCAGCGGATTGCGTACTCTTATATGAGATATATGATTTTATTGGTCAACTTTCTCGCAACTGTGCTCAAATTCCCCGATGGGAAGTTCCGATGCTCCGGCCACCGCCGCCGACCGCGCCGGCGGCTCTGCGGTCTTCTCGCCGCTCTATCGCCAGATCAAGGAACTGCTGCTGCGCAGCCTCGACCGGGGCGAGTGGAAGCCGGGCGAAATGATTCCGAGCGAGATTGAACTCGCCGGGCGATTTCAGGTCAGCCAGGGAACGGTGCGCAAGGCGGTCGACGAACTGGCGGCGGAAAACCTGCTGGTGCGTCGGCAAGGCAAGGGAACCTTCGTCGCGACCCACCATGAGCCGCGCGCCCAGTTTCGTTTCCTGCGCATCGTTCCGGACGGAGGCGAACCCGCGCCGCCGCAGAGCCGATTCCTCGAGTGCCGGCGCGTGCGGGCGCCGGCCGATATCGGGCGCCTGCTCGATCTGCGCACCGGCGACGCGGTGGTCTACCTTCGTCGGCTGCTGATCTTCGGGGAGGATCCGATCGTGCTCGACGAGATCTGGCTGCCGGGAGCGCGGTTCAAGGGACTGACTGCCGAACGTCTCGCCGAGTACAAGGGGCCGCTTTATGGCCTGTTCGAAAGCGAGTTCGGCATCCGGATGATCCGCGCCGAGGAAAAGCTGCGCGCCGTCGGTGCCGATCGCGCCGCCGCCCAGTGGCTGGGTGTGGCCGAGCGTTTTCCGCTGCTGCTGGTCGAGCGGGTTTCCTACTCGTATGGCGACCGGCCTGTCGAAGTCCGCCGCGGCCAGTACGTCACCACGCAATACACCTATCGGAACACGCTTTTCTAGCGCGGTCCTGGCGCGAACGGCTCCGAATTTGGTTCACGGAACCAATTCGTTCAGAATATCCGGTCCAGGGCACGCTGAAGGCTCCCATCTATGAGCACGCCATTTCCCGCGGGCAGACACCGCCCTGAGTTTCGCAATATCCATGTTCTCGATCTGATGAATTACCGGCTGCCAGTGCCGGGCATGGTGTCGATCATGCATCGGATCAGCGGAGCCGCCCTGTTCCTTGCCTTGCCGTTGCTGCTGTGGCTGTTCGAACTCAGCCTGACGTCCGAGTTGAGTTACGAGAGGCTGCGGGGCGTCGCGTCCCATTGGGCGATGAAGCTGCTGCTGCTTGGACTGGCGTGGGCGCTGCTGCATCACCTGGTCGCCGGGATCCGCTATCTCGTGCTCGATCTGCACGTCGGACTGGACCGGCCCGCGGCGCGTCAGAGTGCGCTCGCCGTGTACTGGATCAGCCTGCCGCTGACGGCGCTCGTCGCACTCAAGCTGTTTGGAGTTTTCTGATGGCGGCCACTCCTGCTCCTGCCGGCGGATCGAAGCGCCTGGTGGTCGGCGCGCACTACGGCGTCGGTGGCTACCTGATGCAGCGGCTGACCGCCGTCGTGCTGACTGCATACGTGCTGCTGCTCGTCGTCTGCATCGTGGCTGCCGGCGATCTGAACTACGAAAACTGGGCATCGCTGTTCGTCCCGCTGTGGATGAAAATTGTCACGCTGGTGGCCCTGATTGCGCTGCTTTACCACGCGTGGATCGGAGTGCGCGACATTTGGATGGACTATGTGAAGCCGACCTGGATCCGGCTGTCTCTGCAGACCCTGACCGTGCTGTGGCTGGTGTGCTGCGCGGTCTGGTCCGTGCAGATTCTCTGGAGAGTGTGAGCGATGCCGGAAGCAACCAAGGTAGCTCGCCGCCGGTTCGATGCGGTGATCGTCGGCGCGGGAGGTGCGGGAATGCGCTGCTCTTTGCAGCTCGCGCAGGCCGGGCTGAATGTCGCGGTGCTGACGAAGGTATTCCCGACGCGTTCGCACACGGTCGCTGCCCAGGGCGGCATCGGCGCGTCGCTCGGCAACATGACGGAAGACAACTGGCTGTGGCACATGTTCGACACCGTCAAGGGATCGGATTACCTCGGGGACCAGGACGCGATCGAGTTCATGTGCCGCGAAGCGCCCAATGTCGTGTACGAACTCGAGCACTTCGGCATGCCGTTTGACCGCAACGCCGACGGCACGATTTATCAGCGACCGTTTGGCGGGCATTCGGCCAACTTCGGCGAGAAACCGGTGCCGCGCGCCTGCGCGGCGGCCGATCGCACCGGACACGCGCTGCTGCACACGCTGTACCAGCGCAACGTGCGCGAGCGCACGCACTTCTTCGTCGAGTGGATGGCCCTCGATCTGGTGCGCGATGCCGAGGGTGCCGTGGTAGGCGTCGTTGGCCTGGAAATGGAAACCGGCGAACTGATGATCTTTGAGTCGAAGGTCGCAGTGCTCGCCACCGGCGGCGCCGGCCGCATCTTCGATGCCTCGACCAACGCCTATATCAACACCGGTGACGGCCTCGGCATGGTCGCGCGCGCGGGCCTGCCGCTTGAGGACATGGAGTTCTGGCAGTTCCATCCGACCGGCGTGGCCGGGGCCGGCGTGCTGATCACCGAGGGCGTGCGCGGCGAGGGCGGCATCCTGCTCAACTGCAACGGCGAGCGCTTCATGGAGCGCTATGCGCCGACATTGAAGGATCTGGCGCCGCGCGATTTCGTCTCGCGCAGCATGGATCAGGAGATCAAGGAAGGGCGCGGCTGCGGGCCAAACAAGGACCACGTGCTGCTGAAACTTGATCACCTGGGGGCAGAGACCATCATGAAGCGGTTGCCCTCGATCCGTGAGATCGCGATCAAGTTCGCCAACGTCGACCCGATCAAGGAGCCGATTCCGGTTGTGCCCACGATCCACTACCAGATGGGCGGCATCCCGACCAACTATTACGGCCAGGTCGTGGCGCCTAGTGGTGGCAATCCGAACGCGGTGGTGCCGGGCCTGTACGCGATCGGCGAGTGCGCCTGCGTCTCGGTTCATGGTGCGAATCGGCTCGGAACCAACTCGCTGCTCGACCTGGTTGTCTTTGGACGAGCGGCGGGCAATCATATCGTCGAGCAGAACTACAAGGCGCAGGAACACCGCGTGCTGCCGGCTGGTGCCGGCGATGCGACCGTGGCGCGCGTCACGGCGCTCGATGCACGCAACAAGGGAGAGCGCGTGCAGGACGTGGCCAACGAGATCCGCAAGGCGATGCAGTCGCACTGCGGGGTGTTCCGCACCGGCCGCCTGCTCGACGAAGGCGTCGCGAAGATCGAGGCGCTTGCCGAACGCGCCCGGCACGTGGCGATCGCCGACAAGTCCAAGGTGTTCAACACGGCGCGCGTCGAGGCGCTGGAGCTCGACAACCTGGTCGAGACTGCGCGGGCGACAATCGTGTCGGCAGCGGCACGGGTGGAAAGCCGCGGCGCGCACGCGCGCGACGACTTTCCCGAGCGGGACGACGGCCGGTGGATGAGGCACACGCTGTTTTATTCGAAGGGCAGCCGACTCGATTACAAGCCGGTCAACGTGAAGCCGCTGACCGTGCCGACGTTTGAACCTAAAAAGCGAACGTTTTGACCGCGCGCGGCGTCGTGTTTGCGGCGCAGACGAGCAGCAAGAGGACACGGATGACGGCGAACAGCAACGTTGAGACGGGCGCGGTCGCGGATGTCGCCGCCAGCGCGCGGACGGTCCGGTTCGAGATCTACCGGTACAACCCGGACAAGGACGAGAAGCCGACCATGCAGAAGATCGAGGTCAAGCTTCATCCCGACGACAAGATGCTGCTCGACGCGCTGATGCGCATCAAGGCCGATTTCGACGACAGCGTCTCCTTCCGCCGCTCCTGTCGCGAGGGCGTCTGCGGATCGGACGCGATGAACATCAACGGCAAGAACGGCCTGGCGTGCATCACCAACCTGCGCGAACTGAAGGAGCCGATCGTGCTGCGGCCGCTGCCCGGCCTGCCGGTGATCCGCGACCTGATCGTCGACATGTCGCAGTTTTTCAAGCAGTACCACTCGATCAAACCGTACCTGATCAACGACACGCCACCGCCCGAAAGGGAACGCCTGCAATCGCCCGAAGAGCGCGACGAGCTCAACGGCCTGTACGAATGCATCCTGTGCGCCTGCTGCTCGACGGCGTGCCCCAGTTTCTGGTGGAACCCGGACAAGTTCGTCGGACCGGCCGGCTTGCTGCAGGCGTACCGGTTCATCGCCGACAGCCGCGACCAGGCGACCAACGAGCGGCTCGACAACCTGAACGACCCGTACCGACTGTTCCGCTGCCATACGATCATGAATTGTGTGGACGTTTGCCCCAAGGAGCTCAACCCGACCCGGGCAATCAGCAAGATCCGCGATATGCTCGTTCGTCGAGAGGTCTGAGGATGGTGGGCCACTGCCTCGGGGAAACTGAGCGCCGGCGGCTGCGCTGGCGCGCGCGGCGTGGCCTGCTCGAGAACGACATCCTCGTTTCCCGATACCTGGACAAGCACGAGCGCGACCTGACGGTAGAAGAGGTTGTTGCGCTGGAGGCGTTGCTGGATCTGCCGGACAACGAACTGCTCGACCTTTTGCTTGCGCGCAAAGAGCCGGCGGACGGGCTCAAGGACAATGCCGCGGTACGCGGCGTCCTGGAGGGCCTACGCTCCGTCTGAAAACGGTACGACCAACTCCTACGCGGGGAGAGACCATGGCACTGAATCCTTCGAACGAAAAGGCCACACTGACGTTCTCCGACGGCACGCCGACGATGGAGCTGCCGATCTACAAGGGATCGGTCGGACCGGACGTCATCGACATTCGCGCCCTGTACGGCAAGAGCGGCAAGTTCACCTACGACCCGGGCTTCCTGTCGACCGCCTCGTGCAACTCGACGATCACCTACATCGATGGCGACAAGGGCGAGCTGCTGTACCGCGGCTACCCGATCGAGCAGCTGGCGACGAAGTGCGATTACCTCGAAACCTGCTACCTGTTGCTGTATGGCGAGCTGCCCAGTACCGCCCAGAAGGCCGACTTCGTCAAGCGCGTGACCAATCACACGATGGTCAACGAGCAGATGCAGTTCTTCATGCGGGGATTCCGGCGCGACGCTCACCCGATGGCGGTGATGACCGGCCTGGTCGGCGCGCTGTCGGCGTTCTACCCGGATTCGATGAACCTCAACGATCCATGGCAGCGCGAGGTCTCAGCGATCCGACTGATCGCCAAGATGCCGACGCTGGTGGCGATGGCCTACAAGTACACGGTGGGCCAGCCGTACATGTACCCACAGAACAATCTCTCGTACGCCGCCAACTTCATGCGGATGATGTTCGCCACCCCGTGCGAGGAATACAAGGTCAACGAGGTGCTGGTGCGGGCGATGGACCGGATCTTCATCCTGCACGCCGACCACGAGCAAAATGCCTCAACTTCTACCGTGCGGCTGTGCGCTTCGTCCGGCACCAACCCGTTCGCCGCGGTCGCGGCCGGCGTGGCCTGCCTGTGGGGGCCGGCGCACGGCGGTGCGAACGAGGCCTGCCTCAACATGCTGTACGACATTCAGAGAAATGGTGGCGTGGCCAAGATCGGTGATTTCATCGACAAGGTGAAAGACAAGAACAGCACGGTGAAGCTGATGGGTTTTGGGCACCGGGTCTACAAGAACTACGATCCGCGCGCGAAACTGATGCGCGAGACCTGCCATGAGGTGCTGGAGTCTCTCGGCCTGCAGGACGACCCGCTGTTCAAGCTGGCGATGTCACTCGAGAAGATCGCGCTCGAGGACGAGTACTTCGTCAGCCGCAAGCTGTATCCGAATGTCGATTACTACTCGGGGATCGTGCAGAAGGCGATCGGTATCCCGGTGCCGCTGTTTACCGCGATCTTCGCGCTGGCCCGCACGGTCGGCTGGATCGCGCAGCTCAACGAGATGATCGCCGATCCCGAATACAAGATCGGCCGCCCGCGGCAGCTTTATGTCGGCTCTCCCCGGCGCGACGTCAAGCCGATCGACAAGCGCTGAAACAGCGGTCCAAAAAAACGGCGCCTTCCGGCGCCGTTTTTGTGTGGCCGCCCGTACCCCTAACGCCGTGGCCGCAGCGGCATGTCCGGGATTGCCGGGAGATTTACCGGCAGTGTTGGGTTGGCGATCGGCTGCTCGGGCCGTGGGCGAACGTTTGGCACTGCAGGGGGCAGGCGGCGTGGAGGATAACCATAGCCGGCCGCGTAGCCTTCGGCGTACTGCACATCGTCCGTCGGCACGGTCGCAGGGCCAGGCGGCGCCGTCGCAGCCTCGTCGGCGTCCCGCGCTGCGCGTTGCGCCTTGCGTTGCTGGTCGCGCGCGCGCATCTCCTCCATCTGCTGCTTAGGCACGCCACCGACGGAGCTGACTGTCCCGTGGGTGACCGGTTGAACTCTGATGCCGGGCGGCGGCGAGTCGCCGTAATTGACCACACCCTCGTCGTCGACCCACTTGAATAGCTGCGCCGTTGCGCAAGGTGCTTGCGGAGGCGAGAACGAGTGCGAGTGTGCAAGCGATCGGGACGCGCATGGTGACGGCACGATGCTCCGCGGACACGGCGCTGTCAAATCATGACAAGGTACTAAGGACGGCGCCTTCGGTTGCCGGCGGCATCAGGTGTCGTCGACCTTATCGCGCTTTCCGACCGACGGTGGCCGGCGGCGCGCTCGCGCTGGTCCACGAAGTTGACACGGGGTTGTCCGCGGAGCATCGTGACCCGATGAACCGCCGGTTTGCTTGCCCGCTGATCGCCGCGCTCATCCTGGGCCTGCCGGCCGTCGCCTCGGGCGAACTCTATAAGTGGATCGACGAGACCGGGTCGGTCACCTACGGTGATGCGCCGCCGGCGCGCGCGAAGTCGATCCGGGTGCTCGGCAAGGATGCCGGTACCCTGTCCGTCGTGCCGGGGATCGCTCCGGACCAACTGGCGCGTATGCGCGAGACCGAGCAGCAGTTGCGCCTGCGGCGTCTCGAACTCGAGGTCGAGGAACTCCGACTGCGGGAGCAGGCGCTGGCACAGGCCCAGCGCGACCTTGCTTACGCCGAGCCGGCGCAATCGATCGTCTATGGCGGTGGGTATTGGCCGGGCGGATACCCGATCGACAAGAACTTGCGGGACAAGCGCTTCTGGCCGCGCTACCCCGCGCATCGATCGCGCCCCGACCTGGACTTGCTACCGTACCAAAGGGCGCGACTCATCAGCGCGCCGCCCCCTGCCACCGATTTGCGTTCCATCCGGCGTTAGCCCCGCTGCCGTCGGGACGGCGATCGCCACGGGTTCGATCAGCAGGTCGCCGCCGCTGCGTCGCATCGGCATCGCGAAGTCGAACCGGTCGGCGGCCGCGCAGAGGTCGAGATCGGCACGCGGCAGGTGCGGATAGGCCGGATCACCGAAACGTCGGCCGAAATCCGATTGGCGCACGCGCCGCTCGAAGTCCTCCAGCCAAGGCCGCTCATCACACAGGTAGGCCTCGATCAGGTCAGCGCACGCATGATCCTCGTCGCCGTCGCGATCGGTCCACAGTCCGGTAATCACGAAGGTCACGCACTCGGGCCGTAGTTGCCGAACGTACTCTGCCGTCGCTCGGGCGCAGACGAGACTGCCCGCAAGAACCGCTGACGCGTGATCGCAATCGATCAGTCCGCGGACTCCACCGGCGGTGTACTCGATGACGGCCATGCCTGAAAGATCCAGCGGGGCGACGCTGGCCGGCGAGTTGCCGAAATCAAGCCCGACGATCGGACGGCCGCCTGCCTGAGCGCCGACGGTGATGTTGGGGACATGGCGACGTTGCAGTGCTTCGATTTCGGCAATCGAGTGCGCGACCACCATGGCGCGCGCGCCGGCTGCGAAAGCGTAGGCCGCGGTCGAAAACGCACGCAGTACGTCGACGACGACGACCACGCCTCCCAGTTCATGGCCGTGCGAAAGGTCCGACCGAACGATTCGCATCGCACGCGCGCTTGCGGCCGGTCTCAGAGAAATGGCTTCGCACGCTCCAGCAGTTCCTCGAGGCCTGGCTCGTTCGGATTCTTCGGCTTGCCCGGATGGATGATCGCGACCTGGCAGGCCTCGGCCGCTTCGATCAGCTCCTTGTAGGTGCCGGCGTTGATGTCCTTGATGTAGGCCTGTTTGTTCTCGTCGTAGCCGAACAGCTTGTCGTTGATGTTCTGGCACTCGTTGCAGCTCGAGCAGCGCTTGGTCTCGATCCACGCCTCGTCCGACGGTGGCGGTGCGGCTGCCGCAGAGGCCTCCGCGGCCGCAGCGGGCGCGGCCTCGGCGATCGCCTTGCTCGCCGTCTCGGCGACGGGAGTTGCGGAGACTGCCTGCTTCAGCGCATCGATCTCCTGCTGCTTCTCGGCCTCCCATGCCGCCTTTTCGCGCGCCAGCGCCTGCTCGGCATGCGAGTTGTGGATGCCGCCGTGCTCCTGCAGCCGATGCCACAGCAGCATGCAGCGACGTGTGGCCTGCATCAGCCGGGTATCGACAATCACGCGATGCAACCGGTCCGATTGATCGACCGCCAGCACGAACGGCACGCGGTCGGCAGCCTCGCTTTCGGGCAGCACGAGCCAGTCGGCCACCGGCACCATGGCAGCCGTCCAGCGTTCCCGCGGGACCACCGCGAAGTGGCGCGCATGACGCTGGTCGCACAGCACGAAATCGGCATACGTGAAGCGGATGCTTTCGCGAACTCGCTGCAGGTCTTCGTCCGCGAACTCGAACTCCTCGACCGGCCAGTCGTCCGCCGGATTCCGGTTGTTCTCGAACGAGAACCGGGTTGCCCAGTTGGAGCCGGCGTTGGCGTCGTACGTGAACGCAGGGAAGGCCCGCGACTTCATCGCTGCGGCCGCCGTCAGATAGGGCGGCAACTCGCTGGCCGCCTCCGGCGATCCGGAAAACACGCTGAACAGTGCCGGGCCGCGGCATCCCATGCCGCACCGGACGCGGTCGCGCAGTGCGTAGAGATTGGAGCTGGTCGATTGCAGCACGAACATCCCGCCGAGGCCCATCGCCGTGGTGGCCAGGCGGGCACTGCGGACACCAAAGGCGAAGCGTCCCTGCCCGATGGCTGCTTCCTCCAGCAGGTCGGTGAGCTGCACCAGCACCTTGACTGGCATGCCGGCCGACAGCATCTCCATCAGCGACGCGTTCTCGGGCGCGTCATTGCGATCGGCCGGAATGCAGACCAGGTAATCCGGAAACTGGGCCAGGTCGTCGGCCGTCAGCGCGTCCTCGTCGTACCGCTCGAAGAACGGATCGTGATCGACCTCGACGTAGCCACCGCGCGCTTCCAGTTCGGCGATGGCGATCGCCTTGACCACCTCTACCAGCTGCGGCAAACGCGCCCGATGGGCCTCGATCGCCGCTGCGCAGTTGTCGAACACGAACTCGTACGGCGCGACATCACTGCCGGCGCCCTTCGGATCCGGATAGAACGGTTGATTGCGCAGAAGCGACAGCGCCCACTCGATCCGCTCGCGCCGCTTCGCGGGCAATTGATCCTTGGGCACGTTGCGGGCGACCAGCCGCGACATCGCGGAAAAGTCGAACACGTCGCCGTGCAGAGAGCCGAAACCCGACTGCAGGGCCGTCGGCTGCTGGCCGGCCTCCGAATGGACGAAAGCGGCGCGCAGGATGTCCGACAGTTTGCGCACCAGATGGTCGACCAGCGTGCGAAACGCAGCTGCCTTCTCGGCATGAACGTTTTGCCAGGCACGCCTGATGAAGCGGTCGCTCAACGCGCGGCTGCAATCGAGCAGTTCGCCGTCGACATGCAGCGACTCGGCCGTGCGCATCAGCACTTCGCGGGCACTGTCGTCGGTACCCGCTGCCTTCGCGGCCGCCTCGGGCCACAGTTCGGTCAGAGTGCCGGTCGAACCCGTCGCCAGCAGCACGCGAATCTCGCGCTCGAGCCGCAGCAACTGCTTGCGCAGGCGTTCGCCTTCGATGCCGCGCGGTGCGAGTTCGGTGATCAGCCCCCCGATTACGGACGACAGCGATTGCACGTACTCGGGACCGGAGTCGCCGTCGAGCAGCACCACCGGGTAGTCGTAGCGCAGGCGCGTCAGGTCGCGGAAGGCGGCCAGCAGCGCCGGGCGGAAGCCGCTGTCGAGCGCGGAGAGACCGTCGCCCGCGCGCTTGCCGGTCATGTGAAAGACCGTCTGGTCCTGGAATTTTGCGGCCATGTCCATCGCGGGTTGTGCCTTGAATGTCGGAGTAGATCAGGCGGCGCGCCGTGCGCGCTCCTCGTCCGGCCAGATCGTGAACTTGTCGAATTCCTTGTCGAGCCCGGCGCGGATCGCCTCGACCGTGCGCGGTGCTCCCGCGCCCTTCAGGTCCTCGTAGCAGGGCACGCTGGGGTCGTGGTACAGGATGCCTACGGGGATCGGGTCCTCGCTCGACGCAATCTCGCGCGCCTGATGAATGTTGAGCGGGTCGTGCTCGCGCTGATTCTTGTAGATGCGGCTGGTATCGGCGCTCGGCTGCAAGCCGTTCGTGTGCGTCAGCAGCAGCGTCTTGCCCGGATCGTGCAGCCACGGCTCGAACATCTTCGGCAGCCACTCGGGGCAGCGCTGGATGATGCGCACGAAAGAGAAGCCGCGATGCCTGAACGCCTTGGAGATGATGTCGTACAGCATCTCCGGCATCCAGTCGACGCCCTGCGCCACGAACGAGACGTTCTGCACGCCGAGTGTCACGGTCAGCGGATTCAGCGCATCGAGCAGGCTACCTTTCGGCGTCGTGTTGCTCTTGAATCCGATCGGCGAGGTCGGCGACGCCTGCTTCTTGGTGAGCCCGTACACGTGGTTGTCGTGCAGGATCACTGTCAGGTTCATGTTGTAGCGGATCGCGTGGATCCAGTGCGCGGCGCCGATGCTGCAGCAGTCGCCATCGCCGGTGTTGACGAACACATTCAGGTCCGGGCGCGCCATTTTCACGCCCTCGGCAAGCGGGAACGCGCGGCCATGGATGCCGTGGAAGCCGTAGGTCCTCATGTAGTGCGGAAAGCGGCTCGAGCAGCCGATGCCGGACACGAACACCGTGCGCTCTGGCGCCAGGCCCTCGTCACGGCACAGGCGCTGGACCGCGGCGAGGATCGCGTTGTCGCCGCATCCGCTGCACCAGCGCGGCACGCCGCCCTGGTAGTCCTCGAGGTCGTGCTGTTCCTCGTGCAGCTTGATGATGCATTGGCTGAGTGCGGAGCCCATGTTCAGTTTCCTTCGCCCGGTTTCATTCAGCGAGCTTGGCGCGGATGGCGTTGACCACCATGCCCGGCTTGATTGGCTGGCCGCGTGCTTCGGTCCAGCAGTCCACATCGACCAGCGTGCGTGCGCGCAGCATCATTGCGAGCGGGGCGTAGCGGCGGTTTTCCTGGTCGATCAACTCGTCTTCCTCGGGGCGATCGGCCCAGGTGCCCTCGACGGTCATCACCTTCCTGAACCGCTTGAAGATCTCCTTGATCCCCGACGGCATCGGCTGGATGAAGCGGATCTGCAGCGCGGAGACCTTCAGTCCTTCGTCGCGCAGGCGCTGCACGGCCTCCTCGATCACGCCCTGCGTGCTGCCCCAGCCGACCACCAGCACCTCACCCTCCGCATCGCCGTACACCGGGGGCGTCTTCAGCGTCTTCTGCAAGGCGGCGAGCTTCAGGCTACGCATGCGCAGGCCTTCCTCGTTGGTCTGCGGGTCGTAGGCGACTTTGCTCGCGCGGTCGTGCGCAAGACCGGTGACCGTGTGCATGCCGTTGGGCTGGCCCGGCGAGAAGCGACGCGCAATGCCCGTCAACTTGTCCCAGTCGTAGGGCTTCGCGCCCTCGGGCAGCGGCGACTGGTCGATCGGTGGCGCCATCCATTCCTCGGACAGCACCGGCCGCGGGAACGGCTGTTGCGCCGTCGCCAGGCTCGCATCCGACAGCACCACGACGACCATGTTGAAGGTCTCGGCGATCTTGCGCGCGGTGATTATCGAGTAGAAGCAGTCCTCGATGCTGGTCACCGCGATCACGACCTTCGGCGCATCGCCGTGGCTGCCATAGACCGCCGTCAGCATGTCAGCCTGCTCGACTTTCGTCGGCTGGCCGGTCGACGGGCCGCCACGCATCACGTTGACGATGACCAGCGGAATCTCCGCCATCACCGCCAGCCCGATGCCTTCCTGCTTCAGCGAGTAGCCCGGCCCGGAGGTGATCGTCACCGCGCAGCGGCCGGCGTACGAGGCGCCGATGGCGAAGGCACAGGCGGCGATCTCGTCTTCGGCCTGGTGGACGATGCCGCCGACGCGGTCGAACACGTCGGACAGGTAGTGCGACGCCGATGTCGCCGGTGTGATCGGATACATCGCGCAGATGTCCATCCCGGAGGCCAGCACCCCAAGTGCGATCGCTGTGTTGCCGTTGACGACGATCTGCGGGACCTTGGCTTTCTCGGACGGGATCTCGTACTTGAAGTCGAGGTTCGCCTCGCCCCACGCGTGGCCCGCTTCCATCAGCCGCACGTTCGAATCGATGACCTTCTGGTCCTTCTTGCCGAACGTCAGCGCGATCTGGTCGCGCGCGAGCTGCAGGTCGAGGCTGTAGATGCTGGCGAGCACGCCCAGCACGAACATGTTCTTGCCGCGCCGCGGATCGCTCATCATCGAGCGGCACTCGCGCTCGAGCGGCAGGTCGATCACGCGGAACCCCGACTCCTTCAGCGACTGCACCGTCTCGGTGAACGATTTGACGATGACCGGGTCGCGGTGCTCGGCCCACATGTTCTCGAGCAGAATCGTCGCGCCAGCCTTCAGTTCGCCGGCCCGCACGCGGCCGAGCAGCACCTGCTCGTTGAACGCGACGACCAGGTCAGTCTCGTCGCCGCCGTTGGTCACCTGCTTGGAGCCCATGCGGATGCGGATGCCGCTGGCACCCGCGACGCTGCGCGCCGGGGGCTGGATCTCGGCCGGGATGATCTCGACCGTCCAGATGCCGTTGCCGCTGCGCGCGGCGATCGACGCCAGCGCCTGGCCGCAGCGCTGCGCCCCTTCGCCGGAATCGCTGATCACCTCGACGATGTGCTCGGGCAGCCTGACAGCCCGTTTGGTTCCGGCGTTTCCCTTGGAGGCAGGGCGGTCCAGGACTGCAGCTTGCATGCTCATTCCTTGCTCTGTCGTTGTCGTCAGCCGACCTTGATCCGCGCGAACCCGTGCTCCTCGCGCGGGATGCCGAACAGCGAGCCCTCGGTGCCGGCGTCGTAGACCGACCCGCTGTCACGCAGACCCAGGTAAGCCTTCATGCTGCGCGCCGCCTTGCGGCCCGCGCCCATCGCCTGGATCACCGTGGCCGCGCCGGTCACGATGTCGCCGCCGGCGTACACGCCCGCGATCGATGTGGCGAGGCTGTCGTCGGTGTCGATGTAGCCCCACTTGTTGAGCTTCAGCTTCGACGTCTGCCCGAGGATCGGGTTGGCGTTGGTGCCGATCGCGAACACCACCATGTCGGCCTCGAACTCGAACTCGCTCCCAGGAACGACGACCGGGCGGCGCCGGCCAGACTCGTCGGGTTCACCCAGTTCCATCTTCACGCAGCGAAGTGCGCGGACGTTGTTGCTGGCATCGCCCAGAATCTCGACCGGGCTGGTCAGCCAGTTGAAATCCACGCCTTCCTCCTCCGCGTGGTGGACTTCCTCGACACGGGCCGGCGCTTCCTTCTTCGAGCGGCGGTAGATGCAGTGGACGGATTCAGCACCCAGGCGAAGCGACACTCGCAGCGCATCCATTGCGGTGTTGCCGGCGCCGATCACGGCGACATGCTTGCCGGGCTGCAGCGGCGTGTCGAAGTGCGGGAAGTCGCGCGCACGCATCAGGTTGCAGCGGGTCAACAGCTCGTTGGCCGACAGCACGCCATTCAACGACTCGCCGGGAATGCCCATGAAGCTCGGGTAACCCGCGCCCGTGCCGATGAACACAGCGTGGAAACCCATCTCGGTGACCATCTGCTCGATGGTGAACAGACGCCCGACCAGCGTGTTGCACTCGAAGCGCACGCCGAGGTTGCGCAGCTTCTGGATCTCGGCGTCGATGACGTCGTTCGGCAGCCGGAAGTCCGGAATGCCGTACTTGAGCACGCCGCCCGGCGTGTGGAACGCCTCGTAGACGATCACCTCGCAGCCGGCCTTGGCCATGTCGGCCGCGCATGCCATGCCCGCCGGGCCTGCCCCGACGATGCCGACCTTGTATCCCGAGGGCTCGATGTAGGGAACGTTCTCCCAACCCTCCTTGATCGCCATGTCGCCGATGAAGCGCTCCAGGCGCCCGATCGCAACCGACTCCAGCTTGGTGTCCGGCTGACCGACGGTGCACACGCCTTCACACTGGGCCTCCTGCGGGCACACGCGGCCGCAGACCGACGGCAACAAGTTGGTGTCGGTGATGACGTTGTATGCACCGTTGAAGTGCTTCTCGGTGATCTTCTGGATGAACGCCGGGATGTCGATGTTGACCGGGCAGCCGCGCACGCACGGCGCGTCCGGGCATTGCAGGCAGCGTTCAGCCTCGCGCAGCGCGTCTTCCAGACGGTAGCCGCAGGCGACTTCCTCGAAGTTGCGCGCCCGGACCTTCGGGTCCTGCTCGGGCATCGGCGTCCGCTCCTGCGGAATGGTGCGGATCGTCCTTTTCTTCGTGGCCATGGTGTCCTCCAGCCGCGTCAGCCGTCGGTGCTCGGCTGCACGTCGATCGGTGTCTCCGGCTCGTCTCCGAGCACTGCCGCCTTCAGGTCGAATTCATCATTCACGCGTATCCGGCAGGTCTCCTGCCAGCGCTCGAGCGCCTCGCGTTCGGCGCGGCGATAGCGCACCAGCCGCGACATCAGGTCGTCGAAGTCGACCTGGTGTCCGTCGAAGTCGGGCCCGTCGACGCACGCGAACTTGACCTGTTCGCCGACCTTGACGCGACAGCCGCCGCACATGCCGGTGCCGTCGACCATCACCGGATTCAGGCTCACGATGGTCTTGATGCCGCTCGCTCGCGTGGCCTCGGCGCAACCCTTCATCATGATCGGCGGACCGATCGCGACGACTTCGTCGATGTCCGAGTGCTTCGCGATGGCCTGCTTGATCCCTTCGGTGACCAGTCCCTTGATGCCGGCCGAGCCGTCGTCGGTGCAGATGATCAGTTCGTCGCACACCGCGCCGAACTTGTCGCGCCAGAACATCAGGTCTTTGTTGCGGAAGCCGATCACGCCGATCACGTACGCGCCGCTTTCCTTGTAGCCGCGTGCCTGCGGATAGACGGGCGCGACGCCGAGTCCGCCGCCGACGCAGACGACCTTCTTCGCCTTGCCGATATGGCTCGGGATGCCCATCGGCCCGACCATCGCGAAAAGCGACTCGCCGGCTCTGCAGCCGGCCTGCATTTCCTGGGTGGTCTTGCCGACTGCCTGGATCACCAGCGTGATCGTGCCGCGCTCGCGGTCGAAGTCGGCGATCGTCAGCGGAATCCGCTCACCGTGCTCGTGCTCCATCACGATCACGAACTGGCCGGGGCGGGCCGCCTTCGCCATCTGCGGATGCGCCACCTCCAGCATGTAGGTGACGTTCGAGTAGTCCTCGCGCGCAACGATCCGGAACCCGGACCCCTGCTGGACCTGCGCCATGGCTTGTCTCCCTGCGCTACCGGTGGTCCCGTGCGCTCGTCTGCGCGAGCCGTCGGCGGGAAGCGAGGCAAGCGGCCTCACATAGTTGTAAGCATTCGCCTTGAACGAGGCGAGGGCATTGATCTGGGGCAATCGAGGCGAACAGAGTGCGCGCGCATAAGCTTGTCCGCGCCTGAGGACAAAACTGGAGTGTGTTGCTCGGATTTTCGCGATCAGTGCCGCTCTGATGTCATGGTCGGCGGCAACTGCGAATGCCGGTTGCTACCTCGACCAGGTGGCCTAACGGTCTCTCGCCGCTGCGTCACCATCGTGCTCGGTCCAGAATGGCGCAAAGCGAACGCTGAGGGCAAGTCCGCATTGATACTGTAAGTTGCGACAGCGCAAACGCAATATCGCCGGTGAAATCAACGCGCTGGAGTTAAAGTGACCGCCCAACTTATCCGAAGGCGCCAAGGTATCCGGCATCAAGATCAACGGCTAAATCGAGTTAGTCCCTGACCAGTCTCAAGGTGGTGCGCGGATAAGATCTCGTTGCTTGGAGCTTGGACGGGGCACACAGATGAGCTTTGTGAGAGGTTTGGTCAAAGTAGCTGCTGGCGCCGGAGCTGGCGTCGCGGTTGTTACCGCACTACCGATATTTGGCGCCGTTGGCGCAATTACTGCTACCGGGCTCGTCGTCGGTTCGGTGTTAGGTGCTGCGGCTGGAGTTGCAGACGAAGTGTTCGAAAGCAAGAGAGACAATGTCCGTGGTGGGAACTCGCAGCGTGCGGTCAAACGCCGCAATAGTTCGTCGTAGGCCAGCCGCGCATATTGCCGGTGGGCCCAACAATTCATTCAAGCCGAAGCCACTTCGCGGCTCGGCTTAATTCAGGCTTTAGGGCGCGCGCGTCAGCATCCGAGCCATTTGATCGGAACCTGCAATGAAGACTGTTCTGCGACTGATCTCGACAGTCCATGGACTGATGGCTGCTTTGTTTGCCTGTGCTGCAGCCATACTCATCGTAATTGCTACTCGGGTTGGTTGGACCGCGCTCGCTTTCGGGTTAGACCGCGCCGCCGCGCAGGGCGTCATCGAAGCAGTTGGGTTGCTCGCTGCTGCTGTTGTCGCTCTTCAAATTGCCCAGACAATCACCGAAGAAGAAGTAATTCGTGACGCTCACATCAGCGCCCCAACACGCGTGCGCCGATTTCTGTCGCGCTTTTTAGTCGTGGTGATAGTCGCCCTCGCCATCGAAGGACTCGTTGCGACATTTAAGTCCATCCATGAAGACTTGACCCAGCTACCGTACGCGGCCAGCCTCTTGGCCTCTGTTGGAGTATTACTCGCCGGATGGGGCGTCTTCATTCGCCTTAATCGATACGCCGAGGAACTCGAGCCCGAGGCAATGGAAGCAGCCAAGCGTGAAGATCGGAAACTCAAGTAGTCATAATGCCCTGCCCCTAGGCGAGCGTTAGAGCGCTCGAATTGACACGAGGAGGGCCCATGTTTCCCGATCCCGTTCATGATGAGTTCGCAGGATGGGCGCTCGGCTTTGCGCCGTACGGTGGTGCCGATGTCGGGGAGATTCAGTATCTCGCCACCAAGGTCAAACCCGGCGACGACGGCTCCTTCTTCGATGAGTTCTCGGCGCTCGCGAAGCGGCGCATCGAGGAAGGAGACACGGCTACGGCGAAGGGCCATTCTGCGGCGGCACGTGATTGCTACTTACGCGCCTCCTGCCTTTTGGGGCTTGCTTACCATCCGATCTACGGCAAGCCCGTGGATCCGCGATTGGTCGACGCTTTTCACCTTCAGATGGCAACGTTCGACAAGGCGATGGCGCGCGGGCCTCTTGCTGCTGAGAAGATCGTCATCCCCTACGAAAACACGTCGCTACCAGCCTATTTCGTGCGTGCACCGGGGCGCGAGAACCAGGTGCGACCGACGATCCTCGTCGGCGGCGGCTGGGACTCGACCATCGTCGAGAACTACTTCGGTATCGCCGCGGCCGCCCTGCAGCGCGGCTATCACGTGCTGATGTCCGATGGACCGGGGCAAGGCAGGCTCCTGATCGACGAAGGAATCACGCTTCGCCACGACTGGGAAAAGGTGGTGACGCCGCTCGTGGATGCCGTCCTCAAGATCGAGGTCGTCGACCCGAAGGGCATCGTCTTCGAACCGTGGAGCCTGGGCGGATACATGGCGCCGCGCGCGGCGGCGTTCGAGCGCCGCCTTGCCGCCGTCATTTGCGACCCCGGTCAGATCGATGTGGGTGGCAAGTTCAGCGAGGCCTTCGCGAAGTTTCACCTGAGCCAGGAGGTCATCGCGAAGCTACCCGCCCTCGACCCGACGGACGAGCAGGCCATCATGAGCGTGCTTCAAAAAAACCGGCTGCTCTATTGGAAGATCGTCAAGCGCGGGTTCTGGACCAACGGCGCCTCCGACCTGAGTTCGCTCCTCGTCGAGCTCGGCAAATGGAAACTCGAGCCTGCGCTCGTCGGTGAGATCCGGTGCCCGACGCTGGTCACCGCGGCGGAATCCGACATGGCCTCGTCCAATGCCAAGGAGCTGTACGACGCCCTGAAGTGCCCGAAGGCGATGCTCCGGTTCTCCGACTCCGACGGCGCCGGCATGCATTGCGAAGCGCTCAACCGCTCGATGGCCAACCGGCAGATCTTCAACTGGCTCGACGAGATCATGGCCAGCCCGCGATGAGCGCCCAACTAGCCGCTGCATCGGACGTGCCGTGAGCGGCGCGCCGCTGAGCGGGCTCGTTAGGCCGCGCGCATTCGCGCTTCGGTCTGCTTACTCCTTCTGCGATCAACCGAGCCATGCTTACAGTTGACGACGTCCGGTCCATTCCGCTGTTCTCGACGCTCGCCGTTGCCGAACTCGAGCGTCTCGCGGAGACCTCCGCCGATTTGCATCTCGGTGCCGGAGAGTTCGCCGTTCATGAGGGTGGAGACCGCGCGCTCTACGCGGTGCTCACCGGCAGAATCGAGGTCGTCAAGCTGTTCGACGGCATCGAACGAACGATAGGGTGGCGCGTTCCGGGAACCATCTTCGGCGAAGTGCCCATCGCCTTTGGCACTGTGTTTGTAGGTGGATATCGGGCGTCGGAACCCTCGCGCGTCATCCGTGTTGATCCTAAGCACTACTACGCCATTGCGGCGACATCACCGGAGATCGCAGTGAAGATCGGCGCGCTCGCACGCGAGCGCATCGGAGGGTTACAGGGCATTGCGGCCGAGGCTCCCAAGCCTCGTGTAGCGATGGTCGGTAACCGCTGGGACCCCGCATGCGTCGCCTTACGCCAGTTCCTCGCGCGCAACCAGATTACCTTTGAATGGATGACGCCCGACGCGCCTGAGCTTTCAACGCGCTGGCCTGGCGTTCGCCCTCGGGACAATGATTGCCCCATGGTGCGCCTGGCTGACGGGACGCTGCTCAGTCGGCCAGCAACGCGCGACCTTGCCGAGCGTCTTGGCCTCCAGACGTGTCCGCGTCTGCCTGAGTACGACACCATCATCGTCGGCGGCGGGCCGGCGGGCCTCGCGGCTGCCGTATACGGTGCGTCGGAAGGATTGCGCACCCTGGTGGTGGAGCGCGAGGCGCCTGGAGGTCAGGCCGGCACATCCTCGCGCATAGAGAACTATCTCGGTTTCCCAAGCGGCGTTTCAGGCGACGAACTTGCGAGTCGCGCCCTCCAACAGGCAAGGCGGCTGGGGGCGGAGATACTGGTCACACGGTCGGTCGCTCGTATCGAACCGGCCACGCGTCAGGTCCACCTCGATGGCGACGATATTGTCAAAGGGCGGACCATCATTCTTGCCACTGGCGTGACCTGGCGTCGCTTGAATGTCGACGGCTTCGATCGGCTGATCGGCAAGGGCATCTACTACGGTGCGGCACGCAGCGAAGCAAGTGCCACCCACGGACTCGACGTCCACCTCATCGGTGCCGGAAACTCGGCCGGTCAGGCCGCCTTGTTCTTTGCCAATCACGCGCGCACGGTGACGCTGATCGTGCGCGGTGATTCGCTGGAAAAGAGCATGTCTCGCTACCTGATCGAGCAGCTCGCGACGAAGTCGAACGTGACGGTTCAACCGCATTCGGAGGTCGTCGCCGCGCATGGCGACACCCATCTGACAGCAATCGACATACGCGATGGCGCGAACGGAACGGTGCGTCAACACGACTGCGGCGGCCTTTTCGTCTTCATCGGCGCCGATGCAGAGACCGAGTGGCTGCCGGCGGACATCGCTCGTGACAATCGAGGATATGTCCTGACCGGTGACGATGTGGTGAAGGCCGGGCACTGGTCCAACGGCCGCGATCCCTATCTCCTCGAATCGAGCGCCCCCGGGATTTTCGCCTGTGGCGATGTGCGGTTGAGCCCGGTGAAACGAGTCGCCTCCGCGGTCGGTGAGGGCAGCATGGCGATCGCCTTCGTCCATAAGTATCTGCAACAAAACGCGCAGTAGCCTGCTGGAATTGCGGCACAGCTAGGTGTCGCTCACAGCGCCGAGAAGCCGGTGGAGTCCACAGCATCTAGCGGGTGGAACGGGCCGAAACAACGCTTCCGCGTCACTTAAGCCCGCGGGGCGGGCGTGGCTGACGAAAGCCGTCGCGGGCCGACCGCTGAAGGGTGTAACGTCTCGCGCGTACGCAGTCCTCGTCACCCGCCGGCAAGCGGTCCTGAGAGGGGAGTACGCCATGTCTGCAATCACTGCGCCAGCCCACGAGTCGTTGTCGCCTTGGTGGCCGCGAAGCGTCGTCATCGTCATGATCTTCGGCTTCGCGGTCCTCATCCTGATGTCGCTCCGCGCGTATCAAAACGCGCCCCCGATTCCCGTGAAGGCGCTTGCGCCGGGAAACGAGGTCGTGTTCACCGCCGAGGATGTTGCGGCAGGCCAGGAGGTCTTCCTCAAGTACGGTCTGATGAACAACGGCACGATCTGGGGCCACGGCGGCTATCTCGGGCCGGATTTCTCCGCGCAGACGCTGCACGGCCTTGCGTTGTACTTCGCGGGGCGGATTGCGCAATCGCAATTTCAGAAGCCGTACGCCGACCTGCGCGAGAACCAGAAGGCGGCCGTGGACGGAGCGGTTGCGTCGATGTTCAAGACCAACCGGTACGACGCGACCACGGGGACGCTAGCCCTGCCCGACGACAGCAAGGCTGCCTTCACCGAGCAGGTCGCGTACTGGACGAACTACTTCGTCGACACCGCGAAGAATGGCGGGCTTTCGAGAAACGCCGTCGCTGATCCGATCGAGCTGCGCAAACTAACTGCGTTCTTCGTCTGGACCGCCTGGGCCTCGGCCGCCCAACGGCCTGGCAGCACGCATTCCTACACCAACAACTTCCCGTACGACCCGCTGGTCGGCAATCACCACACCAGTGGCGCGCTGCTCTGGAGCGCTGTCAGCCTGGTGTTTCTGCTCGGCGGCATCGCGGTCGTGCTGGTCGCCTTCGGTAAGTTCGACTACCTTGGCTGGCACGGAGGTGCGCCGACGGCAGCAGCCCGGCCGGCAAACGTTCGTCCGGTACAGATCACCCCGGCCCAGGCCGCGACCGTGAAGTTCATGGTAGTTGCCGGCCTGCTCTTCTTGGCCCAGGTGCTGATCGGCGGCGCGCTCGCGCACTATCGGGCCGAGCCGGGCGACTTTTACGGCTTTGATTTGTCGGCTGTGCTCCCGAGCAATTTGCTCCGTGCCTGGCACCTGCAAACGATGATCTTCTGGGTTGCAACTTCCTACGTGGCCGGCGCGCTGTTTGTCGCTTCGGCGCTCGGCGGCGGTGACCCGAAGGGACAGCGTCCGTTGGTCCATGTGCTCTTCTGGGCGGTCGTGGTGGTCGTCGTCGGCAGCCTGCTCGGCCAATGGGCCGGGATCAAGAACCTGCTCGGCGAAATGTGGTTCTGGATCGGCAACCAGGGCTGGGAGTACCTGGAGATCGGCCGCTTCTGGCAGTTCCTGCTCGCAGCTGGCTTGCTGTTCTGGTTCTGGCTGGTACTTCGCGCTGTAGCACCCGCGCGCGCGAGCCCAGAGCTGCGAACGTTCGTCAACTTCTTCCTGATCGCCGCCTTCGCAATCCCGTTTTTCTATCTGCCCGCCTTCTTCTTCGGCGCGAAGACCCACTTTTCGATCGTCGATGTGTGGCGGTTCTGGATCATCCACCTCTGGGTCGAGGGCTTCTTCGAGTTCTTCGTGACGGTGATTGTCTCGATCATCCTCTTCCAGCTGGGCCTGGTCCGCCGAATCACGGCGATCCGGGTCATCTACCTCGACGCCATCCTTTACTTCGGGGGCGGATTGATCGGCACCGCGCACCACTGGTACTTCACCGGCCAGACAGAGCTCGCCATGGCGCTCGGTGCCACGTTCTCCGCACTCGAGGTCGTGCCGCTCACTCTGCTTACGCTCGACGCGTGGGATTTCTACCGGCTGACGCGCGGCGAAGGCGCCCCCGGCTTCCGGCATCGCTGGACTTTCTTCTTCCTGATGGCGGTCGGATTCTGGAACTTCCTCGGCGCTGGTGTCTTCGGCTTCCTCATCAACACGCCGATCGTGAGCTACTACGAAGTCGGGACAATCCTTACAGTGAACCACGGCCATGCCGCCTTCATCGGAGTGTTCGGCATGCTGGGCGTCGGCCTCATGGCGTACGTTCTGCGCGAGGTTACGGCTGATGCGCTCTGGCCGCGGGTCGAGAAGTTCCTGAAGATTGCGTTCTGGGGACTCAACATCGGGCTTGCCATGATGGTCGTCTTCAGCCTCTTTCCCGCCGGCGTCTTGCAGCTGTGGGACGTATTGCAGAACGGCTACTGGCACGCCCGTTCGCTCGAGTACACGGGCACTCCGCTGGCCCGCATCCTGGAGTGGATGCGTACACCGGGCGATCTGGTGTTCATCTTCGCTGGCGTGCTGCCGCTCGCACTCGCGTTGCTCGTTTCCTATCGAGCCATGTGGCGTGGCGGGGCGGTCGCGATCAAGCTTGAGCCGGCGCGGTGACAGGCGCCAATCGGTAGCTGCGCGCTGGTGAAGCGGCGTCGTTGAACGGCCGCCTTCGGGAAGCACCATCCGGCAGAAACGGATTGCGCAGAGCGCGTCCGCTACGGGTGACGAAGCGTCGGCGGGTTGCTACGTCACTTTCGGCAGCCGATCGAACTGCAGCAGCGCTGAGCCGACCGAAAAGCTCGCGCCGAATCCCACCATCAGTACGGTTTGCCCGGACCGCGCGCGTCCATCACGGACCAGTTGGTCCAACAGCAGCGGAATGCTGGCACTCGACGTGTTTCCGGTTTCGGCGAACGATGCGCACAGCCTGTCGGGTTCGATGCCGGTCTTCACGCAGGCCGGGATCAGGATGCGCGTCAGATTGGCCTGGTGTGGAATCAGCCAGTCGATTTTCACGCCGTGCCGCTGCACGCGCTGGATCTCGTCGACCAGAATGCGGGTGGCGCCAAGCGCGACCGGCGGGCCGGCCATGAACCAGCGCGAGGACTTCGGTACTTCGAGCGACAGGTGCGCTGCCTGCATCCCCGAGCCCTTGACCATGCCGATCGTTTCAGCATCGATCATCGAACTGGCGCGCACCGAACACAGCTGGGCGATCCCCTGCACACCCTGTCCGAGCAACACTCCGGCGGCGGCATCGCCGAACAACGTGCTGGTGCCGAAGGCGAGCGGGTCGTAAGCGATACAGCGTGACGAGAATTCGATCGCGAGACAGGCGACACGACGGTAGCCGAGCGCCTGCATGGTGCTGCTGCCGACAGCCAGCGCATACATGAAGCCAGTGCAGGCGTTGCTGCCGATGTCGAGCACGAACGGTGCGCCGAGATCGGCATGTCGCGTTCGTGCCGCCGCGACGATCTGCTGCGACAGCCCGGGAAAGCCGTGCGTGCTCGACGACGAGACGATGATCGCGTCGAGCTCGGACCAGTCCTTGTCGTGCATCAAGCGCTCGAGCAGATCGAGCCCGACCGCGACCGGCGAATCCTCCGGCGCGAAGAAGCGACGCGCTCGCAGGCCGGTCTTCTTCTCGATGAGTTCAGCGCGCTCTTGGATGCGCGCCACGATTTCAGCCGAGGCCTCGTCGTCGATCTCGATGCCCTCGAGCAGCGACTGCCCGATGCTGCGGTTCGATACGATCGCGGCCGGAAGCGTGCTGGTCGTCGCAAGTATCGAAACAAGGCTCTGCAATGGTTGCTCCGCGGGAGGGCGTCCGCCGGCGATCGGGGACCAAATCGAGAGCTTACCGCGGCAGGCCGTGCGTTGCTGCGGCGCGGTGTGCAGTGCTAACGGAGCTCGAGGTTCAGCGCCGCCAGCGTTGCGGCTCCGGGGCAGAGATCCGCCTCGACCAGCCGATTGAGCGGCATTTCGACCGTGTTCAGGGCATCGTGCAGGTCATCGGCTTCCGGGTCGACGAACAGCAGCCCGGTAACGATCTCGCCGCGCTGCTGGTGGGTGTGGATGTGGCTGATCGCCGCGAGGCGGTCGCCCGGGTCGTAGCCGTCGTGTAGCTTGCGCAGCCGCAGCTGGCTGCCGTCGTGCTGCGTGATCTCGATCACTTCGCCGGGTTCGTAGGCGGCCACCAGTTCGCTGCGCTTCGGCATGAAGTCGAGCCGGTTGACCGCATCGTTGTGGTCGCGCACGTAGTCGTAGCTCTTGGTGCTGCCGGCGTGATTGTTGAACGCGACGCACGGGCTCAGCACGTCGATCAGCGCGGTGCCGCGGTGATGCAGCGCCCCTTTGATCAGCGGCACCAGCTGGTCCTTGTCACCCGAGAAACTGCGCGCGACGTAGCTGATGCCGAGCTGGATGGCGAGCGAGACGAGGTCGATCGGCGCATCGCGGTTGACGACCCCGCGCTTGGATTTCGATCCGCGGTCGGCGGTGGCCGAAAACTGTCCTTTCGTCAGACCGTAGACGCCGTTGTTCTCGACGATGTAGGTCATGTTGACGCCGCGGCGAACCATGTGCGCGAACTGTCCGAGGCCGATCGACGCCGAGTCGCCGTCGCCCGAGACGCCGAGGTAGATCAGGTCGCGGTTGGCGAGGTTGGCGCCGGTCAGCACCGACGGCATGCGGCCGTGCACTGAGTTGAAGCCATGCGAATTACCGAGGAAGTAGTCGGGCGTCTTCGACGAGCAGCCGATGCCGGACAACTTCGCGACCCGATGAGGTTCGATCTCAAGTTCCCAGCACGCCTGGATGATCGCGGCCGAAATCGAGTCGTGCCCGCAGCCGGCGCACAGCGTCGAGATCTTTCCTTCGTAGTCGCGCCGCGTGTAGCCCAGACGATTGAGCGGCAGTGTCGGGTGGCGCAGCTTGGGCTTGGCGAGGTAGGTCATGTCGTAGTTCTCAGTTTGCTTCAGGCGGCCTTGCCGCTCTTCAGCGTCCGCACGTTGCTCGGCCTGATGCGCTCGGCGATCGCTTCGGCGATGAAGCGCGCAGTGATCGGCGTGCCGTCGTAATGCAGGATCGGCAGCAGGCGCGCGGGGTTGATATCGAGTTCGTCGACCAAGAGCGTGCGCAACTGCGCATCGCGGTTTTGCTCGACGACGAACACGGTTTCGTGCTCGGCGATGAAGCGTTCGACGGCATTCGAAAACGGAAACGCGCGGATCCGCAGGCGTGCCAGGCTGAGCGACTGGCGTTCGAGCATGCCGATCGCCTCGTCCATCGCGGGTGTCGTCGATCCGTAATAAATGACTCCAGCGCTTGCCTTGCGCGCGGGCTCGTGGATGATCGGCTGCGGCACCAGTTCCTTGGCGGTCTCCCACTTCCTGAGCAAGCGCTCCATGTTGTAGACGTAATCCGGACCGGCCTCCGAGTAGCGGGCGTACGCGTCGCGCGTGCTACCGCGGGTGAAATACGCGCCTCGAGTCGGATGCACGCCCGGCAGTGTGCGGAACGGAATGCCGTCGCCGTCGACGTCCAGATAGCGGCCGAAGTCGCGGCCCGCCTCGAGGTCCTCGGCGCTCATCACCTTGCCGCGGTCATACCGGCGCGCATCGTCCCAGCTCAGCGGTGCGCACAGCCGGTGGTTCATGCCGATGTCGAGATCGGTCATCAGGAAGATCGGCGTCTGCAGGCGCTCGGCAAGGTCGAGCGCGGTGGCCGCGAACTCGAAGCACTCGTGCGGATCCTCGGGGAACAGCAGCACGTGGCGCGTGTCCCCGTGCGAGGCATAGGCGCATACCAGCAGGTCGGATTGCTGCGTGCGCGTCGGCATGCCGGTCGACGGGCCGCCACGCTGCACATCGATGATCACCGCCGGCACCTCGGCGAAGTACGCCAGGCCGATGAATTCCGACATCAGCGAGATGCCTGGCCCCGATGTCGCGGTGAACGCGCGCGCGCCGTTCCAGCCGGCACCAATCACCATGCCGATCGACGCGAGCTCGTCCTCGGCCTGCACGATCGCAAACTTGTTGTGGCCGGTCTTGCGGTCGACGCGGTAGCGGCTGCAGTACTTCTGGAATGCCTCGGCCAGCGACGACGATGGAGTGATCGGATACCAGGCACACACCGTCGCACCACCGTAGACGCAGCCCAGCGCGGCGGCTGCGTTACCCTCAATGAAAATGCGGTCGCCAACTTTGTCGCTGGCTTCCACGCGCAGATCCACCGCATCTTCCAGGTACTCTCGGCCGTAGTGGAGCCCGGTCATAAAGGCGTCAAGATTGGGCTTGATCAGCTTGTCCTTGCCCTTGTACTGTTCGCCGAGCAGCTGCGCGATAACCTCGGGATCGATGCCCAGCATGGCCGCCAGCGCGCCGACGTACATGATGTTCTTCAGCAGCTGGCGTTCCTTCGGATCGGAATACTTCGATGCGGCAATCTGGGTCAGCGGAATGCCGATCACATAAATGTCGTCGCGGAACTTGCCTTCCGGCATCGGGCGCGTCGAGTCGTACAGCAGGTAGCCGCCGGGCTCGATCTCCTGCACGTCCCGGTCCCACGTCTGCGGATTCATCGCGATCATCAGGTCGACGCCGCCGCGCCGGCCGAGATGGCCCTGCTCGGTCACCCGAACTTCATACCAGGTCGGTAGGCCCTGAATGTTCGACGGAAAGATGTTGCGGGGAGACACCGGCACGCCCATCCGCAGGATGCTGCGCGCGAAGAGCTCATTGGCGGACGCCGAACCGGAGCCGTTGACGTTGGCGAACTTGACGACGAAGTCGTTGACCGCGGCAATCGGCGCGGGCTTGGATCCCGCGTTGCTGTGGTGGACCTTGGTGCGCGTGTCCATCAGGCAGCCTCTTTCTGCGGGGTGCGGCAGCCGCGTCCGGCTGGCGTCAGCTCGAGCAGGAATTTCTGCATGTCCCACGCCCCGGTCGGGCAGCGCTCGGCGCAGAGGCCGCAGTGCAGACAGACATCTTCGTCCTTGACCATCACGCGACCGGTCTTCAACGATGTGGAGACGTACAGCGGCTGCTCGGTGTTGACTGCAGGCCGCCGCAGCCGCGTGCGCAGCTCGGCCTCCTCGCCGTCGGCGGTGAACGTAATGCAGTCGGTCGGGCAGATGTCGACGCAGGCGTCGCATTCGATGCACTGGGGCGCGGCGAACACGGTCTGCACATCGCAGTTCAAGCAGCGCTGCGCCTCCTTCCATGCAGTCTTGGCATCGAAGCCGAGTTCGACCTCGACGCGGATGCTTCGCAGCGCCTGATTGACGTCGCGCCAGGGCACCTTGAAGCGCGTATCAGGCACGATGTCGTTGTCGTAGCTCCACTCGTGGATGCCCATTTTCTGCGAGATCAGCGTCACGCCGGGGGCGGGCCGCTCGCGCAGGTCCTCGCCGTGCAGGAACTTGTCGATCGAAATGGCAGCATCGTGGCCCTGCGCGACGGCCCAGATGATGTTCTTCGGGCCGAGCGCGGAATCGCCGCCGAAGAAGACTTCGGCGCGGGTCGACCGCAGCGTGACCGGATCGAGCACCGGCATGCCGGACCGGTCGAACTCGATGCCGACATCGCGCTCGATCCACGGGAAGGCGTTTTCCTGGCCGACCGCGACGAGCACCTCGTCGCAGTCGAATTGCTGCTCGGGCTCACCGGTGGGAACCAGCGACCGACGTCCAGCATCGTCGTACACCGCCTGCACCTTCTCGAACGTCATGCCGGTCAGGCGGTCGCTGTCGTGCAGGAAGGCCTTCGGCACGAGGTAGTTCAGGATCGGAATGCCCTCGTGCATCGCGTCTTCTTTCTCCCACGGCGAGGCCTTCATCTCCTCGAATCCGGAGCGCACGATCACCTTGACGTCTTCGCCGCCGAGCCGTCGCGCGGTCCGGCAGCAGTCCATCGCCGTGTTGCCTCCGCCCAGCACGATGACCCGTTTGCCAACCGAGGTGATGTGACCGAACGACACCGACGACAGCCAATCGATGCCGATATGGACCTTGGAGGTCGCGTGCCGCCCGGGCAGATCGAGATCGCGCCCGCGCGGCGCGCCGGACCCGACGAACACCGCGTCGTACTTCTCGGCAAGCAGGTTCTTCATCGAGTCGATGCGCACTCCGCCGCGGAATTCGACGCCGAGGTTCAGCACGTAGCCGGTTTCCTCATCGATCACTTCTTCCGGCAGCCGGAAGCGCGGGATCTGGGTGCGGATCATTCCGCCCGCCTTGGGGTCCTGGTCAATGAGGATGACCTCGTAGCCCAGGGGGGCAAGATCGCGCGCAACTGTCAGCGATGCCGGGCCCGCACCGATGCAGGCAATGCGCTTGCCGTTCATCGGAACCCGTCGCTTGGGCAGGCGATTGCGGATGTCCTCCTTCAGATCGGCTGCGACGCGCTTCAGGCGGCAGATCGCAACCGGCTCGGGTCGCGTCACCTGGTTCTCCTCGACCCGGCCGCGGCGGCACGCCGGCTCGCAGGGTCGATCGCACGTCCGCCCCAGGATGCCGGGGAAGACGTTCGACTTCCAATTGACCATGTAGGCGTCCGAGTATCTGCCGGCGGCGATCAGGCGGATGTACTCGGGAACGGCGGTGTGTGCGGGGCAGGCCCACTGGCAGTCCACGACCCGATGGAAATGGTCGGGACGACGGATATCCGTCGCTTGCACGTGTCTCCTTTTTCGTCCGTCGTAGCGGCGACTCTTGTAACGCAAGTGTATTCCCCGGGGACGACACTGAACGCCGGGAGAGACGGATGACGCGCCCGCGAGACAGCAGATGGAAACGGGCATGCCCGGTGGTAGCATTCCCCGCTTGTCACCGTTACGCCCTCCGTAGCGGCCGACCACCACGACGGACGAGGCGGAATCCGCCGCGCTGTCGCCGGCACCCAGCCACGCAGGCGGGCAACCGGGCATCTTCAACGAGAAACTCGTTCTGAAAGGTGATGACGATGATGCGACAGTTCCAGGTCAACTCGTACCTGTTCGGCGGCAACGCGCCCTACGTCGAGGAACTGTACGAGCGCTACCTCGACAACCCCGGCTCGGTGCCGGAAAAATGGCGGGCCTACTTCGACCAGATGCAACTGGTGCCGGCGGCCGACGGTTCGACGACTTCGCGCGACGTCGCGCATGCGCCGATCGTCGAGTCCTTCGCGCAGCGCGCCAAGGCAGGCACGTTCCAGCCGAAGGTGGCGCCGACCGACCTGTCGGTCGCGCGCAAGCAGGTTCACGTCCAGTCGATCATCGCGGCCTACCGCTACCTGGGCAATCGCTGGGCCAATCTCGATCCGCTGCAGCGGCAGGAACGGCCGTCGATTCCGGAACTCGAGCCCGCGTTCTACGACCTGACCGAAGCCGACATGGACACCGAGTTTTCGGCGTCCAACACGTACTTCGGGCAGGAGCAGATGACGCTGCGCGAGATCGTCAAGGCCCTGCGCCAGACCTATTGCGCCAATATCGGCGCCGAGTACATGTACATCTCGGACCCGACGCAGAAGCGCTGGATTCAGCAGCGGCTCGAATCGGTGCGTTCGACGCCATCGTTTACTTCGGAGGAGAAGCTGCACATCCTCGAGCGGCTGACCGCCGCCGAAGGCCTCGAACGTTTCCTGCATACCAAGTATGTCGGTCAGAAGCGCTTTTCTCTGGAAGGCGGCGAGACCTTCATCCCTTGTATGGACGAACTGATCCAGCGGGCCGGAGCGAGCGGGGTCGATGAAATGGTCATCGGCATGGCGCACCGAGGGCGGCTGAACGTGCTGGTCAACACGCTCGGCAAGATGCCGAAGGAGCTGTTCGCCGAATTCGAAGGCAAGCCCGGCTCAGATTTGCCTGCCGGCGACGTCAAGTACCACATGGGTTTTTCCAGCGACATTTCGACCCCGGGCGGCCCGGTGCACCTGTCGCTGGCGTTCAATCCGTCGCACCTCGAGATCGTCAACCCGGTGGTCGAGGGCTCGGTCCGCGCGCGCCAGGAACGCCGCGGCGATGCCGAGGGCGACAAGGTGCTGCCGGTGCTGGTGCATGGCGATGCGGCCTTCGCTGGCCAGGGCGTGGTGATGGAGACGCTGAACCTGGCGCAGACGCGCGGATATGGGACGGGGGGCACCATCCACGTCATCATCAACAACCAGATCGGCTTCACCACTTCCGATCCGCGCGACACGCGCTCGACAATCTATTGCTCCGACGTCGTCAAGATGATCGAAGCGCCGGTATTCCACGTGAACGGCGACGACCCGGAGGCGGTCGTGTTCGTCACGCGGCTCGCGATGGACTACCGGCAGCAATTCAATCAGGACATCGTGGTCGACATCGTCTGCTTCCGGCGGCTCGGCCACAACGAACAGGACACGCCTGCCGTCACGCAGCCGCTGATGTACAAGAAGATCGGCGCACACGCCGGCACCCGCAAGCTGTATGCCGACAAGCTGGTGACGCAGGGAACCGTGGCCGCCGAAGTGGCCGACCAGATGGTCAAGGACTATCGGTCGGCGATGGATGAGGGCCGAACGACGGCCGAACCGGTGTTGACCAACTATAAGAGCAAGTACGCGGTCGACTGGAACCCGTTCCTCAATCGCAAGTGGACCGACCACGCCGACACCGCGGTGCCGCTGGCCGAACTCAAGCGCCTTGGCGAACGGATCACGACGATTCCTTCGAACTTCAAGGTCCATTCGCTGGTGGAAAAGGTGATCGCCGACCGCCGCGCAATGGCCGAGGGGCGCGTGCCGCTCGACTGGGGCATGGCGGAACACCTTGCGTACGCCTCGCTGGTCGCCAGCGGCTACAGCGTGCGCATCACCGGGCAGGACTCGGGGCGCGGCACGTTCACGCACCGTCATGCCGTGCTGCATGACCAGAACCGCGAAAAGTGGGACGAGGGCACGTTCATCCCGTTACAGCACGTGTCCGAATCTCAGGCGCCGTTCACGATCATTGACTCGTTGCTGTCCGAAGAGGCCGTGCTGGCATTCGAGTACGGGTACGCGAGCGCCGAGCCGAATGCGTTGGTGGTCTGGGAGGCGCAGTTCGGCGACTTCGTCAACAGCGCGCAGGTGGTCGTCGACCAGTTCCTGTCGTCTGGCGAGGTCAAGTGGGGCCGCCAGTCGGGCCTGACGCTGATGCTGCCGCACGGCTACGAAGGCCAGGGGCCCGAACACTCATCCGCGCGGCTTGAACGCTTCCTGCAGTTGGCCGCCGACAACAACATGCAGGTCGCGCAGCCGACCAGCGCGGCGCAGATCTTCCATCTGCTGCGGCGGCAGATGATCCGGCCGTTCCGCAAGCCGCTGGTCATCATGACGCCGAAGTCGCTGCTGCGGAACAAGGACGCGGCCTCCGACCTGGGAGAGGTCGCGCGCGGCGAGTTCATGACCGTGATCGGCGAACGCGATGAGTCGATCGACGCCAAGAAGGTCAAGCGGATCGTCGTCTGTTCCGGCAAGGTGTATTACGACCTCGTGCATGCGCGCGACGAGCGCCAGGAGGATGACGTTGTCCTGATGCGGATCGAGCAGCTCTATCCGTTCCCGCACAAGGCGCTCGCGGCGGAATTCCGCAAGTATCCGGCGGCGACCGAAGTCGTGTGGTGCCAGGACGAACCCGCAAACCAGGGGCCGTGGTTCTACACGCAGCACCACATACTGGAGAACATGGTGGACGGACAGAAGCTGGGCTATGCCGGGCGGCCGTCGTCCGCGTCGCCGGCGGTCGGCTACTACGCCAAGCACGTCGAGCAGCAGAAGGCGCTGATCGACGCGGCATTCGGCAAGCTGAAGGGCGTCGTGCTCAACAAGTGACATTCCGGACGCGTGCCGCGCCGGAATGTCCTGCCTCGTCGAAGCGGACTTGCGCCGCTTGACTTGTGCAGCGAAGGCGCCAGACGCACGCGTCCCACCTCGGAGCAAACAACCAAATGGCCATCGTTGAAGTCAAGGTGCCGCAGCTGTCGGAGTCGGTTGCCGAAGCCACTCTGCTGCAATGGAAGAAGAAGCCTGGCGAAGCCATCGCCATGGACGAGATACTGATCGAAATCGAGACCGACAAGGTGGTGCTCGAGGTTCCGGCGCCAGCCGCCGGCGTTCTTGCGCAGATCGTCAAGGCCGACGGCGCGACGGTGACGTCGGGCGAAGTCATCGCCACGGTCGACACCGAAGGCAAGGCATCAGCGGCCCCCGCGGCTGCCGCACCCGCCGCCGCGAAGGCGCCGGCGGCGGCCGCCCCGGCCGCAGCTTCCGGCGGATCGGCCGCCGGCGTGGCGATGCCGGCCGCGGCCAAGCTGATGGCTGACGCCGGGTTGGCGACCGGGTCCGTCAGCGGGACGGGCAAGGACGGGCGCGTGACCAAGGGTGACGTACTCGCAGCGATCGCGATCCCTAAGGCTCCGGCGCCTGCAGCGCCAGCGGCACCGGCCGCGGCTGCGCGTCCTGCGTTGCCCGAGGTGCGGGCGCCGCTCGATTTCTCGTTGCTGGCCGACCGTCCGGAGCAGCGGGTGCCGATGTCGCGCCTGCGCCAGCGTGTCGCCGAGCGGCTGGTGCAGTCGCAGTCGACCGCGGCCATTTTGACCACCTTCAACGAGGTCAACATGGCGCCGATGATGGAGATGCGCAACCGCTACAAGGACCGCTTCGAGAAGGAGCACGGCGTCAAGCTCGGCTTCATGTCGTTTTTCGTCAAGGCGGCCGTAGCGGCGTTGAAGAAGTATCCGGTCGTCAACGCCTCGGTCGACGGCACCGACATCGTCTATCACGGCTATTTCGATATCGGCATCGCGGTCGGCTCGCCGCGTGGGCTGGTCGTGCCGATCCTGCGCGACGCCGACCAGATGACCTTCGCCGACATCGAGAAGAAGATCGCCGATTACGGCAAGCGCGCCGGCGAGGGCAAGCTCGCGCTGGAAGAACTTACCGGCGGCACGTTCTCGATCTCCAACGGCGGCGTGTTCGGCTCGATGCTGTCGACGCCGATCATCAATCCGCCGCAGTCGGCGATTCTCGGCGTGCATGCGACGAAGGATCGCGCCGTCGTCGAGAACGGCCAGGTCGTCGTGCGGCCGATGAACTACCTGGCGTTGTCGTATGACCACCGCATCATCGACGGCCGCGAAGCCGTGCTGTCGCTGGTGGCGATGAAGGAGGCGCTCGAGGATCCGGCGCGGCTGCTGCTGGAAGTGTGAGTAGAACCTATCTCAGAGTCCCCAATGGATCGCGTTGCCACGAGAACCCGGCGGATGCAAGGCGGCTGGCGAAGGACAGTAGCTGGGCCTACGGCCGAGCCGGCCAACGCCGCAGACGCCGGGTTATCGTGGCAACCCTGCGGGGCGGGGTCGCATGGGGCGCATGGCGTTGTTGCGGCTCAGGTCCTTGCAGGAGCAATGGTCCCCTCGCCGCGTCTAGCCCTGCACCCCATGCGACCCCGCCGCGACCACCGGGGACTCTGAGATAGGTTCTTTATGTCGACGGCCGATGAACTGAAGAAGCTGCACGACCTGCTGCTGGCGGGCGCACTGACCGCGGCGGAGTACGAACAGGCGAAGGCGCGGCTGCTGGTCTCTCCGACGGGGGCCGACGAGTCTCCTCTGAAGCGCTTGCGGCGCTCGTCGGACGACGAGTGGATCGCCGGGGTTTGCGGCGGAATTGCTCGCGCCACCGACATTGAGACCTGGATCTGGCGGCTGCTCTTCGTGCTGGGCGCGTTCGCCGGTGGCGCGACGATCGTGCTCTACCTGATCCTGTGGATCTTCATGCCGCGCGACAACGCATAAGGACTAGGCGAGCATGTCCAAGAATTTCGACGTCGTGGTGATCGGCGGCGGCCCCGGTGGTTACATCGCCGCGATCCGCGCTGCGCAGCTCGGACTTGCCACCGCCTGCATCGACGACTGGAAGAACGCCGCGGGAGGGCCTGCGCCAGGCGGTACCTGCACCAATATCGGCTGCATTCCGTCAAAGGCGCTGCTGCAGTCGTCCGAGCATTACGAGCATGCCGGGCATCACTTCTCGGCGCACGGCATCGAGATCAAAGGGCTCGGACTCGATCTCGCAAAGATGCTGGGACGCAAGGACAGTGTGGTCAAGCAGAACAACGACGGCATTCTCTATCTGTTCAAGAAGAACAAGGTCGCCTTCTTCCACGGTCGTGGATCGTTCGTCGGACGCACTGACGCCGGAGTCGAGATCGAGGTCAGCGGAGCCGACGAAACGCTGGTCGCGCGCCACGTCATCGTCGCCACCGGATCGAACGCGCGCGCGCTCCCCGGCGTCGAGTTCGACGAGCAGCGCGTACTGTCGAACGACGGCGCACTGTCGATCAAAGATGTGCCGAAGCGGCTCGGTGTCGTCGGCGCCGGCGTGATCGGTCTCGAAATGGGATCGGTGTGGCGCAGGCTCGGTGCCGAAGTCACGATCCTGGAGGCGCTGCCCGCCTTCCTGGGGGCAGTGGACGAGCAGGTCGCGCGCGAGGCTGCGAAGCTCTTCGCGCGACAGGGGCTGAAGATCGAGCTCGGTGTGAAGATCGAGCAGGTCGCGCTGCGCGGCAAGGGCAAGGCGCAGGAAGTCGGCGTCGCTTACACCGATGCAAAGGGCGAGAAGCGCGAACTCGTAGTCGATCGGCTGATCGTCTCGATCGGCCGCGTTCCGAACACGGGCGGGCTGAAGCCCGAGGCGATCGGACTCGCGCTCGACGAGCGAGGGTTCGTCGCCGTCGACGACGAGTGCCGCACCAATGTGCCGAATGTGTGGGCCATCGGCGACGTGGTACGCGGACCGATGCTGGCACACAAGGCGGAGGAAGAGGGCGTCGCGGTCGCTGAACGCATCGCCGGCCAGCATGGTCACGTGGACTTCAACACGATTCCGTGGGTTATTTACACGTCGCCCGAGATCGCGTGGGTCGGGCAGAACGAGCAGCAACTGAAGGCGGCCGGACGAGCGTACCGGGCCGGGACCTTTCCGTTTGCCGCCAATGGCCGTGCGCGCGCGCTGGGAGACACCAGTGGCATGGTCAAGTTCCTGGCGGACGCCGCGACCGACCAGATCCTGGGCGTGCACATCATCGGCCCGTACGCATCGGAGCTGATCGCAGAGGCAGTGGTCGCGATGGAGTTTCGTGCCTCGGCCGAGGACATCGCGCGGATCTGCCACGCGCATCCGTCGCTTGCTGAATCCATGAAGGAAGCGGCGCTGGCGGTCGACAAGAGAACATTGAACTTCTGAGATCCGGGCGGCCCCGTACTCGCGGACGCCGACGCCATCGCAGATCCCGTTACGATCGCGCGTGCCGTTCCTGACCCAGCTCGAACACGCGCTTACGCAGCGCGGCTACGCGCTCGACACCTCGCAAGCGCGCGCTGCGGACCGGCTGCAACAAGCCTTCGCCGAGTGGCTCGATTACAAGTCGCAACGGTCCAACGCGCTGAAGAAGCTGTTGGTGCGGCCGCCGGTGCCGCGCGGCGTCTATTTGTGGGGCGGTGTCGGGCGCGGCAAGAGTTTCCTGATGGATGCTTTCTTCGCGGCCGTGCCGGTGATCCGCAAGGTCCGCGTCCACTTTCACGAATTCATGCGCGGCGTGCATGCCGACCTGCACGACCTGCGCGGGACCGCCGAGCCGCTCGATGCCGTGGCGGAACGGATCGCCCGTCGGCATCGCCTGATCTGCTTCGACGAGTTCCACGTGTCCGACATCGCTGATGCGATGATCCTGCATCGCCTGCTCGATCGGCTGTTCGGCCTGAACGTCGGCTTTGTGATGACGTCTAACTACGCTCCCGATGCACTTTATCCCGACGGACTGCACCGCGACCGTCTGCTACCGGCAATCGAGTTGCTCAAGGAGCGGCTGGACATCGTGCATGTCGATGGCGGAGTTGATTACCGACAGCGCGCAATGGAGCGCATCGACGCCTACCTGACCCCCTGGGGACCGCCGGCTGAGCAGGCGCTCACGGCCGCGTTCGAGCGCGTCGCCGAAGCCGAGGACGACGACCCGGTGCTCATCATCGAGTCGCGCCAGATCCGCGCGCGCCGACGAGCCGGCGGGGTAGTGTGGTTCGATTTCGCGGTCCTGTGCGGAGGACCGCGCTCGCAGAACGACTATCTGGAGATCGCTGCGCAGTTCCACACCGTGCTGGTCTCCAACGTGCCGAGCATGTCGGCGGGGCACGCATCTGAGGCACGTCGCTTTACATGGCTGGTCGACGTGCTGTACGACAACCGGGTCAAGCTGCTGGTTTCGGCCGAAGTGCCGGCGGCACAACTTTATCGGGCGGGTGCGCTCGCCAATGAGTTCGCCCGCACGGTATCGCGGCTCGACGAGATGCAGTCGCGCGAGTATCTGCAGTCGACCCGCCGAGCAGTCTCGCACGTGTAATCCGAGCCGCCGCTTCCAACGTTGGATGTACATGAGATTTGCATTTGTTGTCCTGTTCCCGCTGCTCACCGGTCTGGCCGGACCGCTGTATGCACAGGAATTCAGCGCACGTTACCCGGCGGGCAGCATTAGCACGCGCGAGCACGCCGAGGCCGCGATCAAGGCGGCCCAGCAGGAGGACGAGCGGGTGCGCAAGCTGTACGCAGCGCGTGACGCCGAGTGTTACAGCAAGTTCCTCGTCAACGACTGCCGCGAAAAGGTGCGTCGGGAGCGCGAGCTTGCGTTGCGCGATGTCAGGCGCATCGAAGTCGAGGCCAAGGACACGCGCCGCCGACTCGACCAGGAGGACTTGGCGCGACGCCGCGCCGAGGAGCAGAAACAGCAGGAATCCAGCGCCGCCGAACGCGCGCAACGCGAACAGGCCGCAAAGGCGGGACTCGAGCAGCGCCAGTCGCAGGCGGCCGACCGGGCCCAGGGCGCCATTACCCCAGAGGAGGCCGCGCGCAATAAGGCCGACTACGAGCGCAAGCAGAAGGAACACGCGGCGCGCTTGGCAAAGGAAGATCAGCAGGCCGCAGAACGGTCCCAAAATGCGGCTGCCTACAAGGAGAAGCAGGCCGAGGCCGCACAGCGCGCCGAGGCGAACGCCGCCGAGCGCAAGCACCGCGAAGAACGCCGCGCCGAACGCAAGAAGACGTTGGAGAAGCAGGAGGCCGAGCGCGAGGCCCTGCGCAAGAAGGCCGAGGAGGCGGCGGCGACCCTGCCGCGCTAAGCCATGATGCAGCCGCCGCAAGTGCGGCACGACGCCAGGCGGAGATAGCTCCGCCGTCAGGCCCGGGCCCGTGCTCCTGGCTTCGACTGCGGCTCGAGCTTGATGATCGCCACCGACACATTGTCGCCGCGGCCCTCGGCGCGCTCACGGGACAGCGAGACAAGACGTTCCGAGGCGTCGCGCGGATTCATGCCGTGCAGGATTTCCGCCAGCTCGTCGTCCTCGAAGTACGCCCACAGCCCGTCGCTTGCCAGCAGGAAGATGTCTCCGTCGCGCAATGCGGCGTCCTCGCCGATCACGATTTTCGGCTTCTTGTTGATACCGAGTGCGCTGACCAGGATGTTCTTGTAGCGTCCGGAGGCGAGCTCGGCGTCTTCGTACCGGCCTTCCAGCCGCAGTTGCTCCGCGTACGTGTGGTCCTCGGTCCGGTGGATCAGTTGGCCACCGCGAAAGAAATACAACCGGCTGTCGCCGGCGTGCGCCCAGATCGCGTAGCTCTGCTTGATGATCAGCGCGCACAGCGTCGCGTGAGGTTCCTTTTCGGACGCGATCGCGGTGAGCCGGATCACGGTGTGCGCCTCGGCGGCCAGGTGCAGCAGCATTTCCCGGAACGTCGAGTCCCGCTCCGTCATGTCCTTGAAGAGGTTTTCGGCGGTCGAAACGACCTGGTCGGCAGCCATGCGACCGCCGGTCCGGCCGCCCATGCCGTCCGCGACGATCGCGAGCATGGCGCCGGGATTGCGTGGGCTGGTGATGATCGCCACGCGATCCTGCTGCTCCTGGCGATCACCAATGTGCTGCGCGACGCAGACGTTGACTTTGAAGCTCGACACGCGGTTAAGTGGGGTTTCCAAGGAGTCTATCATCGGCCTTTTGCCAATCCGCGAAGCGACGGTTCCGACGCAATTCTGGCCCCACTTTGGCGTTTGTAAGCGCGATGGAACAGGACGAGATCAAGCGGCGCATCATCGAATTACAGGTAGAACACCGGGACCTCGATGCGGCGATCGAACGCCTCTCTCTCCAGCCCGGCATCGATGAACTGGCATTGCGTCGCATGAAGAAGCGCAAGCTGCAGATCAAGGATGCGGTCAGGCTGCTGGAAATGAGCCTGGTGCCCGACATTCCCGCGTGAGACGGCCTGCCGCGGCGCCGTCCCCGCTTCCCCTCCGAATCGAACAGGTATTCGCCGCTGGCGGCCCCCTGGCGCGAACGGTCAATGGATTCGTCCCGCGCGCGTCGCAGGCCGAGATGGCGCGCGAGGTGTATCGCGCGATCGACGAGCGGGCAACGCTGATCGCCGAAGCCGGCACCGGCACCGGCAAGACCTTTGCATACCTGGTGCCGGCGTTGCTGGCCGGAGGCAAGCTGCTGATCTCGACGGGCACCAAGCCGCTGCAGGACCAGTTGTTCCGCAAGGACCTGCCCGCTGTGCTCAAGGCGCTGAAGATGAATGCGGCGACGGCACTGCTCAAGGGTCGCGCCAACTACATCTGCCTGCATCGGATGGCGCGCGCCGAAGCCGAAGCACAGCTGCCGAGCGCTGAGGACGCACGACATCTGCGTTCCATCGTCCGCTTCTCTGCGTTGACTACCAGCGGCGACCGCGCCGAACTGCCCGACGTGCCGGAGCAGGCGGCCGTCTGGCCGTGGGTCACTTCGACGCGCGAAAACTGCCTGGGTTCCGAGTGTCCGCGGTTTTCCGAGTGCTTCGTGTTCAACGCACGTCGTGAAGCGCAGGCCGCCGATGTGGTCGTGGTCAACCATCATCTCTTTCTCGCGGATCTCGCGCTGCGCGACGACGCGATCCGCGATTTCCTGCCAGCAGTCGATACGGTGGTGCTAGACGAGGCGCACCAGCTGCCCGACATTGCCGCCGACTTCTTCGGCAGCACGTTGACGCTGGCCCAGTGGCTGGAGGTCGCCCGCGATAGCCGTGCCCTCGGACTGTCGCGCGCGTCCGATGGCGCCTCGTGGACCGCATTGACAGCCCGCGTCGAACGCGCCGTGCGCGATATCAGGCTCAGGCTCGGTGAAGTCGGTCTTACGGTCGGGTCGCGCACTCCTCTCGCCCGCATGCCGGTTGACGCGCGCCTATCGGGGGCGCTGGATCAGCTTGAGACCGACATGCAAGAGCTCGCGCGCGCGGTCGAGGTCAATCGCGGCCGCGACGCCGAGCTCGATTTGCTGGCGCCGCGAATTGCCGGTCTGCAGCGCGGGTTGGCCGACTGGAAGCGCGCGCTGCAGGCCCGTGACGCCGACGACGGTTCGCCGTCACCCGACGAAGCTCCAAGTGTGCGCTGGGTCGCGGTGTCGGCGCATGGCGCCCAGTTTCACGAGACGCCGCTTGCGCCCGGCCAGGCGCTCGCCCGCGCGCGCGAAGCGCAGCCGCAGGCGTGGATTCTGACCTCAGCCACGCTGACCACCGGCGGACGCTTCGACCACTTTCTGGCCGAACTCGGCATCGAAGAGGCGCGCACGGCGCGCTGGGAGAGTCCATTCGATTTCCAGCGGCAGGCGCTGCTCTATCTACCGCAGTCGATGCCATCCCCGCTGGAGCCCCGCTTCGCCGAACGCGTGGCCGAGGCCGCTTGGCCGCTGATCCGTGCGAATGGCGGCCGTGCGTTCGTGCTGTGCACCACGCTGCGCGCGGTCGATCTGGTGTCGGAACGGCTGCAGCAATGGGTGACGCGCGACGGCATCGACCTGCCGGTTCTGGCGCAGGGGACCCGCAGCAGGCGTGTGCTGCTCGATGCATTCCGACACGCCGGCAATGCAGTACTGGTCGGCAGCGTCAGCTTCTGGGAAGGGATCGATATCCGCGGGGATGCGCTGTCACTGGTGGTGATCGACAAGCTGCCGTTCGCTCCACCCGACGATCCGATCGTGGAGGCGAAGATCCGCTATCTGCGACGCGCGGGTCGCAACCCGTTCAGCGAGTTCCAGCTACCCGAAGCCATCATGCTGCTGAAGCAGGGGGTGGGTCGGCTGATCCGCGACGAGCACGATCGCGGCGTGCTGATGTTGCTCGACGAGCGCATCCTGTCGAAGTCGTACGGCCGCACGGTGCTGGCGAGCCTGCCACCTTTTGCGCGCACTCGCAGCGAGGCCGAGGCGGTCGACTTCCTCCTCCGACGGCGCACCGAAGACTGGGCCCCCTAGCGACTCGCTACTCTCCTGCCGCGCAGGTACGAGTTGTCGGGAAAGTTTTGCGCCAGCACGCGCTCGGTGTCGGCCTGCAGATCAGGTAGCTCGAGCGCTTGGTAAGAGCGCGCCATCAGCACGAGCGCGTCCTCGGTCAGGGGCGATGTCTGGAAGTCGCGGACGACGATCTGAGCGCGCTGGATCGCCGCGATGTAGGCCTTGCGCACGAAATAGAACCGAGCGACGCTGAGCTCGGCCTCCGCCAGCGCATTGACCAGGTACCGCATCCGGGCGCGTGCATCCTCCGCGTAGCGGCTGTCCGGGTAGCGGGTCACCAGGTCGCGAAACGCGTCGTACGATTCGCGCGCGCCTTTCGCATCCCGCTGCGAAATATCCTGCGTAAGCAGCCGTCCGATCAGGCCACTGTCCTCGTTGAATCCCGCCAGCCCCTTCAGGTAGTACATGTAGTCAATGTTCGGATTGTTGGGATACTGGCGGATGAAACGGTCGGCGGCCTGTATCGCTTGCGCTGACTCGCCTTCCTTATAGTAGGTATAGGCGATCTCCATCAGCGCCTGCTGCGCGTGCCGGCCGAACGGATAGCGCGATTCGAGCTTCTGGTAGTACTCGCGCGCCTTAACCCAGTTGCCCGAGGACAGTTCGGCGCGCGCCTCCGCGTACAATTTGTCGGCATCCCAGCGCGACGTGGGATCCTTCTCGAAGAAGCCGTCGAGGCCGAGCCAGCTGCATCCGCCGAGCGCGAGCGCCGCGAATACGACGACCAGCCAGCGCGTCAACGGACTTGTCCGAAACAGCGATCCATCCATCTCAGGGCACGTCCTCTTGTCCAGCCACGCAGTATACGTTTCGGCCGCCGCGCCGCTCGTGCCTGACGACGATGTTGAGCTCGGCGATGAACGCGGATCGACCGTGGTCCGCGAGTTCACCGTGGATCCCGCACGCGCCGGCGAGCGACTCGACAAGGCGCTGGCCGAGTGGCTGCCCGAGGTGTCTCGGTCGCGGCTCAAGCAATGGATCGAAGCCGGAGCGGTACGCGTCAACGGCATCACCGTGCGCCCGCGCCATGCGCTGATTGCGGGCGACCGGATCGCGGTCGAACCGCAGCCTGCGCCCGAATCCGCGGCGTTCGCTCCGGAGTCGATGGAGCTGGCAATCGTCCACGAGGACGAGTCGATCATCGTGCTCGACAAACCCGCCGGGCTGGTCGTGCACCCGGCCGCGGGGCACTGGTCGGGCACGCTGCTGAACGGACTGCTGGCGCGCTTTCCGGAGCTGGCTTCCGTGCCGCGCGCCGGGATCGTTCATCGCCTCGATGCCGACACCTCGGGCTTAATGGTGGTTGCTCGCGATGTCGCCGCCCAGGTCGATCTGGTCCGCCAGCTGCAGGCCCGCACGGTGCAGCGTGACTACTGGGCGATCGTGCTTGGACAAACCGGCCGGCATGGGGTGATCGATGCGGCCATTGCGCGCGATCCGCGCAACCCGCTGCGTTTCCGCGTTAGCCAGGCGGCCAGCGCGCGACTCGCGCGGACACGCTATCTGCGACTGGCTGTGGCCGAGCAGGCCGGTGCCGCGTTGTCCTGGTTGGCTTGCCGACTGGATACCGGCCGGACCCACCAGATCCGCGTGCACCTCGAACATCTCGGCCACCCGCTGGTCGGCGATCCGGTCTACCGGCGACGCCTGCCGCCGCCGGCGGCCGAGGTGCCGTGGCGTGCCTTTCCACGTCAGGCACTGCACGCCTGCCGACTGGGGCTCGTGCATCCGCGAACGGGTTCGCCGATGCAGTGGTTCCAGATGCCGCCCGCCGACCTGGCGCAATTGATGCGCGCACTCGGCTTCGGCCCGCTCGATCAGCCGAGCGAGTCGCCGCCCTCATGACGCAACCATTCGGTGAGGCGCGGGCGGAATGGATCGTGCCTGATTGGCCCGCACCGCCCGGAGTGCGGGCTTTGATCACTACGCGCGCCGGCGGTGTCTCGAAAGGCCCGTACGCGGGGCCGGCCGGCACCCCTGGGATGAACGTCGGCTACGGCTCGGGCGATGCCGCCGAGGCGGTAACCGCCAACCGCGAGCGGCTGCGAGCGGTTCTGCCCGGGCCGCCGTGCTGGCTGCGACAGGTCCACGGAGCGCACGTGGTCGATGCCGCACTGGTGGACGGCCCGGTTGAGGCGGATGCCAGTTTCACCGATCAGACCGGCAACGTGATCGCGGTGATGATTGCCGACTGCATGCCGGTCCTGCTGACCGATGACGAAGGACGCTGCGTCGCAGTGGCACACGCCGGCTGGCGCGGGCTGGCCGCCGGCGTCCTGCAGGCGACGGTCAAGGCGATACGCGAACGGGTAGGCCGGCACGTCCGTCTGCTCGCGTACCTCGGTCCGGCGATCGGGCCCGATCATTTCGAAGTCGGTCCCGAGGTGCGGGATGCCATGACGGCGGGTCTCGAAGGCGCTGCCGAGGCCTTCGTTGCGCACGGCGCCGGCAAGTTCCGGGCGGATCTGTTCGCGCTCGGACGCCTTGCGCTGGCCGAACAGGGGATCGCCGGCGTCTACGGCGGCGGCGTCTGCACCCACTGCGATGCCGATCGTTTCTACAGCCATCGCCGCGATCGCATCACCGGCCGCCACGCCGCGCTGATCTGGCGCGTTCCCGCGTAGCCCCATGTAGCCACGCCGTCCCGCACAGCGGGAACAACCGGCGGATGCAGGTCAAGCAGGCGCGGCACGCGTTTGACCGTGCAACCGGCGTTGTGGAGAATTCTGCAGGACAATCGAGCCGTTGCGATCCGATCAGAACCCGTCCGGCCATCGCCTGGCTTCGGAGGATCGGCGCGGCCATACCCCGGAGGACACATGCCCACTTCGAAGGCCACCCGCGCGGTCCGACCGGGCGGGGCCACGGCTGTTCGGCCGTCAACTGTACGACGCAGCGCGAAGAAATCAGCGCGACCCCGCTCCGCGGGCCGCAAGCCACCGAGCCGGAGTGCGGAAAGCGCAGAGCCGCCGCAGGATGCGGCGTGGAGCCTGGGTGGAGCCGAACCGTTCAACTTTGCGCTGCCCTGGCTGCAGACCGCCACCACGGCGACTGCGCCGATGGCGATGCCGCTAGCTCCGCAGCAAGTACTCGAGATCCAGCAGGATTACGTGCAGCGCCTGACCGGGCTCTGGAAGGATTTCTTCGCGCATCCCGAACGCACGACCGCGCCGATTGCGGATCCGCGTTTCTCGGATCCGAGCTGGCAGAAAAACTCGCTGGCATCGTTCTACGCGCGCACCTATCTGCTCAATGCCGAGTTCATGAACAAGCTTGCCGACAGCGTGCAGGGCGATAGCAAAACCCGCAAGCGGGTCAAGTTCGCCGTCTCGCAGTGGGTCGATGCGGCGTCGCCGGCCAATTACCTGGCGCTCAATCCAGAGGCGCAGCAGACGCTGCTGGAAACCAAGGGTGAAAGCCTGAAAATCGGACTTGACAACCTGCTGCAGGACATCAGCAAGGGCAAGATCACGCAGACCGACGAGAGTGCGTTCGAAGTCGGGCGCAACGTCGCGACCAGCGAAGGGGCGGTCGTCTACCAGGGCGTGCTGTTCCAGCTGATCCAGTACAAGCCGCTGACCGAGAAAGTCTACGAGCGCCCGTTCCTGCTGGTACCGCCCTGCATCAACAAGTTCTACATCCTCGATCTGCAGCCGGAGAACTCGTTCATCCGTTACCTGGTCGAGCAGGGCCACACGGTGTTCGTTCTGTCGTGGAAGAACCCGCACCAGCCCGAAGCGAAAATCACCTGGGACGATTACCTCGAGAAGGGCGTGATCGAGGCCATCCACGTCGTGCAGGAGATCGGCGGCGCGAAGCAGATCAACGCACTCGGCTACTGTGTCGGCGGCACGCTGATCTCGAATGCGCTCGCAGTGATGTATGCGCGTGGCGAGAAGCCGGTCGCGAGCCTGACGCTACTGACTGCGCTGCTCGATTTCGAGGACGCCGGCGTGCTCGACGTGTTCATCGACGAGAACCAGGTGCGCCTGCGCGAGCAGCAGTTCGCGCGTGGCGGCATCATGCCCGGGCTCGAGCTCGCGAACACGTTCTCGAGCCTGCGTGCGAACGACCTGGTGTGGAGCTACGTCGTCAGCAACTACCTCGAGGGCAAGTCGCCGCCGGCGTTCGACCTGCTCTACTGGAACGGGGACGGCACGAATCTGCCGGGTCCGATGTATGCCTGGTACCTGCGCAACATGTACCTGGAAAACAACCTGCGCGTTCCGAACAAGCTGGTCACCTGCGGACAGCCGGTCGATCTGAACCGGATCCAGGTGCCGACCTATGTCTTCGCGGCGCGCGAGGACCATATCGTGCCGTGGAAGGCGGCGTACGCCTCGGCGCGCGCGCTGCCCGGCGGCGGCAAGGCGGGCGGCGTTCGATTCGTGCTGGGAGCCAGCGGCCACATTGCCGGTGCGATCAATCCGCCGAGCAAGAACAAGCGCAACTACTGGGCTGGTGCCGGCGATTCACTGCCGGCCAATTCGGACGCGTGGTTCAACAGCGCGGAAGAGGTCCCGGGCAGCTGGTGGACCGACTGGGCCCGCTGGCTGGCGCGGTACGGCGGAACACAGAAGTCGGCCCCAAAGCGCTATGGCGACGCGACCCACAAGTCGATCGAGCCAGCGCCGGGAAGCTATGTGAAGGAAAAGGCCTAGGCAATCGGCCTCGCGGACGGCCGGCCCGGCCGGTCCGCGGCAATCGATATCTCAACGGGAGCATCTGCATGTCTGAAGTCGTGATCGTCGCGGCCGCCCGTACGGCCATCGGAAAGTTCGGCGGAACGCTGGCCAAGGTGCCGGCGCCGGAACTGGGAGCCATCGTGATCAAGGAGGTGCTGCGCCGGGCGAATCTGGCTCCGGAGCAGGTCGACGAAGTGATTATGGGTCAGGTGTTGACCGCGGGCAGCGGACAGAACCCCGCACGCCAGGCTGCGCTGAAGGCCGGTTTGCCGGTGACGATACCGGCGATGACCATCAACAAGGTCTGCGGTTCGGGACTGAAGGCCGTGATGCTGGCGGCCCAGGCGATCCGCAACGGCGACGCGCAGATCGTCGTCGCCGGCGGGCAGGAGAACATGAGCGCGTCACCGCATGTGATGCTCGGCTCGCGTGATGGCTTCCGCATGGGCGATGCCAAGATCATCGACAGCATGATCGTCGACGGTCTGTGGGACGTCTACAACCAGTACCACATGGGAAACACCGCCGAAAACGTCGCTAAGGCGCATTCGATCGATCGTTCTGCGCAGGACGCATTGGCGCTGGCGTCGCAGACCAAGGCGGCCGCGGCACAGGACGCCGGGCGGTTCAAGGAAGAGATCGTTGCGGTCAGCATTCCGCAGCGCAAGGGCGATCCGCTGGTGTTCGACGCGGACGAGTTCATCAATCGGAAGACCAACGCCGAAGCGCTCTCGGGACTCAGGCCCGCGTTCGACAAGCAGGGATCGGTCACCGCCGGCAACGCCTCCGGCCTCAACGACGGCGCCGCTGCGCTGCTGGTGATGTCCGCCGACCGCGCCAAGGCACTCGGGTTGAAGCCCCTCGCGCGCATCGTCAGCTTTGCGTCCGTCGGCGTGGACCCGTCGATCATGGGCATGGGCCCGGCGCCGGCTTCGCGCAAGGCGCTCGAGAAGGCCGGCTGGACTGGCGATCAGCTCGACCTGATCGAACTCAACGAGGCATTTGCTGCCCAGGCGTGCGCGGTCAACAAGGATCTTGGCTGGGACAAGCCACCCTACAACGACAAGATCAACGTCAACGGCGGCGCGATCGCTCTTGGCCACCCGATCGGCGCATCCGGCGCGCGTGTGCTCGTCACTTTGCTGCACGAAATGAAGCGCCGTGACGCAAAGAAGGGGCTGGCTGCACTGTGCATCGGCGGCGGCATGGGTGTCGCTCTGACCGTGGAGAGATAGACTGGCGGAGGTCCTGCGCCGCGGCCGGCGCCGGGCCGTCCAAGGTGGGCTGATCGACGACAAACTCGCCCGAGTGCACGGTGACCCCCGGCGTTGCCGGCCCCCAGGGCGAAAACGACATAGCGGAGAGACCGAATGGCGAAGCTGGCGTACGTAACGGGCGGCATGGGCGGCATCGGCACGGCAATCTGCCGTCAATTCCACAAGATGGGCTACAAGGTGATCGCGGGCTGCGGCCCGACACGCGATCACGCGAAGTGGATCGCGGAGCAGAAGGCCGAAGGCTTCACGTTCCTTGTCTCGGTCGGCAACGTGTCGGACTGGGAGTCCACCAAGGCGGCGTTCGACAAGGTCAAGGCCGAACACGGCAATCCGGAGATCCTCGTCAACAACGCCGGCATCACGCGCGACGGCGTGTTCCGCAAGATGTCGCTGGACGACTGGAAAGCCGTCATCGACACCAACCTCAACAGCCTGTTCTGCGTCACCAAGCAGGTGATCGACGGCATGCTCGACAAAGGCTGGGGCCGCATCATCAACATCTCGTCGGTCAACGGCGAGAAGGGCCAGTTCGGCCAGACCAACTACTCAGCCGCGAAGGCAGGAATGCACGGCTTCACGATGGCGCTTGCGCTGGAAGTCGCGAGCAAGGGCGTGACGGTCAACACGGTCTCGCCGGGCTACATCGCGACCGACATGGTGATGGCCGTGCGCGAGGACGTGCGCGAGAAGATCATCCAGACGATCCCGGTCAGGCGGTTCGGCAAGGCCGAGGAGATCGGCTCGATCTGCGGCTGGCTGTCGACCGAGGATGCCGGCTTCACTACCGGTGCCGACTTCTCCTGCAACGGCGGCCTGCACATGGGGTAAGCGCGGGGTCTCGGGGAATGCGCCTGTGACATTCCCCGCCGCGCAACCCGCGGAACGCACGCGCGTGCGTTCGCCGCGTCGACACCGAAAACCTACTTCGGTACAGCCTTCACTTCGATCTGGATCGCCGCGTAGTACGCCGCGAGGTCACGGATGTCCTCGTCGGTCAGCGGCTTGGCTGCGATCGTCATCACTTCGTTGCGGCGTTCGCCGCTGCGGTACGCGCGCAACGAGCGCACGAGGTAGGGTTCCGGCTGACCCGCCAGGTGCGGCGCGTCGGGCAACTTGGCGATGCCATCCATGCCGTGACAGTTCTGGCATCCGACGGCCTTGCGGCGCCCGGCTGCGATATCCTGCCCGGCGGCTTCCTGCGAGAACGCGAGCGACGTAACCGCCGCCGCAAGCAACACGGCGGCGGTTCGGCGACGACTCAGCCGCTCAGGGCTGGTACGAGATCCGGTAAATCGCGCCGGCGAAATCATCCGATACCAGCAGCGATCCATCCTTCATCACCGCCACGTCGACCGGACGGCCGCGATAGGTCCCGGTCGCTGCGTCCAGCCATCCGTCTGCGAATACCTCGGCCTTGTCGGCGGTGCCGTCGGCTTTCAGCGGCACGAAGTTGATCAACGCGCCGCTCGGGGTCGTCCGATTCCACGAGCCGTGCGCGGCGATGAAGATGCCTCCCTGGTACTTCGCCGGGAACATCTTGCCGTTGTAGAACGTCATGCCGAGCTGGGCCTGGTGCGCAGGGAACTCGATCTGCGGCGGCACCGTGCCGGCCGGCTCCTTCATGTCCTTGAGATCCTGCGCGGCGGGCGAGCCGGCGACCTTGAACTTGCCGTTCCAGTAGGGGTAGCCGAAGTGCTGCCCGGCCTTCGTGCTGCGGTTGAGTTCACCCGGCGGTGCGTCGTCACCGAGTCCATCGGTCTGGTTGTCGGTGAACCACACCGTCTTGTCCTTCGGGTTGATGTCCATGCCGACCGAGTTGCGGATGCCAACCGCATAGACCTCGCGCTTGGTGCCGTCGAACGGATTCATGCGCACGATGCCGCCGATGCCCACCTTCTCGTACATCGCGATCTTGCCTGCGGGCTGCACGTTGTACGGCTGGCCGAGCGTGATGTACAGCATGCCGTCCGGCCCGACGCGGCAGGTGCGCGCGTGGTGGTTGTACGACTCCTCCTCCTCCGGAATCAGCTTGCCCTGCGGTACCACCTCGATCACCGCGACATCGGGACCTTCGTAGAAGAACTCGGCGGCGGGGAAGTTGAGCACGCGGTTGTGCTCGACCACGATCAGGAAACCGTCCTTGGTCCAGCACACGCCGTTCGGCACATGGAATTTGAGCGAAGGCGCGAACTGTTTGACCTCGTCTGCCACATAGTCGCCGTTGCGGTCGGTTACCGCCCACACGGCGGTCTTGCGCGTTCCGACGAACAGCATGTTGGTGCTCGGCGCGATCGCCATGTGCCGTGCATCGGGAACGATGGCAAACAGTTCGATCTTGAATCCGGGCGGCAGCTTGACCCGTTTCAGGTTTTCGCGGATCGCATCGGCGTTCTTTCCTGTCTGTGGAACCGACGGGATGTTCGGGTCCGTGCCCGAGGGCTTCATCTGCTTGAGCTTTTCGATGTTCTGCGGCGCCTGGCCATTGGCAATGCCGCTGCAGGCAAGCGCAACCGCCAGTGCGGCCGCCTTCCAAACCCGTGTCATAGAGGTCTCCAGTCTGGTTCTCCTATCCCCACGTCCGCCGTAGCGGCATGGCAGTCTAGGTAGCCGGGTGCCGAAGGGCTCATCCCGCGAAGGCGCGAGCGATGCGCCCTCGGGTGTCGTCAAGCCGGCCGGATTGCCATGGGCGGGCGCTGCGTTTACCGTCACCGCCATCCGAGCGCGGCGGTGCGCGTTCCGGCTGGGCGTCGCGCTCGGCGTGGAGGCAGCGAAGTGATACTGGTCGGGATGCTCGATTCGCCTTATGTGCGCCGCGTGGCGATTTCGCTGCAGCTGCTCGGCCTGCCATTCGAGCACCGCTCGCTTTCGGTATTCCGGACTTTCGACGAGTTCCGAAGAGTCAACCCGGTCGTCAAGGCGCCGTCGCTCGTCTGCGATGACGGCGAGGTGCTGATGGATTCAAGTCTGATACTCGACTACGCCGAGGCGCTCGCGGCGCCGCGGGCTAGCCTGATGCCGAAGGATGCGTCGGCGCGCCAGCATGCGCTGCGCCTGATCGGCCTCGCGCTGGCCGCGTGCGAAAAGAGCGTGCAGATCATCTACGAGCGCAGCCTGCGGCCGGCAGAGAAACAACACCCGCCCTGGGTGGAGCGGGTCACCGGCCAGTTGCGCGCCGCCTGCATCGCGCTGGAGGATGAATTGCGCCAACGGGCGTTGCCGGTGACCACCGGCACGATCGATCAGGCCGGTATCACCACCGCGGTGGCCTGGTACTTCATGCAGCAATCGTTGCCCGAATTCGTGCCGGCGGCGAGCCATCCGAACCTGCAAGAGTTTTCCATGCGCGCCGAAGAGCTGCCCGCATTCAGGGCGGCTCCTCATGGCTCCGGCACGTTTCGCTGACGAAGAATCCAACGTCCCGTGTCGGAGCGCCAGATGAACAAGTCGCTGCAACTGTTCTCGATCGCGACCCTGGCTTCATGCCTGCTTTTGCCGACTGCTTCGGAGGCCGCCGACCCGCTACCGGTCTTCGACGCCCATCTTCACTACAGCCACGATGCGTGGGAGATGGTGCCGCCACCTGTGGCGCTCGACCTGGTGCGCCAGGCCGGAGTAAAGCGCGCCCTCATTTCTAGTTCGGACGACGAAGGCCAGCAGCGGCTGGTCAAGCTTGCGCCCGACGTGTTCCTGCCGTCGCTGCGCCCGTACCGCCGTCGCGGCGAGCTCTCGACGTGGATGCGCGATCCGACGGTCGTGAGCTATTTGGAGGAGCGCCTGGCGAGGTTCAGTTACGTAGCGATCGGTGAGTTTCATATCTACGGCGCGGACGTGGACCTGCCGGTACCGCGCCGCATGATCGAGCTGGCGCGGCAGTACAACCTGGTGCTGCACTCGCACTCGGACGCCGACGCGATCGATCGCCAGTTTGTCCAGTGGCCTGCAGCCCGCATCCTGTGGGCGCACGCCGGGTTCGCGCCGCCGGCGAGCGTGCGCGCCATGCTGCAGAAACACCGCAACCTGTGGTGCGACCTGGCGTTCCGCAGCGACCATGCGGCCGGTGGCACGCTGGATACCGAGTGGCGGGCGCTGCTGATCGAGTTCCCCGATCGCTTCATGGTCGGCACCGACACCTTCACCCCCGAACGCTGGCCATTCATCGTCGAGCACGCGCGCTGGTCGCGGGGCTGGCTGGCCGAGCTTCCGTCCGACGTGGCCGAGAAGATCGCGTATCGCAATGGCGAGGCTCTGTTCGTCGCTCACCTGCGCAAATGAACGCGCGCCGGCACGCGGCCCTGGTGCTGGCGCTGGGTTGGTTCGCCACGCCCGGCGCCGGCGCCTGCGAGCCGCCGCCAATCGGATTGGGCGCCGCCCGCATCGATGGACGGAGCTTCGTTCTGGATTGGCGCATCGAGCCCGCGCCGCTGCGCCTGGGCGAGTTCTTCGCGCTCGTGGTCAGTGCGTGTGAGCAGCGGGGCGAGCGAGTCTCGCGGCTGAAGGTCGACGCCACCATGCCGGCCCACCAGCACGGCATGAACTATGCGCCGACAATCGCGTCAGAGGGTGCAGGGCTCTTCCGCGCGAGCGGACTGCTGCTACACATGCCGGGACGGTGGGAGTTTGCGTTCGACGTGACGGCCGACGGCTCGCGTGAAACGCTGCGTTCGGCAATCGAACTGAAGTAGGCTCTAAACATGGGTCGCGCCATGAATCGGACGACAGGGCTGCACCGGGCGATTCGCCGCCTGGTGTTCGGCGGTGTGGCGGTTGCCGTCGCCTCGGTTGCGCTGTCGCAGACACGGCTCTCGCCCGAGGAGATCGAGCGCGTGCTGTCGTTCGGCCCCTGGCCGCCGGCAGCGACGATCGATCCGGGCAATCGCGTGTCCGGGCAACCGGCGGCGATCGAACTCGGACGCCAACTGTTCTTCGACGCGCGGCTGTCACCCGTCGGCTACATCGGCTGCGTGACCTGTCATCAGCCGGATCGCAGCTGGGGCGACGGCAAAGCGCGCGCGCACGGACTCGCGGATGTTGACCGCAACACACCGATGCTGTCTGACCTCAGGCTCAAGCGCTGGTACGGATGGGGTGGTAACAGCGACAGCCTGTGGATGGCCAGCCTGCGGCCGATCCTCGACGACCGCGAACTGGACTCGACGCCCGCGCACATCCGGCACCTTTATGTCCGCGATCCCGAGCTTGCGTGCTGGTACCAGCGCGCTTTCGGGCGGGCTGCCGACGATGCAGGCGACGATGACGTCACGGTGCTGGTCAACAGCGGCAAGGCGCTCGCCGCATTCCAGGAGACGCTCGTTTCCGGCCGCACTCTGTTCGACGACTATCGCGATGCACTGGCACGCGCGGATGCCGCAGCGGCGGGCCGATATCCGATAGCGGCCGAGCGCGGCCTGCAGATCTTCATCGGTCGCGGCAACTGCGTGCTGTGTCACAGCGGACCGAACTTCAGCAACGGCGAATTCCATGCGACGGGCGTCGGCCATTTCATCAAACGCGGACGCGCCGATGGCGGACGTTTCGAAGGCATCGAGGCGGTGACGACCGACCGCTTCAACCTGCTGTCGAAATTCAACGACGACACGACTCGCGCCAATGCCACGCCGACGCGGAACGTCGTGCTCGCGCCGCGCAACTGGGGCGAGTTCCGCACGCCGTCATTGCGCAACGTGGCTGTCACCGCGCCCTACATGCACAACGGCAGCCTCGCGACCTTGCGTGAGGTCCTCAATCACTATTCGGAACTGGACGAGGAACGCCTGCATGCCGACGGCGAGAAATTGCTACGACCTCTGAAGCTGAGCAACGCCGAGATGGATGATCTGATCGCCTTCCTCGAAACGCTCACCGATCGGTTCGGCGCCGACCGGCCGCGGCCGGCGCCGCCGAAGGACTGCGAGGCGGCAGGTCAGTGACGCGACAAGACTAGACTGCGCGCCGTCATCCAAAGCGGACTCGATAAGAAAGAGAGCAATGCAGTGAAACTCGTTAGAAGCGGAATTCTCGTTGCCTGCGCGGCCTCGTTGCTCGCCCTCGGCGCATGCAATCAGGCGAAGACTGATCAGGATTCAAAGGGTCCGGCCGCAGCAACGGTGAATGGAGCGGTCATCAGCCAGCGAACTGTCGACATGATCGCCAAACAGGGCGCCAGCTCGGGCCGCCCTGATACGCCGGAAGCCAGGGCAGCCATCATCGATCAGCTGGCGCTGCAGATGGTGATCGCCGAGGAAGCGGTCAAGAAGGGATTGGACAAGAGCTCCGAGGTTACTGAGCAACTCGATACGATCAAGCACTCGGTCCTGGCCAACGCCTATGTCCAGGATTTCATCAAGAACAATCCGATCAGCGACGAGATGCTGAAGGCTGAATACGAGCGCATCAAGGCAACGGTTACCGGCACCGAGTACAAGGCGCGGCATATCCTGGTGGAGAAAGAATCGGAAGCCAAGGACATCATTGCCAGACTGAACAAGGATCCAGGAGCCTTTGCGAAGCTGGCGACGGAGAGATCGACAGACCCGGGATCCAAGGCCAGGGGCGGCGATCTCGGATGGTTCGATCCGAGAAGGATGGTGCCGGAATTCGGCCTCGCGATGGGCAAACTGGAGAAGGGCAAGTTCACCGAAACACCAGTCAAGACCCAGTACGGTTATCACGTGATCCTGCTGGAAGACGCGAAGCCGATCGAGGCGCCTCCTCTGGAAGACGTCAAGCCTCAACTCACTCAACAGCTTCAGCAGCAAAGCTGGAAGAAGCACATGGATGCGCTCAAGGCAGCGGCCAAGATCGAAGTTGCCGGTGCTGCTGCGCCGGTTCCGTCGGCGCCGCCTTCAGCGGCACCAAAGTAAGCGATCCGCGCAAGCCAGTAGGCAGGCGCACGTCCACGAGCACTTTCTGCACCGCTAGCGAAAGTGGCCATCTATCGCGTCATCGAGCCCCGGCTCGCCCACCAGCGCATCAGTGAGTGGTGGCGGCGCGCCCGCCGCGTACTGGGCCTGCTCGCAGGCGCGATCCTTGCGTGCGCGCTCGGCCTCGCGTTACTCGACACCTCGACCGAGCCGCTGCTGCACAAGCTGCTGCTGGCGTTGTGGAATGCGGTAAACCTCGTCACCACGCTGGGAGACTTCTCGCCCTTCGACCCGCGGCAACGGCTGTTCATGCTCGGGGCGATGATGCTCGTGATGGTGACCGGTGCCTATGCCATCAGCCAGCTCATGGGGATACTTTCAAGCGCCGATGTGGTGGCGTATCGGGAGAATCGTTCGATGCAACGCACGCTGGATGGCCTGTCGGGGCATGTTGTCGTGATCGGCTTCGTCAGCCTGGGGCAACTCGTTGCCGGCCAACTCAAACGTGCCGGAAAGCAGGTCGTCGTCATCGACCGCGACGAGACCAAGGCGTCGGTCGCCGCCGACATCGGGTACCTGGTCATCAAGGGTGACGCCGGCCTCGACGACGACGTGCTGAAGCACGCCCGCATCGATACGGCAAGCGCGTTGTTCGTCACAACGGAAGATGCCAATCGCAATCTATCGATCACCTTGATGTCGCACACGCTGAACGAACGGCTGAAGATCGTCGTTACCGCGGACAATGCGCGCTGGGGAGAACTGTTCAGACGTGCCGGCGCGAGCGAGGTGATCATCGCCGAGCAGCTCCTTGCCGATGCGATGATCAGTCACCTCGCATAGCCGCTGACTCGCCGTTCAACTTTATCGAGGAGAGATCCATCATGAGGATGCAAACGCGTGGACGAATGCAAAACGCCCACGGCAATGAGATCTGAAACGAGTATGACGCGCCAGACGCGCAGGCGACTCAGCAGCATCTCCAACAGCCGACTGCCGACGCCACCGCGCTGAAACTCCGGTCGCACTGCGACATCGTACATAAGCGCGTGGCGCTCCCATCGCTTATGGCGCGTGAGGCTGCGCTCGAGCGCGCGCCATCTTCGCTCCTCACGCCAGCTAAAGACTAACCACAGAGAAGCCGGCAGAGCGGGAGGCCCTCCCAGCTAAATACGTAGGCTTACTTCCGCCGCCTGAAAGCTACCAACCCGAACCCGGTGGCAATGAGTAGGAGCGTCGCGGGCTCCGGCACGGTGCTGACTGGCGGTGCGGACGAAATCGCACCGATTGCGTCGATGTCCGCACCGACCGTCACACCGCTCGTGGCGTCCAGAGCAATATTGTCGGTTAGTCGCACGAAAGAGAAGAAGTCCGACGTATCGAAACCAAAGGCATCGATATCGACACCCCTCGTGGATCCGGTTACTGCGCCCACGCTGAACCATGTCAATCCATCCTTGCTGATATCGACAAACGTGTCTTCCACGTCAGGGCCGATCTCGAAGATCCAGAGATCCAGATTCGGGTTCCCACTGCCAGTCAGAGCGTTATTCGTGAACCTCAGGACAATCCGTCCTCCTGCACCTAAGCTGACATATTCCGGATCTACACCTTCCGGAAAGTTCGGCGCGCCCAACGCTTGAGAGGGATTTTGAAAGCCGGGCGAAGGCACGGCCCCACCGCCGAAAGCCGGGTCGTAGGAGACCACGCTGTCTGCGAACGACGCCTCGCCTCCCGGAAAGTCGACGCCGTGAAAAATCTCGGCTGAAGCAGAAACGCTCAACAGCAGGCCCAGACTGGCAAGTGCCGCCTTAAGGACAGCCTGAAACCGACTGGTCTCTCTGAACGCCATGTTGCGCCTCCTCCAAACGCATCGGTAGGCAGGTCGAAGCAAGGAAAGTACCGGGAGGCTATGCCACTGATTTATTGACAGAAGAATTCGGAGACGCGGCGGCAGCCAGCTGGGCTGTAAAGAGCATCGACATCGTTGACTCGCAAGTGCGTTATCCAGTCTCGTTTCATTGGTCGAGAAGCCTGGTTTCCGCGACTGCTTTCGGTCGATTTTGAGGCTACGCGTTGGCTGCGACCGCAATCGGCCGCACCCGGTCAGATCGCTGTCAATTCAGGGCTCGTGCGATTTCCTCGGTTGCCATCTGTGCGTCCGGGACGATGCCGCGCATTTGCAGGAAACCGTGCACCATTCCGTCGGCGCAGATGTAGCGGGTCGCAACTCCCGCACTCTTAAGCCGCTCGGCATACGCATTCGCTTCGTCGCGCAGCGTGTCGTATTCGGCGGCGATGATCAGCGCTGGCGGCAGGCCGGAGAGATCGTCGGCGTAGATCGGCGAAACGCGCGGATCACTCGGGTCGCACTGATCGCTGCAATAGGTCCGGTAGTACCACGCCAGGTCCGCGCGGGGCACGAGACACTCGTCGGAGGGCATCGCGATGGACGGAAACGACAGCGTTAAGTCGACGACCGGCTGCAGCAATACCTGGTAGCGGATGGCGACGCGCGGGTCCGCCCGCAAGCGCAGACAGGTCACCGCGGCCAAATTTCCTCCTGCGCTTTCGCCGCACAAGACGACGGGACCGGGCGCGGCGCCGACGTCCACGCCGCGAGTCCCGGCCCAGATTGTTGCCGCCACGGCATCATCGAACGCCGCAGGGAAGCGGTGTTCCGGAGCCAGACGGTAATCGATCGAGAGCACCAGATGTCGAGTGACACGGGCAAGGTTGCGACAAAATGCATCGCTCTCCTCGATACCGCCCTTCACGTACCCTCCGCCATGAAAGTACAGCATGATCGGACATGGCTCCGGGCCGTCGGGTGTGTAGACGCGCGCTTGAATAGGGCTGTCCACGCCGGGAATCGTCACGTCCTCGATGCGGCGTATCGGGACCGGCTCGCCAGTGATGTCGGGTGTCCAAAGATTGCGGAAGGCCTGACGAACCTCTGTGATCGGCAGCGCCCATTGCGGCTCGCGCGTATGCGCAAGCTTGGTTTCAATGAGTCGCTTCAGTGCCGCATTGAGTGCCATCGTGTGTGCCTCGGCTGCATTGGTTTACAAAAAGCCGCCAGAGTTCGTCGCGGACTCCGGTGGCGTATCCTTGCATTAGAAATTCTGCTTACCTGTCTTCGGCGCGAACGCGGCACCACTTGCCCCGATGAAAGTGTGCCAGGTGAAATCCGCCGCAGAAACCAGGCTGTTCTCCATTGTCGTCACGACAGTGATGCTGCTGCCCGGCGGGGTCTGGGCCCATCACTTCATGGAAAACCAGCTGCCGCAGACTTTCGCGCAGGGTTTTTTGTCAGGGCTTGCCCACCCGGTAATTGGAGTGGATCACTTGGCATTCATCATCGCCACGGGATTTCTTCTCGCCCTGGTCAAGCACGGAGTGTCGGGTGTCATCGCGTTCACGTTGGGAAGTCTGTTCGGTGCAGTGCTGCACTTGACGGGATTCGGTCTGGCCGGAAGTGAAGTGCTGGTGGCGTTGTCGGTGATCGTGATCGGCGGCGTAATAATGAGTGGCCGCAGGATCACTTTAGCTTGGCTTGTCGGTGGACTGATACTCGCAGGAATTTTTCACGGATACGCCTACGCGGAATCGATATTCGGCGCCGAGCCAATGCCACTGAGCGGCTACCTGATTGGTTTTTGTTCTGTTCAGCTGGGTATCGGGGTGGCGGCGTTGCTGCTGCATCGGCGCCTGATAGCGATTAGCGCGAGCAGTTCGCGATCGATTGCATCCGCGATGGGAGCCGTGGTCGGTGTCATCGGAGTTGCGTTTCTTACCAGCAATGCGATTGCCTAAATGAGCGATCACGATCGTCACCATCACGAGCACGACCATGACCGCGAGCACGACCGTCCGCTCTCCGGCCCTGCGCTGCGCGTGAAGGCGCTGGAGTCGTTGCTCACCGAAAGGGGCTTGGTCGATCCGAAAGCGCTCGACGAGCTGATCGACACCTACGAGACGAAGGTCGGTCCGCGCAACGGTGCCCGAGTGGTCGCGCGGGCGTGGGTGGATCCCGGTTACAAAGAGCGTCTGCTCGCGGATGCAAGTGCCGCCATTGCGGAGTTCGGTTTTTTCGGACGCCAGGGCGAAGACATGGTAGTGCTGGAGAACACACCCAAGCTTCGCAACCTGGTCGTGTGCACTCTGTGCTCCTGCTATCCGTGGCCCGTGCTCGGGCTGCCGCCCGTTTGGTACAAATCTGCGCCGTACCGGGCGCGTGCCGTGATCGATCCACGCGGCGTGCTGAAGGAGCTGGGGAGCAAAGTTCCCGAGGACGTCGAGGTGCGCGTATGGGACTCGACTGCCGAACTGCGGTATCTAGTGTTGCCCGAACGTCCAGCCGGCACAGAGGGTTGGAATGAAGAACAGCTGGCGGAGATCGTCACCCGCGATGCAATGATCGGCGTCGCTGATGTGACCGTACCGTCGCGAGCGCAGCGATGAACGGCGCGCACGACCTCGGCGGCATGCACGGTTTTGGGCCGGTCGAGATCGAGAAGGACGAACCCGTATTTCATTCACAGTGGGAAAGGCGCATGTTCGCTCTCACCCTTGCGTGCGGCTTCCATGGCAAGTGGAGTATTGACATGAGCCGCTACGCGCGAGAGCAGATGCCGCCTGCAGAATACCTCGCGACGACCTACTACGAGCACTGGCTGTTCGGCCTGCAGAAGCTGCTTCTCGAGCAGGAGTTGGTGACAGCCAAAGAGCTGCAGATTGGACATGCCGACGCGAAAGAAAGCGCGGTGCGTGCGGTGCCAGCGTCCGAAGTGGAGGCGCTCCTGCGCAAGCGCCGCGCGGCACGGCTCGACGAAGACGTGCCACCGCGATTCCGAGTCGGTGAGCGCGTCGTCGCACGCAACATCAATCCGACCGGGCATACTCGGCTTCCGCGCTACGCTCGCGGCCGGCGCGGTGTGATCGACCGCGATCACGGCGTGTTCATTTTCGCCGACACGCACGCCATGAGCCGCGATAAGAAGCCGCAGCATTGTTACAGCGTGCGTTTTACCGCGCGCGAGTTGTGGGGTAACGAGGCCTCCGCGCGTGACAACGTCTTCGTTGATCTCTGGGATGACCACCTCGATCCGGCCTGACTTGGACCTCGGCGCGTTGCCTGCCTTGCCGCGCGACGGCGAAGGGCCAGTTTTTAACGCGCCGTGGGAAGCACAGGCGTTTGCGATTACGCTTTCACTACACGCCGCCGGCCTGTTCACTTGGCGCGAATGGGCAGATGCCCTCGCCGCCAAGCTGTCTGCGGCGGCCGCGCAAGGAAAACCCGACGACGGCAGTCACTACTACGAGCACTGGCTTGGAGCGCTAGAAAAGCTAGTGGCAAGTAAGGGGGTCGTGCCAGAGCAGGAGTTGGAGCGACGCGCGAACGAATGGGACGCTGCCGCGCGCGCAACACCGCACGGCAAAGCAGTCGAGTTGCACCGGTAATCGTCACCGACCGCCACAGTTGATCCTCGGAATAAACGGGGCCAGCGGGAATATCTTGCAGCCGCAGAAAGAACGTCGAGTCGGGCTCGCTGGTCAGAACGATCTCAACGTGGCCGCCTTTCAGAGCTGGCGCCGAACGTTCGACTTCAGGCGCGCGCCGCCCGCGGCGCGTCGTTCTGCAAGCCGGTATTAGCTAGCGGGCCGCCTGGCCGTCGCGCATGCCATTGGGTCACCTGCTGGAAGGCGTGCCCCGCGCGCAGTATCAGCGCCTCGTCGAGGTGCCGGCTAACGATCTGGAACCCGATCGGCATTCCGTCCTTTGTCTCCCCGCCGGGGAGTGTCAGGCTTGGACTGCCGCTCATGTCAAAGGGCGCGGTAAAACGCACCCTGGCGATTCTCGCCTCGGGATCATTCGCGCGTTCCGCGAGATACGCCAGAGTCGGAGCCGCGGTGTTCAGTGCTGGCATCAGCAGCAGGTCGATCTCGCGAAAGAGCGCTGCCAAACGACCGCTGAAATTAGCACGGCGCTGCACGATCTTTGCAAGCGTCAGTCCGTCGGCTTTGCGTCCCATTTCAAGGAGTCCGGTCAAGGTGGGCCCGTACTCTCCGGCTCGCGCTGGAAACGTACTTTCATGCGCCACGGCGGCCTCAACGGCACAGAGCAGAACGGCATCGCGCGCAACCTGGTCAGGCGATGGAAATGCAACATCGTGCAATTCGGCGCCAAGTTGCGAAAGGATCGCGCCCGCATCATCGGTAATGCGCGCCATGTCGTTGTCGGCGTTGGCCGCGATCAGTTTGCGATCGATGCCAACGCGCAAACCACGCACGCCGCCGTCAATGCCCGCAAGATAGTCTGGTACGGAATCCTGAACTGCAGTCGGATCATCCGGATCCGGACCCGCAATCGCGCCAAGCAAGGCCGCTGCGTCGATCGCGCTTCTTGCCATCGGGCCGACATGGTCCATCGATTCTGCGAGCGCAAATACGCCTGCGCGACTGACCCGACCCCAGGTTGGCTTAAGCCCCGTTATCCCGTTCATCGTCGACGGGAATCGGATCGATCCCAGCGTGTCGGTTCCGAGAGAGCCGTAGCAGAGTCCGGCCGCTGTGGCGACGCCAGATCCGCTCGAGGAAACGCCGGTCCAAAGCGCTGCGCTCCACGGGTTGACGGGCGGCTTGATCGAGGGGTGGTGCGCCGAAAACGCCCCCTCAGTCATCTGCAGCTTTCCAATCAGCACCGCGCCTGCTGCCTTAAGTCGCGATACCACGGTAGCGTCGCGATCGGGCACGAAGTTCTCGTAGAGTGCCATACCGGCCGCGGTGACAATGCCCTTCGTGTGGCACAGATCCTTCACGGCGATGGGCACGCCGTGTAGCGGGCCTCGATACGAGCCCCGGGCGATTTCGCGATCTGCATCTCGCGCTGCGTCGAGCGCCATCTCGGGTGTGACTGTTGCGTAACTCCTGAGCTCGTCGTCAAGTCGGGCGATGCGCTCCAATACCGCCTGCGTGACGTCGACCGATGAGAATTGGCGACTCCGGATGCGGCGACCCACATCGATGAGGCCAAGAAAACAAATCTCGGTGGAGGTCATTGGATCCGCTCCAATCGATTGCGGGAAATGCCAACTAACGTGATTCGTCCGCGCGTGGTTTGATGGATGACCGGGTCAGTCCGTGGTGCGCGACCGGCATGCGCGCATATCCGGCCGCGATGCGATCGCGCAACGCCGCCTTGGAGATCGCTTGCCACTCAATCACGGACGACCCTCTTCTCCACCTGTCGACGCACCGTACAGTCGATCGTGGATGAACGCGGACCATACGGCATTTGGCTGCCAGACGTGGTTCATCAGGGCGAACGCCTCAGCTTCCGGCCAACCTTCGCGCAAATGACGATACAGACCTACGAATGCGGTCACGCGCATGTTGGCGGCGCAATGGACCCACACCCGCTTTCCCTTGCTTGCGTCCATGGCGGCAAAGAACTGCTGCAGGTCGTATTCGGTGGGGCTGGAGAACTGGACGGGGATGTGGACGTAGTCCATTCCAAGCGACCGCACCGACCGCGTCTCATCCGCTAGCGAATAGCGCGGATCGTCGTGCAGGGCCAGATTAATGACGACCTGGTAGCCATCGGCAGCAATAGCTTTCAACTGCTCCTCGCTCGGTTGTCCCGAGGTCGCCAGATCCGGTCCAGCTTGCCGGAAGTTGTAGACCGAAGTGACGGGAGGGGTCGTCATGCCTTTCTGAAAACGTCCGTGAGTCTATGGAGAGCTCAACCCTACTCAGTGGCCAGCCCGCTTACCGATGCTTTGGGACGATTCTGCGGCTTGGTAGCGAGGACCGCAATTGGCCGTCGGGCTTGACAGAGTCACTGCTGATATGTGACCATTACGGCACATATGAAACCTAGGCCGGATCCCGATAGTGATCACCTCGATGCCGTGTTCTTCGCACTCGCATCCGAGCCACGTCGGCGCATCCTCGATGCCCTCAAGAAGGAGCCCGGCTGCAACGTGAACCGCGTCTGCGAATACCTGGAGAACGACATCGGACGCTTTGCCGTTATGAAACATCTTGCAACGCTGGAAGCCGCGGGTCTGGTGATCGCCGAGCGTTCTGGCCGTGAACGTCTCCTCTGGTTCGATCCGACACCGATCCAGTGGATCCATGAGCGTTGGACCACAGAACTGAGCGCCTTTTGGGCGGCGCGGCTGACGCGGCTGAAGTACAACGCCGAAGGGGCTGAAGTGTTTCGACTTCCCGCTGACCGGACGAAAGGACGTCGGCATGGCTGATGACAAGTCTCCCCTGGACGCGATCTTCCGCATCGTGATCCAGGCCGACATCCAGAGAGTGTGGCGCGAGTTGACCAAGACGGATGAAGCACAGGGCGCGGTGTTCAACGCCTGGCTGCACACCAACGGCCTGGTAGCCGGCGGGCACATGCAAATGCGGACCGGCTCCGGGAAGCACACCCTGGTGGTCGGCGAGGTGCTTGAAGTCGATCCGCCACACCGCTTCGTGCACAGCCACCGCTTCACTCAGTACGACGATCCAGTGTGTCGGGTGGCGTACGAGCTCAGGCCCGTGGCCACCGGCGTGGAGGTAACACTGCGTGTCAGCGGCATGCCGGCAGGAACGCGCACGGCCAAGAGCATGCAGCAGGGCGGCCACATGATCCTGAAATCACTGAAGGCAATCGCCGAAACCGGCCGCCCGCCACTGGGTACGCGGCTGATGTATGCCGCCTTCGATCTGATGGAGTTTGTTCTGCCGAAGCGCACTCGCAGCGAGCATTGGCCGCTGTAACAGCCACTGACATGCCAAGGAGTTAACCATGGCCGATCCCGAGGCTGCAATTGCGACTCAACTGCGCAACATCGAAGGCAAGACCGGCAAGACCTTTGCGCAACTCTGCAAGTTGATCGCCGATTCGGGGTTGACAAAGGTCGGTGAACAGCGCGCGATGCTGATGGAGACGCTCCGTCTCGGTTATGGCGATGCCAACACGGTTGCGCTTCGCGCCAAGCAGGCTGCCATGCCTGCTGCAAGCGACGTCGACCCCTTGGCCGCGATCTACGCCGGCCCGAAGGCGCCACTGCGCAAGATCCATGAGCGGCTAAGCGCTGAGATCTGCAGGTTCGGACCGTTCGAGAGCGCACCCAAGAAGTCCTACGTCAGCCTGCGCCGAAAGAAGCAGTTCGCCACGCTCGGACCGGCAACGAAGGATCAGTTCGAGCTTGGACTGAACGTCAAGGCGCTTCCTGCCTCGGCTCGGTTGAAAGCCCAGCCGCCGGGCGGGATGTGCCAGTACAGCGTGCGTCTGTCCAAGCTGGATGAAGTGGACACGGAACTGCTGGGTTGGGTGCGCGCGGCGTACGACGCGGCCGGCTAAGTCCCTCACTCCGGCTTGCATGTGCATACGTGACATGAAAGGCAGAACAATGCTCAAGATGCTCCGATTAATGGTTCCATCCGTCTTCGCCGCCGCCTTGCTTGTGGCCCCTAGTCTCGCGGCCGACACCCCACCGGAAGTCAAGCGCCAGCAGTACATCTATGTCCTGCACTTGACTCCGCACATGCACGAAGCGAATGCCTGGACCGATAGAGAGAATGGCGTGATCGGACGACATTTCGAACGCCTTGCGAACGCGACCGACACGGGTCAAGTCATTCTCGCGGGGCGCACAAGCGAAGCGCTCGACAAGACTTTCGGGCTCGTGATCTTCGAGGCCGAGGACGAAGAAGCCGCCAGGCTCTTCATGCAGTCTGATCCAGCGGTCGTGGCCAACATCATGTCGGCCACGCTGCACCGGTACTCGGTCGCGCTCTATCGCAAGACCCAGATAGAAGCGCCGCGACCGCGTTTCGAGCGCTCGAGAACGGCTACTTTCAAGCGCGTTGTTGATTACCTTTATCTGAGGTGCTCGCCTGATGGCGAGGACCGCTAGTGGCCGGAGTTCAATCTAACCTCCGCTCCGATATTTGCCCGGCGCCAGACCGGTAGCCCGCTTGAATGCGCGAGTGAATGTGGCCTCCGACTCGTAGCCCAGGTCGGCGGCGATCTGTCCTATCGTCCGAGGCGTGTCGCGCAGGCGGGCGGCGGCGAGCTGCATTCGCCAGTCCGTCAGGTATGTGATCGGCGGCGCGCCGACCAGCTGCGAGAAACGCTCGGCGAACGCGGAACGCGATAGATTCACCTCGGCCGCGAGCTCATCGGTTGTCCAGTCGTGCGCCACGCGCGCATGCATGAGCGCCAGAGCCCGACCCACCGCCGGGTCTCGGAACGCAGCGAACCAGCCCTTGCGGTCCGGAGGCAGGGTTTCGGCGTAGTGCCGCACAGCCTCGACGAACAGCAGCTCCGAGAGCTTGGCCAAAATCGTCTCGGAACCGGCGCGGCCCGACGCCACCTCCTGCGCCGCATAGCGGAAAGAGGCGCCGACCCATTCCGCGCAGGCCTGGCCATTGAGGTCAAGAGCGAAGGCGGTTGGCAATGCGTCGATCAACGGATGGCGGCGCATGTCGGTGCCGACAAAGCCGCATACGAGCCGCGTCGGCGTGCCGCCGCCGCCGTATTCCATGCGCTTCAGGCCGCCTTCGACCTGCTGCACGGCCGGAGCGGGATCGGCCGGCTGCAGCCCGGCTCCGCTCGCTAGCAGGTGAGGGTCGTTGCGCGGCAACAGCACCATCTGGCCGGCGCGGACCTCGACCGGCGACAGGCTCTCGGCCTGCACCAACATGCTGCCGTCGATCACGTAATGAAAGGCGACGATGCTGGTCGGCCGATTGTGTTGATGGCGAAACTCGTCGGGGCCCACACGTGAGGCGACACACCAAGGTGCGGTGAACGCCGCGTCGAGGTAGACGCCCCCGGAAATTCGCAGCGCTCGCAGGACATCAGACAGTGCATCCATCGCGGCATCCCTCGGTCATCAACGGTCGGCCCGGCAGGCGGCGGATCGGCCAAAGACGGCGGCGGCGCGGCCATGGTCGCGTCTAGGGCCGCCGCCTAAGGTACCAGCCTTCAATTCATTCGAGGTCGGCGCAGGTGCGCCGATCACCTTCTGACACTTTCACTGAGGAGATTCAAATGAAACACCGTGACTCGGCCGGCTATCCGGTTTCTGGCGCCACTGCCGATGGCCTGGCCCACTTCGAAGCTTCCGCGCATCAGTTCCGCTGCTTAATCGACGATCCCGTCGCCACAGTCGACGCCGCCCTGGCGGCCGCACCAGAGATGACGATGGCGCATGTGCTGAAGGGTTACCTGTTCCTGCTCGGCACCGAGCCGGTGGGGTTGCCGGTCGCACGCGCGTGCCATGCGGCTGCGGCTCGTCTGGCGGCCACAGAGCGCGAGCGCGGGCACGTGGAAGCGGTGCGGCTGCTCATCGAAGGCCGCTGGCGTACCGCTGGCCAAGTCCTCGAGGACGTCAGTGTCGCTTACCCATGCGATGCGCTGGCGCTGCATGCTGGCCACCAGATCGATTTCTTCCGCGGTGATTCGCGCATGCTGCGCGATCGCATCGCGCGCGCGCTGCCGGCCTGGCGCGCATCGGTCCCGGGTTACGCCGCGCTGCTCGGGATGCACGCTTTCGGACTGGAGGAGACCGGTGACTATGCAGGGGCCGAGAAGCAGGGTCGCGCGGCGGTCGAGCTGGAGCGGCGCAACACCTGGGCTTGGCACGCCGTGGCGCATGTGTACGAGATGCGCAACCAGCCGCAGGAAGGCCTCGCGTGGATGACCTCGGACACCGAGGCCTGGTCAAAGGACAGCTTCCTGTCCGTGCACAACTGGTGGCATCTCGCCGTATACCACCTGGAGCTCGGTGCGAGCGACGAGGCGCTGCGGCTCTTCGACGGACCGGTGTACGGGTCACGACCGAACCTCGTCCTGAACCTGATCGACGCCTCGGCGCTGCTGTGGCGCCTGTCGCTACGCGGCGTCGACGTTGGCAGCCGCTTTGCGGCGGTGGCCGACAACTGGGCGCCGACCGCCAGTGCCGGCAACTACGCCTTCAACGACATGCACGCGATGATGGCCTTCGTCGGCGCCGGTCGCGCGAAGGAGCAGCAGGCGGTGCTGGATGCGCAGCGTGCGGCGATGGAGAGCGGCAGCGATAATGCCGAGTTCACAAGAGAGGTCGGGCACCCTGCCACACGCGCGATTCAGGCGTTCGGCCAGGGCCGCTACGCGGAGTGCGTTGAGCTGCTGCGTCCAATCCGCCACGTCGCGCACCGCTTCGGCGGCAGCCATGCGCAGCGTGACCTGCTCGACCAGACACTGATCGAGGCGAGCCGACGCGCCGAATTCGACACGCTGACCGCCGCGCTGATCAACGAGCGGATCGCTTTGCGTCCGCGCAGTCCGCTCGCTGCCCTGAAGCCGCTGCAGCGCGCGTCTTTGGCCCTTGCAGCATGAAGAGGTAGGTCCGCAATCAGAAGGCAAGCTGCTCAAACGGCAGTCGCGACGCCGTCCTAGCGACGAGGTCGCGACCAGCCAAACCATGTACACGTGTTCGGCACCACGCACTCCTCCGGCTTTTCGGGCGATTCAGAGGACTGTCGTGTAGGTCCGAAGTTGGCCACAGACGGTCTCACTCAACGCAGTTCGAACAGCAGCGCGCTTGCCGCGGGTGAACCAGTGGCCGAGCTCGCGCCCGACTGACCGCCAGCGATCAGCACCGCGGTGTGACCGCAGCGACCGGCTCCTGCAGATACCGTAGCCGAGAACTGCGATCCCGGCGGTCGCGGATTCTGGCAGACGGGATACGTCCGGACCATCCAAACGACTGCGGCGTGGCATCCGTTGCGCTGCGGCAAATTCGCTAGAATCAACCCAGCCAGGGAGACGCCTGCGACGACAGGCCGACGCGCACGCATTGCGCGAAGACAACGAGGACATACGTAATGGCAACACCCGTTCGCTTGATCAAGAAGTACCCCAACCGCCGCCTGTACGACACCCAGACTAGTACCTACATCACTTTGGCCGACGTCAAGCAACTGGTGCTGGACCACGAAAACTTCCAGGTAGTCGACGCCAAGAGCGGCGAAGACCTGACCCGACCGATCCTGCTGCAGATCATCCTGGACGAGGAGGCGGGCGGAGTGCCGATGTTCAGCGCGCAGATGCTGTCCCAGGTCATCCGCTTCTACGGCAACGCGATGCAGGGGATGATGGGTTCGTACCTGGAGAAGAACATCCAGGCGTTCATCGACATCCAGGGCAAGTTGTCGGAGCAGAGCAAGGCGTTCTACGAGTCGAACAAGATCGGCCCCGAGATGTGGACGCAGTTCGTCAACATGCAGTCGCCGATGATCCAGTCGATGATGTCGAACTACATCGAGCAGTCGAAGAACCTGTTCGTGCAGATGCAGGAAAACATGCAGAACCAGGCGCGCTCGATGTTCACCGGTTTCCCCGGCTTCCCGGGCGAGAAGAAGTAGCGGCGAGCGGCAGCCGATGTCGGCCACGGTTGCCGCGCGGCGGGCGCGCCCCGCCACCAACCAGCCCACCGCACCGTCGGTGGGCTTCGTGTCTCTGGGCTGTCCCAAGGCGCTGGTCGACTCGGAACTGATCCTGACGCAGCTCGCCGCCGAGGGTTATTCGACCAGCCCGACCTATCAAGGCGCCGATCTCGTCATCGTTAACACGTGCGGTTTCATCGACTCGGCGATCGCGGAGTCGCTCGATGCGATCGGTGAGGCGCTCGCCGAGAACGGCAAGGTGATCGTCACCGGCTGCCTCGGAGCGCGCAAGGCTGATGGCGAAAACCTGGTGACCAAGGTGCATCCCAAGGTGCTCGCTGTCACGGGTCCGCACGCGGCGGGCGAGGTGCTCGATCACGTGCATCGCCACCTGCCGAAGCCGCACGACCCGTATACGGACCTGGTACCCCCGGCGGGCATCAAGCTCACGCCGCGTCATTACGCGTACCTGAAGATCTCCGAAGGCTGCAACCATCGGTGCAGCTTCTGCATCATCCCGTCGATGCGTGGCGACCTCGTCTCGCGCCCGATCGGCCAGGTGATGCGCGAGGCCGAGAATCTGCTGAGGCAGGGCGTGCGCGAGATTCTGGTGATCTCGCAGGACACCAGCGCCTACGGCGTCGATGTGCGCTACAAGCTCGACTTCGTCGGCGGTCGCGCCGTCAGGACGCGCATGACCGAGCTGGTCGGCGAGCTGGCCAAGCTCGCACAGTCGTACGATGCGTGGGTGCGCCTGCACTACGTCTATCCGTATCCGCACGTCGATGAAATCCTGCCACTGATGGCCGAAGGCAAGGTGCTGCCGTACCTCGACGTGCCGTTCCAGCATTCGCATCCGCGCGTGCTGAAGGCGATGAAGCGGCCGGCGTCGGGTGAGAAGAACATCGAGCGCATCCGTGCATGGCGCTCAATCTGTCCGGAGCTGACGATCCGCTCAACTTTCATCGCCGGCTTTCCGGGCGAGACCGAGGCGGAGTTCGAACACCTGCTCGATTTCCTTCGCGCGGCCGAGCTCGACCGCGTCGGCTGCTTCGCCTACTCGCCGGTAGAGGGTGCCGCTGCCAACGCAATCGCCGGGCAGCTTCCCGATGAAGTGCGAGAAGGGCGCCGCGCGCGCTTCATGCAGGTTCAGCAGCAGATCTCGGCGCATCGCCTGGCTCGCAAGGTCGGAACCGTCCAGCGCGTGCTGGTCGACGAAGTCGGGCCGACAGCGTCGATGGCGCGTACCGCCGGTGATGCGCCTGAGATCGACGGTGTCGTCTACTTCAAGGCTGGCAGGCGCAAGTTGATGCCCGGCGATTTCGTCGACGTGAAGATCGCTTCAGCCGAGCTGCATGACCTGCATGGGACGCTCGCATGACGACCCAGTACGTCTTGTACACAGCGCGCCGCTCGGGCGCGGCCAGTGTGGAGGTGATGCTGGGTGCGCTCGGGCTCGAGTTCGAACCGAAGGACGCCACACCGTGGAGCGATCCGCCCGGTAGTTACTTCGAGGAGTTGAAACAGGTCAACCCGCTCGGGCAGTTGCCGACGTTGGTGACCCCCGGCGCCGAGGTGCTGACCGAAAGCGTAGCGGTGCTGTGGACCCTGCTCGAGCGCCACCCGAGCGACTGGATTCCGCCGACCTCGACGCGCGACCGCGCGGCCTGCCTGCGCTGGATGCAGTTTGCCGCCTCGACCGTATATACCGCGGTCGGTGTCGCTGATTACCCCGCACGCTGGACGACGTCGCGTTCATCCGCTGCGCGCGCCGCCGTGGAACGCGCAGCGGTCGCGCGGATGCAACTCGGGCTGGGACATCATCGCGAAGGCGTTTCCTCAGAAGTCGGGTTTCCTGCTCGGCGAAAGGCCCCAGGTGTGCGACGTTTATCTCTCGAACCTGTCGCGCTGGTGGAAGATGCGCGACTACCTGCGACAGCAGCATCCGGCGTTTGCATCGATGATGCAGCGGGTGGACGAACTGCCCGAAGTTGCGCCGGTGTGGGCTCGGCATTGGTCATGATGCGCCTGCGTTCCGTTTTGGCTGCCGCAGTGCCATGGGTGCTGCTCGCATGGGCCAGCCCCTCCGCGGCACAGATGACGCTGACGCTGTACGTCGGCTATGTTGGCAGCGACGGCGTCGAGAACGCGACAACCGACACGAAGGCGGATATCCGCAGTTCGGCCGCGTTTGCGGTCGCAGCGGGCTACGACCTCGACGCCGCGCGGGAGGTGCAGCTCTTCTACAGCCAGCAGGCGACGACGGTGTCACCCGGCGGTGGAGCGGCGCCGTTCGACATGACGGTTCGTTACCTGCACCTCGGGGGAACCGTTTTTTTCGACGGCCCGATCGGGCGCGGCCCGTACGTCGTCGGCGGGCTGGGCGCGACGCAGTTCAGCCCCAGCACCTCGGGTTACGGCACCGAGTTCAAGCCGTCGCTGAACCTCGGCCTTGGCTACCTGTGGCCCTTGGGCGATCGCGTCGCGCTGCGCGCCGAGGCGCGTGGCTACTTCAGCTTCGTCAACAGCTCGGGCGGATTCCTCTGTTCGGGCGGATGCGTAGTGGTGCTGCGCAGTGACGTGTTCCTACAATACGAGGCGATGCTCGGCCTGACTGCGCGGTTCTAGCCATAGGCCGCCGGCGTCTCCGAATAGTTGACCGGTCGAATGAGCGCAGGTGACCCTGGAAAACTGGACCGCATCGTCGCCGAAGCGCGTCGTGCCGCCGACGAGCGCGCGCAGGGCTATCGGGAAAGAGCTTTGAAGATCTACCCGTGGATCTGCGGACGCTGCGGCCGTGAGTTCACGCGCGCAAACGTGCGCGAGCTGACTGTCCACCACAGGGACCACAATCACGACAACAATCCACCGGATGGCAGTAACTGGGAACTGCTGTGTCTGTACTGCCACGACAACGAACACCAGCGGCAACTGGAAGCGAGCGGTGGGCCACGCGGCAGCCCTGAGAACGGTCGCGTGTCGACGTACACGCCATTCGCTGGTCTGAAGGAGTTGCTGGGAAAGAAACCCACCGCGAAGTGAGACAACCGAGGGCAGGGTGGAAATCGCACGAACCACGGACGACTCGATGGCAAACGACCTGATGCGGATCGCGGCCTGGTTGCAGCCGCAGGAAATTCTGCTCGACGTCGATGTGCGGGACCGGTCGCATGCGCTTGAGGTGGTCGCGGCTGCGATCGGCAGCGCGCATGGGCTCGACCCGGCGCCGGTTCTCCGCGCACTGTGGCGGCGCGAACAGGCTGGATCGACCGCGCTCGGCGAGGGATTCGCGATCCCGCACGCACGGATAGACGGCATCGCGCGGCCGTTAACGCTGTTCATGCGCACGAAGCTCGCTATCGCGTTCAATGCACCGGACGGCAAGCCGGTCTCGCGTCTGCTGGTCATCGTCGTGCCGACCGACGGCTCAAAGGATGACCATCTCCAATTGCTGGCGCTGGTCGCCCAGCTGCTCTCGGACCGCGGTTTTCGCGAGCAGCTCGATAGCGCACCCGATGCGCCAGCGGCCGCGGCCGCGTTCGAGGCCGGGATCGCCCACTTGACTGCCACCTCGTCGTAACCCTTCCGTCATTGGGATTGACCCGAGATCCTGGTAAGACGCTGCAGCCAATCACCGTCCCGTCGAAACACGACGTGCGGACGGCGGCCGCTCCACTCGACCACAAGGACGCGGGGTCCGGCAGTCGGCCATAGTTCGAGAGTCACTCTCGGCCCCGCGCCACGTTGGTTTGCGCCCCGCGCAAGCGCGCGAGAAATGACAACCTGCAGATCGTCGAGTTCGAAAAAACGCGCCTCGACATGCTCCTCGGTGTCGCGAAATGCCGCTTCGACCATGGGCCACAGCGATTGCACAAGGATCCGCTGCAAGCCGTCGGTGGGCAGCGCAGCCGTCGAGGGAACACTGTCGGCACGATGACTCAAACGGCCGTCCCGTGATGCCTGTGGCAGGCTCGAGCGCACCTTGAGCAGGCCCTTTCGAATTGATGTCACCTTGTGTTGAACGTTAGGATGGTCATGGTTCCGAAATTTCACCGGTTCGCTGGATGCTTGCCCATCATCCGTTGGGGTGGTGAGCTCGCTCGGTGCCTTCTGGACTCGCCAACGCCTCGCGCTGATGTTCGACGTCGGGTGATGCTGGCGGCACTCTTGGCCTGGGAATCGACAAGCGACACCGGACGAAGGACTAGGGGAATAGCCGCGGAGGGGGCCGGTCGCCGTCCGTAGATTTCTCACTCGGTCCGTGCCCGGCTCGACCCATGTCAAGCAAGTCTGAGTACGACGTGCAAGAATCATCCACTCGGCGCCCGGCGAACTGCGGAGGCGCTACCCGACCAAGCAACGAGGGAGTCCACTATGCGAGAAGTCGTCGTCGTCAGCGGAGTTCGTACCGCCATCGGGACTTTCGGCGGGAGCCTGAAGGATGTGCCTCCGACCCAGCTCGGCGCCATCGTGGTCGCCGAAGCGCTCAAGCGGGCCCAGGTCGACGGCGGTGAAGTCGGCCACGTCGTCTTCGGCCACGTGATCAATACCGAACCCAAGGACATGTACCTCGCGCGCGTCGCCGCATTGAACGGCGGCGTTACCAAGGAAGCTCCGTGCCTGACGTTGAATCGGCTGTGTGGCAGCGGCCTGCAGGCGATCATCACGGCGGCGCAGTCGATCATGCTCGGCGATGCCGATATCGCGATCGGCGCTGGGGCCGAGAGCATGTCGCGCGGTCCCTACATCGTTCCGGCGGGCCGCTGGGGCCAGCGCATGGGCGACTTCAAGGCGGTCGACATGATGGTCGGAGCACTGCATGACCCGTTCGACGTGATCCACATGGGAGTGACCGCCGAAAATGTCGCTGCCAAATGGGGCATCACGCGTCAGCAGCAGGACGCGCTGGCGGTCGAGAGCCATCGTCGCGCAGCCGCGGCGACCAAGGCCGGTCACTTCAAGAGCCAGATCGTTCCGGTCGAGGTCAAGGGCAAGAAGGGTCCGCTGATGTTCGATACCGACGAGCACTTCCGCGAGGGCACGTCGATGGACGACATGGCCAAGCTGAAACCGGTATTCGCCAAGGAAAACGGCACCGTTACCGCCGGCAACGCGTCGGGCATCAACGATGGCGCCGGCGCCGTCGTGCTGATGGAGCGCGGCATCGCCGAAAAACGCGGTCTCAAGCCACTGGCGCGACTCGTCAGCTACGGCCACGCGGGGGTCGATCCGAAGTTCATGGGCATCGGTCCGGTGCCGTCAACCCGCAAGGCGCTCGAGCGTGCGAAGCTGAAGGTCAGCGACCTCGACGTGATCGAGGCCAACGAGGCATTCGCGGCGCAGGCCTGCGCGGTGGCGAAGGACCTCGGATTTCCGCCGGAGAAGGTCAACCCGAACGGCAGCGGCATCTCGCTCGGCCATCCGGTCGGTGGGACCGGCGCGATCATCACCGTCAAGGCACTGTACGAATTGCAGCGCGTCGGTGGGCGTTACGCGCTGGCGACCATGTGCATCGGAGGCGGGCAGGGCATCGCCGCCATCTTCGAACGGGTCTAGGGCCTGCCCACGCCGATCGCGACCCGTCGGCAATGGATCCTTGCGCACATCGCCCGCCAGCGCGGCGGCGCCTGCTGGTAGCGGCCGGGTGCGCGTTATGCGGTGCGGTCCCGCTGGCAGCGGCGACCAGTGGTCCGCCGCCACCGATGGATCCGCGGCTCGCCGAGCTGCTGCGCGAGCGCCGCACGCTGTGGTTGCGCCGCGGCAGCGAGGAACTGCGATCGACCTATTGGACCGCGGACCGCGGCCGGGACCAGGACGAGTACCTGCAAGTCTGCTGGATCATGCGCGACCTCCGCGCGGACCGCGTCTTCGCAATGGACCGTTTGCTTCTCGACATCCTGGCCGGCGTGCAGGCGTGGCTGAAGCAGTCCGGCGTCGATGCGCCGATCCAACTGCACTCGGGCTATCGCACCAGCAAGACCAACCGGGCGACCGAGGGCGCGGCGCTGAATTCGCGCCATGTCGTCGGCAAGGCTGCTGACATCTCGGTCGCCGGCGTGTCGAACGTCAAGCTCGCCGGGCTCTCCAGCATCTTCGGCCGCGGCGGCACCGGCTTCTATGTCGGCCGCGGCTTCGTCCACGTCGACACTGGCAACGAGCGGATCTGGATCGACCAGAAGTCCAGAGCGTCACGCCCCGCCGGCTAGTCGGCGGGGCGTGAACTCATTCACTAGCTGCGGCGCGAGCGGACAAGGCGCGTCGCACGCGACGAGCACGCATCCACACCGAACTCGGAGAACGCGATGAAGCTCTTCGACAGCGCATTCAGCCCTTTCGCCCGCAAGGTCCGAATGGTCCTCGAGTACAAGGGGTTGGACTTTCAGGTCGTGGACGGTTTGCTCAAGTCGAGTCACGCGGAACTGATGGCCGTCAACGGGCGCGTTGAGGTTCCGACCCTGGTTGACGGAGACACCATCGTGGTCAACTCCGCCGACATCGTCAGCTACCTGGAGCATCGCTATCCGGTTCGGCCGGTGTGCCCCGATGTGCCTGGCACCCGAGTCCACGCGCGCGCATGGGAACGTACAGCAGACACTTTCATAGACCCTATCCTGGTGGACATCTCATACTGGAAATGGGCCGATCGGCCGGACTCCATGCCGGACGGCCTTCTTGCGGCGGCTCGCGCTGATCTCGGGCTCGTCTATGACGCGCTCGAAGCCGAACTGTCGAAACGCGAGTACGTCAGCGGATCTCTGTCCATCGCGGACATTGCGCTCTTCCCACACATTGCGAGCGCGCGGGCGATGGAAGTCGAGTTTTCGCAAGAGCGGCATCGAAACCTCGCTCGCTGGTTCAAACAGATGCGATCCATGCCGATCTGTACCGCCGATCTAAAGCGCGCCCGCGACTACGTTGCCAATCTTGGCGGGAAAGATGTCGAGAGGCATAAGATTTTTTGGCGTGGCGATCGCATTGAATGGCTGTTGGCACGCGGCTTGCACGAATGGTTCTTCAATGAAATACGAGAGCGGCGCGTCATCTTCCCGGGCCCGGCAATCCCGGCACCTTTGCGGGGTAACCCCTAGAACCCATTTAATAACGTTTGAGGCACAGCAGGCGCGCGAGGATCTGGCAAATTCACAGTAGAGTCGCGGCCATGCCCCATCTCGAACTTATCGGCCTGACCAAGCGCTATCCGGGCGTCACTTCCGTCGACGCGATCGACCTCGCAGTTGAGCACGGCGAGTTCATCTGCCTGCTCGGCCCCTCGGGATGCGGCAAGACCACGACGCTCAGGATGATCGCGGGTTTCCTCGAGCCCGACGCGGGCGAGATCCGAGTTGGCGGAAAGGCTTTCTCTGCGCCAGGTTCGGTGATTCCCCCGGAGCGGCGCAACATGGGGATGATCTTCCAGAGCTACGCCGTCTGGCCACACATGACGGTGGGGGAAAACGTCGCCTACGGCCTCAAGATGCAGCGCATGCCTCCGGCCGAACGGCGTGCTCGCACCGAGGCAATTCTGCGCGCAACGCGGCTCCACGAATTGTCCGATCGCTACCCGGCTGAACTCTCCGGCGGCCAGCAGCAGCGCGTGGCTCTTGCCCGTGCGCTGGCTCCCAATCCGGGCATCCTTCTGCTTGACGAGCCCCTGTCGAACCTGGACGCGAACCTGCGCGGCGACATGCGCCTGGAGATCCGGCGCCTGCACCATGAGTTTCACAACACTTCGATCTATGTCACCCACGACCAGGTGGAGGCGATGACCATGGCCGACCGGATCGTGGTCATGAACGCCGGTCGCATCGAGCAGATCGGCACGCCGCAGGATGTCTACGACCGCCCGAATTCAAAGTTCGTTGCGCGTTTCATTGGCGGCAGCAACGTGATTGAAGCCACGCATCTTTCGGATAGCCAGGTGCAAGTCTCCGGTCACACGCTGGACGTAGCGCAAGGCGAGTTCGCGGGGCCGGGCAAGCCGATGGGCATCTGCGTGAAGATGCATGATCTGGAGCTGCTGGCGGGAGAATCGGTCGGTGGCAATAATCGGATTCCCGGCGTCGTACGCAGCCACGCATACCTCGGCAGCCACCGCGACTACGTGATTGATATCGGTCAAGACCTTTTGATCACCGCGCCGGCAGCGCTCGACCTCGCGCCGGGGTCGAAGGTGCAGGTGCGGTTCCGGCCGGAGAGCTGCCGCGGCCTCGCCCGGTAATCGACAACCCGAAGAGGAGACTCGCCATGAAGATGATCCGCACGAGCGTCACGGCCGCACTGCTGCTCGCCGGCGCGTTCGCGATCCCGGCCGCCGGCCAGGAGACGACCCCCGCGATGGTTGCCGCCGCGGAGAAAGAAGGCAAGGTCGTCTGGTATACGGCGGTCGACGTGAAGGTCGCGGAGGGAGTTGCCAAGGTTTTCCGCGACACCTACCCAAAGATCGCCATCGAGGTGGAGCGTTCGGGCTCGGAGCGCGTTTTCCAGCGGATCAACCAGGAGTACCAGTCGAACATCAAGAACGTCGATGTCGTCAATTCGTCGGACGCGTCGCACTTCATTTTCTGGAAGCAGCAGAAGTGGCTTGCCGCTCACACGCCGCCCGACGTCAAGCGCTACCCGGCACAGTACAAGGACCCAGAGGGCTATTACGCCACCTGGCGCGCATCGCTAAGCGTCATGGGCTACAACACCAACCTGGTGAGCGCCGCAGAGGCCCCTACGGGCTACGTCGATCTGCTCGACCCGAAATGGAAAGCCAAGCTGACCAAATCGCATCCGAGTTACAGCGGCACCAGCCTGACGGGGACCTACGCGATCACCAAGGTGCTGGGCTGGGAGTACCTCGAGAAGCTCTCCAAGCAGGGCGTGCAGCAGTTGCAGTCGACGACCGCAACGCCCAAGAGCATTGCCAGCGGCGAGCGCGCTGTGATGGTCGACGGCAACGAGTACAACATGTTCATAGAGCTCGCTGCGAAGAGCCCGGTGAAGATCATTTATCCGAAAGAAGGCACGCCCTTCGTCAATTCGCCGGGCGCGATCTTCGCCGACGCGCCGCACCCGAACGCCGCGCGGGTGCTGCAGAATTTCCTCTTCAGCGCGAAGATCCAGCAGCAGCTCGTGAACGATGGCGGCCTGCGTTCCATGCATCCGGACGTGACTGAGCCCTCGGACCGCACGCCGCTCAAGGACATCAAGCTGCTGCCCGATGATCCGGTCGCGGTGCTGCCCCAGATCGCCGACATCAAGAAGCGCTACACGGCCCTCTTCGGCAACTAGCAGTTCATGGAGGCAGCGCTCGGGCGCGCGAGCGCACAGCCGCGGCGGTCGATCGACTGGACCGCCCCGTTTTCCATCGCCATGGTGGTACTGCTGGCGGTGCTCGTCCTGCTGCCTCTGTATTGGCTGCTGGTGACGAGTCTTCGCGACACCGCGAAGGCTTTCACGCTCGAGCACTATCGCCACCTCTTCGTCGACCCGGCGTTCATCAAACCGCTGGTGACCACGTTGTGGACGTCCGCCGCGGTGGGCGCGATCTGCGTGCTCGCGGCAGCGCCGATGGCATGGCTCGTTGCACGCACCGATCTACCCGGCAAGCGCTTCCTGCGCACGCTGATCCTTGCGTCCTTCGTGACGCCACCGTTCCTGGGCGCCTTCGCCTGGGTCCTCCTCGGTGGCCCCAACGCCGGGACTGATCAACCAGTGGTACTACGCCCTGCTCGGCGTCAAGCCCTTCGAGGCCGAATCGCTCATCAATATTTTCTCCGCTTGGGGCATGGTATTCGTCATGGCCCTTTATACGTTTCCGTATGTCTTCACCTTCGTCGCCAACAGCCTGGACATGATTCCGAGCGAGCTCGAGGAGGCGTCCTCGATCCTCGGTGCCCCGGCCTGGCGTACCGCCTCGCTCATCACGCTTCCCCTGGTCGCGCCGGCGCTGCTCGCGGGTTTCCTGGTCGCCTTCCTGCAGTCGATGACGCTGTTCGGCACGCCCGCGATCCTGGCGCTTCCGGCGGGCGTGGATACGATGACCACCAAGATCTGGAGCCTGTTCCAGTTTCCGCCGCAACTCGGACTCGCAGCCGCCGCTTCGCTACCACTGCTGCTGATCACCGTCTTTCTGCTGCGGACGCAGACGATGATCATGGGCCGGCGCGGCTATTCCGTGATCGGGGGAAAGGGCGGCGGCACGCGCACGATCAAACTAGGCCCGTGGAAGGTCCCGGCGCTGGGCCTGTTTGCCGCCGTGCTCGGCTGCTCGATTGTGCTGCCCTACGGGGTGCTGCTGCGCACCGCATTCGTGAAGAACTGGTCCGCCCCGCTCGCCGGCAACTTCTCGATCGAGCATTGGCGCTTCGTCTTCTTCGAGTTCAGCCAGACGAAGGCGGCCCTGTTCAACACGTTCGTGCTCGGTGTCTCCGCCGCCACGGTCGGAACGATCCTCGTGACGCTCGTTGGCTATCTGAGCCTGCGCAAACTCGTCTGGGGCCACAACCAGCTTGCCTTCCTCGCTACCGCCCCGGTGGCCATCCCGGGGATCGTGCTTGCCGTCGGCCTGTTCCTGAGTTACACCACGCCGCCGCTCGTGCTGTACGGGACGTTGTGGATCATCTTCCTCGCCTACGTCACGAAGGAGCTTCCCGTGGGCTACCAGCAGGTGGCGGCCTCGCTCAAGTCGGTTCACCCGGAACTCGAGGACGCGAGCCGCATCTTCGGCGCCACTCGCCTGCGCGCGCTCGCCGACATCACCGCGCCGCTGATCCGCAACGGCGTGATCGCGACCTGGATTCTCATCTTCATCGGCTCGATCCGCGAGCTTTCGGCAACGATTCTGCTCTTCACTGCGAAGACCAAGACGATTTCGGTCACGATGTTCGACCTGCGCGAAAGCAACGACTGGGGGCCAATCGCAGTGCTCTCCATCACGATGCTCCTCATTACCTTCGCGATGGTCGCGGCGATCACCTACTTCACCGACCGGAGACTTGCTTGAGCGCACTCCCGCTGCTGGGCCTGATGCTCGGCGATGCCACCGGAATCGGCCCCGAGCAATGCGCGCGGGTGCTCGCCGACCGGCGCCTGGCCGACGCCGCTCGCCTGGTGGTTTTCGGCGATGCGCGCGTGCTTGAACTGGGCGCGCGCGACGCCGGCGTCGAGGTTGCGTGGCGCTCGTGCGGTTCACCCGCCGACGTCGACTGGACGAGCCCCGAGGTGCCGATCGTCGACTTGCGCAATCTCGATCCGGGCGCGATCGGCCGCGGAGCGATTTCGGCCGATTCCGGACGCATCACGGGCGAGACGCTCAAGGTCATGATCGACCTGGCGCTCGAGGGGCGCCTGGACGGCATCTGTTTCGCGCCGCTCAACAAGGCCGCGCTCCATGCCGGAGGCTGGAAGTTCAATGACGAGCACCAGATGTTCGCGCAGCTGACCGGGCACCGGGGTTTCTTCGGCGAGATGAATGTGCTTGACGGCAAGTGGATGTCGCGTGTGACCTCGCACGTGTCGCTGCGGACCGCGCTCGACCAAATCACGCCGCAACGAATCGACGATGCACTGACGCTTGCGGACGCCACCATGCGCGGCGCGGGATTCGAGACGCCACGCATCGCGGTGGCGGCGCTTAATCCCCACGGTGGCGAGGACGGGCTTTTCGGCCGCGAAGAAATCGAAATCATCGCGCCGGCGGTGGCGAAGGCTGCGGGGCGTGGCATTGCCTGCCAGGGACCGTTCCCGGCGGACACCGTGTTCCTAAAGGGTTTCGGGCAGGACTTCGACGGCGTCCTAACGATGTACCACGACCAGGGTCAGATCGCGACCAAGTTGAAAGGCTTCAACCGCGGCGTCACCGTGACGGGGGGGCTGGCGACAGTATTCACCACACCTGCGCACGGCACTGCCTTCGACATTGTCGGCAAGGGCATCGCCACCACCGGCGCGCTTGAGCAGGCCGTTCGCCTGTGCGCACGACTTGCAACCAGCCGAAGGAGAGACACGCGATGACAGAGCACCACCGACTACGCTGCCGGCTTCATCGTCGACACCCGATCGCGTGACATCCCGAAGGACGTCGCCCACCTGGGCAAGCGTTCGGTGCTCGACGGCATCGGTCTCGCGCTCGCGGGCGCGGCCTCGGAATGCGGTCACATCGCGCGCAAATACCTCGAGAACCTCGGCATCGTCTCCGACCGGGGCAGCACGGTGATCGGCTCCGGCCTGCGCGTGCCTGCGCGATTCGCCGCGTTTGCCAACGGGCTCGCGATCCACGCGGATGATTACGACGACACACAGCTCGCAGTGGCAAAGGATCGCGTCTACGGATTGCTCACCCACCCGACCGCGCCGGCGCTCCCGCCAGCGCTGGCGCTCGCCGAGCGCGATCGGCGCAGCGGCGCGGACCTCATGCTCGCCTATCAAGTCGGTGTCGAGGTCGAGTGCAAGGTGGCCGAGGCGATCCTGCCGCGTCACTACCAGCACGGCTTCCACAGCACGGCAACCTGCGGCTCGATCGGCGCGGCAGCCGCCGCCGCGAAACTCCTCGGTCTCGACCGCGAAGCGACGCGGCGCGCGCTTTCGCTCGGCGCGACCCAGGCGGGCGGCTTGCGCGAGAACTTCGGCACGATGACCAAGCCCTTCCACGCGGGCCGCGCAGCAGAAAACGGCGTCGTCGCCGCGGAGATCGCCGCGCTCGGACTCACAGCTTCGCCCAACGGACTCGAGGCCGACCGGGGGTTTTTCCGCGCCGCGGGCGGCGGCTACAGCCCCGAGATGATCGACGGCAAGCTCGGCAGCCCCTGGACCTTTTCATCGCCGGGCGTGTCGATCAAGCCGCATCCGAGCGGCTCGCTCACGCATCCTGGCATGGCGGTGATGCTGGGTCTGATTCGCGAACACGACATCAAGCCCGCGAATGTGAAGCGCGTGGCGGTGGGCACCAACCACAACATGCCCAATGCGCTCATCCACCATCAGCCGAAGAACGAGTTGCAGGCCAAGTTCAGCATGGAATTCTGCATGGCGATCCTTCTGATCGAACGCCAGGGTGGGCTGGAGCAATTCACCGACGCCGTCGTCAATCGCCCCGACGTGCAGGCGATGATCCAGAAGGTGAACTTCGGCGTGCATCCCGAGGCGGAGGCCGCAGGTTTCGACAAGATGACCACGATCATCGAGGTCGAGCTCGACGGCGGAAAGGTCGTGCGCGGACAGGCCGACTTCGGCAAGGGCAGCCCCGCCAATCCCATGACCGACGCCGAGCTAGCGGAAAAATTCAGCCAGTGCGCCGCCTGGGGCGGCCTCGACGGCAAGACGACAAAGGCGGTACTCGATCTCGTCTGGCGTCTCGAAGATCTGCCGGACGTGAACGAGCTGACGAAGTTGCTGCGCCGTGTTTGAAGGCTTCGCGCAGACGTCGATCGACGTCGCCGGGGTGCGTATCCACCTGCGGCACGCGGGCTCGGGCCCGCCGCTGCTGCTGCTGCACGGCAATCCGCTCACGCACGTGTCGTGGCACAAGATCGCGCCGCGGCTCGCCGAGGATTTCACCGTGGTCGCGACCGACCTTCGCGGCTATGGCGACAGCTCGAAGCCGCCCGGCGGCGAGGACCACGCCGGTTACTCGTTCCGCGCGATGGCGATAGACCAGGTCGCAGGTGATGCGCAGCCTTGGGTTCAGCACGCTTCTCGGTCTGCGGCCACGACCGCGGCGGCCGCGTTGCGCACCGCATGGCGCTCGACCATCCCGGCGTCGTCGAGAAGGTGGCCTTCCTCGACATCGTTCCCACCCACCACATGCTCAACAACATCAAGCGGCAGTGGGCGGTCGATTCCTACCACTGGTTCTTCATGGCGCAGCCCTACGACTACCCCGAGAAGATGATCGAGGCGTACGGCTTCGAGCGCTACATCCGCAAGAAGCTCGACAAGAAGGGCGTGGGGACGGCCGGCTTCACGCCCGAGGCGCTCGCCGAATACATCCGCTGCTGCACGCCGGAGAACATTCATGCCGTGTGCGAGGACTACCGCGCGGCGGTCGGCATCGACCTCGTGCACGACGAAGCCGACCTCGCCACGAAGCTCGCGATGCCGATGCTCGTACTCTGGGGCGAGAAGAGCCACGTGAACCGCAGCTACAAGCCAATCGAGGCCTGGCGCGAGCGCGCCCTCGACGTGCGGGGCAAGATGCTTGCTTGCGGGCACTACCCGGCCGAACAGGTGCCCGACGAAACGTACGCCGAGCTGCGCAGCTT
>CAVZJO010000009.1:0-92177 GCA_963775635.1 uncultured beta proteobacterium | reverse complement strand
GACCGGTCACTCCGCCAAACAGCTCGACATAGACTCCTCCCGACGAGATTTCTCCGAATCGGATGATTTCGTTCGACACGCAAGTTCGCGGTCCGTTGCCATCGCATTGTTGGGAGTAATCATACGGCAGGTCTAAGGCAGGCGTTCGACGACCTATACGATAGGCTTGGGACGGTCGCTGCTGACCTTGTCGCAGGTTCACTGCCCGCCACCACGTCGTAACTGCTCTCTCGTGCGCGGGCTCGACCGGCTCGCCCAGGCGAGGCATCAGAAGGTCCGCGCCCTTTCGGGTCCGAGCGTCAGCAACGCCTCGGCGGGCTGGTCCCAATCATGCAGCGCCAGTGCAAATGTGCCCCAATGCACGGGCAGGAATGCACCTCCGCCCAATAGCGCGAGCGCTTCGAGCGCGTTCTCCGGCCCGAGATGGATGTGGCCCCACGACGGATGGAAGGCGCCTACTTCGAGCATGACGAGGTCGAACGGGCCCAACCGCTCGCGGATCGCGGCGTACTCCGTCGTCAAGCCGGTGTCGCCGCTGAAAAATACCGAATGCCGAGCGGAGCGAACGATCATCGATGACCAAAGCGTGGCATTGCGATCGTGGAGCCCGCGACCGGAGAAATGCTGGGACGGCGCCGCCGTCACCGAAAGTTCGGCGTTCGGCAGCGTGTAAGACTCCCACCAGTCAAGCTCCACGATCCGTTCCGGTGGCACGCCCCAGGCTTCCAGGTGCGCTCCGACGCCAAGGGACGTCACGAAGGGCACGTCCAGTTTTACGAGCTCCCTGATCGTCGGGTAGTCGAGATGGTCGTAGTGGTCGTGCGACACGATCACCGCATCCAGTGGCGGCAGCGATCGCAACGCGATGGGAACGGGCTGAAACCGCTTGGGCCCGACCAGACGCGACGGCGAGGCTCGCGATCCCCAGACCGGATCGGTCAATACTCGATAGCCCTCGATCTCGATCAGGACGGTGGAGTGCCCGAGCCAGGTCGCGCGCAAGCCGGTGCTCGGCGCCCTGGACCAGGCGTCGCGCGGATTCATCGAGGGGAGGGGCTTCGGTGGAATCCGCCGCTCGCCGCCACACAGGAACTCGGAGACCGACGGAGGCTGAGCGTTGGCGTCCCGCAGACCGGGTAGCACCGGATGAAGGTTGCGAAAGCCATCCCCGGCCCACAACGGCGAGGATTGCATGCGCTCCAGCCGCAGGCCGCTTGGTTTCATCGTTGCGCCCTCACGCTGCTGCCTTGAGGTTCAGTCCGAGGTGGCGCATCGACTCGTCCCAGAGGCGGTCCGCGTTCGCAGGATCGAGGGCGTAGGGGGCCACACCACTTCCGTATCCGTTGTTGTCGGCGACGGGAATCGCTTCGTTGGAATCTTCGAAGTAGCGGCCGCCGATGCCTCGAAGCTGCGGCGACAGCGCGACCAGCACGGACGTCGCGGCACCTTGCTGCGGCGTCTTGAAGGTTGGTGCACTTCCGTTGACCTTGAATTCCTTCGCGAGCCGCTCGGCCATCGCAGGGTCGACGTTGCGGATGAAGTTCGTCATAACCGGACCTGGCATCGCCACGTTCGCCGTGATGCCGTCCTTCGCCCATCGCCTGGTGGCTCCTACCGCGAACAGGACGTTTGTGGTCTTCGACTGCCCATACGCCAGCAACGAGTCGTAGGGGCGATAGGCAAAGTGAATGTCGTCGAAGATCACCGGCGAGTAAAGGTGACCCGCTGAGCTGACCGAAACGATCCGCGCTTCGCCCGCGGCGGCCAGCGCATCGTGCAGACCGACCGTGAGCGCGAAGTGACCCAGGTGATTCTGGACGAACTGTTTCTCCCAGCCTTCCTTTGTCCGCTCCAGCTTCGGCAGGATGCCGCCGGCGTTGTTGACCAGAATGTGCAGCGGGCCGGTCCATTGGCTGATGAAACGGGCGAGCGACGCGCGATCGACCAGGTCGAGTTGACTGACGCTGACGCGCTGGTTGCCGGTGGAAGCGGCGATGTCTTTCGCGGTGCGGTTGCCGGCTTCAGTATTGCGGTCTGCGAGCGTGACCTCGGCGCCGGCCGCGGCCAAGGCTCGAGCCGTTTCGATGCCGACACCCGACGAGCCGCCGGTGACGATGGCGCGCTTGCCGGAAAGGTTGATGCCAGCGATAACCTCCGCCGCTGTCGAGGAGAATCCGAAAGGTGTCTTGATTCGATCCATGGCACTGCTCCAAGTGGGTTGGGTTGCGAGACGTGCGCAGTGTCCAACCAGTAGGGCCGCACGCGGTAGCCGAATCCGCCCCGGTTCTTGCCTATTCCTCCGACCAGTCCAACTTGACCTAGCGCGCCGCTGCTCGGTGCGGCTAGCATTTACCCATGACTACTCAAGAGCTTGCCTTGACGGCGGCGTTGGCTGAACTGGCAGACCGAATCGCCCGATCCACCGGCACGGACGGCGTCCACCCGACCACCATCGCGAACCTGACCCTGGCGCGCGCAAGCATCCCGAACGAGCCGATGCCCACGGTGTACGAGCCGTGCGTATGCGTGATGGCGCAGGGACGCAAGCGGATGCTGCTGGGCGATGAGGTTTACGTGTACGACCCCGCCACTTATGTCGTCGCGACCGTGGACCTGCCGATATCCGGCGCAGTGATCGAGGCTACGGCCGAGCGGCCGTATCTCGGGTTAGCGCTGCGGTTCGAGCGCACGGAGATTGCCTCCCTCCTCTTGCAGTCAGACCTTCCGCCGGCGCCAACCGTGCCGGCGCGCGGCCTATATGTCGCAAGGACGGATCGCGAACTCCTCGACGCTCTGCTCAGGCTGCTTCGTCTTCTTGACGAGCCGGAGGACATTCCCGCTTTGGCGCCGCTGGCCGAGCGGGAGATCCTCTATCGACTGCTGAAGGGTGAGGAGGGATGGCGCTTGCGGCAGATGGCCGCCGCGCACAGCCACTCGAAACGCGTCGCCCAGTCGATCGAGTGGCTCAAGAGGAACTATGCCGAACCGCTGCGCGTCGCAGACCTCGCAGCGCGCGCGAGCATGAGTACCTCGTCGTTTCACGAACATTTTCGGGCGGTCACCGCGATGAGCCCGCTCCAGTACCAGAAGCACTTACGCTTGCAGGAAGCGCGGCGGCTGTTGCTGGCCGAGGCATCCGATGCCGCGACCGCGGGTCATCGCGTGGGATACGAAAGCCCTAGCCAGTTCAGCCGCGAGTACAGTCGCATGTTCGGCGCATCACCCGGCGCCGATGTGCGGCGACTACGCGCAACGATTTAGCTCCGTTGTCGGCGGAGCAGCCAGTCTGCAATGCGGCCACCTTCTCGCCAAATTCTGGCCAAATGTTCGCGTGTAGGTTGGCCGAGTTGCATGCTGCAAGTGCAACTAACAGGCGAATCGTCTGCTGTGGGGAAGCCTGCCTCGCGGTCGATGGTGGTTGGCTGGCGTAGCGGCGGATGCTCAGTCTCGACCTTTACCCAACGTAACTGAAGTTGACCGGGAAAATCATGAACCTCATCAGCCGAATTATTCTTTCGCTGTGCGCCACGCTTTTCTTTGGCGCGGTGTTTGCACAGGACATCCAGGGCCGGTTTGCCGAAGTAAACGGCATTCGCATGCACTATCTTCAGGCAGGCAAGGGCAACCCGGTTGTCCTGCTGCATGGCTTCGGACAGACGAGTCATATGTGGCGTCCACTCATCAAGGCGTTGGCGAGCAACCACACCGTCATTGCGCCTGACCTGCGCGGCTACGGTAGTTCTGCCGCGCCGGCCGAGGGATATACAAAGGCTGCCCTAGCGCGGGACGTTCACGCGTTGGTGAACGGGCTTGGATTCAAAAGCATCGAGCTGGTTGGCCACGACATCGGATTAATGGTCGCGTATGCCTATGCCGCCCAATACCCGGCAGAAGTTCAACGCATCGTGCTCATGGAAGCTTTTCTGCCGGGCGTGGGCGACTGGACCAAAGTCTGGCTCCTGCGCGACCTTTGGCACTTTCACTTCTACGGCAAGACGCCACTTGCCCTCGTGAACGGACGCGAGCGCATCTACCTCGAGCACTTCTGGAACGACTTCGCGGCTGACCCTTCGCGCTCTCTATCAGAAGCGGACCGCAAGTTCTACGCGAAGGAGTACGCCAAGCCTGGCCACGTCAACGCCGGGATGGAAACGTTTCGGGCTTTCGAGCAAGACGCGAAGGAGTTTGCGCAATTCGCAAAGACGCCGCTCACGATGCCAATGCTCGTACTCTCTGGCGAGAAAGCGGGCGGCCAATTTCTCATCGATCAAGGCAAGCTAGTTGACACGAACGTGGAAGGGGTCCTGGTAGCGGGCGCAGGTCACTGGCTTATGGAAGAGGCGCCTGGGAAAGTGATTCCTTTGATTGTGGATTTCCTCAACCGATGATTATTGGGTCAATGGCAGACGGCTCGCGCGTTGGCTCCTACCCGAGCCTCGGGGATGTGATGATCATGTAGCCGGCCTCCACACCGTGCCGCGAGGCACGGCGGGGATAGAGTCAAGGTGCGTTTTGTCTTGACGACCCTGAAGGAGACCGGCATGCGGAAGTTTATCGGCATTGATTTGCACTCCAACAACAGCGTGGTGGTGGTGGCCGACGACGACGATCGAGTGGTGTATCAGAAGCGGTTGCCCAACGATCTGGCGGCGATTGCGGCGGCGCTAGCGCCGCATCGGGATGAGGCCGTTGGCGTGGTGATCGAGTCGACTTACAACTGGTACTGGCTGGTGGATGGGCTGATGGAGGCGGGCTACCGGGTGCATCTGGCGCACCCGGCGGCGATCAAGAAGTACGAGGGGCTCAAGCACAGCGGGGACTTTGCTGATGCGGCGTATCTGGCGCAGCTGCTGCGGCTGGGGTTGCTGGCCGAGGGCTATATCTATCCACGCGAGCAACGCGGCGCGCGCGACCTGGCGCGTAAGCGCATGCAGCTGGTGCGTTATCGCACGGCCCAGGTGTTATCGATTGAGGGCATCCTGATGCGGCAGACGGGCAGCCGCCTGAAGGGCGAGGCCGTCAAACGGCTGACGGCCGCGCAGGTCGAAGAGTTTGGTTTTGCGCCCGACGTGGCGCTCGCCCTGGAAGCAAACCGCGCCGTGAGCCAGGCGCTGGGGCAGCAGATTGAGGTGCTGGAGAAGCGCCTCCAGGAACGGGTGCGCTTGCGCCCCGAGTACCGCCTGTTGAAGACGGTACCCGGCATTGGCGAGACGCTGGCGACCACGATCATGCTGGAGACCGGATCGATCGGTCGGTTTGCACGGGTCGGCAACTTCAGTTCCTACTGCCGCTGCGTCGACAGCGTGCGGGAAAGTAACGGCAAGAAAAAGGGCGAAGGCAACACCCGCAACGGCAACAAGTACCTGTCGTGGGCCTTTGTGGAAGCAGCCAACTTCGCGCTGCGCTACTGCCCGCAGGCCCGCAGTTTTTATGATCGCAAGAAGAGCAGGACCAATCGCATCGTGGCGCTCAAGGCGCTGGCGCACAAGCTGGCGCGCGCCTGCTACCACATCCTGCGCGACCAGCAGCCGTTCGATGTGAATCGATGCTTCGCGTAACGGTTTGGCCCGGGGCGGTGAGCCAGGAAAGCAGACTGGTGTGAATCCACCTAATGTGATTTGGACGCCGCCCTGGCGCCATCGGCATGACTGCAGATTGCTGAATCGCCCAGGCCGTGAGCCACCAAAGGACTGGCGTCGCCCACTCGGCGATAGCCACGCGCAGTGCAAGCGACCCCTTGGACACGGCTTGGCACCGAAGTTTCTCTGGGGCGGCAAGCGCCGCCAGGGCGCTCGCAGAGCAGCGCGACACGCTTGATCCCGACGGATGTCTGGTGCGATTCGGTTCGCAACCGACCAGTGAGAAACAGGGCGCGGTTAGTACTTGCAGAAGTAACGGTGGCTAGCGCTTGAGCCTGAAGTAGCGCATTTGAATTGCGACGTACTCGTCTTGTCCCTTGACTCCGGCCGGCTAATGGAGGTCTGCTTTTGGGCAATCTAGCTCATCACAAGAGACGGCCGCTTCTGGCCGTCCGCCGCCGAGGCATGCGGCCAGCCATGAGACTTTGCTACGCAGTTCCACTATTTCAATTCAACGACTGCGAACACCTCGGTGGGGGTTTTTGCATCGAACATGACTAGCTTGCTTCCGTCCTGCGCTTGAAGACTTCCGGAATGCAGACGCCGGTCACCCGCCCTCGAAGCAACCCCTGTTCACTTGTCGAACGCCCCGAGTTGATGGAGGCCCGTCATCCAGTCCTCTGTATGCCACGTCCGGACGATTTTCCCGTCCCTGAACTCGTGGATGTCGACGGCCTGGATGCTCATCGTGCGGCCCTTCGCCGGAATTCCGAGGAAGGTTTCGCGCTGCGTGCCCGAGAGAGTGGAGCGCACGATCACCTTATTGCCGTCGCGTAATACCTCTTCCACCTTGATGTCCAGGTCGGGGAATGCCCGTGTCAGCTCCGCGAGCAGTTGCTTTCCACCGGCGGGTCCCGGGGGCTGGTCGGGCGCCGGCGGGATGTCCACCCACTGCGCGTCGAGGATGCGGTCGAGGAGCGCCGGCTGTTTCATGGCGAACGCGTCGTAAAAAAGGATCACGTCCTTCTTGTAGCTGTCCGCGTTCGCGCCGCCGGCCGAGCTAGAGATCATGAGTGCCCCCAGGACGGTGAGAAGGAGCCGTGCTGCATTCACGCAGCCACCTTCGATCGCTCGACGCTGGTTTGCGCGCTGGACGAGGCGAGTAACTGCTGCTCCCACAGGAAGCTCGTGCCGACGTTGCCCATATGGTCGATGAGCATCTGCGCGACCGCGGGCACGGTCGCGGTTCGAGCCCAATCGCGCTGGAGCTCGGAGGCGAAGACCGTCCACGTGAGAGGCACGGCGCCAGCCTGGACCATCCGCTGGACCGCCATCTCGTGCGCCTCGAGGCTCACGCCGCCGGAAGCGTCGGTCACGATGTAGACCTCGTAACCTTCGCCGAGCGCGTGGATCGCCGGCATCGCCAGGCAGATCTCGGTCCACAGCGCCGCCATCACGATCTTCTTCTTGCCGGTCTTCTTCACCCAGTCGACGACGCGCGCGTCCTCCCATGTATTGATGAACGTGCGGTCGATCGGCTTCTGATCGGGAAAGACGTCCTGCAACTGCTTGAGCAGGTAGCCGCCGCGCTCTTCGACGACGGTGGTGAGAAGCGTCGGCACGCCGAAGGCCTTGGCCGCTTTGGCCAGCCCGACGACGTTGTTGATGACCGTCTGCGTGTCGTGGCTGCGCAGGCCCGCGAACTGGAAGGGCTGGTGGTCGATGAGAATCAAGGCGCAGTTGTCCGGTGTCAGCAATGCGCCCAGGCCGTTCTTGGAATTCATGAGGTTCCTTTCATCAGGGTTTCGAGTCAAGCCATCTTGATCAGGTTGTGCACCGGCAGCGGTCCGCCGGGAAACTGTTGGAGCCCTCCGCCGACCTTCAGCGTGCCAAGGTCGATCGTTGCGAATCCGAACTCATCGAGAAGCCCGGCCACCGTTTTCTTCGCCGTCGCGTCGTCGCCGGAAATGAAGAGCACGCGCCGCCCACCGGCCTCGCGAGGATCGGATGCAAGCACTTTGGCGAGCAGCGTGTTCATGGCCTTGACCACGCGTGCGTTTTTCGCCAACGACGCGACGACCTCGCTCGAAGTCTTGCCGTCGAGGTCCGCGAGCCTGAAGCCGGGCTGCAGTACCGGGTTCGTCGCGTCGATCAGGATGCGGTTGTTCCAAGGCGGCAGGTCCGCGAGCGCCTGCGGCACGGCATCCCAGGTTACGGACAGCACGACGATGTCAGCGCCCGCCGCTTCCCGCGTCGTCACGGCGTGAGCACGTGCGCCAAGCTGCTGAACGATGTCCCGCAGCGAGTCCGGGCCGCGGCTGTTGCTGAGCAGGGCTTCGTGCCCAGCGGTGACGACCTGCTTGGCGACGGCTTGCCCGATCGCGCCAGCGCCGATGATTCCGATCTTCATGTCGCTCTCCTTGATAGGGGGTCAGGCGTTGTAGCCGCCGTCGACGTCGATGCTGGCGCCCGTGATGTACGCCGCACCCTTGCTCGCGAGGAACGCCACCGTGGCGCCGATCTCTTCCGGGCGTCCGTATCGGCCGAGCGCCGTGCCCGCCTTCTGCATGTCCGAGAACGCGCCGTCGGCGGGATTCATGTCGGTGTCGATCGGGCCTGGCTGCACGACGTTGACCGTGATGCCCTTCGGCCCGAGGTCACGCGCCCATCCGCGCGTATACGCCGCCACGGCCGCCTTGCTTGCCGAGTAATCGGCAATGCCGGGCCACGGCGATGAAGTCGCGGCGCCCGATCCGATGGAGATGATGCGGCCGCCTTCGCTCATCAGCTTCGCGGCTTCGCGCACCGCAGTCGCCACGCCTCCCACGTTGATCGCAAACTGCCGATCCATCGCCGCGGCATCGACCTCGCCGACCGGGCCGGTCACGAAAACACCGGCGCTGTTCACGAGGATGTCGAGATGGCCGAAGTGGTCGGCGACCTTGCGCACGAGTTGCGTCACCTGTTTCGCGTCGCCCTGATCCGCCTGGAATGCCACTGCACGGACGCCCTTGTCCTGCAGCTCGCGCACCAGCGCCTTCGCCTTGTCGGCAGAGCTCACGTAGCTGATCGCGACGTCTGCGCCGTCGTCGGCGAGCGCCCGAGCGGCAGCGGCGCCGATGCCACGCGAACCGCCGGTGACCAGGGCGACTTTTCCTGAAAGCTTGCGTGCTCATCTGCGTTCTCCTGTGACAGTTGTTTGGGTGAACGAAATCTATGTGTTTCATCACGGCGAATAAACAGCTTTCTCGTGGCTTCTTTATTTCCAATAGGGAATAATTGATGAAACGTCCCGGAGCCGCTCCTGCGAATGAACGTGAATCCGAAGCTGAACGTGGTGCTCGCGATGCAGGTCTATGCGCGGGTGGTGGAGGCCGGAACCTTCACCAAGGCGGCCGACTCGCTGCGGATGCCGAAGCCCACAGTGACGAAGCTCGTGCAAGGCCTCGAGAAACATTTGCGCGTGAGGCTGCTGAATCGCACGACTCGCAAGGTCGTGGTCACGCCGGACGGCGCGGCGTATTACGAGCGTGCGACGCGATTACTGGGCGATCTCGAGGACATCGAGTCCAGTGTGGCGAACGCGCAGGCGAGCCCGAAGGGCAGGCTGCGCGTCGACGCGGGCGGCAGCATTGCCAGCATGTTCATCATCCCGGCGCTGCCTTCGTTCGTGGGACGCTACCCGGAAATCCAGCTTGATTTCGGCGTCAGCGACCGGATGGTCGATCTCATCGGCGAGAATGTGGATTGCGTGATCCGCGGTGGTTCGCTCACGGAGCAGGAGCAATCATTGGTCGCACGCCATATCGGTGACCTTCCATGGGTCACGTGCGCGACACCGGCGTATCTCAAACGTCACGGAACGCCGACGCATCCCTCCGACCTGGAGAGCGGCCACGTGGTCGCGGCCCACACCTCTGCGCGCACCGGCCGCATGCTGCCGCTTGCCTTCGAACGCGACGGCAAGCGCATCGAGATCGAAGCTCGCCACACGGTCGCCGTCAACGAAAGCAACGCGCATCTTGCCGCTGCGCGTGCCGGCCTTGGCATCGCGCAGATGCCGGCCTTCATGATGAAGCAAGCCGCGCTCGGCGAGCTCAAGGCTGTCCTCGCCGCGTGGCAGCCGGAGCCTCATTCCGATCCACGTCCTCTACCCCGCGAATCGCCACCTCAGCGCGAAAGTGCGGGTCTTCGTGGACTGGATCGCGGCACTGTTCGCGCAAGGCGGGCTCGGCCGGCGCTCGCCTTATTCTTGAGGCTGCTTTCCAACGCTCGGGAGGGCGACGACCTGGCGGGGCGCCCAGAGATCTTTCAACTCGTGGCTTCTTCCCGCATATCGCGAAGTACCGCCTGTTCACGCAGATCGAGATCGCGCTCTATACGCCGACGTACTTCATCTTCGATGCGTTGATCGCGCGACAATCGATTGATGTAATCGCGCTCGCTTTGAATGAGCCCCAACTCGACCCTGTCCAGCTGTTCCGCCAATAGCCGGCTGCAATTATCGCGGTCGATCCGCCTCTCGAGGCGGCCGACTCGATCGCGTTGCAGCTCCCGGATGCGCACAGCGTGTTCTGGCGCAAGGCCCGCTGTCTGTGCTATTTGTCCGAGACGATCGAGCGATTCGCGCGCGGCCTCCGTCCGTACTTGCGCTTCCAGCTGATCGCGCTGGTGGGCTTCTACAGCGCCGACTTCATGCAGACCAAGCCACCGCACCAACCAGGGCAATGTTGGGCCCTGCAGCACCAAGGTCACGACGATGACGCTGAATGTGAGAAACAGAATGAGGCTGCGATCCGGAAATGGCTCACCCGAAGCAAGAGCAAACGGGACACTGAGCGCCGCAGCGAGCGACACGACTCCCCGTACCCCCGTGAAAGCGACTACGAACGGATACTGCCAGGGCGCCGCCGGGTCCCGCTCACGCAGCCGCCTCGAGATCATCCTTGGCAGATAGGTTGCTGGAAACACCCAGATGAAACGCACAAGCGATTGCAACGAGGCTGATCGCCAGCGCGTAGATCAGCAGCTGGTTCAACGGCACCGCTTCCAGGCCTTCCATGACTCTCTTCGCTTGCAAGCCCGTCAGCAGAAAGATCGCGCCTTCGAGAAGGTAGGCGAGGAATTCCCAGAAGAACAACGCCTGCAGTCGGGTGTTCGATCGGATCAACTCGACGCCCTTGTAGCCTACATACAGACCTGCAACGACCGTGGCCAGCACACCGGATCCACCGAGCGCGTGCGGCACCCAGAATGCAATAAAGGGCGTAAGCAACGACAGCATCACCTCGATCAGCGGGTCGCCGGCCCAATGCCGCAGCCGCAGCATCACCCAGCCGACGGCAATGCCGAACAACGTTTCGCCAATGATGATGGCGCCAAAAGTCAACGCCGCCTGCGTCAGCGAAAAGGCGCCAGTCAGCGCAGCGACCAACGCGAATTTGAACAGGACCAGCGCAGTCGCGTCGTTGACCAGGCCTTCGCCCTCCAGTACTTCGAGAATCCGAGCCGGCACGCCGAGTCTGCGCGCGATCGCAAGCGGCGCGACGACATCCGGCGGCGAGATAATCGCTCCCAGCGCGAAGGCGACCGGCCACGAGAGGCCGATCAACCAATGAGCGGCGGCCGCGACCGTCACAGTAGTGAACACGACACAGCCGACGGCGAGCAGCACGATCGGTCGCAAATTGCGGCAGAACGCCTGCCAGCTCATCCGAAACGCCGCGTAATAGATCAACGGCGGCAGCATGACCAGCAGTACCAGGTCAGGCGGCAGCTCGATACGCGGTACGCCGGGAATGATCGCGAGCAGTGTTCCGGCAATGACCAGCAGAATTGGGCTCGGAACATTGACGCCGCGCGCCACGAAATTGACGATCGCTGTGATCGCAAGCACAGCGGCGCTGACATAGAGATAGGGCTCCATCGGCGCAAGGTTACCGAACGCCTGCTGGCCCAAAATGACCAGCCTGAGTTGATAAGCGCCCGCCGGGATCGCGCCGGGCGCCTCACAGTCCTATGACGGCGGGAAATCCACCGGTCAGACCAGGTCCGCGGAAGTTGCAGGCGAGAGCAACTTGAGGCAATTGGCTGTTGCGTTAGCGGCGTGTCCGTGCGCGGGCTTCACATCACTTCAATGCTTGATTCGCATTGGCAGTCCTTGCAGAAGGATTAGGCACCCGGCGAAGCCACTGCCCAGAACTGACTTGCCTACTCACCATGGCACTTCTACTCTGTCAGACCAACATTGGACAGGAGACACAGCATGATCAAAGTCAGTGTGATGTACCCGAACAGTGCTGGTGCCCGGTTCGATCATACGTACTACCGCGACAAGCATATGCCGCTGGTGAAGGGCCGCATGGGCGACTCCTGCCTGTACTACACGGTGGACAAAGGCCTCGCCGGAGGGACGCCGGGCAGCTCGCCCCCGTACGTCGGCATGTGCCACATTTTCAGCGACTCGGTGGAGCAGTTTCAAGCCGGCTTCGGCCCCAACGCGAGAGAGATCATGGCGGACATCGCCAACTACACCGACCTCACGCCAGTCATGCAGATCAGCGAAGTCGTCGTCTGCCACTCGTAGCCGCGCGTTGACGGACAGAGGCGCAAGTACCTCCGGCGAGGCAAGCGGCAAGTCGTTGGCCGGCGCGCATCTGCGCCGCGTTCCGAATCCGCTCACTTTGTTGGCCCTTGATAGAGAAAGGAGATCATCATGGTTGAAGTCGCTACTGCGGCACCAGTGTCAGTTGTTCTCGTTCACGGCGGCTTCGTGGACGGCTCCGGATGGGAGGAGGTCTACAAGATTCTGAGGAAGGACGGCTATAAGGTCAGTATCGTTCAGAACCCGACGACCTCGCTCGCCGACGATGTGGCAGCCACAAAGCGCGTCATCGCCGAACAGAAGTCGCCCGTCGTTCTTGTCGGCCATTCGTATGGTGGCGTGGTCATTACGGAAGCGGGCACCGACCCCAAGGTCGCGAGTCTCGTTTATATCGCCGCGTTCGCACCGGATAAGGGTGAGTCTGTCGCCGCGCTGATCAAGGATCCGCCGCCGGGCGCGCCGGTCCCGCCGATCCTGCCGCCCCAGGAAGGCTTCTTCTTGCTCGACAAGGCGAAGTTCCCGGCATCGTTCGCGGGCGACTCCCAAGGCGAAGGCCGAATTCATGGCGAACTCCCAGGTGCCTTGGGGGGTGGCGGCACTGAACGGCGCCGTCAGGGAACCTGCGTGGAAGACAAAGCCCAGCTGGTACCTCGTCGCCACCGACGACAAGATGATCCCGCCAGCCGCCCAGCGACTATGTCCAAGCGAGCTGGGCCCAGGTGGTCGAGTCCAGTGGCAGCCACGCAATCTACGTCTCAAAGCCTGGAGCCGTATCTGAGCTCATAAAGAAGGCCGCAAAAAGTGTAGGTGTCGCGGCGAACTGAGTAATCGGAACGCTTCCCGCCGGCGGCTCCTCAGATGGAGCTCGACCGGCGGCGTCAATGCGTCCGCTTTTCGGTCAACTGTCGGTTAGTGCGCGACCTCTGCTCCTGGCCGAAAGTTGACTTTGTAGTTGCCGGCCCAGAAATCAGCGTGAAGCCGCACCAATCATGGTGAGTTCTCATGACAGGAATTGTTGCGGGAATTGCACTGTGATTCCCGTCAGCACTGACCCGCAAGTGCTTGAAGGAATTTGGGGTGGCTGATGGGACTCGAACCCACGACAACCGGAATCACAATCCGGGACTCTACCAACTGAGCTACAGCCACCACTAGAAACTGGCCTGCCCGACAGGAATCGAACCTGTGACCCCCAGCTTAGAAGGCTGGTGCTCTATCCGACTGAGCTACGGGCAGATCGAAACTCGTCGGGTGCGCCTCTGGAAGGCGCGTGGTCGGGGTGGAGAGATTCGAACTCCCGACATCCTGCTCCCAAAGCAGGCGCGCTACCAGACTGCGCTACACCCCGAGGGCTGGCGATGATAGCACTGGCCGTGCGCTCGATCCCTCCAGCTAGGCGGCATCGGCCATGTCGAGATCGGCGACCGGCAGCAGCCGCTCCGCCGGCAGCACCGCGCTGAACGTACTGCCCTCGCCCAGCTTCGACGCGATGTCGAGCCGACTGTCATGCCGAAGCAGGATGTGCTTGACGATCGCCAAGCCGAGGCCGGTGCCGCCGGTTTCGCGCGAGCGGCTTTTGTCGACGCGGTAGAAGCGCTCGGTCAATCGCGACAGGTGCTCGGGGGCGATACCGATTCCAGTGTCCTCGACCTCGAAGCGCCCTTCGCTCTCACTCTCTACCCAGCGCAGCTCGATCTGTCCGCCGTCCGGCGTGTAACGGATCGCATTGGAGACCAGGTTGCCGAATGCACTGCGCAGCTCGTCGCGGCTGCCACGCACGAACGCCGGTGGCGCGTGGACGATCACCCGGTGCCTGCCATTGGACAGCACGCGAGCCTCATCGCCGACTTCGCCCACGAGTCGCCGGACATCGACCACGTCATTCGCCAGGACGCTCTCGCTCGACTCGAGCCGCGAGAGTGTCAGCAGGTCTTCAACCAGCCGGGTCATCCGCCGCGCCTGCTCATGCATCAGACCCAGATGATGCTGGCGCGTCCCGGCATCCTGCGGCTGCGCGTCGAGCAGCATCTCGAGGAAACCGGTGACGACCGTCAGCGGCGTCCGCAGCTCGTGCGAAACATTGGCGATGAAATCGCGCCGGACCGCGTCGACGCGCTCGCGCTGGGTGATGTCCCGCGTGATGACGATCGAGCGTTCAGCCTCGAAGTCGATGACGCGCACCTCGAGCGCAAAGCCCGGGCGTGCCAGAGGACGGAATACCAGCGGTGCGTCGAAGTGCGCCGAAGTCACGTAATTGACGAACTCGGGGTCGCGCACCAGGTTCGTGAGGCGCAGACCTTGATCCGCACTGAGCTGGATTCCCAGGTGTTCCTCGGCGACCGGGTTGCACCAGTCGATCTGCAATGTAGTATCGATCAGCACGATCCCTTCGGGCAGCGCGCTGATCGTCCGGCGGAACCGTTCCTCGTTTTCGACCAGACGGCGCTCGTTGTGCTCGGTCGAGCGCCGCTGGCGGTACAGGCGCGCGAAGACATCGGCCCAAAGGCCCCACCCATTCGGAATGTCGTCGAGCCGAGGCGACTCGAGCCATGCCGCGAGCCGGGTTGCGTAGCTCATGTGCACGGCCAGCTGGACGATCAGCCCGGAGATGACGACCCACAGCGCTGGCACGGCACCGAACACGAACGCCACCACGGCGCCGACCACCGCAAGCAGCGCGAGCCGCAGCAGCGAAGGACCGAGCAGGGCGAACCGGAAGTTCATGCGATCGGGCATGCGTCGAGTCTAGCTCGGCGTCCGAAACACTTCTCTAGCGACAACACAAACGCGGAATCGCCGCGCAATCGCGCGCCGCTGGCCGCGCGTTCCAATGCAACCGTCAGTGCTCCGTACCCATGGACAGGCGGTAGCCGAGCCCGCGCACGGTCTGCACCAGATGCTGCGCGTTGACCGGAGCCAGCGCCTTGCGCAGTCGAAGCATGTGGACATCGATCGTGCGTTCCTCGATGAAGACGTGGTCGCCCCAGACCTGGTCGAGCAACTGCGTGCGTGAATACACGCGCTCCGGATGACTGACGAGGAAGCCCAGTAGCTTGAATTCCGCCAGTCCCATGCGAACCGTCTGGCCATCGACACGGACCTCGTGGCGAGCGGTGTCGACGGTGAGCGGACCATAGACGATCGCCTCGCCGCCCAGCTGGGGCGCGCGCCGGCGAAACACCGCCCGTATCCTCGACACCAGTTCACGCGGCGAGAACGGCTTGACCACGTAGTCGTCGGCGCCGGTATCGAGCCCCACCACGCGGTCAGCTTCGCTGCCGCGCGCTGTCAGCATGATCACGGGCACGGCTCGCGTGCGCTCCCCGGTCCGCAGATCCTTCAGCAGGTCGATACCCGGCTTGTCCGGCAGCATCCAGTCGAGCAAGACGAGATCGGGCAACTGCTGGCCGATCGCTTCGCGCGCTGCACTCACCGACTCGGCACGGCGCACCGCATAGCCGTTGCTGCTGCAGGTGTAGGCAACCAGCTCCTGGATAGCCGGTTCATCCTCGACGACGAGTATTGATGCACCCATGCCAGTCCTACCCGCGCGCCACCGCGCGCTCGACTTCGTCGGGAGTCAGATGCCGTGCATCGAGCCCCTGCGAGATGAAGATCACGTGCTCGGCGATGTTCTTCGAGTGGTCGCCGATCCGCTCGATCGCCTTGGCGGCCCACACGGTATCGAGCGACGCGGAGATGGTCCGCGGATCCTCCATCATGAAGGTGATCAGCTGCCGCAGGATGGCGCGGAAACGGTCGTCTACGCCCTGATCGTCCTTGATGATCGACGCCGCAGCCTGGGCATCCAGGCGCGCGAAGGCATCGAGCGCGCGCCTCAGCATCGAAACCGCCGCATCGCCCGAATAGCGGATGTCAGGAACGCGATTCACGCGCGACTGGCCGGCCTTCTCGCGCAACCATTTGGCGGCGCGCGCAATCTTGCTGGCCTCGTCGCCGATTCGCTCGATGTCCGTGATCGCCTTGGCGATGCCGGTGATCATGCGCAGGTCTCCGGCCGTCGGCTGCCGGCGCGCGATCACGTGGTTGACCATCTGGTCAAGGTCCATTTCGAGCTCGTTGACGCGGCGGTCGGCGTCGATCGCCTGCTGCGCCTGGTCGACATTGGCCGTCTCAAAAGCGTCGAGCGCGGTACGTACCTGCGACTCGACCAGGCCGCCCATCTGCAGCACGCGCGAGCGCATTGCCTCGAGTTCCTCGTCGTACTTTCTCATCGAGTGATCTCCACTCATCTGCCGCCCTTCCGTGTCATCCCGATTATGGGCCTACGGGTCAGCCGAAGCGCCCGGTAATGTAGTCCTCGGTTTCCCTCTTCCTCGGCTTGATGAAGATCTGGTCGGTCTCGCCGAACTCGACCAGGTCGCCGAGATACATGTACGCCGTGTAGTCCGAGACCCGGGCCGCCTGCTGCATGTTGTGCGTGACGATGGCCACCGTGTAGTCCGACTTGAGTTCGTCGATCAGCTCCTCGATTTTTGCGGTCGAAATGGGGTCGAGCGCCGAACACGGCTCATCGAACAGGATGATCTCGGGCCGCACCGCGATCCCGCGCGCGATGCACAGCCGCTGCTGCTGCCCGCCGGAAAGGCTGGTGCCGCTCTGTCCCAGCTTATCCTTCACCTCGTTCCACAGTGCTCCTTTGCGCAGCGCCCATTCGACACGATCGTCCAGGGCCGACTTCGACAGATCCTCGAACAGCTTCACGCCGAAAGCGATATTGTCGTAGATCGACATCGGAAACGGCGTCGGCTTCTGGAACACCATCCCGATCTTGGCTCTGATCAACGCGACGTCCTCTTTCGAAGTGAGGATATTCTCGCCGTCGACGTTGACCTCGCCAAGGGCGCGCTGCTCGGGATACAGCTCGAACATGCGGTTGAACACCCGCAGCAGCGTCGATTTGCCGCAGCCCGACGGCCCGATGAAGGCGGTGACCTTCTTTTCCGGGATTTCGAGGTTGATGTTCTTCAGCGCCTGGAACTTGCCGTAGTAGAAGTTGAGGTCGCGGACTTTCATCTTGACCGTCTCGGTCGGCTTCAGCGCGCTCTTGGCGGTGTCCATCGTGGCTCCTAGTTCTTGTGGCGAAACAGTACTCGCGCGGCAATGTTCAGTACGAGTACGCCGACCGTGATGAGGAAGACCCCGACCCAGGCCATCTGCTGCCAGTTGGTGAACGGGCTCATGGCGAACTTGAAGATCGTCACCGGCAGGTTCGCCATCGGCTGGCCGAGGCTCAGCGTGAAGAATTGGTTCGACAGGGCGGTAAACAGCAGCGGCGCCGTTTCGCCGGCGATGCGCGCCAGCGCCAACAGCACACCGGTAATCACGCCTGCCCGCGCGGCCTTCAAGGTGACGCGACGGATCACGATCCACTTGGGCGCGCCCAGCGCAAAGGTCGCCTCGCGCAGTGCATTGGGGATCAGCAGCAGCATGTTCTCGGTCGTCCGAACCACGACCGGGATCACGATCAGCGCCAGCGCAACGATCCCGGCGAACGCCGAGAAGGTTCTCGTCTGCGCGACGATGATCGTGTAGACGAACAGTCCGATCACGATCGATGGGGCGGACAACAGAATGTCGTTGATGAATCGGGTGACATTGCCGAGCCAGCCCCGCTGGCCATACTCGCCGAGATAGATTCCCGCCAGGATTCCAATCGGCGTTCCGACCGCCGTGGCGGCGAGCACCATCCCCAACGAACCGACGATCGCGTTGCGCAGGCCCCCGCCGTCCGCATTGGGCGGCGGAGTGTCCTGCACGAAAATCGCGACGCTCAGTCCGTGCACGCCCAGCCACAGCGTGTCCCACAGGATCCAGATCAGCCATACCAGGCCGAAGGCCATCGCCGCGAGGGACAACGTCAGCGCAATGACGTTGATTACCTTGCGACGCCGGTGCATCGGCAGCCGGTAGTCGGCATTGACGGGCTGGGCGATGGCGTTCATGTCTTCGCCCCTTCACCGGCCTTCAGCCGCATCAGCAAATACTTGCTGAATGCCAGCACGACCAGCGTAATGAAGAAAAGGATCAGTCCCAGGTAGATCAGCGAAGCCTCGTGCAATCCGGGGGTTGCCTCGGCGAACTCGTTGGCCAGCGCCGAAGTGATCGAGTTGGCGGCCTCGAACAACGACAGGCTGTTCAGCTGGTTGAAATTGCCGATCACGAAGGTCACCGCCATCGTTTCGCCGAGCGCGCGGCCCAGCCCGAGCATGATGCCGCCGATGACACCTACCTTGGTGTACGGAAGCACAACTCTCCAGACCACTTCCCAGGTCGTGGCCCCGACGCCATAGGCGGACTCCTTCAGCATCGGCGGCGTGATCTCGAACACATCGCGCATCACCGCCGCGATGAACGGGATGATCATGATGGCCAGGATGATGCCGGCCGAAAGGATACCGATGCCGACCGGGGCGCCGGAGAACAAACTGCCCAGTACTGGTACGTCACCGAAGGCCCGCTGCAACGGCTGCTGTACGAACTGCGACAGGATGGGCGCGAACACCAGCAGGCCCCACATGCCGTAGACGATCGATGGGATCGCCGCCAGCAGTTCAATCGCGGTTCCCAACGGACGCTTCAACCATTTCGGCGAAAGCTCGGTCAGAAAGAGCGCGATGCCGAAGCTGACCGGGACCGCAATGATCAGCGCAATCAGTGAGGTCATCAGCGTGCCGTAGATCATGACCAGCCCGCCGAACTTCTCCTGAACGGGATCCCACTCGGCGGTCCACAGGAACTTCAGCCCGAATTCGCGGATCGACGGCCAGGCGCCGATCACCAGCGACAAGATGATCCCGGCGAGCAGCAACAGCGTGAGTATGGCTGCGCCACGCGTCAGGTTCAGAAAGATCGAGGTCGCCGAGCCGACCGGACCGCCTCGCGGGAGGCCCTTCAGGCATCCGCGCGGCCCTGACTTCCGTGCGGTACGCGGCTTCGGACACAGTAGCGTCCATCGTATGGTCCCCTCGCAGCGAAGCACGGTCCGTGCCCCGCGGGAGCCTGCAATAGGTCCGCCGCGCCGCGAGCGAGCACCCGCGGAGCCGGCGGCGTAAACACTACTTGGAAAGGACCGCCTTGCCCGAAGCGTCGGTTATCTTGCCCCATTGCTGGCGGATTATCGCTTCGACGCTTGTCCGGCAGCGGAACATAGTCGAGGTCATCCGACATCTTGTCGCCGTTGGCAAACGCCCAGTCGAAAAAGCGCAGTGCAGCCGATGCCTGTTGCGGCTTGTCCTGCTTGGTGTGCATCATGATGAACGTAGCGCCCGTGATCGGCCACGAGTCCTTGCCCGGCTGGTTGGTCAGTATCTGGTAGAACGTCTTCGACCAGTCCGCGCCTGCGGCCGCCGCTTTGAACGCCGCGTCATCAGGCGCCACGAAGGCGCCCGCAGAGTTCTGCATCAATGCGTAGGGCAGCTTGTTCTGCTTGGCGTACGCGTACTCGACATAGCCGATCGAGTTCGGCAGTCGCTGCACAAACGCGGAGACGCCCTCGTTACCCTTGCCACCCGCGCCCGCGGGCCAGTTGACGGCGGTCCCTTCGCCGACCTTGGTCTTCCATTCCGGGTTCACCTTCGACAGATAGTTCGTGAAGATGAACGTCGTGCCGGAACCGTCGGCGCGGCGTACTGGCGATATCGCAGTGTCAGGCAACTTGAGTCCGGGATTGAGTGCAGCGATCGCCGGATCGTTCCACTTGGTGATTTTGCCAAGATAGATGTCACCCAGCACTTGGCCCGTCAGGCGCAGTTGGCGCGCCTCGATCCCCTGAATATTGAACACGGGAACCACGCCGCCGATCACGGTCGGAAACTGAACCAGCCCGTCCTTCTGCAATTCGTCGTCCGTCAGCGGCATGTCGGAAGCGCCGAAGTCGACGGTCTTGCCGCGGATCTGGCGGAGACCCGCACCGGATCCGACCGACTGGTAATTAATGCGAACACCCGTTGCCTTGTTGTAGGCATCGGCCCACTTCGCATAGAGCGGAGCCGGGAAGGTCGCACCGGCGCCGGTCACTTCCTGCGCCAGGGCTGTAGAGAAGACACTGGCCAATGCAAAGGCGGCCGCGAGGGCCTTGATGCAAGCATTTCTCATGGGATCTACCTCAGGGCAGTTCGAGGAGAGGAGATAACGGATATGCGGGTACGCCAGTAGCGTGCTGCAGTCTAGAAACGGTCGATGACAATCCGGTGACATGTCACCCTCATTTTGATGACACGCACCCGCTCTTCCCTCTGAGACACAGCGCTTGGCGCGCATGTCATGCAGCAGTCATGTCGCCCACTTAACTTGTCGGCCGTGCTGCGCGCGGTGTTGCGCGCACCACCGTTGTTCAACCACCTGCAGGAGTTTCAGCATGAACCGTCGTTCGTGGCTGCTCGGCCTGCTTGCGGTATCGCTCGCCGGCTGTGCCTCGATGCAACCGAAGACCGTGCCGGAAGTCATCGCGTCCGATCCGGAGCTGTCGACCCTTAGCAAGATGATCAGCGACGCCGGACTGACGCAGACCCTGTCAGGTGCCGGGCCATTCACCGTGTTTGCGCCGACCAACGCGGCGTTCAAGGCGGTTCCGGCGAAGACCATGGACGAACTGGCCAAGAACAAGGAACTGCTGACCCAAGTGCTGACGTATCACGTGATTCCGGTCAAGGCCGGCGCGGCGGACGTCAAGCAGGGCAACGTCAAGTCGGTCAACGGCGCGAATCTGGCGTTGTCGCGCTCGGGAACCTACGTGACGGTCGAAGACGCAGTCGTCACCAAGGCCGACCTCAACGCCGCCAACGGCGTGGTTCATGTGGTCGACCGCGTGTTGCTGCCGCCGAAGCGATAAGCGGCGGCCGCGCAAAACCGACGGCGCAACCCGGCGCCGTCGTCGCTCATGAAGGGCCTGATACGCGATCTCGGGCGCGAGGACGCCCGGGCACGAGCCAGCGGAAGACACCCCAGGCGGCCACAGCGCCGAGCAACTGCGCACCGATGAATGCCGGCACGTCGACGGGTTGGATCCCCGCGAATGTGTCGCTGAGCGAGCGCGCCACGGTAACCGCCGGATTGGCGAAAGACGTCGAAGCGGTGAACCAGTAGGCCGCCGCGATATAGCAGCCGACGGCTGCAGCGACGCGCTCGGTGGCGAATCGCACGCAGCCGAGGATCGTCGCCAGCAGCCCGGCCGTCGCAACGAACTCCGCGAGAAACTGCGCAACGCCCGCTCGGACCTTCAACGACGCCTGCAGTACCGGGAGCTCGAACATCAGGTGAGCCACCCAGACACCGGCAATCGCGCCGGCCAGTTGGGCCGCGACATAACCGGCAAGGTCACGCGCCGGCAGGCGGCCTTCGAGCACCTCGACGGCGCTGACCGCCGGGTTGAAATGCGCGCCGGAGACCGGACCGAATATCGTGATCAGCACGAACAGCATCGTTCCGGTGGCGAGCGTATTCGCCAACAACGCGAGTGCCGCGTTGCCACCCGACAGACGCTCAGCCATGATTCCCGAGCCCACCACCGTGGCCAGCAGCAAGGCGCTGCCCAGCGCCTCGGCAACCAGCCGGCGAGACTGCGTGTTTTCCACCGTCAGCGCTTGCCGATATCGTCGAGCCGCTGCTTCAGTGCCACTCGATCGAGCTTCGTCAGGAGCAGGTTGAGCATCGACTGGATCGATCCGGGCGTGGCTGCTACTGCTGTGTTCATGTACGCGCTCAGGCTGCCTTGGGCGCTGCTGTCTCGTCGCGCGTCTGCCCGATTTCTTCGATCCGCTTCTGCAGCGTCAGCCTATCCAGCTTGTCCAGCCGCAGGCTTGCGAACAGGCTGATCCGCCGCTGCAGCTGCTCGTAAGCACGGAAGAACGCGCGATCGATCTCCTCATCCGTGCCTGTCGCCGCCGCCGGGTCGGGCACGCCCCAGTGCGCGGTCATCGGCTGGCCGGGCCACATCGGGCAGACCTCGCCGGCGGCGTCGTCACACACGGTGAAGACGAAGTCCAGCTTCGGTGCACTCGGCGCTGCAAACTCGTCCCAGCTCTTGCTGCGCAGGCCTTCGGTCGGCAAGCGGTTCTTGCCCAGCAATTTGATGGCGTGCGGATTGACCTGCCCCTTCGGATGGCTGCCGGCGGAATAGGCGCGGAAACGGTCTCCGCCCATCGCGTTCAGGAGAACCTCTGCCAGGATCGAACGCGCCGAGTTGCCCGTGCAGAGGAAAAGCACGCTGTACGGTATCTTGGGTGACGTCATGAATGCTCCGCGTCGTGAAGTGAGTGTGTGGATCAGTCAAGTGTTTTGCGCAGGCATGCCGCACTCGACGGACAGAGCGACCTGAATTGCGCGCAGTCCAGCAGGTCCGCAGGCGCGCTGGCGCGCTCGGCCGTTGCATACCCGCGCGCGGCGAAGTAGTCGGACGCGTCGGTCGTCAGCAGCCAGAGCGCTTTCACGCCGCGGACGCGGACACGTTCCTCCGCGGCTTGCACCAGCATGGCTCCAATCCCGTGGCCGCGCCATGCGGGGTCGACCACGAGCGACCGCAGCAGGCCGGCGCCGCCATACCGCTCGACGCCGATCGTCCCGATCACACACTCGCCATCGCAAGCGACGACGAAACCCCGCATCGCAGCCTTCGGCAAATCAGTCCACGCCAGACCCGACTGCTGCAACAGCGCAAGCACAGCCTGATGGTGCTCTGCCTCGGCGGATTGCAGGGCCACGGTCAGCATCACGCAGTGTCTTTGCTCAGCCGCAACACGCTGTGGCCACGACCGCCGCGTTCTCTTTGGACACAGCCGCTGCCTCGGCCGCTGGGGTGCAGCAGGCCCCGACAGCCCCTTCACCCTCGCCATTGAACGTCGGTACCGATCCGAGGGTATGAAACGTCTCCCACGCGATGCCGGCCGGATCCGTCACCCAGTACTTGTTGGAGCGCGCGTAGCAGCAGGCAGCTTCCTTCTCGGCGTGCGTGGCGAGGTCCGCCTGCTGCAGCTGTCCATTCAGAGCTTCGAGCTCCGCGTCGCTATCGGTCTGCAGGCCGAGGTGATTGATGCCGGTCTTGCCGCCGCGCTTCGAGATCGCGAAGTTCACTCGCGGATCTTCCAGCATCCACTTGGCGTAGTCGGACTTGACGACTGCCGGCTCGGTGCCGAACAGAGTTGAGTAGAAGCGGATGCTGGCATCGAGATCCGGCACCGACACATGGACGTGAAAGCGTTTCATACGTTGCTCCTCTGGGACTTGCGCCGGGTTGGGGCGGCGCGCTTTGGGTTCGGGGCACAGGAAGCGACCGATGCGCAGGCGGCGCCCGGCCCGCAATCGGCCGCACAGCAGTTTTCGGTCAGGTAAGCCAGCAGTTCATTCATCGCCGGGAAGTTCGCCGCGTAGAAATTGAAGCGGCCGTCCTGGCGCGACGTGACAAGCTCGGCATGTGACAACTCCTTGAGGTGGAAACTCAGCGTGGCCGGCGCGATCGCGAGCCGCTCGGCGATCTCGCCTGCCGCCAGACCGCTCGGTCCCTGCTGCACAAGCAAGCGAAAGACGCCCAGGCGAGTGTCCTGGGCCAGAGCTGCGAGGGCGCGAACCACAGTAGTCGATTCCATATTTCGAATATTATCGAATAATCAAACTGAGTCAAGCAGAATTTTGGCTCGAGGCGTTCGACGCGGGAACCAGGCGACAGTGCGCCAGCGCAAAAAAAGGGCCGCTTTGCAGCGGCCCAATCCGTTGCCAGGGAGACAGCGGATAGCTAGGCGAAGTGCGGCTCCTTGAAGCTGACGGTGCGCTTGTACTCCTCCATCGTTCCGACGCGCCGGATGTCGGCCCACGTTCCCTTGTAGTAGGGCACGACGTTCCGGTCGGTCCAGTCCGTCGTCACGTCACCCTGGATTCCGTTGAAGTAGGCGAACAGCATGAACGTCTGGCCTCGCTTGGCCGTCTGCGTCGGATAAGCCATGGCGAAGGTCGAGCCGTAATCGTTGAAGACCTCGACGATGTCGCCGCCGCGCACGCCGAGTTGCTGCGCATCCTGCGGGTTGAGCTCGATGTAGGCCATCGGATAGCGGCCGCGCACGAACTCGTTGTACTGATCGTGATACGCGGTCTGCCAGATCTCGTTGTTGCGGCCGTTGTTGATCCAGAACCTGTACTTCGCCTTCTGCTCGGCGACCGGCTTCGGCAGGCCGGGCCAGGGCGACGGTTTGAACTCGCGCCTTTCCGTCCTTGGTATCGAACTTGCCATCGGTGTAGAGCATTTCGGTGCCGACCAGCTTGCCGTTTCGGACTTCCTTGATCGGCAACTGCACGCCGTTGGTGCCGGCGGCCCGCAGGCAGCGCGTACGTCGCCAGGTTTCCGGTGTCGCCGCCCTGGCTATCGATCGGGCCGACGCCGCTTTGCCCGGCGCGGCGGAAGCCGTCGTTGAACGCATCCTCGTCGGTCTTCCAGTCGAAGCCGTTGAAGCGTGTCTGCCATGTGCCGCGTTGCCATCGCTTCTCGTACATCGCCTTGAGGGTGTTCGCCATGCGCGCAGCGATCAGGCAATCCGACATGGCGGTGCCTGGCGGGTCCATGAACTTCTCGGACAGGCGCATGCGCCGCTCGCCGTTCATCGACGTGAGGTTCGTCTCACCAGGATGCGCGGCGGCAACATCAGGTGCGCCGCCTCGGCAAGCTTGGTCGGATAGAGGTTGATGCTCGCGACGAACAGTCCACCCTTGGTCGTGGCCTCGTAAATCGACGTCGACCAGCTGGTCGGCGTCGCGCCGCGCGCCTTGACCATCGCCTCCTTCACGATCTGTGAGCGCCGCAGCACGACTTCGCGCAGTTTCTGCGCGTTGTTGCTGGTCTGGAAGTTGTTGCAGGCCCACCAGGTCATCATGCGGCCCTTGCCGGCGATGAGCTCCTGGTCGATGTAGATCTTCGAGTTGCCCGGATAGGGCGGCCGGGTGTAGCCCTCCTGGTGGCCGCCCATGCGCACGACGCCGGTGCCGCGGCGGCCGACGTTGTGGGTCGCGAGCACCAGATCGACCAGCGCCGACTGGATCAGGTAGTTGTCGTTGCCCCAGATGATTCCCTTCTCGTACGCGTGCATGGTTCGCGGCAGTTGGTCGGCCGCCTTGGGCTTGTAGGCCCACTCCGCTGCCTGGACCAATTTGGCGACCGGCACGCCGGTGATCCGGCTTCCTTCCTCCAGCGACATCTTGTTGGCTGCGACAGCCGCATCGAATCCCTTGGTGCGACTTGGCGATGAACTCGCGATCGATCCATCCCTTGCGCAACGACGTGGGTGAACAGCGTGTTGAACAGCGCGATGTCGGTGCCCGGTTGGATGTCCAGGTGCAGCAAATTGTCCTTGCCGGCAATCTGCTCGGCGATGGTGATTGTTGGCGTGCGGCGCGGATCGACGAAGATCGATTCTTGTCTTGGGCGAATGCTTCGTTCGGGAATCGCTGCTTCTTCTTGGCGGCCGTCCCGCCCTGCAGGTTGGGCACCCAGTGATTGAGGAAGTAGTTGGTCTGCGTCTCGTAGGCGTTGGTCCCGATCGCCACGATCACGTCGGCCAGCTGGCATCTTCGTAGCTGTTGTTGAGTTCGCCGACGCCCATATCGCGGGTGGCATGGCACTCGGAGTTGTAGGCCGGGCGGTTGTGGATGCGCACCATGGGCGTCTGCATCGCCGTGAACATCAACTTGCCGCTGCCCCAGGTGTTCTCGAAACCTCCGCCGGCGCCGCCGTGGTCGAACGCTGAAAACACCAGCGCCGTTCGGCCCGTCCTTGTCGAGCATGCGTCTTGATGAGGCCGGCGTAGATGGCCAGGGCCGTATCCCAGTCGGTCTCGACCCACTGGTCGCCCGGCATACAGCATCGGATGCGTCAACCGCTCCTTGCCGACACCGTCGGGCGTGTACATGTATGGGGCCATCTTGCCGCCGCGTGTCGACGACAGCCCCTGTTCACGACGCAGGCCTTGTCCGGCACGATCATGATGTTGCGCCGGGTGCCGTCGCGATCCGATCACGACGTTGGTCATCGCCGGCGTCAGTATCACCGCCATCGGCGGCAACTGCTTGCGGAAGTCGAGGCCGAGCGCGTTCTGGTTCGGTGCGCGTCCGCCCTCCTGTCCTTCCGGCCACGTGTAGACGTGGTAGCCGCAACCGACGATGCAGAAGTGACAGGTCATGTTGGTCTGCTTCGCGCTCCACGGCGGCAGCGTGATTCGATCGTTCTGGCTCATGCTCGCCCTCCCGCTTACAGGACGTTGGCCTGGCGGCCGTAGATCAGACCATCGACGCCAACGGCGGAGACGGTTCCCGCCTTGCTGTCGAAGTCCAGGCGAACGCGCGGCAGGTTCTCGGTGGCCTGGCCGCAGATCATCTGCCCGCCCTTTTCGGCATCGAACATGCTGAAGTGACAGCCGCACTTGAAGGTCTTGGCTGCCGCGTCGTAGGTGACCGGGCATCCCATGTGTGTGCACAGCGCGCTGTAGGCGACGATGTCGCCGTCGGGCCGACGCCCCCGGCGACCGGCGTGCCGAGCTTCACCGCGACGCACGGAGAGGCGGCATCGGGATAAGTGAAGTTCACGGCAGCATTGGCGGGCATCGATGCGGCCACGCCGACAACCTTGCGCGGATATGGCAGCACGGTACGGCTGGTGTCCTGTTGCGCGGCTGCGTTGGTAGACGTCACGGCCGCAACCGCGCCGACGGCGCCGGCACCGCTGACTTTCAGAAACCAGCGTCGGGAAGCGTTCTGGGTCATGACTCCTCCTCGGGGCGAAAGCTTGCTAATGTGCTTCGAGCTTTCTGCCGCGACGTCCGCAAGATCTATGCCGCGCGGTCTCTCACCGGAGTCGGGCACTGCAAGAGCCTGAAACGATTCGATTGGTGCGCCGCGATGACGACGACATGTCACGAGTCACTGTGAATGAAACGTAACGCGCCATGAGCCACCCCCGCCCTGACGGGTTACGAAGTCGTAACCGCCGCCGCCTGATGAGTGCTCTCCTTGCGGCGCCGGCAGTAGTCCGTGCCACGTCGTCGGAAACGCTTCGCTTCGGCACGACCCCGGTATTCCTCAACGACCAGATTTCGCTGCTGTCGGTCTGGCAGATCTATCTCGAAAAGCAACTTCAACAACCGGTTCGATTTGTCCAGCGTGCCAATTACCGTGAAGTGCTCGACGGTTTGCTCGACGAGTCGATCGACGTCGCATGGCTGTGCGGATTTCCGTACGTCGCGCAGGAACGGAAACTGACCTTAGTGGCGGTACCGGTCTATCAGGGCGTGCCGCTGTACCGCTCCTATCTGATCGTTCCAACTTCGGATGGGAGAACCCGGTCCATCGTTGACCTGGCACAGCGCGTCTATGCGTTCAGCGATCCGCTTTCCAACAGCGGTTACCTTGTTCCATCAGCGGAACTGGTGCGCGCGCACCTGACAGCGCCTTCGCATTTCCGCCGGACGTTCTTCACCTACAGCCACCGCAAGGTCGTCGAGGCGGTACAAGCCGGCGTGGCGGACGCGGGCTCGGTCGACGGCTACGTGTGGGACACCCTTGCCCTTCAGTTACCCAGGAGCACATCGGGCGTGCGCGTCGCGTGGCGCTCGCCGACCTATGGTTTTCCGCCGATCGTCGCGCGCCGCTCGCTTGGGGACGAGCCGGCCCGACGCCTCGCAGACGTTCTCGTCGCAATGAACAGCACGGACGACGGCAGGCAGATCCTGGGCCGACTCAACCTCGATGGTTTTGCGGTCGACAAGCCAGCGCTGTTCGATGGCGTTCGCGCACTTGTCGACATCGTTCAGCGAGGGCGCACGTGAAATGGGTCACGGGACTCAGCTATCGCCTGAAGATCCCGCTGGCGATCACGGTCGTCATCGTATTGACCGAAGGGGTCGTTACGGCAGCTCTGCTGACGAGTGCATCGGCCGATGCACAGCGCGACCTGGAATCGAGCGCGCTTAACCTGGCCGCCGTCCTGGCGCGCTCGGTGCGCGAGCCCATTTTGCGTGATGACCTCTGGCAGGCCTATGAAGTGATCCGCACGCCGCTCGAGGTGCGCTCCCCTGGAAATCCATTGCAGAGCATCGTCATTTTCGATGCTGCGAACCGGGTGTTTGTAGCGAGCGATCCCAAGCGCCTGCCCGTGTTCGCCAGTGCCGACACGCTCCCAGCCGCGCAGCGCGCGTCGCTCTCCTCGGCGGCTTCGGACAGATCGTTCCGTTTCGATGCTCCGGATCCGGCCGGCGAAGCCTTGTTTCTTTCTGCGGGACCCGTGCTGGCGGATGATGGAACTTATCTTGGGGCGGTTCTACTGGCGTTTGACGCTGATCTCTTTCGGGCACGCGTGCGCGAGACGCTCGGGCGTCTGCTGCTGGTCAGCATCCCGGGTCTGCTGCTGCTCGTGCCGTTGGGCTGGTATTGGGGAACCCGCATCGCCGGACCGATGTCGCGTCTGGCGGCCGCGATGAGCCGGGTCGGCCGTGACCCTCCCCAGACCATTGCAACACAGCTGCCTGCGGGAGGGGGTGACGAGATCGGGACACTGTCGATGCGCTTTCGGCAGATGCTGAGTGATCTCGCCCGCAAAGAGTCGCTCGAGCGCGAGATGGTTCAGTCCGAGCGCCTTGCCGCAGTCGGTCGCCTGTCGGCGGCGGTGGCTCACGAGATCAACAATCCACTTGGGGGCATGCTGAACTCGCTGGATACCCTGGCGCGCCACGGCGCGCCGGACGCGCTGACCCGGCGCACGATCGGCCTGCTGCAGCGAGGGCTGGAGCAGATCCGCGCAACGGTTCGTGCCCTACTTGTTGAGGCACGCCTGGACTCCCCGGCGCTGACAGAGTCTGATTGGAACGATCTGAAGGAGCTCGTCCAGCCCCAGGCGGCGCAGCGCAACGTCCGCTTGCAGTGGCGCATCGATGCCTCGCCGACGCTGCCACTGCCGGCACATCAAGTACGTCAGCTCGTGCTGAACCTGCTGCTCAACGCGACCAATGCGTGCTCGCCCGGCGGTATCGTCACGCTTGATGTCAGCGAGCGTGACGGCAGGTTGATCATCTCAGTGACAAATACCGGTGAGCCGCCGGCCGCGGAGCAGATGGAGCGACTATTCGAACCCTTCGTGACGGCCGAGCGGAGTGCCGGCGCGCCCTCGCATGGGCTGGGACTCTGGGTCAGTTACCAGATCGCACTGCAGCTCGGCGGATCGATCGCTGCCGGTAGTGACCGCGGCGTGACTCGCTTCAACGTTGAACTTCCACTGGCATCGACGCAGCCATCGGAGCGGCCGACATGAGCACACCGCACATCTGCCTGATCGAAGACGACCCGATCATGGGCGAATCGCTGTGCGATCGATTCAGCCTCGAAGGATTCCGCACCGACTGGTACAAGCGCGGCAACGATGCTCTCGCTGCCCTTGGCGCCTCACCGTACGACGCCGTGATCTCCGACATCCGCCTGCCCGACATCAGCGGGGAGGAAGTGCTGGCGCGCGCCAATGACGACCTCGCGCTTACGCCTCCGTTTATCTTCATCACAGGCTTCGCGTCGATAGAAGGCGCAGTCAGCGTGCTGCGCCGGGGCGCCGCAGACTACGTGTCGAAGCCATTCGATATTGCCGACCTGGTCGGAAAGGTGCGCACGCTCGTCGGGGTCGCGACCCCCGCCGTGGATCAGCCGAAGTCGGACCTCGGCATTTCCGCGCCAATGCGAGCGCTATCGGCGACCGCGCAGCGCGTCGGCGCCCGGGCGCGCACCGTGTTGATCACTGGTGAGAGCGGCAGCGGCAAGGAGGTGCTGGCGCACTACCTGCATCGCGCGTCTTCCAGCGGGGATAAACAGCCGTTTGTCCCGGTGAACTGCGGCGCCATACCAGAGAGCCTGCTCGAGGACTCGTTCTTCGGCCATGAACGTGGCGCATACACCGGAGCCGATCGCGAGCGCAAGGGCTACTTTGAACAGGCACACCGGGGAACGCTATTTCTCGACGAGATTGGCGATCTTCCGCTCGCCATGCAAGTCAAGCTGATGCGCGCGATCCAGGAACGTAGCATTCAGCGGCTGGGGTCGGAGGCAGCGATTGGCGTCGATGTCCGCGTCTACTGTGCCACGCATCGTGATCTCGCGGCGATGGTGCGCGACGGCGGTTTCCGCGAAGACCTGTACTACCGGATCAATGTCGTTCACCTGCATGTCCCCAGCCTGCGCGAGCGTCACGAGGACATTCTCTGGCTTGCGCAGAGGTTTCTCGCGGATCAGGCCGCCGACCTGGGCGAGCATCCGCGCGTGCTGCTGGCCGATGCACAAGCAGCCATGCTGGCGCACACCTGGCCCGGCAATGTCAGGGAATTGCGCAATCGCCTAGAGCGTGCCTGCATACTTAGCGAGGCCGGTGCGCTGAGCGTGGCCGACTTGTTTGACATCCCGGGCGGGCGTCGCGAAGGCACGACAGGTGGCCTGCCGACGCTCGACCACTTCATTGGGGACGCTGAGCGAGGTTATCTTGCAGCCATACTGCAGCGGACAGACGGCCGCGTCGGCCTCGCAGCGACAATCCTGGGCATCTCGCGCAAAACGCTCTGGGAGAAGATGAAGCGGCATGGACTGAAAGGCCAGGACGTCTGAGGGGAACCCTGGCCCGTCCCTGCGCCAGCGAAGCGGACAACCAGGTGTCGAGCGGCGCGCGCCAGAGCACGGGGCGCTCAACGGCACCGCTGCATTCGCCTGTGTAGCTGTGAACCTCTTGGCAAAGCGACCAACGCGAATTCCGCTACGTTGCCGTCCGCCCACCCATGTTTCCAATGCACATCAACAAACGCCGGCAAGCCCTCGTGTCATATCGAAGTCACCAGAACACCCTAGGGTTCATCCCTCATGGTGCGATGGCTTCGACTGAAGTTCGCGTTGTGGAGTGCGGCGACCGCCGAGTCGACGCAGTTGGCGTCAGCCGCAACCGCGCTGTTGGCGCAACCTTCGGCCGGAACAGATCATCAGCGATCCCGAGCCAGCGGTTGGGCGCTATCGCGCGATCTTCATTTCGGATATCCATCTCGGCACGCGCGGCTGCAAGGCCAGTTACCTGCTCGACTTCCTACGCCATAACGAGTGCGACACGCTCTACCTCGTCGGCGACATCATCGACGGCTGGGCGCTGAAGAAAACGTTCTACTGGCCCCAGTCCCACAACGACGTCGTACAAAAGGTGCTGCGCAAGGCGCGCAAGGGCACGCATGTCGTCTACATCCCGGGCAACCACGACGAGGTAGCCCGGCAGTTCACCGGTCTCGATTTCGGCCAGGTGGCGATCCGACGGGATGCCGTACACGCGCTGAAGGACGGCCGGCGCCTGTGGGTGGTCCACGGTGACTTCGCCGACGCCTGTGATACTCCACGCGCGCTGGCTGGCGTACGTCGGCGATTCGCTGTACGAGTTCGTCCTGTGGTTAAACGGGCTCTTCAACCGCGTTCGCATCAAGCTCGGGCTGCCGTACTGGAGCCTGTCGCAGTATCTGAAGCATCGCGTCAAGAACGCGGTGAGCTTCATCACTGGATTCGAGCAGGTGCTGCTGCGCGAAGCGCGGCGCCACGGATACGACGGCGTGGTGTGCGGGCACATTCATAAGGCCGAGATCCGCACGATGGACGGCTTGCTCTACTGCAACGACGGCGACTGGGTCGAAAGCCTGACGGCGTTGGTCGAGACCGAAGCGGGCGAGCTGCGCATCGTCACCTGGGACCGGCGTCAGGCGCCCGCGCTGCCGGCCGTCCGCTGGGACGACGAAGCGGTCGAGTCCTCGCTGCCCCTTGCACCGGAGAAAGCGCTCGCATGAAGATCATCACCGTTACCGACGCGTGGCATCCGCAGGTCAATGGGGTCGTGCGGACGATCGAGGCCACCAACCGCGAACTCGAGCGAGCCGGACACGCAACCGAGGTGATCTCCCCGCTCGATTTCCACTCCATCCCGTGCCCCGGTTATGGTGAGATCCGGCTGTCGCTGCTGCCGTACCACCGGCTGGCCCGGTTGCTCGATGCGGCGCTCGCCGACCAGCGCGATGCGGCGATTCACGTCGCAACCGAAGGACCTTTGGGCTACGCGGCGCGACGCTATTGCCGAAGGCGTGCTTTGCGCTACTCGACCGCATACCACACCCGCTTTCCGCAGTACCTGCACGCAATGTTCGGCGTGCCGGAAAAATGGACCTACGCGCTTCCTGCGTCATTTCCACGGATCGGCGAGCGTCGTGATGGCGCCGACGCCGACCGTGGAGAGCGAACTGCGCGACCACGGGTTCAGCAACGTCGCGCTCTGGACGCGCGGAGTGGACCACGAAGTCTTCTCGCCGCGTGAGCCGTTGGTCACCGACGCGCGTCATCCGGTATTCCTTTATGTCGGGCGGGTGTCGGTCGAGAAGAACATCCAGGCGTTCCTGGCGCTCGACCTGCCGGGAACCAAGATCGTCGCGGGAATCGGGCCCGCGCTCGAGACGCTGAAATTGCGCTTTCCCGAGGTGCGGTTCGTCGGCGTGCTCGACCCGATCAGCCTGGCGCGGCTCTACAGCGCCGCCGATGTGTTCGTATTCCCGAGCCGGACCGATACCTTCGGCCTCGTCATGCTGGAGGCGCTGGGCTGCGGCACGCCGGTCGCCGCGTTCCCGGTGCAAGGGCCCGATCGACGTGGTTGGTGGCTCATCGGTCGCCGTGCTCGACGAGGACCTGCGTCGAGGCCGCGCTGCACGCCCTGCGTATCGATCGCGCGTCGTGCCGGGCGCATGCGGAGCGCCATTCATGGCGGGCGGCTACGCTGCAGTTTCTGGCCTTGCAGGTGCCGATCGCGCCGGGCTCATCAATCTCCGAAGCGGCACCACGTGCCGCGCACTAGCTCCGTCGTTGCAACTGGCTCAGCCGTGGACGGTGGCGCTGACGCGACTCGCGAGGCGCTGCGCCATCGCCTCGGCGATTTCCGGCTCGGCGGCTTCGACCATGACACGCAACACCGGCTCGGTTCCCGACGGGCGGATGAGCACCCGGCCTGCCCCGCGCAATTCGCGCTCGACGGTCGACATCTCGTCCGTCAGCGGCGTGTGCGCCTTCCAGTCGAAACCACGCTCGATGCGCGCGTTGACCAGCGCCTGCGGCAGAAGTACGAGTTCAGACGTCAGCTGCGCCATCGTTTGTCCACTGCGCCGCATCGCGGCCAGCATCTGCAACGCAGTAACGATGCCGTCGCCTGTGCTGTGGCAATCCAGGCACAGCAGGTGGCCCGAACCTTCGCCGCCGTATAGCCAGCCTTTGTCCTCCAGCAACTCGAGCACGTAGCGGTCGCCGACCTTGGCGCGCGCAAAAGCGATGCCGAGCTCGGCGAAGCGTCGCTCGAGCGCGTAGTTGGTCATCAGCGTCCCGACGACGCCGGCGACGGGGCCCGACCGCATGCGGTCGCGCACGACCACGTACAGCAGTTCGTCGCCGTTATAAATGCGGCCGTCAGCGTCGCAGACCAGCAAGCGGTCCGCGTCGCCGTCGAGAGCCAGGCCCAGGTCGGCTTCAGCCGCCTGCACCGCGTGCGCCAGCTGTTCGGCATGCAGCGCACCGACGCCGTCGTTGATATTCATGCCGTTCGGCGCTACGCCGTGCGAAATGACGTCGGCACCGAGTTCATGGAACACGTGCGGCGCGACGTGGTAGGCGGCGCCGTTGGCGCAGTCGACGACGATCTTCAGTCCCTTCAGGTCGAAGTCGTTCGGAAACGTGCTCTTGCAGAACTCGATGTAGCGGCCGGCGGCATCGTCCAGCCGGCGCACCTTGCCGAGCCGCCGGGCGTCGACGCAGTGCCATGGCTGGTCCATCTCCTGTTCGATGCGTGCCTCGAGCGCGTCGGGCAGCTTGGTGCCGCGCTCCGAAAAGAACTTGATGCCGTTGTCCGGATACGGGTTGTGCGAGGCGCTGATGACGATTCCCGCATCAAGGCGCAGCGCACGCGTCAGGTAGGCCACTGCAGGCGTCGGCAGCGGACCCGACAGCACAACATCGACTCCAGCGCTGGCGAAACCCGCTTCCAGTGCGGCTTCCAGCATGTAACCGGAAATTCGCGTGTCCTTGCCGATCAGCACGGTCGGGCGCCCGGCCGCCCCCTCTGCGCGCCGCGCCAGCACGCGCCCGGCGGCCTGCCCCAGTTTCAGCACGAACTCGGGCGTGATCGGCGCCTCGCCCACTGTCCCGCGCACACCGTCGGTTCCGAAATACCTGCGCGTCATTCGACTCCCTTTCTTGTCATCGCCGCCCAGACACGGATTGCATCGCGCGTGCCTGCCACGTCGTGTACCCGCACAATACGCGCGCCTCGCTCGATCGCCAGCACTGCGGCCGCGATGGACGCCGCAGCGCGCTCTCCGACCTGACGGCCGGTCGCTGCGCCGAGCATCGCCTTGCGCGAAATCCCAACGAGCAGCGGCCGGCCGATCTGCGTGAGTGCGCGCAGATCGTGCAGCAGCGTGTAGTTATGCACGACCGACTTGCCGAATCCGAAGCCCGGATCCACCACGATGCGCGCGGCCGCGATGCCCGCTCGCCCGAGTGCAACGACGCGTTCCTGCAGGAAAGTCGAAACCTCGCGTACGACGTCGTCATAGCGGGGTTCACGCTGCATGGTGCGCGGTGTTCCCTGCATGTGCATGACGACGATTCCGCAGTCGGTCGCAGCCACCGCCTCGACAGCGCCCGGCTCTTGCAGTGCACGCACGTCATTGACGATCGCTGCGCCCGCTGCCAGCGCAGCGCGCATGACGGCGGCCTTGCTGGTATCGATCGAAAGGGGAACGCCGCACCCGCGCAACGCCTCGATCAGCGGGATCACCCGGCCGATTTCCTCGTCCTCGGACACGTCGGCCGCGCCGGGCCGGGTCGATTCGCCACCGATATCGAGCAGGTCGGCCCCTTCGTCGACCAGCCTTAGCGCGTGCGTGTGCGCATCGGCGAACGACAGGAAGCGGCCGCCGTCGGAGAACGAATCGGGCGTGACGTTGACCACGCCCATGATCAGCGGTCGCGACAGATCGAGCGTCGCACCAGCGACGCTCCAGGCGACCGGCGCTGAAACGACCGGAGTGTCCATGCCGGCCATTTTAGAAGCGGCAAGAAAAAGGCCGGACGAGCCGGCCTTGGTATGCAGAGTGAGCCGCTATGCGGGCTGCGCGGCGCCTTCGACTCCGCCAGCGGGCGACTTGCCCGTGGGCGGCGCCGATCCGCTCGACTTCGGCGGCCGCGGCGGCTTGCCAGCGACGATGTCGTCGATCTGCTCGGAATCGAGAGTCTCCCACTCGATCAGGGCCTTGGCCATCGCCTCGACCTTGTCGCGGTTGTCCTCGATTAGCTTGCGCGCCAGCGCGTACTGCTCGTCGATGATGCGGCGGATCTCGCCGTCGACCTTGCGCATCGTCTCTTCCGAAACGTGTGTGGTCTTGGTGATCGAGCGGCCGAGGAACACCTCGCCCTCGTTTTCGGCGTACACCATCGGGCCGAGCGCATCGCTCATGCCGTAGCGGGTGACCATGTCGCGCGCCATCTGCGTGGCACGCTCGAAGTCATTGCCGGCGCCGGTGGTCATCTGGTTCATGAACACTTCCTCGGCGATGCGACCGCCGAACAGCACGGCAATGCGCGACAGCAGATACTGCCGGTCGTAGGCGTAGCGATCCTGCTCTGGCAACTGCATCGTCACACCCAGCGCGCGGCCGCGCGGAATGATCGTCACCTTATGCACCGGGTCGGACTTCGGCACGAGCTTCGCCACCAGCGCGTGGCCCGACTCGTGGTAAGCCGTGTTGAGCTTTTCCTCCTCGGACATGACCATCGACCGGCGCTCGGCGCCCATCATGATCTTGTCCTTGGCCTTCTCGAAGTCGGTCATTTCGACGACGCGCGCACTGCGCCGCGCCGCAAAGAGTGCCGCTTCGTTGACCAGGTTGGCCAGGTCGGCGCCCGAGAAACCCGGCGTGCCCCGGGCGATGACGTCGGCCTTGACGTCGACGCCAATCGGCACCTTGCGCATGTGCACGTTGAGGATCTGCTCCCGCCCGCGGATATCGGGCAGCGGAACGACCACCTGCCGGTCGAAACGGCCCGGTCGCAGCAGCGCCGGGTCGAGCACGTCCGGACGGTTGGTCGCGGCGATGACGATCACGCCCGCCCCGGTCTCGAAGCCGTCCATCTCGACCAGCATCTGGTTCAGCGTCTGCTCACGCTCGTCGTTCCCGCCGCCCAACCCGGCTCCGCGCTGGCGGCCGACCGCGTCGATCTCATCGATGAAGATGATGCATGGCGCATGCTTCTTGGCCTGTTCGAACATGTCGCGGACGCGCGCTGCACCCACGCCGACGAACATTTCGACGAAATCGGATCCCGAGATCGAGAAAAACGGCACCTTGGCCTCGCCGGCGATCGCCTTGGCCAGCAAGGTCTTGCCGGTGCCAGGGGAACCGACCATCAGCACGCCGCGCGGAATTCTGCCGCCCAGCTTCTGGAACTTGGACGGATCGCGCAGGAACTCGACCAGTTCCTGCACTTCTTCCTTCGCCTCGTCGCAGCCGGCGACATCGACGAACGTGATCGAATTGTTGCTCTCGTCGAGCATGCGCGCGCGCGACTTGCCGAAGGAAAACGCCCCGCCGCGCCCGCCGCCCTGCATCTGCCGCATGAAGAAGATCCAGACGCCGATCAGCAGCAGCATCGGGAACCACGACACGAAGATCGTCGTCAGCAGCGACTGCTCTTCCTCGGGCTTGCCGAACACCTGGACGCCGGACTTCATCAGGTCGCTGACCATCCAGGCATCGCCGGGCGAGGTCAGCGTGTAGCGGGTGCCCTCGGAAGGAGTCACCTGCAGCGTGCGGCCCTGGACCTCGACCCGCTTGATCTTGCCGGCCTTGGCCTCTTCGAGGAACTGCGTGTAACTCACGGTTTCCGCCGGCTTCTGGCGGCTCTCGAACTGCTTGAAGACCGTGAACAGGACGAGCGCGATCACCATCCAGATGGCGGCTTTCGCGAACATGTTGTTGTTCAAGGAGTGCTCCCTGGGCCGCTCCGAGCAGGCTCGGAGCCTCGGCACGAAATCAGATCGGACTGCTGACGGGCCATTCTAATCCTCGCTGGCGACCCGCTTCGCCAATTTGGGGGTCGTGGGCCGCTCATTTCAATGCCGTTCCGCAGGCTTATTTGCTCATGCGGCGTGCCCGCCGGACGGCCGCGGCTTCAGCTGGCGCGCCAGCAGAAACACTTCGGCAGATTCCTCGCGCGAGGCCTTGGGCTTGCGTGTCGACACGCTGCGGAAGTCGCGTTTCAACTGCTCCACCAGTTGGCTGTAGCCGCTGCCCTGGAAGGCCTTGACTAGCAAAAAACCCTCCGGCCTCAGGTGCCTGACAGCGAAATCGGCGGCGAGTTCAGCCAGATGCAAGCTGCGGGCCGCATCCGCTGCGGCGATCCCCGACAGGTTGGGCGCCATGTCGGACAGCACGGCGTCGACCGGGGAGCCGCCGAGCACAGCCTCCAGCTGCGTCTCGATGCTTTCCTCGCGAAAGTCGCCCTGGATGAAGTCGACATCCGGAACCGGGTCCATCGTCAGCAGATCGAGCGCGACGATCCGCCCGTGCAGCGTTCCGTCCGGCGCACTCAGCCGCCGCCGTACGACCTGCGTCCAGCTGCCGGGCGCAGCACCGAGTTCGACCACCGCCATGCCGGGTTTCAGCAATCGATCGGCATCGGCGATTTCGGCGAGCTTGTAGGCCGCGCGCGACCGGTAGCCCTCCTGGACCGAACGCCGCACATACGGGTCGGTGACATGGCGCTGGATCCACGCCGGGTTCGAACGATGCTTCTTCTTCGCCTGCGGCATCCGTGACTACACTGAATGAAGCGAAAGGAGGATGACACTATGCCCGAGGTCCCGTTGAGTCCGAAGGAACGACAGGCGCTGAAGGCGCGCGCGCATGGCCTCAAACCGGTGGTGCTGCTCGGCAACGCCGGCGCCAGCACGCCGGTGATCAGGGAGATCGACCGCGCGCTGGCCGCGCACGAACTGATCAAGGTGCGCGTGCCGGGCGACGACCGCGCGGAACGCGACGCACTCTTCACCGAACTCGCCGACACCTTGTCGGCGGCGCGCGTGCAGGCGATCGGCAAACTGCTGGTGCTTTACCGCCCGATGCCCGAGGAATCTGTCGTGGCCGAAGCAGCCGGATCACGTAAGGCACCGTCGGAGCGCAAGAGAGTGCGCGTCGAGCCGAACGCGCGCGTGGCGCGCGCCGGCAAACCGTCGGCACCGAAGCGATCGACCCCCGACCGGCGCGAGGCCGAACGCGTCAACCGCCCGCCCGCCGCGCGTCGTGATCCTGGCGCCGCGCATCGCGCCGCCGGCCGGTCGAACGCACCGAAGCCGCGCGCCGCACGAAAGCGCAGCGGGCGCTAGGAGTGGTCGCCGACGTGCCGGCTACTGGTAAGCGACCGAGACGATCGAATACTCGCGCTTGCCCGCCGGCGCAAGTACCTGCGCCATGTCGCCTTCGCTCTTGCCGATCAATGCTCGCGCGATTGGGCTCGACACCGAGATCATCCCGCCTTTGATATCGGCTTCGTCGTCGCCGACGATCTGGTACTTGACCATCTCGCCGGACTGCTGATCCTCGAGTTCGACCGTCGCCCCGAAGACGATGCGTCCGGCGGCGTCCACCGTCGCCGGGTCGATGATCTGCAGGCTGGAGAGCTTGCCTTCCAGTTCCTGGATCCGGCCTTCGATGAAGCCCTGGCGCTCGCGCGCGGCGTCGTACTCGGCGTTCTCGGTCAGATCGCCCTTTTCGCGCGCATCCTTGATCGCTTGGATCACCGTCGGGCGCTCGACCGCCTTCAGCCGCTGCAGTTCGACTTTCAGTTTCTCGGCGCCGCGCGCCGTGATCGGGATGCCTGGCATGTCGTTGCGTTGACTTCTCTCGGGAATCGGGTAGGAGGCAGGGTCACCCCTGCCGTCCTCCCACACCACCGTACATACGGTTCCGTATACGGCGGTTCCTGTCGGGGGCCGAAGCCCCGTGAGTTTGTGTTTCGTTCAGCGTGTCGCCTGAGATCCATCGAGCACCGCGCCGGCGATCCGCGACTTCCGGTCGCGGCACGTCCGAGGCGGCCCGCGGCCTGCGCCGCGGCTTCTGCTCTGAATGCACAGAGAGCACGCGCGACTGTCCACTCGTGACAGGTTCAGCCCTTTGCCGTCGCGGTTGCCGACGACTACTACGGCCTCTGCTGACTCCTGCCAACCCATCCCGGCACCTCTCGACGCCGGTAGCACAAGGCAGGCTGACAGGCCTCCCAGGGTAAGACGCGCGACCTTCGCTGCAGATACCCGCCGCATCTACTCCTTCACCTTCCGGATAGTTTCGGGCTTCGAGTTGCTTTGCCCTCTCGCCCAAGTGAAGTTGCCTCATATGCGATTCCTGTTCGTCGGGCCACAGCTTTGCGTACAGCTTCCTTCAGATTCCGCCTCGCGACGGACACCCTTGCTGTGCGGCTAACGGTTCCCACTATCAAGGTCCGTAGGGGACTTTCACCCCCAAGTCGTCCAACTCGCCACCACAGCGACCTGAACAGCGCCAGTCACGGCGCTACGCGCCATGCCTGGCGCACAAAACAAAGCCCCGGCGATGCCGGGGCCGCGTGAACACTCTAGCCAAAGCGACGTCAGGGTGCAACCCTCGCGCGCAGAGCTATCTCTCTAGACTGCGATGCAGCTCCTTGCAGGTCGTATACCTCGAGGTGATCGAGATGCTTCATGCCTTCGATTGCCGCACGGCCGCCTGCCATCGTCGTGTAATACGTCACGCGCTGTGCCAGTGCTGTCGTGCGGATCGAGCGGGAGTCGGCGATCTGGCTTCGCACCTCGCTCACCGTCGTGATCACCAGCTGGATGTCACCATTTTTCAGCAGATCGACGACATGCGGCCGGCCATCCTTGACCTTGTTGACGGTCTTCACCGGAATTCCGGCCTGTTCGACCGCCTGCGCCGTGCCACGCGTGGCGACTAGCTGATAGCCCATGTCGTGGAGCAACCGCGCCACGGCGATGGCCTTGGGTTTGTCGGGGTCCTTCACGCTCAGGAACACCGTGCCGCGCTCGGGCAGGCTGGCGCCGGCCCCGAGTTGTGACTTGAACAGCGCCTCGCCGAAGGTTTCGCCGACGCCCATGACCTCGCCGGTTGAACGCATTTCGGGACCGAGCAGCGGGTCGACGCCCGGGAACTTGGCGAAGGGAAACACGGCTTCCTTGACCGAGAAAAATGGCGGGACGATTTCACGCGTGACGCCCTGGCGCTCGAAACTGATGCCGACCATCGCGAGCGCGGCGATCTTGGCGAGCGGCATGCCAGTGGCCTTCGACACGAACGGCACTGTGCGCGAGGCCCGCGGATTGACCTCGAGCACATGGATGGCCGGTTCGCTGTTGTTGTCCGTCTGGATGGCGAACTGGACGTTCATCAGCCCGACGACGTTCAGCGCACGTGCCATTTTCTCGGTCTGGCGTTTCAGTTCGTCGATGATCGCGGGCGCGAGCGAATATGGCGGAAGCGAGCACGCGGAGTCGCCCGAGTGAACACCGGCCTGCTCGATGTGCTCCATCACAGCGCCGATCAGCACGCGCGTACCATCGGCCAGGCAATCGACGTCGACTTCGATCGCATCGTCGAGGAAGCGGTCCAACAGTACCGGCGAGTCATTGCTGACCTTGACCGCCTCGCGCATATAGCGCTCCAGGTCGCGCGAGTCATGCACGATCTCCATCGCGCGGCCGCCCAGCACGTAGCTCGGACGCACCACCAGCGGGTAGCCGATCTCCTCGGCCAGGCGCAACGCTTCGTCCTCTGCGCGCGCGGTTCGATTCGGCGGCTGCTTGAGCTGGAGCTGCCGCAGCAGCTTCTGGAATCGCTCGCGGTCCTCGGCGATATCGATCGAGTCAGGTGACGTTCCGATGATCGGCACGCCGTTGGCTTCGAGGTCGCGCGCGAGCTTGAGCGGCGTCTGGCCGCCGTACTGCACGATCACACCGAGCGGCTTTTCCTTGTCGACGATCTCGAGAACATCTTCCAGCGTCAGCGGTTCGAAGTACAGGCGATCCGAAGTGTCGTAGTCGGTCGACACCGTCTCCGGGTTGCAGTTGACCATGATGGTCTCGAAGCCGTGGTCGCGCAACGCGAACGCCGCGTGCACACAGCAGTAATCAAACTCGATGCCCTGGCCGATCCGGTTCGGGCCACCGCCGAGCACGATCACCTTCTTGCGGTCGGTCGGATTGGCCTCGCACTCCTCCTCATACGTCGAATACATGTAGGCGGTGGTCGTAGCGAATTCGGCGGCACACGTGTCGACGCGCTTGAACACCGGCCTGACGCCGAATTTCAGGCGCGCAGCGCGCACCTCGCCCGGCTGCGCTCCAAGCAGTTTTGCAAGCCGGCGGTCCGAGAACCCCTTGCGTTTCAGGTAGCGCAGGTCATCGGCGCCAAGTTCGGCGAGCCGATGGTCCTGCAACCGGTGCTCGATTTGCACCAGTTCCTCGATCTGCGCCAGGAACCACGGATCGATCGCGGTCTCCTCGAAAATCTCAGACAGCGTCATGCCGATGCGGAACGCATCGGCCACGAACCAAATCCGGTCAGGACCCGGTTCGCCGAGTTCCTCGACTATCTCGTCGCTGTCGGTCGATCGCTCGTCCAGCCCGTCGGAGCCGACCTCGAGACCGCGCAGCGCCTTCTGGAACGACTCCTGGAACGTGCGGCCGATCGCCATGACCTCGCCAACGGACTTCATCTGCGTGGTCAGGTGGTTGTCGGCCTGCGTGAACTTTTCGAACGCAAAGCGCGGGACCTTCGTGACGACATAGTCGATGGTCGGCTCGAAGGAAGCCGGCGTCGCGCCGCCGGTGATTTCGTTACGAAGCTCGTCGAGCGTGTAGCCCACGGCGAGCTTCGCGGCCACCTTGGCGATCGGAAATCCGGTCGCCTTCGACGCCAACGCAGACGAGCGCGACACACGCGGATTCATCTCGATGACGATCATCCGGCCATTTTTTGGATCGATCGCGAACTGGACGTTGGAACCGCCGGTGTCGACACCGATCTCGCGCAGGATCGCGATGCTGGCATCGCGCATCAACTGGTATTCCTTGTCGGTCAGCGTCTGCGCCGGCGCCACTGTGATCGAATCGCCGGTGTGAATCCCCATCGGATCGACGTTCTCGATCGAACAGATGATGATGCAGTTGTCCGCCTTGTCGCGGACGACCTCCATCTCGAATTCCTTCCAGCCGATCAATGATTCCTCGATCAGCAGTTCGCGGGTCGGCGACAGGTCGAGACCGCGCTGGCAGATCGAGACGAACTCCTCCATGTTCCAGGCGATGCCGCCGCCGCTGCCGCCGAGCGTGAAACTCGGCCGCACGACGACCGGGAAGCCCATCGCCTTCTGCACCGCGAACGCCTCGTCCAGTGTGTGCGCGATGTCCGAGTGCGCCGAGGCCAGCCCGATGCTCGTCATCGCCTCCTTGAACTTGAGGCGGTCCTCGGCCTTCTCGATCGCGACCGGCGAAGCGCCGATGAGCTCGACGCCGTGCTTGTGCAGCACGCCGTTCTTGTAGAGATCCATCGCGCAGTTGAGGGCCGTCTGGCCGCCCATCGTCGGCAAGATGGCGTCCGGCTTTTCCTTGGCGATGATGCGCTCGATGACCTGCCAGGTGATCGGCTCGATGTAGGTGACGTCGGCCGTTTCCGGGTCGGTCATGATCGTCGCCGGATTGCTGTTGACGAGGATGACCTTGTAGCCCTCTTCCTTCAGCGCCTTGCACGCCTGCGCCCCCGAGTAGTCGAACTCGCAGGCTTGGCCGATGACGATCGGGCCGGCGCCGATGATCAGAATGCTCTTGAGGTCACTGCGCCGCGGCATCCTTGTCCCCGTAGTTGGCGGGAGCGAGGTGCCGCTCGACCAGTTCGATCAGGATGTGGATGACCTTGATGTGCAGTTCCTGCACGCGGTCCGCGTAACGTCCGCCGGCCGTGACGATCGCGATGTCCGCACGCTCGGCCAGTGGCGTGCCGGCCCGCCCGGTCAGCCCGATTACCTTCATTCCCAGCGACTTTGCGGCTTCCACTGCCGCTACGACGTTTGCGCTGGTTCCGCTGGTGCTGATCGCCAGCAGCACGTCATCGTGCCTCCCATGGGTCGACACGTAGCGGGCGAAGACCTGCTCGTAGCCGAAGTCGTTCGCCACGCAGCTCAAATGGCCGGCGTCGCTGATTGCGACCGCGGGGAAACCGGGACGGTTGTCGCGGAAGCGTCCGGTCAGTTCTTCGGCGAAATGCATCGCGTCGCACATCGACCCGCCGTTGCCGCATGAGTAGGCGCGTCCGCCGGCGGCAAAGGTGCTCGCCAGCAGCGCTCCCGCCTCGGCAATGCGCTCGAGCGTTTCAGAGTCGCCCTGCAAGCGCGACAGGCAGCCGGCAGCTTCTTCCAGCGCACCACGCACGGCGTCAGCATTGCTCATCGGTCCTCCATTGCCGCGATAAAACGGTCGAACAGCCCCCGGATGTCGTGCGGGCCTGGACTCGCTTCGGGGTGCCCCTGGAAGCAGAAAGCCGGCGCGTCGGTCAGCGCGAATCCCTGTAGCGATCCGTCGAACAGCGATACGTGCGTGACCTTGACGTTCGTCGGCAGCGACGATTCGTCGACCGCGAATCCGTGGTTCTGGCTGGTGATGTAGACATGCTTCGTAGCGACGTCGAGCACTGGATGGTTCGCTCCGTGATGACCGAACTTCATCTTCATCGTGCGGCCGCCCACCGCCAGCCCCATGATCTGCTGCCCGAGGCAGATGCCGAAGGTCGGCAGCTTGCGTGCGAGGAACTCGCGCGTGGCTTCGATCGCGTAGGTGCAAGGCTCGGGATCGCCCGGACCGTTGGACAGGAAGATTCCGTCCGGCGCGAGCTTCAATGCTTCGGCCGCAGGCGTTTCGGCCGGCACCACCGTGATCCGGCAACCGCGATCAGCCATCAATCGCAAGATGTTGCGCTTGACGCCGTAGTCGTAGGCAACCACGTGAAAACGCGGCGGTTCGGTCGGCGTCACATACCCCGGCGTCGAGTCGGCGCGCGCCAGTCGCCAGCTGCCTTCGGTCCAGACATAAGGATGCGTCGTGGACACCGCTTTCGCCAGATCTTGGCCCGCCATGCCCGGATAAGCCCGCGCACGCGCCTGCGCTGCGGCCAGCGCGCGCTCGGACAGTTTGCTGCCCTCTTCCGCCGCCACGATGCAGCCCGCCTGGGCGCCGCGCTCACGCAGCAACCGGGTCAGTCGGCGCGTATCGATATCGGCGATGCCGACGATGCCATTCGCTCGCAGGTAAGCCGGAAGATCGCGCTGCAGACGGAAGTTCGATGCCCGCGGCGGCACGTCGCGGACGATCAGCCCGGCGGCGAAGATGCGAGCGGACTCCTCGTCGTCGTCATTGACGCCGGTATTGCCGATGTGCGGATAGGTCAGCGTGACGATCTGGCCGGCATACGAGGGATCGGTCAGGATTTCCTGGTAGCCGGTCATTGCGGTGTTGAAAACCACCTCCCCCAGCGTTTCGCCGGCTGCTCCGATCGAACGGCCGTGAAAGACCGACCCGTCGGCCAGCATGAGGGCCGCGACGGGGCGCGGATCGACAATCAGGGGGGACAAACCCGGCTCCTCTTGTGGCCACGGCCTCTCGTGGCTGCACTTCTTTTGCTGCTACCGCCCTTTTGCTGCCACAGCCCGGCGGTCCGAGGCTGGAGTTCGGCGACCACCGGCGGCTGCCTTGCGATATGCGGGTCGGAAACCCCGTAACCTCCCCACTACCGCAAATTGGCTACAGATAAACTTGCAGATTATATCGTGCAGCCGCGTTACGAGCACCCACGACAAGCCATGACCTCTCTGCTGGAGGGTTTGAAGCGCCACACCACCATCGTCGCCGATACCGGCGATCTGCGGGCGATCGAACGCCTGCGGCCGCGCGATGCAACCACCAACCCCTCGCTGATCCTGAAGGCCGCGCAACTCGAGGCATATCGGCCCATGGTGGCCGCTGCCGTGCGCGAGGCCAACGGCGAGCCGATCAGCCAGCGGATCGACCATGTGCTGGTCGCCTTCGGGACGCGCGTACTCGAACTGGTCGCGGGACGCGTATCGACCGAAGCGGACGCGCGGCTGTCGTTCGACACGCGAGCGACCATCGAAAAGGCGCGGCGCTTGATCGACCTCTACGACCGTCGCGGCGTAGACCGTGAGCGCGTGCTGATCAAGATCGCCGGGACGTGGGAAGGCATCCGCGCGGCTGAATTGCTCGAGCGCGAAGGCATCCACTGCAACATCACGCTGCTTTTCTCGCCGGCGCAAGCCGTGGCCGCCGCGCAGGCCGGTGCCCGCCTGATCTCGCCCTTCGTCGGCAGGATCTACGACTGGTACCGGAAAGCGGCGGGCAGCGGCTGGGACGAAGCGGCGATGCACGGAGCCAATGATCCGGGGGTGCGTTCGGTGCGGGCCATCCACGCTCGACTGAAAGGCGCGGGCTATCCGACCGAGGTCATGGGGGCCAGTTTCCGCAACACCGGCCAGATCCTTGCGCTGGCCGGCTGCGACCTGCTGACCATCAGCCCCGAGTTGCTCGACCAGCTGGGGGCGGCGACCGGACCGGTCGAAAGCGCGATGCCAGCGCCCGAGACGCACCGGGAGGCGGCGCTCGCGGAGAGCGCGTTCCGCTACGCGCTTAACGAAGACGCGATGGCCGTCGAAAAGCTCGCCGAAGGTATCCGCGCATTCGCCGCGGACACGCAGCGGCTCGAAGCGTTGATTGCCTCGGTGCACTGACCCATGCTGATCCTTCCGTACCAGACGCGCTTTACTGCCCGTTCGCTACCGGTGGTCACGCTGGCGCTGGTGGCGTTCAACTTGCTGGTGTATCTGGTTCTGCAGTCGGGGGACTCGAAGGCTTACCAGCGTGCCGCCGATTACTACTTCAGTGCGCAGCTGGCGCAGATCGAGCTGCCGCGCTATGCGGCCTATCTTGAGCGTCGCAACGACCTCAAGGCGATGCAGGTACTGCGCGCGATCCGCTCGGGACCCGCAGAGGACGATGCGCGCGCCGTGCTGATGGTGATGCAGCGGGACCGCGAGTTCATGAAGGACCTGGCCGCCGGCGCTGTTGTCCGCAAGGAAGAGCCGCTGTATCCCGCATGGAAGGAACAGCGCGATCGCTTCCATGCACTGTGGGTGCAGGTCTTCACCGAGCGATTCGCGCTCGAACCCGGCTCGGCCAGTGTGCTGCGCCTGGTCATCTACCAGTTCCTGCATGGCGGCGCGCTACACCTGCTGGGCAACATGGCGGTGCTGCTGCTCGCTGGCCCCTTTGCCGAGGCCGCGCTCGGGCGTCTGCGATTTCTGATTGCGTACATCGCCAGCGGCGCCATTGCCGGCGCCGCCCATCTGCTGATCAGCGACCAGGGACTGATCGGCGCGTCGGGCGCAATTTCCGGAACGATGGCGATGGTGGCCGTGCTCTACGGGACCCGCAAGGTTCCCGTGTTCTACTGGCTGTTCGTCTACTTCAACACCGCGCGTGTCCCGGCGCTGTGGCTGCTGCCAGTGTGGCTCGCGATCGAGGCCGTGCAATGGGCGCTGTCGCCGGGAACGCGCGTCGCCTACGACGCGCACATCGCCGGATTCATCTCCGGCGCGGTCATCGCCTGGCTACTCAAGCCGGCGGACATGCACAAGGTCGATCGCATCCTCGAGGAGCAATACGCGGCAGCCCCGGCGGAGCGTCGCTCAACGCTGCTGAACGAGGCGCGTCAGGCCGCCGCCAAGCTGGACACCCGCCGCGCGGCGCGCGCCTACGCCGAATTGCTGGAAGATGAGCCCACCAATACGCAGTACGCCAGCGCGTACTTCAACATGGCACTGCTCGGCCGCGACAAGGACACGCTGGCCGATGCCGCCCTGCGGGCACTGTGGATACGCACGCGTCAGGCACGCACCGAGCTGCGGCCGGTGTACACGCAGATGAGCCAGCCGCACGTGCTGGCGGTGCTGCCCGTCGACGAGCAACTGCGGCTGGCGCGCCGGCTGGTCGCGACGCGCGAGGACGCGGCTGCCCTGCGCGTGCTCGATGGCCTGCTTGGCAACGACACGATGCGGAATCTTTACGGCAGGCAGCTGGCTGATTGCCTGCTTGGCCTTTTCACTACCTATTCGCGCCACGGACTGCGCCAGCAGGCCGACCACGTCAGGCAAAGGCTTTCGCAGCACTTCCCATCGCCGGCCACGCTCGGCGGCCTGGCGCCGAACCGCGAACCGCCGCTGACCATACGCGGTTCGACCACGCGCGGTGCCGGCCCGCGCCGCAATCCGTCGACGGTGCCCGCCTCCGATCTCGAACTCGACCTCGACACCCGTCTGCACACCCGCTTCGGAACCGAGTAAGTCTGGTCGCGCGCAGTCCCGTTCACGGCTTCGTGTCGACGAACTCCACGTTTGGAATCCAGCGCTGTCTTCTGCGCGCCAGGCGCGCCGTTTCGTCCTCGCCATCAAAAGTCACGCTCGCGCGCTGCAGTCGCGCCGGCTCGACATTCTCAAACGTATTGACGTTGACCACCGCGTAAAGGCGATCGTCGATCCGGCTCGTCACCACCGGTACCACGCCGCAGCGCGAGCAGATGTGGAATTCCGCCGTCTTCGTCCCAAATGCGTATGTCGAAACGCGGGCACGGTCCTCCACGATCACGCTGAGCGAACCCGTCGGGCAGGACGTCCAGACGCCGCCATGCTTGCTGCAGAACGTGCAGGTGCAGGCACGGGCTGGAATCGTGGTGGGCTCGGGCACCCAGACCAGCGCGAACGAGAGGTTGCCGCAATGGCAGCATCCACGAATCAGCATGCGGAGGTCAGTCGCCGGCCTCGAGTACCAGCTGTGTTTGCGTGACGACCGCACACAGTTTGCCGTCGGAGTTTCGGATCGATGTCTGCCAGACCATCGTGGTGCGCCCTCGATGCAGCGCTATGCACTCGCCGGTGATGGTGGTCCCGACACGCGCTGCGGCGACGAACTTGGTGCTGGAATCGGTGGTCGTTGTGCGCTTGCCCGGCGCCAGATTGACGAACGTCCCAACCGCACCCAGCGTATCGGCGAAGGCCATCGCGGCACCGCCGTGAAGAATGCCGCCGGTGGTGCAAAGATCCGGTCGAACCGGCATTTCCGCCAGCACGCGATCTGCTTCGACCTGCTGCAGCCGAATTCCTAGCAGGCCCGGAAGGAGCGAGTCGATCACTTGTTGGATGGCAGGCAACTGCATATCGCGCCCAGTTTGCCCGCGTCGCGGCACCGTCGCAACGGCATGGCCGTCGAGCGCGCGCGCCTCGCGAATCGCGGGCTTAGACTGCCCGGCGTCGATTCATCTGACCACGAGACGATTGTGACTGTTGCCTCCGGGGCACCGCGGCGCGCGTTGGGTATCAGCGTTCACACCGGCTGGGGCGCATGCGTCGTTGTCGGCGGGTCACCCCAGCTTCCGGAGGTCATCGCCAACCAGGTGGTCGAAATCCTCGGCGATGCCGAGCGCTTCTGCTTTCACCGCGCCGCCGAAATGGACCGCGGTCAGGCTGCCAAGTGGATCGAGAGCACGCGCAGAGCCGCAGTTGAAAACTCGAAGAAGGCGCTTTCGCGTCTACTGGCGAAGGATGTCGAACTGTGTGCGATCGTCGCGAAACCGGGCGAGGTCGGACCTCTCGAGTCGGTTCTCGCGTCGCATCCCCGCATACACACCGCCGAGGGATGCTTCTATCGCGATGTTTTCCGCGACGCGTGCGGCGTTCCGGTGCGCATCATTCCGCCAGCGTCGCTCGACGTGTCGGCGATCGGCAGGATCACCGGGCCGCCGTGGGGTCGCGACCAGAAACTCGCTGCACTGGCCGCGTGGAAGGTTCTCGCCGGCTAGGAAGGGCCGAGGCTTCTAATTACTACCGACCGCCATGCGGTCGAGTACCTGCAGGTAGCGGCCCGCCTCGGCGGCCACCGGGTCGGCTCCATAGCGCTGCAGCAGGTACGTGAGAATGCGCCGCGCTTCGTCCGGCTTCCCCGCCGACTCGGCCATCAGCTGGGCTCCGACGAAGTACACCTGCGCCACGTCCGGGTGCGCCGGATACTTCTTGTCGAAGCCGCGGATCAGCGATGCCGCAACCTGCGGCCTTCCCTTCTGCAGCGCCGCGCGGGCCAGTGGCGCGATCGATTCGGCCTGGCGCGGCACCCAATCGGCGCGGCGGCCAGTCGCCTCGTCGACCAAGTCGAGCGCCTCGCGCCAGTTTTCCGTCTTAACCAGCAGCGCCAGGTACTTCTCGGTGTGATCGTCTACACGCGGACCGTAGTTCTCGGCCAGCAGCAGCTTGTGCAGTCGCGCGTGCAGCGACAGGTCGTTCGGCCGCTGGGCCAGGTCATCGTTCAGCAGGTCGATCGCCTCCTTGATTTCGCCGGCGGTCACCATCTGGCCGATCAGCGCGTCGCGCGTGCGCGACTTGATGTCGGCATGGCGTCCGGTCGAGCTCATCAGTCGTTCTTCGCCGGGACCGACGACGGAAATCTGCAGCAGGTCCGCATACTGATACATCGCGTAGCCGATCAGCGCGCATATGACGTAGCTGAAGTACCAGAAGCCTGCCGACAGCAGGAACACCAGCATCGCTGCGAGGAAACCCAGCCCGGCGGCGCCTCCCGCGCCCACGCCGCCTGCCATGCCAAGGAAGGCCATGCCCCACGTGCGCGACAGGTCAGCAAAGAACACGAACGCACACAGCGCCGCGTACGGCTTGCCGATACGTCGGATCATATTGACGAGTTCGGTTGGATCCAGTGCACCGCGCAGGCTGCCGGTCACGACCAACCGCATGGTGGCGGCCGGCATCAGGACCACGAAGAACAGTCCCCAGATCAGGATACCGAGGACTTCGTGGCCTCCGAACACCGCGACGAACAGCGCTGCCGCTAGTCCGAAGACAATGTTCATCGCGACGTACTTGTACGGCAAGTACGGACCGACCAGGTCCTCGTCGGTCAGCGGATAGTCGGAGGGAATGAGATAGCCCTTGGATGAGCGCTCGATGATCTTGAAGCCATAGCGGGCGCCTGCCACCAGCAGCGCGAGCACGGCACCGCCCAGCAGGACGACGCCGAAGGGACCGAAGAGCAGCAAGACCAACGCGACAACCAGCGCCGCGGACAGGCCGCCGATCCGCTTCAGGACCGCCGTGTCCAATGGCAGCAGGAAGAACTTCTGGATGCGCTGCCAGAAAGGCTCCGCCGCCTGCTGGTTAGCGTATTCGTAAGTGGATTCCATCCCCGCGTGGACCGATTACGAAGGTCCCCGGAGGGTAGCCGCTCCGACACCTGTCAATCGCGGAGCATCGGCAGAAAAACTACAGCTTTTCCGTCTCTCCCGCCCTCGGCTGCCACTTCATCAGGTGCCTTTCGACCCGGCCCACGGCCCACTCGAGCACCAGCGCAAAGGCGGTCAGAACCAGGATGCCCGCCATCACCACGCTTGCAGCTCAGACCCCCAGCAGGAAGATCGTCAGGCAGGCCAGCCAGCCGATCAGCCAGACCAGCGATCGCACCCAGTGCCAATCCGCGAGATAGCAGATGAGGTAGCCGAGTCGCGCAAGAACGAAAATGACGGCGACGACATCGACCCGGTCCTGCGGCGCGTGGGCAAGGTGGGCGATGATGACCGCCGCAGCGAAGAACGGGAACGCCTCGAAGCTGTTGAGCTGCGCGTTGTCGGCACGCTTGCGGAATCCCTGCTGACGTTCGAGCCACCCGCGTGGATTGCGGTTGCTGAAGCGCTCGCCGCCGACCTTGGCGATCGTCGTCGCGAGGTATGGCAGCAGCGCCGCCGCCAGCACGCACCAGAAGGCTGTCGTCATCGATACGCCTCGTCGGAAACGCGCGCAGTCTACGACGCGCGCCGGTCGAGCATTGCCTGTGCGATCGTGTTGACGTCGGTGTATTCGAGTTCCGCGCCGGCCGGTACTCCACGCGCCAGCCGCGTGATCTTCAGTTCAGGATCGCGGCCGTGCAGCAGCTCGCCGATGTAATGAGCCGTTGCGTCGCCTTCCGGAGTGAATGAGGTCGCCACCACCACCTCGCGCACGACGCCGTCGGTCGCGCGGTCCAGCAGCCGCTCCATCTGGATCTCGCGCGGGCCGATCCCATCAAGCGGCGACAGTCGGCCGAGCAGCACGAAGTAGAGCCCGCCGTAGGACATCGACTGCTCGATGATCAGCTGGTCGGCCGGAGACTCGACCACGCACAGCAGTTGCGCGTCGCGCTTCGGGCTGGCGCACGTTTCGCAGACATCGAGTTCGGTCAGCGTGTTGCAGCGTGCGCAATGCCGGATCGCGCGCACGGCCGACAGCAGCGATTCGCCCAGACGTACCGCGGCGTCGCGGTCGTGCTGCAGCAGATGAAAGGCGATGCGCTGCGCGGAACGCGGTCCGATGCCCGGCAGATGCTTCAGCGCATCGACCAGCTTGTCGAGTGTAGGTCCGAGTTTCATATGCAGTTGACTTCGAGCAGGGCGCCCGGCCGCCCGAAGCCCGGCTCGCTGATCGACCGCCCGAGGTGCACGTGCGGCGGCGCAGCCGCCGCGTACACCGAGGGCGCTAGAACGGCAGTTTCATGCCCGGCGGCAACGGCATGCCGGCGGTGACGGCCGCCATCTTCTCCTGCGACACGGCTTCGGCGCGGCGCACGGCATCGTTGAAGGCTGCGGCCACCAGGTCTTCGAGCATGTCCTTGTCGTCGCCGACCAGGCTGGGATCGATCGTGACACGGCGCACGTCGTGCTTGCAGGTCATCACGACCTTCACCATGCCGGCGCCGGATTGACCTTCGACTTCGATGCTCGCGAGTTCTTCCTGCAGGCGCTTGACGCCTTCCTGCATCTTCTGCGCCTGTTGCATCAAGCCTGCAAGCTGGCCTTTCATCATCGCTGGGGTCCCGTGTCGTTGCCTTCGCGCGGCCGGATCGATGCGGGGTCGACCGTGGCGCCGAAGTTCTCGATCAATTCTCGCACGAAGGGATCACCGTAGATGCTCTCCTCCGCTTGCTTCTGGCGTTCCGCACTGACCTGCGCGGCGATGCCCGCAGCGGTTGGCCCGCTGGTCTGCCCCGCCTCGGCCGACACACGCACCGGCCGTCCTAGAGCCGCTGCCAGAGCGGCCTTGAGCTTCTCGACCGTACCGGCCTCGATCAGCGTTTTCACCGGCGTGCGCAGGCGGAAATGATCGCCTTCTGCGGAGACGAGTTCGCTGCGCTGGGCAAGTTCTTTCACCAGGCCGCTGACTTTCAGCCGCGCGACCAGCGCGGGCCAGTCGCCGTCGAATATCTGCGGCGGCGGCTGCGAAGCGGCTGGTGCCGGATCGTTCGCGTCGCGAGACGGCGCGGGTTGCGGGACCGCTGCGATCGGCGGGCGTGACGAGACCGTCGACCGAGAGGAGGCCGGCGTCTCGATCGACCTTGAGGTTCCCGGCAGCGATCGCGTCGGCGCGCTGCCCGCGGTCGGGGCGAAGGCCAGCATGCGCAGCAAGGTCATCGTGAATCCCGCGTACTCGTCGGGCGCCAGGTGCAAATCGTTGCGACCGTGCAGCGCGATCTGGTAATAGAGCTGCACTTCGTCGGGCGCCAGCGTGCCCGCCAACCGCCTGATGTCGGCCGCATCGACATCGTCGTCGCCGGGTTCCACCTGCTGCGCCAGCGCAATCCGGTGCAGCAGCGCGGCGAGATCGCGCAGAGATTGTCCGAACGACAGGCTCGCTGCGTTCATCTCATCGGCCAACGCAAGCACGCTACCAGCGTTGCGCGCCACGACCGCATCGAGCACGCGGACCAGCGTGCCTTCGTCGATCGATCCCAGCATCCCGCGCACAGACTCCACGGTCACATGACCGGCCGAGTAAGCGATCGCCTGGTCGAGCAGCGACAGGCCGTCGCGCATGCTGCCGCGCGCGGCGTGGGCGAGCATGCGCAACGCCGGCGCTTCTGCCTCGATTTTCTCGTGCTGCAGGATCTCCCGCATGCGCTCGGCAATCCCCGCCGGAGTCATCTGCTTGAGGTTGAACTGCAGGCAGCGCGACAGAACCGTGACGGGCACCTTTTGTGGGTCGGTCGTCGCCAGGATGAATTTCACGTACTCGGGCGGCTCTTCCAGTGTCTTGAGCATCGCATTGAACGCGTGCGATGACAGCTGGTGCACCTCGTCGATCATGTAGACCTTGAAGCGCGCGTTGCTCGGCGCGTACATCGCGCGCTCGAGCAGTTCGACCATCTCGTTGACGCCGCGGTTGCTCGCCGCATCCATCTCGATGTAGTCGACGAAGCGACCGGCGTCGATGGCGATACAGGCATCACACACGCCGCACGGAGTGGCGGTAACGCCACCGCCGCCGTCGCGGCCTACGCAGTTCAGTGCCTTGGCCAGGATGCGCGACAGCGTGGTCTTGCCGACCCCGCGCGTCCCCGTGAACAGATAGGCATGGTGCAGGCGGTTGGCGGCGAGCGCATGGGTCAGGGCGCGCACGACGTGTTCCTGGCCGACCAGGGTCGAGAAGTCTCGCGGACGCCACTTGCGGGCCAGGACCTGGTACGACATGCGCAATTCTAAGCGGCGGCAGTCGACGCGGCGAAACGTGTGAGCGCGTCGCCGCTCATGCGGCAGATGCGCCAGTCGGGCAGCAGGGTCGCGCCGATCGATTCGTAAAAGTCGATCGCCGGTTCGTTCCAGTCGAGCACTGCCCACTCGTACCGACCGCAGCCGCGCTGCACGGCGAGTTGCGCGCCGCGACGGATCAACGCCTTGCCGACACCGCGACCGCGGGCCTCCGGCACAACGAACAGATCTTCGAGGTAAAGGCCACGTCGCGCGAGAAAAGTGGAGAAATTGTGGAAGAACAGCGCGAATCCGATCGCGCGCCCGTCCTCCCACGCGACGATGGCCTCGATGACCGGCCGCTCGCAGAACAGCTCTCGCCGTAAGTCGTCGGCCGACCCGACCACATGATCGCTGAGCTTTTCGTAGGCGGCCAGCGCGCGGACCAGTGCGAACACATCTTCGCAGTCTTGTGGCCGCGCCGCGGCAATGCGAAAGGACATCAATATCAACGCAGTCTGAGGTTTTCGGGGGAGGTCCAGGAGGGGCCGCGCCCCTCCTGCATCTTCATTCAGCGAGCCTGTGCTCGCCTTTCCGCCCCGTGGGCGGAAAGGCGAGCCTTGTCCTCGGCACTGATGGGAATCCGCTGTGGCTGCTTCGTTCCCGACCTGACCAGATTCACGGCACCATCATGCGAGGGGGCCCGCCGCCGGCAATGGTATCAGTCGAGACCCGGCACTGCAGCCTGGGTCAGCCGGCAACTTCGGACACCGCACCGTCGGCAGTCACGAGCGCCAGCCGGACCGGCTTATCGCTACGCACCGCACGCAGCACCTGCGCATAGTTCCTGACCTGCGCTTCGTACTGCGGTCGTTCGGTTGCGCTCACTCGCCATTTGAAGTCCAGGATCCACAGCGCGTCGTCGAGCTCGACCAGCCGGTCGACCCGCAGCAGTGTTCCGTCCTCAGCCACGAGGTCGAGCTCCGCAGTGCCGGTCGTAAAGAAATGCGGAAGGCGCGACCGCACGAGCCGCGCCGCCGCCGTCGCCTGCTGCCACTGCTCCGGGGTCAACCCGTAGGCCACCGCGCCGGCCAACGCGAACTCGTTGCCTTCCAGCATTGCGTGCCACGCGCGCCCCAGCCGCATGGATTCCGAGTCGATAGGCCGCTCGATGCGGCCACCGACGCCATGACGCTCCGGCAGGAAGTCACGAACATGACGCACTACGGTGACTCGCGGCCGGTTCGTTGCCGGCGTCGCGGGCAGTGCCAGATCACGCGCGCGTTGCAGGCGCAGGTACCAGCTGTCGTCGAGCGTGCCCTTCACAGGCTGGCAGCCCGAAACGATCAGGACCTGGCGCGCGCGCGTCGCGGCCACGTACAGCAGATTCCAGTCCTCCTGCAATCGTTGTGCGTCATCCTCGTCGAACCAGCAGCGGCGCGCTTCATCCCTCGCCTCCTCGCCGCGCGCGACGAGTGAAACGTGTTCCGGCGCCGCGGCGCCCGGCGGCCAGGCGACCAGCACGCTTTCGGCTTCGGGCGCCGGACGCGCATGAGCATCGGCCAGCGCGACGATCTCGGCCTCCAGGCCTTTCGCCCCGTGAATGGTCATCACCCGGACGGCGTCGCCGCCGACGGCCAGGCCCTCGTTGGGCGCGTCATCACCGGGGTAGCGGATCATCGCCGCCAGCTCATCGATGAATCGCGGCAGACTCGGATAACGGCCGCTGTCGAGAGTCAGCGCCAGTTCGATGAACGCATCGAGATTGGCCTGTACCTGGGCGTGCATCGTGGCCGGTACAACGGCCGCATAGCGTCGTCGTATATCGCCTTCGAAGTAGATGCGGTCGAGCAGATCATGCACCGGCAGCACACCGGCCAAACCGATCCAGCGGCGCAGCTTCGTGCGCGCCTCATCGAGCGCAGCCGACAGCGGTTCCAGCGCCTGCAGCCGGATCCACCACGGCGCGCTCGGCGCGCCGGCGAGCTGGATCAGATCGAGGTCGCTGCAGCCGAATATCGGCGAGCGCAGCGCCTGCGCCAGCTTCAGGTCCGAGTGCGGCGCACTCAGGAACGCCAACAGCGCCGCCAGATCGTCGGCCTCCAGCGTCGACAGCAGTCCGCCGCGACGGTCGCTGATGAAAGGCACGCCGGCATCGCGCAGTGCGCGCTCGTAATCGCGCAGGTGGTCGCGCCGCCGCACCAGCAACAGCACGTCCGACCACTGCGCCGGGCGCGAGCCTTCGGGCGTGTCGACTGACGCACACTGAACCCAGCGTTCCACTTCGTCGGCCAGCGCGCAGCCTTCCCGATAGTGCACGTCGCGATCCGGTTCGGCACGCGGCGTGATCAGTACGTCGCGCAGCACGCCGTCAGCGGCCATCACCGTGGCCGCCGGCGATGCGACTGCGAGGGGCAGCAGCACGAATGCGCCTGCGGCGGGCGCCCGTGTGCTCTGCGCCTGAAAGAGCGGATTGCCGGCATCCATGCTCCGATTCAATGCTTCGGTGACGACCACTGCGTTGCGCCGAGTGACGTTCGTTCGCAAGTGCGCGGCCCGGTACTGGCGCGAGAGCATCGCCGCCGCCGCTTCGAAGATGCGCGGATCGGCACGGCGGAAGCGGTAGATTGACTGCTTCGGATCACCGACAACGAAGACGGTCGGCCGCCCGTCGCCCGTCTGCTGCGGCGCTTCCGGATCGGGAGGCTCGTAAGCGGCCAGCCACGACTGCAGTACCTGCCACTGCAATGGATTGGTGTCCTGGAACTCGTCGAGCAGGATATGCCGGTAGCGCGCGTCGAGGCGGGCCTGCATGTAAGCCGCGTGATCCTCGTCGGACAGCAGTCGATGCGCATGCCACTCGAGATCGGTGAAATCGACTGCCCGTTGCTCGACCTTGAGCCGCTGATACGTCGCGATCAGCAGACAGCCACAGGCGAGGCCCGCCTTGTTGATTTGCAACGCGCGCCAGGTTCGCCGCGCCGCGCGCACCTGCTCAAGCAGCTCCACCGCACGCGAATGCGCCTCGGCATAGCGCTGCACATCCTCAGCCCGCTGGAGCCGGCCGGCCATTCGCTGCGGAGTGAGCTGGACGATCGGCGTCATCTCCTTGGTCAGCAGCAGCTGACAGGCCTCGTAGAAATCCCGCGCGGACTCCTTCCTGGCGCACAGCCACGCCTCCGCCCGACTAATGGCCTGCTCGGTCGTCGCCAGCCCTTGCACCGATCGCCACAGCTCGATCAAGATCTTGAGATGCTGCGAGAACTCCTCGTCGCGCAGCCGAAAGCAAGGATCGGCCGGGACCGACGCGCGCAGCGGCGCGAGCGCGCGTTCGATCGCACGGCCTTCGTCGCCGTCAGCGAAGCTCCACCATTCGGCACGCCGCTCGAGCATTTGCAGCAGCAGATTCCTGGCGGGCACGTCGCCGAGTTCGTCGATCAGCGCTTCCCACGCCTCGCGCTCCGCGCGACGCGACGGCTGCAGCAGCGCTGCGCTGAAATGCAGCCACGCATCCATCCGCAACCGATCGGACGATTCGAGCAGTAGCGGCGCGAACGGAACGCCGGCACCGAGCGGTGCGCGCGCGATCAACTGCCAGAACCAGCCGTGAAAGGTCTCGATGGTGATCGGCGCGCTGGCGGTGACCACGCGCTCGTAGAGTCCGCGGGCGGCGCCGGTTGCGGCCCGCGCGGCGGTCTCACTCATGCCGCGCTTGACAAGCACGGCCACAATCGTCGCATCATCGGCAGCGGCCAGCTCCTGCAGGTCGCGCAGCAGGCGTGTGCGCATTTCCTGCGCTGCACGACGGGTAAACGTGATCGCCAGGATCTCGCCCGGCGCGCTGCCGGCGAGAAGCAGCCGCACGATGCGGCTCACCAGCAACCAGGTCTTGCCACTGCCGGCGCAAGCTTCGACCACGACGCTGGCGTGCGGATCGCAGGCCCGCCGCGTGAATTCCGCTTCGTCGATCGGGCAGTCGTCGGCCAGGTAGTCGCTCATGGCTGCCGCCAGTGGTCGCGCCGGCACAAGCCGCGCATCTCGCAGAACTCGCATGCCGACTCGATGCCTATGGCCGGAAGCGGCGCGCCGGATGCGATGCGGCCGAGGTCAACCCGGAGACGCTCGCCCACCTGGCGCATCGAGCGGCTCGAATTTCTGCGGCGGCGTGATCGGCTGCACACCGCTGCGGTCCTGCGTCGGACGGTCGAAACTGACGTAGGACGCGCTGATCCCGTTCGTATTCTCGGCGCGGTGCGCGAGCAGCATCCCATAGAACGGCAACTGCACGTCTTCGCCTGCATCGCGCAGCGCACGCCTCAGCGGGTCGACCGCACGCGCCTTGTAGTCGAGCACCGCCAGGCGACCGTCGGCGTGCCGGTCGATCCGGTCGACGCGACCGACCAGTTCTGCCTCGTGCCCTTCGGCGAGTTGCAGAGATTGCGCCAACGGCTCTTCGCTTGCCTCCCATCGCCATCCGTCGGCGGCACGCGCGCACGTCCACCCGACATAGCCATCGATCAGGCGCTCGAAACGACGATGGAACGCGAGCAATCCGGGGGCACGTTCGACCTGCGGTCCGAAGACTGCGCGTCCGTGCTCTGCCAGGCTGTTCCGCAGTCGCTCGGGGTCGACTGTACTGAAGTCGACTGCACCCCATTCGAGGTGAAACCTCCGCAGGACCTCGTGCAGCACCTCGCCGAATTCGCGCTTCTCCGGCAGTTCGATGACATCTTCCAGTTCGGCGAGGCCGAGCATGCGCCGCGCGTAGAACTGGTAGGCGCACGTCACCAGGCTTTGGGCGTGACTCGCCGACACACGCAACGGCAGCAGGCCGGGCGCACTGGGTGCCGGTCGCTCGACACCGCGCGCCGCCACTGCCCATGAGGTACTCGCATACGGGACGACGAGTTCCACGCCGTGGGCCCGGCGCACCACAAACTCAAGGCGCTCCAGCAGCGGCGAAAGCGCAATGGGCTCATCGCCGCGCTGCGTGCGCCAGGTAGCAACCACACGCGGCGTCGAAGAGATCAGACCAGCGAGTGCCGCCGTCTGCGCGCGGATCGCTTCGCCGGGGCCTTCAAGTCCCAGCTCCGTGCGCACCGCCGATGACATGAACAGCAGATCGGCGGGCTTGCTGGGCAGGTGCTCGGCACTGGCGCCGACCAGCAGCGCCGCGTCGAAGGGCCGCAGTGCCGTGGCGGCGAGCGAGACCATCGTCACCGGCGAATCCACGGCGGTGTCGACGAACGCCGTCTCCTCGAACCGCGACGCGAGCAGCGCGTGGAAGTCAGCCAACGTGGCCCGCCCCGCGAGACCCGCCAGTTCTTCGGCAAGCGCCGCGACTTCGCCGAGCACGGCGGCCCCCACCCGGTCCGCCGCCAGCGCCGCGCGCATGCCGAGTGCTTCCAGCACACCTTGCAGCGCGCGCGCGTGAGCGGCGAGTGTCGGCCCCGCGCGGCGCGTGCGCTCGGCCTGCTCCTCGATCAGCGCAAGCACCGCGCGCGCGCCGGCGATGTGATCGTCCGGCAGTCCGCTTGCCTCTTCCGCCAGGATCCGCCGCAGGGCGCGCGCTCCCTGCACAACACCCGCTCGCCGTAGCCGACGCTCAATCACGAGGACTTCGGCGTCCTTGTCTGGCCGCTGGGCGAGCGTGAATGGCGACTTCAGCCAATCGAGCAGGTCGCGCCAGTACAGATCGTCGATCACCAGGTCGAACCAGCGCATCACGGCCGCCGCCACGCTGGTGGTCGAGAGCTTCCATCCGGTCTCGTCGCGCACGTTGACGTCGGCTCGCTCGAGCAACGCTCGAACGCGGCGGGCGGTCAGTCGATCGAGCGCGACCACGCCGATCGATCCGACGCCCTGGATGCGCCAGTCGAGGACCTGCCGCGCCACCGCGGTCGCCTCCTCCTCCAGCGTCGTCACGGCGATGACCGAAAGTGGAAGTGACGGCAGTTCACTCGATGCGCGAACTGCGTCGGCGCGCGCCGCAATCGGCGTGTTGTCATCGCGCCCGGTGAGTTCGGGCCAGGCGGCAGCCAGCAGCGGCCGTCGTGCCACAGGACCATCGATAACCGGCACGATGTGCAGCACTGGCGCGCACTGCGCATAGCTGGCGAGGAACGCTTCTTCCCATCGCTGCATGGTCCCGCGGCCGGATGACGTGACGAACGCCGCGCTGACATAGGCGAGCGGCGCTGTAGCAGCGGCCGCGCGCGCGGCGAGTATCCGCAATGCCTGCGCCGCCCCGTCGTCTGCTGAACGACGCGCGCGCCACAGTTGCAGGACCAACTGCGAAGACTCGTTCAACGCACGCGCCGCGCGACGCCGAAAATGCCTGGCCAGGCTCGCACGGAGTTGTCCTTCGAACGCGTCGGGACTGCCGGCCGCCGACCAGGTGAGCTCATCGCACAGGTGCACGATGTCGCGCGCCAGCGCCCACAGCGTGCCGGGGCGTTCGCCGAACGTATCGCGCACCCAGGCGTTGTCACGGAGCGCCGCGAAGATTTCGGCCTGTGCCGCGGTGCCCGGAGCTGCTGGCGCTTCGAGCCAAGCCGGTAGTGGAACGATCCGCGGCGGAATGAATGCTCGCGGTCCGACCACAGCCCGCAGCGCCTGCCGCGCAAGGCCCGCGTGGGCTCCGGCCTGCACCAGCCAAGTGACGGATTGAAATTGCAGCGCCGGAGCGCCTTGCTGCCGCGCGAACTCATGCACAGCGCTTGCTGCCGATGGCCAGAACCCAAGGTCTGCCCCGATTTCCAGCCGTTCGAATGTCATGCCGCCATTGTAGAAATCCTGTGCCAATGGCAATAACCCGGGCGACCGGCTGAAATCAGGATCACGCAACGGCGCTGTAGGGTGTTACCATTCGTCTACTCAAGCCTGCCGCCCCGTGATCGGGGGTTGTGCCCCGGCCCGACCGTCCCCAGTTTCTCTTCCTTGTGATTGCGCGCGGCATCCGGCGCCAGAAGGATCTAAATGAGCGATATCAAATACGTCAGTGACTCCAGCTTCGAGCAGGATGTGATCAAGTCGGACACGCCGGTCCTGGTCGACTACTGGGCCGAATGGTGCGGACCCTGCAAGATGATCGCGCCCATCCTGGATGAAGTCTCCAAGGAATACGGTGGGAAGATCGCGGTGGCCAAGCTCAACGTCGACGAGAACCAGTCGACCCCGGCGAAATATGGCATCCGCGGCATTCCCACGCTGATGCTGTTTAAGAACGGCGCCGTCGTCGGTACCAAGGTCGGCGCATTGTCCAAGTCTCAACTGACCGCTTTCATCGACAGCAACCTTTGATCGTTACCCGGGCCGGCGCTCGCCGGCCCGCCCGCCCCGCGGGCGCCCGAAACAGTCTATGGGCGCCCCACAACTCCTCCGGTAGTCCTCATGCACCTCTCAGAACTCAAAGCCCAACACGTATCGCAACTGCTCGAAATGGCCACCGGCCTCGAGATCGACAATGCCAACCGGATGCGCAAGCAGGAGTTGATGTTCGCGATCCTGAAGAAGCGCGCTAAGGGCGGCGAGCAGATCTTTGGCGACGGCACGCTCGAAGTGCTGCCCGACGGCTTCGGCTTCCTGCGCTCGCCGGAAACGTCGTACCTCGCCAGTACCGACGACATCTACATCTCACCCTCGCAAATCCGACGCTTCAACCTGCACACCGGCGACTCGATCGAAGGCGAGGTGCGCACGCCGAAGGACGGCGAGCGCTACTTCGCGCTGGTCAAGGTCGACAAGGTCAACGGCGTCGCGCCCGAGGCGACCAAGCACCGCATCCTGTTCGAGAACCTGACGCCGCTGTTTCCCAACCAGCCGCTGAGCCTCGAGCGCGACATGCGGGGCGACGAGAACATCACCGGCCGCCTGATCGACATCGTTGCGCCGATCGGCAAGGGCCAGCGCGGCCTGTTGGTATCGAGCCCGAAGAGCGGCAAGACCGTGCTGATGCAGCATATCGCGCACGCCATTGCCGCCAACCATCCCGACGTCGTGCTGATCGTGTTGCTGATCGACGAGCGCCCGGAGGAAGTGACCGAGATGCAGCGCTCGGTACGCGGCGAGGTCGTCGCCTCCACGTTCGACGAGCCGGCCACGCGCCACGTGCAGGTCGCGGAGATGGTGATCGAAAAGGCCAAGCGGCTCGCAGAAAGCAAGAAAGATGTCGTGATCCTGCTCGACTCGATCACGCGCCTCGCACGCGCCTACAACACGGTGGTGCCGGCCTCGGGCAAGGTGCTGACCGGCGGTGTCGACGCCAACGCGCTGCAACGGCCGAAGCGCTTCTTCGGCGCGGCACGCAACATCGAGGAAGGCGGCTCACTGACGATCATCGCGACTGCGCTGATCGACACCGGATCGCGCATGGACGACGTCATTTACGAGGAGTTCAAGGGCACCGGCAACATGGAAATCCACATGGAGCGCCGGCTGGCAGAGAAGCGCGTCTATCCGGCGCTGAACGTCAACCGCTCGGGCACCCGCAAGGAAGAACTTCTGCTGAAGCCCGACATCCTGCAGAAGGTCTGGATCCTGCGAAAGCTGCTTTACGGCATGGACGAGATCGAGGCGATGGAATTCCTGCTCGACAAGATGAAAGCCACCAAGAGCAACGCCGAGTTCTTCGACATGATGCGGCGGGGCGGCTAGTCGGCCTTTTGGTTTCAACGACTTAGAAGCCTGAACGGGTTGCCCGCGGTACCGATTTTCCGGATAATGCGCGGTTCCCAAAAAATCTGGGACCGTGGTCGAGTCAGACGCAAAAGTCACCTCGATCGGGCGGCCCACAACGAGGCACTCATGAAATCCGGCATCCACCCCGAATACCGTGAAGTCGTTTTCCAGGACATGCAGAACGACTTCAAGTTCATCTGCCGTTCGACGCTGCAGACCCGCGACACGATCGAGTTCGAAGGCAAGACCTATCCGCTGTACAAGCTCGACACATCGTCCGAGTCGCATCCGTTTTATACGGGCGCACAGACCCGTATCGTCGAAACCGGGCGCGTGGAAAAGTTCCGGCAGAAGTTCGCTGCCAAGACGGAGGCGGTCAATGCGGCTGCAGCCCAGGCCACCGCTGCCAAGGCGCGTCGCAGGTAGGTAGCCATTGGGGAGAGTGACAAACGAGGCAGCCGAGGCTGCCTTTTTTGTTGACGCGTCCATTGCGCGCGCGCCGTTTCGTCTGAGCTTCGCCGCATGAGCTTCGGACCCGCATGAGCTTCGAACATCGCCTGTCACCTTCGCGCGTGACCGAGGCCGCGGCCGGCAAGCTGTCGCGCGCACTGTTGTTCCTGCTGCTGGCCATCTACATCGTGCCGGGCCTTTTCGGGCGCGAACCTTGGACACCCGACGATGCGGCCGGTTTTGGGGTCGCCTGGAGCATGGCGACGGGTTCGACCATCGACTGGTGGCTGCCGTCGATCGCGGGCGAAGCGATACCGGAGGAAGGCCCGCTGCCGTTCTGGCTCGGAGCGCTCTTCCTGCGCTTGCTGGGACCGGCACTTGGAGATTTCACCGCAGCGCGGCTCGTGACGGTGTTCTGGTTCGCGATCGCGACCTGGTCGCTGTGGTACGCCAGCTATCGTCTCGCGCGCCGCGACGAGGCTCAACCCGTCGCGCTTGCGTTCGGCGGCGAAGCCTCGCCGCGCGACTATGGGCGCATGCTGGCCGACGTATCGGTCCTGCTGCTGGCGGCAACGTTTGGCGTGCTTGGTCGTCTACACGAGAGTGGCGCCGAACCCGTGCTGCTCGCGCTCGTCTGCGTGCTGCTGTTCGGGCTGGCCTACTCGCTCGACGATCCGTGGGCCGGATCAGCCGTGGCCGGCGTCACTCTCGGCGCGGTCGCGCTGTCGCGTGGCTGGCTACCGGCTGCCGTTCTTGCGATCGCTGCCGTCGGATTCACCGCCGCTTATGGTGCGCGGCGTGTCGAGCGGGCGATGCTGATCGCGCTACTCGCCGTGCTGATCTTCTCAATCTGGCCGATCGGAGCGCGGATGGTCGATGCTCCCGAGGCCGAGCGTTACTTTGAGCAATGGTGGCAGTGGAACCGCGCGAGCGTCGGCTGGCCGCGCGCCGAGAACCTCGCTTGGTTACTGCGCAACGTCGGCTGGTATGCCTGGCCGCTGTGGCCGTTCGCATTCTGGACGATCTATTCATGGCGCCATTTCCTGCGCCGGCCGCACATTGCGCTGCCCCTGATGGTGGTGGCCGCGGGCCTGGTTGCCCTGCTGCTGTCGACGGCACCGGGCGACCGCGAATTCCTGATCACGGTTCCTGCGCTGGTGGTCCTGGCAGTTTTCGGTGTCTCTTCGCTGAAACGCGCCGCCGAAGACGCCATCGACTGGTTTTCGGTCGCGCTGTTCAGCATCGCATTCAGTGCACTCTGGCTCTACTACGCGGCGTGGCATTCTGGCTTTCCACCGAAGATGGCAGCTTCGATCGAGCGGCTCGCACCAGGATTCGAGCCGCAGATCCACTGGGGCGCGGTGGTGGCGGCGGTCATCGCGACGGTCGCATGGATCGCCGTGGTGATCTGGCGGCTGCGGGTGCGGCCGCCGATGCTGTGGAAAGGACCGTTCCTCGCCGCGGCCGGACTCGCGCTGGTCGGACTGGCAGCCTACGTCCTGGCGGCACCCGCGGTCGATTACTCACGGTCGTATGCGTCGCTGGCGGAGGTTGTGTCGGAGCAGGTTCGGCGAGTCGGAGGCGACAGTTGCGTGCAGACAGCGGCGGTGCCTCCCTCGACGCGGGCGATGTTGGCGTATCACGGGCACATCCGGTTCGAGCGGTCGTCGGATGCTGGGTTGTGTCGAGTGCTGCTCCAACGCGACAGCCGACGAGCCAGCGATGACGATGCTCCGCCACCCGGCGCGTGGGAACTGGTGTACGACGTGACGCGGCGTGCGCGCTTCGACGAAACGTTGCGCATCTGGGTGCGCCGCGCACCCTGAGCTAATAGGGCCTTTAGCATGAACAGGCTCTGATCGCCTGCTCGAGCATGGACGCCGAAGGCCGCCCTACGCCGCCCGATGTCTCACTGGCGGCATTGCTGAAACTTGCGTGGCCGTTGTTCATCGCGAATCTGGCGGTCATGGGCAACGCGACCATCGATGCTGTCATGGCGGGTCGCCTGTCCGCCGAGGACCTGGCCGGCGTCGCGGTCGGAAGCAGCATCTACGTGACGGTCTACATCAGCTTCATGGCCGTCGTGCAGGCGCTGTCGCCGATCGCCGGTCATCACTACGGCGCGCAGCGCTGGCAGGCCATCGGAGAGGACTTGCAGCAGGCGCTGTGGCTCTCGGTAATGCTGCTGGCCGCCGCGGTGCCGATCCTGCTGGCCACCGGCTTCTGGACGGACATCGCGGCGGTCCAGGGACGAGTCGCCGAGGTCACGTCCACGTACCTGCTCGCCGCGGCCTGTGGCCTGCCTGCCGCTCTGGCGACTCGCGTGTTCGTCGCGCTGAACGCAGCGGTGTCGCGGCCGGCGGCCACGATGGCGATCAACCTCGTCGTCCTGGGACTCAAGGCGCCGCTCAATGCCCTGTTCATGTACGGCTGGGGCCCGCTTGAGCCGATGGGGGGCGCCGGTGCCGGGGTATCCAGCGCCGTGCTGGCGTGGGTCGCGATCGCGTTGAACGGGCTGCTCTGGAACTTCGATCCGTTTTACCGGCGCTTCCACTCCAGCCGGTGGTCCGGACCGCGCTGGTCGAATCAGCGTGAGCTGCTGAAGCTCGGCCTGCCGATCGGACTGTCGACCCTGTTCGAGGTCACCTCGTTCACCTTCATGGCGGTGTTGATTGCGCGCCTGGGCGCAGTGGCGGTGGCCGGTCACCAGATCGTCGCCAACCTGGCGGCGTTCCTCTTCATGGTGCCTCTATCTCTGGGCGTGGCCACCAGCGTGCTGGTGGCGCAGTCGCTAGGCAGCGGCGCGCCGCGCATCGCGCGTCGCGCCGCGCTACGCGGACTGCGACTCGCCACCGCGGTCGCACTCGTTGCCGCTGCGTTGCTAGGGTTCTTTCGCGCACCGATCGTCGGCGCGTACACACACAATGCAGCGGTCGCCTCGATGGCGCTGACACTGATCGGCTGGGTCGTCGTGTTTCATGTCTTCGATGCGATGCAGGGCATGGGAACGTTCATCCTGCGCGGTTATCGACATACGTTTTGGCCGATGGTGATCTACGGCGTGGCGCTGTGGGTTATGGGCCTCGGCGGCGGCTACTGGATCGCATTACACGCCACGCTGTTGGGCCCGCCGCGCGGCGTGGTCGGCTTCTGGGAGGCAGCCACGGTTGCGCTTGGCATTGCGGCGGTCGCCCTCGCATCCCTGGCCGTGACCGAATCGCGCCGACGTATCGCCGAACACTGATCGACAAGGCCGGCGGTCAGTCCGACCAGCTGCGCTCGTGCGCCTTCTCGACCGCGGCCTCATGGTGCGCTGCCTCTTCCGCCCGCACGCGCGAGAGCGCCGACGCCAGCAGCCCGGAGGGCACCGCGATGACACCCAGACCCAGCACGAGCACCAGGAACGTGAAGAGCCGGCCACCCGGCGTGATCGGATAGATGTCGCCATAGCCGACCGTCGTCAAGGTGGCGACGGCCCACCACAGGCTGTCGAAGACTGAAGAGAAGCGCTCCGGCTGCGCATCGTGCTCGAAGTGATAGATGCCGATCGCCGACAGGTAGAGCACGATCAGCGCGATCACTCCAAACAAGATCAAGTCATCGCGGGCGATGGAAAATGCGCGGCGAAAACGATGCGCGGCGTTCGTGTATCGCACCAGCTTGAACAGCCGCAGCAGCCGCAGCAGGCGAAACGCCCGCACGGCCTGGAAGTTGAAGGCCGCCATCAAGTAAAAGGGCAGAATCGCCAGCAGGTCGATGATTCCGTAGAACGAGACGGCGTACTTCCAGCGAGGACGGGCAAGAGTCAGGCGCACCGCGTACTCGACGGTGTAGACGAGAGCACAGAAGAGTTCGAACTGCCAGAGCGCTTCGTGCCAGAACGGTGAAAGGCCCGGCAGCGTCTCGAACGCGAGCGCGACGAGATTCGCGATCACCAGCAATTCGATCGGAAGTTCCCACCGACCCAGCGACACGTGGTGATCGCTTGGGTGCTGAACCTTTGCAGTTTCCACCGCCCTCCCCCGTAACGGTGGTCATTGTTACCCGAATTCGGCCGGTGCCGTAAACGATGACCGCTACCAGTGCGGTCGGTGAACGGTACCTAAAGAAAAAAGGCCGGGTCACCCCGGCCTTTTCTTACCGCAGTCGGCTGTATCGATATCAGCGAACGGCCTGCAGAGCCGCGATCCGTTGCTCGATCGGAGGATGGCTCGAGAACAGCGCCATCATGCCGCTCGGCCCCGAGATCCCCATTGTCTGCACCGCCTGCGGGAGGTGGCCTGGTTCCAGACCACCTAGGCGCGCGAGCGCGTTGATCATCGGACGGTTCGAGCCCATCAGCACCACTGAACCGGCGTCGGCACGGAACTCGCGACGCCGCGAGAACCAGGCCACGATGATGGCCGCGAGGAACCCCAGCGCGATATCGAGCACGATCGTCGTCAGGTAGAAACCGATGCCCGGCGCGTCGCTCTCATTGCGCAGCAAGACACGATCGACCACATAACCGATCACGCGCGACAGGAACACCACGAAGGTATTCATCACCCCCTGCAGCAGCGTCATCGTCACCATGTCGCCGTTGGACACGTGCGAGATCTCGTGCGCCAGCACCGCCTCGACCTCCTCCTTGCTCATCGCTTGCAGCAGGCCGGTCGACACCGCGACGAGCGCGGAGTTCTTGAAGGCGCCGGTCGCGAACGCGTTGGCGTCGCCTTCATAGATCGCGACCTCCGGCATGCCGATGCCCGCCTTGCTGGCGTGCTGCCGCACGGTGTCCACCAGCCAGGATTCCATCGCATTCGCAGGCTGGCGGATGACCTGCGCGCCGGTGCTCCATTTCGCCATCGGCTTCGATATCAGCAGCGAGATGATCGCGCCGGTGAAGCCGACGACCAGCGAGAAGATCGCCAGTCCGCCTACGTTCAGTTCGCGACCGCCGACATTGAAGTTGATCCCGAACACCGCCGACAGGACGGTCAGGAACACCATCAGGACGATCATGATCGCAAGGTTCGTCAGTACGAACAAAGCGATGCGTTTCATAGTTTCTCCACTCAGGTTGTACGGTTGACTACCGCGCGAGTCTAGCCAATCGGCGGCTCTTTTCACCATCGGCGTTTGTCCGCAGCGCTACATCGTCGACCACCTCGGAATTATCATTCGGATCAATGCCTTGCGCGGGGCGAACGCCCGCTCCAACAGCGTAATGTGGAGGCGATTCGCAGCGCCTCAAGTGGCGCATCGCGATGCCGGCGACGTACGCGGACGGCGCAGTGCGGCGGTTCAGGCCACGGTGCGCGCCTCCAGCACCAGGTGGCGCAGCGCCCGCGCGTCATCGAGCGCGTGATGGCGGCGCAGCTTCAGTTGTTCAGTGGCTTCGTCGAGGGCTTCATAGGTGATCGGCACCCGCTGCCATCGAACATTGGTCGGCAGGTCTTCCTTGCCGAACAGTTCGGCCAGAGCCCAGCGATCGAACCCGGAGTCGCTGATCACCGTGGTCGGCATGCGACGCGCACGCTCGGCCAGCCACTCGGTCAGTGCCCCGGCGCCGACGTCGAGCGGAACCGCGTCGCCGTCGAGCAGCGGGATCACGGCTTCCTTGACGAACGGGCTTGCCGAGCGGGCGTCCCAGCCATGCAGTTCCACATAGAACGCTGTCGAGTCGGTCGCCACCGCGCCGAAGCTGATCAATTGCGGGTCGGTCAGATTGGTGAACTCGCTGTCGATGAAGACGTACGTCTGTGCCGGATCGGGGCGGAATATGTCCGGCGGCGCGTCGAGTATGCGGAACAACAGCACCTCGTCATCGTAGCGGCCGTCGGGCAGCGAAAGCTTGTTCGCGACCTCGCGCGCCGGCAGATCCGTCTCGCGGAAACCGGCCCTGCGCATGGCCCGCAGCGCCTTGACGTTGCGTCGCGACGGACGCACGAGGAAGCGATTGACTCCATAGCTCGCCTGCAGCCAGTCACACAACAGAATCAGCGCTTCGGAGCCGTAACCGTGACCGGCCAGGCGGCGCTCGGCGAGCCAGATATCGAGTTCGACCACGTCGTTGAGCAGGTCGATCGGTCCGTGCGATACGCAGCCGATGTCCTGTCCGTTCGCTCCGAGCAAGAACATGCGGCCCCCATAGGGGCGCGTACCGTCGAAGTAGGGGTTCGAATACCGCGCGCCGAATACGTCGATCGACGGGATCGGATGATCGGGAAACATTGCTCCGCCCATCATCGTCGATGTCAAGTCGGACCCGATCAGCCACTCGTACACGCGAGCGCGATCCGTGATGCTTGCACGTTGCAGGGTGACCTTGGTTCCGGTGATCGTCATGCCAGCGATCGCTTCAGGTGCAGACGCAGCGGGCCCAGCAGCTGCGCACCCAGGTGGGCGCTGCGGGCACCACTCCATCCGGACCTCGGGTCCGGGGCGTTGGCGTTGTCCTTGAACGGCATCTCGAGCGTCAGCGAGAGACAGCCGAAGGTGTGCCCGACATACTTCGAGGCCAGCTTCAGCACATCGTCCTTGTACTTGCTGGCGGAATAGCCGTGCTCGAGCTGGAAATCCGGGCTGGTGGCGAGGAAGTCTGCGCTGAACGCCTGCTGCTCCGCTGCCTGACGTGCCGAGAAATCCGGCAGCATCTCGCAGCCCGCCGTGAATACATACGGCAGGTTCTCATCCCCGTGGATATCGAAGAAGGCGGCGCATCCGGTGCCATGGATCGCGTCGCGGGTGACGAGCACCTCGGGGCTTCGTTCGGACGATGGCTCGAGCCATTCGCGATTCAGATTCGCGCCTGCCGCGTTGGTGCGCAGGTTGCCGAGGACCGAGCCGTCGGGGTTCATGTTCGGAACGATGTACAAAGTCGCCAATTCACACAGCTCGCGGGCCACTGCGTCGGTTGGATCGAGCAACCGATCGAGCAGGCCCTCGACAAACCACTCGGCCATCGTCTCGCCCGGATGCTGGCGCGCGATGACCCATACCGCCGTTGCGCCGCGCCCGACAACCAGCGCATCCAGATCACGACCCTGCACGCTGCTGCCCAGGCGCCGCTGACGGGCACCGCGTCCCACACAGTCTGCCAGTAGCGTTAAGTGCCGTTCCCAGGAATACGGCTCGAAGTAAGCGACATACGTTGGCGCGGCCGCCGGCGGTACGACGAAGGTCATCGCGTGGCCGTCGAACTGGGTAGGAATTCGCGCCCAGTGCCTGCGATCGGTGCTGGCCACCGCCCGATAGTCGGCCCAACCACCGGGATAGCTGGTCTCGCCCGCGTTGACCACAGTCAGCGTGGCGCCCTGATCTGCACCGCTGACACGAAAATGGAACCACTGCAGGAACTCCGACGTACTGCCATCCGATCTGAGGTCGTGGCGGATGCGCAGTCGCGCAGTGGAACCCTCGACGTCAACGACCTCGATCGAGCCGCCGTCGAAGTTCGCGCTGATGTCGATCGTCATCGCGTCGAGTTCGCTAAACAGGAACGAGGCATGCCTGCACGCCGCACGCTGCGATCGTAGGTCGAGTTGGGGAAGCGGAGCATCGATGGGCGCGCCGGATGGGCGCCGGCGCGGACGAAGCAAGCTGAGGAAACGAGTCGAAGTCGGCCCAGTATACTCAGGCGATCTGTAAATCACTGTTTCTTATGCGTTTTGCGGATGTTCCGCCACCGATGAAATCACGCCTGCCCCGCGTCGGCACGACCATTTTCACCGTGATGTCGCAGCTCGCTGCCAGGCACGGCGCGGTCAACCTCGGCCAGGGCTTTCCGGATTTCAACTGCGACGAATTGCTGCAGCGCCGTCTGGCGGAGGCCGTGGCCGCGGGGCACAACCAGTACGCGCCGATGGCTGGCGTGCCCGCGCTGCGCAACGCGATCGCCGCGAAGAATGCGACGCTTTACGGGCACCCATACGATCCCGACACCGAGATCACCGTCACGGCCGGCGCGACCCAGGCGATCATGGCCAGCGTGCTGGCGTTGGTCCATCCGGGCGACGAGGTCATCGTGCTCGAACCGACGTACGACAGTTACGTGCCGTCGATCGCGCTGGCGGGAGGCCGACCGATCTTCGTCCCGCTTGATCCGGAACGCGGCTATGCACCCGACTGGGTCCGCGTGCGCGAGGCGATCACGCCACGCACACGACTCTTGATGCTCAATTTTCCGCACAACCCGACCGGCCGCATCCTGCGCGCTGCGGATCTCGCGGCGCTCGAGGAGATCACGCAAGCGACCGGCATCACGATCCTGTCGGACGAGGTTTACGAGCACATCGTGTTCGACGGAATCCAGCATTGCAGCGTGATGCGCTCCCCACAGCTCGCCGCGAACTCGGTCGTGATCTCGAGTTTCGGCAAGACCTTCCACACGACCGGCTGGAAAGTGGGCTATGCCTGCGCCCCCGCGGCGCTGAGCGCGGAGATTCGCAAGGTGCACCAGTTCATGGTCTTCGCGGTCAATACTCCCGCACAGCACGCCTTCGCGGATTTTCTCACCGACCCGCGGCCGTACCTGACGCTGCCGGCGTTCTATCAGGCCAAGCGTGATCGGCTGGTCGCCGGGCTGCGCGAAACACCGTTCCGCGTGCTGCCGTGCGAGGGAACCTACTTCGTTCTCGCCGATTATTCGGCGCTCAGTGATGCGCCGGAGCCGGAGTTCGCGCAGACGATGATCACGAAGTACGGCGTTGCCGTGATACCGGTCTCGGTGTTCTACGACAAGCCGCATGATCGTCGCGTCATCCGGTTCTGCTTCGCGAAGAAGGACGAAACCTTGAACGAAGCGCTACGTCGCATGTCGGCTGCACTCGGGTCCCAATGAGCGAGACCGATAACCGCGCGACTATCGAATCCGTCCTGCTGACGGCGACCCGGGTGTCGACCTACAACGGAGAGCAGCCGCTGACCAATGCCAGCGGTTTTTTCTTCGAGCGCGCCGCCAAGCTATATCTGGTGACGAGTCGCCACGTGGTGCACGACGAGCCGACCGATCATCACCCCGACCGCATCGTGATCGAACTGCACACGGACACCGGCAACATGGCGGCCTCCACCGGATTTTCGATTCCGCTGTATCGGGACAGCAAGGCGGTCTGGCGTCAGGCGACCGATGCCGGAGGCGAGGTCGACGTTGCCACCCTCGAGCTCGATCGCGCCGCCCTGCCGCCCGGCATGGCCTATCGTGCGTTCACGCCGGATCATCTACAACAACCACGCGGCCCGCAGCCGACGGCGGGCACCGCGCTGCTTATCGTGTGCTTTCCTCTCGGATTTCACGACACGCTGCATCACTTGCCAGTGGTGCGTCACGCCGTCATCGCCTCATCCTGGGGGATGCGGTTCCAAGGCAAGGGTTACTTCCTGACGGACGCACGAACCCACCGCGGGACGAGTGGCGCGCCGGTGCTGATGGCCGCGCAGCACCAGGATAAGCAGCGTGTCGACCTGCCGTGGACGCTGCTCGGCGTGCACTCGGCCAGTTTTGATGTCGGGACCCGCGATGCGGCGCTCGACGAAGCGCTGGGACTCAATTGCGCCTGGTACGCCGACATCCTGCTTACCTTGACCGACGGGCGGTGAGCTAGACGGCCGTTCGTCCGCTGCCGACGCCGATGCGGGCCGGTGCGCAGACAATAAGCGGCTGCTATACGCCGCAAGACTGCACCCGGGCAGTACGCATGCACCACACGGGCGGTTTGCCACGGCCGATGGCACGTTACTCGGAGGTGGGGCCATGACAGGCGGACTGAACGGACATCGCAGTTACATCGGCACGAAGCTCGACGCGATCATCGAGCGCGTGGCCGAACGGGCTGCAGTGCGCACGTTGAATTACCTGTATCCGCACCTCGAGGGCCTCATCACAGTGCACGCCATGCTTGCGGGCAACGCTCCGCTGCCGCGGTTGCGAGGCTGGGCTCTCGGCGGCGACTCGCTCGGCATCATCTTCCGGCGCATCGCGTCGCTGACGCGACCGACCGTGCTCGAGTTCGGTACCGGCTGCTCGACGATCGCCCTCGCCCGCCTGTTGAGCAAGCACGGCGGCAAGCTCGTTTCCATCGAGCATGACGAGCAGTTCGCCGCAGCGCTCCGCCATCGCCTTGAATTCGAGGGAACCTCGAACGCCGTGACACTGCATTGCGTGCCGCTGGTGCCGACCCTCGACTGCCCGGCCGACCGATCGATCCTGACGTACGACTTTTCGCTGCTGCCGACCGTCGACTGGGACTGCGCCATTATCGACGGCCCCATCGGCAGCATCGATTCGCTGACCCGGCTTGGGCCTTTGACCTGGGTGGCTGACCATCTCGCTCACAAGCACGCGAAGACGGTCTTTCTCGACGATGCGAACCGGCCGGGTGAGAGCGAAGCGCTCGAGCGGGTCTCGAAGCGGCTTCCGGCCGGCTACACGATCGCCCGCATACCGACTGAAAAGGGCCTGGCCGTCATTCGTGAGGATCCGATCCCGCTTGATTGAGTGCGTTCACGCCCGGCAGACCGGCGGTTGCACGCGCAGCGTGCGAAAGGTGATCGAATAGCGCAAGCTCGCGGGCCGGCGCGACGCTGTGCTGCCAGCCCGACCGCGCCTCACCGGTGATCAGATACGGTGTCCCGATGTCCGGGATCGAGACGGTTGTTGCGCGCCATACAGGCGCTAGGTACTCCCGACCGATGCGTTCAGCGCAACAGCCAGCGCAGCTTCGCCGCTGACCAGATCCTTCCACTGCAGCTCGACCGTCGGCTTGCGCCGGCCCTTGCCAACCAGGCGCAGCCCTTGCGGGTCGATGATGACGGTGTAGGGCACGCCGTCGATATCGATCGCCCGCTTCACTGCCTTTTCCAACGGGGTCACCATCGGGTCCTCCAATGCGCGATGCAAGCGCGGCAGTATGGCGGCTTCGTCGCTCCTCCGCCAGCACCGACTTCGACGCGTTCGGCGCTGTCAGCCGGTTTCCCTGTGATCCTGTGGCAGCAATTGCGCGGCCTGCTCTGCCGGCAACGCTTCGACCGCCCTCAAGGCACGCGACATCTGCCGAGTGCGTGTCTCGGCGGCGTCGAGCGTGTTCGACGCCGTCTGCAGTTGCCCCTTCAGCTTGCCGATCACGTCGCCGAACTTGCCGAATTCGGTCTTCACCGCCGCCAGCACGTGCCAAACCTCGGCCGAGCGCTTTTCGATCGCGAGGGTACGGAATCCCATCTGCAGGCTGTTGAGCATCGCCGATAGCGTTGTGGGACCGGTGATGACAACACGCTGCTCGCGCTGCAGGGCATCGACCAGGCCGGGCCGGCGCAGAACTTCGGCATACAGTCCCTCGGTTGCGAGGAACAGCAGCGCGAAGTCGGTGGTGTGCGGCGACTCGACGTACTTTTCGCGGATGCGCTGCGCCTCGCGCCGGACACGCGCCTCGAGTGCGCGCGCGGCCTCGTCGATTCCGGTGACGTCGCCTCGGTCCTGCGCCAGTTGCAGTCGTTCGTAGTCCTCCACCGGAAATTTGGCATCGATCGGCAGCCAGCACGGCGATTCGGCCTGCCCGGGCAGGCGGATCGCAAACTCGACGCGATCGTTCGATCCGGGGCGGGTGGCCACATTGACCGCGTACTGCTCGGGTGTCAGCAGTTGCTCGAGCAGCGATCCGAGCTGAACTTCGCCGAAGCCGCCGCGCGACTTGACGTTCGTCAGCACCCGCTTGAGGTCGCCGACGCCCTGCGCAAGGCCCTGCATCTCTCCCAGCCCGCGGTGCACTTGTTCGAGCCGCTCCGACACCAGTCGAAAGCTCTCGCCCAGGCGTGCTTCGAGCGTGCTCTGCAGCTTCTCCTCGACCGTCGCCCGCATCTGATCGAGTTTCGCCTCGTTGCCCTGCTGCAGCGAACTCAGCTGGCCGTGCAGCGTGGCTCGCACTTCACCGAGGTTGAGTTGAATCGCGCGCGTGAGTTCCGCGAGCGCCTGACCCTGCACGCCACCCAACCCGGTTACCTGCTGCACCAGCCCGGACTGCAGTTCGCTGAGCCGTGCGCCAGTTTCCATGCGCAACGCGGTCGCCGAAGTTTCAACTGCGGCGCGCAGTTCGCGCTCCAGCCTCTCGTTGCCGCGTGCGAGTTCATCGAGGCGGCTCGCTAGCCCGGCATCGCCGCGCCGGCTCCGCCAGATCAGTACACAGGCGATGAGCAGCGCAGCCGAACTGATCGCGAGCGCGTAGAGCCAGGATTTCGTTCATGCAGCGATGATACGTTCGCACCGCATCACGCCGCCCGCCCGACCGTCCATGCCGTGCGGGTCAATCGAGGTAGGTCCAGCTCACCGCCCCGTCGAAGCGGCGAATGCGCAGGGACTCCAGTTCGTTCGGATCGAAGTTGCGGATGTTCACCGCCATGTGCCCGTCGGGCTTCGGTTCCAGCGGCTCCCAGTGTGTAACGCAGCCGCAATGGCGGCACCTCACCGTGCGCAGCGTCCGGTCTCCCCAGACGTAGGCGTCGGTCTGCTCCGGATGCCCGGTCACGCGGACGGTTCCCACCTTGAAGTGCGCCCAGAGGCCGCCATAGCGCCGGCAGATCGAGCAATTGCACAGCGTGACGGATTCGGGAAGAAAGGGAATCTCTATGCGGACCGCCCCACAGTGGCAGCTTCCCGAAAGCATGGATGGCCTCCTATCGTTGAGCTCGCTCAGCCGACCCCGGCGCAACAGGCAGTCGCCGGTGACACTCGGCGGCACGATCTCCTACGCTCTGCCCCCGCAAAGGTACCCGATCACCGGTTCCACCCCTTCCAGCGGTGGAGCCGCCGCGACCTCGGCCGTCGAAGACCACGGATAGCTCATCCCGACGAGCCAACGCAACACGGGCTGCGAGGCGTCTGGCGTAAGCACGACCATCGATTCGATGGTAATGACGAGGCGCGTCGCCAACGCAACGGGGTCGGCCTCGAACGTCCAGTCGTACCGACCGCATCCGACCCGGACGTTGCGCGTTTGCTTTTCCGTCATGCCGACGAGCCAGTCACAGCTGAATGACGCTGCGTCTGCTGCGGGGCGGTCGAGGCAGAAGGTGTAGATGTTCTCGTACGACTGGTTGAAATTGCGGACCAGCACGTCGGCGATGGCCTCGCGTCCGACGGTGACCGCGGGGAAACTGATCTTCCCCGAGCGGTCGCGGATCTCCAGCCGGGCCGCGGTAGCGAACACACCCGTCAGCAAGTGCGGGCGGTTCTCGTCCTTGGCGTGGACGTAGGTGCGAAGCACGAACTGTGGCGTCACTGGGGTCCTTGCTGACGATCAGCCGAGCCTGCCGTCAGTCGGTTCAACTCGCCACGACCGACCACGTCGAGCGCCGCGAACAACCGCCCCTGCTGCGACGACAGCAGCGCAAATTCCCGCTCGGCCGGCGCACCCTTGGCACGAATCCAGCGCACGCGATCGCGTCGCTCGGAGGGCGAGCGCGCGGGTCCGGCCAGCGCAACCAGCGGCGCCAGTCGTCGGAATGCGTCCCGCTCACTTTTGCTCCAGCCCGCCATTGAGCCGACGGCGAGTTCCTCCGCCAGCGCCCGCGCAAGACATCGCTCGCCCTCGCCGTGCGAGCGCACCGGCAGCGACGCAATGCGCCGCGCGATGGCGCCGCCGAGTACCGGAAGCACGCCTTCATCGAACGCGTCGCCCGGCGCAAAGTCCTCTAGGTCGAGATATAGATCCCCACGCGCCAGCCGGCGCAGGTCGGATGCGGACGTCGGCGCCGCGCGCGCCTTCGCCAGGCGCCGCGCCTCGCGCGCCGCAAGCGCAGCCTCCTCGGGTCGACCCGGACGGAATCCCAGCCGGTAGTAGAACCAGTAGGCGCCGCTGCGAATCGCCTCGCTGTTGCCGGCACCGAACTGGTAGCCGTTGACAACAAAGCGCCGCACGCCGAACAGCGTGCGGAACGCCCGCAGCATCTGCGCCCACAGGAAGGCGGCCTCGCTGCCGCGGAACGCATCGAACACGTTGATGCCAGTGTTGGCCTGGCGATAAAGCGGCGTCACGCCGCCGTATCCGATCGGCACACCGTTGCTGATCAGCAAGTAGCCGTAGTTGGCCTCGAGCGTCAGGCGCTGCGGCGGCGACACGCCGATCACCGCCAGTTCGACGCCCTCTCCCAGGTCGGCGCTGTGTACTTCGGCCGGGTTGGCATGGGTCATCGCATGCACTTCGCGACCGCGCGCAGCCAGGGCGCTGCGTGCCAGCTCGATCACGTGATGCGCTTTGCGGGCGGGCAATCGCTCGATCGTGGTCAGCGGCCGCTCGATGTGCCGGGCTGGCGGTTCAGTGAGCCGGCGCAAACCGCTGCGCAACGCCGGCCGGCTGCGAGGCAGGCGGGCATGCGTGATCGCGCGCGCCGAATCGTTGAGCGACCAGCGCAGCGGAACGTCTGCGGCGTTCCAGGCCGCCGCAAAATCCTGTGAGCGATCGAAATCGGCGGCGGAGCGCACCAGCCACTCGAGCACGGTCTGCGACTGCGCTTGCGGGCGTGCGAGATCGACCCACGCACGTGTGCTGTAGCGGCCGCTTGCGTAGGCATCTTCCTCGCTTTCGGGCACCAGTCGCGCCACCAGCGCGTCGAGCGCATCGTGGTCTTCGACCGCACTCCAGTCGATTTCGATCGCCTCGTGTCGGGCAAGCCGCACCACCAGTGGCCACGACAGCAGCGGCCGCGACACCGTGCCGGCGATCCCCGTGTCATCCGCTGCGCGCCGCGCCTGGCCGCCTACGTCGCGCCACCGCCGAGAGAATCTGGCCAGCTCGCTCAATGCCCGCCGGCGTGTTGCGGCTGCTCCCGGAAAAGCCGCGAGGAACAGCAGGTCCTCGTGAAAGGCGATCAGGTGGCGGACGCTTGTCAGGCGCAGCTCGGCGAGTTCGTTCAGCAGCTGCTGCTTTTTGTCCTCGGCCGCGGCTTCGTACACCGTGCGAACAGCGCGCAGTTGCCGCAGCAGTCGCAGAGCGGACGCCATCGCGAGCCGGTGTCGAGCGGGAATCCGCGGTTTCGGACAGACGAGGACTACGCCTCGCGCAAAGTCGCCAGCGGAGGCGTCCGCAGAACGCCGCGCAGTCCGAGATAGCCGCCGGCGAGCGCGCAAGTGGCGCCACCGGCGATGCCGAGGACGAAGACCCAGGCGGAGAGCGCATAGTCGAACTCGAACACGAACCGCGCCAGCACCCAACCGACGGCGCTGGCGCCGACCGCAGCCAGCAGCCCGGCCAACGCGCCGATGCAGCCGAGTTCGGCCAGTTGCGCACGCGACAGTTGCTGGCGCGAAGCACCCAGCGCGCGCAGCAACCCCGCTTCGCGCACCCGCTCGTCGCGGCTCGAGGCCAGCGCGGCGTACAGCACCAGCACACCCGCCGCCAGCGTGAAAACGAACAGGAACTCGACGGCCGCGATGACTTGATCCAGCACCGCCTGGACCTGCCGGAACACCGCGCTCGTGTCGACCACGGTCAGGTTGGGGTACTCGCGCAGCAGGTCGCCGGTGAGGCTGCTCTTGGCGTCGGGAAGATGGAAGGCTGTGATGAAGCTCGCCGGTTTGTCGGCCAGCAGCGACGGCGGCATCAGTACAAAGAAATTGGCGCGCATCGAGTCCCAGTTGACCTTGCGCAGGCTGGTTGCCTTCGCAATCACGGTCTGTCCGGCGATGTCGAACGTCAGGCTGTCTCCGAGCCGGATGCCCAGTGTCTTCGCGATGCCCTCCTCAATCGACAGTTCATCGCTGCCGTCACGGAACCAGTTGCCGCCGACGATCCGGTTGTGTCCGGGCGCGTCGGCCGCATACGACAGGTTGAACTCGCGATCGACGAGACGCTGTGCACGGTCTTCTCCGTAGGATTCCGGACCGACTGCCTCGCCGTTGATGCGGATCAGCCGGCCACGGATCATCGGATTGAGCTCCGCGTCGATGCCGCCTTCCTTTAGGCGACGCGCCACGCCCGGCACCTGGTCGGGCTGGATGTTAATCAGGAATCGGTTCGGCGCATCGGGTGGTGCGGCGCTGCGCCAGGCGTTCACGAGGTCGGTGCGCGTGACGGTCAGCAGCAGCAACGCCATCAGTCCGATCGCCAGCGACACTAGTTGCACGATCGTCGAAGCGGGTCGTCGCTGTACCGCGGCGATCGCGAAGCGCCACGAGATGCCAAGTCTCCCGGTCAGCGATCGCAACGGCACCAGCAGTCGTAGCACGCCCCAGGCCGCGAGCGCGAACACGAGCAGGCCGCCCGCAAAGCCGCCCGCGGTGACGGCTCCAACCTTCAGGTCGTTGGACGTCCACAGCATCAGCAGCAGGAATCCAATCCCGCCGACCGCGTAGCCGAGCCCGGTGCGGCCGGTGGGCAGTCCAATGTCCTTGCGCAGCACGCGCAGCGGCGGCACGGCCCGCAATTGTGCGAGCGGCGGCAGCGCAAAGCCGAGCAGCAAGACCAGCCCGACCGCGCCGCCGTGAAGCGCCGGCAGCAGCGAAGGCCACGGCAACGACGTCGTGATCAGATTGCCGAGCGCCATCAGCAGCACGAAGTGGGCGAGGTAACCCAACGCCATGCCAACTGCGCACGCGGCCACGCCGATGATGACGAACTCGAACGCGAACAGTCGGAAGATATCGGCCTGCGCCAGCCCGAGGCAGCGCATCATCGCGCACGAATCCAGGTGCCGCAGCGAGAACCGTCGCGCCGACGCAGCGACGGCAACCGCGGCAATCATCGCTGCGAGCAATGCGACCAACGCCAGAAACCGCTGGGCGCGCTCGAGCGTGCGTTGCATTTCCGGCCGACCGCTCTCCAGCGATTCGATGCGCTGCCCGCGCAGCAGGTCACGCTGCAAAGCCGACGACAGGGCCTGCACCGACTCCCGCCGTTCCCCCGCGGCCAGCAACCGGTAAGTGACCCGACTGCCGGTCGTGATCAGCTGGGTCGCGGGCAGATCGGCCAGATTGATCATCACGCGCGGCGCAAAATTGATGAACGCCGCACCGCGATCCGGCTCCACCGCGATGACCCGCTCGATACGGAACTTCATCTCGCCCAGCTTCAGCGCATCGCCCGGCTTCGCACCGAGCGCCTGCAGCAACTGGACGTCGACCCATGCGGTGCCGGCGGATGGAATGTCGCGCGTCGGCGCATCGGTCGCGTCGGCGGCAGTGCCCACGCGCAACGTGCCGCGCAGCGGATAGCCCGGCGACACCGCTTTGACCGCGGCCAGTGCGTTGCGGTCGGGCCCCTCTGCATTGAGAGCCATGCTCGGGAAGGTCACGGTCTCGGCGAGCTGCATGCCGGCAGCGCGCGCCCGCGCCCGCATCGCGTCCGAAATCGGCTGATCCGAGCTCAGCACCAGGTCTGCGCCAAGCAGCTGCGCTGCATCGCGCTCGAGCCCGAGTCGAATGCGGTCAACGAGGAACACCACGCTGGTGACCGCGGCGACTGCGATGACGAGGGCAGCCGCAAGGAGTCGCAACTCACCGGCGCGCCAGTCGCGCGCCGTCATGCGCCAGGCTTGCAGAAGCAATCGGACAGGGGTCATTGGTGAGCCGCGGGACGGCCGCAGTATGACATCGCCGCTTCGGTGGCTGTAGAGTTTGCGGCCTGCAGGGATCGAAGCGGTGCTTCAGGTATGGCGGGGCCGCGCAGTTCGCCGACTGGGCGGCCGGCAACCACGGCATGACCCCTATGATCGCTTCCATGACATCGCTTGCGTCCTCATGGAGTGTGCTCACGCAAGTGGGGCGCTCCACGCTGCAGTGGTTTGTCGGGTGGCATCGAATTCTGATGTTCAGCGCCCGGCTGCTGGTGCTCGCGCTGTCCCCTTCAAGTTATCGCGGACACAACCTCGCCGCGATGGCGCATCACGTGGTGATAGACACGGCGCCGATCCTGTTCTGGTTCATGCTGCTGTCGTCGCTCATCAGCCTGGTGATCATCCACATCGTGGTCGTGACGTCGGTCAGCTATGGCCTGTCACGTTTTGCGCTCGAAATGGTCGTCCGCGTGCTGGTGCTCGAACTGATACCGTTGACGGCCGCGATGTTTGTCGCCCTGCGGTGCGCCCTGCCAAATGCGGCGGAGATCGCAGCACTGCATGTGCGCGGCGACCTCGACGCGCTTTCGGCCGGCAGCGCCGAGCCGCTGCAACGCGAGATCCTGCCGCGCGTCGTGTCTGGCATGTTCGCGGTAATGCTGCTGGCGGCGGTGAGCTGCGTCATCGCCGCGGTGCTCGCCTACGTCTGGGTTCACGGTTTCACGACGGGCGGATTTGCAGGCTATACGCGCACGTTCGGCCGGGTCTTCAGTCCCGCGCTGTCGCTGATCTTCACGCTGAAGACGCTGGGTCTGAGCTTTGCCGTAGGATTGATTCCGATCGCCTCGGTTCTCTACGATCGGCCCAAGCGGCGACAGCGCACCAGTGCCGAGCTGCGCGGCCTGGTGCGGTTGTTCTTCATGATCCTGCTGATCGAAATCGGCTCGCTCGTGGGCAACTACCTTTGAGGCACTCACGTTGAGCGACCAACCGACTCCTGCACCGCGAACTACCGAAGCACTCGAGTTCCGCGCCGCTTTGCTGGTGGGGCTGCTGGTGCTGCTGGTTTGCGCTTCAGCCGCCTATCTCCTGTATGCACGCGGCGTATTCGAGCCCTCGCAGCGGCTTGTCCTGCTGTCGGACGACGCCGAGGGCGTCACCGTCGGCATGGACCTCACCTTCGCCGGCTTTCCGATCGGACGCGTCCGCGCGATTGAACTCTCCGCCGACGGCGCGACGCGGATCGTGATCGATGTTCCACGCAAGGATGCGCGCTGGCTGCGTGAATCGAGCGTGTTCACATTGACGCGCGGCCTGCTCGGCAACACCAATCTGCGCGCCTTCAGCGGCGTACTGAGCGACCCGCCGCTGCCCGCCGGCGCCGAGCGACGGGTGCTGGTCGGCGACGCCACGGCCGAAATTCCGCGCCTGGTTTCCGAAACCCGCGACCTGATCCGCAACCTGACCCAGCTGACCGGCGCCGACTCGGCGCTCGCCGGCAGCCTCGGCAACATTCAGAGCGCGACCGAAAAGATCAAGGGCCCGCGCGGCGCGCTCGGCGTGCTGTTCGGCAACGAGGCCGACGCGCAGAAGCTGGTTGTAACGCTCGACCGAACGAACGCGTTGCTGGCACGTATCGATGGGCTGGCAGCCAAGGCCGACCAGCAAGTCTTCGGCACCGATGGCCTGATGCCCGAAGCGCGCGCCGCCGTGGTTCAGCTCAACGCGGCCTTGCTCGAGGCACGCGAGAGCCTGAAGAAGATCGATGCGATCCTGGTCGACGCCCAGGCCATTGCCGGCAACGCGCGCGCCGCATCGTACGACCTCGCCGCGTTGCGCTCCGAGGTCGACGCCAACCTGCGCAAGGTGAGCCGGATGATCGACGAGGTCAATCGTCGCTGGCCGTTTGCAAAGCCCGCGGAGATCAAACTTCCATGAATCGCGTCAGGTACAGCGCGCGTCGGGCGGTTGCATCGGTGGGCCTGCTGCTGGCCGCATGCAGCAGCGCGCCTCCCGTCGAATGGCAGGCAAACGCCAAGGCGGCGCTCGATCGTGCGGTCGCAGCCTATCTGGCCGGAGACACGCGCGTGGCAAACACGGAGTTCGGTCTGGCCCGTCGTGAGCTGGCGAGCACTGGCCGCGCGGATCAGGTCGCACTGGCCGAACTCACGCGCTGTGGAGTGCAGGTGGCTAGCCTCGATGTCGGACCGTGCGAGGGATTCGAACGGCTGCGGGCCGACGCCACGCCGCAGGAACGCGCGTACGCCGACTACCTGGCCAGTCGCATACGGCCTGGTGATGCCGCGCTGCTGCCGGAACCGCAGCGTATGTTCGCCGTGGGCGGCCTCAGTGGCGACGCGGCGACCGCCGCACTGAAGACCATCGACGATCCGCTGGGCCGGTTGGTTGCGACCGGCGTGCTTTTCCAGGGCGGCCGCGCGAATCCTGCCGCCATCGCGCTCGCTGCCGACACCGCATCGGCGCAGGGATGGCGGCGGCCGCTGCTTGCATGGCTGGGGGTGCAACTCGCGCTCGCCGAAAAGGCCGGGGATGCCAGCGGCGTCGATCAGCTAAAGCGACGGATCGCGCTTGTCCAGGACACGCGTTGACGGTCCGCAGACATAAATGGAAGCGGAGCGTCTAACGCCTGAGGAGGCGTTCGGAAGCGTGCGGGCGACCATCGCGAAGATAACTACGCGGCCAGTGCCGAGCGTTCGGCAGACGTTGCGTCGAAGTCGAGTTGCGCCACGATGAGCCGCGCATCGAAGTGATCAGGCGTCTGGTGCCAGCCGTTTCGCTTCAGCAGCCTGCACATTCCATCGTTGTCGGCCAGCACGTCGCCGCTCAGGCGCCGAATGCCCTGCGCCGCGGCGGAGTCGACGAGCTTGCCGAGCAGTAGCGCGCCGAGTCCAGCCCGCTGCCAATCGTCCGCAACCGCAAGCGCGAATTCGGCAACGTCGGTCGAATCGGGCGGCTCGTGTCGGACCCAACGTGCCTCGGCGACTTGAATCTCCCGACCTCCAGAGTCGATCGTCGTCGCCAGCAGCGCCATATGCGATGCGTAGTCGACCTCAGTCATGTAGCTCAGCGTTGCCTCCGGCAGTTCGTTCACCGGGCCATGAAAGCGCCGGTAGCGCGTCTCCGGCGACAGCGCCGCGACGAACGCCCGCTGCAGGGCGGCGTCCTGCGGCAGTACGGGTCTGATCGTCACGCTGCGTCCGTCGCCCAGCTGGACGCAATCGATCAGCGTCGTCGGGTACCGGTGAATCTGGAACCGCGGTTCGGTCCGAGATCGTGCTGCTGCAGCCATCGAGATAACGTTCATGCCTGACTCCTGCGTTCGACTGTCCTGGCATCACCTACGGAGCGCGCCGCCAAACGGATGCAATCGTCGCGAGCCACGGTATTCGCCGGATTTCAGTTCTGCAACGCTGCGTATCAAAGACCCGCTTAGCGGTCGTCGGTGTTCTCTTGCTCAGGGATGAACACTACGCAGGAGTGCGTTCCGTGAGCGTTCCCCGCCTTCCGCCCGTCGGCGGTCACGAGGTCGTCCCGATAGGCTGTTGCGGCGCTCAGCGGCGCTTCAGCGCCTGCATCGCTGCGTCTCCGGTTACCACCACTTCGGCGTAGTCTCCGCGCATGAAGTAGCACGGGAGCGCGCCATGCGATGTCCAGGGCTTTGCGCGATCGTCGTAACAGTCGCATTGCACGGTTTGGCGCTAGCCAAACCCGAGACTGGACAGAGCATTTCCGAGACGCCGCTCGGCGATGTGATGAAGCCGTCGACCCTGACGATGCACAGCTATGGGTTATGTAATACACCACAGAACGCGGATGCGTTTCCGAGGAGACCGGTGACGCTCGTTGCCGGCGGCTGCGAGGACTGGCAGGCGTATACCGCGACCATGCCGAGCACCAGCGTCGGCTGCGGCGGATTCACGGTCGCGTTCGGGCCGATGGGCGACCTGAAGCCGTACCTAGATCGCGTCAAGCTGACGGCCGAATGGGGCGATACGCCGCTGACCGAGGCGCAGTGTTCGAAGGCGACTCTGGCTGCCGTTGCCTGGGGCGCGCGCTGCACTGATCGTGGATGCGCGAGTGGGGAATGGGAGAAGATCGGTTCGGGGCCGAAGCAGCGCAGCGGTGGTAGCTGGAGCTCGGTCAGCAAGAACTGCCACCTCAGACTCGACTTCGTCAGCACCGGCAAGCGCTACAGCACGCTCAACCTCGACATCATTGCCACGCTGAAAGAGGGCGCGCAGACGGTCCGCAAGAGCGCGATGGGGACCATCTACGTGAGCAAGTTCAACGGCAAGTGTGTGACTCTGCCTGCGAACCCGGAGGTAAGGAAATAGGCGCACCGCCCATGTCACTTCTAGCCTTCGCAATAGCCGCCATCGTCCTTGCCATCACTCCTGGTCCGGGCATCGCCTATGTCGTGGCGCGCACAGTCGCGGGCGGTCGCCCAGAGGGCCTGGCCTCTTGCTTCGGCACCGGAATCGGTGGGTTGCTCCATGTTCTTGCGGCGGCACTCGGCCTGTCGCTCATCGTTGCCCAGTCCGCCTTGGCCTTCAACCTCGTCAAGTACCTCGGCGCGGCGTACCTCGTCTACTTGGGCATTCGGCTTCTGCTGCGCAAGGATCAGGTCTTCACGATCGAGCCTTTGGCTTCTCAAGGGGTGCCGCGTGCCCTGGTCGAAGGGATAGTTGTCGAGGCGTTGAACGTCAAGACGGCGCTCTTCTTTCTGGCGTTCCTGCCCCAGTTCGTTGCGCCGAACGAACCCTTGGTGCTACAGCTGGTGCTGCTTGGAAGCATTTGCGTGGTGCTCAACACGCTCGTCGACGTAGCAGCGGTGTTCGCGGCGGATCGCCTTCTCAATTCGAGTGCCGCTCGCGCCGCACGGGCTCAACTGCTAACCCGGGCGTCGGGCGTCACGATGCTGGGATTGGGCGCCTACTTGACGCTGGCTCGGCGCGAGGCATGAACCTTCGCTGACACCGCTGCAGGCAGACCCTCTAGCCGCCTGCGGCAAAGACCGGATCGTCGAACGACCGCTCGCGACGTACGTTGTGAGACGAGCAGTTCCGAGTCTCTAAGGAAGTTTCGCCTTCAACTGTTCAGAGAATTTGGCGAGATTGATGACCATCCGCTCGTGGGTGCCGGTTCCGATCTTCTCAGTCGCATCGTTCGCCTCGATCCGGAATCCGATTCGCCGCCCTTCGCTCTTGGTGACTTCCGCGTAGGCGGTGACCCTCGCGCCTGCCGGCGTAGGCGTCCGATGGACAACGTCAACATGGGTGCCCACACAACTTTCACCCGCGTCGAGGAAAGGCTTGATGGCGTTAAGCGCAGCATTCTCCATCATCATGATCATGACGGGCGTCGCAAGAACGGGAGGCAGCATCGCATCCTTGAAACGATTTGCGAGGTGGTCGGAATCTACGACAAGGCTAAACGAGCCTTTGACGCCAATCGGTATAGATCGCATGTGCGTATCTCGCGACGGTGGAGGTCGTTGACGACGAGCGGGATTCACAATACAGGGACGCGAACCGATTCGTCTGAGTTCAGATGCCGGCAACGTGTCGCACTCGCCCGAAAAGGCTAGTGCCGGCTCACAGTTAGCGCTTGGCGTCCGCTTTCGGCATGCACTAAGGAAAGCGGGGATCGGTCGTATCAAGATTCGGACTTCGTGCTCTGCGCGATAGCGTCGTCTTCCCGAGGCGGCTCCTGCGGTGACACATACATGGCGCGTACCTCGGCCAGGCTCTGCCGCGGTAACGCCGCTTTTGTGGCCGCGCGCAGCGCCAGCGTGTGCTCAGCGGTCACCGCGCTCAAGATGGCACGGATCGCTGCACGGACTCCGCCGAGTGTCCGCTGGTATGTCTGCTGCAAGGGCAATGCGTGAGCCATCGTGGCCTCCGGGCTTGGTCGCAAATTAGCGGCCTCTTTCGGATGAATCGAAAACGGACGAACAAAGGCGACAAGTAACGGATAGAGGCGACCGCGTGCGGCGGCGACGATCATCGCTGCAGCCATTGCGACAAGAAGTATTCGCGTCGATCGATGCATGGAGCCGCTGCTATTGCCTACTCGACGTCATCTTGGCCTTGCCGCTAGCGGTCTGCAGCAGAGTTCGCAATACTCTGCGTGCGGAATATTCGCGCTGTCGGCCCCACGAACCGGATCCGCGTACGGCAGTTGGCTAGATCCCGAAAAACATGATCACGAATGGGTTGTCGGGACAGATCGCCGGCGGAAGCGGCCTTACAACTCAACGCATGTCGAATGACCGCTCTGGGTCGCCTTTTGTCGATTGATGCGACCAACAGCAGACGTGCGAGCGCTTCACGATCTGCTTAACCCCCCCGCACCCGCTTCGACGTTCAAGGCTCATCGCACATCGAGGAGCCCTTCGTGCCGAAGCGATTGTTCGCCCTCACCACGCTGGCGGCCGCGGTCGCGGCTACCGGCATCAACGTCGCGCAGGGGGGCCATCCGCCCCCGCCCGGCACCGCACTCACGATCTACAGCCACGCGGCGCCAGGCGCCGTATCGCCCGAACTCTATCGACAGCCTGGACGAGGCACCGTCCCCGGCTACGCCGTCGTGCGCCAGGAACGTGATCTGGAATTCACCAAAGGTCGCAACGCGGTGCGGTTTACCGACGTGGCGGCGCTGATCGATCCGACCACCGTCATGTTCGAATCGCTGACCGATGCGAAGGGAACAACCGTTCTCGAACAGAACTACCAGTTCGACCTGGTCAGCACCGAAAAGCTGCTGCAGAGATACATCGACCGCCCGATCGCTGTCGAACAGGTACGCGGCCAGGCGACCGAGACTTTCAACGGAACGCTGCTTTCGACACAGGGCGGGCTGGTACTGCGCCGCGACGACGGCACGGTGCAGGTTGTGCCTCACAACGCCGGTGTAAAGTTGCCCGCACTGCCGGGCGGACTGATCACGCGCCCTACGCTAGTGTGGGACGTCGCCGCACAGCGCGCGGGGTCGCAGCGCACTCGCGTGTCGTATCAGACGCAGGGCATGACCTGGTGGTCCGACTACAACGTCACCTACGCCGACGGCGCAAGCGCGGGGAGTTGCCGCATGGACGTCGGCGCCTGGGTCAGCATCGTTAACCAGTCGGGAGCTGGCTATGCGGACGCCAGGCTCAAGCTGGTGGCCGGCGACGTACATCGTGCCACTGCGGTCGGCGCGGCCAATGTGCCAGCGTCAGTCGCCAAGCAGTCGCGCGCCGAGGAAAAGGCCGCCGACGGCTTCGCAGAGAAGTCATTCTTCGAGTACCACCTGTACACGCTTGGACGCGCGACCAGCCTGCCCGACAATTCGACCAAGCAGATCGAGCTGTTCCCGGCCGCGCGCCGCGTTCCATGCGAGCGACTGCTGGTCTACTACGGTGCGCCAGGGGGATATCGCGGTTTCCTGTCGTCTCCGGCCACCGATCGCAACTACGGTGTGCAGACCAACCGCAAGGTCGATGTGTATCTGCAGTTCGTCAACGGCGAGGCGAACGGCATGGGAATGCCGCTGCCGGCCGGGCGCGTGCGTGTGTCGAAGCTCGATCCGGCCGATCAGACACTCGAGTTCATCGGCGAGGATTCGATCGACCATACGCCGCGCAACGAGAAGGTGCTGCTGAAACTTGGCTCGGCGTTCGACGTCGTCGGTGAGCGTCGCCAGCTCGACTTTCGGGTCGACACCAACCGCCGGACGATGACCGAGGAGATCGAAGTTCGCCTGCGCAACCAGAAGAAAGAACGCGTCGAGGTGCAGGTCAAGGAGAACCTGTATCGCTGGGTCAACTGGACTATCGCGTCGAAGACCCACGAGTACCGCAAAGAGGACTCCCGCACGATCGTGTTTCCGGTCAGTGTGACGCCCGAAGGCGAGACCGTCGTTCGTTACACCGTGCACTACAGTTGGTGAGGTCCAGTTGCGACGGCGGAAGTAGACCTCCCTCGTGAAATCAACGTGCTGCAGTCAAAGTAACAGTTCAACCCATCGGAGAGTACTTCCTGAATGACCGACGCACCTCGTGTTCCGCATCAGGCCTCCTTGAACCGCCTCGCACTCAGTGCGACCGCGCATTGCTTGGTCGGCTGTTCGATCGGTGAGGTGCTGGGCATGGTCGTCGGAACCGCATTGAGGCTGGGCAACGGCAAGACGATCGCGCTCGCGGTCGTGCTGGCCTTCATGTTTGGCTATCTCTTGACGATGCTGCCCCTAATCCGTGGAGGTGTACCGCTCCGCACTGCTCTCGGCCTGGCTTTCGCTTCGGACACGATCTCGATCGCGATCATGGAGATCGTCGACAACGCCGTGATGCTGGCGATGCCCGGCGCGATGGACGCCGGACTGAGCGAACTCCGATTCTGGGGGAGCCTCGCCTTATCACTGCTCATCGCGGGCGTGGCTGCGTTCCCCGTAGTACGGTGGCTGATAGCGCGTGGTCGCGGTCACGCGGTCATACACAAGTATCACGGCCACGCTGCCGGCTCGCATTCGGCGCATCACTGACCATATGACGCGGCGGCCTAACAACCGGTTGCGGCGGACGGTCGAACGCCATCCCTTGAAAGCGCAGCACGCGGCCGCTGACCGGATCGTCGGGCCGCAGGCCGCAGATGAACATGAGTGCGGAACGCAGGCCACATCAGCGCTCGCGGTTTCTTGGCTGTCCGTTGCCCAACAAACCCTGGTGCTGGCCGCCCAAAGGCATGCGCCTTTGGGTTCGCGCAGCGCGAGCCTGCGCCGGCGGCACAGCGGTAGCGTTGGCCATCACAACAGGTTGGAGAATGACCCGTGGCGCCAAAACCAAAGGGGAGTAAACCGAAGGCCAAGGACACGTCGCGCGCAAGCAAGTCACTCAAGTCGGCCACCAAGTCCAAGTCCCCGCAGAAGGCAGGCGCGAAGGCCAAGCCAGATGCGAGTGGGGCCAAGCCGATCAAGGTGCGAGAAGACGAGAAGGTCGCCGTCGTCCTACTCTCGGGCGGCAACCCTCGCATCGCGAAGGCCGACGGCGACGCTCCCGTGCAGGCCTACATCGCGGCCATGCCGGGCTGGAAACGCGATGTCGGGCGCCGCCTCGACGCGCTCATCGTGCGCAACGTGCCCAACGTGCGCAAAGCCGTGAAGTGGAACTCGCCGTTTTACGCCATCGAGGGCCAGGGCTGGTTCCTGTCGTTCCACGTCTTCACCCATTTCGTCAAGGTGACCTTCTTCCGAGGCACGTCGCTGCGTCCAGTCCCGCCCGGCCCTTCCAAGCACAAGGAAGTGCGCTACCTCGACATCCACGAGGACGACCTGTTCGACGAGGCGCAGATGGCGAGTTGGATCCGGCAGGCGGCCGCCCTGCCCGGCTGGGTCCCATAGCGCAGACGCGCGGTTCAGCGGTGGCGATTCTCTCAATGGCCGGTGCGCGACAACCGCGACAAACAGGTCGGTGCCAAAGCTTCGGCCAGAAGAGAGACACGTGGCGGCCAGCGCCCTTCCCACGACACCAAAACGTTTCCAGCCAGACCACCGCCTTGGCGGTAACGCACTCGTACCAGTGAACCGGCAGGCGGGCGGGCTCCTTTCCGTCCATCGCCGAATTGAACGGTGCCGGTCTGTTCGTTAAAAACGAACACGGCGCTACGTGGACCTGCGTGTAGAAGGTCGTCAACGCTGTGCAGCCGACGCCAGCGCTTGCCATCGACGGTCACCGTGGCTCGGAGCTCAGGGCGGGCGGCAGAGGTTCTAGGTTTGATGTCTATGATGGCTCTCGACGCGTTGCTGCTGTTTAAGACGCTTGATTGAGCTCGCTCGATCGGCCGTGGTTCTCAGCCCTCGATCGCGAAATTCAGACCGGCACGGTCATGCAGCCTTCGGACTAAGGCCATTCCCATCGCTGCTCCCGGTGTCCACACGCCGCCGGGCGTCATCGAACGAGCGATCTCGCTCGCGAGACACAGCGCGCTCTCGGCAACGAGCTTGCAGGTAGAGCCGTATCCCGGGTCGCGGTCGCCCCTCACCGTCGCGCGCAGCCGCTGCCCCTGCGCTGTATCGCCGATGAACACCACTTCGTAGCGGCCGCTCTCGCGCTGCTGCGGGGTCGGCCCCTGCCCCGGTTTCGGCAGCACAAAGCGGCGCAGCAGTTCGCGCGTGAGGCCCCACCCGAGAAGCGTTGTTTGCAGTCGCGTGTTGCGCGCTAACGCACGCGCGCGGCGCTCGCCGCGCTCGCCGTCACCGGTGAGCATGCGCTCGTCGTAGACGAAGTTGCGGCCCCATGGGTGATCTCGCAGTGCATTCGTTCGGTGCACGTTTTTGGTGTTGATCGCCGCCATCACGAAAGGAGCGGTCCATGACTGCGCCGCCTCGTCATAGGTCGCGGAATCACCCTCGGGCTGTGCCGGGCCGCGGAACCCCGGCGTCAGCGCAAAGGAATCGGCCATCGTGCGTGCCACAGCGGGGTCACGACCCGCCGCCTCGATAGTCGCCAGCGCGCTGGCCATCGTGCCGCCGGAGAAGGTGCCTTTAAGAACGCGCACGCGGCCGCGCACACGGCTCAGCGGCTCGCCGAAGCGGCGCAGCGCCTCATCCTGCAGAAACAACACGCCGAGATCGAATGGAATCGAGTCGAAGCCGCAGGAGAACACGATGCGCGCGCCACTGGCTCGCGCGGTCGCGTCGTGCTGCGCGATCATCCGCGCCATCCAGGCCGGTTCGCCGCAGAGGTCGACGTAATCGGTGCCGGCTTGCGCGCAGGCTCGGACGAGAATTTCTCCGTGCAGCTGGTACGGGCCGACCGTGCTGATCACCACCCGAGCCTGCCTTACCAGCACGGCCAGCGACTTCGCGTCAGACGCGTCGGCCTGCAGTAGCTGCAGCGCTGTGGGTGCTCCGATCTGGCTGCGCACCTCGGCAAGCTTATCGAGGTTGCGGCCGGCCATGGCCCATGTCACCGAGCGGACGCGGCCGTAGCGCGCGTTCAGGTACTCGGCCACCAGCCGGCCGGTGAAGCCCGTGGCCCCGAAGACGATCACATCCAAAGGTGCCTTCATGGCGCGATCGTCTCATTTCGGCGTTCGCGCTGCATACCGGGCCGACATCCTTCGTCATCTATAGAATCTCGCTCGGGCTGTTGGGGCAGGCAGGCGTGATCGCGCTCGATTGGCTCCAGCCATCGGCGACGGCGGTCGGTGCGTATGCGGCTGCGTTCGCAACGGCAGGCCTGGCCGTGGTGCTGGCCACGGCGACCAACCGCGCCTACGCACGTCGGTTCGCGATCCTCCTCGAACGGCAGGAATTTGCGACGGTGCTTGCACTACGTCGCCAGCGGCTACGCTGGCTCATCCCGGCGCTGGCCGTCTTCCTCCTGATAGGCATCGCGTACGCACGAGAAGTGCTCGCGGTGTTTTGACCCGAGTTCGTGGAAGACGGCGTCACCCCGCTTCGCCTGCTGACGGCCGCCACCGCATTTACCGTACTTTTCGCGCTGGCTCCCGCCTATCTCAAGTACCGGCGACGCAATCGCACCACCTATGCGACGATGGCAAGCGCGGCTGCCGTGCAGATTCTTCTGCTGCTGGCGCT
>CAVZJO010000008.1:0-50917 GCA_963775635.1 uncultured beta proteobacterium | reverse complement strand
TGTCGTCCAGTGGCCACGCTGGTTCGCCGCGCATGGAGTGCCGCTAAGCCCGGCCACCTATGCGCTGCGATTCGATCGCGCTTACCTGGTCATCGAAGCGGCAGTGCAGGGTCTGGGATTCGCGCTGGAGAGTGCATGCCTTGCCGAGGCATCATTGCTAAGCGGTGCCCTGGTGCCGGCATTCCACGACCGGAAAGGAATCCAGGTGCACGCGCACCACCTTGTTTATCCGAAGGCGCACGGCAAATGGAGCAAAGTCGAGCGGTTCGTCGCATGGCTGCGCAGGGAGGTCGCGCGTTCCGGCGGTACTCCCGCCCATCCAGTGCGCTCTTCAACTCGTGGCGCCTAGTTGCTGATGGTCGAAGTCACCTGACCGCCCTCGGACATTGGCGTGTCCATTCAACCGATTAGCGGTGCCATATGCGTTCCCTCTTCGAACCTCGCCTCGTTAACGACGAGTTCGGTGACCCGGGTCTGTATGTTGACTTTCGCGACGAACGGCGGGCACTCCTGTTCGATCTCGGCGACATTACCCGCCTGCCGCCGCGCAAGCTGATGCGGCTGTCGCACGTCTTTGTCACCCACGCACACATGGATCACTTTTCCGGGTTCGATCACCTGCTGCGTGTCGTCCTCGGTCGCAAAGAAGGTATCGCGCTGTTTGGCGGGCCCGACTTCATTGCGCAGGTCGAACACAAACTGCGCGCATACACCTGGAATGTCGTGCACCGTTACGAGGTCAACCTGGTGATCGATGTGCACGAGATCGGGACCGACGGTCGAGTGCAGCACGCATGTTTTTCGAGTCGGATGCAGTTTGCGCGCGAATCGTGTGCGTCGATCGAATTGCATGATGACGTGCTGTACGACGAGACCACCTTTCGTGTTCGCAGCCGCTTCGTCGATCACGAAATCCCGTGCCTGGCATATGCGATCGAGGAAAAGGCGCACCTGAGAATCGACAAGGACCGCCTGATTGCACTTGGGCTGGGAACCGGTGGGTGGCTGCGCGAATTGAAGCATGCGGTGCTGACGGGAGCGGCGGACGAGACGCCTATCGAATTGCGATGGCGCGATCGGCTCGGCGAGCATGCCGTGACCCGCCAGGTCGGCCAGCTGCGTGACGTGGTGCTCGACGTCGTGCCTGGCCAGCGCGTCGGCTACGTGACGGACCTCCGCTATACCGAGCCGAACGTTGAAGCGCTTTCGCAACTACTGGGCAACGCGGATCTACTCTTCATCGAAAGCGTGTTTCTGGACGAGGACGCGGGTCACGCGGCGCGCAAGAATCACCTGACAGCGCATCAGGCTGGTCTGATTGCGCGTCGCGTGAAGGCCAAGGCGGTGGTGCCGTTCCACTTTTCTCCGCGTTACCAGGGGCGCTCAGCAGAGCTGATCGCAGAAGTGCAGACAGCGTGGTCCGCTTCGTAGCGATCGAGAACCGCGCGGTCTATTGGGCCTTGCCCGCTTTCGTTGCCTCTGGAACCTCGACCAGTCTTCCCGTTTCCACGTTGTAGATGAACCCGTAGATCGGGATGCCGCGCGGGACCAACGGATGGTTTCGAATGCGCATCACATCCGCGACCACGCTTTTCGATTGGTCCTTGATCGTCAGCCAGTCGACGAATTGCCCTTCAGTGGAGCCCGGCCCCGACCCTGTGTCGCGCCAGTTCTTGCCATCGAAGCTCGCCGTCTCCAGACTGCTGGCGAGCAGATCCCGCATGACTTCGTCGCTGAACAACTCCATGCCGCAGTTCGTGTGATGGATGACGAACCATTCGCGCGTGCCGAGCAACTTGTATGAAATGACCAGTGATCGTATGGCGTCATCACTGGCCCGGCCGCCCGCGTTGCGGATGACATGAGCGTCTCCTTCCGCGAGCCCGGCATACTTGGACGGATGAAGCCGCGCATCCATGCAGGTGAGAATCGCGAACCTGCGCGCCGGTGGCAGCGCTAACCTGCTCTTGTCGCCAAAGCTCTCGGCATAACGGGCATTCGCCTTCAGAACCTGTTCAAGTACCTCGCTCATCGTGTTTCCTCCTTCGGCAAGGTGGTCTGTCAACACCCTTCCCTCCGGTGGAGCGAATTTCTTCTAAGAGCCCACGTAGGCTCAGAACGGAATGTCCCAATCTTGTTCCCGCGTCGCCCGCTGTGCAACCGTGGCCTCTACCCACGGCCTGGAGCAGAATTCCGGAGACAGGCACTCGCCGCGGTGATCGCGGTCGCAGGGCGAAGGAGATTGCCGTGGAACTGACCACTGTCCGCATCGATAAACCAGCCGACATCAACTTCATTCTCGGCCAGTCGCACTTCATCAAGACCATCGAGGATCTGCACGAAGCGATCGTGCAGACGGTGCCGCAGATGAAGTTCGGCATCGCGTTCTGCGAGGCCAGTGGCCCGACCCTGGTCCGGCGTACCGGGAACGACATGGAGCTGATCGAACTGGCGCAGAGAAATGCCTTGGCTCTAAGCTGCGGACATTGCTTCATCGTCTTCATGAGCGGTGGTTTCCCGATCAACATCCTGAACACCATCAAGGCGGTACCCGAGGTCTGCGGCATCTACTGCGCGACGGCCAATCCGGTAGAGGTCATCGTGGCCGAAAGCGGAAACGGGCGCGGCATCCTGGGCGTCATCGATGGCGACAAGAGCAAAGGGATCGAAACCGAGGCCGACGTTGCAGCGCGCAAGCAGATGCTCCGAAAATTCGGCTACAAACTGTGAGCGGTACCAGACGGAACGATCGCTGTGACCATGAACTCATTCGCCGCGACTTTCCGCTTCTATGAGGAACTCAACGACTTCCTCGCGCCCGACCGGCGCGGCCACGAGTTCATCTGCGCGTGCGCGCGTGCGGCGACAACCAAACACATGATCGAAGCCTGCGGGGTACCGCACACCGAAGTCGAACTGGTGCTGGTCAATGGCGAATCGGTCGGCTTCGATTGTCTGCTGGGCGACGGCGATCGCGTGGCCGTGTATCCGAAGTTCGAGGCGCTCGATATCGCACCCCTGCTGCGCGTGCGCGAACGGCCGCTGCGCGTCATGCGCTTCATCGCCGATGCCCATTTGGGCGGGCTTGCTCGACTGCTGCGAATGAGCGGATTCGACACGCTGTACGACAACCACTTGCGCGACGACGAGATCGAGCGCATCAGCGGCGCCGAAGGCCGCATCGTGCTGACGCGCGATCGCGAACTCCTCAAGCGGCGCGGCATCACGCACGGTTGCTATGTGCATGCCGTGCGATCGCCACAGCAGTTACGCGAGACCTTCGATCGCCTGGACCTGGCGCGCAGCGCACGGCCGTTCACGTTGTGTCTGCGCTGCAATGCCCAGCTGCATTCGATCGACAAGGCGCAGGCGGCAGCAATGGTGCCGCCGAACGTGCGCGCGCACTGCGAGCGCTTCAGTTTCTGCAGCGTCTGCGAGCGCGTATTCTGGGAGGGTTCGCACTGGCGCCGCATGCGCTCGATGCTCGAAGAGCTGCTGGGGACGTCGTGACAGCCGGCCGCACGGTCAAAGAAAGCCGTCGATGGATGGAGGCGTCGGATGTCATTCCGATGTTTCCCACGCTGGTCTGGAAGATTCAGATCGAAACAGTCTTGCGCAACGCTCTGGATGCAAAGATCTCGGCGGTGCTTGCGGAGCTGCGGCGCGATCTGAGGCCACTACCCGCCGGTCAGGGCTGGCAATCGGTGCAGACCTTGCATAAGCGCGAGGAGTTTCGCGAGCTCGTTGCCTGCGTCAGTCGCGGCGCCGACAGCATTCTGCGATTCCTGCGCATCGGCGTGGAGGCATACGAAATCACCGGTTGCTGGGCCACGGTGCTCGCCCCGGGCGCTGCGCACAAGCCGCATAGCCACCCGAACAACTTTCTGAGTGGCGTCTACTATTTCCGTGTCCACCCGGGCGCCGACACTATCAATTTTCATGACGCGAGACCTCAGACCGGGGTCATCCGACCCCCGGTGGTGGAGCTGACATCCCAGAACACCGACCAGGTCGTGGTCACAGTGCGCAACGGCACGCTACTGATGTTTCCCGCGTGGCTGGAGCACTCGGTGGACGCCAACATCAGCAAAGAAGAAAGAATCAGCGTCAGCTTCAACATCATGTTTTCGTCCTTCACCGAACTGCTGAGCAAGCCGCTTTGGTAGGACAACCTCGGACGAAAACGAGCGCTCGGCTAGACCTTGGATAGGATGCTTTGCACACTCTCCAGGCTTGCGGGTTTGGTGAGGTGGAAATCAAAGCCCGCCGCCCGCGTTCTTTGCAGGTCGCCCTCTGTGCCCCATCCGGTTAGCGCTACCAATACGGTCGGCGCAAACCTGATGTCCTCCCGTAGCTTCGCAGCAACTTCCATCCCGCCCATGCCCCTCATTCCAATGTCACAAAAGATAGCTTCCGGTTGGAAGGCACTTGCCGCGTGAAGTGCGGCCGCACCGCTGTATACAACTTGTACGTCGTGCCCTTTGGACCGAAGGAGCATGCCCAAAGAGTCGGCGGCATCGACGTTGTCGTCGACAACGAGTATGCGCATCGATCGATTGGAAGTGGAAGGGCTGGAGCATTCTTTGTTTGACGCCCGGTCTTCTGAGTCGTGCACGGCGGCAGGTAGGCGAATCGTGAAGGTACTGCCTTGGTTCTCGCCTTGGCTAAGAGCAGACACTGAACCGCCGTGCAGCTCGACCAGATTTCGGACCAGAGCCAGGCCAATGCCCAAGCCTCCCTGCGAACGATCAAGCGTTCTGTTCACCTGGGTGAACATCTGGAAGACGGTGTCCAGCATGTCCGGCGGGATGCCCAAACCATTGTCGGTCACGGACAAGCTCGCTTGACCCTCTGAGAAGCGCAAGACCACGTCAATCTTCCCGCCACTAAGGGTGTACTTGGCAGCGTTGTTCAGCAGATTGCTGATCGCCTGCGCCAGGCGAGCACTATCGCCGCGGACCCACACTTCACTTTCCGGCAGCGAAACCGACACGTCATGCTGAGCAGCATCGAGGATCGGCTGGCAGCTCTCGATGGCCACCTTGACAACCGTACGCAAGTCCAGCCGCTCGCGTTGCAGGACGATCCTGCCCATTGACAGCCGAGAAATCTCCAGCAGATCATCGATCAGCTTGACAAGTTGTGTCAGCTGCCGGTCCATCATTTGTTGCAGATTGACCAGCTGTTCACCCGCGGGGTCGACTGTGGACAGAAGGTAGATGCCGGTCTTGATCGGCGCGAGCGGATTGCGCAGCTCGTGCGCCAGCGTTGCTAAAAACTCGTCCTTGCGGCGATCGGCTCGTCGCAGCGCTTCCTCCGCGACGGTCAGTTCGCGAATCTGATCTCGTATCCGATACTGCCAACGTCGTCCTCGCAATGCCGCCTGGACCGAGCTCACCAATGCGTTTCTGGAGGTGGGCCGGTCAAGCACCGTGACGTTGCTAAGCCTCTGGAGTACGCGCTGCAGTGCGGGTGCTTCCTCAACGTTGCGGCATAGCGCGAGCACGGCCACGTCGGACCACGGCGGCTGTTGCGCCAGCGCATGAAAGATCTCTGTGGGCTCTCGCGCGGCCAGCGAAAAATCGGTCAGCACGAGTGCGCCGATGCCGCGTCTGATCAGCTCGGCAACTGCCGCGGGACTGTTTTCGACAATGCAGTCAATGCCGGCGGCGTCGAAGGTGGTTCGCGTGACCTCAGCGTCTCTTGCCGTTGGCGCAAGGACGACGACATACTCGCTGTACGGACGCTGCGAATCAATTGGCATCGACCGCGTGACTGCCTGAGCGGTCCTCCGTCGACGCGACCTTCACGTCGGTCGGTACGCCGGTCAGAACGCCCCTCAAATGCAGCAGCGGTTCGCTCAGATGGATGCCACTCTCGTCGAACCAAATCTCACGAATCGATTCTTCGTGCGGGCCGCTGCGCTTTTTTAGCACGGAAATCGCTTTCTTGACCGCGCCGGCGTGCTCAAACATGCGCAGCATGATGACCGCGTCGGCGAGATAGCTGGCTTCGATCGGTGAACGCATGGTAGGACCCATTAACCCGCTCTGTGCCGCCACAAGAAACGTCGCCACTCCTCTGTTGCCCAGGTACGCAAGCAATTCGTGCAACTGGCTGGACAGCGCCCGTTCCTCCGGCATCGCACTGAGATAACCGTTGAGGCTATCGATGACGATGACTCGTGCTCCATCCTCCTCCACGGCCCGCTGGACTACATAGGCGAACTCGCCGGGCGAGACTTCCGCAGGATCCATCTTGCGTATCGCGACTGAGCCTGGCCCTGGGCCCTGGGGGACGTGGATACCGAGACCCGCCAGCCGACTGAGGACAAGTGCCTTCGACTCCTCAAAGTTGAACACCGCGGCGTGCTCTCCTCGCGTCGCTGCGGCCACCGCGTACTGCAGGGCGATGGTCGATTTGCCGCTTCCTGGCGGACCAATGAGAAGGGTCGAGGTGCCACGGTCAACGCCGCCGCCCATCAAGTCGTCCAGCGGGGCCACTCCACTCGACAGGCGGCCTGGAACGAAATCCGTGATGTATTCAGACGACGCAATTCGCGGAAATACGTCCAGGCCACCATGCCGGATGCGAAAGTCCTGATAGCCCGAGCGGAAGTTGCTACCTCGAAACTTAATGACCTGTAGTTGCCGCATGGAAGGCCCGTAGGCTGGCGCTCGATTGTCGAGCGACAGAACACCGTGGGCGATGCTTTGCAACTGCATATCGGGTCCCTCGGCAGTGCGATCATCGAGCAGCAAGACGGTACAGCGGCGGCCGATGAAGAATTGCTTCAGCGCAAGGATCTGGCGCCGATAGCGCAACGAGCTTTGTGCCAGTAGCCGCAACTCGGATAGCGAATCGAACACCATGCGCTGCGGCTGGGATCGCTCGACAGCGTCCAGGACCTTGCGCGTCGTTTCGGTCAGTTCGATCTCCGACGGTTGATACATCGTCAGGTTGGAGTCGCCGTCGAGGTCGCTCGCCTGCGGAATCAGTTCAACGAGGTCGATGCCGTCCAGTGACCAACCATGGGAGTGCGCTCCGGCGCGCAATTCCTCGGCTGTCTCCGACAGCGTCACGTAGAGGCATCGCTCGCCCTCCTGCAGGCCGCGCAGCAAGAATTGCAGGGCAAGCGTCGTCTTGCCCGCACCGGGATTCCCGTCGATCAGGTACAAACCAGACGACAGAAGACCACCGTGCAACACCGCGTCCAGGCCGGGGATGCCGGTCGATGATCTAACGGCCGAAGTTTTGGGGGACACGCCAGAGTCTAGGCGTTGCCAAACAGCCTTTGCAAGAACTCAAGACCGGCCGGCTGCGCGGTTGCTCATAGACGTTGGTCCTGGCGAAAGTGATCTCGCAGCAACGGGCAGGATGACCGAAGGAGCGAAACCGCCGTATCCTCGCGCTGCGCGGCGGATTCATAAGCAGGACGTTTCGACCAAAAGGGAGGGGACATGAGCAAGAATCGATCGGCAGCGACGGCCGTTGCAGCGATGGCGACCGCACTGGCACTGGCGGTGTTCGCTGTGCCTGCGTCTGCGCAGGAAAAGGAAAAGCCGGTCAAGATGGGCGTTGTCACCTTCCTGTCAGGCGCCGCGGCGGGGCCGTTTGGAGTACCCGCGCGCAACGCTGCGGAGGTCGTCGCCGAGGCGCTGAATGGCGGCAAGGTTCCGGCGCCCTACACGGCCGTCGGTCTGGGCGGCGCACCGATCGAACTCCTGTTCGTCGACGAGGCCGGTGGCACCACCAAGCAGGTCAACGAATTCCGCAACCTCGTCCAGCGCGACAACGTCGATCTCGTGATCGGCTATATCTCGAGCGGCGACTGCCTGGCGGTCGCTCCGGTCGCGGAGGAACTGAAACGCCTGACCGTGTTCTACGACTGCGGCACGCCACGCATCTTCGAGGACGCGAGTTACAAGTACCTGTTTCGTACCGGCGCCACGGGGACGATGGACAACACCGCGGCGGCGCTTTACGTGAATGAAATGAAGCCCGCGCTGAAGACCGTCGCCGCCATCAACCAGAACTACGCCTGGGGCCAGGATTCGTGGAACGACTTCGAGGCTGCAATCAAGGTGCTGAAGCCGGACGTCAAGATCGCCACCTCGCAGATGCCGAAGCTTTTGGCAGGACAGTACGGCGCGGAGATCTCGGCCCTGCTGACGAGTGGCGCCGACGTCGTGCACACCAGCTTCTGGGGCGGCGACGCCGAGGCATTGATCCTCCAAGGTGCGCCGCGCGGGCTGTTCAAGAAAACTACTGTTGTGATGACCGCGGGCGAGCCAACGCTCGTGCGGCTGGGCACGCAGGTGCCTGAAGGAACGGTGATCGGCGCGCGCGGCCCATTCAGCGTATTCGCACCCGACACTGAACTGAACCGCTGGTTCCGCAAGGCGTATGAAGAGCGCTACGCCGTCGCGCCCAGCTATCCGGCGTACAAGATGCTGCAGGCGATCCTCGGCGTGAAGACCGCGTGGGAGAAGGCGCAGGCGGCCAACGGTGGCAAGCGCCCGAGCCAGGACCAGGTCATCGCTGCGTTCGAAAATTTGACGTTCGAGGGGCCGGGCGGACCGGTCAGCATGTCGCTGGGCAAGGGTCACCAGGCCGTGCAAGGGACCGCCTACGGCGTCACGAAGAACGTCGGCGGCAAGGTCACGGTCGTCAACGTGAAACGCTACCCGGCCTCGCGCATCACGCCACCCGACGGCGTCAAGAGCGAGGATTGGATCAAATCGGGATTCACGACCGCCAAGTGAAGCGCTGACTGCGGCTCCGGCGGTGTGACATCGCCGGACGCAGTTCGGCGCTCGAGTGCGGCGACCCGTTCGCGCCAAGGAGAGCCATGGCGACCTTCGTCTCCGTGCTGATCGACGGCGTCATCTACTCGTCGTACCTGTTCATCATTGCGCTTGGGCTGACGCTCATTTACGGCGTGATGAAGATCCTGAACATGGCGCACGGCAGCCTGTATGCGCTCGGCGCCTACGTCGCCGCCACGCTGATCGGTGCGTGGTTCAACGCCGGATTGAATCCCTATGGAAGCCTCGCGCTGCTCGCGCTGTCGGCGCTGCTGGTGGGTGCCATCGCGGGCCCGATCATCGAGCGTGGTCTGCTGCGATTCATGTACGGGAAGGACGAGATCGTGCTGATCCTCGTCACTTACTCGATCTTCCTGATCCTCGAGGACGTGATCAAGCTGGTGTGGGGCGTCGAGTCGTACACCGCGTTCCAGCCGTACGGCCTGCTCGGCAACATCGACATCGGTGACCTGCCGTACACGGTCTATGACGCGCTGCTGGTCGTCATCGCGGTGCTGGTTGGCGTCGCCGTGACCTTCGTGCTGACGCGCACGCGTCAGGGCAAGCTGCTGGTCGCCGTCATCCACGACCGCGAGATCAGCGCCGCGATGGGGATCAATGTCGGCCGCGTCTACTTCATCACGTTCACGATCGGAACGATGCTCGCCGCACTCGGCGGCGCCTTGATTGCGCCCAAGGTGTCGGTCGTGCCCGCGATGGGCGTCGAAGTCATCGTGCTCGCGTTTGCCGTCGTGGTGATCGGCGGGCTGGGCAGCCTTCCGGGCGCCGCGCTCGGCGCGCTGATCGTTGGCCTGGTGCGATCCGCTGCCGTGCACTACCTGCCGGAGGTCGAGCTCTTCAGCATTTATCTGGTGATGGCGCTGGTGCTGATCATCCGGCCCAAGGGCTTGTTCAGTGCCGCCGAGGCACGCAAGATATGAACGATCGCACGACGTGGTGGCTCGGAATCGGGCTTGTCGTATTCCTCGGCGGCGGCTGGCTGATCCCGGCCTGGGCACAGAGCCTTGCGGTCCTCGCGCTCGGCAAGGGGCTGGTCGTGCTCGGATTGCTGTTGCTGATGCGCTGCGGACTGGTGTCCTTCGGCCAGGGGCTTTATTACTGTCTGGGCGCGTACGCAGCTGTTTCGATCAGCAAGATCTTCAACCTGCCGCCGTCGCTGCTGACCTCCGATGCGGTCGTGATGCCGCTCGCAGGCGGTGTGGTTGCCGGCGTGGTCGCCTTCATCCTCGGCTTCTTGCTCGCCAGTTACCGCAGCATCTTCTTCGCCATGCTGAGCCTGGCGTTCTCGATGATCCTGTACGGCCTGCTGATCAAGATGTCAGTGCTGGGCAGCAGCGACGGCTTCAACATCACGTATGGCACCGCGGCAGGCATCCGTCTCACGCCGGGCTCGCACCTGTTTGCGCTGTATGCGGTGTCGGTTGTCATGGTGTTCGCCGCGCTGCTCGGTGCGCACTATTTTCTCAGCTCACACCTCGGTCGGCTCGGACCTGCAATCCGCGACAACGAACTGCGCGTCGAATACATGGGGGCCTCGGTGCGCAACGCCGTGCACGTCAACTATGTCGCCGCAGCGGTACTGGCCGGCGTGGGTGGTGGGCTGGTCGCACTGTCGATCGGCCACATCGATCCCGACCTTGCGTACTGGACGACCTCTGGCGAGTTCGTGTTCGTCGCGATACTGAGCGGGACGACAAACGTCGCCGCACCGTTCCTGGGCTCACTGATCTACGAATGGATCAAGAGCATCGCGTACCAGTACACGCCGTATACGTGGCAGCTCGTGCTCGGCGTGGCGCTGCTACTCGTGATCATGTTCTTGCCGGCTGGCCTGTGGTCGCTGTTCGGCCGTCGTGGAAAAGGTGCTTGAGGTGAGCATCCTCGAGGCGCGTGGGCTCAACAAGAGTTTTGGTGCTGTGACCGCGGCCGCCAACATCAACGTCAGTGTCGCGGCGGACACCGTCGTCGGGCTGATCGGCGGCAACGGCGCCGGCAAGACGACGTTCATCAACATGATCACCGGCTACCTGAAGCCCGACACGGGAACGGTTCACTACGAGGGCCGCGACATCACGCAGTTGGTTCCACGCCGCGTCACCCAGCTGGGCATGTGCCGTTCGTTCCAGATCCCGCAGCTGTTCAACAGCCTGACGGTGCGCGAAAATCTGCGGGTCGCGCTGGGCGTGGTCGTGCTCGGCGGCCACAAGTGGGCCAGCGGCGCGACGCTGGCCGCGAACCAGGTCGACGCAGCGGCGGACGACGCGCTGCGGCGCTTCGGTCTCGACGCGGATCGCGACAAGCCCGCGTCCGTGCTCCCCGAAGGCGTGCGCAAAGTGCTCGACATTGCCATGGCGATGGTGGTCAAGCCGAAGATCCTGCTGCTCGACGAACCTACCAGTGGGGTCAGCGCCGGCGAAAAGTTCGCAATCATGGACATGGTGATGACGGCGGTGCGCGCCGAGCGAGTGACCATCCTGTTTGTGGAACACGACATGGAGATCGTGAGTCGATACACGCAGCGGGTCCTCGCCTTCTACGACGGCCGAATCATTGCCGACGGCGCGCCCGACGCCGTGCTGAACGACGATGAAGTGCGCAAGTACGTGGTCGGAACGATCCACGCAGCAGCCGCCGGAGCGAGCCATGCTGCGCATTGAAAAGCTCGATGTATCGATCGGCTCGGTCGGCATCCTGCGCAATGTCTCTCTGACCGTCCCGACCGGCCAGTTCGCCGGATTGATCGGCCGCAACGGCGCCGGCAAGACGACGCTGATGCGCAGTGTCATGGGCGTCCTGCCGGCGCGGCAGGGCACCATCACATTCGATGAGCAGTTGCTGACACCCCTGCCGGTGCACGGCCGTGCCCGACTCGGCATCGGATACATGCCGGAAGACCGCCGGCTGGTGCCGGACCTGACGGTCGAGGAGAACGTGCTGCTGCCGGCGTGGGCGACAGGCAAGGCCGACGCCGCGCGGCGACTGGAGTTCGTCTATTCGATCATTCCCGAAGCGAAGGTCTTCGCACAGCGCAAGGCGCTGCAGCTTTCCGGCGGCCAGCAGAAGTTGGCCGCGCTTGCGCGGGCCTTAATGTGCGGCACCCGGCTGTTGCTGCTCGACGAACCGTTCGAAGGCGTCGCGCCGGTCCTGTGTCAGCGGCTGGTCGAAGTGATCGGCCGACTCAAGCAGGAAGGGCTCTCGGTCGTGCTGTCGGAGTCCGACCTGTCCCACTCGAGCGACATGCTGGACATCGTATTCCTGATCGATCGCGGCGAAGTCGTCGCCGGCGAACTCGCGCGCGCTAACTGAGCGCCACGTTCCGCGCCGCCGGCGATCCCTTGCGATTGGCCAACGGGCTGCTGTCGCTGCTGACATTTCCGGACCAGATGGAAGCGCTGCGCAGCGATCCTTCGCGCACCAACTCTGCGGTCGAGGAATTGCTGCGCTACGACGGGTTGCACACGGCCCTGGCGTCGAGGTCGATGGGCAAGACGACGCACGCCGCATCTCTGACCGGTAGCACACGGCGATCAGTTTCGATCGGCTGTCGCTGACATCCGCCGCGTGGTGGCGTTCGCCATGACCTTCGCGGCCGGGCCGCGCTTCGATGGCCACAAGATTGCACGCCTCAATCATCGCGTTTGGCCCCACTTGAATTTTCACGCTTTCGAGCTATGAAAATTCCGACGCCAGTGAACTTCGATCCGTGCAACATTCACATTCATCGAGGTGTGCCAGGTGTCCGATGCAAGACGGACGCTTGACCGCAGGATGGCAGGCACTCCTTGCTAGCAGCTCATTGCCATCTCACTTTGTACAAAGAGAGAACTGCCGTGGGAACATTGAATATGCGTCGCGCGCTGTCCACCGCACTGACCGGCCTTGCGCTTGCAGCGATCACACAAGTCAGCTATGCCGCCCGTGATGTCGCGAGCGAAACGCAAATCGCCGGTCTTACGGAGGAGTCGCAACTCGCGCTTGCGCCGGCAATCGCCGATCCGCGCCGCGCCGGGCGCGGATCACCCCTGACTTTGTACATGGAAGATTCGAGCGGCAATGCTTTCCGGCTCGTCCACGTCCAAGGCACCGGTTGGAGGTACGCCGAGGGCTGGAAATCGCCCGACAGTGCAGATGCTTCGCTGCCGCACAAAGTGGTGTTCCAGTCGACGACCCCGGCGCCACCCGCAAAGGGCGCGACCCCCGGCGATGAACCGCTAACGGTCTTCATCGATGGGCCCAGCGGATTCACGTTTGTCTGGGATCGCGAAGGCAGGTGGAAGTTCGTCGGCAAGATCGCCAACGAGAGTCGGTAGACCGACGTCGATTGACTCAAGGCATGGGTGCGACTGCAGAGCAATCGCGGCGGCGAAGCCGGCGGGCCAGTCTGTCGGCGTACGTCGCCACCCTGTTAGCGATGGCCGCGTGCATGCCGTCGATCGCTGCCGACGGTGTCGTGGACGGGGCCGGTCAGTTGGAGGTCGACACGCGCATCGCCAATGCATGGCGCGTGCTGCGGGTGGTCGACTGCGCACGCTGCCACGGCAAAGACTACGCGGGAATGGCGGCGCCTTCGATCGTCGATTATGCCGCCCTACAGAGCCGCGAGATGTTCGTTCGGATGATCCTGGATGGCGACCCCGCCCGCGGGATGCCTGGATACCGTAGCAACGCTTACGTGGCTGGAAACCTCGATGACATCTACCGATATTTTCTCGCGCGCGCCACTGGTGATGTCGGTCCTGAATACCGGCCCCTGCCACCTGCTGACCAGCGCTGATGGATTGCGGGCCGGGACCAGGTCGGATTCGGACACGACCCGGATAGGTCGGCTTTGGCCGGCTGATTGACGCAATCAAGGTAGAGATGGGTCCTGCGCGGCGTGACGCTTGGTCCGCTCTGCGCTTATCAAGCTACCGGCGTGCAGCCAATCGCATCCAGTGCAGGCACCGACGTGCCGAAGATCGTTGATTGGTACATGGGCGGCAGGATCAACATCGACGATCTGATCACGCACGTCCTGCCGCTCGACCGAATCAACGAAGGATTCGACCTCATGCACGCGGGCAAGTCGATCCGCGCGGTAGTCACTTACTGACGCCGATGGTTTCGTACCGGGGTAGCATTTCCACCGCTTGATTGCCGCCCATTGCATTCGGCTTGGTTTGGGACCAGCATTTCCTTCGGGCTTCGCCTGCGCGATGGTTTTGGCCACAGCTACTTTTTCATCGCGACTTTCATTGAAGATCATCTCCGACTCCACGCGCAAAGTCTTTAGATGAAACTTCGCCCCGGCAATCTGATCCTCGCGATCGTGCTTCCCATGTTTGCGGTTGGCGTTGTCCCCTTGTCGTACGCGGCCGACTTTACGGCTGACGAGGTGCGCGAGCTGCTGGCCAGGGCAGACCGAGCAAAGCCTGCCGACCTGACGGGCAAGGATCTTTCCGATCTGGATCTCAGCAGTATCGACTTCAAGCACGCCGATCTCTCCGGCGCCAATCTGTTTGCCACGAGGCTCGTGTCATCCAATCTTGCGGGCGCGAAGCTTGCGCGGGCAAATCTGAACGGGGCCTGGCTCATGGGCACCAACTTCGCGGGCGCCGATCTTTCCGACAGCTCCATGCTCAGCCTGGTGATCCTTGGCGGTCGAGTCAAGGAAAAGCCGAATTTCGCGGGCGCCAATTTGTCCGGCGTGCGGATGATCGCCGATCTCCCCGGTGCCGATCTGCGTGGGGCCAATCTCAGCCGCGCCAAGCTCGGCGTCGATATCAGGAATCAAGGCATGGGGCAGATGCGCACCGACTTGAGCGGCGCGAATCTCGCGGGCGCCAATCTGCACGATGCGGACATGAACCGGTCGCTCATGATGTTTGCCGATCTCAAGGGCGCCAATTTGAGAGGCGCCAATTTTTTTCGTGTGAAGCTTGCAGGCGCCGACCTGAGCGGCGCGGACATTGCAGGCGCCGATTTCACGGAAGCCGACCTGGAAGGTACCGTGCTCAGGGGTGTCAAAGGCATCGAGGCGGCCAGGGGAATGGATAAGGCGACGAACCGCGACAAGGCCGTTCGTTGAGCCAGACGCTCGAGATGAACCAGAAACTCCTGGTCAACCGACTTATGCCGTAGGGGTCTGTGCATGAGTTCACTCGCTTTCAAAAAACCTCTGCGGCTTGCTTGCACCACCATGTTGTGCGCTGCCCTGTGGATTTGCCATGTGCAAGCGAATAGCGCAGAACTCAAGACCATTGCGATCCTTGATTTTGAGCTCGTGGACGACCAGCACGAGTTGTCTCCCGCAACCATCGAATACCAGCGACTGCGAGCTATCCGCGACCAGTTGCAAGAGGAGTTCGCCAAAAGCCACCTGTACCACGTCGTCGACTTGGGGCCTGCCTCGGAGTTGATCAAGAAGTATCAGTCCGAGACCCAACTTCACAAGTGCAACGGTTGCGAACTTGAGATAGCGCGCTCGCTGCACGTCGACCGAGTCTTGATTGGCTGGGTCCAGAAGGTCAGCAATCTGATTCTCAATATCAACATTCGGATCGAAGATGCCGCAACGGGCGCCGTATTGCTAAACAAGTCTGTCGACCTGCGCGGCAACACAGATGAGACCTGGAGACGCGGTGTGTCTTATCTGGTCAGAAGCATGGTTGAGAAAGGCCAAGGAAACCGTTAGGCCGTAACGAGCGCAGTGGCGCACATCCGCGCGGGACGCGGTCCCTTGCCCCGGCGCGCACCAGATGGACGGCGTTGGCGGCCGCCAAACCGGCTGGAGTCTCGCGGCCGATCGGTGATCCGTTACCGCAACACAGACGCGGTGCCGCCGCCCGAGCCGAGGCTCACCGTCGTCGCGAACTCGAGGTCCTGGTTGTCGACGACCTTCGCCTCCAGCTGACCACCGCCGTCCGGTACAAAATAGAACCGGAAGTTTGGATTCTCGCTGATCGAGAAATCGACCGTTGCGCTCATGACGGGTTTGCCCGCATGGGTCACCTTCACCTCGCGAACGAAATGCGGGGGTGCGTAGGTGCGTGTCACCTGATCCATCGCGAGTCCGGAATCGTTCGGATGGCTGATCATCAATTGCGCCAGCGCCGGCTGCCCCGGACCTGCAGACTCGCCGACGCGAAGACGCATCTTGCCGAGGTCGACCTTGGCCGCCAGCGCATTCTTGCCCGCCGGCGCCGAGCAGCCGCCCGACGCCTTGACGAAGTTGGCGGTCATGTACAGCTTCCCGTCGTTTGTCTGCGCCACTGCACGGACATGCGTGTATTCCTCGATCCGAATGCGCGTCTCAATGTCGGCGCGTCCGCTCTCCAGCGTGAAGTGGAACACCGCCGCGATCGGCGACGGGTTGTTGTCGACGATCAGCCAGATCCTTTCGATGAAGCGTTCTTTCGCCTGCGGAAAATGCGACCGGATCGCGACCGGAACGATGGCCGCGTCCTCGGCGCGCTTGGGTGTTTCCAGCGTGATCACGTTGTCGGGTGCATCGAGCGGCGCATTGAAAAATACGCTTGCGTGCACTCTTTTCCACACGACGCTGTCGGCGGGATTCGCATCCTGGCCGTGCGCCACGCCGACACCAGTCAACCCCATCCCGACTACGACCCAGAGAAAGCGCCAAGTCATCTCGATCTCCATCCGCTTCACCACGAGGAGTGCAATCCGGCGCCGGTAAGTGTGACGGCTGACCACCGCCGCGATCGAGGAACTACTCGTTGCTGATGAAGCAGCGCTTCTTGGCGCTTTCCTGCAGCTGGCGATACGACGCGTTCATTTTCCGCCCGTCCTTCATGTCGCGCATGATGCCCCCGCGTTCGCCCGCAATGGTCATGCCGTTCGCAACGGTAGAAAGATCGACCCACGTGCTGTAGCGGACCTGGTCGGCGATCGCATCGATCGCGCAAGAGCATTTGTACATGGACTCCTGCTGAGGCGCCTTGCTCTCCCTCATGCAGGTCAGCACATACTCGACTCGCGCTCGGGTGGGGAAGTCATTCGCCTCTGCCAGTGGGATAGCGCAGAGCACTAGCAAGGGAGCATATTGCATTCGCATCGGTGTTCTCCTGCGCGAGCGGTCGATCCGGCGTCGTCAACGCTCACGGTTCGAGCTGAACACAGCGATCGTGCTTTCGGCTTGGCCGGAGGAAAAAACGCGCGACGCACCAAACCTCCGGCCCTTATTCAATGAGCTCGCCGCGCTCGTTCACCAATGGAACGCCGTACTCGCGCAGGATCGCCGTAATGGTCGCTTGATTTTCCGCGATGAGCTTTTCCACGGTCGCTTTCCATTCGCGTTCCCCGTAGCGCACACCCATCGCGATTTCATAATCGAACTTGACGCCGGGCTCCGACTTGAGCGGGATCACGGCCAAGGCCATGCTGGTCACGCGCTTGGCGTAGTAACCGGCGATCGGGCCCCACACTATCGCGGCGTCGATCTTGCCCTGCGCCAGGTCCCTGTCGATGATGGATCCCGGATATTGGGCCGGGTCCGGCGAAAGCATCTGGTAGGGCTTTGCCTGCGCTTCCATCCCGTGCTTCGCAAGCCATGCTGAGGCGGGCGACTTGTCATAGATTCCGATCGTCAGCTTGTCGCGAAGTTCGGACGGCAGCGCGAACAGGTCGGAACCGGTCCTCACTTGATCGAGGCCCTTTCCCCGGGGATACACGAGGACATAGGTCGAACGGTAGTACGGCGCGGTGGACCACGCTTGGTCGTAGTCGGCGGGGACACTCATCACGACGTCGCAGCGAAAATCCTGGCCTGGCAGTTTGTAGCGCAGCGTATTGCGGATGAAGCCCATCCGTTGTGGGAACGAATAACTTTGCACGGGCAATCCAAGCTTGCCTGCGAACAGCTCGGCGATCCGGTTTTCGAAGCCCTCCCCTTTGTCGTTCGCAAACGGTAGGTTGGCGGGATCGATGCAGGGACGAAACGCCGTGCGCGTGTCCTGCGCGGCAACGGTGCCGCTCCCCGCGCCCAGGGCCACAACGACGGCGAGCCGGCTCACGAGGCGGAGGAGAACAAAGGAAGCCTGGGCTATCGGGATGGCGACGGGGGACAACGAAAGCCCGCGCTCGGCTCCATCATTCATTGCTTCAGCTCTTCGACCTTTGCGCGCTTGATATCGCCATTCGAACGGCCCTTCAGGTAGGCGTACAGATTGTCCATGTTGTCCATGACGATCTTGCTGGTGGAGAAGCTCATCATGCCTTTGTCGAGCCGACCGTCGCGCACGACCTTGACGAACTCTTCCTTGCTGATCGTTTTCATACTCTCGAGCAGCGGGGGGCCGACCAGCCCCTCCTGATTGGCGCCGTGACAGCGATCGCAGGCGGCGGCGCGCCAGGCACGAAAGCCGTCCATGGTCTTCGAATCGACCTTGTAGCCATCGACCACCGTGTATAGCTTGTCGCTCGACGCGGCTGGCGCCTTGTCTTGTGCAACGGTGGGGCCCGCTCCGATCAGCAGCGCGCAAAGCAGCAATTGGACGGCCTGCCGACCGGACAAGGCTAGCCGTTGTCGACAGCGGTAGTAACGCTGGAACATAACGTTAAGAGTGCGGGTCGCACCGCAAGTTTCAACGGTGCTCGGGGCTCGCCAAAAAGCATCGCCGGTGTGGCGCATGTCACATCGGCGATGCGCTCGAACACCACCAGGTCTACTACGGCAGCGCGAACACGGTCAGCGAACCGCCCAACTCGGTGTAGTCGCGGAGTTCCTTGTAGCCCCCCACGGCACCCAAGCCGTCGGTGTCCTTTTCGAGCCCCGCCGCCATGCCGATGCCGGCCCAGCCGCCGATCCCCGAAAAGACGCCGATGTACTGCTTGCCCTTGTGCTCATAGGTGAAGACGTTGCCGATGATCCCGGACGGCGTCTTGAACTTGAACAGCTCCTTGTTGATGTCGTTCGCGTCGACGCACTTGAGATAGCCCTCCAGCGTCCCGTAGCACGCGATGCCGCCCGCGGTCACGAGCGCGCCGCTCCACACCGAGAACTTCTCGGCCTTGGACTGGACGATCTTGCCGCTTCCCGCGTCCCACACGATGAAGTTGCCCATGTTGTTCTTGCCGGGAGGTGGATACATCGACAGTGTCGCGCCCACATACGGCTGGCCCGCCACGTAGTCGATCTTGAATGGCTCGTAATCCATGCAGACGTGGTTGGTCGGGACGTAGAAGCGTTGGTTCTTCGGATTGAACGCCGCAGGCTGCTGGTCCTTGCTACCGAGCGCGGCCGGGCAGATGCCCTTGGTGTTGACGTCGGGCCCACCCTTAGCCGTCGAGTACTTGGCCACGACCTGCGGCCGGCCGGTCTTCATGTCCACATTCGTGGCCCAATTGACTGTAGGGTCGTACTTCTCGGCGACCAGCAGCGCGCCGGTGGCCCGATCAAGCGTGTAGCCAAAGCCGTTGCGGTCGAAATGAACCAGCGCCTTGGTCGGCTTGCCCTTCACGTTGATGTCGGCAAGGATCATCTCGTTGACGCCGTCGAAGTCCCACTCGTCGAACGGCGTCATCTGATACGCCCATTTCGCCACGCCGGTGTCGACATCACGCGCGAAGATCGTCATAGACCATTTGTTGTCGCCGGGGCGCTGTGAGGGATTCCACGTAGAGGGATTGCCCGTTCCGTAATAGAGCAGATTGAGCGCCTTGTCGTAGCTGAACCAGCCCCAGGTCGTGCCCCCGCCGGTCTTCCACTGATCGCCCTTCCAGGTCTTCAGCGACGAGTCCTTCCCGACGGGCTTGAGCGCACCGTCGGTCCAGGTCACGGTCTTGTCCGGATCCATCAGCATCTCGGCATCCGGGCCGGTGCTGTACGCCTTCCAGACCTGCTTGCCGGTGTTGATGTCGTAGGCGGCCAGGAATCCCCGCACGCCCCACTCGCCGCCCGAGATGCCGGTGATCACCTTGTCCTTGAAGATATGCGGCGCGTTGGTGTTGACCGCCCCGACTTTCGGATCACCGTTTTTGACGGACCAGAGAACCTTGCCGGTCCCCGCATCCATCGCAAGTAGCGTGCTGTCGGCTTGCTGCAGGAAGATCTTGTTCTCCGCATAAGCGAGCCCCCGGTACACGGTGTCGCAGCACATCTGCGGAATGACCGCTGCGTCCTGCTTGGGCTCGTAGCGCCACTTGATCTTCTGCGTATTGAGATCGATCGCGAACACTTTGTTGGGAAATGGCGTATGCAAGTACATCGTGTCGCCTACCACCAGCGGCGAGCCCTCGTGCCCGCGCAGGACGCCGGTCGAGAACATCCATGCGACCTGCATCTTGCCCACGTTGCCGGCGTTGATCTGCGTGAGCTTGCTGTAGCGCTGGTTGTACATGTCGCCGGCCTGCATCGCCCAGTTCTTGGGGTCGGCGGTCAGCTTCTCGACGTCCGCATTCGCCAGGGCGACACCTGAAAATACGAGCCCCAACGCCAATGCCTGCACTCTTTGAATCCACAGCCCATAAGCATTCATACGTCCTCCTGTAGTCACCGTCGAGCTAGAAGGTCGGGCCAGTAGTATTAGCGACGGTTGTCCAACTTGCTCCTGCTTTGCGCGCAGCCTCGCCAGCGCGGGTGAGTGTCCCGCTGGCATATGACGATGTCAACCTGAGGACTACGTGAAGCCGCCCTGCGGCTTTAGGCGATCGCCGGGACCATTCTGTCGCGATGAATTTGCCGGGAGGGAACGCCGAGTAGCATGGCAGTGCCTTCGGTCGACCGGGCACGGAGCACATCAATGGCCGGATCTCTTCAACTGGGCGCGCGGTGTCGACTCTAAGCGTCCTTGCGCTCGTTCGCCGGATGTGCGCTCCGGTCAGCTGCGCCCTCGGCGCCGTCGGCATGGCATTTGCTGCAACGCCGCCGCCTGTAGTGGTGGCCCCCGGCGTCTACGCCTTGATGGGACACCCGGGCGAGATCGCGCCCGCCAATCTGGGGCGCATCGCCAACGTAGCCTTCGTGGTCGGCCCGCGTGGTGTGGTTGTCGTCGAAAGCGGCGTCTCTTTCCGACATGGCGAGGAGATCATTGCCGCGGTTGGTCGTATCACCCGCAAGCCGATTCGGCTAGTGGTCATCACTCATGCGAGCCAGGAGGTCGTGTTCGGCGCGGCGGCCTTTCAGGCGCGGGGAATTCCCGTATGGATGCATCGCAGCGATGCCGCGTTGATGGCGGCGCGGTGCGGAACCTGCCTGCGGACACTGCAGGACGAACTCGGCGAGCGCACGATGGCCGGCACCCGAGTCGTCGAGCCGGATCGTGTCGTCAGCGAGAGCCACTCGCTCGACGTGATCGGTCGGCGCCTTTTGCTCGTCGCCCCCGGTGGGCGGGAAGCGCCCGGCACTCTGGCGTTATTGGACGAGACAACCGGCACGTTGATCGCAGGGAGCATGGTGTCGATCGGTCGCATCCCGGACTTACGCGATGTCGATGGCAAGGATTGGTCGGAAGCGCTCGCTGCGCTCAAGGCGACAAACTGCATCCATCTCGTACCTGCATTCGGGAGGCTCGGCAGCTGCGCGGATATCGACGCCCCTGCGCGGTACGTTACGGCACTCGACGGGCACGTGCGGGCGCTCGTCGCAGCGGGAGTCGGCCTGGCGGAATTGCCCGCGCGCTGCGACCTTCCCGAATTCGCGGGGTGGGACGGGTACGCCGCGCTCCACGTCCGGAACGCAAACCGTGCCTATCTCCGAATCGAGCGGGACTCTTTCAACAATTGATCAAGGGAGGCAGACCATGGATGTTCGCGCGGCGGTGGCTCACAAGGCAGGGACGCCCCTGGCAATGGAAACCGTGCAGTTGGCGGGGCCGAAGGACGGCGAGGTGCTGGTGGAGATCAAGGCGACCGGCATTTGCCATACCGACGAATTCACGCGCTCCGGTGCCGACCCCGAGGGTTTGTTTCCGGCCATCCTCGGTCACGAGGGGGCCGGCATCGTCGTCGATGTAGGGCCGGGCGTGACCAGCGTCAGGAAAGGCGACCACGTCATCCCGCTGTACACGCCCGAATGCCGGCAATGCAAGTCGTGCCTGTCGCGCAAAACCAACCTCTGCACGGCGATCCGCGCCACGCAAGGCAAGGGCATGATGCCCGATGGCACCAGCCGCTTCTCGTTGGGCGGCAAGCCCGTGCATCACTACATGGGTTGCTCCACCTTCGCCAATTTCACTGTCCTGCCCGAAATCGCGGTCGCGAAAATCCGCGAAGACGCGCCGTTCGACAAGGTCTGCTATATCGGTTGCGGAGTCACCACCGGCATCGGCGCGGTCATCAACACCGCCAAGGTCGAGCCCGGCGCCAACGTCGTCGTGTTCGGGCTGGGTGGCATCGGCCTCAACGTGATCCAGGGAGCGCGCATGGCCGGCGCCAACTTGATTGTGGGCGTAGACGTCAACCCGGCCCGCGAATCGCTCGCGCGCAAATTCGGCATGACGCATTTTGTCAACCCGAAGGAAGTCAAGGGCGATCTCGTTCCGTATTTGGTGGAGCTCACCGGTGGCGGCGCCGACTACACGTTCGAGTGCATCGGCAACGTCGACGTGATGCGCCAGGCGTTGGAGTGCTGCCACCGCGGTTGGGGCGTTGCGGTGATCATCGGGGTCGCCGGCGCCGGACAGGAGATCAGCACCCGCCCGTTCCAGCTCGTTACCGGCCGGGTGTGGAAAGGCACCGCGTTTGGCGGTGCGCGTGGCCGCACCGACGTGCCGAAGATCGTTGATTGGTACATGGAGGGCAAGATCAACATCGACGATCTGATCACGCACGTCCTGCCGCTCGACCGAATCAACGAAGGATTCGACCTTATGCACGCGGGCAAGTCGATCCGCGCGGTAGTCACTTACTGACGCCGATGGTTTCGTACGGGTTAGCATTTCCACCGCTTGACTGCTGCCCATTGCATTCGGCTTGGTTTGGGACCAGCATTTCCGACCCGGCGGAATTCGACGTGCCGGCAACTCGGCGGAAGAACTTCGAGAGGAGATCGATATGGCTACTGCGTTTTCAATCCATCCGGCGATCGACAACGGCATCAAGCCCGCGGCCCCAAACTTCGCTGGCGGCACGCTGGTTTGCAAATGCTCCGACGGCAAGGTCACCGTGTCGATCACGAGCCAAACCGCCCATAACCACGCTTGCGGCTGCACGAAGTGCTGGAAACCGGCCGGCGCGCTGTTCTCGCAGGTCGCGGTGGTGCCGCGCGACAAGCTTCGCGTGACCGAGAATGAGGACAAGCTGAAGGTGGTCGATCCGAGCGCGACCATCCAGCGATACGCGTGCACGGCATGCGGCGTGCACATGTACGGGCGAATCGAGAACAAGGGGCACCCGCTGTACGGATTGGACTTCATTCATACCGAGCTGTCGCCGCAGCAGGGATGGTCGCCACCGGAGTTTGCTGCGTTCGTTTCATCCATCATCGAGTCTGGCGCCGATCCAGCCAACATGGGCGCGGTCAGGGCAAGGCTGAAGCAGCTTGGCCTCGAACCGTACGATTGCCTGTCGCCGGCGATCATGGATCTGATCGCCACGCATACTGCCAAAGCCAAGGGCGTCTCCGCTCGCGCATAAGGTCGCGCTTCACGTCGGAAGAATTGACAGTAATCGACGGCAGCCTCACGGCGATTAGGGAGTCTGGCCCGCATTACGTGCTGGCGCCTCTGCGAGGCGAGGCGTAGATTTTTGCGCCGTGGCGCGCACGGAAAAACCCGAAATGACGCCACGGAAGGGCTGCGAAGCGCGGCGGAGGAGTCATGGCGGGCACCTCGGATAAGGTCTTCCTGCGCGCGTTCAAGTGGTTCAAGGAGGCTGTCGCACGGTTGCAGGCCGAGCTTCCATCGGATCCGCCAATCAACCTGTCGGCGACGCTGACCGACATTCTGCGCACGAAGCTCGGTCTCGAGCTCGACAAGACCGAAGCGACGATCGACCCGAACAATTTCGCCGCGTCGCGCGCTGAAGCGCAGTCGCTCGCGATCGCAACCATGGTCACCGGCGAAACCTTGGCGGCGCTGCGCACGCTCGGCCAGGTGCTAGCAGCGATCGACTCGGGCGCGCTCGCCCTCGACGATCTTTCCAAGGTCATCCAGCAGATTGACCGCCTGATCGGCGCCGATCCCGGCAAGCCGCCGTCGGCCTATTCGATCGCGAAGCTGCTGCTGATTCTTTCGGGCGACGCCGACGAACCCGACAACAAGCCGCCGGCGCGCAAGCTCATCCTTCTGCTGAAGAACAATCCAGGACTTTCCGACGCACAGGTCGCCGAGCCGCAGATGATCCTGGGGCTCGCGATCATGGCGGTCGGCACGATCATCGATCGATCGTTCGACACGCCCGGCCTGCCTGTGTTGCCACCCCCGGTGCCGATCGCGCTGCCTCCGGTCGATCAGCACAGGACCTTCAGCCTGGCGCGCAGTGACGACGGCACGAAGAAACTGGACCTCGCGCTCGGCATCGTCACCGGCGCCGAGACCCAACTGTTTGCCGAACTGACGAGCAACCTGGCAACGCAGCAGGCGGTGGCCGACGCCTTCGAATTGCAGTTCTCGGCCGGCGCGGCCTTCCGCGCACAGTTCAGCGTTCCCGCGCTCGCTCCGTTGCCGCCGTCGATTCCGAAACCCGATCTAAGCGGCGCGGTCGACATCGGCATTACGTTTGCGCGCAAGAGCAGTAGCAACCCGTTGGTGCTCGGTTCGACCAGCGGCACGCACTTTTCGATCGGAGAGCTGTCGGGCGGCATCATTCTGAAAAACAATGCGCCGCAAGTCGTGTTCGATCTGAAGGAAAGCAAGCTCGTGCTGAAGATCGGCGACGACTCGCTGCTGTCGGCGGTCATGGGCGACGAGATCGAAGTGCGACTGACCTTTGGCCTGATCGCCGACAACGCGGGCCTGCGTCTCAAGGACGGCACAGGGCTCAAGGCGACGATCCCGCTCGAGAAGATTCCCAACAGCCCGGTCCAGATACCGTTCCTCTATTTCGATCTGATCAAAGGCCCGAATCTCAACCAGATCGACATCGAGATCGCGGGCTCGTTCCAGGTTGCGATCGGTCCGTTCGCCGGCTCGATCGATCGGCTCGGCACCAAGCTGAATCTCGGCAACATGCTGGGCGCGGGCAACCCGCTCGCGACTTGGGGACTGAAACCGCCGTCGGGCGCGGGCCTGTCGATCGATGCCGGCGTGATCAAGGGCGGCGGCTTCCTGCTGTTCGATCCGGATCGCGGCGAATACGGCGGCATCCTCGACATCAAGCTGATGCAGATCGGCGTCAAGGCGATCGGGCTGCTATCGACCAAGAACCCGGGCGGCTGGTCGCTGCTGCTGATCATCACCGCGCAACTGCCGCCGATTCAACTCGGTTTCGGCTTCACGATGACCGGCATCGGCGGCCTGCTCGGCGTCCAGCACACGATCGAACACGCAGGCGCTGAGCTCGGGGCTTTCGACCGGTTCGCTCGACAGCTTCCTGTTCCCGCAGAACCCGATCGCCAACGCGCCGCAGATCATCAATCAGCTCCGGACCATCTTCCCGTTCAAGCCCCGGCGGCTTCGTGATCGGGCCGATGCTCGAGCTCGGCTGGGGCACGCCGAGCCTCGTTACCGCGCGTCATCGGCGTGCTGATCGAGCCGAGCCAGATCGTGATCGTCGGCCAGGTGATCGTGCAGCTGCCGCCGCTGGTCGACAAGTCGCTGGCGCTGCTGTACCTGCAGATGGACATCGCCGGCGGTGTCGTGTTCGATCCGCTGAAGATCTGGTTCGACGGCTTGCTGCGCGACTCGCGCGTGCTCTTCATCTCGCTGACCGGCCAGTTCGCGTTCCGCGCGCTGTTCGGCGACCGGCCGAGTTTCCTGATCAGCGCCGGCGGCTTTCATCCGCGCTTCACCGACATCCCGCCCGACATTCCGGCGCCGTTCCAGCGCGTCGGCGCCGAGTTCTCGATCGGCATCGTCGGCATGCGAGTTCGAGGGCTACTTCGCGGTCACGTCGGCGACGGTGCAGGGCGGCTCGGCGATGCGCGTGTGGGGCGACGTCGGCATCGCGGCGTTCGAAGGCGGCTTCGAGTTCAACGCGATCATCTACATCGTCCCGAAGTTCCGCTTCGAAGTCGACATCCACGTCTGGGCCGGTGTCGAGGTGTTCGACATCGACTTCGCAAGCGTCGACATCTACGGCATGCTCGCCGGACCGGGACGCTGGCACATCGTCGGCAAGCGCGACGATTCACACGCCATGGCCGCTGCCCGACTTCAGCTTCCACGTCGACGAGACTTGGGGCGAAGATCGCGCGACGCCGGTGCGCAAGCTGCGCCTGGTCGACGAATTGCGCGCCGAGCTCGAAGCACACGACGACAAGGGCACGCCGGTCAACTGGTCGGCCGTGCTGCCGGTCGCCAACGACGGCTTCGTCACGCTGATCAAGCTGCCTCCGGCGCCCGGGCTGCTGCGCGCATCCGAACGCGTTGCTGCAGTTCGTGCAGAAGCGCATGCCGCTCGCGAAGGCGTTGACCAAGCTCGGCTCGGACGGCATCGAAGGCGAAAAGCAGATCGCGATCGGCGATCTCACGTTCGGCGCGATCACGAAGCCCGCCGATCGCAAGCTTGACGACAACTTCCCGATCGCGCAGTTCGTCGACATGAACGAAGACGACCTGCTCGGCAAGCCTTCGTTCGATCGCTTCGAATCGGGATTCGAGGTCGGACAGCGAGACTATCTGTTCGGCAGCGGCAGTGGCCGAGAAGTTCGACTACGAGGAAGTCAATCTGTCGACGCCCGCCGAGCCGACGCTGATCGTCATCGCCGGCCTGCACACCGCGGCGCACGCGTCCTGGGCGCTCGACATAGGTGCGGCCGGTCGGTCGCACGCTGCGGACGCGGTCGCAGCTGCGGCCCGAGACGGAAGTCAAGGTCAAGGTCAATCCGCCGCCGCTGCAGACGCTCGATACCGGTACGGGCACGATGGACGGGACCGCACTGGCCGGTCGCGCCGCGCAGTCGTTCTGGCACGCGCAGGACGTCGCCAGCGCCGCCGGGCCGGGCGTGCACGTGGTCGAAGCGTTCGAGATGTCGTTCTAAGGGGAATCGCGGAGCAAGGAGCGCGCGATGCCGATTGCCTATCAGTTCCTGCCGTGGGTCCGGCGCGGGCTCGCGGTCGCGCTCGACGTCCGAAGACAACCTCGGCGCCGGCGCCGCCGCTCGCCGCGCGCGGCACGCGCAGGTCGGCGTCAAGCTGGTCGGCGCCGCACGACGGCGAGGCGATCGCGCCGCTGCCGATGCGCCTGCACGGCCCGGGCGACGTGATCGGAATCGACACAGCGACTGGTCGTGCGCACCGACCCCGAAGCCGAACGCGACGCAACTTCGAACCGAACTATCTCGCGATCGTCGACTTCGATCCGCCCGACTTCCCGTGGATGCTGACGCCGGCCAAGGCGCAAGGTGACCGGCGGCTGCGCCCGTGGCTCGTGCTGGTCGTGCTCGAGGTCGCCAAGACCGGGCTGCCGCGCATGGCGCCGGGCGCGCTGCTGCCGTCGGTGCGCATCAAGGCTGCCGATGTCGCAAGCCGAGTTGCCCGACCTCGACGAGTCCTGGTCGTGGGCGCATGCGCAATTGGTGAACGACGAACGCGGCGCAGATCCAGTCCGACCTGCAGGGCAAGCCGAACAGCAACATCTCGCGGCTGGTCTGCCCGCGCCGACTGAAGGAGCGCACCGACTACGTCGCCTGCGTCGTGCCGGCGTTCGAACCGGGCCGGCTGCGCGGCCTCGGCCTGGTGCCCGACGAAAACGATCCCGCGATGACGACGCTCGCGCCGGCGTGGAACAAGGCGCGTCGCCGCCGACGTCGTGCTGCCCGTCTACTACCACTGGGAGTTCTCGACCAGCCCGAAAGGTGACTTCGAGTCGCTCGCGCGGCGGCTGCGAACGCCGGGCTCGTACAAGGGCGACTGCCGGTCGAGGCGCAGCTCGCGGCCGTCGGCACGATTCCGATGTCGGTCGACGACCTGCTGAACGGTTCGACCCCGGGCCTCGTGACGACGATGGAAGGCGCGCTCGTGCCGATCAGCTACGAGCCGGGCGCAGCCGCCGCCGAGCACCCAGGCCGAAAGCCTGGAGATCATCGTCAACACGCCGCAGGACCAGGTCGTCAATCCGGTCGGCAATGGCGCGACCAACGCCGAAGGGCGACGGATCGAGGTCAAGCCGCCGATGGTCGGCGGCTGGCACGCGCAGCGCCACCAGGCCTACCGCGCCGGTGTCGGGCCGGCCAATGCGCCGAAGCTCGGCAAGCACTGGCTCGCCGATCTCAATCTGAATCCGCGCTACCGCGGCGCGGCCGGCTACGGCGCCGAGGTCGTGCGCAAGAACCAGGAGGACTACGTCGACGCGTGCTGGGATCAGATCGGCGACATCCTCGCCGCCGAGATGAAGTTCAACCTGACGCGGCTTGCGATCGAGGCGCTCGGCGCGCTCAAGCGCAAGCACTTCGACGTGCTGCCGCCCGAGCGACTGCTGCAGGTGTTCGGTCCGGCGCTGCCGCGCATCGAGGCGTTCGGTACCGCCGCGCAGACTTTCCGCATCAACGGCGAGATCGCGTCGCTCGGCGGCCGGCTCGATCGTTCGAGCATGCCGGTCGCGCTGGTCGATGCCGCGCTGCGCCGCGTTGCGAGTCCCGGCGAATCGCGCTTTGCGCGTGGCGGCACGGCTCAACGGCAGTCGACTGCGGCGCTGCCATCGCTGGCGAGAAACTACGTCTTGACAATGGCGAGGGCGACGACGAAGCCGGTCGCCTTCGCTGTCAACGCCTTCATGCCGGACGGCATCGTCGGCACGAAGCTCTTCGAAGGCGTCGATCTGGCAGGTGCAGCCGACGTCGTCATCGACCTCGGGGAAATCGGCCTGCGCGGCGCGCAGTTCACGGTCGGACAGGTCCGACAGGCGCTCGCGAGCGGGAAGGTCGCGGCGAAGACGCTGGCGTCGAAGGGCGTGCCGGACCTGAGAATCCGGGCAGGCCAGCACCTGGGCGTGTTCACCGACCTGCACGTCGACCGCTTCGGCTTACTGGCCTCGCATGCACCGACGATGAAGGCGAGCGACTGGCGAATCGTCGCCTCGCAGGTCGAAGGCGCTCGGCGAGCGCGGTGTCGAGGGCTTCCTCGTCGAGTCGATCAGCCGAACGGCGCAGTTGCAGGTCAGCGCGATGCGGCTCGACGCGCGCAGTGGCCGCTTCACCGCTGGATCACGTCGTCGGCCGCTTCGACGCGTTGCGAGCCGCTGCTGCCGCTCGAAGGCGACAGTGGCGAAGCGCGCGCTGCCGCGGCGCTCGCAGGAACCCGCATCGGACAGGTCACCGTGGCGACGTCGCGCGAGTTCAATCCCGGCGGCCTGATTTCGCGGCCTGCCGCCAAATGCGCTGATGACGGCGGCCGGCGCGCCGGCGCAGACGCTTCACGCTCGACTCGAACCTCGAGTTCGAGCCCGTCGGAGAACCCGGACGGGTCACCGCCGCCGATCGTCAGCGTCACGTTTCCGCCGGCGATCCGCAATCGCGAGGTGCTGAACCGTTTCTCGACGGCCACGCAGGGCGTGCAAGCGACTTGGGGCGATGCCTTCGCCGCGCAAGCGCGTCGAGGTGCAGGTCATCGACTTCCCGCTCGCGCAGGCGGCCGGTCGTCGTGCGCGCGCGCACCGATCCGGCGCTGACGCTTCCCGCTGCGGCTGGCGTCGACGGTGTCGGTCGCCCAGCGGCGCTCGCGGCGAGCACCCCGCACGTGGCGGCCTTCCTGCGAAGAACACGCTCGCCGACCTGCGGTTCATGATCCCGCGCTCTTCGACCGCGTGATGGCGTGGCCGCACCTGCGCAAACCGCTGTATCCGGATCTGGCCGAGTACGACCAGAACGCGTTCATGCCCGGCGTCGACGACCTGCCGCAGGACCTGATCATGCTGGTGCAGGTCAACCAGTACTTCATCGACGCGTTCATGGCCGGCGCGAACTTCGAGATGAACCGCGAGCTGCTGTGGCGCGGCTTTCCGACCGATCTGCGCGGCACGCCGTTCCAGCGCTTCTGGGGACGCAAGCGGCCCTCGAGTCGAACTGCTGACGACATGGAGCCGATGCACCAGTGGAAGTCGCAGCCGCTCGGCCAGCGCACCGACGCGAACATGACCGACCCGAACCGCATCGCGTTGCTGGTCGCGGGCAACTGTTGCGCCGCTATCCGAACACCGCCGTCTACGCGTGGAAGAAAAGGACGACGCCGGCCAACCCCGACCCCGCGAGCCAAGATCACACGCAGCTGATGAAGGATGCCGACGGGAACCCGCCCGACGGGGGCGATCCAGACTCCGGTGTTCGCCGGCTTGATCCCGCCCGACATCACGTTCTTTGGCTTCGACATCGACAAGGAAGACGTGGCGAATGGTGCTTCGTGCTCGAAGAGCAGATGAGCGAGCCGCGCTTCGGCTTCGACGTCGACGTCCCGTCCAGGGCCAGCCGCAAGGGCACCAAGCCGCAGCAGCGCTCGGCCCTGAAATCGGCCTTGGTCGAATTGGCGCAGCCGAACAGCGCGCTGCTGGCGAGCGGCTACAACGCCTACAAGGCGTTGTCGTGGTCGCACGTCGAGGTGCAGCCGGGCGCAACTTCAGCATGCAGCCTGATCAATCCGCCGGACAAGCCGTTCGCGTCGTTTCCGACGCTGGCCGCCGATGCCACCGCGGCCGACATCGCGAAGACGCTCATGCAGGAGCCGTTCCGCGCGTACTACCTCGGCGCCGATCTCGCGACCTGAGGAGTCGACGCATGCCGCTGCTGGAACTGAACCTCGACGCGATCCACAGGGCGCGCGCGCAGCTCGAGACGAGGCAACGCGCGGCGCGAGGCGAGCGCCCAGCATGAAGAGGCCAGGCCGAGCTCGACGCCTGCGGCGAGCGGGCGCCGACGCGCGGACCCTGGCGCGCCAGCAACGCGATGCCGACCGGCTCGCCGCGGCGGCACGCGCCGCCCGTGCGAGCACGCGCGAGACGCTCGAGTCGATCCGCAATCTGTCAGAACGCCTGCGGGGGCGACGCGACCCGGCGCTGATGGTGCAGGCGCTCGCGGCCACGCATCCGGTGCGCTGCTGCCGGTCGCGGTGCAGACCCGCTACGACGACGCGACGACGAAGCTGATGATCCGGATCTACCCCGATGCGCTGCACGGTTTCACGCACGATCCGGGGCTGCCGCCGAACGAGCTCGACGAGGGCAAGCGCTACTGGACGCACCGATTCGCCGACCCGGCCGACGCCACATCGCCGTGGACGCAGATCGCGCGGACCTTCGGCCCGTCGCGCGCCGCCTACGTCGTGCAGGCGACCACGCCGACCAACGTGGGTCAGATCGGCACCGACGCCGAACCCGCGTTCGACGACGCGGCGATCCCGAAGTCGCGGCCGCGAGTCGAAGCAGGTCTTCGCACAGGCGCTTCCCGATCGCTTCGTCGCGATCGGGTTCCGCGGCGGGCAGCAGATCTTCCGGAAGTGGGGCACGGTCGTCGCCGATCAGCTCGCCGTGTCGCCGCTGTTCGATCCGCTGCTGATGGAGGACCCGGACCAAGACCTGATCCTTTCGCCGGCGATCGCGCGTGGATGGTCGACTACGCGGCAGCCGAGGCCGCCGGCATGGCGATCACCGTCACGCAGGCCGACCTCACGGTGGCGCGCAGATGGGGCAGGGCGTCGAGCGGCTCATGGTGCTTGGCGTCGACTGGACGCAGACGCCCGAGTCCGCCGCCGCGCTCGTCGCCTCGCTGCTCGACAACCATCTGCACGCTGACGGACTGAAGTTCGTCGCGCAGGGCACGCCGACCAACAACACCGCGAGCGTACGCGCCGGATTCGCGAGCAACGGCGCCGACGTGGTCGCCGCGCTCGATCCGTCGCAGGCCGACGCCGCAGGCAGCCGCGGTGGCCGACGAACTGGCCAGTGCCGGCGCGCGGCTGCAGTTGCTGCTGGGGTCTCAAGCCGGCGAAGATCGCCGGCTTCGACGCCGGCCTGGTGCCAGGCGCCGAGCTGCTCGAAGGCGCCACCGCCGGCCACATGGTCAACGCGCTGTGGAACGCGACGCTCGGCTACACGCTGCGGTTCTTCTGGAACCCGCTCGACAGCGCCCAGACGCTGATCGAAGACTCGGCGATCGAACAACTGCGCGCCTTCGCCGTGCGCTTCTTGCGGCCGAGCGGACCGCTGTCGGCGCTGCGCGTCGGCAACACGCCGTACGGCATCCTGCCGATCAGCGCACGCTCGTTTCTGCCGAAGGCCAATTCGCCGCTCGAGACGCGAGTTGCTCGAGGCGATCGGCTGGTTCCGCACTCACTGGGACATGGCGATAGCGACCGTGCCGACGCTGCGCGACCCGAGCGCCGAAAGCCTGCACCAGGTGCTGGCGATGCAGCCGTGGGCGCTGACCAAGCGCTTCTGGCAGGTCGCGGGTCCGGCCGCGATCAAGAACTACCCCGACATCGAACCCTTCGCGGCCTGGCAGGGGCTGTTCATTCACTCTGCTGTTGCGAGCCTGCTCGACAAGCACCCGTTCACGATGCAGGCGCCGTTCCTCGCGACTGCGCCGTCCGCCCGAAGCCGACTCGCTCGACGCCGTCCCCTGGGTGCAGCGCGATCCGGCGCACCCGAAGCAGGAGCTCGACGACGATCGGGCGCTGGCGCGCAATTTCATCGCCACGCTGCTGCAGGTGCTGTCGCAGCCGACGATCAGATCCGCGCTGCGCTCATCGCGATGCAGAACGGCGAATCGCTGCTCGAGGCGATGCTCGCATTCGCCGCGGACGAAGAAGTGCTGCATTCCGGCCGCTGGCTCTTTCGCGATCATCTGCTGGTGCGCACCAACCTGAGCGCCACCATCAAGGCCCAGGCCAAGCGGATGCGGCCGGCCGAGTACGTCGGCGTCGACGTCGCCACGCAGGTTGGCGACCAGTTCGACGTCGGCCACGCCAACGCCGTGCTCGGAGTCAAGCTCGAGGGCACGACCGGCGACGCGAACGGTCGAAGCGTTCATCGGCAGTCACTTCGGCACGCTCGTCGCCAACTGGCCCGAGCAGCTGACAGAACATCGCCAAGTTCAACGAGAGCCTCGCGTTCCTCAAGGACCGCAACGCCGGCGAGCTCGGCCAGGCCTTCAAGACGACGCTCGACCTCTACTCGCATCGGCTCGACGCGTGGATCACGTCGCTGGCGACCAAGCGGCTCGACGAAATGCGCGAGCAGCGCGCCGCAGGGCCTGCACATCGGCGCCTTCGGCGTGGTCGAGGACCTGCTGCCCGACTCGGCGCGACCGGCCGATCAGGCGGCCGACAGCCTCGGCTACGTGCACGCGCCGTCGCTGCAGCAGGCGGCGACCGCGGCGATCCTGCGCAGCGGCCATCTCGCGAACCGGCAGGCGGCCGCCGGCGCGTTCGACATCGACCTGCGCTCGCATCGCGTGAAGCGCGCGAAGCGGCTGCTCGAAGGACTCGCGAGCGGGCAGTCGATGGCGGCGCTGCTCGGCTACCGCTTCGAGCGCGCGCTGCGCGACACACGACCTGTCGCAGCACATCCTCGAGTTGCGGCGCGCGTTCCCGCTGATGCCGGCCGGGACAAGACCGATGACGAAGCGCAGGAGGCGATCTCGGCGCGCAACGTGATCGACGGCGTGCGGCTGATCGCCGAGTACCGGGAGAACGGCATCGGCCCGATCCTCGCATCGACCGATCCGCCGCTGATTCTGACCCTCGCAGAGCAGACGACTGATCGCGCAAATCATCGACGACCTGCTCGACCAGATGGATTCGGTCGCCGACCTCCTGCTCGCCGAGAGCGTGTTCCAGGTTGCCGGCGGCAACATGGACGGCGCCGGCGCGGCGATGCTGTCGCTCGACAAGCAGCAGCGCCCGCCCGAGACGCGCGGGATCGACACGCCGCACAGCACGCGCGGCTACACCCAGCGCGTTGTCGTCGCGATGCAGAGCGGCGCCGTCGGTCCGTGGGCCGGCGTTGCAGACGACGATCTGGCGGCGCACGTCGAGCCGCGCTTGAATGCCTGGCTCGCGGGGCTGCTCGGCGATCCGGCCAATTACGTTTCGGCGCGCAAGCTTCAACGCCGTCTTCGACACCGACGAGCCGCCGAAGATCGTGTCGTGGGCGACTCGGGAGCGGCGCTCGAAGTCAGGCTCGACGAGCTTGGCCTGTCGCCGCTCGCGCTCGTGCTGGGCAGCGAGGCGCAGCAGGGCGGCGGGCAGAGCGAGGTGCAGGAGCGCATCGGCGCGGCGCTGTCCGCCAAGGCGCGTGCGCGTGCCGGGCGCCGTGCCCGAGCACGAGGCGATCGTGCTGCAGGCGGATTCGCCGCAGGCCGGCAAGCATCGGCCTCGTCGCGTTCGAGTCGTTCGCCTGGCTGTTGCGGCGGCTGATCGAGAAAGCGCGGCCGCTGCGCCGGATGGACATGGTGCGCGCCGAGGACGGCATCGAAACCGACGCCACGCTGAACGACGGCGAGTTCGCCGGCGTCGATCTGGCCGATCTGACGCAGCGCTTGGACATCGCAGAAGCGCCGGCGCAGGCCGCGCTCGCCGCGCTGACGCCGCGATCGCGGCCGTTCCGCTCGATGACAAGGCTTTGCCGCGCTCGATCCGGAAGCGCCGGCAACCGTCCGGCGATGCTTGAACGCATTGCACGCGGCGCTGGCGCAGGCGCGCGCGCTCGGCTGGCGCAGCGCGCTGCCGAGCGAGCGCGTAGTGCCGCCGCCGCGGACGCCGCAAGGCGAGCGCGTCGCCCGAGCGACACGGTCGCACTCGCGGCACGCGCGAGCGAAGGCGCTGCTCGCCGAAATCACGCGCAGACTCGAGGCGGCGCCGGCGCCGGTCGCCACCGACAGCCTCGCGAAGCAGGCGCAAGCGGCGATCGACCGCATCCACGCGATTCTCGGCAAGTCGTTTCCCGTGCTGCCGCGCTTCACCTCGGCGGTTATGCGCCCGATGCCGCCGCGACGCTCGGCGACCGCGCGACGCTGCTCGACGGCGACGATCTCGCGATTGCCGGCTGGCTGCCGAAGCTCGGCTGCGTGCGCGAAGCCACCGGCCTGCTCGCGACGTGCTGACGGCCGCCGAGGCGATGGGCCAGCTCGGCGCCCAGACGATCTGCAAGCTCCTGCAGTTCCCGCGCAGCGCGACGGCGCGCTGGGGCGCGCTGCCGCCGGCCCCGGACCAGGACCTGCGCGGCGTGGTCGCCGTCGTCGCCCATGCGCCGGCCGCGCTCGCCAGCATCGCCGCCGGAGACACGCTCGCCGGCCTCTTCATCGACGAGTGGTCGGAGTCGATTCCCGCCGACCGCGAAACGACCGGACTGGGCTTCCACTTCGATGCGCCCGGCGCGCGGCCGCCGCAGAGCATGCTGCTGGCGGTGCCGGCCGATCCGACCGCCGATAACTGGACGCTCGACGGGCTGCTCGAGGTGGTCAACGAGGCGATGGCGCTGGCGCGCCTGCGCGCGGTGAGGCCGCAGGATCTGACCGGGCTCGGCTTGGTGCTGCCGGGCATCTTCCTGTCCAACAACTTCAAGCAGGACGTGCCGTCGGTCGACTTCGCGAAGATGCTCGAGAAGAACCTGTCGGTGCTGCGCGCGGCTACGGACAGAACAGCGACACGAGCTTCATGAAGATGGCCGCCGGCACCACTGACGCTCTTTCGAGTAAGGAGCGGACATGGCATGTCTTTCGAGTTTCAGCCAAGGCGATCGGCATCGAGTCGCTCGCCGCCATCATCGCCAAGCCCGATCCTTCGGCCACGACGTGGTCGCGGCTCGAACCGCTGCCGACCAGCGACGACGTGTCGGAGGCGCTGCAGGCGAGCGTCGCCGATCCGTTGTGGATGCTGGCGCGCCAATGGCAGTTCAACGAGTTCCAGGGCGAGGACGCGGGCAGCCCGATCGCGGCGGATCTTCGCATCGAACGGCGTGCCGATCACCTCACTCGTCGGCGGCGGCGTGCCCGCCGCCACGCGATTGCCGGCGCGCCGCCGATCGAAGCGCTGGTCGAGCGCGAGCAGGTGCTGCTCGCTGCACCCGAAACTCAACGCGCAGGCCGGGCAGCAGCTGATGCGGCAGCTGCGAGCCGCAGGTCTGACGGTCGCATTGCCCAAGCTGCTCGAGAGTTTTCCCGCGGTGATCGAGGCGCCGCAGGACCCGGTGGCGACAATGCCGGTTTCGTCTGGAACGCACTGCTCAACGGCAAGTCGGTGGACGCGCTTGCGCTCGCGAACGAGCTGCGGCCGCTGCTCGGCAACGATGCCGCGCTCGATGCGTTCGGCACGAACCTCGGCGTTGCAGGCGGCCAGCTGGCAGCTTTCCGCGGCGTCGCGAACCGCTGGATGCAGTGGCTCGACGAGCTTGCCGTCAATGGCGACGCACCGGGCGCGAGCCCGTACTGGAATCCGCACCGGCTCGAATACTCGTTCTGCGCTGCAGGCCGACGGCACTCAGCCGCTGCTGCGTCTCGAAGCCGACGAATACACCGACGGCAAGCTCGACTGGCACACCTTCACCCTCGAGCGCGGCACAGGCGCAGGCCAAGCCGAACGTGCAAGGTGATCGAAGTGGAGCCGGAGCGCCCGCCGATGCCGACGATCGCGCGCTATCCCGGCATGCCGGCCGATCGCTACTGGGAGTTCGAGGACGGGCGCGTCAACTTCGGCATGCTCGGCGCAGCGAAGACCGATCTGGCGCGCATCGCGGTGATCGAGTACGCGCTGGTCTTCGGCAACGACTGGTTCACGCTGCCGATCACGCTGCCGGTCAACGCGCTCTATCGCGTCGCGAAGCTCGACGTGCTCGACAACTTCGGCATCACCGTGAAGATCCCGCCGGCGAAGAACCCCGACGGCACGCAGTGGACGATGTACGAGATGAGCGTCGGCGCGAGCCCGCTCGTTCCGCGTCCGCGACTGAACGACATCCTTTACCTGTGCCCGGCGGTGTAGTCACTCGAAGGTCCGCCGCTCGAGCACGTGCTGATGATGCGCGACGAGATGGCCAACATGGTGTGGGGCATCGAGAAGCGCGTGCAGGGCACGTCGGGCGAGCCGCTCGATCGCAAGTTCGAAAGCAACCGCCTGTCGACCAATCAGGAACTGCGTCCGCCCCCCGGATACGCCGCGCCCCCGGGCGGTGCGCCGCTGCACTACAAGCTGCAGACGCCGGTCGCCGCGAACTGGATTCCGTTCCTGCCGGTGAAAAAGGCCGGCGCAACGCCGGCGAACTGGTCGATCCAGCTGCAGCGCGGCGTCGTCACGCATCATTACCAGGTCACGCCGGATCGCCTCGATCATCCGCGCAACGCCGACTACAAGGCGTTCATCGAACGCCTGCGCGCAGCGCCGTTCGTCGAGGAAAAGCCCGAGCAGGGGTCGCCCGACAACCGGCTGCAGGGATTCATGTTCCATCCGCGCGGCGCGCTGCTGCGGCTCGACCCGAACGCGGCGGTCGACGCCGACTACCTGCGCGTAGCGGAGGAGGAAGTGCCGCGCGATGGCATCGAGCTCAAGCGCGCGTTCAACTACGCGCGCGACGCCCAGGGGCGTGCGCTGCTATGGATCGGGCGCAGCAAGACGACCGGCCGCGGCGAAGGGTCGAGCGGCCTGAGGTTCGATGTGATCCGCCGCGGGCGGAGCTGACAGATCGAGAATGTTTAGGGCAGTGCAGGGAGAAGATTGTTGGCTGCCAGACGCCTTGAGGCGCGCGCTTACCTCGAGCCGAGTCGCGATATCTTCCCGCTCGTGGCGCGTTCGCGTGGACAATACACAAAGTATCCACGCTGGCTGGCGTGATAATCGAGCACGGTGTCGCCGGCCTGGATGCGCACTCGGTAACCAGGTACCGGAGCCATCGTGTACATCACACCGGGCTCCGGGCAACCGAGACTGCCATCAGGCCACGTGACGGCTTCGCTGCTGAGGACTTGCAGTGCCGAAACGCTAAGCCCGGTCCTACGTGCGGCGTCGTCCACCGCGGCGCGGATGATCGACTGCAGGTCAGTGTCGTTGGCCGCGCTGAAACTGGGTGCCGCCTGCACTGCCTGCAAAGAGGTCGGTCCAGTGACAGCCACCTCCTTCGCGGCGCCCAGCGACAGTTGCGTCGCATAGCCACCAATGCTGCAACCGAAGATGATCGCCAGGCCCACGCAAGGAGTGGATGCTGATCCCATCAGATGCGATATCCGCGTTTTGTGTTGTCCTCGCAGCACACTTGATTCGTACCTGGTGGCCATGGAGTGGGTGAAGCCCCGATAACGGGGCTTCACGCCTAGAAGCCACAGACTCTCCTTGATTCGATCGCCTGCATTGGAGGCGCTAGGGCGCCAGGAACAGCAGCGCTTCCGTCGCCGCGTTGCGCCGCCACGGTTGCCCGCGCCGCGATCACCGTTGGTGACAGCATCAGTCCCAACTCCGGCGAATTGCCGGGAACGAACCGAAGTCGAACACCTGCAAGCCGCCGCATTGTTGCTGTTGCCGGCGACGTCGGTGGAACGCCGAAGAACCGCTCGCCCAGCGGCGTGACCGTAAGACCTTCGACGGTGTCTCCAGGACCGCCGTAGTAGAAGTCCTGTGCGAAGACGGCCATGTCGACTTGGTAGCCAGCAGGTCCGCCGCGCTCATCCCGACCTGCTCTGCGCAGATGAGCAGCACCGTGTTCCCGGTATTCATGGAGTGTTCGGCAAAGAAGAACGCGCTCGCGGTGCCTGTAGTCAAGTTCACCGCGTAGGTCAACTGGCGACCGTCAGTGGTCGTGTTGAACCCGAGGCGTCGCGATTCAGGACCATGTAATCGGAGGTCCCATCCCGGTTCGTGTCCAGTATGACCTGGTGGCTCACCGGCAGGAGATGCTGTTGCCGCTCCCAGGTATTGACCGCGAATGCCCAGATGAAGGACGATTCCCGGAGCAAAAGCCCGCCGGCACCGGGAAGGTATTGATCCCCACGGCGCGAATATCCGGCGTTGGCGACTGCGCCCCGAGCGCACCCTTGGCCTGGTTGGGGCTGACCGCCACCAGTGCGTAGGCGTCGTTCTGCGCGATACCGACGCCGGTGTTGTTCAAGCCGATCACTTGCGGGAACGAGTCCGGGACGAGGCCATCGTGCTGGGTGCCACTCGCGCATCCTTGCGCGGCAACACGTGCCAGGCGAGATGGATTGATTGCTGTCCATCGTCCAGCATCAGGTAGCCGTCATACTCGTTCAGCGTCAGGACAGCCGGATTGGCCCCGTTGCTGCCCGAGTTCATGGAATTGGCGCGCAGCATCGTGCCATTGATGGTCAGCTTCACGTCGAAGGTGGTGAGCGTTCCCTTGCCAGGCTTGACTGCGACCTTTGGCGGCGCGCTCAGCGACACCGCACCGTTCGCGCCTCATCGGCGAAGCGGAGGTCGGCGTCACCGTGTAAGTGCGTGCCTTGTTGTCGAGATTGCGGATCTCCACGGTCTTGGTGATGCTCACCGTTCCTCCGCGACATCGACGAAGCCGAAGCCCAGTGCTCCCGTCGGGCACATCCTTGTCCCACGCTGCGATGGGCGCGCTAAGCGCACGGTTGACCCGCACCTCGCCACCGCCGATACGGGTGATCGGCGCCAGCGCACCGGTCAACGGGTCATTGACGATGTTGATTTCGCCGGTGTTCATCAGCAGCGCCTTGACCTCGAGCGGCGATAAGCCGTGGCCGATTGCATTCCCGGGCGGCGTTCCCTTCGCGTGGCCTTGGTTCCGCCATAGGCTTGCAATACAAGCGCGGCAGAACCCGCGACCATGGGCGAGGCGCCCGACGTTCCTCCGAAAGGTCCCTTGCCCGTGCCGCTGCCCGCAATCGCCGACACCGATGCACCGGGAGCGCCGATTTCCGGCTTGATCAGCGTTGTGTCCTCATGCTGCGGGCCGCGCGATGAACTGCCGACGATGACTCCGCCAACGGGATGCCGACATTCGGATCGAACTTCACGACGGTGCTCGGCAGCCCGCTCCTCAGCCGGTTGGCCAGAGCCTGGCTGACCATGTAGCCAGGAATCGTGATCGGGCGCATCACCACCGTCGCGCCCTCGAAAGGTCACCTGGAGCAATCAGGCCGATGATGCCGATAACCCTCCGGCATCGCCAACGTTCTTGACCTTCAGCGTGAAGTTGCATGTACCGCGATCGACCAGAACGATCTTGCCCGCCAGCGAACCTGCCGGAACGGCGCGCAGCCATTCGAGGTTGCCCCCGGCACCGTTGCCATATTGCAGAGGCGCCTGAACCGTCGCGTCCAACGGCGCCGACCAGGGCTGGAACACCGCCGGGAAATTGCCGACGATCGACGCAGGAGCGATGATCTGCATCAACGGCAGGAAAGCGGTGGGAACAGCGTTCTGCGCGACTGACAGCGCAGTCTTCGTTGCGGCTGGTGTTCCATGGACGTAGGGCTTGTCCGATCCGTTGCCCGCTGCGGCGACCGTCAGGATGCCCAGTCCGGTGGCATTCTCGACCGCTACGGAAAGATCGTCGTCGAAGGGTTGGCCATAGTCGGACCCGAGCGACATGTTGATGATGTCGACCCGGTCTCCGAACTTGCCGTCCCCATTGGGATCGGCAGCGAAGTCCATCCCCTGAATCAACGCGATGCCGGAACAGGACGTGGAGACGGACGAGCAGACCTTGACGGCATAGAGGCTTGCGCCGGGAGCAACACCGCCCGTGCCTGCAATGATGTGGGCGACATGGGTGCCATGCCCGCGGCCAACGCCGGCATCCAACGGATCGGGATCCGGCGCCTCCGGAGGGCTGCCCGTGCCGCCGGTCCAAGCTGGTCCCGTAAAGTCATAGCCGCCCACGACCTTCGCCGTGGGAAACGTGCCCGGTTCGATGATCTGCGGATTGTTCGCTGCGAAATCGGCGGGATTGCCGGAGCCACCAAGTGCAGCATGGAGGTAATCGATACCGCTATCGAGCACGGCCACCTTGATCCCTTTGCCATCGACGCCCTTGGCCTGCACCGCGGCAGAGCCGATGTATGGAACGGTGGTCGCCAGGTTCAACTGGTAGTTCGCGACCGGTGCGATGCGCACGACGCGCGGATCCCGCGCCAAGGCCGGTAACGCCGACGCGTCCACCTCGATGAAGACGGCATTCATTACGGCCTGCACCCTTGCCACCACGCGCGCGTTCGGGTCGAGCGCGCGCACGCTCGACAGGAACGCGTCCTGCTGCGCCGTGGCGCTCAACTTAGCTTGCGCCGTATCAGCGCCCTTCACGAACGCGCTCGCAGCCGAGTCCGCGGATAGGCGGACGATGACCCTCTTCGCGCCGGAGGCGTCGAGCAGGCTGCGGTCAAGCACACTTTGGGACACGCCGCCAGCCGTGATCGGGCGAGCCAGTTTTTCGACGCAATCGCGCCGGGCGGGTTGCCCGCCTCCAATCGTGCTCGCTCGACCTTTCTGGGCGAATACGGACCCGACGTTGCCGAAGGCTAGCGTCATCGCCGTCGCGTACATCAAGTAGTTTCTTGGTTTCATATCGGCCCTCTCCTTGCCAGCTTAGGTTTGCCCTTCACTACATTCACGGCATCCGCGGAATTGACTTCACCGCCGCACACTCCCCGGCGAGGCCGCTGAATATGTTCTTTGCGCAAACGCCGTCGACCTCATGGCGAGTACGAGCGTGGCAACCAGGGAGCGCAGGTTGAAGCAGTAGCCTTCATCGATTGCCTCCTCGGGTCAGCAATATCGGTTATGACGCAGCGGGTCGCTCGTCGCATTGGCGTGACGAGAGCCTTGCTGCGAGGTGGGCGCGAGCCTAGTACTGCGGCATCGGTTAGTGCACGCTCCCGCTCGGTCGATAGCCTTTATTGGTAGGGCCCGATGGATCGCCAAGGGCCACGCACGGGCGTGCCCGGCCGGCGGGAGGTCGTTGGCTGGCCGGAATCCGGTATTGCTGCTGGGCACGAATGGTTGCAGCGGATGACGGCGGCACCGGGATGCTCCAAGCTTGCAGCTTGGATTAAGGACCGGAGGCATGGATGGCTCGTATTGACCCGCTTCGCAACTTTCGCTTCCGTGTCGAGATCGACAATGTCACTCGTGCCGGCTTCACCGAAGCTTCCGGGTTGGAGACGACAACCGAGGCGATCGACTACCGTGAGGGCACCGACCCGACGCACGTTCGCAAGCTTTCGGGTTTATCGAAGTACGCGAACATCACGTTGAAATCGGGGCTCACCGTTGGTGGGAACGCCCTCGAGCTCTACCAGTGGCACCGCGCGATCGTCAGCGGCCAGCTTGCCGCTGTGCGGCGCCGAGTGGTCATCCTGGTGCAGGACGAAGCCGGCGTGGACCAGGCGCGTTTCGTTGTCTCGGATGCGTGGCCGGTCAAATACGTTGCAAGCCCGCTCAGTGCCAGAGCGACCGAGGTCATCATCGAAACGCTCGAGCTGGCCAACGAAGGAATCGAGCGTGACAACTAGGCGTTCGGGCGTTGCCTCATCCAGTGAGGTGGCCCCGCTTTCGCAGCCGTTCACCAACCTGCGGTTCGCGGTGGCCATCGAAGGCGTCGAGCGCACCGGCGCCGTTGAAGTGGTGTTTCCCACTGCCAGGATCATCGAACGCGCGCGCAGTCGCAGCGTCCAGTTCGACCCGATGCTGATCCGGCGCGGCCTGACGGAATCAACCGACTGGTTTGACTGGTGGGACCAGGCGCGCCGTTCCGCACGGGCGCGACGACGCCTGGTGCAGGTGATCCTGTTGCGGCCGAGTGGCAGCGAGGGGTTGCGCTGGTTCTTCCGTGATTGCCGGCCGACCAGTTACGCGCTGTCGCCACTGAATGCGCTGGTCGGCGAGCCCGTCATCGAGTCGCTGCAACTTCAGGTCGCCAGCTTCGAGCTGTTCCGGCGGCAATGAGCGCTGTGCCAAGGGCGGCGCTGCCGGAGAACGTGTCGCGTGCAACCCGTCGGGCGCGCTGACGCGATTGTGGTCGGCGCCGGCATTGCCGGGGCCTCGGTCGCATTCGAACTCACTGCCCGATCGCGGATTCGATCCGCAACGGCCCGGGTTGTTCTGGCTGGCCGGCCAGGGTGGCTATGGCATCCAGACCGCACCGGCAGTGTCCCGGTTGGCAGCCGTGCTGCTCCGAGGCGAACCGATACCCGCCGACATCGCTGACGTCGGCGTTGATGCTGCGGCGCTGGCGCCGGATCGCGCTTCGCTAGCCGGTAGAGCCGAGGACGCTTGACGAGGCACAATGAAACGCGTTAAGTCGTACCCGCCTCGGGGAGGCGAACGTGACATCAGCAGAATCGGACTTTCTTCTCCGCCTCGCGGCGCTCTCATTGTCGTTTGTGGGTTTTTCGGCAATCGTGGTCACGCTTCGGGGCGCGCTCGGAGGCAAGCTATCGGATCGGCACCTTCGCCTCGTGCGGCTCTACATTGAAGGCGGATTCGTAGTCACCGCCCTGGGTTTGGCTCCCACGCTCTTAAACCTTCTTCATGTCTCCGAGTCTGTGACTTGGTCTGCATCCAGCGCAGCCGCCGCGTTGATTTTCACCTTCGTGCTAGTGACACAGTTTCGCCGTCGTCGCGCGATCGAGGGCCGATTTCCGCCGTGGGTCGTCGTTATTTTTTCGATCTCAATCGTGGTTGTCATTGGTCTCTGGCTCAATGTCGCGGGGGTTCCCTTTCGGTCGGGTATCGGCCCTTACGCCGTTGCCCTGACGTGGGCTCTTGGCGTCTTTGGCTTCACTTTCGTGCGGACCATCGAAATCTTCCTGCACCGCGAACCTCCCGCCTGATGCCGTCGCTGCAAGACGACTGTCCGAAGACCGCGGCTACTCTTCGCCAGGCCGCTCACTTTACCGACGTGATGACGTAATCCTTACCCATTTGCTTGAACTCGACTTCGACCTTCTTGCCTTCGGTGAGCTTGTCAAGCAGAGACTTGTCGGCCACCTTGAATCCCATCGTCATGGCTGGCCAGTTCAGACTTTTTACGGGCTCGTGATCCAGCGTTACCGTTCCGGCCTGGCGTCGACCTTCTTGACCGTTCCAACGGTCGTGTGCGACGAGGGCGTCGTCACAGACTGCTTCTTGCTCATGTCCATGCCCTTCATGTCGTCCATCTTCTGCTGTGCGAACGCTCCCGTTGCCGACACCATCGCAAAAACCATGATGGGACATGCGAAGAACTTTCTCATCTCAGCTCCCTTGATGGAAAAGTGACAAGCCGATTCCGACGCTCGTCGGTTGCAAATCACGGGGATGCTCCCGCGGAAGCGTGGCGCTTCCAAAACCGCGGGCTGGAAGCCTGTCGCTGACGGGGGCGGCGCAGCAGGTAGAACGCGGCGGGTATCACGAGCATCGACAGCAGCGGCGCAGTAATCATGCCGCCAACCATCGGCGCGGCTATACGCTGCATGACTTCCGAGCCTGTGCCTTCTCCCCACATGATGGGAAACAGTCCTCCGAGGATGACGGCCACCGTCATGGCCTTGGGTCGGACGCGCAGCACCGCGCCATCGCGGATCGCCTCGAGCAAATCGGCTTCGTTGGTCTTGCCAGCGGCGATCCGCGCCTGCCACGCCTGCTTCAGGTACAGCAACATGATTACGCCGAACTCGGCAGCGACGCCCGCCAACGCGATGAATCCGACGGCCGCGGCAACCGACAGGTTGTAGTCAAGCAGGTAAAGCAACCAAATGCCGCCGATCAGAGCGAACGGCAAAGCGGCCATGATCAGCAGCGCCTCGTCAAAACGCCGGAAGGTCAGGTACAGCAGTACGAAGATGATCAACAGCGTGAACGGCACGAGGATCTTAAGTTTCGCGATAGCGCGCTCGAGGAACTCGAACTGGCCGGACCAAGCGATCGAATAGCCTGCCGGCAACGGCACTCTTTCCACCACGGCTCGTTGCATGTCCTCAACCGCCGAGTGCAGATCGCGGCCACGGATGTCAACGTAGACCCAGCCCGCCAGACGGGCGTTTTCGCTTCGAAGCATTGATGGGCCGTCGGTCACGCGGAGGTCCGCGACGTCCGATAGCACCAGCCGCGCTCCGCGCGCCGTGACAATGGGCAGACGTCGCAGCCGCTCCAGCGAGTCGCGCAGCTCGCGGGGATAGCGCACGTTGATCGGGAACCTCTGCAAGCCCTCGACAGTTTCACCGATGTTCTCGCCGCCGACGGCTGACGCAATGACCGAGTGAACGTCCGCAACGTTCATGCCGTAGCGTGCGGCGGCCTCGCGACGGATCGTTACATCGACGTAGCGGCCGCCGGTCAACCGCTCGGCCAGCGCGCTGCTTACGCCGCGCACATCCTTGACTGCGCGCTCGACTTCGCCCGTCAGGCGGTCGATCGTTGTCAGGTCGGTGCCGGCCACTTTGATACCCACCGGGCTTTTGATCCCGGTCGCAAGCATGTCGATACGGTTACGAATGGGCGGCACCCAGATGTTCGTCAGTCCTGGCACACGAACGATCCGATCGAGCTCCTCGATCAGTTGATCTTGAGTAAAGACCCGGCCGCCACTGATCGCGCGGCTTGAACTGGATCGTGGTCTCGAACATCTCGAGCGGCGCTGGATCGGTGGCTGTCTCGGCACGCCCGGCCTTGCCGAACACACGCGCTACCTCCGGCACCGTTCGGAATCAGACGATCGGTCTGCTGTAGCAGCTCCGCCGCCTTGCCGACCGATAGGCCCGGCAACGCGGACGGCATGTACAGCAGGTCGCCTTCATCGAGGCGTGGCATGAACTCGCCCCCGATCTGCACGTAATGGCAGCAGGCTGACAGCGAACAGCGCGGCCGCAATGACGAGCGTCAGCCAAGGAGCCACTGAGCACGATATTGAGCAGCGGTCTGTAGGCAGCAATCAGCCACCGGTTCAACGGGCTAGCTCCCTCGGCCGGAATGCGCCCCCGGATCAGGTAGCCCATCAACACGGGAATCAGCGTGACCGCGAGACCGGCGGCGGCCGCCATCGCATACGTCTTGGTATACGCGAGCGGCTTGAACAGTCGTCCTTCCTGGGCTTCGAGCGCAAACACGGGAATGAACGACAACGTGATGATGAGCAAGGAGAAAAACAGTGCCGGTCCGACTTCGGCGGCCGCCTCGCCGATCACTCGCCAGCGCGCTTCTCCCTGCAGCGGCGCGTCGGGGTGCGCCTCGTTCCAACGCTCCAGGTGCTTGTGGGCGTTCTCGATCATCACAACCGCTGCGTCGACCATCGCCCCGATGGCAATTGCAATGCCGCCGAGCGACATGATGTTGGCGTTGACGCCCTGGTAGTACATGACAATGAAGGCTGCAAGTATTCCGAGCGGCAGCGAGACGATGGCGACAAACGCCGACCGCAGGTGAAACAGGAAAACGAAACAGACGAGCGCAACGACCAGAAATTCCTCGATCAGTTTGGTGCTCAGGTTGTCGATTGCACGCTCGATCAGTCCCGAGCGGTCGTACACCGGGACGATTTCAACCCCCTTCGGCAAACTGGCCTGCAGCGCCTGCAGCTTGGCCTTCACGGCGGTGATCGTCTGCAGAGCGTTCTTGCCAGAGCGCATCACGATCCACGCCGCCGGTGGCTTCTCCTTCGCCGTCGAGTTCCCCGATACCGCGTCGCAGCTCGGCCCGACCCGAATCCGCGCGACATCGCCCAGACGCACCGATATGCCGGCGTCAGTCGTCTCTCAGCGGCACCAGCCGAAAATCGTCAAGTGACTGCAAATACCCCGAGGCGCGCACCACGTACTCCGCCTCGCCGAGCTCGAGTACCGAGCCGCCAGTCTCCTGATTGGCCTTGCCGATCGCGTCGACGACCTCCGTGTGCGATGCCGTACGCGGCCAGTTTGTCGGGGTCGAGCACGACCTGGTACGACGCACCATGCCGCCGACCGAAGCCACTTCCGCAACATCGGGAACGGTCTTTAGCTCGTACTCGCAGGAACCAATCCTGCAGAGCGCGCAACTGCGAAACATCGTGCGTCCCAGTGCGGTCGACCAGTGAATACTGATAGATCCAGCCGACACCCGTCGCATCGGGGCCGAGCGAGGGCTTCGCACTCCCCGGCAAGCGGGACGGCCCCCGGCTCAGATACTCGAGGACCCGCGAGCGGGCCCAGGGAGATCGCTGCCTTCCTCCAACAATACGGGCTGACTTAGTCGCCTATCACTAGTCGCGACGGTCTTGCAATACCAGGCACCTTATATCGTCGTCGTCAGCGGATACGTGACCTGATTCTCGACGATGCGCGGCGCCTGGCCCGGATACGTGGTCCGGATGATGACCTGCACATCCGACAGATCTGGCAGCGCATCGAGTGGTGTCCTGAGTAACGACAGAACGCCCCATGCAGCCACCATGAAAGTCGCTAGCAGCACGAGGAACCGATTGGCAATTGACCAGTGAATTAGCTTGGCGATCATTTTTTCGGCTCCGCGGCAAGCTTCTCAATGCCATCGACCACGAAGTCGTTGCCCTGACGATGAAACGTGAAACGAACGCGATCACCCACAGCTATCGCCTTCGCCTGTCCTGCCGCGCCAAGTTTGAAACCCATCGTCATCTCCGGCCACTTCAGCGACGGGATGGGGCCGTGCGACAGGGTGATGGATCCGGCTTCGATGCTTTCGACGATGGCTTCGCCTGTGTGTTGCTGTGACTATTGCGGAGCCATGTTGGTTGGCGTCGGCTCGGCATTCAACCGCGTCGCCACTCCTTTGAGGCTTGCTTCCGAATCGATCAGAAACTGCGACGACACCACCACACTCTGACCCGACTGCAGACCACGCTTCACTTCGGTCTGCCCCCCGCTTTCGATACCGATTTCCACCTCAACCGGCCGAAACATCCCGTTGTCTTCAGCCAGCATCACGACCGTGCGCGTGCCGGTCTGGATCACCGCCTCAGTCGGGATCAGCAACGACTTGACCCCGCGCGAATCCATGAACTGCATCGTCACGCAACATGCCCGGCACAAGACGGCCGGCACGATTCGCCAGTTCGACGCGCGCCTTGAGCGTGCGTGTCGCGGCATTGACTTCCGGCACGATCGCCTGGACCGCACCGACAAACGTTTCTCCCGGTGCCGCCGCACTACGCGCTTGGACCTTCGCACCGGGACGGACGAGAGCCGATTGGCTTTCCGGCACCTCGGCCTGTGCCCACACCGTCGACAACCCATTGATGCGGGCAAGCGTGGTCCCTGGCGTAACCGTCATGCCTTCGCGAACCATCAGTTCTGAGAGGACGCCACTGATCGGCGCGCTTCAAGGTGATGCGTGGATGCGTGCGTCCGCTGCTCTCGACCAGGCGGATCTGCTCTTCACTCATCCCGGTCTGGCGACGTGCGTTGGCGCGCGGCATCGATCAACGGGAGCGAGATCGGTGCCTTGCATGCGGCGCAGTGACAGAAACTCTTCCTGCGCTGCAATCCATTCGGGAACATAGAGATCGACAAGCGGCTGTCCCTTGGCAATTCGATCAAGCGCAGCGCGTACATGCAGACGCTCGACGAAACCAGTCGCGCGTGCCTGCACGACAGCCTGGTCACGCTCGTTATAGGCGATGTTGCCGACGGCCGAGATCTGTGGCGCCAGCACGCCTTGAGTCACCTGCGCGGTGCGTACGCCGAGGTTCTGCTGAATACGCGGGCTGACCGTGACTTGGCTTGCATCGGCCTCGCCGCTCGCGTACATGGCTACCAGCATCATGTCCATGAAGGGAGACTTAGCAGGCTTGTCAAACTTGCTTCCGGGCACCATCGGGTCGTGGTAGTAGAGGATCTTCTTGCCCGTGGCGGGATCCACGTCGCCCGCCTTGATGCCGGCGACGATGTGTTTTCGGTGGCCTCTTCGCCTTGCGCGATGGTGGTCGGCACTGCCGTAGCCGGCGAAGCGGCCGGTGCGACTGCTATGCCCTTGCCACGATGCAGGCCGAATTCAGCACGAGCCGTAGCCTGCAGCCACCAGCGCCGCAACGGCGAGCAGGCCAACAGTGACAGCGCGATTCATTTGAGCCCTCCGTTGGCCGGAATCAGATAGATCCAGCTGTGTCCAGGCTGTCGCAACCTCCATTGCTAGTCCAACTTGCTCCAGGTTCGTCTCGATTTCCAGACCACGCGCTTCGAGCACAGCGTTGAGCGAGCCACCGCCGCGATAGGCCGCAAGCGCAGCGCCCGTGCGGCCCGCCGACAGCGGGACGATCGAAGCGTCGTAGTGCCGCAGGCGGTCGCGGGCGCTCTGCCATTGAAGCAACCAACTCCGCACATCGGCGACATGCTCGCGTGTGCCTTCTTCGCGCTGCGCCTGCAGCTGATCGATTACTGCCAGCTTTGCCGCGAGCTCGCGGTCCTGCCGGTCGGCTCGGTCGATCTGCAACGGAATCGAGACGTTGACTGAGATCATGTTTGAGTACGCCGGTCCGCGTTGGCTGTACATGAACTCTGCACTCCAGTCTGAGCGCTTGTTCGGCCTGGGCAATCTCGGCCTCGGCGCGCGCAATCTGTTCTTGCTGCTGCATGACCACGATCTCGGGGTGGTATGTCACGTGATCTTCGAGTCGCGTCCAGTCGACACTCAGAACATCCGTATTGGGCGCGGCACCGAGCGGCTGGTTCGCAGCATTTCCGATCCAGCGCGCAAGCTTGCTGTTTGCGATTGCGATTTCTCGGTTGGCCTGAGCTACTCGATCCTCGATCTGCGCGGCTGTTGCCCGTGCCGAAAACACATCCGCTTGTGAGCCGCGGCCGCCGCGATAAGCAGAGTCCGCGGCCTCAATCTGAAGGCGTGCTTCATCGAGCTGCTTTGTCAGCGCGTCGCGCAAGCGTTCCTGGTAGTACCGATCGAGCCACGCGAGAGCGGTGTCGCGCTGCAGATTGGCGAGCGTGAGCGCACGTCCCGCCTGGGCGGCTTCGGCCTCCCGCTCGAAGCGTGCGGCGCGCGCTTCACGCTTATCGCGACGCGTGAACTGCTGCATCACGCCGATCGAGCGCATCGTCATAAAATCGCGCGTCAGGCTGAACTGGTCTGGCCCAGTAACTGGCAAGTTGTTGACGCCGGCCGTCAACGTCGGATCGGGCAATTGCGCCGCGGCGATTGCCATGTCGCGCGCCGCCGAAGCGGCGTAACCCTGTGCGGCGAGCTGGCGCGAGCGGTCCTGTGCCAGGCGAAGCGCCTGGTCGAAACTTACAACGGGCTGCGCGAGCGAAGGCGACGCGATCAACGTCCAACACAGCCCAAGCACTGAGGCGAACGCAGGCGAGCGCAGCGACCGCAATGCGACTTGAACAAAAACGATCAACATGAAATCTCCCGACAACAAGCAGACCGATGGTGTCGCACCTGGATGCGTCCTGAACGAGCGGACGCCGGCAGACGCGACCCGAGCACTGACTCGAAGGTCAGTGCGAGGTCGTCCTGGAGATCAGATTCGGAAGCAGCAGTGCAGGATGCTGTGAGGTGGAGGTCGTGCAGCGAGCAAGCCACTGGCCGCAACGGGCGCCTGCTCCCTTGGGATCAGGAGCGAGACAGGTGGAACCGCATACAAGGCAACCAGCGACGCGGAAGGCGCAGCCGGTAGCCGCGCCTGATCGGTTTGCTGACCGTACTGACAGTGTTCCGCGCAAAGATTCGGCAAAGCCGGATCCAGTTGGCTGCGCCATCGCCTCGCAATCAGAGGTCATGGCTTCTGCCGGTGGCGTGGACGGCAACGGGCACACGTACGCGGCGACGCCAACTTGCGCAAATAGCAGCGCAGCGAGCGCCATTAGGATAACGCGCAGACGAAAGAGACGGCCGATTCGCACTGGTCGAAGAGATGTCAATAAAACTCGTTGGACAATATCGTACAGAAACCCCGATTCCCCGCCTACGTCCAAATAGAGCCGGAATATCCGTCTAGAGTCTCACCGGCCTAGGGGCGAGCCCCTGGCGCAGGCCGGCCGCGATTGGAATTGTCGATCGGCTCTGCAGCCTCGAGCATGATCGCGATCGCAGGCCAAGCAAGTCATACCCAAAGCCGCCGCCAGCAGATTCCGAAAGCGACCATCGGGGCCT
>CAVZJO010000007.1:0-287300 GCA_963775635.1 uncultured beta proteobacterium | reverse complement strand
CTAAGGAGACGATCACGTCGCTCCGAAGCTGCCGTTCAAGCGCGAATCTAAGTTGACGGGCCGAGCGAGTTTTGCATGCCCAGGTTCCGATATCGAACGGGAATGCTGGCGGCGGTCAAGGGAGCGATCAAGGACGTGGTGAGCCAGTACTGGAACCTGGACAAGACGAGCGCCACGGATGCGATGGCCAGGATCGCGGCCGCGACGAAGATCAAGTAAAGCTCGAGAGGCTCGATCACGCGGCCTGTGAGCGCGAGACATTGTGGGACAGGTGCGCGCTAGCAGCGACTGCGAGCGGCGTCCTTCAGAGCTGCCGGCTCAGCCCAACTGCTGGCGCGATGGCGCCAAGGCTTTCGTGCGCTACCGCGATCCAGGCGATTGCCGCCTGAGCGGTTACACCCCTGGCCCTGTACAGGATCTCCTCAGATCGGCAGCTAGAAGTTGGTGACGGCGCCTTGGAGCACGGGCGTCGGCACAAAGATCGGCAGCCGTGATACCCGCTGAAAGCGCGCAGATCGAGAGGGCACGACGCATCTGTGGAACCTATCGATGGCCCGTTGATGGTCCCAGCCCTCATCTCGGCACTGACGGACCACGCTGGGTATCACGCCTGAACGACTGCTGACGAGATCATCCCGGCCGCGGCGCGGCCCGCGGCACGTACTCGCCGGGGGCTTCAGTTCTTGCGCCGCCTGGCTAGCGCGAGCCCCGCGAGCCCGATCCCGAGCAGTGCAAGCGTCGCGGGCTCCGGTACTGCGGTGGAAACAAACTCGATGCCGCGGACGTCGGCGTAACCACCCGAGCCGACGAGTGCTGTGACCCCGGTTGCAGTGTTGATCGTGAACAGCTCGTTGCGCGCGCCATAGAGGGTGCCATTGGGTCCAAAAACGATCGACTGGATGTCCGCAGGCGCGCCCACGGCAGGGTTGACGTCGGTCGCCGCGCCGGTCGCCGGATTGATCGTGACCAAGCCGACGCTGATGTCCCAACCGTACAGCGTCCCCTCCGGCGCGAAGTCGAGTCCCTGAAGGCCGGTGAGCCCTGTCGCGCCGATCAACGCTCCCGCGCCAGTGGCGACATTGATGGTGAACAGGTCGTCAGGGTTCAAGCCGCCGGCCGGGCCGGTGTTGTTGATTGCGAACAGCACGTTGGCCGCAGAGAATGCCAAGCCGCGCACATCTGCCGCCACCGCCGCGCCGAAGCCGAGCACCGCGCCGGGGGTCCCGACGCCGCTAGCGGGGTTGATCGTGAACAGCTGGCCACCGGCCCCTAGGGGGTTCGTCGCCGAGAACAAGGTCCCTGACGTGTCGGCAGCCAGGGAATTCAGGCCCCTCGTCCCGGAGGGCCCGACTGCGAGACCGACCCCGGTTGCTTCGTTGATGCTGACGACACCGCCGTTAAACTGGACGGCAATGATCGCCGGCGCGGCGATCCCAGGGTACGCGAGCAGCATCGTTGCAACCACTCGCAGAATTCGCTGGATGCGCATGGAACCTCCTTTACCAAGCGGCTCGACTATCCAATGCCGTAAGCAAGAAAGATTCCATTTGAATATCGGCGTGGATTGAAAGACATAGAGAGGCCTGCTCAAGCTGATCGAACGCGCTGTAAAGGCAATCGACGTCAGATGCCAAGTCGGTTGCCCATCCTCTACCGCCGAAGGTGTGGGAAGGGCCTGTTTTTACGCGGAGTACGGGTGTCGTAAGCTCGCGCCGCGGGCTGCCGCCGCGCAGATGGCTGTAAACGATTTCGACGGCGCGGCAGCTCGCCGAGACAGCCCGGATCCTCGCTCTGTAGAGAGTGCGCACTCCGCGCGCAAGTACGGGGCGCTGCCGCTACCTGACCAGTTTCAGCTCCTCAAGGCAACGAAGCTCGGCCCGCAGAAAGTGTAGCTCCTGCGCGACGGCACGGAGGCGTTCGTCGGAGTCCTCGCCGTGATCCTCGGCGGGATCGAAGACGAGCCAGGACGACGCGTTACAGAAGCCTTCTGCGGATGGAGGGCATACGAGGACTGGTCAAGTAAGAAAATGGGTTGGGCTAAAGACCGCCCGGGCTGCTTCGTCTGGAGCAGTCCGCGTTTTTCACCTACGCTGTCGAACGGCCAGTGTCGGTCGATTGCGTCGTCGAGCGTCCGCTATCGGGGATTTGGCCGTATGTCCGGTCCTGGCCGATTCTGTTGAAAAACTCCTTTTCTGCCTCGATGAAAAAATCCGAGGTCGTGAAGGCAGAGAGTCGAAGAACACGGGACCGGATGCCCACGAAAAATTCAACGAGGTCCTCTGGTGAACGTGAGCGCATCTACCAAGCGACATCCTTGATTGCACTGGCGTCAGATGGAATTCGGTCAGACCAGATTCAGAGTTTTTCAACAGAATCGGCCGAAGCGGACGGCCAACTGACTTGAGATCAGTTGGCGATGGACATCGGTATTGACTCATCGCGGCTCACATCCGGTCATCAGTACTCAGAGATACGGCTTGTTCTCGTGGTCCGCGATTGGAGCGTAGAGCACAGCTGATCATGCGAGAGCATGACGCGCTTCTTTGAGCACTCAGTTCGTCAAGCGAAACAGCAACGAATCTTCGTCGCTCGACGAAGTTCGCTCTGCTGACAGGGTCTTACGCTTTTCGCTGTTCAAAGCTAAGTATCCTTAAGAGGTGGTAATAGCTGCGCCTCTGGCGCCAACCTCTCAATGACGGCACTCGCTAAGGTAATGCGAGCGGAAATCATCCGCTTGTCAAAGAAGGAAGCACGCGGACTTGTAGCGCCCGCCAGCAGGTCGGCGGCTGCGGCGCGCCGCGACATCACAACCCTTAAACGTCGGATCGCCGGCCTCGAACGCGATCTGGCTGGCGTCAAGAAGGCGACAGCCAAGCTCCCGTCTGTCTCCGCCGATACGTCGGCGTCCGTCATTCGATATAGCGGCAAGGGAGTGCGGGCGCTACGCGATCGCTTTGGAATGTCGGCACATGAATTTGGCAAGCTCCTCGGGGTCAGTTCTCAGACGATTTACAACTGGGAACAGGGCATTGCTCGCCCACGGCCCGCGCTGTTAAGAAAATTAGTCGCGCTGCGTGCGCTCGGCAAACGGGAAGCGGCAGCCAAGGCGCACGCGCTCGATGGGCACGGCGGCTAATTCCAACTCTGACCTGGGCGCGGCCATAGGCAGGTCTCGGACCAATCAGAGCAGCACAAAGTCGTCACCAATCTCCAAGGAAGCGGAGGCGCCGACAGTCTCCCGTCGGACCAATTGCGGACGAACAACCGCGGCGGGAAGCGCTTTTGAGTTTGAATCGTGTCGCGGTTTGAGCGCTGGCTTTTCGGTCGCGCTGGAGAACCAGGATCTTGTCCTCAGCTAATCTGCTGCAACCGGCCCGGCTTCGTGAAGTGCGGGTCTTTTCTCGAGCGGACGCGTGCCAGCTCGCCCCCCTGAAGAACGTTCTCGTCATCTCCGTCCACGATCCTGAGGACGGTCCTGCACCCCTTCGCCGCGGCTGGCTCAACGTGTTGAGGCTCGAATTCGCGGACATTGAGCGTCGAGAACCGGACGCAATCCTGTTCGACAACAGTCACGCTCAGGCCATCCTGGATGCGCTGGAGACGCATTGGATGGGCATGCACTCGCTCTTCGTTCATTGCCGCGCGGGCGTATCGCGCTCAGCCGCAATTGGACGGTTCACGGCTCGTATCGCTGGGGTGGAGCTACCTCCCAACACCGACTACTTTAACCGTCACGTCTACTCGACCCTTGAGGAAAACTTTGTCAGGCGACTGACCACCCTCGGCGTCCCCAAGCACCAGATTCGCAGTTTGCTGCGTATTGCTTGAGCGCACTGTGGAAGCCGTCAATAGCGCCCTCGTTCGCAAGGTCACTTCCAGTCAGCGGCACCTCGTAGCTACGGCATGGCCTCCCACTCCGCGATTGGAGCGCGGCTCACCATTGCAAGAGCAGACGCACTACTGAACGTTAAAGCGTCGTACTGACGGTTCTGGCTGCACCAGGAGCCGGACCTCGTCTAATGCTCTCGTGCAATTGATTGCAGCGGATCCACACTACTTTTCTCGTCTATCTATGGCGACCATCTGACAAGCGATCAGTTGCTCCCGTTTGAAAATCCCAAATCGACCCATGACGGACATTGAGCTCGACGGAAAGCGGACGTGCAGCTGGCGATCTGTTGTCCCGTCGGTGAAGGGTGGCCCACTGTGCTTGCGTCTTGTCCCGGCAGCGCGATGCCGTGGTCATGGCAGGCGGCGAGCCGTGACGATCCATGCTCGCGAGTCGAGCAGCACGCCGCGGCCCGTGTCGTGTGCAGCCAGCATCTCCCGCAAGCGTGCCAGCGCGCGGTCCGTCGCGGCCGCCTCCAGTCCTGCGAGCAGATCGTTCGTGTTCTTCATGTCGCACACGAGGTCGTACGCGGCGGCCGTGTCTGGACCGTAGTAAACCGGCACGTGCACGTCGGTGAAGCCGACCTTCGCAAAGCCTGCTTTGCCGAGGATGGACGTGACAATGGAAGGATCGCTGAGCGAAAACGGATCCAAGGCGCTCGGTGGCTGCGCGCTTGTCGCGCGACCCGCGGTGAGCGACTTGTGGATCGCGGTCGCCCACTCGTTGCGGTCGTGGCTCTGCCAGACCATCATCACCAGGCGCGCACCTGGCCGCGAGGCGCTGGCGATGTTGGTGAACGCCGCGACCGGATCGGCGAAGAACATCGTGCCGAAGCGGCTGATGACAACGTCGAAATGCGCCAGCGCGAAACGATGGACCTGCGCATCACCCAGCTCGAAGGCGACGTTGTGCAGGCCCTCTTCCGCAACGCGGCGGCGTGCGCGCTCAAGCATTTGTTCTGACGAGTCCACGCCGAGCACGCTGCCGGAGACAGCGGCGCGGGCCGCGTCACGGGTTGACTGCCCAGCCCCGCAGCCGACGTCGAGCACGCAGTCGGCGGGCCCGATGTCGGTGGCTCCGCGGAGCTGCAGGTTGTGCTCGCGCAGCTCGGCATCGTAGTGGTCGGCGAGCCGGAGGCGCTGCCGACCCTGCGTGCCGTTCGCGAGCCGCGGCGTCTTCACGAGGTCTCGATGTCCTCGACGCGGGTTATCTTGGGAAGACTCCAGACAACAGAAATGGCGAGGTCGGGTCCGTCGGGACTAACGTGAAATGTCGCCCGCTATGCCGCAAAGACGGGAAAAGTTCCCGCGTATGCGACCGATATTCAGGCTGCTCATTGTATGAAGCAGGGAATCGCCATGTTGAAAACGTTCAGACGGGGTCTGCAGGTCTCAGCCTGGATCAGCGCGATACTGGTGGCGCTGGCCTCCTGCGGAGGCAGCGATGCACCGGGACCCCCGGTCGGTCCGGGCACTCTGCGAATCGCACTGACCGATGCCCCGGCGTGCGGGTTCGACGAGGTGGTCGTCACAGTTGAGCGTGTCCGCGTGCATCAGAGCACGGGTGCCAATGAGAACGACAGCGGCTGGACTGATATCGCGGTCAGCCCGCCCCGGAAAGTCGATCTGCTGTCCCTGCAGAACGGGCTGCTGGTCGACCTTGGACAGACCAGTTTGCCCGCGGGGCTGTACACCCAAATGCGCCTGCTGCTGAGTCCGAACGGGTCCGGTGCTCCGGCGAATTACGTGCTGCCCACCAACGGCGCAATAACCCCAATGGACACGCCGAGCGCACCGCAAAGCGGCATCAAGCTGATCCATGGATTCACGATCGAGACAGGCAAGACGACGGGACTCGTTCTCGATTTCGACGCGTGCAAGTCTGTTGTCCGACGCGGCAACGGCTCGTTCGGCCTGAAGCCCGTTATCCAAGTGATGCCGATGACGCTGACGGCGATCGCGGGCTATGTGCAGACCGGGCTGGCGGGGGTGACTGTCAGCGCGCAGAAGAACGGTGTTGTCCTGAAAGCAACGCAGCCGAACACGAGCGGGCAGTTCGTCCTGGCACCCCTTGACCCGACGAAGGGGCCGTATGACATTGTGTTCACTGGGGCAAACTTGACGACGTCCGTCATCGCCTCGGTGCCGGTCGCCGCGGAGCAGACGACGCTGCTGAACTCGAGCCTGGATGTCGTGACGATGCTGACGTCGACGTCGGGCACTGTGACCGGCAACCTAGGACCTGCCGGCGCGAGGGACAGCGGGTCGGTGCGTGCACTGCAGACGGTCGGAACGGTTCCAGCCGTCGAGGTGGCGCATGTGAACGCCGATCCGCTCAACGGCGACTATTCTCTGCTGCTGCCAACGGCGGCGCCGCGCTTGCTGATTTACTCGAACCCATTGGGCACGCCGCTGAATTTCCAGACGCAAGCCGCAGCGGGCAAGTACAAGCTCGAGGCATCTGCCAGCGGTTACGTGACCCAACTCGGCGGCGAAATCACGGCCACGTTCGGATCGATACTGGGCAACCAGAACTTCACTTTGTCGCCCGCACCGTAGCGCGATCCAGAGGAAGGACGAGGCGGCCTCGGGGGGCCGCTTTCGTTTTGTGCTCAAACGGCGAGCCGCCGCCGCGCGCTGTAGCCCCTCGGCACGGCGCCTCCTGTCAAGGTGGCACAGGTGAACGTCAACCCGCTCACCGGCAACCTATTCGCTGTTGCTGCCGGCCGCGGCGCCACACCTGCTGGTCCATACGAACCAGCTGATCACTTCCAGGGGCAGCCCGCCAGCGCGGGCAAGTGGGTCGACGTGAGCACAGAGACGTCTGCTTTAAGGCGATTCTGTCGCTACCGCTCGACTCCGCTAGTGGTTGGACGTCAACGAGGTCGCACCAAACGCAAGATTGCTACTACTCTGGAGCGAAAGTCTTTGCACCGGGGCGAGCACCTGGATGATGGCCGATGACACCGTCGTTGTGGACTTCGCAGACAAAGCAGACTCTTGTTCGTCATGCGTTCCGCGGTGAGCGTGAACTTTTACACATTCAGCCAGCGCGAATTCCTTCCTGATCGCGTCTATGGACAGAACACAGTCGTAGTAGACCCAATCCCGGCAATGCTGAGACCACTCGGCACCGCGAAAAGTCTCCTTGAAGCCCGCCGCTGCGACAGTCTATCCAGTTCGATCAAGTGCTCGCACGTCATCCTGTAAACCCCGGTCGTTTAACCATGTCCGCTAATGGTGGTTGCGCGCACTTTCTTTCAACGTCGGCTTCTTTAATCGGGCGTTATTGTCAAGGGTCGCGCTCCTGGGTTGTTCACGTCAAGGGCTTCGTTGCGGTGTGGGTCACGCTTCTTTACGCAGTCGGGCGCGGTGGATCTGGCGCGCTGCAGGCATGGGTCGGAATGGGAAGGAGAGCCTCGCTTTTGGTCGCGCTCGAGGCGCAGCAGACATTTGCGGCTTCATCCTGAACCCTCGTCCACACGTTCAACGAAGACAGTTCTTGCTCGCGGCTGTTGGCAGTCTAGGTCATGCAGCGCTCCATCCGCGTAGCGCGGAAGTCGGTGTCATCGATCCACATCCGGTGCAGGATCACCGCCAGCTTGCGCGCCACCGCAATCACGGCCCGCCGATGGCCGCGGGTCTTGGCCAGCCGCACGCCCCACGCCTTGAGCACCGACCAGGCATCGCTGCGGGTCATCAGAGCATGAGCGGCGCCGTACAGTGCCTGGCGCACCGCCGGGTCGCCGGCCTTGGAGATCCGCCCCGGGTTGTCCATCTCGCCGGACTGGTAGCGCCGCGGCGTCAGGCCGAAGTGCGCGGCGACCGTCCGTGACGAGCGGAAGCGGGTGCGGTCATCGACCGCCGTCTTGAAGGTGAGCGAGGTAACGGGACCGACGCCTGGGTACGCTCATCAGACGCTGGCACACCGCATCGTTGCGTGCCATGCCGCGCACAGCGTTGTCGAGCTGCAGATAGGTGCGGTACAGCACGACGCGGGCGTCCAGCAGCGGCAGCAGACACGTGCGCCAGCTCGGGTAACGCCAGCACCTTCGGCCGCACCAGCTGTCGAAGCCGCCGTGGCCCACCCGCGGCGGCAGCCGTACCCCGAACACCTTGAGCAGGCCGCGCAGCTCGTTCTCGAGATCAATGCACTTAGTGAGGATCATCTTGCGGCTCGACAGCAGGGCCCGCACCTGATGGCTCTCGATACTCTTGACGTGCACCGTGCGGTACCAGCCGGTGCGCAGGATCTGCGCCAGCCCGCGCGCATCGTTGCGATCGGTCTTGTTGCGCATCGCCGCCAGTGACGCCGCCACCTGGCGCGCCTCGATGCAAATCACCTCGAAGCCAGCCTCGCTCAACCCGTAGTCAGGTACTGCGTCAGCGTGCCGGCCTCGAATGCGACCTGCCGGATCTCGCCACTGAAGCGGCGTAGCGTCGCCACGATCGTGTCGATCTCGGCGGCTATCCTGGCCTCATGCCGCACCTCACCCGTCTCGTCGACCACGCAGATCGACACGGAACGCAGCGACACATCGATACCGGTGAAGTACTTCATCGCGATCTCTCCTTCGCAGGTGGGTGTCCTGCGAGTCTAGGGAGAGCTCGACCCTCATCTAACGGTCAGCCCGATTACCGATGCTTCTGGCCGTCAGAAGGCATTACGAGCTCTTTCGATCGGCAAGCAGGGCGATGGCGATAGAGCACAACAAGAAGAACGCCTGCGACTCAAGGCCGTAGGAGCCGGATCTGCTTAGCGTCAGTAGCTGTGCCGAGTGAGCCAGGCCGATCGCCACCACCATGTTGAATGCCATGATCAAGGCAGCCGGGCGCACACAGACGCCGGCAAGGACGGCCAGTGGAGCAAGGACTTCGCCAACCAGCACGCCGTACGAGAACCAGGTTGGCAGTCCGAATCCTGTAAGGAGTGATTCGATACCGCCTAGCCCATTCCGCAACTTGGCAACGCCGTGAAACAGCATGAGGCCGGCCACGGTGAAGCGCAAAAGCAAAACACCAGGGTGTTGACGAGAAATGTCGGACGAATATGGCATCGAAGGGGGCTGCGATAGGTGTGACTGGGAGATTCTGCCGAAGTCCCCTGACCGCTGTTGGGCCAGCCGACGGACAGGACAGAACGGCTGCTGTTGACCGGGAGCCGAGTTCTCGCGGTGCTAACGGCGGCAACTTGGCCGACAGACGCCGATCTGCAGCGGCATACGGCCGTGGACCTTCCTCGCCCCCGGCGCGCAAGTGCCTTCACACGGCGACTGCGGTATGTTCAGGCTCCGGCCCGTGGCCGAATCCGTCGCGTGGCATCGCAAGTCCGCATGAAGACCCGCCGTTCGCTGCTTGCCTTGCCTGCCCTCGTCGCCGCCTTTGTTGTCGCCATGCCTGAGCTCCACGCACAGACGCCCACCGCCGCCCGAGCGGCGCAGCGCCTGATCGAGGCCACCGCGCCGGCGCAGCGCGGAGAGTTGTTGCTGCCGTTCACTGAAGCGGTTCGCAGCGACTGGCACTACACGCCGCGCCGGCGCGACGGCTTGGCCTGGAAGGCCATGTCGACTGCGCAACGCGAGGCGACCACGGCTTTGCTGCGCACGGCGCTGAATGAGCGCGGCCTGGACAAGGTGCGCGCCGTGATGGCGCTGGAGATCACGCTGCGCCAGCTGGAGGCCTTCGGCCTTTCGCGCGACCCCGAGAACTACGCGCTCGCCATTTATGGCGAGCCGGGCGTCGGCGGCTGGGGCTGGCGCATCGAGGGTCACCACCTCTCACTGCACTTCAGCCTCGAGGGCAACCGCTACGTGTCGACGCTGCCTCAGTTTTTCGGTGCGAACCCGGCCGTGGTGCCGCGCGACGTGGGTGGCGGCGCACCGCGCGAGGGCTTTCGGCTGCTCGGCAGCGAGGAGGACCTGGCCCGTCAGTGGCTCGCGAGCCTCACCCCGCCTCAGCGGGCGCGCGCGATCTTCGACACGCGACCCTTTGGTGACATCGTCAGCCGCAACGCTACCCGTGCACGGCCGCTGGATGCCGTGGGGCTGCCTTTCGCGGAGATGGACGCCGCCCAACAGGCACAAGTGCTGAAACTGATCGGCGCGTTCGCCGATCACCTCCAGCCTGAGCTCACCCAGGCGCGCCTCGCGCGTGTGCGCGCGGCCCCACTCGATTCGATCCAAGTCGGCTGGGCTGGATCGGATCAGTCGCGTCAGCCGCACTACTTTCGCATCCAGGGCGCGAACTTCCTCATCGAGTTCGACAACTCGGGCGGCAACCACATCCACTCGGTGTGGCGCGACTTCGAAGGCGATTTCGGCCGCGACGTACTGCGTGACCACTACCGCGGCGCGGAGGGCACCGCGCATCGGCATGGCAGCCGCTGAGCGGATGCGCCTGCATCCGTCGGGGGCAGCGCACACGGCCCCGAGGCAATCATTGAGTAGCCACTGGCCGCTTCGGGAGCATGGGAGTTAGCCCAGTCCTGTCCGACCGCGGTGAGGGGCTGCAGACTGCCAGTGAATGACAGGCTGCTCATGGCCGATCTCGACCGACTCCGAGCTTGCTGGTGTCGGTGACCCTTACACAGCTAGTAGGGCAGTTCCTCCACCTCACATCAATTCAAAGTATTGCATCGCTGGTACGTCGCATGCTTTGATGGTCGATGGAGCAACTGTGCGGAGTTCCGCGGTTGCCGCGGGCAGCCCGCTCGGGAGAGCTTATGACACGCTTCCTAACGATCGCCCTTGCTGCTGCGCTGATCGCGTCCCCGGCTGCGGCAGGTATCGTGTTCAACTACGAGCAATTCGGTTCGACCACCGTGAGTGATTGCCCGCCGCAGTTCCCAGCGCCGCCCTTGTGCAACATCATCGACGCCGCTGGAAATGCGAACGACGTTCCCGATGTTATTCCGGGTGAGTGGTTGGTAACGCTACATGGCCAGGTACTGTTCTTCGAAGGAGCCGGAACCTTCTTGTTCGACGACGTATCGCCCAGTGACAACGACTTCTTCGGTACTTGGACCAACGTGCTCTTCCCCCCCGATCCGTCTGGGGTCGCGCACACGATATTCCAGTGGACTGTAGCCGGTGGAACTGGCATTTTCGCCGGTGGGTCCGGCTTCGGCACGTCAATGGGAGATGTCGTGGTTGCGCCAGCAGGGTTTGATCCGCAAGGTATGCCCATCTTCGTCGCCGCGTGTCCCGACGCGCAGCCCGGTCTTGGCTCCTACTGCGATCGTGGCCTCTTTGTTATTCCCGAGCCGGGGACACTTGTGCTACTGCTCGCGGCCCTCGCCGGCGTTTCATGGCGCCGCGGCCGAGCGCTCAGCGGTTGACGTTCCCGTCCGCTTAGGGCTACGTGCCGGCCGCTGCGCACCGGAACAAATACTTCACGCTTCGCTCTTGTCCGCTTCGAGATTCTCGGCGAGGCGGCGGCATCTGCAAATGGCCGCCTATCGCCGGTTCAAGCAGTGTGATAGGTGGTCGCGACTGGTGCTTACGCATCCCCTTCCGGAACAATGGCGGCGGTTTCGATCATAAGAATGACCGCCGGGTCCGGCGCGCGCGTACGGTGAACGACTCCTTTCGGTACGACAAAACCTTCTCTGGGTTGAAGGTCGACAGACCTGTCCTCCAGATCAATGATGAAGTGACCGTCCAAGACGAAGAAGAACTCGTCGTCATTGGCATGTTTGTGCCAGTGATACTCGCCTTGCATGACTCCGAGGCGAACGACGGATTCGTTGACTTGGCAGAGCGTCTGGTTGTACCACTGATCGGTGCACGCCTTGACCAGACCGGGCACGTCGACTACTGCTAGCGCAGGAAACTTGACGTCGAGGTGAGTTGCATAGGGATGAGTTGGTGCCACAGAACCTCCTGCCACGAAAGCAAGCAGCCTAAACGCAGACGCACCGCGGCACGTCACGCAACACGGCTCGCCGCTTCGGCCGACGTGATGACCGGCAAAACCTCAAAGTCGACGAGATCGGACCACTTTTCGGTCCACTCGTCGAGCTGGGCGCGGCCTTCACAATCCATGACCTGATAGCAGCTCGCGAGATCGGTCGTTACCCAACTCGCCACATAAGACACTCCTGGCGGTGCCAAACGCCCCGACTTGCGAAACCTGCGATACACCGGCGACGGATCGCCGTTCTTGAAGCGCTCGATGACTAGGAACAACACAGAGCCTCCATCAATCTGTATCTGCTTTGGAGCGAATTCGGGGCCGGTTCCGCCGACCGCTACTGCCCGAATCCTGCCCAAGTACCGCGACTGGGAGGACAGTATGCATCTCGCGATAACTGCGACCCTGGAATTTCACAAACTCGGACGGAAATTCCAGCAAACAAGGCTTACAAGAACCTACCTACACAGCTGGTCGGCAGTCGAGGTCGCGACGCGAACACCGAGTTCGTAACCGACCTCGGTCAGTTCGGTGCTTTCAACCACGACGATGCTGGGTTGATGACGGTCGGGGTCTTTGGCAGCGAAGAAGCGCACCGCGACGCTTCTTTGCAGGTTGACATCGGCCGATGCCAGGCGTCGATCGTCGAGGGCTTCGCAGATCAGTTCGATCCGATGCCTTCGATCCTCGGCAGGACCCGGAGGCAAAAGGAGCAGCAGCTTGCCGAGCTGTCCGGCGCGAACAATCTGCCGAAGCTCCCATTGCACCCACGGCGTGCGTCCGGCGATCATGACGATCAGGCGCGCACGCGAGATCCAGTCTATGACCGCCGACTGCCACTCGTCGTCGCTGAAGTAGGCGCGCGCTGCGCCCAGTCGAGGTAGCCGCTCTCCGGGCTGTCCGATCGCGATGAAGGGACCGAGGCGCGAAAGCTCGTCGGCGATCGCGGCCTCGAGCCGCTTGCGGCCAAGCATGCCGAGAAAAAGCACGCGCATTGCCAGTCCCTTCGCACGAATCTGCTTCGCGTCGTCGGCGAATGACCGCAACAGGAGGATCGGCGATCGTTCATCGATCTGCAGCAGACGCGATGCGTTGGGCTGTGACAGTCGACGCCCCACGTATATGAGGATCGCGGACACCGGCAGAGTGAAGATCAGGGGCGCCAATGCGTCGAGTGCGGATTCAGCTAAGCGAGCATCCCGCTCGTTCGCCAGTCCGTAAACCGCAAACAGGACGACGACCGACGCGATGCCGGCAACTCCGGCAAGAATCAGCGTCGATCCCAATATAGAAAAGCGTGCGCGGTCCGCTGCGCGAACCCGTCCGGCCGTCGGGTCGGCCGACGACTCGGCGACGATGTCGACGAGCAGAGGCCCGTCGACAGAGGCCCGGGCGACGAGCAGCTCACGCGCTGTCAAAGCGAATCCGAGCGGAATTGCGGCTAGCATCGTGAAGATGACTACGAAAATCGCGAAGGCGATCGTGCTAGTCCAGCTCCATTCCCAGCCTTCCAGAATGACCGCGGGAATTCCGGCAAGGATTCCGCCCACGAGCAACGAGCCGAGCACGAAGTGGCCACGCCAGTAACGGCGCTCGTAGCCCCGCCATGCGACAAGTGGTACGTATCCCAGCGCCGCTGCCGTTATGACGAATTGCAGCGCGGCTTCGAGCGCGTTGTGCGGCCGGAACTCACGGGTGCCGTAGACGATTGTCGCAAGGACGGTCGTTCCTGCAACGGTACTGAATGCGAGCATGAAATCGCCGACATTGAAGAGATAGCCTGCGTTGGACGCCGATTCGCTGACGTCGATTCGAGTGATGGCATCGTCGGCCATCGACGAAGCTCAACCGCGGATGCGCATTCGCGCGGGCGGTGACGTCAGATGGCTTCGGTCGGACCGAAATCCAGCTCGACCTTGAGCACTCGCTGACGAGTACAGGTTGTCGAGCATCACGACCATGAACTCCAAACGGTTCTTGTTTCCTAAGAGATAGAAGCAATTGGCCGGAAGTCGCCTTGCTCCGCCTCTAGAGTTGGTAACTTTCATCAATGTTCAGTGCCGAGTTTGGCAACTCTCTTAACCATTTTGCATCTTTGTTCTTAGCGACCAACCTCGGCGCCTGGTAGCGGTCGTTACTTGACGCCGTTAAGCTGCCGTGCCCGTAGTCAACCTGATGCGCCATGGCCGCTACACCCTCCTGCGTGTTCTGCAATATCCGGGCCGGTCTGGCGACGTCCAGCATCGTCTATCGCGACGAGCTGGTCTGTGCGTTCCTGGACATCCGACCCGTCAACCCGGGCCATCTGCTCGTGATCCCGAACGAGCATGCGGACCACCTGGCCGATCTTCCGCTGGCCAGCGGCGGTCGCCTGTTCGAAGTGGGCCAGCGTCTGGCCGCCGCCCTGCGTCGAACCGCTCTTCGCTGCGAGGGAATCAACTTCTTCCTTGCGGATGGCGAAGTCGCCGGACAGGAAGTCTTCCACGTCCACCTTCATGTCGTGCCGCGGTTCACCGGCGACGGCTTCGGTCTGCGTTTCGGTCCCGACTACACGAAGCTGCCACCTCGCTCCGCCCTGGATGAAGTCGCCGCTGCGGTCCGCCAGCAGCTCCACTCATGAGCTGGCCCCACTGGCGCAGCGACAATCTGGCCAATTGGGAAAACCGGGATCCCGTTGAACTCGTCTGTATGTCAGGCGGACCGGCCTGGGACGCTTCTCGGTCGAGGCTGCGACGCATCGACCAGACCATCGCGTAGGCCGATCGCAACGGCTTGCGCGCGCGTAACGGCACCGAGTTTTGCGAGGATCTGTCCGACATGGAACTTGGCTGTGTGCGCCGAGATATGCAGGTGGGCGGCGACCGCGCGATTGGCAAGCCCGCGCGCGAGCAAATGGAGAACTTCGAGTTCGCGCGGTGTTAGCGGCTCGACCTGTTGTGCCGGGTTGTGCGACGCCGACCGTGTGCGGGCAACGATCGCCGCCGCTTGCGTAGGCGCGAGTGCGACCAGACCGGCGACCGCGGCTTCGATCGCGGCGACGATGGCCCGGGCACTCGCCGTTGTCGGCAACACGGTGGCGCCATCGGCAAGTGCCGCATCGACCTGAGAGTCACGATCGGTCAGCACGACCAGTGGCAGTGCCGTTGCGAGCGTGGCGTCGAGCGTCGGATCGTCTGCATCGGGTTGTGCCAGCAGGGCGTCGGCGCCCTGACCACCCTGTGCGAGCCACGCTGCGATCGACTCCGCCGCGCCGGCCAACCGAAGGCCGGGTGTCGCCCGCACGATTGCGGCGAGCCCGTCGCGCACCAGAGGCGCCGCGACGACAATGGCGACGCGCGTGTTCACGGTCAACAGTGCATCCGTGGCCGTTCGCCTACCGTGATGCGCTTCTCGACGCGCGCGCCGGCGCGCACGATCGTCGCGGGGATCGACCGGCCGATGCGGTCGCCGCCGAGAGCGGCGTACAGATCGTCGATGTCGCCGACGCGATGGCCATCGACTTCCAGCAACACGTCGCCGATCAGCAGGCCGGCTGCGGCAGCCGGGCTGTCCTCAGCGATCGACGTGATCAGCAGGCCGCGACCGTCGTTGAGTTCCAGTTGTTTCACCAGCGCGCTTGGCAGCTCGACCGGCTGCGTGCCGATGCCAAAATAGCCGCGCGCGATACGGCCCTTTGCGAGCAGTTCGTCGGCGACGCGGTTGACGGTCGACGTCGGCACGACGATTCCGAACCCACGCGCAAGGGCCGGTGTGCCGACGCCGATCGCAGCTCCGTCGGCGGCGATGATCGGCGCGCCAGCGAAGCTTGCGCCGAGCGCACCATCCAGCCGTAGCAGCCGGTCGATGCGACCGCCGCGCCAGGTCTGCCACGCATCACCCGTGCGGCCGATCAGGCCCTGATCGACGGTGACGATACCTTCCGCGTTGCGCGCGACCGCCATGACCCAGTGCCCGGTTCTAACGGCGGCAGCGTCGCGCGCTTCGATCGGCACGACGTTCGCGCCGTCGATCCGCAGCACCGCCAGGTCGGTCGAGCCGTCTGCGCCGGCGAGCGAAGCCACGACGTTCGACCCGTCGGGCAGCGTCAGCGTGATGTCGTGCGATCGGCGCAGTGCGTGGGCGGCGGTGACGATCACGTTCGGGCGCCATAGCGTGCCGGACACGGACTCATGCCGGCCGACGTGGACGGCGACGACGCTGGCCGCCGTATGTTCGGCCAGCGCCGCGAGTTGATCGGACCAGGCAGTTAGTGCAGCCATGTCGGGACGAGCCATCTGAATCTCCGCGTAATGATGGCAGTGACTGTGCCGCGAGCGCGCGCAAGTTGCATCGCCTGATCGGGCAGGGGGAAGCGCCGCGGGCTTTGAAGATTGGGTTTCAGCGCCGCGGTGCAAGACGCACTCCCGTGGCGCCGCTGTCGATTTCGCGCCCGCTCGTTCGACGAGCTGATGAAAGGCAATCAGGCGAATCGCAGACGAGGTGGTCGAAATGGGGTTGCTCAGTACCGGATGGCAGTTCCTGCGCAGGCTGCTGAAACAGGCAGGACCTTACGTGCTCATCGAACTCCTGCTGCCAGGTGGAACCCTGGTCGCCTTGATCCTTCTCATTTCCCGCAGCGGTGCATTGAGCGCGCTGCAACCGCTGCCAGTCGTTTGGCAGCAATACTCGCAGTGCCAGGTCCTGCCGGAGGGGCACGCGGTGCGCGATGTGAATGCACTCGGGCTCGACGCTCGTCTCGCGCCTGCCGGGTCGAGCAGTTGACGCGGGGTTGAATACTGTCGCTGAGCATCCGCAACCTCTTGCCCGCGCCTCATAGGAAGCGAACCCACCAGGATTGCGCAAACTCGACGACGCCGCGATCCGAGCCCAGTCGTTCGATTCCGGTGATCACCGCGCCGGTGCGACCGAGGGTGATGATGTCGGCGTCATAGAGCGCGGGGATCAGTTCGGGCCGAAGCGCATCGACGGTACGCGTCGGCCTTGCAACCCGAATCGCGCGTCGCAGGTGGGCATCGTCCTGAATGCAACACTGCAGCTCACCGATCACGGGCTCCTGCCGCTGCAGTTCCGCATCGGACAGTTTCATGCCCTGGCGGCGCGTTCGCACCACGGAGAAGCGGAGGACCGGCACGGAGCAGGGAGGTGTTCGCCGTGCCGCGATTGCTCAGAGCGGTATCGCCGGTCTACGGAGAGGGCAGCACGTAGGTGTCTCCGGCTACCGGCTGCTCGCCGCGCGACACCCGCCAGGTCACGGTTACGAGTCGCGAGCCCAGCGTGTCGCGCCAGGCACGCACGCGGTAGACATGGAAGCGCGCGTCGTAGCTCCCGTCGCGCCGGGCGATGCGAACGGCGTCGCGCACCGCCGAACTCAGGAAACGCGCTTCGCTGGCATCGACGAGGTCGAGCGCCTCGGACTGCTGGTAGAGCAGGGTTCCGCCATCAAACTGTGACACTGTATGCATTGACAGTACCGTAGCGCAGACTGACCGGAAACGCAAGGTTCGGCGCGATGTTGGCGGACTTTCTTGGGCTGACATCTCACTGGTCCGATCGTGAATAGAGGCGTTCGTCTGACCTCGCTCAAATCGCCGGCGATCGCACCCGGCAGACTGCCTGTGCTGATATCCTGCCGCGCCCCTGCGACCTCGCCGGCCTTTCCTGATGATCGATGTCTTGGCTTTTCCGCCCGATGTAAGCGCGCTGGAACAGATGCGCGAGGTTCGGCTCGCCCGCTGCAGCGAACTCGAGCGCCGCGCGCGTCTGGCGTGGTTCGTCAGCGTCGCTTTGTTCATGACGTGGGTCGCCGACGTGGCGGCCGTGTTTGAGCACGATTCCGGCGTGCTGCCCGCGGCGTTCGGTCTCGCGAGCCTGGCGCTGGCGGTGGCCATCGTCGCGGCGCACGGACTGGGGCGGATCCTGTACGGGCGCGCGCAGCGGCTGCGACACGCGACCGAGCGCGGCTTTGCCGCCGTGCGGCTGGATCAGGCCGACGAGCTGCTCGCGCTCGCCGCGCGGGATGCGGCCGTCGCCCAATATCTGAGAATGGTCGGGCGACAGCGTCGCGCGCTGCGCTGGATAGAGCATGTCGCCCTCGTTCGCTGGCCGCAGCGCGTACCGGATGCGGACATCGCTGGCTCGCAGTCGCGCCGCGCAACAGGGCCGATCCCGGACGATGGCGACCTTGCTTCGGCTGCCGGTGTGGTCCGCGCCGTTTTCCTCGGCGGCCTCGCCTGGGTCCTGCTCTTCGTGATCTTCGTGGGCTGACCTCGCGTCCGCCGGGACGCGAACATCGGAGCCTTTCGCCCTGTGGACGGCGGCGGGTCCGGATCGTAGCCTTGGGTCCCCGCCCGCAGGTTCCAGCCCGCTGCTGATGTGCCTTCGTGCCGCGCTATTCGTCGCAAATTCATTTCTGGGCGCTTCAGCCATGGCCGTCGACGTCACCCCGTTATGGGATTTCAGCAAGCCCGATGTCAGTGAGCAGCGTTTCCGAGCGGCCCTGGAATCCGCCTCGGGGGACGACGCGCTGATCCTGCAGACCCAGATTGCGCGGACCTACGGATTGCGCGGACAGTTCGACACCGCCCGCGAAGTGCTGAAGCGGATCGAGTCAGACGTGCAGCGTGCCGGACCCGAAGCGCGCGTCAGGTACGACCTGGAACTCGGCCGCACCTACGCCTCTGCGACCCATCCGCCCGAGTCCCAGACGTCGCAGACGAAAGAGCAGGCTCGCCAGTCCTACGAGCGCGCGCTGATCCGCGCGCGCACCGCAGGGCTGGATGGTTTGGCGATCGACGCGATCCACATGCTCGCCTTTGTCGACGTTGCACCGGCCGATCAGCTCAAGTGGGCGCAGCAGGCGCTGGCAGTGGCGCAATCATCCAGCCAGCCAGCGGCGAAGCGATGGGAGGCATCGATCCGGAACAATCTTGGATACGCTCTCTATCAGCTTGGCCGCTACGACGACGCGTTGGTCGAATTCAACGCAGCGCTCGAGATCCGTGAGCGCGGAACGAACGCTGAGGCCACCCGGTCGGCGCGCTGGATGGTCGCCTGGGCGCTGCGCGCGCTGGGGCGCTCCGACGAGGCGTTGGCCATCCAGCTGCGGCTGGAGCGCGAAGCCGATGGTGCGGGGCAACCGGATCGCTACGTGTTCGAGGAGTTGGAGATCCTGTACCGGGACAGAGGAGACTCCGAACGAGCGCAGCACTATCAGCAGCGCGCCGCCTCGCTCGCCAGCGCCAAGTGACGACGCGGAAGCGTCGCGTCAATCCGCACTACGGCGAGCCGCCGTAAGAGCCAGGTAGTTTCCCGCCAGCGCCAGCGCGACGCCGACCGCCGCGGTGGCTGTCCAACGGTAGTCCTCGAAGAGCGTACTCAAGGCCATCGCCACGACGGGAATGGCGACGGCGGTAAAGCTGGCGCGACCGGCGCCGACACGTTCGATCAGCTTGAAGTACGCGCCAAAGGCAACGATGCTGCCAAAAACGGCCAGGTACGCGAGCGAAATGACGTACGAAGCTCGCCAGTCGAAGCCCCATGATGAACCGCCAGCCCACGCGACCGCGGCCGCTGTGAGCGCCCCATAGCCCATGCCCCACGCCGTTCCGCTCATCACCGGCACCTCGTCACGATGCAGCCGCACCGTGACGAGGTTGCCGACTGCTGCGATGACCGTGGATCCGAGCGCGTAGGCGACGCCTAGCGCGGTGCTGCCACCGGCTGTGGCTGTGCGCAGTTCCGGCAGGAAAAGCGCCGCGACGCCTGCAACGCCCAGCAGTGCCCCCAGCACGACTCGCGGCAGCAGCGGTGTCCCATAGAAGACCCGGGCACCGATCGGCACCATGAATACCAGCGTCGAGAAAGCGACGGCCACCAGGCCAGACGCAACGTATTGCTCGGCAAGATACACGCCGACGTAGTTGAGCCCGAATAGCGTTGCACCTTGCGCGGCCATCAACGCATGGACGCGCGGCGGAAAGCCGAGTGGCCTTCGGCGCAGGGCGCAGGCTACGAACAGGATCGCGGCCGCCAGCGCGAAGCGATACACGACCGACACCTCAGCGTCGACCACGCCGAGCTGGAACGTGATCGCCAGCCAGGTCGATCCCCAGATGACCGAAGCGACGGCAAAGAGAGTGACGGGGCTGTGCATGCTCGAGCTGTCGGTGCGGCGATTGCCGAGGGCGGAATCTAGTCGATGCGAGGACTGATCGTGTGTCCGTAGCGCAGCCGCAGGCACGCGGCTTTACTGAACCATCGACTTCGTCGATGCTAGCGGCATGGCCGCCTCGAGCGCACGCGTTCCAATCGCCATCGGTTGCGGTGCCGGGTTTTCGGGTGACCGCGTCGATGCCCCAGGCCCGGTCGTCGCGACGCTGGTTCGCCGTGGAGGGCCCGCGGCGCTTATCTTCGAGATGCTGGCCGAGCGCACGCTGGCGTTGTCGCACCTGGCGCGGCGCGAGGATCCCACGCTGGGCTACGAGGCGCTGCTCGGCATGGCGCTGCGGCCGATCTTGGCGGATTGCCTGCGGCACGGTATTCCGATCGTCGGGAATTTCGGAGCTGCGAATCCGCCGGGCGCGGCGGCGTTCATCGTCGGGCTCGCGCGCGAGCTGGCGCTGCCGGCCCCGCGCGTGGCGATTGTCGAAGGCGACGACCTGTCGTCCGAAGCGAAACGGCCGGTCCTGCGGGCCGCACTCGGCGATGCGTTCGACGAACAAAGTTTCGTCTGCGCGAACGTGTACCAGGGCGCGTTCGAGATTGCTGATGCATTGCGCGCCGGCGCCCAGATCGTGGTCACCGGACGCGTGGCGGACCCATCGCTGACGCTCGGCCCGGCGATTGCCCACTTTGGATGGTCGCGCGACGACTGGGACGAGCTCGCGGGCGCGACGATGGCCGGGCACCTGCTCGAGTGCGGTGCACAGGTCACCGGCGGCTACTTTGCCGATCCCGGCTACAAGGAAGTGGACGGACTCGACAACGTGGGATTTCCGATCGCCGAAGTGCACGCCGACGGCAGTTGCATCGTGACCAAAGCCGATGCGACCGGCGGACTTGTCAACGCCCGCACGGTCAAGGAGCAGCTGCTGTACGAGCTGCACGATCCCGCCGCCTATCTGACGCCGGATGTCGTGGCCGACATCAGCGAAGCCGAGGTCACCGAGATCGGCCCGCATCGCGTGCGCCTGAGCGGCGTGCGAGGTCACCCGCGAACGCCGACACTGAAGGTCAACGCGTTCTTCGAGGGAGGCTGGCTCGGCGAAGCCGAGATCTCATATGCCGGTCCGGGTGCGGAGGCGCGCGCACGGCTGTCGATGGACATCATCCGCAACCGCCTCGGACGCGAACTGACGCTGCGTTTCGACCTGATCGGGGTCACCAGTGTGCTGGGCGACGACGCCAACCGGATGCTCGGTGGCGCTCCGACGGGCGCGGCAACCGACATACGACTGCGCGTCGCGGCGCGGAGCGCGGATGCGGCCGGAGTCGATCGACTGCTGCGCGAAGTCACCGCACTCTGGACCGGCGGACCGGCGGGCGGCGGTGGAGTACGCACTGCCAAGCGCCGTCGGCTGTCGCTGCAGTCGAGTCTGGTGCCGCGTGAACTGGTACCGGCCCGCTTTACGATGCTGGACCCCGCCGTCGAGGCCGCATGAAACCCGATCGCATGACCGAAGTGCCGCTGCGCGAACTGGCGCATGCGCGCACGGGTGACAAGGGCAATCACACCAACATCGGACTGTTTGCCTACGACCCGGCCTGTTACGCGCTGTTGGCGGAGCAGATGACCGCCCAGCGGGTCGCGGCGCACTTCGCGTACCGAAAGCCGACGGCCGTGCGCCGGTACCTGCTGCCGAAGCTTCATGCGATGAACTTCGTGATCGAGAACATCCTGGACGGCGGTGTCAACGACTCGCTCAATCTCGACATGCACGGGAAGGCTCTGTCGTTCCATCTGCTGACGATGACCGTTTGGGTGCCGCTCGACCTGCAACCGACCCGAAAGAAGGAGACCGCTTCATGCTGAATCGCGGGGCATCGAGCCCGAGTGACCGATGACGAAGGTCAGTCCGCCCAAGGTCATGCTGGTGACGGGCGCCAGCCGCGGTATCGGCGCCGAGATCGCGAAGCTCGCCGCATTCTCGGGTTACCGCGTAGGGGTCAACTACCTGCACAGTGCTGATGCGGCGCGAGCCGTGGTCGGCGACATCGAGGGCAATGGCGGCGAGGCGATCGCGCTGCAAGCCGATGTCGGCCGGCAGAGCGAGGTGCAGGCCATGTTCGCCGCGCTGGATGTCGCGTTCGGCCGGCTCGACGTGCTCGTCAACAACGCCGGCATCCTGGCGAGTTTCCGCGTCGACGAGGCCGACGAGAGCAACGTCGAGCAGATGTACCGCGCCAATGTCTACAGCGTGTACTTCTGCGCGCGTGAAGCAGTGCGTCGCATGTCGACTCTGCACGGAGGACCGGGCGGAACGATCATCAACATGTCGTCGGTTGCGGCGCGCCTCGGCGGGCTGGCGGGCGGCTCGGCCTATGCCGGCTCGAAAGGCGCGCTCGACACGTTCACCCTGGCGCTCGCGAAGGAAGTCGGTGGCGAGGGCATACGCGTCAACGCGTTGCGCCCCGGGCTGATCGACACCGAGATGCACAACGTGCACGGCGGCATCGGCCAGATGCAGCAAATGGCGAAGACTGCCGTTCCGCTCGGGCGCTCGGGCACGCCGCGCGAAGTGGCGCAGGTGGCGCTGTGGCTGGCGTCCGACGCGGCGTCCTACGTGCACGGCGCCGTGATCGACGTCGCCGGCGGCCGCTGAGGGCACGCGACCACGTGGCGTTCTGACTGCAGACGCTAGATGCCGGCAACCCGCGACGCGTGGCGCTGGATCAGGCGCCGAGCAGCTGTCCACCGTCGACGACGATCGTCTGGCCGGTAATCCAGCGGGCTTCGATGGACGCCAGGAAGAGGGCGACCCCGGCGACTTCGTCTGGCGTGCCCATGCGTCCGAACGGAATCTTCGCAAGGATCTGCGAGTACAGCGGATCCTTGGCCAGCCGGAGCGACTCCCAGTGTCCGCCAGGAAACTCGATCGACCCCGGTGCAATGCAGTTGACACGGATGCCCTTGGATGCCAGCGCGGCAGCCTGGCTCGCGGTGTAGTGCATGACCACCGCCTTGACCGCGCCGTAGGCGGGCGCGCGCGTCGATGCGCGATGGCCCGAGATCGACGCGACGTTGATGATCGAGCTGCCGTTGCTTGCCTCGAGCAGCGGCAATGCAGCGTGGGATGCGCGCACCGTCGCCATCACGTCGACCGACAGCCCGGCGCTCCACCCGGCCTCGTCGTCGCCCATGCCGAAGCCGGAGGCGTTGTTGACCAGCACGTCGATGCCTCCAAGCGCCGCTCCGGCTTCCGTCACGTAGCGCGTCACCGCAGTTCCGTCAGCGAGGTCGCAGATTGCCGCGTGCGCGCGGCGCCCAGTGGCGGCGAGTTCGGCTCGCGCGGCGTCCAGCGCCGCAGCACCGCGAGCGCAGATCGAGACATCGGCTCCAGCTGCCGCGAAGCCGAGTGCGATCGCGCGCCCGATCCCGCGGCTGCCGCCAGTCACGATGACGCGCTTGTGGGTGAAGTCAAATGGCATCGTTCGTCCTGTGAGTGAGGGGGATCGTGAGTGGAACGGAGGATGCCGCAGTCGAGGCGATCGACGGCCGATCGGAGAGCGGCTTGCGCATTACCCGGTTCTCGTACTGCTCGCGCTCGAACACATAGGGCGTCGCGCCGACGTCCTGATAGCCCTGCTGCCGGTAGAACGCCAGCGCGCGGCGGTTCTCCACCCAGGCGGTCAGCCACATCACATCAGCGCCCTCGGCCGCGGCGCAATCCTCGGCCGCGCGCAACAGCGCCTTTCCGAGTCCGATGCCGCTGAAGCGCGCCTGCACGTAGAGGCGATCAAGCTGCGCTGGACGTCGGCCACCGACCAGCGAATGCCCGGACTCGCAGCTCACCTGAGCGAAGCCGCGCAGATGGCCCTCGGCTTCAGCGACGATGAAGGCGGTCGATGGCTGCGCCATTCGATCGGCAGTCGCTGCCGTGGAGAAATGCGCAAGCACCTCGCGTGCGAGCGAAGGCCGGACCCCGGCGGTCGCATAGGTTTCGAGGAACACCTGCGTGCCCAGGACACCGATGCACAGCGCATCCGGCAAGGTGGCGCGTCGCAGCGCGACCGCGGGGTCGGCAGTTGTCATCGACCTACCTCAGAGACACGGATGGATCGCGTTACCAAGAGACGCGGCATTATCGCCAACCCGCCAGCAAGCAGAATTCGCAGCTTGTTGCGGGCGCGGCACGTGCTCGCACATCGGGCATCTGCATCGGGGCGGCCGCCGGCCCGGCAACGCCGAAAATTTACATGCTGGAACCCGTATACAGCGTCGTACTGCGCGCCGACCTGCCGCCGGCAGAGCGTCATCTGCTGGAGCGATTCTGCGGCAAGGTCACCGACGAGGAAGGCAACGTACTGCTGAACCTGCTGTGCACGCGAATCGACGTGTCACATTCGCACTACATCGAGGTCGAGACCTTCAAGCCTTCCGAGGCGGTGACGCATACGCTGAAGTTTCCGCATCACCTCGTGTTCATCATCTCCGGCGCGGAGTTTGACGCGCCGATCGGCTTTGCGGCCGAGGCGAATCCGAAGTCCCGCGCGAAGCCCGACTTGGACTTGTAGCCACCGCTTGCATCCGCGCGGCACGGAGGTGCGGGGTCGCTGTGGTGCGGGGTCAATCAGGCAGCAACGGGTCCAACAGCCATGCGCCGACTGCGGCAATGGCGCAGAAGATTCCCAGCGTCGCGAGCAGGCCGAACGCGATGGCCTCCGGGGCGCGGCTGCCGAAGAGCCGTTCGAGCGAGGCACGCTCGAATAGCACCTGCGGGTTCGCGACAACGGCAAACGATGCAAACGCGAAGGCGAGCTTGACCGCAACGTTGTGGGCGGGCGCCCAGGCACTCGCAGTCCAGGCGGCCGTCAGCCACATCGCTCCGATGGCAGCCATGATGGCCGAGGCCAGCAGTTCGCGGTGGCGCCAGGTAAGCATCAGTGCGCCGGCCTCAAGAGTCCGGCACTGTGCGCGCGACTCACCGCACCCAGTGCCAACGGAACGCCGTTGTACGCTTGCGGCTGCATTTCAGTACCTTTCCAGGGCGCCCACATGATCTGGACCGATCTTGTTCAACTCGCCGGCGCGATCCTGGTAATCGTCGGCGCCATTTTGCCGGTCGTCAATCCTCCAGGCGACGCACCGTTGTTCCTGCACATGACGGCAGGTTGCGACAATGAGACGCGTGTGGCGCTGGCTCGGCGTGTTGCGGTGCACTCTTTCGCGTTGCTGCTGGGCACGCTGCTGTTCGGCACGCTGGTGTTGCGACTGTTCGGATTGTCGTTGCCAGTGATCCAGGTTGCCGGTGGAGCGGTGGTCTGCGCGCTGGGATGGAAGCTGCTGAATGACGAAATGAAGCCCGCGGATATGCCGGTCGACCCGCAGCAAGCATCGGCGATTGCGATGACACGCACGTTTTATCCGCTGACGATGCCGCTGACCATCGATCCGGGCGTGCTGTCGGTAGCAGTCACCGTCGGCGCGAACCACGCGCACACGCTGGACAAGATGCTGGTGCAGGTCGCGGCAGCGGTTATCGGCGCGGCCATCGTTGCGGTAACGGTGCTGCTGACGTATCGCTACGCCCACCACTTCGCCGCGCGCATCGGTCACCAGGGCATGATGATCGTTCTGCGGCTCTCGGCCTTCATCGTGCTCAGCATCGGCGTGCAGATCGGGTGGAACGGTGTCAAAACGATGCTGAGCGAAGCCGGCCTCACTTGATCCACAAAAAGAACAGGGCTGCCGAAGCAGCCCTGCGGGTATCCAGCGGAAGTTCGTTCAGCGAACCCGGCCACGACGGAACAGGTTCACGATCGCCAGCAGGATGATGGCGCCGATCAGCGACACCACTACGGATGCGATCGATATGCCCTGGTTGATGGTGGCCACGCCCACCAGCGGCGAGATAAGCCATCCGGCCAGAAATGCGCCCACGATACCGACGACCACGTTAAGGATGATGCCCTGCTGCCCATCGGTCCGCATGACCAGGCTGGCGAGCCAGCCGACGATGCCTCCCACGATCAGCCAAATGACGAATCCCATGGTTACGCTCCTGTTGAAATGACCGGACCGAGAGCCCGACCGGTGCGGAACTACGGCAACGGGCGTGCCCGAGCTTACCGTTCGTCGGCACAGGGCACCGCGCTTGCTGAACGATGACGGCTGGTCCGAAGGGCGGACGCAGCAACCATTAAACAGGAGTAATCCATGAACCGTGATCAACAGAAGGGCCGCGACCAGAACCAGCAGAGCAAGGATCCGTCGCAGCAGAACAAGGATCCGTCGGACAACCGCAACAAGTCGTCTCAGGACCAGATGCCGAAGCAGTCAGAACCCACGCGCCGGCAACAAGACAAGGATGACGAGGAGAAGGAACCCGTAGGTACCCCGTCCACCAATCAGCCGGATGCAGACCAGCAGAGGTCCAAGCAGCCGCGTTAAGAGGCGTTAAGAGGCCCGGGCGATGCGCATTGATCGCGCGCGCGCCCGGGCCGCACAAACCTTCTATCGCGTCGCAGGCGATCCAGTCGGCGGTGTGTAGATCGGTACTTCCGGATCGCCAGGCGGGGGTGGGTCCTCGACTGGAGGGGGCGGAGCCGGCTCCGGACGTGGCGGTAGAGGCGGTGAAGGAACCGGGTCGCCAGGGTTCGGAAGGTGATCGATACTCATATCGACCGCCCAGCCGCAAGCGGTGTGCCTAGGGATCAATGAAATAACTCGTGCGCATTCTCATGGCGCAAGCGGGGATCACGGCCGCGCGGCGCTGACTCTCCACACGGTATTGCCGACGTCGTCGGCGACAAGCAGTGCTCCAGATCGGTCGATGGCGACGCCCACCGGGCGGCCGCGCGCGTTGCCATCTGCATCGACGAATCCCGACAGCACGACGATCGGTTGACCGCGCGGCTTGCCCTGCTCGAAGGGAACGAACACCACCTGGTAGCCGGCGAGCGGACGACGATTCCACGAACCGTGCTCGCCGATGAATGCACCATTCGCGAAAGCAGGCGGCAATGCGTTCGCGGCCTTGGTTTCGGGAGCGGGCGTGGTCGACTTCGCAGCAACGTGCGGAACCATCACCATGCCGAGCGGTGCGACATGACTGCCCAGTGCATAGTCGGGCACCAGCGCCTTGGCCACGAGGTCGGGTCGCGGTGGGGTGACGCGCTGATCGACATGTTGGCCGAAGTAGCTGTAAGGCCAGCCGTAGAACCCGCCATCGCGCACCGACGTCAGGTAGTCCGGCACCAGGTCGCTGCCGAGTTCGTCGCGCTCGTTGACGACGGTCCACAGCGCGCCGGTGTCAGCCTGCCAATCGAGGCCGTTCGGATTGCGCAGCCCGCTGGCGAAAACGCGGCTCGTGGCAGTGGCCACGTCCACCTCCCAGATGGCCGCACGACCGACCTCGTCATCCATCCCGTTCTCGCCGACGTTGCTGTTGGACCCGACCGTGACGTACAGCTTCGTTCCATCGCGGCTGGCAAGCACGTTCTTGGTCCAATGATGGTTTCTACCCGCCGGTAGATCCAGGACCTTGGTCCCGGCGTCAGTGATGCGATCGTCGCCCGCGTTGTACGGGTACTTCCAGAGTGCATCGGCGTGGGCGACGTACAGCGTGTCTCCGACCAGCGCCATGCCGAAGGGCGAATTCAGACCGCTCAGGAACACGCTGCGCCGCTCGGCGACACCGTCACCATTTTCGTCACGCAGCAGCGTGATGCGGTTGGCACTCGGGACGCGCGCCCCGGCCCGCGTCATGACCTTCTTCATCACCCACGGGCGCAGGCCGGAGGCGGGGGGTTTTGGCGGCGCGTTGGTTTCCGCCACCAGAATGTCGCCGTTGGGCAATACGTAGAGCCAGCGCGGATGATCGAGTCCCTGCGCAACGGCCTGTACGCGCAGACCGGCGGCCGCGGTCGGTGTCTGGTCGGGAGCCCACCCCTTGGCCGGCGCGATGCTGATCGTCGGCACCAGTGTCTTGACGGGTTCGGGCAGTGTCGGCGTCGGGCCGACTCCCGCAGCCAGTCCGAGGCGCGACGTTTCGCTGCACGCCACGAGCGCGAACGCGGCGAGCACACAACCGCCGATCCGAAGTAGAAGCGATGCGCTGGTGTCTTGCATGTCTGGCCTATTGCCAACATTCGAGCAATTGGCGTTCCGATGCTCAGGGGCGTCCGAGCCGTTAACCGCCCGTGGTCTCGCCGCCCATCACCTGCAATACGATGCCGGTGATGTAAGACGAGTCAGCATTCGACGCGAGGAACACGTAGGCTGGAGCGAGTTCCTCCGGCTGCGCGGGACGCTTCATCGGACTGTCCGCGCCGAACTCGGCGGCCTCCTCGGCGGTGGCGCCCGTGTCGGCCGGGTTGAGCGGAGTCCAGACCGGCCCGGGAGCGACCGCGTTGACGCGGATGCCGCGATCGAGCAGATCGATCGCCAGCGACTTGGTGAAGGCGTTGATCGCACCCTTTGTCGCCGAGTAGTCCGGCATCTTCTTGGTTCCCTTGATGCCGGTTTCGGAACTGGTCGCGATGATGGTCGCGCCCGCCTTCATATGGCGCAGCGCCGCGCGCGCCAGACGCATGTAGGCGAAGATGTTGGTTTCAAAAGTACGCAGCAGATCAGCATCGTCCAGCTCCGCGAGTTCCTTGCTGCTCTGCTGCGCGGCATTCGACACCAGAATGTCGATGCCGCCGAGCGATTGCACGGTGCGTTCGATTGCGGCCTCGCAGAAGTCTGCGTCAGCGAGGTCGCCGGGAATCAGCTCGCAACGTCGGCCGCACTCGGCCACCGCCGCGCACGTCTGCTCGGCATCGCTCTGCTCCTCAGGCAGGTAGACGATCGCGACATCCGCGCCTTCGCGGGCGAACAGTGCTGCGACGGCGCGTCCGATGCCTGAATCCCCACCGGTGATCAGTGCGCGCTGGCCGATCAGCTTGCCCGCGGCCCTGTAGCGCCCGGCCTCGAAGCGGGGACGCGGACGCAGGCCTGATTCCAGCCCCGGCGGCGATTGTCGTTGCTTGGGAAACGGTGGTTTTGGTTCCTTGAGGGGTGCCGACGTATCGATCGTGTTGGTGTCGGATGCTGGATGGTCGGACTGCATGGTTGCTCCTTTGAATCTGTGGAATCGAATCTGGATGGACCCGGCCGCAAGCAATGCACACGCCCGCCGGACGAGGGCACGTCGCTTGCAGGAAGCACTGATGTACGAGTTGCTTGCTTCCTGCGGATGAACTCCGATCGCCTTCGCTTCGGCATTGCGAATCCGCGGCTTCGAACCGTCGCTTTCGCGTGCGCGGCACTGATTGCCGCGGGTCTGCTCGCTGCCCTGGCATTCGAGTGGAGCTGGTTGCGCTCGCCGCTCGAGCATCGCCTGTCGGCGAATACCGGCCGCGAAGTGTCCATCGCGGAACTCACCGGTCGATGGGACCGGGGGCCGCGACTGCGGCTGCGCGACGTGACCGTCAGTGGCAACGGCGCGGTCCCCTTGTTCAAGGCGCGCGAAGTGTCACTGCACGTGGCCCCCTGGCCGCTGTTGATCGGTCGCGTCGAACTGGTCGAACTCGGCCTCGCCGGTGCGGTCATCGACCTGCAGCGTGATGCCGATGGCAAAGGGAACTGGCCGGGAGCGGCAAACCGTGATGCGGAACAACCGGACCGCAAGGCACGTCCGCCGCGTTGGCAGTCGATGAAGATCGGCGCGATGACGCTAAGCGACGTCGTCCTGTCGATGCGCGATGCCGTGACAGGCCTGGAGGTGCGCGCCCGGGCCGACTCGCAGCCCGAATCCGCCGAGCCATCGGCCTGGACCACGCGGTACCAATTGAGCGGGCGCTACAGGAAGACGCCGTTTGCCGGCCAGGCGTATTCAGGAACGCTGGTCACGCTGCGCGACACCGGCATACCGTTTCCGTTCAAAGGTCACGTCGAAATCGGACGCACGAAGATCGAGGCCGAAGGCGGGCTCGCCGACCTGATCGGCAGCATGTCGATAGACACACATCTCGCCATCTCCGGTCCAAGCCTTTCGACGCTGTATCCGACGATACCGCTGGCGCTGCCGTCGACACCGCCGTATCGGTTGCAGGGCCGCCTTCGGTTGCACGAAGACGTCTACCTCTTTGACGACATCTCCGGGCGTATCGGTCGCAGCGACATGCGCGGCTACGGTGTGTTCGAGATGAAGAGACCGCGGCCGCTGCTGACGGCGAGCCTTGACAGCAACCGACTCGCACTGGCCGACCTCGGCGTGCTGATCGGCGTTCCAGCCGACGAGGAGGAACGGCGCAAGGAGCCGCGCGTTCTGCCGGACGCCAAGTTCGACCTGCCGCGCATGAATGCGATGAATGCCGACGTGGTTCTCGATGCCCGCCAGCTGGTCGTGAGCGCGGAGTTGCCGCTCGAGGACCTGTCGATGAAAGTCGAACTGGTCGATGGGCTGCTCAGGCTGCGGCCGCTGAAGTTCGGCTTCGCGGGCGGCGAGATCATTTCTGACATCGCGCTCGATGCGCGCAGCGCGCCGATGAAGGCTGAGGGCGCGTTTGACTTCCGCAAAGTCAGCTTCGCGCGCCTGTTCCCGACTATCGATCGCAGTCGCTTAAGTGCGGGCGAGCTTGGCGCGCAGATCCGGCTGGAGGGACGCGGTCAGTCGGTGGCCGAGGTTTTGGGATCGTCGAGCGGCACGGTGGCCATGGCGATGTCGGGTGGATTGATCTCGCGCACCGTGATCGCTGCGGCGACGCTCGACGGCGGGCAGCTGCTGCCGCTGTTGATCCGCGGGGATCAGCCGATCGCAATTCACTGCGCGGCGGTGTCGCTGGTGGTCGAGCAGGGTGTCGGCCGCACGCAGGTGATGGTTCTCGATACCGAGACCGCGCGCGTCGATGGGTCGGGCGCCGTCGATCTCGCGGCGGAGCGATTTGAAATTGAGCTCGATGCAAAGCCCAAGCAGCCAAGCATCTTCTCGGTGCGCGCGCCGCTACATGTCGACGGCAGTTTTCGCCAACCGCGCGTCACGGTGAGTTCGGGTGCGCTGTTGCGCGGCGGAGCCGCGCTCGCACTGGGGGTGATCAATCCACTCGCTGCGTTGATACCGTTGATCGAGACCGGTCCGGGTGAGGACACCAACTGTCAGCAGGTGCTTGCGCCGCTGGAGCCGGCACTCAAGCAGTCGAAGCAGACCTCGCAGCGGCCACCTTCGGTGGGCAAGTCCAACGCAGGTTCGCGCTGAAGCTGAGCCGCTCCAAGCTCCAGCACGACACATCGGGGCATCGTGAATTGCCCAACTCTTGTACGGCCGACGCCCGATCGAACGTGGCGTTGGGAGGTAAAACGCTACCATGCAGGAGATCGTGATGAGCAAATCAGCGAGAAACACCACGCTTGCCATTGTTGCGACGCTCGCCCTTGCCGGATGCGGTACCTGGAGCGATGCACAGAAAGGAACTGCCATCGGAGCGGGAGTGGGCGCCGCGGCTGGCCATGCGATAAGCGGGGGCAGTGTGCTCGGTACCGTCGGCGGTGCAGCCGTCGGCGGTGTGGTCGGTCATGAGGTCGGAGAGAATCGCGACGAGAAGAAGGGCAAGTAAGCCGCGTATACCTGCGGTGCGCGGCCGACACATTTACTCCGCAACAGCGAGCGGCAACCGGCCGATGAACTCGGAGCCGTGAGCGGGCCATCGCTGCGCGCTTCGAGCGTGCCACCACGTAGTTCGGTCAGCATTTCCGCGAGCGCCAGGCCCACGCCAAGGCCTGACGCGCTCGCGTTCGGCTCGCCGCGCACGTAGAGCTCGAAGATGCCGGGAAACCGGTCCGACGGAATCCCCGCGCCATCATCTCGGAAGCAGACACAGACACCTCGCTGTCGATGATCGGCTGTGTCGGGTTGCGCAATTCGTGCGCGACTGGTCGTTTTTTTTATATTCGTTCGCCCGTTCCACTTCGACGTCGACACGCGCGCACTGAGCGCAGCGCGCTTGACCTTGCATGTCGTGCGAAGACTGCGCTCACAGGAATGCAGATTGCCGCAAGGACGTACCTGATTGATCGTCGATCAGGCGAAGTCCGGAATTGCAACCCGCGCACATCTTGTTCCGTTCAGTTCTGCGGCGCTCGCGGCTTGCCGTTCCGTTCATGCGCTGATCGCGAAGACAGGACCAAATCAACTTTCGAAAGGGATACGCAATGAGTCAACGTGACGACGAGCGCTCTCGCCGGCAGGAAAGTGATCGCGGTGAAGACCGCGGATCGCAGGCGCGCGGCGAAGAACGCCAAGGGTCGCAGTGGAGCGAGCGCGCCGGCTATTCAGGCAGTGGCTCCACTGGAAGCGCGCAAGGCGGCTACGGCTCGCCAAGCTACGGGTCGCAACAAGGCGGCACTTACAGCTCGCCGAGTTACGGTTCGCAAGGCTATGGCGGTTACGGCCAAGGAGGCTATGGCTCGCAAGGCTATGGCAGTTCGCAAAGCGGCCACGACCAACAGGGCTACGAGTCTCAGCGCGGCTATGGTCCGCAGGGATACGGTTCACAGTCACCGCGCGGCTATGGCTCACCGGGATACGGATCACCAGGCGGCTATGGTCAAGGTTATGGTCAAGGCTATGGTCAGCAGGGATATGGATCCCAGCCCAGTTATGGCCAGCCGGGCTATGGCTGGCAGGGCCAAGGCGGCTATGGTCAACAACACGGACACCAAGCCCAGGTGGCTTCGGCTCGCGCGGCTATGGTCTGTATGGCTCGGAAGGCGGCTTTGGGCAGCAGGGGTACGGTTCGCAGGGCGGCTATGGCCAGCAGGGCTATGGTCGCAAGGCATCGGCGGCTACGGCCAAGAATACGGGTCTCAAGGCAGAGCGTGGGCCAGTCAGGGCACCAGCGGCATGTACGGCACCTCACCGAGTCAGCAGGGCTGGCAGGGTGAGCAGTCGGGCATCGGCGGGTACTACACCGGCGGCGCCATGAGCGGCCGCGGGGGACAGGGCACTTTCGACTCGGACTATCACCAGTGGCGCGAGCAGCACATGCAGGCACTGGATGACGATTATCAGACCTGGCGGCGGGAGCGCTTCCAGAAGTTCTCCGACGAGTTCAACCAATGGCGGAACACGCGCCAGAGCCAGGCATCCACGGCCCAGCGTGACGAGTCCTCGATGCCCCGCGGCGGATCCAGCGGATCGGGAAGCTACGGCACTGGCTCGAGCTCGGGACTCTCCTCTTCCGGGAGCTCGACGTCGGGCGGCTCGCTTTCCGGCTCTTCGATCGACGACAGCAGCAGCACGAAGAAGAAGTAAAGCAGGCGTCACGCGCACTTCGGGCGGTCCGATGCATATCGGACCGCCTTTTTCATGTCTGCTTTCTGGCTGGGCTAGTGGTCGCGGCGTCGCGCTTCGTAGGGCAGGACCTTCATCATTTGCCGGTACTTGGTCACGGTCCGGCGGGCGACCTGCAAGCCCTGGCGCGACAGGATGCGGGCAATGTGAGCATCCGACAGCGGATTACGCGAGTCTTCGGCGTCGATCATTTCCTTGATGGCGCCGCGTATCGCCGTAGTCGAGCATGCGCCGCCGTTGGCAGTGGCGAGCGCACGCGAGAAGAAGAACTTCAGCTCGAACACGCCCAGTGGCGTAGCCATGTACTTGTTGTTGGTCACGCGCGATACCGTCGATTCGTGCAGGCCGAGTTCTTCGGCGATCTCGCGCAGCCCGAGCGGTCTCATGGCGAGCTCGCCGTATTCCAGGAAATTGCGCTGGCGCTGAGCGATCGCTTGTCCCACACGCAGGATCGTCGAGAAGCGCTGTTCGACGTTGCGCACCGTCCAGCGCGCTTCCTGAAGTTGGGCAGCAAGGTCCGAATGGCGCGAGTCCCGATGGCTGCGGAACAGGTCGGCATACATGCGGTTCAGGCGCACACGCGGCACCACGTCCGGATTCAGCATCACGGTCCACTCGTCCCGCACCTTGCGGACGATGATGTCGGGCGTGATGAACCGGGTATCCGACGCGCCATATCGCCAGCCGGGCCGCGGCTCGAGGTGTCGTATGCAGTCCACCGCACGTTCGACGTCGGTCACCGTGGCTCCCAGTGCGCGCGCGATGCCGGTCGTGTCGCGCAAGGCCACCCGGTCCAGACATTCATCGACGACGCGCGTTGCAAGGCAATGCACCGGCGTGCGGTCGCCGTTCTGCAGCTCGCGCAGTTGCAGCAGCAGGCATTCCCTGAGATCGCGCGCGGCGATCCCTGTTGGTTCGAGCGACTGCACCAGCCGCAATGCCACCAGCAACTCGTCGGGGTCGGGCGGCGGCTCCAGCCCGGAAAGCACGCTCACCTCATCCATTGAAACCCGCAGATAGCCATCCTCATCGAGTGCCTCGACCAGCGTCGTCATCAACACGCGGTCGCGCTCCGACGCGGGCAGCAGTTGCACCTGCGAGCGCAGATAGTCGCGCAGCGATTGATCGGCGGCCGCAAGGTCGGCAAAGTCGACGTCGGAGTCTGACCCGTTCGCGTGCCGCGATCCCGGACTACCGTACTGAGCCCACGAACTGCTTTCCCATTCGCTATCGGCATGGGGCGAGTCCGGTGGCGTATCGACGATGGTGACCTGTGGAGGCTCCGCTGCCGTCGCTGCCGGTTCGCGCGCCGCGGCCGATGCGGCTGCCGCTGTCGCGTCGTTGTCGACGTCATCAGGCTCCAGGAACGGATTGTTCTCGATCGCCTGGTTGACCTCCTGGGCGAAATCGAGCGATGAGAGTTGCAGCAGCCTCACTGCCTGCTGCAGCCGGGGGGTCAATGTCTGTTGCTGACGGTGCTCTTGACGGAGCCGCGTTTGCGTCATCCTTCCTCCTGTGGATGGCCAGGCCTTGCGTTGTCGCGCCGTCGCGGCGGCGGCCTTTGCCAGAAGCAGTCGCCGCCGCTGCGCTATGCAGTCGCCGACGTCTCTGGAGGGCCTCTGGAGCAAATGGCGTGCCCACCCTTTGCGGCTCGGTGCGGCTAGAGAAGGGTTATCGCGATACCACGGTCAGCTGAGGGGCGGGCGCTGGTGAACGCTCGACAGCAGCAACCGGGTTCGCGGCCGAGTTCGACGGGAGCCGATCTGCGAACTCCTTCACGTGCGCGCAGAATTCGCCGCCGAGTTCACCATGTTTCGACGCGAACGCAAGTGTGGCCGCGAGAAATCCGATCCGCGTACCGCAGTCATAGCGCGCGCCGCGGAACTCGCAGGCCTGGACCGGTTCGCGGCGAAGCAGTCGCGCGATACCGTCGGTCAACTGCACCTCGTCGTTGCGTGCCGGGCTCGAGGCCATCGAGGCACTCCAGGATTGTGGGGGTGAAAATGTAGCGGCCGACCACGGGGTGTCGGCTCGGTCCGGACTGCGACGGTTTCTCGACGATGCCGGTGATCTCGTCGCGGGATGACTCGTTGGCCGATAGTTCGACGCTGCCATAGCGCGACATCTTGTCCGAGGGGACGGAATGCACGGCGACCACCGAGCAGCCCGAGCGTTGAAAGCGTTCGATCATCTCGGCGAGCAGCGGGGCACTCGGGTCGAGCAAATCGTCGGGCAGGATCACCGCGAACGGCTCGTCGCCGATCAGGTGTCGTGCACTGTGAATCGCGTGCCCGAGACCCAGCGGTGCGGCTTGCCTTGCATAGGCAATGTGCAAAGGCCCGGAGGCGACGTCCCTCAGTGCAGCAAGCTCTCTCTGACGTCCGCGGCGTTCGAGTTCGCGTTCGATCTCGAGGGCGCGATCGAAATAGTCCTCGATGGCGCGTTTGCTGCGATGGGTGACAAGGATCAGATCCCGAATGCCGGCGGCCAGGGCTTCGTCGACCGCGTACTGGATCAGCGGCCGATCGACGATCGGCAGCATCTCCTTCGGCAACGCCTTGGTGAGCGGCAAAAATGCCGTTCCCAGTCCGGCGACGGGCAGCACGGCCTTGCGCACCCGGCGCGGCAGGGCATGGACTCGATCGGGCGCGCCATCGCGCCGCACAGCGAACAGGCGATCGAGCAGCTTCATTTCTTCCCCTCGGCTTCCTCTATCACCTCCTGCGCTCGATTACGGCAGTCGGTGTCCTCCAGGCCTCCTTCGAGATCGCGCCGCGCCTGCTCGATCACCTTGCGCGGCGGGCTTCCTTGCGCATCGGTCGACAGGTCCTTTTCGTTGGGCTGACGCGGCGCCGGTGACTGCTCGTCGGTCGCCAGCGTTTGTCGGGTGCCGGTCTGGCGACGTGACAGTCGCGGCGGCCAGCGCAAGCGATCTCCGCGTAATGGCATGGCATCTCCTTCAATCGCGGCCTCGAGGCCATTCCATTCATAGGAAAGCAGGATGCGTGCCGCACTCCATAGCCCACCTGCAGCTGATGACCTCGGAAGACGACAGGTGCGCCGCGAGCCTTAACGTGCTTGGCGAGCACGTCAAAGCATCACATCCGCGAGGAAGACTCGGAGATCTTCGAGCAGATCAATCGCACGGGGATCGACGGGGGAGGCGGTTGCTGCAAGAAATGCAGCAGCGGCGCAGTCAGTTGATGGCTGAACACGGTCTGCCGGAGGAAAGCGTCCGACGAGGGCGAGCCCCGCAACCGCAGTGGGACACGCCGGGCAAGTCGCGCCGCTTGGAAGAAATGGTCATGAGGAGGAGACGACCGAGTAGCTTAAGAGCAGCGGCAGGCACCGAGGCGAAGGCAGTACCCGCGTCGGAGTCGGCCGTCTGCGCAGCTTCAGGGTGGCTGGATTCGAGGGAGACTCATTACCGCGCTCCGCTCAACCCTGCACGTGATCGGCGGGTTGCAGCCGAACATCTCAAGTCGGGCGTTTGCACGTCGGGGCGCGAGCCTCGTCGCATTTGCAACGATGCTCGGTTGGTGAACGAGATGAACTTCCCGAACTGCGCTTGACCGAAAGCTACGAACTGAAGGTTCGCGAGAAAGCGAGCTGCCCGCCGTGCGCGGGACCGCGGCAAAGGCTAACTGCGCCCGCTGTCGGGCACACCGGTTGCAGGGTTAAGGGCGGCGCCCTACGCGGCGTTGCCAATTTTTCCCCTTCAAAGCGAAAGGACTACCAGATGAAGAAGATCTTGGCGGCTGTGATGATCGGCTGTCTCAGCCTCTTCACCGCGGCATGTTCTGTAACCAGCGGCCAGAGTACCACCGGCGAGTACGTCGACGATGCGACGATCACTGCGCGTGTCAAATCGCGCTTTGCCGAGGACAAGACCGTGGCTGCAACCCGCATCTCGGTCGAGACTCTCAAGGGCGTGGTGCAGTTGAGTGGCTTTGCGACCAGCGAAGCCGAGCGTCAGCGTGCCGCCCAGCTGGCCGCCGCGGTGCCGGGCGTCAAGCAGGTGCAGAACTCCGTCGTTGTGCGTGCCCCGTCAAGCTGACATAAGCCAGGACTCAGGGACGTCACTCGGCAGGGGGACCATTCGCCACCTCATCCGGGCGAACCCCTCAAGTCGGTTGCGCAGCAGTATCGCGCGCAAATTCGAGTGACGCTTCCCTGAGCCCGGCATGCCATACGCGCTGGTCGTCGATGACGATGCCGACTCGCGGGAGCTGCTGGCAGGAATCGTTACGCGCGAAGGGTTCATCGTCGTTCAAGCCGACTCGCTGAAGACTGCGCGCGCCCAACTGAGTCGCCGTACGCCGGACCTGATTCTCGTCGATCTCAGGCTACCCGACGGCAACGGCATTTCGCTGATGCGGGATCTGCAACGTCCGTTGGGAACGGATGTCGTTCTCGTTACCGGCCACGCTTCGATCGACAGCGCCATCGAAGGACTGCGCCTCGGTGCCAGCGACTACCTGATGAAGCCGATCGATGTCGATCGACTGGTTCAGCTGCTGCGGCGCCAGCCGCGCACCGCGGATCTGAAGCAGGAGATCGGCGAACTGCGCGACGAATTGCGACGCGCCGGACGCTTCGGACTCCTGCTGGGAGCCTCCGTACCGATGCAGGAACTGTACGACCGGATCGCGCGCGTCGCGCCGACTTCCGCCCCGGTGCTTCTAATCGGCGAGCAGGGGAGCGGCAAGACCCTCGTCGCGCGCACCCTGCACGAACTCTCTCGCCGCAAACGTGCGCCGTTTCTGATGCTTGATTGCAGCGCGGTTCCTTCGCACTCGATCGAAGCGGATCTCTTCGGACGGGACGCATCGGGCGGCGCGGAGCAGCGCCATGTCGGCGCGCTGGAGCGAGCCCATGGGGGAACCGTGCTGCTGGCGCAAATCGGCGCGTTGCCGGTAGCGGCTCAGGTGAAGCTGCTGCGCTTCCTCGAATCGGGGCATTTCGTCGCCGAGCAGGCTACGACACCGGTCGCAGCCGACGTACGCATCGTGGCGAGCACCGAGCGTCCGTTGGCGACCGCCATCCACGAGGGCCTGTTCAGGGAAGACCTGTTGCAACGGTTGAGTGTCTTCCCGCTTCGTGTGCCGCCGCTGCGGCAGCGCGACTCCGATCTCGGACTGCTCGCGCAGCATTTCCTCGACGAAATCAATCGGACTGAAGGAACGCATAAGCGGTTCTCGCGCGCAGCCCTTGCCCGACTGAACCAGCATGCCTGGCCCGGCAACGTGCGCGAACTGCAGAATTTCGTTCACCGGGCGTATCTGCATGCCGGCAGCGTGATCGACGACAGCGACGCGCCCCCGACGGGCGCGGCGATGGAAGACACCGACGACCTGATCACGGTGCGCATCGGCACGCCGCTCGATGAAATCGACCGCCGCGTCACGATGGCGACGCTGGCACGCTGCGGCGGAGTGAAGAAGCACGCAGCCGCGATGCTCGGGATCAGCCTGAAGACGCTGTACAACCGCCTCGAGTCGTATGCGGCCCGGGATGCAGCCGAATCAGAGCAAACCCACGCATGACGTCTCAACCGGTCTTCGATCCTAGGAGTTCAGCGCAACCCGTCGCGATATCGTTCGTCGAGTGCCTGCGGCCTGGGGCGCGAATTGCCGGGCGTACGCCACGGCCAGAAGCATCAGCTGGGATGTGAAGTAGATCCAGAAGAGAATCACGGCGAGCGAACCCGCTGCGCCGTAGGCATCCACGAACGCCGCGCGCGCGAGGTAAAGCCCCACCAGGTACTTGCCGACGGCAAAAAGCAGCGCGCTGCCGAGGGCGCTGATCCACACGAGCTTCCACGGCGGCTTCCGGCTGGGCAACCAGCGCACGATCGCAGCGAACGCGAGCGTCAGCACGACGATCGAAACCGCCAGATCGAGTAGAGCCAGCAAGAGCTTGAATTCGGGGAATCGCGCCGGCAACCAGCCAGACACCACCGACAGCAGCGCGCTCAGCATCAGCGAGATGATCAGCAGGAAACCGAAGCCGAGAACGAGGGCGAGCCCAGCCAGTCGCGCGCGAAGGTAGGCGCCGACCACGGATCGCTCGCCTTTTTCGATATGCAGCATCGTGTCGAGCGCATTGCGCAGCTCGACCAACACGCCGGTCGCGCCGATCAGCAGCGTGGCGACGCCGATGACGCCGGCGAGCACGCCGGCTTCGGGTCGCCACGCCGTGGAGATCATGCGCTCGAGGCTCCAAGCGGCCTCCTTTCCTATCAATGCCGCCATCTGGGCAGCGAACTGGCTGCGCACTTCGTCGAGACCGAACACCGCACCGGCGATCGCGGTGGCAACGATCAGCAGCGGAGCGAGCGCGAAGATCGAGTAAAACGCGATCGCGGCGCCGAGTCGGGGGCCGCCATCGGCGAACCACGATGACACGGCAATCCACAGCGTATTCGGGATCGCGAAGAGCCGGCGTCAAGTGGGGCTTGGGGTCGATCACGCAGGTTGCAGGCATGCCATATGCCTAAAACCGGTGTGATCAAGCCCGTCCATTTGCTGGCGCTCTCCTTGATGGCACTCGGCGTGACGACGCTGCACGGTGCGCGCTCGTCGAGCCCGTCTGTGCCGGGAGCATGGCGCACACTGACCGGTGTCGGCGCATTGTCCGGCGCGTCCGCGCTGCCGCGCGATCGCCTGATGCGGACCTGCGCTCCCACGCGCGAACGCGGAAGCGAGTCTATGGCCGGCTGCGCACCAGGCCGGTAGCCAGGCGCGCGCGTGGTCCATCCGACGTGCTCGCCGAACCTTTGAGCCATCACAGCATGGAACAAGCGCCTGCCGCGGGCGGAAGTGTCGCGTCGTCGCGCGCGCTGCGCGGCCTGCTCTTCATCGCGCTGGTGGTGTTTGCGAAGTTCGCGCAGCCGGTGCTGCTGCCCTTCGCGGTGGCTATCGTCCTGACCTTTCTCTTTTCACCGCTGGTTCGGCAACTCGGCCGCCGCGGCGTGCCGGACGCGCTCGGTGCAGCCGTCGTCGTCGGCGGTTTCGTGCTCGGTCTGTCGGTGCTGGTCTCCATGCTGGCAGCGCCGGCGACTGCGTGGTGGGAGAAGGCCCCGCAGGGCATCCAGCAATTGATCGACCGCGCGGAAGACTGGCGTCGCGGAGTGCCTTTCCTCGCGCCCTCGCAGGCACCGGCACAGGCGCGGGCCACGGCGGCCCGCTCGGCACCAACCGCGCCGCCGCCCGACCCGCTCAAGGACAAGATCGCGAGCGAGAGCGTGGCTCTAACCGGCACGCTGCTGATGAAAGTTGCCAATGCGGGCATCTTCGTCGCCGCCACGCTGATCCTGCTCTTCTTTCTGTTGGCGTCCGAGCGATGGCTCGTGATCCGCACCGTCGAAGCGTTGCCGCGCCGTCGATCCCGGGTCGCAGTGATTGGCGCGGTGCGCGCAGCGCAGCGCGACATCGCCACCTTTCTGGCCACGCAGGCGCTGATCAATGCAGGTGTGGCGCTGGCGACCGGTCTGGCGTGCTGGATGATCGGGTTGCCGAACCCGGTCCTGTGGGGCGCGTTCGCCGGCATCATGAGTTTCATTCCTTACCTGGGACCGTTCGTCGTGCTCGTGACGCTGTTCCTGGTGGGCGCGCTGACCTTCGAGACTCCCGGAGAAGTGCTGCTGCCGCCGGCCGCGTTCGGCGTGATCAACGTGATCGAAAGCAACTTCGTGACACCGTGGGTGGTGGGTCGCCGGCTCGAGCTGAGCCCTCTCGCCGTGTTCCTGGCGGTGATGATCGCCGGTTGGGTCTGGGGCATCGCCGGCGCGTTCATCGCCGTGCCATTTCTCATCGCGGTGCGTAGCGCCGCGCGCCGCTCGAAGTCGCTGCGCGTCTGGGCGGCGTACCTGGATCGCGGCCGCGACGAGCCGGCGAGTTTGCGATTGCTGCTCGGACTGCGTCGTCGGCGACGCGCGCGCAAAGCCGAACTCGCGAGTGCTGCTGCCGCTGCGAGCTCACCGATGCGATCCGGCACATCGGGGATCAAGTAACACGGGTTGCGTCGCCGCCGGCACGCGCCGCTCGCCGCGAGTGTCCCGCTTACGGTGCGGGTCCCCCATTCGCGACCTGAAAGCGATGGCCGGCGCCGTCGGGTACATGGTTTGCTGCAATGCCCCTAGGTCGAGTCGCACCCGCAGTGTTCGGCGGCTCGTCGTCCACCAACACGAGGCCTTCATGAGTCCCATGCGAACCGAGGACGCTCCGTTGCCGCGTCCTATCGTCGACCACCCGAGCCGCGACCCGGCCGATCACCCGGGACGCTTGCCCAATGAGTCCGGACCGCACCCGACGGCCCACCTGCGGCTGCGCTCCGGCCGCGTGCACGTCCGTGTCGTGCGCGATCTCGAGCGGCGCGCTGAATGACCGCACGTCGGACGTGGCCGTTTCCGGCAAGGCTGTCACGACCTGCAGCTGCCGGGAAAACCGCTGCACATGTCAGTGCTTTGACACGCAATACCGCGGTGCAGGGCATCGACGAGCGGGAAGCAGGCCTTGCTGAGGCGACCGGCAGGCGTAACGCTCCGCGCGGACGCGTCGGATCCGCGCCGCGGAAGGTCAAGCGCGCCGGCAGCGATCGCTGAGCGATCGCGCTTGAGCGCGGAGGCTCGGTGATGCAGTCCTCGCCTACCGCCGTCCCGGCTGCGCAACCTTGGTTGCGGCGCCTGTTTGAAGTCTGGGGACGTCCCTGGAAGCCGCGTGATATTCCGGTCGCTCGTCGCCCGGACGCGCTGAGGCGACACGCTCGCATTCTGCGACGCAGGATCGGGCGCGGTGCCACGCCCGGCAATCGCGCGGAAATCCTGATCGACGGTCCGCAGACGCATCGGGAGATGTTCGACGCCATTTCGCTGGCGCGCGATCACATCAACATCGAAAGCTACATCCTCGAGGATGCCGGACCGGGCAGCGAACTGCGCGAACTGCTGCTGCTCAAGCGCGCGCAAGGCGTGAAGATCAACCTGATCTACGACTCATTCGGGTCGTGGACGACGCCGGGACGTTATTTCGATTCGCTGCGCGATGCCGGGGTGGCGCTGCTGGAATTCAACCCGATCAATCCGCTGCGGCACCCGTGGCGCTGGACCTTGCACCAGCGGGACCATCGCAAGCTGCTGGTAGTCGACGGCACCGTGGCCTTCATCGGCGGCGTCAACATCAGCAGCGTCTATTCGAGTCCGCCGTCAGCGGACCAGCGTGAGTCCGTCGTCCGCTGGCGCGACACTCATCTGCGCATCGAGGGCCCGGTCGTGGGCGAACTGCAGCGGCTTTACCTCGATCACTGGCGATCCCGCGCGTCTCGGCCGCCGCAGCAGGCCGACTACTTTCCGCCACTGAGCGTGGCGGGCGACCACTCGATCGCCGTGACTGCCTGTGCGGCCGGCAGACGACGAAACCCGCTATATCGCGCACTGCTCGGAGCCATCAGGGGGGCGCGTCGTAACGTCTTTGTCACCTCTGCCTACTTTGTCCCGACGCGCCGCCTGTTGCGTGCGCTGACCGACGCGGCGCGACGTGGAGTCGATGTCCGCCTCGTCCTGCCGGGAATCAGCGACGTCTGGGCACCGCTCGCCGCCGGACGTTCACTTTACGGCCGGCTGCTCGAATCCGGAGTTCGCATCTTCGAACGCAGAAACGCGATCCTGCACGCCAAGACCGCGGTGATCGATGGAGTCTGGGCCACGGCCGGATCGAGCAACATGGACTGGCGAAGTCTTCTTCACAACGCCGAAGCCAACGTCGTCATTCTCGATACCGACGTCGCTGCGCGCTTCGAAGCGCTGTTCGCCGGAGATGTCGCCGAGAGCGAGGAACTCACGCTGGAGCGCTGGCTGAAGCGCGGCTGGGTGACACGCGCAGGTGAATGGCTTGCGCGCAAGCTCGAGTTCCTGCTCTGACACGCAGCCAGAGCGCCTGCTACGCACTGGGCACCGGCGTTGCTGACGGTGCTTTCGTGCGCGTCGCGTTCGTCACCGAAACCTATCCGCCCGAGCTCAACGGCGTCGCGAACACCGTTGCGCGCGCAGTCGACGGATTGCGCGCGCGCGGCCATTCCGTCCACCTGGTTCGGCCGCGGCAGGCCGGCGAAGCACGATGCGACACCATCGACGAGTGGCGCGTCCCTGGGCTGCCGCTGCCGATGTACCGGGCGCTGCGGATCGGACTGCCGGTGATGGCGGGTTTGGCACGTCGCTGGCAGGTACGGCGGCCGGATGTCGTCCACGTGGCCACCGAAGGGCCGCTCGGATGGGCAGCGTGCCGGGCGGGACGCACGCTGGGATTACCAGTGACTTCCGATCTGCGCACCAACTTCGACCTTTACAGCGATTACTACGGGTTCGGTTTCATGCGCCGGCTTGTGAGCCGGTACCTGAGGTATTTCCACAACGCGACCGACCGAACCTTCGTGCCGACCGGGGCGCTGGCGGCGCAACGGCGCAACGATGGATTCTGGAATCTGCAAGTGATCGGGCGCGGCGTCGATGAGAAGCGCTTCTCGCCCGTCCATCGCAGTGAGGAACTTCGGAGACAGTGGGGCGTGCAGGCCGATGACCCGGTCGCGCTGCACGTCGGTCGCCTTGCCGCCGAGAAGAATCTGCCGCTGGTCCTGCGCACGTTCGCAGCGATGCGTGAATGTCAGCCGCGCGCGCGACTTGTCATGGTCGGCGACGGTCCGTTACGCAGGACCCTGGAGCGCAGCGCAGGCCCGGGTGTCCATTTCGCGGGCGAGCTGCGCGGCGACCGACTCGCGGCGCACTACGCCTCCGGCGACGTGTTCCTGTTTCCCAGCCTGACCGAGACCTTCGGCAACGTGACCCTGGAGGCCCTGGCGTCCGGACTGATCGTGGTGGCCTACGACATGGCGGCGGCATCGGTGCACATTGAACACGGTGTCAGCGGCCTGCTGGCGCAGCCTGGCGATGAACAGCAGTTCATCGAGCATGGCCGCCACGCAGTCAGCGCAGCGGAATCGGTGTCGATGCGGGATTCGATGCGCGCAGCCGCACGGCGCGCAGCAGCCGCGGCTTCCTGGGATGCCATCGTCGATCAGTACGAACAGGCCCTGAGCGCGTGCCGATACGGCACGAGACGTCCGACCCCGGCGTATGCCGCATAGCATCCAGCGCACGCTTTGGGCCGAACGCGACCGCCGTTGGGCGCAGCGCGTCTATCGTGCCTCGCAGTACCGCGCTCTGGTGGCCGTCTTGCGCGGGGTCAGCTGGCTCGGTGACGGCATCTTCTGGTACGTGATCATCGCCGCGCTCGGCCTGGCCGGCGGAACCGAAGGCCGGGATGTCGCGGCGCAGATGCTGCTCGCCGGAGACGGCGAACCTGACGCTGTATCTCTGGGTCAAGGGCAAGATCGGGCGGCCGCGGCCGTTCGTGAAGTGCCCGGATATCCGCGCCTGCGGCCGGGCGCTCGACCAGTTCAGCTTTCCCTCCGGCCACGCACTGCACGCTACGACGTTCACCATCCTCCTGAGTGCTTATTACCCGCCGACGGTCTGGGTGCTCGTGCCGGTCGCGGTGCTGATGGCGCTCTCGCGTGTGGCTCTCGGACTGCACTACCCGAGCGACGTGGCAGCCGGTGCGGCGATCGGCGCCGCGACGGCCTCGCTGCTGCTCGCGCTCTACTGAACTGAGTTCACCGGCCAGCCAAAAAAAAGCCCCGCTATGTAGCGGGGCTGGGAACCGGTGCCGACGTCGTGGGGAGGGAAGGGGGAAGGGTCGAGCACCGAACAACCTACGTTCCAGGACGATGGGTTGCGGATTCAATAAAGCAATTGCCGTGCCGACTTTGAATCATGTCTTTCTCACTCAGGCGCGCGACGGAAGCTTCCGGCTTTCGCCAGGGTTTTGAGCATCGTTTGCGGAAAATCTTGCACAACGCGCGCTTATATCGGCTCCCGGCTGGCGGCGAATGCCCGGCCCGAGTAACCGCGTGCGGCCGCGGGCCCCAGGCGCTGCGGCATGACGCGCGCGACGAAGTCCGCCTTGGTGACTGCCTCGCGCTCGCCCAGCAGCGTCTCCAGCTTCCTCTGCCAGGCGCGGCGCACTGACGGATAGGCCGCGTCGCGTGGATGCAGCGCGAGGCGCACGACGGTCGCGCGACACCGGCGCAGTGCGAGGTTCGACCACACGAGGGATAGTGCGCGGCGCCATGGGGCGCGCACGCTGAGTGTCAAACAGGGGGCATGGACCGACACGCCGGTATGGGTTGCGTGGATGTGCGAGAAGGTCGTCACGTAGCGGATTGCCGGGAAGCCATGCACGGCCTTCCAGGCCCCCGCGCCAATCAGCCACGCCGGAGGAACGAACCCGGCAAGCGGCCAGCCGTTGGCGTGGAACCAGCGCTGACCGAGCAGCAATCTCTCGGACGCCTCTGACTCAGTGAGATCCCAGAATTCGCCTTCTCCGGCGGTATAGACGCGACGCCGCAGCCAGTCGAATCCTGACGTCGGAGTGCCCAGATCCTGGTGGAAGTAGCCGTGCAAGGCCAACTCGTTTCCCCGGGCAAGCTGATCCGACATTGCCTCGGTGAAGCCTGGGGCCAGTGCCGAGCACTGCCCCCAGTACGCAGGCACGACGAGCAGGGTGATCGGAATGTCGGCCACTTCGCGCACGGCCGCCAGCACCCGCTGGCACGACAGCCAGGTGGCCGGCGCCACGTCGTGCAGCGACACGCAGAGATGCAAGGGTTCACGCAAGGCGAAGCCCTCCGATGCCGCGGTCGGTCGAAGCGCTGACGGATCGCAGCGCTGCGTACCGCGCGAATAGCTGTGCAAACGTCGCCTGCTGATCGAACGCCTTCGCCGCCTCGATCGCCGCCCGGCGCGTCGACTCCATCGACGAAGTGCACACCGCGCGAACCGCCTCGGCCAGCGCATCGGCGGTTGCATGAGGGACGCCGAAAGCCGCCTTGCCATCGACCAGGTCGAGTAGGCCCGCACGGGCCGGCATGACGACCGGCGTTCCACAGGCGAGTGCCTCCAATGGCGCCAGGCCGAAGGTCTCGGACTCTCCGGCGTGCACGAACACGTCGGCGCTCGCCAGCGCCCTCGCCACGGTGCGAGGGTCCGCCGCGTAGGGCAGCAGGCGGATGCGTTCCCCCTGCGGCGCCATCGGCCCGGCCCCGAGAGCCACCAGCACGTGGTCGGGTCCCAGGCGCGCCGGCAGTTCACTCAGGACGCGCGGGTTCTTTTCCTTTGCGAACCGACCCGCGTAAATCAGCACGACGGTCTTGGGGTCAATGCCGAGTTCGCTGCGCCAGCGCGGATCCCGCCGCGACGGATTGAATGTCGCCAGATCGACTCCAAGAGGCTGGTGCACGACGTTGTCGAGTCCGAGGTCGCGCGCCTCGTCCACCATCCAGCGACTGGCCGCGAACACCGCATCGAAGCCGATGTAAACGTGGTGCAGGTAACGTCGCATCGCCTTGCGCGCGACCGATCCAAACCAGCGCCCCGCGAGATCGGCAAGATTCGAGTGGCAGAAGGTCACTGCGGGCACGCCGCGATCGCGCGCGGCATCGAGGCCTGCCCACGCGACCCGGAAGGGATCGCCGACCTCGATCAGATCCGGCTCCAGCCGCACCAACAGGCGGGCGACCCGGTTGCGCAGCATGGGAAAGCGGTAGCCGCCGCTGAACGGGATACGCACGCCGCCGATTCGACAGTCCGGCGCTTCACAGTCAGCCGGAACGACGCGGGTGTGCCGCCAGTTTGCGCGCGACACGGCCCAGCGGCGCTTGTCGCGCAGATAGCGGGCAACACCACCCCCGGTGGCGCTCCAGTACATCGTGACGTCGACCAGGTGCGGTCGCTCTTCGCCTTCGGGTGAGGACGCGGAAGCCGATTCGACGGACAGGCGCGAGTTGACAGTCATGAGCAACGCCATGCAAGCGGGGTGCCAGCGCTTGCGGGCATGGTGCCTGCCACATCGAAGGGTTCGTGTGCAACGCGAAACCACGATGCGCACATCGGAAGTCGCCTGGACTTTCCGGAGCCGGAACCCACCTGAGTGCCAATTTCCAACCAAGGGAGACCACCAATGGACAGCAAGGACCTGACCGAAACGCTCAATGATCTGGTCGAAACCTGCAAGGACGGCGAGTACGGTTTCAAGACCTGTGCCGAGCACGCGCGCTCGGCGGACCTCAAGCAGTTCTTCGCACGTCGTGCGCGCGACTGTTCCGAAGCTGCACGCGAACTGCAGGACCTGGTCGCCCGGCTGGGCGGAAAGCCCGACACCAGCGGAACAGCTTCGGGTGCCGTCCACCGGGGCTGGATAGCTGTGCGCGGAACGCTCGCGCTCAATGACGACAAGGCGATGCTGAACGAATGCGAGCGCAGCGAGGACGTCGCAGTGGCCCGCTATCGGAAGGCACTCGAAAAGGGCCTGCCATCGGACGTCGAGGCGGTCGTGCGTCGCCAGTTCGAAGGGGTGCAACGGAATCACGACGAGGTCAAGCGGTTGCGCGACACGATGAACATCGCGACCGCGTGATCGTTTGGAAAGGAGGTGTATGAAGGAGGACCCGACCCTCAGCAACCAAGGCCCCGATCTGCATCGTATGGCGCTGACGGCCGCGGTCGTCGCGGCCTTGACGCTCGTTGCGTGCGGGGATCGGGATCGCGGCGTCGGCGGCAGCTCGCAGGCGACACCCGGTAGTACGACGAAATCGGCAACGGTCAGCGGGGCGCCGTCAGCGAGCGCGCCCGCGCCGAAAAAGGAACTGTCGATCCCGGCGCCATCAGCGCCAGCGATGGCCGCGGCCGACCGTGATTTCGTGAGCCTGGCCGCCAGCGGCGACACCTTCGAGATCGAGACGAGCCGGCTGGCGCTCGACAAGACCCAGGCAGCCGTGGTCAAGACGTTTGCGCAGCACATGATCGACGACCACACCAAGATCAGCGATCAACTGCGCTCGATCGCGCGCAGCGCCGGCATCACTGACATGCTGGCGATGAACGCAACGCATTCGGCCGACCTCGAGCGGCTGCGGGCCTTGAGCGGGCGCGACTTCGATCGCGAGTACGCAGCGCAGGTAGGGGTTGCCGCGCACCAGGAGGCCGTGGCGCTGTTCACTCAGACTTCACGCACGGCCGCCGACGCGCAGTTGAGGTCTTACGCGGAACAGACACTGCCGCATCTGCGTGAGCACCTGCAGCAGGCGCAGACGCTCGCCAAGCAGGTCGGCGTTCCGGGCGACCGCCTGAAGCTCGCGAACGCGGCGGGGCAGGCCGGCGGCTTCGTTCCCGAAGCCAGCACCACCGGTGGCCAAGACACGGGCCAGCGGACTGCGCCGGCTGAGAAATCTCCGTCCGCGAATCCTCCCGGATACGGCAGCAAGTCCGTACCGGGCGGCTGATCGCAGGCGCCCGCGGCGACGCGCGCGATGACTGCTGGCGGGCGCGGGCGGTAATCCGTGAGCGCGCAGGTACGTTGCCTGCTGCAATCGACAACAAGTCGCTAGGGGAGTGTCTCGATGCTAGAGATCCATGATGAGTCAGTCGATGAGTTGCTGAGTCGCGTGCTGACGGCCTGCAGGGACACTGAACGCGTGGCAGTACAACTGGCGCAAAGCGCGGGGCGGGAATCCTTGCGGCTGCTCTTGCAGGATCGTGCGGCGAGCTATCGCGGCATCGCCCGCGAGCTCCAGCGCAGCGGAGGTGAGCTGGGATTCGTCGAAGCGTTTCCGCCGGATGTGCCGGGCGAGCCGCTGTACCAGCAAGCCGACATCGACTCGATCTGGGAAGCGGTCGAATGCAGCACCCTGATCTGCTTCCGTGACGCGCTCGATGCCGAACTGCCGCATGACGTCGGCGCCATCGTACGACGCGGTATCAGCGATGGAGTCAGCGCGCTGGAACGGCTGCGTTCCCTGCCTCGCGAGGCGTGACGGCTGGCGACTTCGACGGTGGGCCGGATATCGCGCGTCGCAGGTCGCCATCGCTGACCGGCTTCGTCAGGTGCTCGTCACAGCCGGCGTCGATAGATCGCTGACGGTCGTCCGGCCGCCCGAAGCCCGACAGAGCGACGATTTGCATGTGACGTCCCCACGGCTGGGACCGCAGGCGACGGGCGACTTCGTGCCCGTCGATCCGCGGCATGCCGATATCGAGCAGCACCACGTCGGGACGAAACGCCTCGGCCATCGCCAGGGCGTGAAAGCCGTCGTGGCACACGCGGGTTTCGTGTCCGGCGATGCGCATCAGTTCGCCCAGCGAGTCGGCTGCGTCACGGTTGTCGTCGACGACGAGGATCTTGCGGCTGCGGACAGCGTCGACCGTGTGCCGGATGGCCGGTGCCAGGGCCGACAGAATCGGCTGCGTTCCGCGCGGCAGCCGGACGGTGAACACCGTGCCGTGTCCGTGACCGGCGCTCGCTGCCTCGAGCTGGCCATCGTGCAGGGCAATCAGCGAGCGCGAAAGCGGCAGTCCGACGCCGAGGCCGGTATGGCCCGCGGCAGGCGTCACTCCGCCCTGCGCGAACATCTCGAAGATCGAGTCGAGTGCTTCGGGTGAAATGCCGACTCCGTTGTCTCGCACTTCGAAGAGAATTTCGCTCTCGTCTGCTAGTGCGGTGAGTTCGACAAATCCACCGATCGGCGTGTACCTGGCGGCATTGTTCAACAGATTCGACAGGACCTGGCTGATGCGTGCCTCGTCGCAATTCACCTCGACCGGCGACTGCGGCAGGTGTACGCGCAGTTCGTGATGCCGCTCACGGATCAGCGGCCGCGCCGTCTCGACTGCGCTTTGTGCCAGCGAACTCACCGACACGGTGCTGCGCCGTAGCTCGAGCTTGCCGGACGTGATGCGCGCGACATCGAGCAGATCATCGATGAGCCTGACCATCTGTGTGAGCTGGCGATCGAGGACGCTGCGCGCGTAGCGCGACGTTTCGGGTTGCGCAGCTGAAGCTTCGAGCAGTTGCAAGGCATTTCGCATCGGAGCCAGCGGATTGCGCAGTTCGTGCGCGAGGATGGCGAGGAACTCGTCCTTGCGACGGTCGGCCTCGCGCAGGCGCTGCTCGCTCCGCCGCAGCAGTTCCTCCGAGACGCGGCGTTCGGTGAAATCGAGCATGGTGCCGATGCACCGTATCGCGCGGTCGCCATCGGCGGTCGACACGAAGAAGGCGCAGCCGCGCGCTGCGACCCAGCGTTGCTGCCCGTCGGGCCGCAGCACGCGGAACTCGAAGGCGAATTCGCCGCTGCCATCGGGGTCGCGCACGCCGGAGAGCGCGCGTGCTGTCTTGCGGCGGTCGTCCGGATGCAGCGCATCCCGGATCTTGCGGATCGTCAGCGGCTCGCCGGCATCGAATCCCCAGATCGCACGGCAGCGATCCGACCATACGATCCGCCGCGTCCAGAACTCGAACTCGAAGACTCCGAGGCCGGTGGATTCGAGCGCGAGCCGCAGCTGCTCCTCGCGGTCTCGCAGCGCCGCTTCGGCGCGCATCTGGGCGTCGATGTCGGTGGCGACGCCGAACCACAGTATCGGTTCGTCGGCGACGCCGTGCACCGGTCGTGCCCGCACGAGAAACCAGCGATAGCCGCCATCCTGGCTGCGCAACCGGCAACGCGCCTCCAGCGGCATCTGGGTGTTGACCGCAAGCGTCCATTCCGCGAGCACGCGCTCGCGGTCGGCGTCATGCACGCGTTCGATCCAGTGTTCCTGCTCCGGCTTTTGTTCGGTTTGCCCGGAGAACTCGAACCAGCGCCGGTTTGCATGGCGCGGAATTCCCAGCGCGTCGGCCACAAACACGATGTCGGGATGCGATTCAATCAGCTCGCGAAAGCGCGCCTCGCTCGCCATCAATCGCTGCTGCGCGAGCTGGCGTTCAGCCATCTCGCGGGCGATTGCGAGCCGTGCGCTCTCAGACCGCTTGCGCGCCTTGCGCAACGCCGCCGCCAGCAGCGCGGCGATCACGCAGCCGGTAATCAGCAGCGACAGCCGGGCCAACTCGTCCGGGGTCGCGGAAAGCCTGCTCACGCCGAGCCCCAGCCCGCTGGCGGCAATGACCGCGCCGATCGCGGTCGCGAGCAGGCCGGCCCACAGCCCACCGTAGGCGGCGCTGACCACGACCGACAACGCCACGACCAAGACGGGGGCAGGCGGCCCCAACCAGGGCAGCAGCACGCCAAGGTGGATCAACGCTGCGAGGCTCGAACTCGCTGTGACGACCAGCAAGGCCTTTGCAGTGGCGGACCGGCGCGTTGCTGTCATCAAGTTTCGGCGTTTAGGCCGTAGGAAGTCCAAGGGCATTCGAGCTCTTGCGGGGAGTGCGCCGTTCCGGAAGTCGCGAATTGTAATGTTGCAAAGGCACGGCAGTTGCTGAATAACTTTTTCATTCGCGAGTATCGCCATGCACCAGTGGTTCCTGCTGGTCGGCGCGCTGCTGGTCGCCATGGCATTCGCAAGTGGCCCGGTGCAGCGCTTGCCGCTGTCACCCGCGATGCTTTATCTCGCGGTCGGCTTCGCAATCGGGCCGCGCGGGCTCGACTGGGTCGATGTCGATATCGTCAACGACGCCGACGTCGTCCGGCTGCTGGCAGAGATCGCGGTGCTGGTGACGCTGTTTTCGGTCGGCCTGCGGCTCCGTGTCACTGATTACCGCACCGCGTGGCAGACCCCGCTCCTACTGGCGACGGCCGGCATGATCGTGACGACGCTGCTTGCGGCAGCGGGCGCCATGGCGCTGCTCGAGCTGTCGTTTGCTTCTGCACTGCTGCTCGCTGCGATGCTGGCACCGACGGATCCGGTTCTTGCGTCCGACGTTCAGATCCGCAAGCCGGGCGATCGCGATCGCGTGAGACTGGCACTGACTGCGGAGGGCGGGCTCAACGACGGCACGGCATTTCCGGCAATGATGCTGGCGCTGGGACTGCTGGGACTGCATCCGCTCGGTCCCTTCGGCCTGCGCTGGGTGGCAGTCGATCTGCTCTGGGCCACATTGGCGGGCCTCGCCCTCGGCTGGCTGAGCGGCAGCGTCGTGGCACGTGTGCTGCGCGCGGTGCAGCGCTCCGGCAGCCCGACCGAACTGGTCGAGTTCCTCGTGCTCGGCGTCATCGCGTTGATCTACGGTTTGGCGCTGGCACTGAGAAGCTACGGCTTCCTCGCGGTGTTCGCCGGCGGGCTCGCGATAGCGAAGGGATTGCATAGCGACGGATCGGGCCAGGAGCAGACAGACCCCGCCAAGTTGCGTGCGCGCCTCGCAGCATGGACCAAACAAGGCGAGCGCCTCTGCGAGGTCGCGCTGGTCATCCTGGTGGGCGTCCTGCTGGGGCACATCGAGTGGACGCCGGTGGCAGTCGGATTCGTCGCGGTGCTCGTGCTCGTCGCGCGCCCAATCGCCGTGCTTGTCACGGCGCCACGTCAGGTATTCGACCTTCACCAGCGCCGACTGGTGGCGTGGTTCGGCATCCGCGGGATCGGATCGCTGTACTACCTCGCTTATGCACTGGATCACGCCGTTCCCGTTGAGCTGGCGCGTACGCTGGCCGACGTCGCATTGCTGACCATCGCGGCATCGATCGCGCTGCATGGCGTGTCCGCCACACCGTTGATGGACTGGTACGAACGACGGAGCCGGGCATAAGTGATACTCGACCACGCCATGTGGCGCCGTCGTCTCGCCGCTCGTCAGACACAGAGGCGATACGCAGCGTGTGGCACGCCGTATGCCTACTAGCAGGCAGCAATGGAAGAATCGGAATCATCGCTATGGTCGAACATGGCGTGTTGCGTCGCCGGAGCCCTGTTGGGTGTGGCGACTGCGCATGCGCTCGATTTCGCGCGGCAGGTCAACCGCGCCTGCCGCTACGCTGAGCGTGCCCAGCGCTACGAGCGGCCGTTGCCGAGCGCATCGCGCCGACTTCTGATCGTCGGCGACAGCACGGCCGTAGGGCTCGGCAGCGAATGCCTCGACGACACGGTCGCGGGTCGCCTGGCGCGCGAGTTTCCCGACGCGTCGATTGAGAACCGCGCCGAAATCGGAGCGCGCGCGGCCTCGGTGCCGGACCAGCTCGCCACGGCGAGCGGCCGCTTCGATGCGGTCCTGATCGCGGTCGGCGGCAATGATGTGATCTATGGGACCCGCTGCGACCGCCTGCGCGCTTCGTTGGAAGTGGCGATCGCGCGGGCACGCGAACTGACGCCCCTGGTCATCGTGGTCAGCAGTGCCAATCTCAGCGGAGCGCCGCTGTTCGGCTGGCCGCTGAATCTGATCCTGGCGCGACGCTCGGTGCGCGTGCGCGAGGTCTTTGTCAGAACCTGCCGGAAGCTGCGCGTTCGGCTGGTCAACTTCGCCGTGGTTCCCGAGCGGAACCACTTCCTGCAGAGACGCGATCAGTTTTATGCCGAGGATGGCCTGCATCCGACCGCCGCTGGCTACGAGTACTGCTATTTGGTACTGAAGCGCCGAACCCGTCTCGCCGTCATTCTCGCCGCAAAAATGGACGTCACTCGTTCGTCGGCAGCTGCAATCTGAAGCGCGAGCGCGTATCCGGAATTGCGATCTCCAGTTTTCCACCGAGTTGCGCGGTGACGACGCTAGACACGCGCAGATCGAGCAGCGAGGCGTCGTCGAAAGTCGGCCTTGAAGACGGAGCATCGACCTCGACGGCAAACTGGCCGTGGCCGAGTCCCACGTGATGCTCGACGGTCGCACCGGCCGGGGTGCGTCGCACCGCCGTGAGCAGCAGTCGGTACAGCAGGCGCGCGGCGCGAGTCCGGTCCACCAGCAGCAACGCACCGTCGACGGTGCCCGTGCGCAGCAGCTCGACATCGTGGACGTCGAGCATCGGTGTCAGTCGATCGGTCGCTTCGGCCAGCAATTCCTCTGCGGCGACGTTGACCGGATTCAAGACAAGTGCATCGACCAACGATCGCACGTCGTCAACGAACTCCTCCAGCAGCGCGGTCTCGTCACGGATGCTGCGCGCGAAGACTTCCGAGACGTGCCGGGTTCTCGCAGGATCCGACGCGCCTTCGCGCAGCAGGTGCGTCCAACCGGAAATGGTGTTCAGCGGCGTGCGCAGGTCATGATTGAAACGGCTGACGAGCGCCGCGACCAGCGGCAGGCGCTCGACCTGCTCGGTGTGCGAAAACCAGGTCGTTCCGGCGTGCGGATCGGAAATGAACGGGTCGCTGATCACTGTGGCCACTCGGCTTCGAATCTATCGCATGTCGCGCGCGGCAGCGAGTGCCGCGACCACGGCAGGGACCCGGCAGGCATCGATGGGTACGGTGCTTGCGATTCGTATCGAAGGAGCGGTGTTGGCGTCATGTCTGATGGCGCGCCGTCCGTTTGGGAGATATGCATGGCAAAGCAGGGCAAGGACCAGAAACCTTCGCGCGACGAAGACGAGCAACACGAACATGCCGAGCAGCGACCGGGCGCGTCGATCAACCGAAGACGGGCAGCGAGGAATCCGGCGGGCGATCCGGTCTCGGACCCGATGAAGCGCAGCGCCGGCAGCGCGACAATACCGTCACCGATCGTCCCAGCGACGACGATGTATCGCAGACCGACACAGCGTCGCCGACCGATGAGCCGGTCCCGAACGTGCGGCGTGGCGCGCTCAACACGCAATACGACACTCGCTCAACGGGCGGCGCGGCAGACGAATCGCAGCGCGGCGAGCGACGCCCTTCAGTGGAAAGTCCGATCGACCCGGATAGCACAAGCACGCAGGGCGGTGCCGGGAGCGACACGTTGACGCGTGGAGGTCGTCGCAACGGCTGAGCGTCATGAGTAGCGCCGCCGCCACCGTGACGCGCGCGACGAAGGCGGATGCGAAAGGACAAGGAGGAGAAGACCGTGCATCACGAGCGCGCGACCCGCGTTGTCGGCGGTGACGAGCGGATCGGTACCAGCCGGGTCAGAGTCACCCATCCGGAGCGGATCGTCTTCCCCGCGCCACGTGTGACCAAGCTCGAAGTCGTCCGCTACTACGAGTCGATCGCGCCGGCGATGCTCGTGCACCTGCGCGATCGGCCGCTAGCGGTCGTACGCTGTCCGGAAGGCATTCAGCAAGAGTGCTTCTTCCAGAAGCACATCGGTGTCCGGACTCCGGCCGGAGCCCGCCCGGTCGACGTGAAAACGAGCACCGGCGTCGATACCTATGTCGCGGTGGAGAAGTTCGAAGCCATTGCCGGGATGGCGCAGTTTGGGACCATCGAGTTTCACACTTGGGGATCGACGGCGAGCCGGCTCGAGCGCCCGGACCGCGTGACGATCGACCTCGATCCGGACCCCGACGTGCCGTGGGAACGACTGATCGAGGCGGCACAGCTGACGCGCGAATTCATCGCTGAAGTGGGGCTGACCGGCTTCCTGAAGACGACCGGCGGCAAGGGCCTGCACGTCGTCGCGCCGATCAAGCCGACCCGCGACTGGGACACCGTGAAGGCATTCGCGCAGGCCGTTGCGGTTCGGCTCGAAACGGCCGCTCCGGATCGCTTCACTGCCCGCATGGCCAAGGCCCGACGCCGCGGAAAGATCTTCATCGACTACCTGCGCAACGCGCGTGGTTCCACGGCAATCTGTGCGTATTCTCTGCGCGCGCGCGATGGCGCTCCAGTATCAATGCCGGTGCCGTGGGATGCGCTGTCGCGCAAGAAGGACTTGCGCGGCCACTACTTCAACCTTCGCAGCACCGGCGAGCAACTCGAGTGGTCGCAGGCGGCCTGGAAGGACTACGACCTGGCGCGTGCGACGCTGACCGTAGCCAGCCTGCGGAAACTCGGCATTGCCGCGAGCGTCACCGCACGAGCGGCGTAGCGATCAGTGGCGACGTTCACGCTGGCCCCGGCGTCGTCTGCTTGCTGCGCTGCTGGGTCACTGGCTTTCTCCCTCCTTCGGGATGACGCTCACTTCGCCGCTGCTTTCGATCATCGCCAGTTTGACTTGGTCCAACCGGTCGATGCCCTTTTCACGCAGTTTGCTCATCAAGTCGTCGATACCGATCATTTCCCGGCGCAGGTTATGGTGGATGATCCGACCGTGACGTACCAGCACCAGCGGCGGCGGTTCGAGCACTTTGGCGACTTTGTCGAAGCGGAAGACGGCCCAATCAAGCAGGTAATTCCAGAAGACGATAGTGGCGATCAGCGTGAAGCCGTCGCTGATCGACCGCGATTCGCCCGCCATTGCATTCTGTGAGGCGTCGGCGATCAGCACGATAACCAGTACGTCTGCCATGCCGACGGCGCCAACCTCCCGCCGCAGAACGAAGCGGAATATCGCGAACAGGAACCAGAACACGGCAGAGCCGCGTAGCACTATCTCGAGCGGAGACACCGAGAAGCCGAACAGCTCCGCCCAGTTCATCGATCTGCGCCGTCGCGGTCCGACGGCATCGCGCTACGCGCCCGGCCGCACGGGCTCGTCACCGGAGGGCCAGGGCGCCGCGTTGGGCGAATCGGTAGTCAGTTCGCTGTCGCCCGGTGTGTCGGACCGGACTGCGGCCGTTGCATGGTTGGCTTGGCGATGTGCTGCATACCAGCGAGTGGCGGCGTAGGCAACGCCGCCCAGGACGGCAGCCTTGAGCACGAGGGGAAGCGGCATCTCGAACCTCATCTTTCGTTTGAGCGAAACGACCGAAGCAATTGACGTACCAAGCGCGATCACGCCAAGAACCAAATCACTCGGCGGCGGCCTCGATGTGCGCAGGCTCGACCTCCCGCGGCGGGAGCTCGGCGGCGGACTGTGGTGATACGGCGGCTTGTCGGACCGTGTGGCGGGTGTACTGGAGCTTCGCGACGTCGTAGCCCTGCTGCTCGGCGCGCGCGATGAAGGTGTGCAACTGAGCGCCCGGCAGGCTGGGTGTGCGGGCCAGCAGCCACAGATGCTTTCTATCGGGTGTTCCCACCATCGCCTCGCTGTAGTCGTCTGCGAGGTCGAGCACCCAATAGTCACCCCAGACGAACGGAACGAAATCCAGGAACTCGGGCGCGAACGAAACCTGCAGTTTCGCCTGCGTCCGCGTATCGACGATGCGCGCCCGCCCTCTGGCCAACTTCGTGCGTCCGTTAGCACGCGTGCAACGGTTGATCACGTGCAGCGAATTGCCGCGCCATTCGTAGAGCGCGCTTACATCGCTCGCGCAGGCGTCCTCGTGCCGCAGCGGTAGCCGTGCGATCTCGTACCAGAGGCCGGCGTAGCGGTCGAGGTCGAGATGCGGCACCGTGATCGGCGGCGCCGCTTTCTTGCGTGCCGCAAAGCCGGCGATCAGCGCTGTCAGCGCGGTGACACCGCGCGCAATCCCGACGTTGATCAGTGGACTGAGCAGTCGTTGCCATCCCAGCAGGGGTCTGCCGCGAGGCATCCGGCCAGCGCTGCGCCGCGGTTGCAGGAAGACCGCTGCGAGCAGGCCGACCACCGCGACCGCGGCCACGACCGGCGCGCGGGCGGTCCAGCGACGCCAAAGCGCCGATGCAGCGCCGCGTACATGCTCATCCGACCGCACAACCTCCTGCTCGGCCAGGCCGACGTGCTCGTCCAGTTCCTTCAGCGAAGGCAGCATCGGCCGCTACTCCGGTGCACGGGCGCGGAACCCGAGAGACCGACGTGTCGCTGCGAACGACAATCGATCCACGTAGGCCTGCACCCGCTGCATCAGCAGGAAGGCCGCACCCAGATGGGCGGCGATCACGAGAAGAGCGCCCAGCCACCAGGGCAGGCCAGCGGTCACCGCCACGTACACCAGCGAAGCGGCAAAGATCAACCACGCAGTGACGAGCAGCAGCGCAACCGCGATCGCCATCGCGCCCATGTAGACGCTTGCCCACGCGGCACGGCGGAATTCCGCTTCGAACAGACGAACGCGTGCTCCCGAGGCGTCGGCAAACGAGCCGATCAGCCGGTGCAGTGTCGGGCGCGGGCCCCCGCCGGGGGGCACTGAGCGGCTTGGCGCTTCCTCGGTCGCCGCCGGTCCGTCCACTTCAGCGCATGATCCGGCCGATCAGCAGGCCGGCGAGGACGGCAACGCCGACCACCGCCAGCGGATGGGCTCGAACCTGGTCGCGCATCGACTCCACCCACTCGTCCTGCATCGCGGCAAGATCATCCATTCGGGCGCTCACGGCCTCACTGGCGTGGGCCGCGGCCGAGCGAGCCTGATCGATGGCGGGAGCCGCTCGCGACGCAACACGATCCACCGCCTGATGTGCGCTTTGCGCGATTTTCTCGACCGAGCCGTGCAGCCGGTCGGCACTTTCGGTAACAGCTTGATTCATCCGGACCCTCCGTTAAATTGTGTTGAGCAGAAATGCGTATCGATGACTGCCGTCAGCGCACTGAGCCCCGTCGGAACAGGTTCACGATGGCGAGCAGGATGATGGCGCCGATCAGCGAGACAATCATCGCGCCGAGACTGAAGGCGTCCTGGTTGATCGACGGGAAACCCATCAGCGGCGATATCAGCCAGCCGCCGAGCGCCGCGCCGACGATGCCGACGACGATGTTGAGCAGCACGCCCTGCTGTGCGTCGGTGCGCATGATCAGGCTCGCGATCCAGCCGATCACGCCTCCCACTATCAGCCAAATGATGAAATTGATCATCGGTGTCCTCTCGCGAGAAGTGTGAAAAGGGTTGCACGTGACCTGAGCGGTGCGCGGGCAGCGGCTCCCAGCAATCCCCGTGCCGCGGTATTGGCCTGGTCACTCCAGCCATCGTTTTGGCACGGAGTTTGCGTTCCTTAGCGCATCGTGCAACCGCACTCAAGGAGCGATCCTCATGAGCAAGCACAACAGTCGCGCGCGACCCGTTCATTTCATGTTGCGCCAGTTGCACAAGGGCTGCTGGGTAGTGGGATGTGAAGGTCGCTGGATCGCGGGTGCCGTATTGAGCTCGTTGCCAGCAGCCGCGGCCTACGCCGGCGAGATCGCCGCTGCATCGGGCTGGAAGAACGTTCTGCTGACGGTCGTGGCGGCCGGACGTCACGTCGTCTGAGCGTCGCGCGGACGTCGCGCAACGGCAGCCGCATCGGCGGGAAACAACTTCTTCGAGGCGATCCGCCAGGCCGACTCTCTCCCTGCATAGAGGTGACGGCGGAATCGTGCCGCTCGCCGGACGCAGTCTCCACGCAGTCCTGCCGGACCCATAGCGAATAGCCGCGCACGTAGGCATCGATCGCCGTGAACAGCACACACCACTCGGTGGCGAGGCCGACCAGCATTCCATCGTTGTCGTTGGCGTAAATGGCCTGCACGCCGAGATCAGTGAGGCGCCATTTCACTTGCGCGGTGGGCCGCGCGGCAAGTCGGGCGGGTTCGCGCAACCCCTACGCATCCTCGCGCGCCAGCGGATGGATCCAGTCGAGCAGCGGCAGCGTGGTCGGACTGCCATCCGCCGGCACTCCGTCGAAGCGCGGTCGCGCCGGCGCGTTCACGGAACCCGCCTGGGTCGCTGAAGTTGCATCAGCCGGGGCTTGGAAATTGGCTAGTCGGGACCAATTACATACGCCGGCGCCGGGGTTTGAAAAAAGGTGGCCTGAGGTAGCCCACATGAGGAGCGAGTAGCATTCGCCGTGGGCATTCTGATATCGTTGCTTCGATCGATGCACGCTGGAGCAGGCCCGACGGCGCGCCAAAAATCAGGCGAGGGAGACGGTAAATGGGTCACGCTTTGATCGTCGACGACGATGCCGACACGGCCGAAATGCTCGCCGAGCTGGCCGTCAGCCAGGGATTTACTGCCGCGACCGCGCGGACCATGCGCGAGGCAAAGCGGCAACTGGTGATGAATTCGCCGGACGTGGTCTTTTTGGACCTGATGCTGCCTGACGGGAAGGGGACGGAGCTCTTCGAGGACAAGTCGGTGCTCAACAACACCGAGGTCGTGCTGATCACCGGCCATGCGAGCCTCGAAACGTCGATCGAAGCGCTCAGACTGGGTGCGGCCGACTACCTGATCAAGCCCGTCACGCCGTCGCAGGTCAACGGAGTCCTGGGCCGCGTGATGCGGCCGGCCGAGTTGCAGGCCGAAATTACCGATCTGCACGAGGAGTTTGCGCGCAGCGGCCGCTTTGGCGAGATGTGGGGTAACTCGCCGGTGATGCAGCGTGTCTACGAGCAGGTTGCGCGCGTCGCCACCACGGCAGTCACCGTGCTGGTTCAGGGCGAAAGCGGGACCGGCAAGGAGCTGGTCGCGCAGACGATCCACCAGTTGAGCCGTCGGCGGACGCGTCCTTTCCTTGCGATTAATTGCGGCGCGATTTCGCCGCACCTGATGGAAAGCGAGATCTTCGGTCATGAGAAGGGGAGCTTCACAGGGGCAAATCGCCAGCATCATGGATTCTTCGAGCGTTCCAATGGCGGCACGCTCCTTCTCGACGAAATCACCGAGATGCCGCCCGACCTGCAGGTGAAGCTGCTGCGAGTGCTGGAAACCGGGACCTTCAATCGAGTCGGATCGACCGAAACGCAGACCGCCGACGTGCGCGTCGTAGCCGCGACCAACCGCATTCCCGACAAGGCAGTAGCGGAAGGCAAGCTGCGCGAAGACCTGTTGTATCGGCTGAACGTTTTTCCGATCCGACTGCCGCCGCTGCGCGAGCGCAGCGAGGATGTCCCGCTGCTGGCCGATCATTTCCTGCAGGAGATCTGCAAGGCCGAGGGCAAGCTCAAGCGATTCGCGCCGGCAGCCTATGCCGCAATGAATGCCTACGATTGGCCGGGCAACGTCCGCGAGCTGCGCAACGTGGTGCAGCGGGCGTTCGTAATGGAGCAGGATGCGATCATCACCAACGAGTGGCTCGAACTCGGTTCGCAGCGCACGACACGACCCGAAGACGGCCCGTTCCTTTCGATACGCGTCGGCAGTTCGATCGCGGATGCCGAGCGCTCGCTCGTGCTAGCCACCCTGGACCACTTCGGTGGCCAGAAGGAGCGCACCGCGGCGGCACTGGGCGTCAGCCTGAAAACTCTTTACAACCGCCTGAAGGAATATTCCGCCGAAGGGCTGATTCCTTCGTCTTCCCTTGGCAACGGCGAGCCGAGGACCCCGCCGCCTGGCGCTTGACGAAGCCGCGGCCCAGTCCTTTTCCGCACCGTTCGCGCGGAAATTCAGGAACAGGGCTTGCCTTAACTCCTCTGCAGACATCCGTATGGAGGAGTCAACATGCGTGCAATTCAGTTTCGTCCGATTTCTGCTGGTGTGTTGTCGGCTGTAGCCCTGGTTGCGCTGGGGGCGTGCTCGCCCTCTGACCGCGAACAGGCACGAAGCGACACCAACCGGGCAGCCCAGACAGCCCGCACCGAAACATCCAAGGCCATGGCGGGAGCCGAGAAGGCGCTCGACGATGCCACTCTGACCACCAAGGTGAAGAGCGCGCTGCTGTCCGACTCGCAGGTCAAGGGAACGCAGATCAACGTCGACTCGAACAACGGCATTGTCACGCTCTCCGGCAGTGTCGCCACCGCCAGCGAAAAGATGCGTGCCGAGCAGCTGGCTCAGAACATCGACGGCGTCAAGGCGGTCACCAACAACCTGGCTGCCCCGCAGTGACCTTGCGACGGGATGAACAATGACTCAGGACATTCCCGAGCGCGAAAAGAAGGGTACCGATAGCGAAGTGCAGGGCGAAGGCAACTACGACGCCGCGCGGCGCTATAACAAGGCGACGCGCGAGCACGCCCGCAAGGCCGACGTCGAGGGTGAGGCCCGCGACGCCGAGCCGCGTGATGCGGGCGAGGCCAGCGAATTGGAGCGTGCGGAGAACGAAGGGCGGTCGCACGCCAAGGACGAAGATCCGCTGCTCGACGAGCCCGAACGGATCGAGCGCCAACCGGAATCTTCAGGTCGCAAATAGGCCGGGCGCAGTAACCGCGAGCGCACGTCGACCGAGTCCGGTCGGCGTGCGCTCCTGCGCAGCGCGTTCAAGCTCCGTGGCGCGCTCGCTCGCATGGCCAGCCTGTCAGCGGCGCGCCATCGGTGCGCTGGCAGCGCTTTCGCGTTCGACCTGGCACTCCAGGCATCGTAACGATGTCGGATGCGCGCGCAGCCGCAGATCGCCGATGGGCGAACCGCAGTCGACGCAGCGACCGAACGTCCCGTCGCGCAGGCGCGCCAGGGCCGCCTCCACCGCTTGCAATTCGGTCACATTCTCGCTTCGGCGCTCGGCGCTAGGATCCGAGATCGCAAAAAGCAGTTCATCGCGACGCAGTGCGAGTCGCTGGCCCAGTTCGCCATGGGCGAAATACCGATCAGTGGACACATCGAACCTCTCCCCCGCTGAGTCAGCAATCGTCAAGCCCGGCTCGGGAAGTCGCTTCGCACCTTTCGACTAGGCTGCCTTGCGAACTGCCTTTCTGGCCGCGGCCTTGGTCGCGGAGCGCCCCGGTCTCCTACTCTTGCCCGCGGACGCGCCGGCTCCGTCCTGCGGACGTGACTTGCTTGCCGGGCTTCGTTTCGCGCTGCGCTTGGCAGCCGGCGACCGCGTGCCGGCCTTGAGGCTCGCGCGCAGCGCTTCCATCAGATCGATCACGCGGGCTCCCTGCGGCGCCTTTGGAGCCTCGGGCGCGGTGATCTCGTGTCCGCTGACTTTCTGCTTGATCAGCTCCTCCGTACGGTCCTTGACATCGTCGTCGTAGCGCGTTGGATCGAAGCCCTTGTCCGAAGTAATGCTGTCGATCAACTGCGCGGCGAGCTTCAGCTCGCCGTCTTTGACTTTGACCGAAGGAATGCCGATGTCGTCGAAGTCGCGCACTTCCTCGCTGTACAGCAGCTGCTGCAGTACCAATCCGTGCTCGACGACGCGCAGCTGGACCAGATGCTGTTTTCCGCGCGCCGCCCAACGTCCGATCGCGGTCCGTCCCGACTTGCGCATGGCTTCGGAGAGCAACGAATAAGGCTTTGCACCGCCCTTGTCGGGGGCGAGGTAGTAAGCGCGCTCGAAATAAACCGGATCGACCGTTTCCTGCGCGACGAATTCCGTGATCTCGATCGCTCCGCTCGACACTTCCTCGAGCGCCTCCAGTTCCTCCTTGGTGAAAGTGACGAAGCGGTCCTTTTCGAATTCATAAGCCTTGACGAGTTCGCTGCGCGGGACATTCTTGTTTTCCTTGATGCAGCGGTACTGCTGGGTTACGCGGCTGCCGCACTTGTGCAGAAAGTGGAAATGGATGCGGCCCTGCGGATCGGTGGCCGGGTACATCTTCACGGGGATGGTGACGAGACCGAAAGTGATCGTCACCGACTGAAGAGCGCGCGAGGCCATGGTAAATGCCCGTCGCCGGCTCAACGCAACGGCGTGCGCCGCTCGCCGCGACTCGTCGGAGTCGGTCGCAAGGCGCGGTGGCGGCGCAGAGTCACGACGGCGACCCGCTGGCGCGCGGGCGACGCAGAAAGCGTTCGAGGCGCGCCACGTGCAGCGCGTGCATCAACTGGACATGGCCGGCGTCAGGATGAGCCGGATGCAGCGCATTCAACGCCCAGCGGTAATACAAAACCCAGAACCCGTCTATCAGCGCGCGCAGCATCAGCATCAGTCGAAGTTTCGACAATTGAAGGCTTCGAAGCAATCGTTGTGCCGCGGCGACGGCCTCCGGTCGTTCGCCACCCCGGCGCTTGCTGAAGCGGCGCCAACGTGGGCACAATCCGCGCGTGGGGAGGGCCGTATCGGTTTAGGAGACACAATGAACCGGGAGCCGCTCCAGTCGCACCTCGCACACGGATCGCAGCGCCGACGGCGGGCGGATAGCCGCACCCGGCTGGCATCGCGGCCTTGAAGGCCGCATTCGGGCGCCTGGCGTTCGGCTTCGACGCCTTCGAACGCCTCCCGCAGCAGATCCTCTCCGGGCAGTCCTCGCGCGACTGGCCGCTGGTCGCGCAGTATCTGTTTGCGCTGGCGGCGGTCGCTGTCGGCCTGGTGGCGCGTGGACTTCTCGACCCGTGGCTTGGAGACCGCCTTCCGTTTCTGCTGGTATTTGCGGTCCTGCTGGTCCTGGTGGTGACGGTACGGCCCGGACCCTTCTTCGCTGCGGCCGCGGCCGGCGCGATCGGTACCTGGTACCTGTTCATTCCGCCGCGTCAGTCGTTCGAATTCGAGACGACGGTCGGTGCAGTGGGACTCGCGGTGTTCGTCGCCGCGGCGGTCTGCGCGACGCTGGCCGCGCAACTCGCCTACCGCACGCAGGAGCGCGAGCGCGTGGCTCTGCGGTCAGCCGCCCAACAGCGCGAAGCCTTGCGCGTCACGCTGGCCAGCATCGGCGACGCGGTGATCACCACCGACGAGCGCAGCCGCGTGACGTTTCTCAACGAGGTCGCCAGCGAACTGACCGGCTGGAGCCGCGAGGCGGCGACGGGTCGGTCGCTCACCGAAGTGTTCGACATTGTCAACGAGGAAACGCGCGCGCGTGTCGACAACCCGGTCGACAAAGTGATCGCATCGGGCGCGATCGTCGGCCTGGCGAACCATACGATCCTGGTCAACCGGAACGGCACCGAACGGGCGATCGACGACAGTGCGGCGCCGATCCGCGACGGCGATGGCAACGTGGTCGGCGCCGTACTGGTCTTTCGCGACATCTCCTCAAGACGCGAGGCGGAGGGTCGCCTGACCCGGAGCGAGCGCGATCTTGCCGACTTCTTCGAGAACGCGAGCGTGGGCATGCACTGGGTCGGCGCCGACGGCACCATATTGCGTGCAAACCGGGCCGAACTGCAGCTGCTCGGGTACACGGCAGAGGAGTATGTCGGCCACCACATTGCGGAGTTTCACGCCGACCAGGACGTCATCGACTCGATCATGCGCTGCCTCGAGCGCGGCGACACCCTGCGCGAATATCCCGCGCGCCTGCGCTGCAGGAACGGTTCCATAAGGGATGTGCTGATCAGCTCGAGCGTGTATCGCGAAAACGGCCGTTTCATCCACACGCGCTGTTTCACGGTCGACGTGACTGCGCGCAAGCGCGCCGAGGATGCGCTGAGGGAAAGCGAGCAGCGGTTCCGCTTCATGGCCGATGCGGCGCCGGTGCTGATCTGGATGAGCGGGCCCGACCGGAAGCGGACATGGTGCAACCGCACGTGGCTTGACTTCTTTGGCCGCACGCTCGAGCAGGAGCGTGGAGAAGGATGGACCGAGAACGTCCATCCCGACGACCGCGCCGGCTGCCTGCGTGCCTACGCAGAGGCGTTCGAAGCAAGACGTCCGTTTTCCGCCGAGTACCGCGTGCGTCACACGAGTGGCGAATACCGCTGGCTGCTCGACAATGGGGTTCCTCGTTACGAGTCCACTGACGAGTTCGCCGGATACATCGGCTCGTGCACCGACATCACCGACCGCAAACAGATGGAAACTGCGCTCAGACGCAGCGAATCGCGTTTTCGGCGCCTGGCCGACGCCAACCTGATCGGCGTCGGATTCGGCGACGGCAAGGGCAACGTCTCTTACGTCAATGACGAGATGCTGCGGATGATGGGCCAGCGGCGCGACGATTTCGAGGCGGGACGTGTCAGCTGGCAGCAGACGATCGCCCCCGAGTTCCAGGAAGTCTATCGCCGCACCACCGAGCGCCTCGTCAATGAAGGCAGCGTTACGGGGTACGAGAAGGCGTTCCTGCGGCCGGATGGCGAAAGGACGTACTTCCTGGGCGCGGCGGCACTGCTCGAGCCGGGCAGCGATGCGCACGTGCGCGTTGCGCTTGACCTCACGCAGCTGAAGCGTGCGCAGGAAGAACGGGAAAAGCTGCTGGAGCAGCTGCGCGAAACGGATCGGCGCAAGGACGAGTTCCTGGCTGTGCTCGCCCACGAGCTGCGCAATCCGCTGGCGCCGGTAAAGAACTCGCTCGAGATCATCAAACGGGCCCACTCCGATCTCGGCCTGCTGGACCATGCGCGCGAGACGATGGAGCGCCAGCTGAGCCACATGGTGCGGCTGATCGACGACCTGCTCGACGTCAGTCGCATCACGCACAATCGGCTCGAACTTCGCAAGTCGACCTGCGAGTTGCGGTCGATCATCGAACAGGCCGTGCAGACCGTGCAACCGCTGGCCGACTCGCGCGGGCATCGCCTCTCGGTCGAGCTGCCCGACACTCCGATCCAGCTGAATGCCGATCCGGTGCGGTTGACGCAGGTATTCATCAACTTGCTGGAAAACGCCTGCAAGTACACCGAGCCCGGCGGGCTGATTCACCTCACCGTCGAAAGCTCGGGCAACCAGCACGTCGTTTCGGTCGAGGACACCGGCATGGGCATCGAAGCCGACGTGCTGCCGACGATATTCGACATGTTCACGCGGGCCGACCGGTCGCTCGAGCAGGGTGGACTGGGGCTTGGGCTGACGCTGGTCCGCCGCCTGGTCGAACTGCACGGAGGCACGGTCGACGCAGCCAGCGACGGGCGCGGACGGGGCAGCCGGTTCACGGTGCGTCTGCCGCGTACGGAAGACGTGACGCGACTGCAGGTCGTACCAACCGCCGTTCGCGCAGACGAGGGTGCGACTTACCGGATACTGGTGGTCGACGACAACCGCGATGCGACCGAGTCGCTGACGATGCTGCTTCAGATCACGGGGCACGAGACGCGCAGTGCGTTCGACGGCAGGGATGCGCTCGAACTCGCCAACAGTTTCCGGCCCGACGTCGTGCTGCTTGACATCGGTTTGCCGGGATTGAATGGATACGACGTGGCGCGTCGAATTCGCGAGCAGCCCTGGGGCCGCAACGCCGTGCTGGTCGCGTTGACCGGATGGGGGCAGGAGGAAGACCGAAGGAAGTCGAGCGAGGCGGGCTTCGACGCTCATTTGGTCAAGCCGGTCGACCATGGCCAGTTGATGGCGCTGCTGGCGCGGTTGCGGCGCGATGCGGCCGCGCGGGTCGTCCCGGAGCCGGGCGAGCCGACCGACCGCGCCGCCTGATCGACGCTTTTGGCATTCACTCTGGCATCAGAGTCCAGCGTCCGTCCTTCGCCTGACGCGCCGCGTATCGCTGGCCGTCGACGGGCACGACACGGTCGACCGCGCCTCCCGGAAAGGTCATCACCAGCGGTGAGCTGCTGCATAACGTATGTGTGTGGACCGAGCGGGGAGCGAGGCGGTAGGCACGCTCGCCGATCTCGTAACGCACGCTGAGCGGCCCGCGATTCGCCAGCTGCACGGTGATCGACCCGCTGCGCGGCCGCGCGATCAGCTGAACTGCATAGAACCGGCCGTTGCGTTTGCTGCGGGAGATGGCCACGCCGGTCTCCGTGGCCTCGGCGCCCAGCATTGCCTGGCGGTGCGGCGGGGAAGCCATCCAGCCGTCGACGAACGCGCGGGCGAGCTCCGCGCCGCTGCGGGGCCGCGGCGCGCTGAACCCGACCGATGTTCTCCGCAACGGCGCAATAGTTGTACCCGTGCTCGCGCACGCGCTCTGCAGGTGTTCGCCCGTCCGCCTCGTGCCCGTAGCTGTCGCTGCGAGCCATGTAGTCGGCAAAGGCGAGAGCGGCGGCCTGTAGCGACGGATCGACAGATAGCGGTTGCAGTTGCCGCGATCGGCGCAACGCGTTCGTCGCGGCGACCACCTCGCGCGCGGCGTCTCCGAGTTCCGCCGTCGGGGCGTCGCCCTGCGGCGCAGCCTCGGCTGAGAGCGCTGTGTAAATCAACAGAGTGATGCCAAGGACGAGGGGTTGAACTTGATGACCGACGGTGCGACGTCGGCGAGCGCCACGCTGCTGTGACGCCTTGTTCACACAACGACACGAACGTCCGAATGCCATGGCACACGGGTTGCTGACGATCTCGACTATGCGACTGCACACGCACGGCTCTTGATATGGGCGGTTCGCGAAGGCCGGGCGCAACACGAGGTTGCCGCTCGAATACTTGAGAGACACAAGGACGACTTGAAGGAGCAGTAAAGTGGCTAAGACCATCGTAGGTTCGTTCGACAACTTCGACGAGGCGCGCCGCGTCATGCGCGAATTGCAGCAAGGAGGTTTCAACGCCAGCGATATCAGCATCATCGCCAACAACGCGACGGGTGAGTACCGTGCGGACGAAACGGCTGCCGCCGCGAGCGACGCCGGCACCGGCGCAGCGACCGGTGCGGCGGCGGGCGGGCTGCTCGGCGGAGCGGCCGGGCTGATCGTGGGCCTGATGGGTCTCGCGATCCCGGGCATCGGTCCCATCGTTGCGGCCGGGCCGCTGGCAGCGACGCTGGCCGGCGCAGGGGTCGGCGCGGTGGCGGGTGGCCTGATCGGCGGCCTGACGGGCGCTGGCGTTCCGGAAGAGGAAGCACAGGTGTACGCCGAAGCCGTGCGCCGTGGCGGTGCGCTGGTGACAGTGCGCGCGGAAGATGCGCGCGCCGATGAAGCGGCTGCCATCATGCGCAGCTGTGGCGCGATCGACATCGACCGCCGCGCGGAACTATGGCGCGAGCAGGGCTGGTCACGGCACGACCCGAAGGCCGCACCGTATACCGCGGACCAGTTGCAGCGCGAGCGGTCGCTGTATGACAGATCGCTCGGCGTGACTGCCGGTGAAAACGTCGGCGCACGCAGCGCCTACACCTCCGGCACCTCCGCCGCGACGAGCGCGCGTGCTGGCGAATGGGACGATCAAGGTGATTATTTCCGCATGCAGCACCGCGACGACTACCCAGCCAGCAGTTTCGATGAATTCGAACCGGCATACCGCTACGGTTGGGGGCTCAGCCGCGATGAGCGCTATCGCGGCCGCGATTGGGCCGATATCGAAGCCGACGCGCGCCGTGACTGGGAACAACGCTATCCGAACAACAGCTGGGAACGCTTCAAGAGCGCGGTGCGGCGTGGCTGGGAGCGCACGACCGAGGCGGTCGAACGCGCGATACCCGGCGACTCCGACCGCGACGGCCGTTAATTCGACAGGCTAGGCGGGTGGGACGCGTGGGTGTCCCGCCCGCTTCATCGACGGACGCCGACATGCGTCATGACGCTGCTTCGCGGCCGCCCAAGGTCGCCATTTACGACCGACCGGCAAGCGCGGACCGTCCGCACCGCCGCTGGCTCGTGTGGATCATCGCTGTGGTGGGCACCGCTGCGTGGGGCGCCTACCTGTTGTGGGCACGCTGAACCGCTAGTCGCGGGGAGTCGACGGGCGGCCGCTACTTCAGCGGCGTCGCTTCGGACGTTTGATCGAGGACAGTGTCGCGCGGAGCGCCATCGCTCTGCAGTTCCTGCTGCCGCGCGAGCAATTGCTGGCCGAGGTCGACCAGCTCCTGACTCTCCCATGTCTTGCGGACCGCGGGGAACAGCCGCTCTTCCTCCTCCTTGTGATGGTGGACGGTCTGTTCGTCGAGCACCTTGAGCTTCGGCTCCCAGGTCTCGGCTGCGGCATCGAGCGTCAGCAGGTCGGCCAGCAGCCGCTTGAGCGACAGGTGCTCCTCGAGCGATTCGAGCAGGATGTCTTCGGTGCTGCGCGCCTTCACGGCCGGATAGAAGATCTCTTCTTCCGAGGTCAGGTGCTTGGTCAGGTCGTCGCCGGCCCGCGCCAGTGCGGATGAGCGCGCCGCGGGTTCGCGCGCCTGCAGCGCCTGCTTCAGCGCCGCCTCGAGTCGGCGATGCTGTTCGGTCAGCAACTTGATCGCATCCATGCAGTCCTCGTCGGTCGGTCCGACTCCATCACAGCAAGGGCGGTTCCTGCGATCAGCCGCGCTTAGACCGGCTTGGCGACCATCAGGTAGAACACGATGATCAGCGATACGAACACCGGAACGCCGAGGATCACCCAGGCCTGCTCGTAGCGCCAGTACCGTACCGGCAGCATCGGGGCACCGGTCACCGCGGCTTCGCGCGCCATGTTGCGCATCTGGATCTGGATCCATACCACCGGCAGCCAGCACAGCCCGGCGACCGCGTAAAGCGCGAACGAAATCCAGATCCACTTCGTCAGCAGCGGAATTCCGGCCGCCTGCATCAGCACGAGCCCCGAGACCGGCTGGAACACGACGGACGTCACCGTGAACAACCAGTCCGCGATCACGACGTAGCGCGTCACGGTGGCGATGGCCCGCACATCGCCGCTGCGATTGGTACAGAACATGAAGAAAGCTGTTCCCAGTCCGGTGCCGAACAGCAGCGTCGACGACAGCACGTGCAGCCACTTCCAGACGACATAGTCCATCAGCGCTCCTCGAGGCGCGCCAGCAGCAGCAACAGCGCGAGCAGCGGAAGGTTCTTCAGCACCGGGCCGTACGGATGCCACCAGAACTCGGGCAGCCGCCACGTGATCAGCACCGTGTAGGCGAGGATCACGACGATCTGGGTCCACCAGAGCCTGCGGCTGGCCGCGACCAGGCTTGCGATGCCGAGCGCGATATCGAGTGACCCCGCGGCGGCAAGCGTCAGCGGCGCCCACTGCCCTGTAATCCCCACGCGCGCGAGCAGCGCAAGGCTGTCCGCGACCGGATAGATGGTGAGCGAGACGATGCCGGTGACAATCCACAGCAGCGCCACGCTCAGACGCAGCAGCGGCAACAGCCAGTTCAGCTGAGCGCGCGATGCCACCGCCGAGCGCTCGCGGCGTCCGATGAACTGCGCCGGCCTGCGCGGATCGCGGCCGAGCACGCTGCGGATCGCGGCCGGGCTCGCGGTGTTGCCCCGCTCGAGCATGCCCAGGCTCTCGCGGTCCAGCCCGAGTGCGGGGAAGTGGTCGCCAGCGCGCGCCGCCAGTGCGACCCATGCCGGCGGAATGTGCAGCATTGGGGCGGGTCCCAGTCCCATTGCGTCGCGCAGGGTCGCCAGGTATTCGCTCACGGTCAGTGGCTCGGGGCCGACCACCGGCAGGCGCCCGACTCGCCAGGATTCTTGGTCCAGCAACAGCAGCACGGCTGTCACGAGATCGTCTATATGAACCGGCTGGATGTGCTGCCGGCCCGCGCCGGGCAACGGTATCAGCGGCAGGCTGGCCAGCGTATCGAACAATTCCGCGCTTGCGCCGCCGCGGCCATAAACAAGCGATGGCTGCACGATGACCGATGACATCGGCAGCGAAGACAGGAAGTCATCGGCGCGGCGCTTGGTGGTGTGATAAGCGCTCGCGGCATCCTCGTCGGCGCCCAGCGCAGAGATTTGAACGACGCGTCGCACCTTCGCCTCGGCCGCCGCCGCGAACAATGCGCGGGGCGCACGGACATGCAGCGCATCGAAGGTCGCGGTCCCGCGCTCGCGCAGGATGCCCACTGCATTGACGATCGCGTCGACGCCTTCGAGGCGCGCGCGCCACGCCTCCGGCGCGAAGTCGCGCGTGTAGTCGACTGCCACGGAATCGGTGGCCTGTGCAGCGGACCGCAGATGAATTGCCGAGATGACTCGATGCCCGGCCGCCCGCAGTGCCGGAGCGAGATGCTCCCCGATGAAACCGCTCGCTCCGGTAAGAAGTACAACCATGCGTCCCGGCGTCCTGCGGGCGATCGCCGCAATCGAGTGCTCGATGCCGCGTGCCCGACGGGCACTTTTTATGCCGCCGGGCTGCCGCAACGATTCGGATTATTCGCCATGTCGAACGGTAACCAGTCCTGGAGCACGGCGTTGAAGCGTGCTGGCAGACGTCAGCCTATATCCACGACCACGTTGCCGACTGCCTTTCCGGATTCGACGAGCTCGTGTGCGTCCGCGATGCGAGCGAGCGGCAAGCGTTCGGCGATGAGGTGCTGCAGCGATCCCGCGGCCAGCGCTGTGCGCACGGTCGCGATCGCACCGGCGCGGGCCTCCGGCGGCAGGTTGTAGACGATGAAGAACACATAGCGGACGTTCTTCACGATGGACTGAAAGAACGGAACGGCGATCTCGGGGGCGCTGCTGCCGTAGACGACGATCTCACCTCCTGATCGGACGCTGGCCAGATCGAGCGTGAGATTGGCGGCGAGGTCGACTTCTACTACGCGATCGACTCCCTGGCCGCCGGTCAATTCGAGACAGCGACGCGCAACGTCTTCGGTCTTGTAGTTGATCGTGTGATGTGCGCCGGCCTGCCGCGCCAGTGTGGCCTTGGCTTCGCTGCTGACCGTCGCGATGATGGTCCGCGCGCCGGCGATCCGGGCAAACTGGATCGCATAATGCCCCACGGCACCGGCGCCACCGGCAATCAACACCGCTTTGCCGCCGACTCCATTGTCCGTTTCTATCGCGTGACAAGCGGTCAGCGCGGGAATGCCCAGGCAGGCTCCCTCGTCGAACCCCGCTTCGGCGGGCAGTTCAACAGCCTGCTCGGCAGGCAGCACCACGTACTCCGCGGCAGTTCCGAACGCACGGCCCCACGCCGCGTTCCACACCCAAACACGCTCACCCGCGCGAGCCGGGTCGACTCCGTCGCCGATCTCGTCGATGACCCCGGCGCCGTCGCTGTGCGGAACGATCAGCGGAAAGGGGAGGGTCGTGCTGCGCAAGCCTGCGCGCGACTTCACGTCCGACGGATTTACGCCCGAGCAAGCCAGCCTGACGCGGACCTCGCCTGCGCCGGCATGTGGCGTGTCGATCTCACGGATTTGGAGCACCTGTCGCGCGGGGCCGGTGCGATCGTAAATGGCGGCACGCATCAACGTTTCACGATCGGGTTAATGGGGCCAATGTACTTGCGATGGCCGCCGGCGCCAATGACCCGGGCGGCCCCGTATCGACCGGCCGGCGGCCATGACAGACAATGCGGCTCTGAACGGAGTCCGCGGGAGCGAATCCAACGGCCGTTGGATGGCGGGTCGTTCGCCGACACAGTCGGCAGACACGTCGACGCGATGCCCAATCGGACGTGTTGTTGTTCGCTCCTGCGATAGGTATTGTCGTCGCGTCCGATGAGATCGAACGAATCGTAATGAAGCAGGTTTCGGCCGACATCGAGCCGGGTCTCACGAACCTGGGGCGACGGACTGGCGGGCGTAACCTGCGCCAGCACCTGCTGTGGCTGACGCTGGGCACGCTGTTCCCGGTGGTGCTGATCGCAGCGATCGGTGCGGTGGTGCTCGCGTTGCGCGAGCAGGAGACGTTCGAACGCGGCGTGCGGGAGCGCACTCGCGCCGTCTTGACCGCAATCGACGCCGAGCTGCGGGCATCGATCTCGGTGCTGGATGCGCTCGCGACTTCGCGTGACCTCGACGACGGTAACCTGCGGGCGTTCTACGACGAAGCCGTTCGCGTGGCGGCGTCCCAGCCCGACTGGCTGGGCTTGCACCTGGCGGCCCCATCGGGTCAGCAACTGATCAACGTCAGCCGCCCCTTCGGAGCCGAACTCCCGACGATCGCCGAGCGCTCGAGCTTCGACCGCGTCGTGTCGACCGGCGAACCTGCGATCAGCGAGCTATCGCAAGGGACACTGAGCCGCCAAATCGATTTCGCGGTGCGCGTCGCGATCCGGCGCGATGGCTCGGTGCGTTATGTGCTGTCGGCGGTCGTCTCACCGCGTGCCGTTTACCGCATTCTGCAGGCGCAGGGGCTGCCGAGCGATTGGGTAGGCGTAGTCGTCGACCGCAACCGACGCTTCGTCGCTCGTACGGTCGGCAACGATGAGCGGCTGGGCCAGATCTCCTCGCTGGACCTGCAGACGCAGGTTTCAGAGGCGCCGCGAGGCTGGCAGCTCGGCAAGACCATCGAGGGCACCAGTGTGTACACGGCGCACGATACGTCTCCGCTGAGCGGCTGGTCGTTCGCCATAGGAGTTCCCGCCGCAATCGTGGAAAGTGCCGCGCGCCAAACCATCCTGGTGGTGCTGCTAGGAACCATGGGGGCCGTCGGCATGGCCTTGCTGCTCGCCCAGGTGCTCGGACGGCGGTTCGCGGCACCGATCAGTTCGTTGGCCGAATCCGCTCGCGCACTGGCTCACGGCGTGCCGGCGGCGGTTCCGCTGGCCAGCGGCGTCACCGAAGTCGCCGACCTCGCGCGTGCGCTCGAGGAGGCCGGGGCCGCAGTGCACTCGCGCGTCGAGGTGCAGCGCCAGCTCGCCGCGGTGACGGGCAATGCGACCGTGGCGCTTTTCATGACCGATGCTCGGCAACGATGCACGTTCATGAATCCCGCAGCGGAGCGCATGACCGGATACACGTTGGATGAGGCGAAGGATCAACCACTGCACGACCTGGTCCATAGGAGCGGCGAGCACGAACTGCACGATGCGGTCGAGTGCCCGCTCACGCTCGCGCTGGTGGCGCATCGACCGCTGCAGGGCGATGACGTGTTCATCCACCGCGGCGGCAGCCAGTACGACATCGCGTATGCAGCCAGCCCGCTGCGCGCAGGCACGAGAGCGGTCGGAGCCGTGATCGAGGTGCGCGATGTTTCGCTGCAGAAATCGATCGAGAACGAGCGCGCGGCGCTGCTCGAGCGAGAAAAGCGCGCCCGTGCCGAGGCGGAACAGGCGAACCGCGCCAAGGATGAGTTCCTGGCGATGCTCGGCCACGAACTGCGCAATCCGCTGGCGGCGATAACCAATGCATCGCAGGTGCTCGACAGGTCGGCAGGCGAGCCCGCGGGCCGCGCGCGCGCGGTGATTGCGCGGCAAACCACCCACCTGGCCCGACTGGTCGACGACCTGCTCGACGCGGGGCGCGTCGCGACCGGCAAGATCATGATCGCGCGTGAGCCGGTGGCACTCGACGAAGTGGTCCGGCGTACGCTGGCCACATTGGCGGCGGCCGCAAAGACGGCCGAGCATCGGGTTTCGGTCGAACTGCAACCCGTATTCGTGCGGGGTGACGAGACACGGCTCGAGCAGGTCGTCACCAACCTGCTGACCAATGCGTTGCGCTATACGCGGGTGGATGGTTCGGTATCGATATCGCTAATGGCGGTCGACCGCGACGCTGTGCTGGTCGTCGCCGACAGCGGAATCGGCATCGCGCAGCATGTGCTGCCGAGGGTGTTCGATCTCTTCGTCCAGGGCGAGCGCGGCATCGAGCGGGCGCAGGGCGGACTCGGCATCGGACTGACGCTGGTGAAGCGTCTGGTGGAGTTGCACGGCGGCACGGTGGTCGCCGCGAGCGACGGTGAAGACAAAGGGAGCACCTTCACTGTCCGGCTGCCTTTGCTTCCGACGCCGCCAGCGGTGGCGGCGTCGCCACAGCCTCACAGCGGAGCGTTCGAGCGCAGACGCATCCTCGTGGTCGAGGACAATTCGGACGCGCGCGCGATGCTGCGCGATTCGCTCGAGATGGCCGGTCACGAGGTCTACGACCGCGCCGACGGCGCGGCGGGGCTCGCGGCCGCGCTTAGCCTTAAACCCGATGCGGCAATCATCGACATCGGCTTGCCGGGGCTCAGTGGCTACGAACTGGCGCGGCGGATCCGGTCGGTGGCGGACGGCCGTATGACCCTGATTGCGCTGACCGGTTACGGCCAGGACGAAGACCGGCAGCGCGCGCTGCAGTCCGGATTCGACCTGCACATCGTCAAGCCGGTCGAGGCGGAGAAACTGCTCGACGCCGTGGCGTCGAAGCCTACCGACGCCAGCCTTCAGGCATGACGCGATCGTTGTGGGTAATGGCAGACGGGAGTCACCGCCGGTGTGCTGGGTATCGTGTTCGCCTGCGTTACGGGGAGGGAGGTACGCACCTTGCTGCGCATAGACACCGACCCCGAGGAGGAAGATATGCGCAAAATTTCCGATGTAATGACCCGACAGGTGAAGATAGTTCGGCCCGAGGATACATTGCAGAACGCCGCGCAGATGATGGCCGATCAGGATGTCGGCGCGCTGCCCGTCTGCGACGGCAAGCGCTTGCTCGGCATGATCACCGACCGTGACATCGCGATTCGCGCGGTCGCCAGCGGCCGCGACGTGGATTCGCCGGTGCACGAGGTGATGACCGATCAAATCGTCTGGTGCAGCGACGACGAAGACGCTCAGGTGGTCCTGGCGCGGATGGGCGAGCACCAGATTCGCCGTATTCCCGTCGTCGACAAGGCTCGCAATCTCGTCGGCATCGTTGCGCTGGGTGACCTGGCCGTGGCTGACGAGAAGAACGTCGACGAAACGCTGCGCGACATCTCGATGCCAGCCTGACGGCGGTAGGCGTGCCCGTCAGGCCGCGACACCGTCGGCGATGAAACTGTCGATCTCGGCATCGTTGTAACCGTACTCACCCAGTACGGCGCGCGTGTGCTCGCCGAGCAGCGGTGCTGCTCGCGACGACGGCGGTCGGCGTCGCGGAAAAGTGGACCGGACAGCCGATCGCCTTCGTGGGCCCCGCCTGTGGGTGCACCAGATCGACGACCATGCCGCGCGCGAGCGTCTGCGGATGACTGAGCGCTTCGCCGATGCGAATGAACAGGGCCGACCGGTACGCCGGCCGCATCGAAGGCCTCGATCCACTCGGCGCGCGTGCGCGTGCCGAGAACCGCGTTCATCAGAGTCGGCGAGTGCGTCGAGATTCGCCATGCGGTCGGAGTTGGTCGCGGAAACGCGCATCGTCGCGCCACTCCGGATGCCCGAGCACTTCTGCGATGCGCTCCCAGTTCGCCTGGTTGGCGCCGCCGATGTTGATCCAGCCGTCGCTTGCGTGGAATGCCTGGTACGGCGCTGTCAGGATGTGCGCCGAGCCGGTCGGGCCCGGCGTGCTCGCCGGTCGCGAAGTAGATCGCCGCGTGCCAATAGGTCTGCTGGACGGCGGCCTCCATCAGCGAGGTGTCGACCACCTGGCCGCGGCCTGTCTTCAGTTTGTGGATGTAAGCCGCGAGGATGCCGACGACCGCGAGGTTGCCGGCGTTGATGTCGGAGACCGGATTGCCGTTCTTCGCCGGCGCGCCGCCAGGTTCGCCAGTGATGGACATCAACCCAGCGAAACCCTGCGCGATCAGATCGAAGCCTCCCTTGTCGGCCCACGGTCCGTCGCGGCCGTAATCCGGTCACCGCGCAGTAGATAAGGCCGGGATTCACGGTCGACGAGCACGTCGTAGCCGAGTCCGAGTTTCTCGAGCGTGCCCTTGCGGTAGTTCTCGGTCAGCACGTCGGCGTCGCGCACCATCTTCAGCAGGATTGCGCGTCCCTGCGGGTGCTTCAGGTTGAGCGCGATGCCGCGCTTGTTGCGATTCAGCATCAGGAACGGCGCCGAGACGCCGTTGACGCTGCGGCTCGCGGTAGCCGCGCGCGTCGTCGCCGCCCGGCAGCTTCTCGACCTTGATGACGTCGGCGCCCATGTCGGCCAGCATCATCCCCGCGGTCGGCCCGGCCATGATCTGCGCGAGCTCGAGCACGCGCATGCCCGCGAGCGGACCGTGCAGCCTTGTCCGGCATCGGCCATCTCAGCGGCCCTTGAAGCGCGGCTTTTCGCTTCGCGAGGAACGCCGCGTAGCCGATGCGGAAGTCCTCGGTGTCGAAGCAGTCGAAGCACTCGTCGCGCTCGGCCGCGGTCAGCGGACTGCGGTCGGCCAGCCGGCGCGCGAACTTCTTGTGCCAGCGTGCCGACCAGCGGCGCGCCCTCGGCGATGCGCTCGCGCGGTCGCGCGCGCCTCGGCGGCGACCTGCGTCATCGGGCGACGACGCGCGTGACGAGCCCCTTCTCCTTCGCCTCCTGCGGCGTCGAAGACTCGGCCTTCGAGCAGGATCTCGAGCGCGACGCGCGGCACCGACCAGTCGCACCAGCGGCGCCATCTCCGCATAGGCCATCACCAGCCCGAGGTTCTTGATCGGCGCGCCGAAGCGGCTCGATTCGCCGCAGATGCGGAGGTCGCACAGCGCGGCGATCTCGAGGCCGCCGCCGACGCAGATGCCGTGGATCTGCGCGACCAGCGGATGGCGGCAGTCGGCGAGCGCCTCGGCGGTGCGATGCATCACCTCGCCGTACTCGATCGCCTGCGCCTTGTTCGAGCGCTCGCGTTGCGAACTCGCGCGATGTCGTTGCCCGGCGAAAACGCCTTCTCGCCGGCACCGCGGATCACGATGCAGCGCACGTCGTCGTCGGCCGACAGCGCGCTCGACCGCCTCGCCCAGCCGCTGCCACATCGCGCGCGTCAGCGCGTTGAGCTTCTCGGGCCGGTTGAGGACGACGGTCGCGATCGGTCCGTCGCGTTCGACGAGGATGGTTTCGTCCATCGACTACTTGTAGAACAGGTCCACCAGACCCAGCGTGACGACCGGCACGTAGGTGATCAGCAGAAGTGTGGCCAGCAGCACGCCGATGAACGGGATGTTCGCCTTGGTCACGTCCCAGACGCTCTCCTTCGCGATCGAGCAGGTGAGCAGCAGCACGCTCGCCACGGGCGGCGTCTGCTGGCCGATGGCGAGGTTGAGCGTCACGATCACGCCGAAATGGATCGGATCGATCCCCGCCGCGGTCACCGCCGGCATCACGATCGGCACCACCAGGACGATGGCGGCCGCCGAGTGCAGGAACATCCCGATGATGAGGAAGAAGACATTGAGGATCGCGAGAATGGCCCACTTCTCGGTCGTGATGGAGAGCATCGCCGCCGCGATGCGTCTGCGGAAGCTGCACCTCGGTGAGGTAGAGGCCGAGCAGGGCCGAGGCGGCGACCAGCAGCATCACGGTGCCGGTCTGCACCGTCCCGTCGATGATCGCCTCGCGCAGCCGCGCCCAGTCGAGCTCGCGATAGACCAGCCCGCCCACCAGGAGAGCCGCGACGACGGCGAGCGCCGCGCCTTCGGTCGCCGTGACCACGCCGCCGAAGATGCCGCCGAGGATGATGACGGGCAGCGTGAGCGCCCAGAACGCGTACTTGAAGGCGCTCCAGAGCTTGCCCCATTCGAAGATCTGCTCCACCGGCCAGTTGAACCGGACCGCGTACCAGTAGCACAGGCCCATGAAGCCGAATGCGGCGAGGAGGCCGGGCACGATGCCCGCGACGAACATCTGCACCACCGAAGTGCCCGCCATGACCGCGTAGAGGATCATCGGGATCGACGGCGGGATGATGATCGCGAGCGTGGCCGTGGAGGAGGTCACTGCGGCCGTGAAGGGGCCCGGGTAGCCGCGCTTCTTCATGGCCGGGCATGATGATGGACGCGGTCGCGGCCACCCCCGCGACGGCCGAGCCCGAGATCTCCGCGAAGAACATGTGGCTGAGCACGTTCACCTGCGCGAGCGCGCCCCTCATCCAGCCGACGAGCGCCTGGCAGAAGTCGATCAGCCGCTGCGAGATCCCCGAGGTGTTCATGATCGCGGCGGCGAGGATGAAGAGCGGGATCGCGATCAGCGGAAAGCTGGTCGCGCCCTGGTAGAGCGCGAGCGGCACGTTGGGCAGGCTCGCGACACCCTGGGTCGCGAGCATTGCCGCGACCGACGCGATGCAAAGCGCCACGGCGATCGGAACGTTGATCAGCACCAGCACGACCACGCAGACGAAGACGAGGAAGCCGATCATGCGGACTCCTCCGCGCGCCTCGCTTCGCCGCGCGCCTCGCGCAGCACCTCGGGAAACACCAGCAGCTGGCCCACCACGAACAGGACGGCGCCGATCGGGATCGCCGACATCGCGTAAGCCACCGAGACCTGCGGCAGCGAAACGAGCTGGTCGCCCGCGAGGACCTCGAGGATCGAATAGCCCACCCAGGCGAGCAGCACGAAGAAGGCCATCGTGCACAGCTGCGCAAGAACGGCGGCGGCGACCCGCGGGCCGGGCGGCAGCATCCTCACGATCTCGGGCACGCCCATGTGCGCGTGCTTGAGGACCGCCAGCGCCGAGCCGTAGAACGTCACCCAGGCGAGGAGGATGGTGGCGACCTCGTCATACCAGACGAGCGAGTGGCCCGAGTAGCGGAAGACCACGCCCGCCGTCACCTCGGCGGCGAGCGCGGCCATCAGCGCGATGCAGATCCACTCGAGGAAGCGCTCGTACCCCCGGCGGAACGACCGCAAACGTCATCTCCTACTTGCCGAGAGCGATCGCGCGGTCGATGACTTCCTTCGATCCCGGCACTTCCTTCGCGAATTCCTCGTAAACCGGCTCCGACGCCTTGACGAACGCGTCCTTGTTCGGCGTGTTCACCTGCACTCCGGCAGCCTTGATCTTGCCGAGCAGCTCTTCGTCGTCCTTGGCCGCCTTCTCGTAGACGAACGCCTGCGTCTCCTTGGCGGTGTCCTCGAGGATCTTGCGCACGTCGGCCGGCAGCGACTCCCACTTCTTGCGCGCCGACCGTCACGTAGGCGGGCGTGTACACATGGCCCGGTCAGCGATATGAACTTCTGCACTTCCTGGAACTTGGCGCTGTAGATCTGCGTGAACGGATTCTCCTGGCCGTCCATCACGCCGGTCTGCAGCGCGGTGAACACCTCGGAGAACTTCATCGGCGACGGATTGGCGCCGTAGGTCTGGAACATCTTCACGCGCCACTTGCCCTCGGGCACGCGCAGCTTGATGCCCTGCAGGTCAGCCGGCGTGTTGATCGGCCGCTTGCTGTTGGTGATGTGCCGGTAGCCGTTCTCCCACACCGCGATCACCTTCAGACCCTTTTTCTCGGCTTCGGGCGCGAGCTTCGGCCAGAAGACCTCCTTCTCGATGCGGCGCCATGTGCGCGCGGTCCTTGACCAGGTAGGGCATCTCGAACACGCCGAACAGGTCCGACTCCGAGCGACATCACCGTCGACGGCAGCGCGATGTCGACGGTGCCGAGCTTCAGCTTCTGCAGCAGCTCCTTGTCGCCGCCGAGCTGGCTCGAGCCGAACACGACGACCTTGGCCTTGTCGCCGAGCTTGGCGTTGGCGCGCTTGGCGAACTCGTCGGCCGACGCGGCGAACAGCGACCCCGGCTCGCCGACGTGGCCGAACTTGATTTCCAGTCTGCGCGACCGCGGGCGGCGCGACAGCATGCCGCCGGCGAAGGCGCGGCCAGCGCGGCACAGCAGCGTGCGGCGGCGCGCCGCAGTGCGTGGTGGTCGTCATCGATGTCTCCTTGGCGTTGTCCGTCTGTTCTGCGGCCGGCTCGCCCGGACGTGCGCGCCAGCCTCGGTTGCGTTCAGTCGCTTTTTACGCGGCTTGCGCCAGCGCCGCTGCGGGGGTTTCCGCGAGGTAGGCCATCGCGGCGTCGACGCCGCCCTTGCGGTGCGGCACGCCCGCCAGTGCCAATCCCATCTCGACGCCGGCCAGCGTTCCACACAGCATCAGATCGTTGAAGAACCCGAGGTGGCCGATGCGGAAGATCTTGCCCGACAGCTTGCCCAGTCCCTGGCCGAGCGACATGTCGAAGCGCTCGAGCACGACCTTGCGGAACGCATCCGCGCTGTGGCCCTCGGGCATCAGCACCGCGGTCAGCGACGAGCTGTACTCGGCCGGATTGACGCACAGGATCTCCAGGCCCCAGGCACGCACCGCGCGACGCGTCGCCTCGGCAAAGCGGTCGTGACGCGCGAACACCTCTTGCAGGCCCTCGGCGAACAGCATGTCCAGCGCCTCGTGCAGCCCGTACAGCAGGTTGGTCGCCGGCGTGTAGGGGAAGTAGCCGTTGACGTTGGCCGCCAGCATCTCCTTCCAGTCCCAGTAGGAGCGCGGCAACTTTGCTTGCGCCGACGCCGCCAGCGCCTTGGCGCTGATCGCGTTGAACGACAGGCCCGGCGGCAGCATCAATCCCTTCTGCGAGCCGCCGACCGTCACGTCGACGCCCCATTCGTCGTGCCGGTAATCGATCGAACCGAGCGAGGAAATCGTGTCGACCAGCAGCAGCGCAGGATGGCCAGCCTGGTCGATCGCCGCGCGGATCGGCGGGATGCGCGTCGTCACGCCGGTCGATGTCTCGTTGTGCACGACGCACACCGCCTTGATGGCGTGCCCTGCATCTGCGCGCAAGCGTCGCTCGATCTCTCCCGGAGCCGCGCCCTGGCGCCAGTCGCCCGGGATGAACTCCACCACCAGCGACAGCCGCTCGGCGAGTTTCTTCCACAGCGTCGCGAAGTGGCCGGTCTCGGCCATCAGCACGCGATCGCCGGGCGACAGCGTGTTGACCAGCGCCGCCTCCCAGGCGCCGGTGCCGCTCGCCGGATAGATCACGACATCGCGTTCGGTCCTGAAAACTCGCTTCATCCCGGCCAGCACAGTCTTGCCAAGCCGTGCGAACTCGGGCCCGCGGTGGTCGATCGTCGCATTGTCGATCGCGCGCAGCACGCGGTCCGGAACGTTGGTCGGACCAGGGATCTGCAGGAAGTGGCGCCCGGAGTGATGGCGGTCGAGTTCGAGCATTGCGCGGATCAAATCGCTATCGGCGGCACGCGGCAGAGGGAAGGGGATCGTAGCGGCCGATCGCCGTGCGCCGCAAGGGAGGCAAATCCGGGGATATATTGACCGGCATGGATACATCCGCGCGGCCGCTGGTCTTTCATCGACCGGCCGGATCCGAGCTCGAGATGCGCCTGGCCGGCGCAGTGCGCGGCGAGGTCCGGTTCGACCGCGCGTCGCGCGGACGCTACTCGACCGACGCATCGATCTACCAGATCGAACCGCTCGGCGTGCTGATCCCGCAGTCGCACGATGACGTTCGCGTGGCGTTCGACATCTGCCGCGAACTCGGCGCGCCGATCCTGCCGCGCGGCGCAGGCAGTTCGCAGTGCGGACAGACGGTCGGCGCGGCGCTCGTCATCGACCACAGCAAGCATCTGAACGGCGTCGTTGCCTTCGACGCCGGTACCCGGACCGTCACGGTCGAGCCGGGCATCGTGCTGGATGCGCTGAATGCCTGGCTCAAGCCGCACGGCCTGTGGTTTCCGGTCGACGTCAGCACCTCGGCGCAGGCGACGCTCGGCGGCATGGCCGGCAACAATTCGTGCGGCTCGCGCTCGATCGCTTACGGCAACATGGTGCACAACGTGGTCGCCGCCGATGCGCTGCTCGCGGACGGCAGCGAGGTCTGGTTAGGGCCGGAGTCGCAGATGGACGGTGCTTCGGCTGCCGCGCGCGGGCTGATGGCAGGCGTTGCGCGCGATCGCCGAGCGCGAGCGGCGAGGAGATCGCAGACCGCGTGCCGAAAGTCATGCGGCGCGTCGGCGGCTACAACCTCGACGTCTTCCATCCGCAGAGCGAGCGGCCGTATACGGCAGACGGCAGCGTCAACTATGCGCACGTGCTGGTCGGGAGCGAAGGCACGCTGGCGTGGACGCGCTCGCTGACCCTGCAGCTTTTGCCGTTGCCGGCCCACCGCGCGCTCGGCGTCGTCAGCTTCCCGTCGCTCTACAAGGCGATGGAAGTGACGAAGCACATCGTGACTCTCGAGCCGTCCGCGGTCGAACTGGTCGACCGCACGATGATCGAACTCGCGCGCAGCAATCCGGCGTTCCGGCCGATCATCGACGGCGCGCTGGTCGGCGAGCCCGATGCGATTCTGCTGGTCGAGTTCATCGGAGAGGACGCAGCGGCGCCTCGCCGCCGCCTCGACGAGCTGGTCGCGCTGATGGGCGATCTCGGGCTGCCCGGTCAGGTCGTCCGCATCACCGATTCCGGCGCGCAGAAAGCGTTGTGGGACGTGCGCAAGGCCGGCCTCAACATCATGATGAGCATGAAGGGCGACGGCAAACCGGTGTCGTTCATCGAGGACTGCGCGGTGCCGCTCGAGCACCTTGCCGACTACGTCGCCCGCCTGAGCGATGTCTTCGCGCGGCATGGCACGCGCGGCACCTGGTACGCGCACGCCTCGGTCGGCACGCTGCATGTGCGGCCGATTCTCGACATGCGGCGTGACGGCGCAGTCAAGATGCGCGCTATCGCGGAAGAGGCCGCCGCGATCGTGCGCGAGTACAAGGGCGCGTACTCGGGGGAGCACGGCGACGGACTGGTGCGCACCGAGTGGGTTGGGTGGCAGTTCGGCCCGCGCCTCACCCGCGCGTTCGAGGAGGTCAAGGCGCTGTTCGACCCGAACGGTCGAATGAACCCCGGCAAGATCGTGAACGGTACGAAGATGGACGACGCGCGACTGTTCCGCACGCCGCCCGGCTATCGCCCGATGCCGTTGGCAACCGCGCTCGACTGGTCGGCGTGGGACGTGCAAGCCGATCCGCTCACCGAGTCGATCGGCGCTCCGGGCAGCGGCGGCGATCCGGCGCGTGGCTTCGCTAAGGCCATCGAGATGTGCAACAACAACGGCCACTGCCGCAAGTTCGACGCGGGAACGATGTGCCCGAGTTATCGCGTGACTCGCGACGAGGAGCATCTGACGCGCGGCCGTGCCAACACCCTGCGGCTGGCGATTTCCGGCCAGCTCGGCGCGGATTTCGCCAGCGAGGCGGTGCACGAAGCACTCGAGCTCTGCGTGAGCTGCAAGGGTTGCAGGCGTGAATGCCCGACCGGCGTCGACATGGCGAAGATGAAGATCGAGTTTGCGTGGCACTGGCAGAAACGCCACGGACTTTCCGCCCGCGATCGGCTGATCGCCCACCTGCCGCGCTGGGCTCCGTGGGCCGCACGGTTTCCGTCGCTGGCGAATCTGCGCGACACCTTGCCGGGCGCGGCACGGCTGAGCGAACGTTTCGCGGGACTGTCGGCACGCCGGACGCTGCCGCGCTGGCGCAGCGACACGTTTCTGGCATCTGCGGTCGCCCGCGACGCGGCGCCTGCCTCCGCCGACGTCGTGCTGTTCGTCGACACTTTCACCAATTACCACGAGCCTGAGAATGCGCACGCCGCGCTGCGTGTGCTGCGGGCCGCCGGCTACCGCGTGGCGGTCGCGCGACCGGCGGCCGGCGACGGCGAGCCAGACCGGCCTCTGTGCTGCGGACGGACCTACCTTGCAGCCGGCTTGGTCGACGAAGCCCGGCACGAGGCGCGCCGGATGGTGGATGCCCTGGTTCCACAGGTCGACGCCGGCGCAACCGTCGTCGGCCTCGAGCCGTCATGCCTGCTTTCGGCGCGTGACGAATTCCTGGTGATGGGGCTGGGTGATCCGGCCGAGCGGTTCTCTACTCGCGCGTTGATGGTGGAGGAGTTCCTGGCGGGCGAGCAGCGCGCGGGTCGCCTCTCGTTGAATCTTCAGGCCCTCCCGCAGCAGCGCGCACTGGTGCACGGCCACTGCCACCAGAAGGCGTTCGACGCGTTGAATCCGGTGGTCGCGGCACTGAAGCTGGTTCCCGGGCTACAGGTCGAGGTCATCGAATCGAGTTGTTGCGGAATGGCCGGCAGTTTCGGCTATCAGGCGGCGCACTACGACGTGTCGATGCAAATGGCGGAGCTGTCGCTGCTCCCCGCCGTGCGCTCGGCCGATGCCGATACGTTGATCGTCGCCGATGGCACCAGCTGCCGTCACCAAATCGCTGACGGAACGAAGTCCGCGCGGCAGGCGGTGCATGCGGTGCGTGTGCTGGCGAGCGCGCTCGCGCCGCTCAGCTAAGCGCGCCTTTACTCAGGAAACGTCAGGTGGCGACGCACGACCATGCGGGCTCCTCGTTATCCCGCCGGTTGCCAGGGCGCGGTGTCGAACTCCAGCCGCTCCGTTCCGTGGCTGAACGCCACCTTGCCGGCGTGCACTCGCGCGGCCCACGTCTGTTGCGAGGTCGAATGCGGCAATGACAGGGCCTGCGGGTCGAGCACCGCACCACAGAGTCCGTGCGCCGGATCGCGTACCGACGCATAGCGTATCCACCACACTCCGCGATCTCGCGCTGCGCCCGCCAACTGTTGACACGCCGAATAGTCGGCCGGATCCATCCAGGAGTCGCGTGCGCGATTCCATGGAGGCCGGGTCAGATCTATTGCCTTGCCATCGGCGCGCGCCTCGAACACCGTGAACTCGACGTACAGCGACTGCCCTCGCAGCCCGTCGCTGTCCATCAGAAAACGCCAGCGCCAGTAGCCGACTTCGGCACATGCCGTCTCGATCCTCTCGGCGCCGTACCAGATGCCGAGCTCACCGAGCTGGCGAAAGCGGCTGGGCCACGGAGAGAGGTAGCGAAACGGCGTGCTCAACAGGTACGCATGGCGACCCGCCGTGACGGGCAGCGGTGGTTTGCTCTGCTCGAGTAACCGTTCGAGCAGGTCCTGCTCGGCCGTGCTGTCGACCAGGCGCATCGTCGAGATCAGGTGCTGTGCCTCGACAGCGCGCCACAGGTCGCAGCGCAGCCGCGCCGCGACATCGAGCCATTGCGCGCTCCAGCGGGTCAGAGTGTCGCTCGCGCGCTGTCGAGATAGGCGACCGTGTTGACCAGTCCCGCGGCCGAGCCGATCAGGTCGGCCGGACGGCCATTGAGTGCGCGATTGTCCGAGCGCAGCCAGGCGAGGCGCTGGTCCTTGTCGCCTCCAACCAGCGCGTCGAGCGAGCGATACATGCGCACCAGCAGCAGCGCCAGTTCGCCTTCCTTCGAAGCCGGGTCGATCTGTCGACCGTGCGCGAGCAGCCTCGATACCGAGGAGTCCGACACGCCGAGAATCCGCGCCAGCTCGGAATTGCTCAGTGCGAGCAGCTTCGAAGTGCGCAGCACAGCCTCGGTGAGGACCGCCGCGGGCTGCGGCTTCTGTGCAGGGACGGCTTTGCGGGTTGTTTTCATTTGACGTAAGATAGCCTATCTCCTGCCATTTGACAAATGTCGTGGTGAAGCCATAAAAGACAGGCATGGTCGTTGCCGCAGCCGGGAATGATCCAGCTGATACGCGCGACACTGGTCGTGCAGGGAGTCCTGTACGTCGCTACCGGGCTCTGGCCACTGCTCGACACAGCGAGTTTCGAGGCGGCCACCGGCCCGAAGGTCGACGACTGGCTGGTCTACACCGTGGGCTTGCTGCTGGTAGTCGTCGGCTGCGTTCTGCTATCGGCAGTCGTCAGGCGTCGTATCGGTCTCTCGATCATGGCGTTCTCGTAGGTCCAGAACTGCCCGCTGTTCAGCGAGCGGCGCATTCATAGAGGTTGAAGTCACGCACCCGTTCCATCCCTGGAAGGGTCAGCGCCTTGTGCTGGGCACGCGCAAGCAGAACTGGGGAGAAGACCGCGTCATGTTCTTCGACGCCCAGGGGCAATTGCGCTCACTGCCGGCAACGTGGACCGACGTGGATCCGCCGGATGCTCGAACCGAGGCTGCTGCCGGTCGCGCATTCCTGCGCGCGGACGACCTCTCGACGCTCGCGGCGTTGCTCGACGAGATCAAGAGCCGGCAACCGAGGCGGCGCCAGCGTGTCAAGCAAATTGTGCCGCATGTGTAAATGCATTAATGCCGCATTCGCCGGTGTAGATGGATTGCTGTCTGGTGAGAAGCGCTTCACTTACTCACGCAGAGCCAGTTTGATCCGACATATCCATCTTGACGTTGCCCAGAGTGCGGCATATTATTCTTTACACTCCAAGCGCCACTCTGACCGTGCCCAAGGCAGCCAACAAGCTCGACCGATTGCGCCAGGCGGGCATCCTCAACGCACAGCCGCAGCGGGTGCAGGCTGCGTGGTTCCAGCTCGGCGGATTCTTCGACGCCAACGATCTGGTGCAGGTCAAGTACGAGATGCTTCGGCACGCCCGGCAAGACGGCGTCTCCAAGGCGCAGGCGGCCAGCTTGTTCGGCCTGTCGCGGCCCACCTTCTACCAGGCCGAAGCCGCGTTCGAACGCGACGGCGTTGCGGGGTTGCTGCCGCAGCTGCGCGGGCCGAAGTCGGCGCACAAGCTCACCGCCGAGGTGATGGGCGTGATCGAGTCGCACCACAGCGCAGGCGGCCCGATGCACGCACGCGAGATGGCCAAGCTCGTGCAGGCGCAACTTGGCGTCAAGGTGCACCCACGCAGCATCGAGCGGGCGATCGCGCGCAAAAAAAAACGCTGACACCTTCTTCGGCGAACTCAACGCCGAGTCTGACCGGCGATGCAGCCGCGGCCTACGAGCGCGTCCGCGCCGACGTGTTGCTCGGACAAGCTCGGCCGGACGCGCTGGGCGCCATCGTCTTCCACGGCATGTGGCAAGGCCTGCGGGTGCTGCTCAGCACTGCGGTCTCGCCGTCGCCCTCACTGATCGTGCCGCCGATATCGTGCGACACCCACCGGCACGCTCGATCGCCAGCTCGTGCGCCTGCTGGCCGACATGGTGCTGGCGACCCAGTTGGAGGTACACCATGTCCGCTGACTCCGCCTTGAAGGTTGAGGTCGACCATCTTCGCCGCGATGCGTTCCTGTACGTGCGGCAATCCTCGTTGCGTCAGGTGTTCGAGAACACCGAGAGCACCAAGCGCCAGTACGCGCTGCGCGAGCGCGCGGTCGCACTCGGCTGGCCGATCGAGCGCGTGCACGTCATTGACAGCGACCTGGGCTTGTCCGGCGCGCAAGCACGCGACCGTGACGGCTTCCAGAGTCTCGTCACCGAGGTCGCGCTCGGCCACGCCGGCATCGTGCTCGGGCTGGAGGTCTCGCGCTTGGCGCGCAACAACGCCGACTGGCACCGTCTGCTTGAGCTGGCAGCGCTGTCGCGCACCCTCATCCTCGACGAGGACGGGGTCTACGACCCGTCGCACTTCAACGACCGCCTGTTGCTCGGTCTGAAGGGCACGATGAGCGAGGCCGAATTGCACATCCTGAAGTCGCGACTGCAAGGTGGCATCCTGAACAAGGCGCGCCGCGGTGAGCTGGAGATGCCGTTGCCGATCGGCTTGGTGTACGACGGCGCCGGCCGTGTCGTTCTCGATCCCGACCGTCAGGTCCAGGACACCGTGCGGCTGTTGTTCGAGGCCTTCAACGACGTCGGCTCAGCCAGCGCCGTGGTGCGGCGTCTGCGTGTTCAGCAGGTGCTGTTCCCGCGGCGCATCCGTCGAGGCATCGGCAAGGGCGATCTGCTGTGGGGTCTGATCGACGTCTCGCGGGTGTTGCAGATCTTGCACAACCCGCGTTACGCGGGAGCCTTCGTCTACGGCCGCTCGCGCATGGCCTGCAACGCGCAGCTGCGTGCGGTGCAGCGCGACGTGAAGCAGAAGGACTGGAAGGTGCTGATCCGCGATGCTCACGCGGGCTACATCGACTGGCAGCAGTTCGAACACAACCAGGACAAGTTGCGTCAGAACCTGGGCTTCGCGCCTGGCGAGAGGGGCACGGATGCCCCGCGAGGGCAACGCCTTGCTGCAGGGTCGCGTGCTGTGCGGCAAGTGCGGTGCGCGCATGCGGGTGCACTACGAGCCGCTCGGTGGACATCTGCGGCCGTACTACCGCTGCTACGAAGAGGTCGTGCGCCGAGCCGGCAAGCCATGCCAAGCGGTCCACGGGCCGGCGGTCGACGCCGCGGTTGGCGCCTTGCTGTTGGAGACCGTGGCGCCGGCGGCGATCGAGGTCGCACTGGCCGTGCAGGACGAGATTGCGCAGCGCATCGAGCAGGCCGCCGCGCGGCGCCAGGCGCAGCTGCAGCGCACGCGCTACGAGGCCGAGCTGGCCCGCCGCCGCTACGCCAAGGTGGATCCGGACAACCGGTTGGTGGCCGACGCGCTCGAGGCCGACTGGAACCAACGCCTGCGCGAACTCGACGCCTTGCAACAGCAGCACGAACACCAGCAGCACGACGATGAAGCTCAGCTTGACGAGCCGGCGCGCAAACGCATCGTCGACTTGGCGCGCGACTTCCCCCGCATCTGGAACGACGCCAGGACCAGCGCATTGGAACGCAAGCGCATGCTGGCGTTGTTGGTCGAGGACGTGACGCTGGTGGCCGGGCCGAGCCATCGCCGTTCATGTACGCTGGCGCGGCGGGCGAACCCAGAGCCTGAGCGTCGACAAGCCGCGGCCCATCGCGCAGATCCGCAAGACCCTGCCGGAAGTCGTCAAGCTCATCGACGAATTGCTCGACACGTCAAGCGACAAGCAGGTCGCCGCACGACTCAACGAACTCGGGTACCGCAATTGGCGCGGTCAGTCGTTCACGCTGAAGAAGGTCATCGTCGTTCGCCGCGCCTATCAATTGCGCAGCCGCTTCGAACGATTGCGCCAGCGCGGCATGCTCACTGGCGAAGAGATGGCCGAACAACTCGGTGTATGCCCCACAACCATCCACCACCTCGGTCGTAAGGGCGTGCTGACGCGTCACCTCTACGGCAACAACCGTCGATGCTTGTACGAGCCACCCAACGGTGGTCAACTCATCCGTGGCGTCGGCGGCCGCTACGGCAGCCAAGCCGCTCGCTTCATCGCCGCTCAACCATCCACACAAGGTGGGCGTTCGGAGTAGCACTGGCGCTCGCCAGCATTGAGATTGCTTTCGGCCTCGACGGCAGGATCTGGCGCATCTACCTGCTCGACGCAGCCATCGAACTGGCGTTCGCAGCTGTCATGACCATCGGAATACTGCGGAGCGGGCCGATCGAGCCGATTCTCGAGCACTAGCAACGGGGGCGCGGCGGCCTTTCCGCATCGGCAGTTCCGACGGCAACCTGTGCGCTATCGAGTCAATTGCGTGGCACTGACGTTCGCAGAATTCATAGCAATAACAATCTTCTGAGAAGAATATTTAAAGTTGTTTATTAATCGTTTTGCCGGCCGTCCGGACAACACCCTCGAGCGCCGCTGGGCACGGGTCCTGCCCAGATTAGGCATGACGCGTCGATGGTCGCGACGTGCCAGTTCGGCTCGAAAGAGCCTGATTACTGACTGGAGGTTGACCATGCGAATGACCCCTATCGTTGTCGCCGGCGCTATGGCGGCTGTTGCTTTGGCGGGCTGCCGCACTTACCACACCGAACGGGTGGTGACCCAGCCTGCTAACCCGGTTGTCATACAGACACCGGCGCCATCCCCGGTGGTAGTTGCCACGGCGCCGCCACCTGCGCCGCGGGCTGAGACAGCTCCCCTGGCACCGGCTCCGGATTCCGTCTGGGTTCCGGGCTACTGGAGCTGGGTGAATGGGCAGTACCAGTGGGTACCCGGCCGCTATGAGGCGGGAAGAGTCGGTTACACCTGGGTTCCGCAGCGTTGGGAATACATGAACGGCCAATGGCAAATGACCGGCGGGACGTGGGTGCGTCAATAAAGCGCTCCTGCGGGCCGGTCGATGGGCAGGGCACCGCGCCCTGCCCATTTTTTTTGGCGGCTAAGTCCCTGACTTCACGCGCTGCCACTCCGCCTTCAAGATTGCCTGAGCGAGCGGGGTGATGGCGAGGATGCTCCTCTCCGTTTCGGCCGACGGACTGCTGCGACTTCAGCCCTTGCAATGCAGTCTCCATCGCTGCGCACAGCTCACGGTGGTGAGCCTCCGTCGGATTGATCAGCAGCCACATGCGTGACTGCGCAAGGATAAGTCGCGAGTTTTTGCAGCATCGCCGGTAACGTGACGAGTGGTCCGGCGACCGATGCCACGAAAGCGGTGCACGCCGACACGACGCTGATCAGATACGGGTCGACGGTCATCTTTGGCTCCGACGGTGAGGGCCACGGCATTTTCCTCCGGGAGCACGAGGGCGCGCCGGGCTAAAGAAGAGCTATTTCTTCCTACAACACAAGCGTATAGAGTCGGTGACCCGCAGAGCGAGGCGCCCGGTGGCCGACGTCTTCGTTAGTTACGCAGCAGAAGATCGCGATCGAGCCGCGAAAGTGTCGACTGCCCTGATCGAACTCGGCTGGTCAGTCTGGTGGGACCGCCGGATCATCGCCGGTCAGACATTCGACCAGGTCATTGAACAGGAACTGGACGCAGCGAAGAGCGTCGTCGTGCTGTGGTCGAAGCATTCGATCGAATCCGAGTGGGTCAAGAACGAGGCCGCGGCCGCCGCAGAACGCGATGTGCTTGTTCCGGCCGCCATCGACGAGGTCAGGTTGCCACTGGAGTTTCGGCGCAGGCAGACCGCCGATCTCACTCGGTGGACGGGCGAGTCCGCGCACGGCGGCTTTCATGCCCTGTGCGAAGGCCTGGCATCAAAGATTGGCTGCGAGGTTCCGCTGAAACTGGCGATGCCAGGCCCGGACGCAGCGCCCGGAACGATCGCGCCGGCGACCATCCGGGGTGATTTCGGGTCGAGACGAGGGGTCGGGCTCATTCGCGCCAACCGGCGTGTGATGGCCCTAACCGCGCTAGCGTCGGTCCTTGTCGTCGTCATCGCAACGCTGCTGTTCGGTAAAACGACCCGCGAGTCCGAGCAGCAGCCTGTCGTCGGGAACGCGGCACCGTCAATAGCGCCGGGTGATGCGACGCTTGAAGGCAAGCAAGAGCTCGCACCGACGGTCAAAGGATCGCCCGGTCCCGGCGCGACGCCCGCGACCACGATCGCGAGTCCGGCGAAGACCGAACCTGCCGGCAGGCCTCAGACAAAGAGCGCGCCGCTCGCGACAGCCACTCCGAAAGTCGATCCGCCCAAACCTTCGGCAGGCGATTGTCGACTGGAAGCACTACAGCGGTTGCAGCGCGGTGAGGTGACGACCCAGAAGTACCAGGAACTGCTCGCTCAGTGTCGCTGATGTCTCTCTGCAAACCTTTATGACACGCAATCTCGCTCGAAGTCTGCTGGTCACCGCGACCATGGTCGTCACCGCTTGCGCGACGCCTGAAGGCCCTACGCCGCGCGACACAGCCTCGGCCGCGCCACCGCCAGCGCCGGCTTCGGCACCTGCGCCGCCTCCGCCGCCCGTGATTCGTGTCGCGCCGTTCGACGACGCAGTCGTTGCAGCCGCCGATACGCTGTTCAGTCAGGTTCGGCTCGGAGCCGGCGAGAAGCGCCTGCTGGTCATCGACCCGTTGATTGACGGCGTCTCGGGTATGCAGTCGGCGGCGACGGTTCTGATGGGTTCGCGGATCGCCGTCCTGGTGCGCCAGAAGCACCAGCAGTTCGAGTTGGTGCCGTTGACGGTGTCTGCCATTGAAAAGGCGCCGATTGTTCTGGTGGGAACGTTTACGGTCATCAATCAGAAGAACGAAGTCCTGAAAGAGCGCGAGGCGTATCGCATTTGCCTGGCGTTGGCCGACATGAAGACCGGAAAGATCCTGTCGAAAGGGGTAGCTCGCGCGCAACTCGCGGGTGTCGACCACACGCCGACGATCTTTTTCCGCGACAGCCCGGCGTGGGCGCGCGACAAGCTGATCCAGGGTTACGTACGCACCTGCCAGGCGACCAAGCCCGGCGATCCCATCGATGCCGTTTACGGCGAGCGAATCGCGGCTGCGGCAATTACCGCCGAGGCGATCGATCTGTACCAGACCAACCAGTACGCGAAAGCAGCAACGCTGTTCCGCCAGGCGGCGGGAACACCCAGCGGCAACCATCTGCGTAACCTGAACGGCTGGTTTGCCGCCAGCATGCGGGTCGGCAACCAGAAGGATGCCAGCATCGCCACGCAGCGGCTCGTCGATTACATGCTAGCCGAACGCAACCTGAACTTCATGTTCCTGTTCAACCCAGGCAGCGCACGATTCGTGGCGGACCCTCAGCTCGCGGCCCCGTACCCGATCTGGATTCGGGAAATAGCGCGCGGAGCTGACGCCGCCAAGGCCTGCCTGCACGTGGTCGGGCATACGACCCGGACCGGCTCGGAGCCGGCGAACGAGCGACTGTCGCTGGCTCGCGCTCAGACGGTGGCGCAACAGCTCGGTCGGCAGTCAAAGCCGCTGGCCGATCGGATCGTCACCGTCGGCATGGGCTCGCGGGAGCCGATCATCGGCAGCGGGACTGACGATGTGCAGGATGCGGCAGACCGTCGGGTCGAATTCAAGGTGGTTGATTGCCCGAAGACCTAGCTGGGCGGGCGTCGTTTCATTGTTGTTCTCGATTTCCGCTCGCGTTTCTATCCCTTCTCATTCGAGCAGCCGGTCGAGGTCGATCGTCGGAGGAATCGAGCCGTACTCGTGCAGCCAGACATCAGCGCGTTCGCGACCTGCATCGCGCAACGCCATGATGAACGACGTCTGTGAGTTGAGCCGACTCAGCGCATCAAGCGAGCCCATCAGATCAGGCGAGTCGATCACATGCAGATTGAAGCTGCGCAGGCGACGCCCGAGCGCACCCCAGGCGAACCACGACTGCCGTGCGGCCTTTCGCGCAAGCGCAATGCCCTGCAGTTCGCTGTGGAAAGCGGCACCAAAACTGATCTCGGTCAGCCGATGGGAAATGTCGCCCGCGGAGGTCGGCTGCTCGGGCCAGCTTCGTGGATGGAGCAGCACCGCGATGATGTCGCGCACTGCACAGTCGTGCAGCAAAGGGTAGAGCGGCGGGTTCGCCGTCAACCCTCCGTCCCAGTATGGCTCGTCGCCGATCATCACCGTGTGATGCAGCAGCGGGAGGCACGCCGAAGCGAGAACGACGGAAAGATCGATTTCGGGCGTGCGGAACACGCGCAGCGTGCCGGTCCGGACGCGGGTCGTTGCGACGAACAGTTTCAGGCGGCTCCGCTGCAGGCGCGCGAAGTCGATCTGCGACTGAAGGACGTCGCGCAGCGGATTGAGATCAAACGGATTCAGCTGATAGGGCGCAAAGAAGCGCGCCAGCGCCAGGAACGCTTGCAGCGAAGGGCTGGGCACCGCGCGCAGCGCACTCTCCGTGAGAGACTCGTGAAAGAAGCCGGGCGGCGTCAGCGCCGCTACTGCGTTCCAGAATTTCTGCAGCGCCTCGCGCGCACCGTCGCGGCCGCCTTGCAGCATCCCGCTCGCGAGCGCGACCGCATTGACGGTTCCCGCGCTGGCACCGCTGATCGCCTCGATTTCAAACCGCGAGTCTTCGAGCAGGCGATCGAGCACACCCCAGGTGAAGGCGCCGTGCGAGCCTCCTCCCTGAAGCGCCAAGGCAACGTTCACCGTTCGAGCTCCATTCGCGAGCCGCGGCAAGTGCGTGATGGCAGGGCCGTTGCCGCGGGCATCAATCCGTTTCCCGCAAGGCGATGCCTCGCATCCAGGTGACGGTCGCTTCGATCATCGCCTGCCGGACGGCCGCGTCGGACGAGCCGCTCTTTGCGCGGACGTGAAACGAATGATCGGCGTCATCGAATACTTGCAGGGTTGCACGCTCGTCCAGATTAGCGACCACTCCGCGCACTAGGGTCAGCTCGGCGAGCTCATCGCGAGTTCCCTGCAGAAACAGCATTGGGCACCGAACGCGGGCGAGATGGTCGGCGCGCTCGACCGACGGCTTTCCCGCCGGATGAAGCGGAAAGCCAAAGAATGCGATGCCGCGCACACCGGGCATGGTCGTCTCGGCCTGCGCTTGCGAGGTCATCCGCCCGCCAAACGACTTGCCGCCGGCAAATAAGGGCAGCTGCCCGAATCGGCCGACAGCTTCGGCAGTCGCTGCCCGCACGGCGGCATGCGCCAATTTCGGCGGGTCGGGGCGCTTGGAGCCGCGTTCCATGTAGGGGAATTGAAACCTCAACACGGCGAAGTTGCGCTCCGCCAGGCCGACGGCGAACGTGGACATGAAGGGGTGGTTCATGCCGGCGCCGGCGCCGTGAGCAAAGACGAAAGCGCCCGCAGCCGAGTCGGGGATTGTCCAGACACCTGAAACCGAGGTGTTGACATCGATCGGGATGGTTACGTTCTCGAGGGTCATTTCAGTACATTGATTCGAGTGCACGACAGGCTCGCGGATTGCCGGTTTGAACACGTTGCATGTTCAACGCGTGTCGGGCGGCCGGGGCCTTCGGCGAGGAGATCATCGTGAGCAGGTTGCGCGTGGCGTGTTTCTCGATGTCCGTGGATGGGTTCGGTGCGGGCCCGCGGCAAAGTCTCGAGCATCCGCTCGGCGTCGGGGGCGAGGCGTTGCACGAATGGGCCTTGCCGACGTCTGCCTTTCAGCGAATGCATGGAAGCGAAGGAGGCACCACCGGGATCGACAACGACTATGTCGAGCGCGGCTTCGACAACATCGGCGCCTGGATACTGGGTCGCAACATGTTCGGACCGATACGGGGATCCTGGTCGGGCGACTGGAATGGATGGTGGGGAGAGAATCCACCGTATCACACGCCAGTGTTCGTGCTGACCCACCATGCGCGCGACAGCGTCCCGATGCAAGGGGACACCACCTTTCACTTCGTCACCGATGGCATCCATGCTGCACTGGAGCGCGCCAGGCAAGCGGCGAACGGCCGGGATGTCAGACTGGGCGGTGGTGTGGCGACGGTTCAGCAATACTTGCGTGCGCGGCTGATCGACGAGCTGCACTTGGCGATTGCACCCGTATTGCTAGGCTCGGGTGAGCGGCTGTTCTCCGCGGACATCGATCTGGTTTCACTCGGCTATCGATGCACCAAGCACGTTGCCAGCGACCAAGCGACGCACATCGTGCTGCAAAGAACCTAGATTTCGGCCGGCACGAGACGAAGGCGCGTGATCTCGGAGGGCGCCCCGATTCGTTTCGGCGGCCCCCAGTAGCCGGTGCCACGACTCGTGTAGACCCAAAGATTCTGCAGACGCTGCAGCCCAGCGGTGAACGGTTGCTGGAGTCGGACGAAGAGGTTCCACGGCCAGAATTGCCCTCCGTGCGTATGGCCGGAAAGCTGCAACTGGAAACCCGCCCGCGATGCGGCTTCTGCGGATCTCGGCTGATGCGCCAGCAGGATTCGAGTCCGAACATGGTCCGGTGCGGCGGCAATGGCAGCCACGGGATCGCTGCGGTGAGATTCATCGAAGTGATGTCCGCTGTGATCCGTGACCCCGGCGATCACCAGCGCCCCTTCGTTGTGCTGGAGAACCACGTGTTCGTTCAGGAGCACCTTGACGCCCAGGCGGCGCAGTTCGGACACCCAGGCGGTGACTCCGCTGTAGTACTCATGATTGCCGGTCACGAAGTATGTCCCGTGACGTGAGGTCAATCCGCCCAGAGGAGCGACGTGTGACCGGAGCTGGGCAACGCTGCCGTCAACCAGATCTCCCGTGACCGCGACCATGTCGGCTTCCAGACGATTCACTGCACCGACGATCGCTTTCAGATAGTCGCCCTTGATCGTCGGCCCTACATGGATGTCGCTGATCTGGGCGATCGTGAAGCCGTGCAGCGGCGCGGGTAGATCGGCGATCGGGACATCGACTGTCACCACTCGCGCAGTCCGCCGGGCATTGATCAGCCCCCACACGGTCATCAGCGCTGCCAGCGAAGGAACGGCCAGCGCGCTCCACAAAGCTATCGCGGGGACGGACAGCGCCAACCCGAGGAGGCCGGCGATCCAGGCTCCGATCAGCGCAACATCACGCAGCAGGGTCAGGACCAGCAGGCTGGACACGAAGCCCATCGCGACGAAGGCGGCTGCCAACTCGGGGTCGCCATGGCCATGCTGCCGGCGTCGCGTCCTCCAATGCCTCAGCCCGACTTCCAGGCAGATTGCGGACGTCATCAACAGAAGCGACACGCCGATCTGCCATCCGACGAGCCCAGTGAGCGCAGGGATCAGTCGCCAACCGATGTACGCGTGTGTCAGCAGGGAGATGATGCTCAGTGGCATTCGTGGGGAAGTTGGCGAGCGATGGAAGAATCGGGTAATTGGAGCCTCGGACGGATTCTTCAATGGTTGCCGCCACTGATGATTTCAAATGAAACGGCTGACTCAGGTTTTGAAACCGGCGAGAAACGCAGCCTGTCAACGATCGTCTGGCTGCCACGGCAGTGGCTGGCAGCAGGTTTCGAAGCTACCGAGCGCCGTTCGCGCGTTCAAATGCGGCGCAGTCCACATCGGTCGATGTCGATTTCACACGCTGCTAATCGACGTACATAGGTCGGGCCCACACCAGGCTTCCGACGCCGCTGCTCAGGAACCCCGAGGAGGATCGCAATGAGCTACGTTGATGGGTTTGTCGCCGCTGTTCCAGCGGCTAATCGTGAGAAATACCGGAAGCACGCCGAGACTAGCGCGACCGTGTTCAAGGAGCATGGTGCCTTGAAGGTCGTCGAGTGCTGGGGCGATGACGTTCCCGAGGGCAAGGTGACTTCGTTTCCGATGGCGGTTAAGCGCAAGGACGACGAGACCGTCGTGTTTTCTTGGATCGTCTGGCCCTCGCGCAAGGTGCGCGATGAAGGCATGAAGAAGGTGATGGCCGACCCGAGAGTGCAACCCGACGTCAATCCGATGCCGTTTGATGGCCAACGGCTGATCTACGGCGGCTTCGAACCGATCGTCGAGGCATGACCTTGGCCGCGGTCCCGGAGCCGGTCGCCCTCGCTCCTGCGAGGGCGACCCGCCGCGAATGGATCGGGCTGGCGGTCATCGCGCTGCCTTGTCTCGTCTACGCGATGGACCTCACCGTATTGAATCTTGCGCTGCCGGCGATCAGTGCAGACCTGAAACCGTCAAGCTCACAGTTGCTGTGGATCGTCGACGTATACGGATTCCTGGTTGCCGGATTCCTGATCACGATGGGAACGCTCGGCGACCGTATCGGCCGTCGCAAGCTGCTGATGATCGGTGCCGCCGCGTTCGCCGCCGCCTCGACGATCGCCGCGTTCTCGCGCAGTGCCGAGATGCTGGTGGCGATGCGCGCGCTGCTCGGCATCGCCGGCGCGACCCTGGCGCCATCGACGATGTCGCTGATCCGGAACATGTTTCACGACGAGCACGAGCGACAGTTCGCGATCGGCGTGTGGATCGCCAGCTTCTCGGTCGGTGGCGCCATCGGGCCGCTGGTTGGCGGCGTGCTGCTCCAGTTCTTCTGGTGGGGCTCGGTGTTCCTCGTGGCCGTGCCGGTGATGGTGCTCCTCCTGCTGCTCGGACCCACTCTGTTGCCCGAGTACCGCGACCCGAACGCAGGACACGTCGATCTGATCAGCGTGGCGCAGTCGCTGTTCGCGGTGCTCGGCGTGATCTATGCGCTGAAGCAGTTTGCGGAACACGGCTTCGCCTGGGGGCCCGCATGGCTGCTGCTGGTAGGCGTGGCGGTCGGCGTCCTGTTCGTGCGCCGACAGGGCCGGCTTGCGTATCCGCTGCTCGACATGACTCTGTTTCGCCAATCGAAGTTCAGTGCGGCGATCGCGGCGTACGGCCTTTCCAGCCTGGCGATGTTCGGGGTGTACATCTTCATCAACCAGTACCTGCAACTGGTGCTCGGACTTTCGCCTCTAGAGGCCGGCATCACGACGCTGCCATGGGCGGTGACGTTCGTGGTGGGGTCGCTTGTCACGCCGCGCCTCGCCCGGCGCGGGTCTCCGCTGTCGATTCTCGTGTGGGGCCTGGCGGTGTCGGCGCTCGGCTTTGCCATGCTGGCCTTCGTTGACAGCAGTCATCCGATTGCGGTGCTGGTAACCGCCACCGTGATCATGAGCGCCGGCCTGGCGCCGGTGTTCACGATCGGCAACGAGATGATCATTACCGCCGCGCCGCCCGAGCGGGCGGGCGCCGCGTCGGCGATCTCCGAAACGAGTTCGGAGTTCAGTGGCGCGCTCGGCATCGCGGTATTCGGCAGCCTGGGCACCGTGCTGTATCGGCACACGCTCGGTAACGCATTGCCGGAAGCCGTTCCGGCGGCAACGGCTGCCGATGCGATGGCCACGCTCGGAGGCGCGGTGGCGGCGGCCGCGACGCTACCCATTCATCTCGGCGAGGTGCTCCGCGCGTCGTCCGGCGCAGCATTCACGAACGCGTTGCAGGTCAACGCGGTCGTGGCGGCCGTGGTCGTTCTTGCTGCGAGTGTCGCCGCGGCACGAATTCTGCGGGGCGCCTCACCGCCCGCGGGAATCAAGGTGAAGTAGCTTTGTCGACGTCCAACGCGGCGCTGCGCAACGCCGCTGCGGTCGCCGCGTCAGCAGGAAAGAAGGACTCGAGGGCGAGTTCGGCCAGTGTGATTTCCAGCGGTGTTCCGAACACGGTGGTTGTGGAGATAAAGGACAGCACACCTCCGGGAGTGCGCAGCATCAAGGGCACGACAATCGCGTTGGTGTGCGGTTCGAGGTGCGCTTCCTCTCCCGGGTATCCGGCCAGTTCTTCGAGCAGCGCATCCAACTCGGCGCTGGGATTCGTCGCGCACTGACGCCGCAGCCGCGAGAGCAGGTGAGCTCGCCACTCGGGCAGATTCGCGATGTTGGGCGCCATGCCCTCGGGATGCAGCGTCAGACGAAGGACGTTGACGGGCGGTTGCAGCAGATGTGCAGCGACGCCGGCGAGCATCGGAGGTACCGCATGATTGGCGAGTATCAGGTTCCAGCAGCGATCGACCGCCACCGCAGGGAACGGCTCGTGTGCCCGGAGGATCTGCGACACCGCTTCACGCGCGGCATCGAGGGCGGAATCGCCCAGGCTGCGCTCGGCGTAGGCCGGCGCGAGGCCGGCGGCGAGCAACAGCGAGTTTCGGTCGCGCAGCGGCACATTGAGCACTTCGGCCAGGCTCATCAGAGTCGAACGCCCGGGCTGCGACCGGCCCGTTTCGACGAAGCTCAGGTGGCGCGGCGAGATTCCCGCCTCCAGCGCCAGTTCCATCTGACTCAGCCGCCGGCGGGTGCGCCAGTCGCGGATCAGCATGCCCACGCGCGGAACGATCGCCGTCATGTTCGAACCTCGCCGCAAGGGCCGCCGAGTTTGCGGGCCCGATGTGCCGGATTATCGCGCGTCGGAAATCGGGCGAGCCATTACCTCCCACGTAATCGCTTTACCGACGCGTTTGCTCCGAAGATTTCTTCCACGAACAGGGAAGCATCCATGACCTACGCCATCCCCTCGAAGCTGCTACGCGTCGCCTTCGCCATCGACGCCGCAGCCAGCGGCACACTCGCGATATTTCAGATCCTGGCGGGAGCAGCGGCGGCGCCCAGGCTCGGCCTTTCCGAAGGACTGCTGCTGGGCACCGGACTGCTGCTGGCCGCCTACGCCGTCCTGTTGCTCATGTTGGCGCGCAGCGCCGGCGTACCACGCGCGCTTGTCTACTTGATAGCCGTAGGCAATGTGGGTTGGGCTGTTGCGTGCATCGCACTCGTGGGTCTGCTGCGCGCCGACCTCACGCTGCTTGGCGTCGGTTACCTGCTGTTCCAAGCCGTTGCCGTCGTCAGCTTTGCCGGAGCACAGGCGCTCGGCCTGAAGCAATCGAGGAAAGCACAATCGATGAGACAGCTACCCACCTTAGTCGATCAATCTTAGGGGTGCCTATGGACACATCCGCGTTTGTTCCAGTGGCCGTCGCCTTCATGATCGGCGTCCCCGCGCTCGGCTCGTGCATCGGGATCGGGCTGGCGACGATGAAGTTCCTGGAAAGCGCCGCCCGCCAACCCGAGTTGACGCCCATGCTGCAGACCAAGTTCTTCGTCTGCGTAGGCGTGCTCGATGGCGCGTTCATCATCGCCACCGGCCTGGCTCTGTGGTTCGCCACGGCGAATCCCTTCAGCCGCGGCTAATGACGATTTTCGCAGCGCAGGCTAGCGAAGCTTCTCGACCGTGGCGCGAAAGATGTACCCCGCTCCGCGCGCCGTGTGGATGTACTGGGGCTGCGACGGATCAGGCTCTATCTTGCGGCGTAGCCGCAGGATCTGCACGTCGATCGAGCGGTCGTAGACCTCGGCGTTGTGAAGGCGAGTCAGGTCGAGCAACTGATCGCGGGTCAGAACGCGCTGAGGCGCCGAAAGGAAGGCGGTCAGCAGGCTGAATTCGCCATTGGTCAATTCGATTGACTCGCCGCTGGCCGATTTGAGTTTGCGCAGCCCGACGTTCAGTTCCCACGTGCCGAAACGATATGCGCGTATCCGCGCAACTTCGTCGGCCACGGTGGCGCGCAACTTGGCCCGCCGCAGCAGGGCGCGTATGCGTGCCAGCAACTCGCGCGGGGAAAACGGTTTGGTCAGGTAGTCATCGGCTCCGAGTTCGAGCCCCATCACGCGATCGGCCTCGTCGCTGCGGCCGGTCAGCATCAGGATGGGGATCGTCGATTGCGCGCGCAATCGCTGCGCGATCTGCATTCCGTCTTCTCCCGGCAGGCGCAGGTCGAGAACAACGGCGTCGATTGTCTCGCGAGCGATGACGTCTGCCAGATCGCGGCCGCTAGCCACCGTCGTGACTCGAAACTCGTTGTTTGTCAGGTATTCGGAGATCAGCGTGCGCACCGACGCGTCGTCGTCCAATGCGACCACGTGCGGCGGCAACTCGGAGGTCTCCGCGTTGCTGGTACCTGGGTGCATCAGTGTTTCGTTCATCAGGTTGCCCCGTCCAATTAGGAACTCTCGCACAATTTCCGCTGGCCCGCACCGGGGATCCCGCCGGCGCCCCATTACAGGTGTAATTTCCCAGCACTTGCGCGAAATTACACGGCAGCGGTAGGGTTATCAAATATGGGCAATCGGTGCCGCGGAGACCCAGGGCTTTGTTGTGTCTCCGTGGCCGCAACCCATGTGAAAGAGTGACAGTATGGATTCGATGACAAGATGGTGCCCGTTTGAGATCGCGATGCCGGTACGCAAACGATGACCAACGCCCAGCGGACCGAAACGAGCGCAGCTGCGCCATTGATTAGGGTCATTGACGCTGATCGCGCAACGCTGGATCTGCTTCATGAATGGCTGAGTTCGGCCGGCTTCGCAACTGAGGGTGGCGACCATGCCGGGCCGGCCCGCCCGGCGGTGTTGATCATCGATGTTCCGTTCACCCGCCATGGCGGACACGAAGTGATTCAACGCGTGGCGGCGCAGTACCCCGGTATTCCGATCCTCGCCTTGTCCCCGACATTCTTTTCCAACGTCAAATGTGGCGGCAATTGCGCGCGTGCGCTTGGTGTGGCCGGCGTACTGCCTAAACCGGTTGCGCGCGATGCGCTGCTCGACGCGATCCGGGGTCTGCTTCAGCCACACGAATGAACGTCGCCGGCGGGCTGGTCTCGGCCACGTCGCGGCACGTGACCAGCCGCAATGTGGCCTGGATCGGCGGGCTGCTGATCGCGGTGATCGTCGTCATGGCCGCGTTCGACATCGTTCGCAGTTATCGGATCGCTGTCGAGGAAACCGGCCGCGAACTCGAAACACAGGCGCGCATCATTGGCGAGCAGACAGCGCGCAGCGTACAGGCCGTGGACATCGTGCTGCGGCATATCGCGGACGAGTTCCGGCGGGGCCGGCTGGCCAGGTTAAGCGCTACCGAACTGCACGCGTATCTGAACGAGCAGTCCGTGGGTCTGGTCCAGATCGACGGATTCGCGATGCACGACGCCAAGGGCGACGCACTCGCGATCTCGTGGGTGCCACCCGGAACGGAAGTCAACGCAGCGGATTTCGAAGCCTTTCGCGCCGTGCGCGACGACCCGAAGTCTGGCCTGTTCGTCAGCAACGCCGCCCGCAGTCCTAGCGACCAGAAGTGGGTGATTCCGCTCGCGCGCCGTCTCGAGACGTCGACCGGCCAGTTTGCCGGCGCGATCGGTGCGCGCGGCCGCGTCGACTACTTCCAGGACTTCTACCGCGACGTCCGCCTCGACCGCGGAACGAAGATCACGCTGATGCATCGAGACGCGACGCTGGTCGCGCGTTATCCACCGGTCGAGGCAGCGCTGGGGCAGCCCTTTCCGCTGTTTGAGACGATGCTTGCGAAGCGGGCCGAGGGGCAGCCGGGACCGATGAGGACAGTCAGCCCCGTCGATGGCGTCGAGCGCTTCAGCGCCGTACAGGCCGTGCCCGACCTTCCGCTTGAAGTGCTTGTCACGCGCGATACGAACGTGGCACTGGCTCCCTGGCGCGCGATGGCCTGGGGCACCGTCGCACGCACGCTCGCGCTTGCCGCGCTGGCGGCGATCCTGATTGCGATGCTGATGCGGCAGTTCGCACGACTTTCGAAGGTGCGCGATTCGCTTAACGCCTCGCACGAGCGGTTCGCCCTCGCCGTAGCCGGTTCAAACGATGGCATCTGGGATTGGGACCAACGCACCGAAAAAGTGTTTGCCTCGGCGCGTGCGCGCGACCTGCTGGGACTGCCGCCCGGTCCCGACGTGGCGCCGAGCGAGGAGTGGTTCGCCGCACTGCACTTCCATCCCGAGGATGCGCCGAGACGGACCGCTGCGATGCAGGCGCACCTTGCGGGCAAGACGCCGTTGTACGAGGGCGAGTATCGGATCCGGCATCCCGACGGTGTCTATCGCTGGGTGCTGATCCGCGGCATGTGCATACGCGACGCCAGGGGGCAGCCCCTGCGTATGGCCGGGTCTGTCAGCGACATCGACGCGGAGAAGCGCGCGCAGGAGGCATTGCGGCTGTCCGAAGAGCGCTACGCCATCGCGATGACGGGCTCCAACGAGGGCCACTGGGTATGGGACATAGCAACCGACGAGTTCTATGCCTCACCGATGGTGAAGGAGGTCTTTGGGCTGCCCGCAGACGAGCCCATCACGACGCGCACAGTTTTTCTCGAGCGGGTCAGGTTCGACCCGCGCGACATCGAGGCGGTGCGGCGCCGGGTCGACGACCACCTGGCCGGACGCACACCACGGCTCGAGAACGAGTACCGGATCTTTCTGCCAGACGGCTCGATACGCTGGATCCAAACGCGCGGACAGTGTTTCCGCGACGCGGACGGCCGGCCGCTTCGGATGGCGGGTGCATCGATCGACATCACCGAGCGCAAGCGCGCCGAAGCGGCGCAGCAGCAGTCTGAGCAGCGCTATCAACTCGCGATCACCGGCGTCAATCAGGGCGTTTGGGACTGGGACCTGCCGACCGATGCCGTGTTCATGTCAGCCCGTGCGCAGGAACTGCTCGGGCACGATCCCGGCGACCAGGTGCGGCCGCGGCGCGAATGGATCGCGCTCTGGAAGTATCACCCGGACGACCGCGGGTACGTACGCGAGGAATTGTCGAAATACCTGAGCGGCGCGTCGCGCATGTTCGAAGTTGAATACCGGATGTGGCATCCGTCGGGCGCGTGGCGCTGGTATCACGATCGCGGGGTGGCGCTGCGCGACGAGAGCGGCCGTCCTTATCGCATGGCCGGTTCGATCGAGGACGTGACCGACCGCAAGGAGGCACAGGCCGAGCGCGATCGACTCGAGGGCCAGTTGCGGCAGGCGCAGAAGCTCGAGGCGATGGGAACGCTCGCCGGCGGCGTCGCGCATGACTTCAACAACATCCTCGCCGCGATTCTCGGCTATGGCGAGATGGCACAGAAAGCCGCCACCGAAGGGACGTCGCTGCGACGATACATCGACGCCGCAATGAGTGCCGGCATGCGCGCCAAGGCGCTGGTCGAACGCATCCTTGCCTTCAGCCGCAGCGGAATGGGTGAACGCGTGCCGGTGCACGTGCAATCCGTCGTTGCCGAGGCACTCGACATCATCGAGGGTTCGCTGCCACCGGGTGTGAAGCTCGAGCGCACGTTGGTTGCCGGCGATGCGGCCGTGCTGGGCGATCCGACGCAGTTGCAGCAGGTGGTGATGAACCTGTGCTCGAACGCGGTGCAGGCGATCCGGGGGACGGGCACGGTCTCGGTTTCGGTCGACAGCATCGAGCTGGCCGAGCCGCGCCATGTGACCACCTGCACTCTGCCTCGCGGCGATTACGTACGACTGCGCATCGCGGACACCGGAACCGGAGTCGACATGCAGGTGATCGACCGCATCTTCGATCCGTTTTTTACCACCAAGGATGTTGGCGTCGGGACAGGACTGGGACTCTCGCTGGTGCACGGCATCGTGACCGATCTGGGTGGCGGCATCGAACTCGAGAATCGTCCCGGCGCCGGCGCAACCTTCATGGTGTACGTGCCGCGGCAGAGCAGCGTTGAAGCGTTTGCGAAAGTCGAGGAACCGATCGCGGCGGGCGGTGGCGAAACGATCCTGCTCGTCGACGACGAGACGGCGCTGGTGCAGCTCGGCGAGGAAATGATGGCCGAACTCGGTTATGAGCCGGTGGGCTTCTCGTCGAGCACGGCGGCGCTCGAATCCTTCAAAGTGGCACCGGACCGCTTCGATGCCGTGCTCTCCGACGAGGCCATGCCCGGAATGACGGGCTCCGAGCTGGCCGCGCAGATCCACCGGATCCGCCCCGACATTCCGATCGTGCTGATGAGCGGATTCACCTCCGCTGCGCTGGCAGCAAAGGCCCGCGACGCCGGCGTGATCGAAGTGCTCGCCAAGCCGCTGGTGTCGCGCGATATCGCGCGCTGCCTCGCGGACGCGCTGCGGCACAAGGCAGAGGCTTAGGCTCTCAGCATCTCCGGTTGCAAGTGAAATCCAGGGCGCGCGCCATGAAACGGCAGGGCAACGGCTGCCCGCGAAGATGCGTGCCATGGAGATCGATATGCAACGTCTATCCCTGACGGAACGGCTGCTGATCGCTGCCCTCGCGGGAATCGCATCGATCACCTCGCTGCTTGTGCTGATCGTCGCCCCCCTGGCGCTGACAGCTTGAGCAGAAAGCAGGCGTTCGAGGAGTCGAAATGGAAGCCTCTTTTGTTACGACACTTTCACGGCTGCGCGCTGGTGAATTCCTACGAATAGAAGACGGCGCGGGACGATCGGTCGCGGTGTTTGACGGGCTGGTGTGGGTAACCCAGGCCGGTGACCCGCTCGACGCGTTCGTCTCGAAGGGCGAGACCTTCACGCTTGATCGAGCGGGCCTGACTGTGATCGAGGCGTTGACCGACACACGCCTGACCGTGCTCGAGGCTGAGCCGGCATACGGAGATGCAGATGATCGCGCATTCGCCTGAGGCACTCAGCGCGCAACCTGGCGGCCTGTTCGTTGGCCGGGCGACCATCCGACCGCTGCGGAGCAACGATCGAAGCCTGGTCGACGCGCTCGTTCGCGAGCTGTCACCGGTGTCGCGACTCCGGCGCTTTCACTTGCCGTTGCGGGAGGCTTCACCGGTGCTCCTGGACCGATTGGTAAGGCAGTCGGGGCCGGCGATGCGGCGCTACTCGCGGTGCTGCAGGCCAACGGTGCTGAGGTTGCAGTCGGCGAGGCGCGCTATGCCGCGAACGATGATCGGAGTGACGCGCGTGAGTTCGCGCTTGTCGTGGTCGACCCATGGCAACGGATCGGCGTCGGAAGGCGACTGCTGCGCGAATTAATGCGGCTGGCAGCGCGGTCGGGCGTCAAGCGCCTGTACGGCGATACCTTTGCAGACAACGTGCCGATGCTCGAGCTGGCGCGCAGCCTCGGCTTTGAAAGACGGCGTCATCCGACCGACGCACGCCTGGTGCGCGTGAGTTCGACGCTTGAAGACTGGAAAGAAGACATGAACACGCAATCGAACGTCCTGCATTTCCCGCGGCGAGCCAGTGAGAGGCCGACGCCGGCCCAGCAGCTGTGGTCATCGGTGCGCGACATCGCCGAAAGGTGGCTGCAGCGCGCACGCGACCGTCATGATCTTGCACATCTGAGCGAGTGGCAGCGGCGCGACATGGGGCTGCCGCTGGACGAGATCGAGCGCGAAGCCAACAAGCCGTTCTGGCGTGCCTGATACGAGGACCACCGACGACCTGAAGCCGACGGCCGATCGTCGGACCGGCGCATCATCGCGCAGCGGGCCTACTGATGGATTCGGCGGATAGTGTGCCGTCGCGGTCGTGAGGCTGTAGAAGTTCGGCTGTCCAGGTAGAGCGCCGCAAGCCGCTTCGTCGTGCTCATCAACAGATCTCGCAGCTCGGGCGGATCGAGCACTTCTGCCTCGGCTCCGAGTTTCAGAAGTTCGCGTGCCCCATCTTCCGGGGACTCGATAGGAATCGTTACACGCAACCAGCCGTCCGATTCAGGCGGCGACGCGGTGCGCGCCGCGGTGGCTGCCACGGTCGGACTGGCTGACTGCAACCATCGGAAACCCAGTGACGACACGCGTAGCAGTGCTTCGCCGCGATATACGCTGGTCTCGAAGCGCTGCGTCGACTCGCTCCAATACCGGGCGAGATCGAACTTCTTCGGACGAGTGAACCGTGCATCGAGCGCCTCGAGCGTCTGCACATTGGACAGGCGAAAAGTTCGGACATCGCCATCAGCGCGCGCGACCATGTACCACGTGCCCGCCTTCAGGACGAGGCCCATAGGATCGACGAGACGATCCGACACCCGCTTCCAGCTTCTGTAACGAATCTTCAGGCGGCGTTCCTGCCAGACGGCTTCGGCCACGGAACGCAAATGCTCGGCCGGCTCGGCGCTGCGGAACCAATCGACCGGATCGAGGTGGAATCGCGAGCCCACCCGGTTCGCGCCGGCTTGCCAGTCCGCGGGCAGGGCCGCCAGCAATTTCAGCTGGGCCGAGGTCATTGCATCGCCCAGTCCAAGCTGGGCCGCCGGACCCGGCAAACCAGCCAGAAAGATTGCACTGGCTTCAGCTGCGGTCAGGCCGGTCAGCTTCGTACGCCACCCGTCCTGCAACTGGAAACCGCCGTTACGGCCGCGTTCTGCCCACACCGGGACGCCGGCGGCGCTCAATTGGTCGACATCGCGGAAAACGGTGCGGACCGAGGACTCGAGTTCAGCGGCCAGAGCCTGGGCGCTCATGCGTCCTCGCGTCTGTAACAGCAGCAGGATCGACAGCAAGCGGCTCGCGCGCATGAGTCTGAGTCTGCCACAAATCATGTCATGCCGTGGCAGTTATAGGGGATCACCATGCGTGGTGTCTGCACGGACTGAGACAAGCAAGCCGTCGCGGAGGACATCTTGAACTGCATCGCTGAACTTCACCGGGCTGGGAGTAACCATGAATCGCACCGCTGTCCGCCTGGCCGCATCACTTCTGGCGGCAGGTATCACCATCTTCGAACTCGTCGGCATTGAATGGCTCTCCGAGAGCGCCGGCTTCGCCTACGACTCGGCCGTCGTGCTGCCTCGAATCACCGTTACACCGGCAGGGCCACAGGTACCCGATGATCGTGACGGCACTTGGACCGAGTCGGTCGACGCCTCGGCGACTGTTCAGCCGCGGGCCGCGAGTCAAGCACGCAATTGAGATGCATCACCGCGCAAGGGTGCTGGCCGCAGCGACACAAAAAAAAGCGGCCGCATCAGCGGCCGCAGAGAGGAGACAGTGACGCTGCGACACTGGAGGCCGGTGTCGCCGAGCGCGGATGCCACGCTGCACGGGGGAGGGGGTGCGGTCGCGTGGCGGCCCGGCTCGATCACGTCACGCCGCAATTGTCCGAGACAACGCCGACTGGACGATTTCGGCGCAGGCCGTCGCTCGTTTCAATTGAAATACAGCGTCCCCGATCGACACGCGGTAGACGCTCGCGCAAGCGGCCGTCGTTGGACAAGCTTTCGCGTTTTCCGAGCAGGAGATCGAAGTGATGAGTTCGGACAGCAAGCAGCTGATGCGTGAGATCTTTGCCGAGCTTGCCAAAGGCAACGGCAAACTATTCCGCGACAGCATGGCCGACGACTTCCGCTGGACCATCACCGGCAGTTCGCAGTGGTCCGGGAAATGGCAGGGCAAACAGGAGATCACCGACGAGCTGCTTCGTCCTCTGCTTGCACGCTTCGCCGACACCGTATACCAGCGAGGCGCGACGATTCACTGCGGAGGGCAACTATGTCGTCGTCGAGTGCCGCAACCGTGTGACCACCACGACGGGCGAGCCTTACTGCAACGCCTATTGCTTTGTGTGCCGCTTCGCCGACGGCAAGCTGCACGAATTGACCGAGTACATGGACACCGAACTTGCAGTCGCGGCTTTGGGACTGCCGTGACCTTGGCGTATCGGACCCGCTCGCGCGGACCGATACGCCTCGGCGCTCTGTTACAACGATGCCGAAGAAGCCGAAGGCAGCGGTCGGTCGGGCGCACGGGCCTCGGATACCCGGATGCGAGCTATGCACCTCCTCGGCTATCGCAACCGATGCGGCGATTCCGAGCAGGATGACGGTGTACCCGATCGGATGGCCGAGGTAGAACGCCACTCCGACGGCGATCCAGGCTGCAAACAAGATGAAAACGCGACCGTTCATAGGTGGTTCCTCGCGAGCCAGCTAGCTACTGCACTCGAGCAGCGGTGCCCGTGCGATCGGGCCGTCCCGCTACTGTCGCCTTCGCTGCGGCGTTGGTCTCCGTCCGATCGACCGATGAAACGTCGGACGACTCCACGGCGCTTGCCCGAGCCAGCTTGCGAATGAATGCAGGCAGCTGGAGGGAGGGCGTAGCACCTAGCGCCTCGTACGTGAACTCGCTGAACGGATCGTGTTCCACTGGGCCATGCTTTGTCGTTACGTCCTGCTTGGAATTCGTTGGGTCCACAGCGACAGGCCCGGACAATTGGGCAGCTGCCTGACCAGCGGTGAAAAGGCCAATCAGCAGAGCGGCGGCAGCGGCGACGGACGAACTGTGGATGTGCGTGCGCTTCGATTGCAGGCTGTTCATAATCGACTCCTTACTCGGTGAACCGCGTGGCACCACGCCGCGTCGGATTAGGCGTAAAGTGCGCTTCCGGCGCCAGAATGAAAAGGCGTTACAGGACATAAAACATGTCAAATCGTTCAGCGCACCCGCGTAAGACTCGTGCCCCTTCCGATTCCGCATCGAAGTCACCGCGAATAGCCGGCCGCCGACACAGTCCCGGACCCGACCGGCAGCCGCGTGGACGCAGCAGCAGTTCGCCGGGCAACGACGGCGCGCCGGTCGCTGCGCCGCTCGATGTCGCGCAGCCGGGACGGCCATTCGATCTGCTGACCGACGTGATGGACCAGGTTCGCCTCGAAGGAACGATCTATTTCCGCACGGTGTGCAACGGCGCGTATGGCATACGCATCGCGCGCCGCGCGCGGACGCCGTTCTATGCATTGCAGGAGGGCGCGGCCGAGATTCAGCTTCTCGACACTGGTGAGGTCTTTCATGCTGGAGCCGGCGACCTCGTGCTGCTGCCCAATGGGGCGCCGCACGTTATCGGTTCGGGTGGGGATGCACCCGTGCTCGATCTGCATGACTGGATGGCGCTGCATCCGATGGACGCGCAGGGTACCGTCTACGCGCTGCGCGGCAATGGTCCGGTCAATCGTGTGACCGGCGGCTTCTTCGACATCGACACACTGCGTGTCAATCCGTTGATGCGGGCGCTGCCGCCGGTGATTCATCTGAAGTCGAGCGACGCGGCCGTCCAACGCTGGCTCGCGCCAACGCTCGACTTCATCCACGCGGAGATGGACGCCGGCATGCAGGGCGCGCAGACGGTGTTCGACGAATGGCTGACGTGCTGTTCATTCAGGCGGTACGCGCCTACGCTGCGCAGAACGGCTGTGTCGCGGGCTGGCTGCGTGCTCTGTCCGATCGCCGCATCGGTCAGGCCCTCATGACACTGCACGCGCGCTACGCGGAGCCATGGACGCTCGAGTCGCTCGCGCGCGAGGTCGGCATGTCGCGCACGCTACTGGCGGTTCAATTCAAGGAGCTGGTCGGCGAAAGCCCGATCAGCTATCTGACACGCTGGCGGATCATGCGCGCCGCCAACCGCCTGCGCAGCGAACGGGTGAGTCTCGATCGGATCGCAGAGAGCGTCGGCTACACGTCAGATGCCGTCTTCTCCAAGGCCTTTCGGCGTGTCACCGGGGTGGCTCCGGGGCGCTTTCGACGAGAGCACGTCATGGCGACAGGGGTGGCGTCAGCGTAATAATGTCCGGGTAAGCGAGGGTTGGCGCGACCGCCCTCGCCGGATTGCGATCATTCGCCTCAGGGATGAGAATCACGGCACAGCTTTGCCACCTTGTTCAAGGCGGCCGCTGAACGAGACGCCTTGCGAACTCGGTACGATCCACACTGCCGCGCCCAACGCGCCGACTGGCCCAGACTTTCACAGCCAACGCCGACGTGCTCGACAAGATCTTTGGTTCACCCCTGCACGAACACGCCGACCCGGCGCAACGCGTGGTTGGCGTTGCCGCGCTGCCATCGGAATCGATCGTGCTCGCGCAGGTTCTTGGCGCAGACCCGTCGCCCGAGGTCCGGATCGCCGCGGCGGAACGCTGCAGCGATCTGGCCGCGCTGGCTGCCGCCTTGCGGGCCGAAACGGACCCGAAAGTCGTCGCCGCCATTGCCGCTTCATTGGGCAAGGCGCTGGCGACGACGCCGGATAACGGCTTCGTGCGGAACCTGCTCACCGCGCCGGAATGCGCCGACGCAGTCCGCGCGCAGGTCGCGTTGCACACGGACGATGAAGACCGTCGGCGCGTTGCGATCGAGGCAATCGGCGACGAGAACGTCCTGGTGGATGTAGCGCTTGCAGCCGACCACGCATCGGCGCGGATCGCGGCTGCCGAGCGCGTGCATGCGCCCGAACCCCTGCGCCGACTGGTCAAGGGAGCAAGGGACAAGGATCGTGGCGTCGCTCGCCTTGCTCGCGAGCGCCTCGAAGCGATCAGCCAACGCGCCGCCCACGCGGAGGCTGCCGATGCGATCCTGGATGAGGCCGAAGCCCTTGTGGCGAAACCGGGTCCGATCGTGATGGCCGCGGTCGAACTCGACCGGCGCTGGAAGGCCCTCGCTCTGAACGCCGACGATGCTCGACATGCCCGTTGGGAAGCGATCGGTCGCCTGACGCAGCAGCGCTTCGACCGTGAGTTGGAAGAGCAACGTGCTCACGCGCAGTTGGAGCAGCGGCTGGATCGCTGGCTTGCTTCGCTTGACCCTCCGCCGTCCGCTTCGGCGCTGCCAATGCTGCGCGAACAGTGGGCTGCGCTGCGAACGGAAGCCGCCGACGCCAACGACACCCGCGCGCTGGCAAGGCTTGACCAGGCCGAGCAGCAGATCGTGCGGTGGGAGCAAGCTGCTCCAGCGCTGGCTGCGGCTGAGGCACTGGTACTGGAAGCCGAGCAACTCGCAATCGGAACGCCGATCGATGACGCACAGCTGCCGGCGCGCTGGCAGGCGCTGGATCTCGCTGCTCGCACGCCGCCGCTGACGCGGCGTTTCGAGGCCGCGCTGCTCGTCATTGAACAGCGTCGCCTCGCGTACGTGCGCGCGAACCAGCAGGAACAGGCCGCGATGCGACAGCAGTTGCACACGGTGCTGCACGAGGCCGAGCAGGCGCTGGCGTCGGGACAGTTGCAGCTGGCCCGCGAAGCCGCAGACCAGGCTCGCGCACTGAAGCCGCACGCCGGCCTGTTGCCTAAGCCGACGGTTCAACGCCTGAGCCGGGTCGTTCAGCAGCTGGTGGAACTCGAACGCTGGCAGCAGTTCGGACAGCAGAACGCTCGCGTCCAGTTGTGCGAACGTGCCGAAGCGCTCGCACAGAATTCGCTCGCCCCCGCAGCGCTCGCGCGCGAGGTGCAACAGCTGCGAGCCGAATGGAAGAAACTCGACGAGCAACACGCCGGGGTTCCGCGATCGCTGTGGGAACGGTTCGATGGCGCCTGCGAAAGGGCCTACGCGCCAGCCGCGCGGCACTTTGCCGAGCAGGCGGCACAGCACAAGCAGGCGCGCAAGCAACGCGAGGACTTCATTGCGGTTGCCGCCGCGCACGCGCCGACGCTGCTCGCCGAACCGCGCGACTGGCGCGCGATCGAGCGCTGGCTGCGCGACACCGAGTCGACCTGGCGCGGTACCAGCCTGGGCAGCGTCGAACCCGGCGCCTGGAAAAGACTCGATGCGCGCCTGAAGGCAACCCTGGCGCCATTGCACGATGCGCTGTCGACTGCGCGCCAGGAGGCCCGGCAGGTACGCGAGGCATTGATCGCCGAGGCCGAAGCACTGGCGGCCAAGGCAACGGATCGCGATACGCCGTCGCGTGTGAAGGAGATGCAGGCGCGCTGGCAGGCGCACTCCAAGACGATCGTGCTGCCTCAGCGCGATGAGCGGGCGCTGTGGGAGCGGTTTCGCGTTGCTTGCAATGCCGTGTTCGACGCGCGTAGGGGCTCGCGCAAGGAGGCGGAGGAGCGCAAGCAGGGTCAACGCCGTACGTTCGAGGTGCTGTGCGAAAGGCTGGAGCAACTGGCGCAGTCGACCGAGGTGGACGAAGGGCAGGTCCGTCAGTCCCAGCGCGAACTGCAGGATCAGTGGAGAAGGGCGTTCACCGAGAGCGGACCGGTGCCGGCGGCGCTCGAGGCTCGCTTCAAGGCCGCTCGCAGTGGCGTCGAGGAGTTGCTGCGCGGGCGAACGCGTAGAAGCGAAGCGGCTGCATGGGAAGCGTTGTTCGCGAAGCAACGGCTATGCGAGGAACTGGATGCGCTCGCAATCAAGGGAGAGACTGCTGACCCGACGGCTGCGGATTCGGTGCGGCAGCGCTGGACCGAGCTGCCTCGCCTCGCTACCGAGTGGGAGCAGAAGATGCTCGGCCGACGCGATGCAGCACTGCGCGGACTGGCGGATGACGACGCACGCCTCGATCATGTCGAGCGGATCGAGGACTGCGTCGCCGCCCGGCGCGATGCCCTGCTCGAGCTTGAACTGATGCTGGGCATCGAGAGCCCTGCCGACCTGCAGCCGCAGCGCCTCGCGGTGCAGGTCAAGCAGTTGCGCGATCGATTCAAGCGAACGGCGTCGGGTGCGGGCAGCGCGCAGCAGATCCTGATCGACTGGTGCGCGCTGCCAGGCGTGGCCGAGGCGCGCGACCGGCAACGTTGCGACAGGATCGTGGCGAAACTTGAGCGACGCCGTTAAGTTTTCCGGCCGCGTGTTTCAGGAGGTCAGACCATGAAGGATTCATCCATCTTTTCGCATATCTCAGCCCTGATCGAGGAGGAGAAGCAGATTCGGGTGCAACCCTCGGCTTCCCCGGAGGCGAGCGCGCGGCTGCGGCATCTGAACGAGGAACTCGACCAGTGCTGGGACCTGTTGCGCCAGCGCCGCGCGCTCAGGGAGTTCGGCGGGGACGAGGACACCGCAATTGCTCGCGACGTCGACATCGTCGAAAAGTACAAAGGCTAGCGCGCAGTACCCGTTCGTTCACGCTCTGAGCCTACTAAGGGTTCATACGCCCCCGCCAGCGCTTCGTTGGTCGGCCGTTCGCCCACAGGCGCAGCGTTCGGAGTAATAATGACCGACGTTGGTTAGCCGCTCCTGTTGATCGTTCGCTTCTGATGGCGTCTGAGGAATATGAAGGGCGCCAGCAAGCAGGGTGAGGAGCCCTCGGTCAACCTGTCGTCATGCCGACAACCGACTCACGGACCGCCGCGAACTGTTCACACCACAAAGGAGCAGCGTCATGAAGCGAATTCTGTCCTGCCTGTTGACAGCCATGCTGGCTACGGCTGCATCGGTCGTCCTGGCCCAGGAAACGATAAAGATCGGCGCGCCGCAGCCGATGACCGGCCCGGATGCTCCCTTCGGCGACAAGTTCAAGAAGGCCTACAGCATGGCCGTCGACGAAATCAATGCGAAGGGCGGCATTAACGGCCGCAAGCTCGAGGTCATCATCGAAGACCACCAGGCCAAGAACCCGATGGCCGCCACGGTGGCCGAGAAGCTGATCACCCAGAACAAGGTTCTGGTCCTGACCGGTGGGCGCGCTTCCGGCCAGGCCATCGAGATCGCCTCGGTCGCCCAGCGCCTGAAGACGCCGTACGTCGTCGACCATCCCTCGGCCGATGCCATCACCGCCAAAGGGTTCGACTTCGTGTTCCGCCAGAATCCGACCGGCTCGATCTACCCAGAGGCCTTCCACAAGTTCATCTCGGAGGTGCCGGGAGCGATGCCGAAATCGGTGGCGGTGGTCTATGACAACAGCCTCTTCGGCAAGACCATCGGCAATGCCAACATGGTCTTCATGAAATCCAAGAACATACCGATCGTCAATGACGAGGCCTACCCGGTGAACACGCTGGACTTCAGGCCGATCATGACCAAGGTGAAGGCCAACAACCCCGACATGGTGCTGCTGATCGCGGTAGCGACGACCGACGCGATCCTGATGACGCGTCATGCGAAGGAGATCGGCATCAATGCGCGCGCCTTCGTCGGCTTCGGCGGTGGCTTCGGCGTGGAAGACTTCGCCAAGCAGCTTGGCCCGCTGGCCGAGAACGTCTTCTCGTCGGCAGCCTGGGCCGGCAACCCGAACGATCCGGTGAATAAGGAGTTCACCAAGAACTTCCTGGCTACCTACAAGATCCAGCCGCATGAGCACGAGGTCGAGGGCTATGCCGTCATCTACGTGATCGCCGATGCCCTAAAGCGCACCAAGCTCACTGGCAACCTCGAAGCTGACCGCGAGGCCCTGCGCCAGGCGCTGCTGAAGACCGACATGCAGACAGCCTTCGGCAAGACCAAGTTCGGCAACTGGACCGGCCCGCTGGGCGACGCTTATACGAACCAGAACATCTATTCGCGCGACCACTCGGTCATGGCCCAGTGGCGCGGTGGCGTGCTGATGGACGTCTATCCGAAGGCGGGTGCCGTGACCAACTACGTCTTCCCGGATCCCGCCAGCCGGCCCTGATTCCCCGCTGAAGCACAACTGATCTGAACCATCCGCGCCGCCCCCTGGCGGCGCGGTCGGTCGGTTGCGGGTCCTGCGATGGAAACACTGCTGCAAAGTGTGGTCAGCGGCGTGCTGATGGGATCGCTCTACGCGATGATCGCGGTGGGGCTGACGATCGTCTTCGGCGTCATGCGCATCATCAACATGGCGCACGGCGAAATGGTCATGTTGGGCATGTTCGGCGCGTTCTGGTCGTTTGCGCTGGGTGGAATCGACCCGTTCCTGTCGCTGCTGATCTGGATGCCGGCGATGTTCGCCTTCGGCGTGTTCGTGCAGCGATTCCTGCTGAGGAAGATCATTGCCGGCGGCGAACTCAACACGCTGCTCTACACCGCCGGCCTGTCGCTGCTGATAGCCAACCTGGCGCTGCTCTTTTGGACCGGCGATTACCGCAACATCAATCTCACCTACGGCTCGCCTCCGATGCGGCCGTTCGGGATCTCGGTGTCGGTACCACTCCTAATCGCCTTCGTGCTGGCGATCGCCATCACCACCGCGCTCTATTTCTTCCTGTCGCGCACCGACACCGGTCGCGCCATCCGCGCCACTGCACAGAATCCTGACTCGGCCGCGCTGATGGGCGTCAACGTTTCGCGCATCGACATGATCACCTTTGGCATGGGCACCGCGCTGGCTGGGGCCGCCGGTGTGCTGCTGGCTCCCTCGCTCTACCTGTACCCGACAGTCGGCGAGATCCTCGTCGTCAAGTGCTTTGTCGTCGTCGTACTCGGTGGACTCGGATCGATCCCTGGCGCGATCGCCGGCGGCATCCTGCTCGGCCTGGTCGAGTCGCTCGGCGCCGTCTATGTTTCGGTGGCCTACAAGGACACCATCGGATTCGTGCTCTTTCTCCTCGTATTGCTGTTCCGACCGGCGGGTCTGTTCGGCGCGGGGAGGGCATGAGCAAGAACCGCATCATCGGGGTCGTTGTCGCGCTGGCGCTGCTCGCGGCACCGCTCACGACGGCCAACCCCTTTTACCTTCACCTGCTGATCATGGTCCTGTTCTCGACCTTGCTCGGCGTCGCGTGGAATCTGCTCGGCGGCTATTCCGGCCAGGTCTCGTTCGGTCACTCGGCCTTTCTCGGTGTCGGCGCCTACGCCACGATGCTGCTGCATCTCAAGCTCGGCTGGTCTCCCTGGTTGGGCATGGTCATCGGCGGCGTCCTGGCCGCTCTTATGGCCGTTCCGATCGGCCTGATCTGCTTTCGCCTGCGCGGCCCTTACTTCTCGCTCGCCACCCTTGCAGTGGCCGAAATCGTGCGACTGGTCGCTCTCAACTGGGAAAGCCTCACGGCCGGCCCGCAGGGTCTGCTGATCACACACCTGCCCGAGTTGCATATCTTCGGCCAAGCCATCGACTGGGAAACCAAGACTCCGTTTTATTACGTCATTGCCGTGCTGACCCTGCTGGGGATGGGCGTTACCTTCTTCGTTTCTCAATCGCGGCTCGGCGCCTATCTGCTGGCGGTCCGTGAGGACATCGACAGTGCCGAGGCAGCCGGTATCGACACTGTGCGTACTCGGGTGCTGGCGCTGGCTCTTTCTGCGGCGCTGGTCGGATTGGCCGGCGGCTTCTACGGCCTCTACTTCCGCTACATCGACCCGGATGCGGTGTTCTCTGTCGCGTTGTCGGTCGAAATGGTTTTCATCGCCGTGGTCGGCGGCATCGCCACGACTGGGGGGCCCATTGTCGGAGCGATCTTCCTGGTGACGATTTCCGAGATCTTCCGCGATCGCTTCCAGTCTGGCCACCTGATTTTCTATGGCCTCTTCATGATGTTGACCATCCGTTACATGCCCGAGGGCATCTGGGGCAGGCTGCGCCTCGTGCTGCGGCTCTCCTCGCAGCACTCTTAGCCGACATGGCATTGCTCGACGTCAGCAATCTCTCGAAAGACTTCGGCGGCTTGCGGGCCGTGTCGGATCTCTCCTTCGTACTGAATCAGGGTGAAATCCTCGGCTTGATCGGACCGAACGGCGCCGGCAAGACGACGGTGTTCAACCTGATGTCCGGCTTCATCGAGCCGTTGACGGGCTCGGTGCGGCTTGACGGTCACGAACTGGTCGGCCTGCGGCCGAACGCCATAGTTAGACGCGGTGTCGCGCGCACGTTCCAGATCGTCAAGCCTTTTCGCAAGTTGACCGTGCTGGAAAACGTGGTGCTCGCCGCATTCCTGCACGAACCGAAGCGCCCCACGGCAACCGCCGAAGCACGGCGCATCCTCGCGATGCTGGAGTTGACCGAGAAGGCCGACAGCTATGCCGCCGACCTGACCTTGGGCCAGCAGAAGCGATTGGAAATCGCGCGCTGCCTTGCCACCCGGCCCAAGGTCGTGTTTCTCGACGAACCGATGGGTGGACTCAATCCGACCGAGGTCGAGGCCGCCTGCGACCTGGTGCTGAAGTTGCGCGACAACGGCATCACGGTGATCCTGGTCGAACATCAGATGCGCGCCATCATGAAAATTTCCGACCGCGTGCTGGTGCTCCACCATGGCGTCAAGATCGCCGATGCGACGCCCGAAACCATCGTGCGCGACCCGGCAGTGATCAAGGCATATCTCGGCGAAGAGGTCGCCTGATGCTGAGCGTGAGGAACCTGCAGGTAGCCTACGGGTCCGTCCAGGCGTTGTGGGATATCTCCTTCGACGTCCCCGAAGGCGAGATCGTCGCGATGATCGGCGCCAATGGCGCTGGTAAGAGTACGACGCTCAAGACGCTGGCCGGACTGCTCAAGCCAATGGGCGGCACCATTTCGCTCGATGGCGAAAAGCTCGACCAGGCCAGTTCGGTGGATATCGTGCGCCATCGCATCGTGCTGGTCCCTGAAGGGCGGCGGCTTTTCCCGGATATGTCGGTGCTCGACAACCTGCTGATGGGCGCGTATTCGACACCCAAGGCCGGACGCGAGGAGCGGCTGGAGAAAGTGTTCGCCACCTTCCCCAGCGCTAAAGAACGCCAAAGGCAACTGGCCGGAACGCTTTCAGGCGGCGAGCAGCAGATGGTCGCGATCGGTCGCGGTCTGATGGCCGACCCGCGCATCCTGATGCTCGACGAACCTTCGCTGGGCCTGGCACCGCGGATCGTCGAGGAGGTGTTCCGCATCGTGCGGGAGATCAACGCCAGTGGCGTGACGGTCCTGCTGGTCGAGCAGAACACCCAGCACACTTTGAAAGTCGCGCATCGCGGCTATGTCGTCGAAGCCGGCCGCACAGTGCTTGCTGGAAGCGGCCAGGAGCTGCTTGGCAACGACGAAGTGCGGCGTGCCTATCTGGGCCTGTAGTGGACGAGATTCAAGCTTTCGCGGCGGACCGCAACGAGCGCTGACCCTAGGAGCAGGATCGCGGTCAGCGCGAAATGGCCGTGTTCGCATCGCTACGAATTCGTCTTCCTCCCGAAGGTCTGCGCTGGCAGGGCTGTCCATGCAAACAGTAAGCGCCGTTCACCTAGACTAGCGTACCGATCGGTGCCGGCGCTTTTGCACTGCGTGAGCCGCGCCCGACCGCGTGCGGCCACGGGCAGCCACCAAGAACTAGCGCCAGAATCACCTCTGAGCGGACTTCTTGCTGGCTAGGCGCGGCTCTCATGACGACTTCACTTGTTGCCTTTTACTTCGACCCGATCAGCCCGTATGCGTGGCTTGCGGCGCGACAGCGGGCGCGAATCGAGGATGCGGGCGCACGGCTCGATTTTCGCCCAGTTTTGCTAGCCGGCCTGCTGGCAGCGAATGGGACGAAGGGACCGGCCGAGATCCCTTCCAAGCGTGCATACACGATGCGCGATGTGGTGCGGATCGCAGCGCGGCTGAAGATACCCTTTCGCGGTCCGCCGACGCATCCGTTCAATCCATTGCGCGGGCTGCGCATGTGCACCGCCCTTGCTGGCGACGAGCGCGCTCGCTTCGCGATGGCGCTCCTTGATGCCGCGTGGGCGAGGGGTCTCGAACTCGGCGATACCACCGTCCTGGTGCGACTGGCGGGCGAATGCGGTCTCGACGGTCAAGCGCTGTCAGCTCGCGCCGATGACTTGGATATCAAGCAGTCTTTGATCGCCGCAACCGATACGGCTGTCGCCGAGGGCGTGTTTGGCGTGCCGACCTTTTGCCTCGATGGAGAGTTATTCTGGGGCGAGGACCGCATCGACGCGCTGCTGTGGCGGCTACAAGGCAACCGAATCGATGAATCGACGCTGGCCGATGTCCTTGCTCGGCCGGCGTCGGCGGTGCGGAGAGCCGGCTGAACTCGAGCGTACAGCACAGTGGCTGCCTCTCACGCACGGAACCGGTTGTCAAATGCCGTGCGGACCGGGAAGAAAGTCTTCGACGCGAATCGTGCGCTAAAGTCTCCTTGAATCCGGGTGGCATCGCTTCGGCCACCTGCAACAACGCCAACGATTTCCGGAATCCCCGATGAGCATCTTCAACTTCAGCGCCGGCCCTGCGGTGCTGCCGAAGGAAGTTCTACAACGCGCGGCCGAGGAGATGCTCGACTGGCACGGCAGCGGCATGTCGGTGATGGAGATGAGCCATCGCGGTCCCGAGTTCATCCAGATCGCGGAGACGGCGGAAGCCGACCTGCGCGAACTGATGTCGGTCGGCGGCGATTACGAGGTCCTGTTTCTGCAGGGCGGAGCCATCGGCGAGAACGCGATCGTGCCGATGAACCTGCTCGGCGATAAAAAGACGATCGATTTCATCAATACGGGCGAGTGGTCGAAGAAGTCGATCAAGGAAGGGAAGAAGTACGCACAGGTCAACGTCGCTGCTTCGTCGGAGGACCAGAATTTCTCCTACGTGCCGCAGCGCGACCGCTGGAAGCTGTCCGACAATGCGGCCTACGTTCACGTCTGCACCAACGAAACCATTGGGGGAGTCGAGTACCACTGGATTCCGGACGTGGGCACGACGCCGCTGGTCGCCGATATGTCGTCTCACCTCCTGTCGCGCCCAATCGACGTCTCGAAGTACGGCGTGATCTACGGCGGCGCGCAGAAGAACGTCGGCCCAGCGGGGCTGACCTTGGTCATCGTGCGAAAGGATCTGCTGGATCGCGCGCTGGCGATCACGCCGTCGGCCTTCCACTGGAAGGAGCAGGCCGAGGCGGATTCGATGCTGAACACGCCACCGACGTACGCCATTTACATCGCCGGGCTGGTATTCAAGTGGCTGCTGGCGCAGGGCGGACTGGCAGCCATCGAGCAGAAGAACGTCGCGAAAGCAAAGCTGCTGTACGACACGATCGACGCCAGCAGCTTCTACTCGAACCCGGTCCGCAAGGAGGACCGTTCGCGAATGAACGTGCCATTCAAGCTGCGCGACGAAGCACTCGACGCGGCATTCCTCAAGGGCGCGCAGCAGCGTGGACTGCTCCAACTCAAGGGCCACCGGTCGGTCGGCGGAATGCGCGCATCGATCTACAACGCGATGCCGATCGAGGGGGTGCAGGCTCTGGTCGACTACCTGCGCGAGTTCGAGCGCAGCCACGGATAACCGATGACGCGCTTCCAGATCCAGACGCTCAACAACATTTCGGCCAAGGGGCTCGAGCGTTTTCCGCTCGATCGCTACACCGTCGCCAAGGAGCTCGACCGGCCCGATGCGATCCTGGTCCGGTCGCACGACATGCATGCGATGCCGATCGCGGCGAGCGTCAAGGCGATTGCGCGGGCGGGCACGGGCACCAACAACATTCCGGTCGCCGAGATGTCGCGGCGCGGTCTTCCCGTCTTCAATGCGCCCGGCGCCAACGCCAATGCCGTCAAGGAACTCGTTCTCGCAGCGCTGCTGATCAGCGCGCGCAATCTCGTGCCTGCGCTGCAGTTCGTGTCCGAGCTGCCGCCCAGCGCGCAGGACTTCGAAGCGCGCGTCGAGGAAGGAAAGAAGCAGTTTGCGGGAATCGAATTGCCCTACCGCTTGCTCGGAATCGTCGGGCTCGGTGCGATCGGCGCGCTGGTCGCCGACACCGCATTCAAGCTCGGCATGAAAGTCATCGGCTACGACCCCGAGATCACGGTCGACGCCGCGTGGCGCCTGCACTCGGGCGTTCGGAAAGCCAACTCGATCGAGGAGTTGCTCAAGCAGTCCGACTTCGTCTCGCTGCACGTTCCGCTGGTGCCCGCCACGCGCGGACTGATCGACGCGCGCAGACTCGCGGCGATGCGTCCGGGCAGCGTGCTGCTGAATTTTGCGCGTGATGCCATCGTCGACGAGGCGGCCGTAGTCGAGGCGCTGCGCTCGGGCCGGCTAAAGGCCTATCTGTCCGATTTCCCGTCGCCGACTCTCGCCGGCGTCGCGGGCGCAATCGCGTTGCCCCACCTCGGAGCTTCGACGGCCGAGGCCGAGGAAAACTGCGCGGTCATGGTCGTCGAACAGTTGCGCGAGTTTCTCGAAAACGGCGGCATCACCAACGCGGTCAACTTTCCCCAACGTCGAGATGGCGCGCGAATCGGATCACCGCATCGGCATCGCCAATGCCAATGTGCCGAACATGCTCGGCCAGATATCGACCGCGATGGCCAACGCCGGCCTCAACATCCACAACATGGTCAACAAGTCGCGCGGCGAGATGGCGTACACGCTGGTCGATGTCGACAGCCCGGTGCCGCAAGCCGCAATCGATGCGATCGCGGCGATCACGGGCGTGCTGTCGGTGCGGTCCGTGCCCGCCGATCCGGAACGGAACGGCAGACCCAGCCCCCAGTCGCGATGTCGCCGCGTAATTGAGGCGAGCGCGACTCGGCCAATTGCTGCGATTGAGATCGCAGAGCGCCGACTTTCCGTGGGCGTGGCCGAAATTCACATGGATCGAAGGTAAGTCCGCGGAATTTGGCCCGGTCGAGGATCAGGCTGCGTTCGCGTCAGACCTCGCCAAGGTTCTGACTGCGTCGCAGCAGGTCGATTCAATCGGGGGCAGGCAAAATTTTTGCTCCCTGGCGGGCATTCGGGCCCGTAGCCCTCGGGAGACTCATCATGTTGAATCGCCATCGACGCAGACTGTCAACGATGAATTCGGCCCGCGCCACGCTTTCGGGGCTGGTGGCGCTGGGTTTGGCGACATCCCTGCCTCTCCCGGCGCTGGCCGTCAAGGTGATCTCGGAGAAGGCGGCGACGGGGTTCAAGTTCCCGGAATCCTGCGCCTATGACCCCGCGGCCAAAGTGCTTTACGTCGGCTCCTTCGGCGGTACCGAACTGAAGCCGGCCGAGAAGGACAACAACGGATACATCAGCAAGGTATCGCTGGAGGGGACGATCCTCGAGGAGCGCTTCCTGCCGATGGCAGGCGTGACGATGAACAAGCCCAAGGGCATCTGGGTCGCTGGTAGCCGCCTGTGGGTTACCGACATCGATGGGGTGTGGGAGTTTGATACGAAGACCAAGAGAGGCAAGAAGCTGAGCTTGCCCGGTGTTCAGTTTGCCAACGATCCGGCGCTTGTCGGAAATACCTTGTACATCACGGATAACCGCTCGGATGCGTTGGTCAGCGTCACGCCGGCGAACTTCCTGGACCTGAACGACAGTCCGAAAGTGGCGATCCTATGGAGCCAAAAGGGTATCAACCCGAACGGGATTTATCCGGCGCAAGACGGTTCCTTGCTCATGGTTGGTTTCAAGTCGGACAAGGAAAAGCGCGGCATCTATTCGATGAAACCCGGCCAAGATCCCAAGGCGATCGCCAACGAAATCGGTCGCCTGGACGGTCTCTATCAAATGCGGGACGGCACGCTGCTGGTGACCGACTGGGATTCCGGCAGCCTCCTCAGCTGGAGCGAGAAGGCGATCATGAACACGATCGCCTCTGGCTTCAAAGGTCCGGCGGACTTTTGCGTGTTTCCGCATGACGGGGGATTGATGGTGGTGGTGCCGGACCTGGTCAAAGGCGAACTGCGCATGATCCAACTCGGGAATTAATGCCAGTTCAGCATTGCAGGCACCGAAGGTCCGACACAGCGCCGCGATCAGCCAGGAATCTGGCGGCCTCCAAGCTCACGGTAGCGACGCCACTGCAGGCGGCAGAAGCTGACCGAGGGTTTGCGGCCATTTCGGACTGAAGCCGACATCAGACTGCCGCCAGGTGTCGGCGGATGGGCATACTGCGACGCCACGGTCGCGGCGAACCTTGAGGTTTTGCCGTGAACATGCGAGGCATCGGCTGGTCGCCCGCCAGGAATGCAATCCCCGGCGCGTCCAACTTCCGGCATAGTCCGCTCCCTTGGCTCGCAGATGGCGAACCGCCATGAGCGGCTTGAAGGCCGCGACCCTTGACACTAACGATCGATGCACAACGCCGCATACCTTCGCTATCCCAGCATTCGGGGTAACAACATCGTCTTCGTCACCGACGACGACGTCTGGCAGGTCTCCAGCGCGGGGGGCATCGCGCGACGGCTGACTGCAGGGCTGTCCGAGCCATCGACGCCGTGCGAGTCGCCCGATGGCAAGCACATTGCGTTTGTCAGTCGCGATGAACAGCATGCCGAGGTGTATCTGATGCCGAGCGGCGGAGGGCTCGCCCGTCGGATGACCTGGCTCGGACCGGACACCATGGTGCGCGGCTGGACGCCTGACGGGCACATCCTGTTCGTCACGACCTATGGCCAGCCGTTCTTTCGCAATTACCGTGCGTACACGCTCGACCCGGCCGGCGGCACGCCCCAGCTCATCCCGTATGGCCAGATCAATCATCTAGCGCTTCATCCGGGAGGAGCGAAGGTTATCGGCCGCAACACCGCCGATCCCGCACGCTGGAAGCGCTACAAGGGCGGCACGGCGGGACACTTGTGGATCGATGCCGAAGGCAACGGACAGTTCCGGCGCATGGATGAGCTGGCCGGCAACGTCACCAGCCCGATGTGGCTGGGTGACCGCGTGTTCTTCCTGTCGGACTTCGAGGGCGTGTCCAACCTTTACTCATGCCGACCGGATGGCAGCGATCGGCGCCGGCATACCGACCACGACGCGTTCTACGCGCGCCACGCGCAGACCGACGGTGCTCGCATCGTTTACCAGTGCGGCGCGGACATCTGGCTGTTCGATCCCACCACCGACCGGGCGGCGCCTCTGGATGTGCAGGTGCTTTCACATCGCACGCAGGCGGTACGCCGCTTTGTCAAAGCCGAGGACCACCTTGGCACCTTCCGCCTGCATCCGGCCGGCCACAGCGTGGCGGTGGATGTGCGCGGCAAAATGTTCAGCTTCGCGCTCTGGGAAGGCGCGGTCCGGCAATGGGGCGAACGCGACGGCATACGCTACCGGCTCGGCCAGTGGCTAGCCGATGGTCAGACTTTTGTCGCCGTCAGCGACGCCTCGGGTGAGGAACGGATCGAAGTTTTCGAAGGCGATGGGCAGCGCGAACTCGGCTGGGATATTGGCCGGGTGGTCGCGCTGCTCGCGGCTCCCAGCGGTCGTCGCTTGGCGATCTCGAACCATCGCAACGAAGTGTTCGTCGGCGATCTCGACAAGGGCACGCTGCAGCCGGTCGATCGCAGCGAGTGCGGGCGCACCGAAGACCTCGCCTGGTCGCCGGATGGAGCCTGGCTCGCCTATACCTTTGCAACGAGCCCGCGTCACACCGCCATCAAGCTCTTCGAACTCGCGACCGGGCAGCAGGTGCTCGCCACCCAACCTGAGTTTCGCGACTACTCACCGTCATTCGACCCGGACGGCCGGTACCTGTACTTCCTGTCGCTGCGCACGTTCGATCCGGTCTATGACAGCGTTCAGTTCGAACTGAGCTTTCCGCGCGCGGCGCGACCCTATCTCGTTGCCCTGCAAGCGCGCGGCGCACCGCCTTTCGAGCCGGCGCCAAAGGGCCTCGCCAAACCGGATGAGAAACCAGAACCTCCGAAGACCCTGGTCGGACCGGTGCAGGTCGACGTCGCCGGCATCGCGAGCCGCATTGCGCCGTTCCCGGTTCCCGAGAACCTCTTTGGCAAGATTGCTGGAGCCGCCGGCAACAAGGTCGTCTGGAGCATCCTGCCGATCGTTGGAGCACACGGTCGTGGCGGCCGTAAGGACGAGAAGGGGAGTCTCGAGGTCTTCGACTTCGACACCGGACGTACCGAGTCTCTCGCCGAGAATGTTGATGGCTTTGAGCTCGCGAATGACGGCAAGACCGTGGTCTATCGCGATGACAAGCGGCTGCGCGCCATCGCGGTCAAGACCAATGGTGAAGCCAGCCGCAAGACGGTCGAGAAGAAGCCCGACGACAAGCCATCGCGTGAGAGCGGCTGGATCGATCTGAACCGGATCCGCGTGTCGGTGGATCCGCGCAAGGAGTGGCGCCAGATGTTGCGCGAGGTCTGGCGGCTGCAGCGCGACCACTTCTGGGTGCCCGACATGTCGGGCAACGATTGGAGCGCGATCTACGCGCAATACGAGCCGTTGCTCGACCGGGTTTCCACACGCGCTGAGCTCTCGGATCTCATTTGGGAGCTGCAGGGCGAACTCGGCACCTCCCACGCCTACGAAATGGGAGGTGACCACCGCAAGCCACCATCGGTGGCCCTGGGTTATCTCGGAGCCGATCTGCGGGCGACGACCGACGGCGGCTTCGAGATCGCACACATTGTTGCCGGTGACCCCTGGGATGCCGGCGCGGACTCCCCGCTCAACGCGGTGAGCGTCGAAGCGAAGATCGGCGAGCGCATCGTGGCAGTCAATGGCCAGCGAGTTTCGCCCGCGCAGCCGCCGCAATCGCTGCTGGTGCACCAGGCAGCGGCCAAGGTGGAGCTGACGCTCGCGGATGCCAAGGGCAAGGAGCGCAAAGCCCTGATCACGACGATCGCCGACGAAGTGCCTGCGCGCTACCGGGAGTGGGTCGAGGGCAACCGCACTTTTGTGCACGAGCGGTCGAACGGTCGCGTCGGCTACTTCCATCTGCCGGACATGATGGCCGCGGGCTTTGCCGAATTCCACCGCTACTTCGGCGTGGAATGCGAACGCGACGCCTTGGTCGTCGACGTGCGCTACAACCGCGGCGGGCACGTGTCGGAATTGCTGCTCGAGAAGGTCGCCCGCCGCCGGATCGGCTACGCGATGGCGCGGTGGAGCACGCCGACGTCTTATCCGGAAACGGCCGTTGCGGGTCCGGTGGTTGCCTTGACCAACGAGCATTCCGGCTCCGATGGCGACATTTTCTCGCACGGATTCAAGCTGATGAAGATCGGCCCGCTGGTAGGCACTCGCACGTGGGGCGGTGTGATCGGTATCTGGCCGCGGCACGCCCTGGTGGACGGCACCGAGACTTCTCAGCCCGAGTATTCGTTCTGGTTCAAGGACGTCGGCTGGGGCATCGAGAACTACGGTACTGATCCTGACATCGTGGTGGACAACGCGCCGCAGGATGCCGCGCTCGAGCGAGATCGGCAGCTCGAGGTCGCGGTGGATACAGCGCTCGACCTTATCGCGCGCAACGGCGTAAGCCGCGCAGAGTTCGGCCCTCGGCCAGTGCTGTGCCGGCCCGCGCTTCCAGCGCGCAAAGTGTGAAGAGCACTCACGATCATGGGTAGCTACGCGGCCATCAGCGGCCGCGACTATCGAGAGCCCAATAGCGGACAGCAACCCCGCGCGCCATGAACATCTTCGTCTCGTATAGCCCTGCGGATAAGGAGTTGGTATCGGCGATCGTTTCAATCTTGTGTGCGAGCAATAGCGCACTCGTCTACTGCGACGCTGACTCGCTGCGCGCAAGTGGCAGATGGCGCGAAGGATTGGTAACTGCGATAGCCGAAGCGAGTGTGGTCTTGGTGTTCTGGTGCCATCACTCGCACATCTCGTATGAAGTGCGGAAGGAGTTCGCGCTTGCGCTCGAACAAGGCAAGGACGTCTTGCCCTTGCTGTTGGATGCAACTCCGTTGCCTAGCAGACTCGCCGACCGTCGCTACATCGACTTTCGTGCCAGTGTCGGAGCGATGCACGAAGGGTCGCCTGGGCAGAAAGAGTCAGGGGACCTGGCGGAACGGGTAGAGGCGGATCGCCTGATTGCAAGTGATTTATCAAGACACTACGAGGAGCTGCTGGTAATGAGCCTCGCAAGGGAAATCGAAACCGAGTTGGCCTCAAGGCTGGGCCCGAAATGAGGTTCTCGGGTCGCGAACGGTCACGAGACTTCGGGCTGTGAGGACTTAGCAGGTCAGTAGGTCCGGATCGGCCAATTTCTGACGTGCGCGCAAACGCTATCCGAGCGCGCTCACGCCCCGGCGACGCGCGGCGGCGGACAGTTCCTTCCAAAAACTAAATTCCCCGGCCGGGTAGGGTTCCCCGGCAAGATCTAGTTGATTGCACTTTTTCTCACGGATTCAGAAGGTTGCAGTTGGTTTCTGACGCATGTGCTAAGTTGACATAATACACATTATGCGCATTCATAACCACGGTCAAATCCCGGTGATTCGGGCCTCGCTCCGGCGCTGACCCGGTTCCGGTGGCACATCGGTTGCCCCGCACCGCTGAAGACGTCCTGCAATCGCTCGACACCTAGATGACTGACCATCCCTTACGGCGGCACCCGTTTTGTGGATCGTGCGGTGCCCCCGCGGAGCCCGTGCAATTGCTGTAGACCGTAGCGAGGGCGCCGGGGGCGTCGCACGACATTGCTCAAGCCGGAATCGAATCGCTGGAATGCGGTGGTTGCGGTGCTCGCCGCCGCGTCCGGCATCGCTCGCTCGCTCGCAGTCACCGCGCGGCAGGCGAGCGGTCGGGAGCCGATCCGCCATTCCGACGACCGGACGCTGCTCGAAACGTCGATCCTGCCCGCCTACGCATGTGATCCCGGCACTTCACGGATCCTCTTCTGCGGCTGCGCCTCCTACACGCAGCACTACGAGGCACTTTTCGCCGGCCGCGAATACTGGACGATCGACGCGGCGCCACGCCATCGACACCACGGTTCAACACGCCACGTCGTCGACTCACTGCAAAGGCTCGCGAGTCACTTTCCGGCGGAATACTTTGACCTGATCCTCTGCAACGGCGTTCTGGGTTGGGGTCTGAACACCGTGGAAGAAGCCGACGCGGTGGTATCAGCCTGCTACCGGACGTTGCGCCAGGAGGGTGGGTTTCTGCTCGGTTGGAACGACGTCTGGCCGAGGAATCGCGTGTCGCCGGATCGGATCCCGGCACTGTCGCGGTTTCAGCAAACCGGGCTATGCAACCACCCTGCCCGGCTGAGGCTGCCGTCATCGCACCGGCATGTGTTCGATTTCTATCGTAAGCCGCCTGCGAATACCGGCAGTCCCGCAACGCTCGCGACAGCGGCGGATTCGATCACTAGCGAGTAAGCAGGCTTTCGATGTCGGCCCGCGCGAGCCGGTACAACTCTGAGTGCAAGAGTTGCTCCATCGGTAATGCATCTCCACGGGGCAGCAAACGCGCTAGCCGTTCGTCGAAGTTCGGCGGGCGCTGCCATCGAAGGGTTGACAGCACATCGTCCATCGCCTGCAGTTGATTGCACACCAGCACCAGGTCGCAGCCCGCCGCCAGTGCTGCTTCGGCACGCTCTGGCACCGATCCCATGGCGCCTGCGCCCGCCATCAGCAAGTCGTCGCTGAATACTGCGCCGGCAAACCCGAGTTCGTTACGCAGCAGGTCGATCCAGCGGGCCGAGAAACCTGCCGGCGCCGAGTCGAGTTCGGGATAGATGACGTGCGCCGGCATGACGGCCGCGAGCTGCGGCCCCAGCCAACGATACGGCGCCGCATCGTTCTCGAGCAGGGTCTGGCGAGCACGGCTGTCGCAGGGAACATCGACGTGCGAGTCGGCCTCGGCCCAACCGTGCCCCGGAAAGTGTTTGCCGCAGTTGGACATTCCGGCGAGTGCGAAGCCGTGCGTCAGGTGGGCCGCCAGCATCGCCACCACGCGTGGGTCCGAATGCAGCGCACGGTCGCCGATGACCTGGCTGCGGTTCCAATCGACATCGAGCACCGGCGCAAACGTGAAGTCGACACCGTGCGCCCGCAACTCCGCGGCCAGTACGTATCCGGCCGACGCCGCGACGCGGCAGGCCTGCAGGACATCGCGGTCCCACAGATCACCGAGACGACGCATCGGCGGCAGATGGGTGAAACCGGTGCGGAAGCGCTGCACGCGCCCGCCTTCGTGGTCGACCGCGATCAGCAGCGGCGGATCGCGCAGCGCGTGTATTTCCGCAGTCAGGTCGACCAACTGTGCGGGCGACTCATAGTTGGATGAAAACAGGATCACCATGCCGACCAGCGGATGCACCAGCCGCTGTCGGTCAGCCTCGGTCAATCGGCGACCTTCGACGCCCACCACCACCGGTCCGAGCATCAACCACCCTCCTCGACTTCGGCAATCACGTTGGCGATTGCAAACTGACGTTCATCGCTGATCGACACATGCAGCCGGATGCGTCGCTCGGCCGTGAACTCGCGCAGCGCCTTGCCGCTGACGATCACGACTGGCCGGCCTGACGGATCGTTGACGATCTCGACCGCGCGCCAGCTCATCGGGTGCCGCATGCCGAGTCCCAGCGCCTTGGAAACCGCTTCCTTCGCCGCGAAACGCGTCGCGAGGAAGAGATCGCCGCGTTGCTCGGAGCGGCCGCGACGCTGGCGGTACTTCTCGATCTCGCGCGGGCCCAGCACACGGCCGATGAATCGATCGCCGAAACGCTGATGCGCGGCTCGTATGCGCCCGATGTCGATCAGGTCGGTACCGATGCCGTAGATCACGGGCGTGCGCCGGCGAGGCGGATCTGCGCGAGGTACATGCGGACGGTGGCGGCCAGGCCGAACTCGAGCGCGTCGGCGATCAGCGCGTGCCCGATCGAGACTTCGTCGACTCCGGGCACGTGGTCGAGGAAGTCGCGCAAGTTCTTCAGGTTCAGATCGTGTCCGGCGTTGACCCCCAGCCCGGCGCGGCGGGCTGCGTGCGCGGCAGCCGCATAGCGTTGCAGCATCGGTGCGCTCGCATCGGTCCCATGGACTTGCGCATAAGGCTCGGTATACAGCTCGACGCGATCCGCACCCAATGCCGCCGCGTGCGGCATCGCCTCGGGGTCGGGATCCATGAACAGGCTCACCCGCGAGCCGGCCTCGCGCGCCTGCTGCACCAGTGGCGCCAAGCGTGGCATGTCAGCCGGCAGGTTCCAGCCGTGATCCGAGGTGAACGCGCCGCTTTCATCCGGAACAAAAGTGCACTGGTGAGGCCGGACCTGCACGACGAAATCCAGCAACCCGTGAAATGGATTGCCCTCAATGTTGAATTCGCATGCCGGCCACGCACGCAGCAGGCCGGCGAGTTCCTCCACATCCGGGCCGCGCACGTGGCGCCCGTCGGGTCGCGGATGCACGGTGATGCCGTCAGCACCGGCCGCGAGCGCGATCTCCGCTGCGTGCAAGACGCTCGGAATGCCGATCGTGCGCGTATTGCGCAGCAAGGCCACCTTGTTCAGGTTGACGCTGAGCGCGGTCATCGATTTAGAGTTCTTGGAGGTCGCGCAGGATGCGCCGCGTATTGAGCGGTTTGCCGTCGAGATGGTAGCGAATCAGGAATCGCAGCAGCCGCTTGGCCTCGCTGGCGAGCGCAGTATCGCTGAAGTCGCCACGCGCCATCGCCAGCAATGCGGCGCCCGACACGCGCTCGCCGCCCTCCTGCTCCGCCTCGGGCCGCGCCCGATGCGCGCCAGCCTCCGCGCGAAATATGTATTGAGCCCGCTCGTCGATCGCTTCGCCGCCGCTCGCACGATCGAGCGGCACGGCGTAACCGATCTCGCGCAGCAGGTCGAGTTCGAAGGTTCGCAACGCGGCGTCGAGCCGCTCCCCGCGGAGGCTTCCCAGCAGCTCGAGATAGCTCGCGAACAGGTGCTCGTGCGCATCGGCCCGCGCAAGCAGCCGCACCACCAGCTCGTTCGCGTAGAACGCCGCGAGCAGCGCATTGCCGCGCAGCGGCGCCAGGCCACCGACCCACTCGACGCGCACCAGGTTCTTGATGTCGTTGCGACCGCTCCACGACAGCGCGAGTGGGGCGAACGGCGAGAGCATGCCGCGATACTGCGAAGTTGGCCGCTTGGCGCCGCGCGCCACCAATGCCATGCGGCCGTAGTCGCGCGTGAAGACCTCGACGATCAGGCTGGTCTCGCGCCAGGCGGTGGTGTGCAGGACGACTCCGGGCTGGTGATCGACCCGTGCCTCGCCGGTTCGCCGACTTCGGCGGGGAGTGACAGAGGTCGATGCGGTGGCGGCCTCAGCCATATCCAAACGAGCGCAATGCGCCGGGGTCGTCGCTCCAGCCCTGCTTCACCTTTACCCAGACCTCAAGGTGCACCGCCTTGCCCAGCATTTCCTGGATGTCGGCGCGCGCCAGCCGTGAGATCTCGCGCAGCTTTGCGCCCTCCCGGCCAATGACGATGCCCTTGTGCGACTCGCGACCGACGACCAGAGTCGCCGCGATATCGGCGCGCCGGTCATCCTCGTCCCAGCGGTCGATGCTGACCGCGATGCCATACGGCAGTTCGTCGCCGAGCAGGCGGTAGGCCTTTTCCCGGATTCGTTCGGACGCCAGGAAGCGAGCGCTGCGATCGGTGTACTGGTCGGCGTCGAACAGCGGCAGCCCTTCGGGGAGCAGATCTCTGATCGCACCTAGCAGGTCGTCCAGCTGGCGCTGTTTTTCGGCACTCACCGGAACGATTGCGTGGAACGGATAACGCTGCATCGACTCCGCCATCAGCGGCAGCAGGCGTTCGCGGTCCGCCAGCAGGTCGGTCTTGTTCAGCGCCAGGATCACGTGGTCGGCCGCAGCGGGAAGCAGTTCGACGACTGCGGTGTCGGCCGGCTTCCAACGCGCTGCATCGACCACCAGCACGATCGCGTCGACGCCCGCCAGCGCGCCGGTCACTGCTTGATTCATGTGGCGGTTCAGCGCGCTGCGGTGTTGGCGCTGAAAACCCGGCGTGTCGACGAAGATGTACTGCGCGTCGGGGTCTGTCCGCACGCCCAACACGCGGTCGCGCGTGGTCTGCGGCTTGCGCGACGTGATGCTGACCGGCTCGCCCACCAGGGCGTTGACCAGTGTCGACTTGCCCACGTTCGGACGGCCGATCACGGCCACCATGCCGACCCGGCGTACCCCGCCCTGCATCACGCCGGGTCGCTAGTGGCGACTGTATCCGCTGCTTTGTCAGCTGCCTTGTCGCCTCCCTTATCCGCAGCCTTGTCGGAAGCCGGCGCCACCTCCGCAATGGGTTCCGCGGCGGGAGCGGCCTTCTTGCGAGTGCGTCGGCCCATGTGCGCGATCGCCTGCTGCGCCGCCTCGAACGCCTGCTTCGCCGCCGACTGCTCGGCGGCACGGCGGCTGCGTCCGGTCCCGTGCACACTGACCTCGAGCTTGGGAATCGCGCACTCCACCTCGAATTCCTGGTTGTGCGCCGCTCCGCGCGTCTCGACCACCGTGTAAACGGGCAGCGCGATCCGCTTGCCTTGCAGGTACTCCTGCAGCAGCGTCTTGCTGTCCTTGCCCAGCGTCTTCGGGTCGACTGTCTTCAACACCGGCTCGAACAGCTTGGCGATCACGCCGCGGGCCGCATCGAATCCGCTGTCGAGGAAGATCGCCCCGAAAATCGCTTCCATCGTATCGGCGAGGATCGACGGACGGCGAAAGCCGCCGCTTTTCATCTCGCCTTCGCCCAGGCGCAGGAATTCGGACAGAACGAGCCGCTCGGCGATCTCGGCCAACGAGCTCTGCTTGACGAGGTTGGCGCGCAGGCGGGACAAGTCCCCCTCGTCGAGCCGGCCGTACTTCTGGAACAGAATCTGCGCGATCGCGCAGTTCAGCACCGCGTCGCCAAGAAACTCGAGCCGCTCGTTGTGGATGGCACCGTGGCTGCGGTGCGTGACGGCCTGCTCGAGCAGCGTGTGCTGGACGAACGTATAACCGAGGCGCTCTTCAAGCGCCGGGAAGTCCATGGGCCCGGGTCCTCGTACAGCCGCTCACGGGATTGCCTTGCGCTGGCGGTCCCGCGTGGTACCGGCGAAGTCGATCACGAGCGCCACGTTGTCCAAGATCGGGATGCGCTTCTCGTAAGCGTAGCTGACCACGATCTGATCACCCTCTTTGGTGATATCCAGATCCGAGGCCTTGATCGACGTAATGTCGTCGATCGTCGCGTGCCGATCGAAGGCCGCCTTGATTTCGGCGACGGTTGTACCCTCGTTCTTGATCTTCTGCACCGCGCGCTCGATCGCGATGTATTCGACGACGGCCGGCACGGTCTTGAAGCCCAGTGCCAGCAGGCCAACGACGATCGCCCCGATGAAAATTAGTCCGATAAGGCTGAGTCCGCGCTGTCGCTGGCGAGTTCGATACTTTTCCATTTTCCCTTTCTAATCAGCGCCTTAGATCGTTTGAGCTCCCTAATGGAACCCCCCGACGCGCCCGATATTGCCAAAGTTCATCCAGATGAGGAAGGCGCGCCCGACGATGTTCTCTTCCGGGACGAAGCCCCAGAAGCGGCTGTCCTCGCTGTTATCACGATTGTCCCCCATCATGAAATAGTGCCCCTGCGGGACCGTACAGACGATTCCGCTGCCGCTGTATTGACACGCACCCGGGTGGGTGTTTGGGTACCCGCCCCCCAGCCCCGGCGGCGCGGACTCGCTGACGATCGCGCGGTGTTTGACCGTTCCCAGCTTTTCCTCGAACTGCAGGTAGTACTGCATGCGGTCCGCGTCATAGTAGTTGTCGAGCTTCGCCAGCGGTACCTCTTCGCCGTTGATCTTCAGCCGCTTGTTGAAGTATTCGATGCGATCGCCAGGGAGCCCGACGACCCGCTTGATGTAGTCCTGCGACGGGTTGAGCGGGAAACGGAACACCATGACGTCGCCGCGCGCAGGCTGGCCGACGTCGATCACCTTTTTGTTAATGACCGGCAGCCGGATGCCGTACTCGTACTTGTTGACCAGGATGAGGTCGCCCACCTCCAGCGTCGGCAGCATCGAGCCCGACGGGATGCGGAACGGCTCGTACAGGAACGATCGCAGCAGGAAAACCAGCAGGATCACGGGGAAGAAGCTGGCCGTGTACTCCAGCCACGCCGGCTGCCGGATCGCCCCCTCCTCGAGACTGCGCCGCTCCTGCTCGACGATTGCCTCATGCCGCGCCAGCGCCGCGGCGTTGCGGCTGTCGAAGTCCGCCAGCAGCCGCACCGCGCGCGCGCGGCGCTGCTTAGCGAAGATGGCCTTGTCGATCACCCACAGGATGCCGGTGACGATCGTCAGCACGAACAGGATCAGTGCGAAGTTCATTTGTCGTCCACTTGCAGGATGGCGAGAAATGCTTCCTGCGGAATTTCCACGGTGCCGACCTGTTTCATGCGCTTCTTGCCGGCCTTTTGTTTTTCGAGGAGCTTCTTCTTGCGGGTGATGTCGCCGCCGTAGCACTTGGCGAGCACGTTCTTGCGCAGCGCTTTCACATCCTCGCGCGCGATGATGCTGGCGCCGATCGAAGCCTGGATCGCGACGTCGTACATCTGGCGCGGAATGAGCTTGCGCATCTTGGCCGCGACCTCGCGCCCGCGGTGCGCCGCATTCGCGCGGTGAACGATGACCGAAAGCGCGTCGACCCGGTCGCCATTGATCAGCATGTCGACCTTGACAACGTCTGCCGCCCGATACTCCCTGAATTCATAGTCCATCGACGCGTAGCCGCGCGAGACCGACTTCAGCTTGTCAAAGAAGTCCAGCACGATTTCTGCGAGTGGCAGTTCGTACTTCAGGATGACGTGGCGACTGTGATACGTGAGGTCGGTCTGGACGCCGCGCTTGCCGATGCACAGCGTGATCACCTGCCCCACGAATTCTTGGGGCACGAAGATGGTGACGCTGACGATCGGTTCGCGGATCTCCTCGATCCTCGCCGGGTCCGGCATCTTCGACGGATTCTCAACCTGCACTACCGATCCGTCGCGCAGCAGCACCTCATAGACCACCGACGGCGCAGTCGTGATGAGGGCCATGTCGTATTCGCGCTCGAGCCGTTCCTGCACGATGTCCATGTGCAGCAGGCCAAGGAAACCGCAGCGGAAGCCGAAGCCCAGTGCCTGCGATACCTCGGGCTCGAAGTGCAGAGAGGCGTCGTTCAACTGCAGCTTGGTGAGTGCGTCGCGCAGCGCCTCGTACTGGTTGGATTCGACCGGGAACAAACCCGCAAACACCTGTGACTTCACTTCCTTGAAGCCAGGCAGCGGCGCAGCGGCCGGCTTCGCCGCGTTTGTCACGGTGTCGCCGACGTGCGCATCGCGCAGTTCCTTGATCCCGGAGATCACGAAGCCGACCTCCCCGGCCGACAGCTGCTCGCGGGCGCGCGATTTCGGCGTGAACACGCCGACCTGCTCGACCAGATGAGTGGCGCCGGTGGCCATCAGCAGGATCTTGTCCTTGGGCTTCAGCACGCCGTTGACCACGCGCACCAGCATCACGACGCCAACGTAGTTGTCGAACCACGAGTCGATGATCAGCGCTTGCAGTGGTCCGGACGGATCGCCTTTCGGCGACGGGACGCGCTCGATGATTCGCTCCAGGATCTCCTCGAGCCCCATGCCGGTCTTCGCACTTGCCAGAACCGCGTCATGGGCATCCAGACCGATCACGTCCTCGATCTCGGCGCGTGCCTCTTCGGCGTTCGCCGAAGGCAAATCCATCTTGTTGAGGATCGGCAGCACCTCGACGCCCAGTTCGATCGCGGTGTAGCAGTTGGCGACCGTCTGCGCCTCGACGCCCTGCGAGGCGTCAACCACCAGCAAGGCACCCTCGCACGCCGACAGCGAGCGGCTGACTTCGTAGCTGAAGTCGACATGGCCCGGCGTATCGATCAGGTTGAGGTTGTACTGCGTGCCATCAGCAGCGATGTAGTCGAGCGCCGCCGTCTGCGCCTTGATGGTGATGCCGCGTTCGCGCTCCAGCGCCATCGTATCCAGCACCTGTGCTTCCATCTCGCGATCGGACAGGCCGCCGCAGCGCTGGATCAGGCGATCTGCCAGCGTCGACTTGCCATGGTCGATGTGAGCGATGATGGAAAAGTTGCGGATATGCTGCATGCGGTATGCGGCGAAAACGGCCGCGTGAGGGTCGCCGGCGGCGCCGATCGCGGCGCCGGGAGCGGGCCAACCCGCCTCCCGGACAAGAAAACGGGGGTGACCGCAAGGCGCACCCCCGCTATCGGTACGGGCGCGGAGTTTACCGCGCCGGCAGCCGGCCCTAGGGCCTGTTCACGTCAAATGCGGGAGATGCGTTGGGCCGCAATGCGGATGGATGCGCGAAGAGCGGCGCTGCGAATGGTAGCCCCATTCGCAAGCCGCCCGCCAAAGCAGACGCCGCATTTCGGCCCAACCCTTCGGGAAGGCGAATAGCGGGCGCATTGCGTCGTTGCCGCTTCGCTGATTGGCGTCAGCCAACGGCGCTTGCGGCGCCTCGCACTGCATCCCGCCATTCCACCTTCGCACTCCCGGCTTTGGCGTGAACAGGCCTACTCAGCGACGAATGATGATGAAGCGCGAGGCCTCGCCGCGGCGTACCAGCACGGCCACGTCCTTCTTGCTGTCGAGCTTGGCGACCGCTTCGTTGAACTGCTTGGTGTTCTGCACTTCGATGCTATTGAGCTGAGTGATCACATCGCCGGCGCGCAACCCGGCCGCCGCGGCCAGACCGTCGACCGATTCCACCTGAACCGCGCCCTTCATACCGAGCTCCTTCAGCCGGTCCGGCGACAAGTCGGAGACCGCGAGGCCAAGTGCGTTCGCTGGAGTCGCCGGCTTGGGCGCCTCGGTCGCGCGCGCGCTGCGCGGGCGGTCCTGCGGCGCTTCGGCCACCGCCACCTTCAGATCGCGCTGCGTGCCCTTGCGGAACACGGTCACGGTCGAGTTGGTGCCGGGCTTGGTTCCACCAACGATGCGCGGCAAGTCGCTCGAACGTTCGATCGGCTTGCCATCGAAGCGCAGGATGACGTCGCCCGCTTCCAGACCGGCCTTCTGGCCGCCGGGCCGTCACGCTCGACCGAATTGACCAGTGCGCCGCGCGGCGTGCCGAGCCCGATCGCTTCGGCCACGTCCTTCGAGACGCCCTCGATGCCGACGCCGATGCGGCCGCGGATCACACGGCCCGCCGCCCGTAATTGCTGCTGTACGTTAATCGCCTCGTCGATCGGAATCGCGAAAGAGATGCCGTTATAGCCGCCCGAAGTGGTGAAGATCTGCGAGTTGATACCGATCACCTCGCCGCGCATGTTGATCAGCGGGCCGCCGGAGTTGCCCGGATTGACCGCCACATCGGTCTGGATGAACGGCAGGAACTCGCCGGTTTCGCGCCCCTTGGCGCTGACGATGCCGGCGGTCACCGTATTCTCGAGGCCGAACGGTGAGCCAATCGCGACGACCCATTCGCCGACACGCAACTTGTTCGGGTCGCCGATCTTCACGTTCGGCAGACCGGTCGCTTCGATCTTGATCAGCGCCACGTCGGTGCGCCGGTCGGTGCCGATGACCTTGCCTTTGAACTCGCGCCGGTCGCTCAGCGTGACCGTGATGTCGTCGGCGCCTTCGACGACGTGCGCGTTGGTCATCACGTAGCCATCGGCGCTGAGAATGAAGCCGGAACCCAGGCCGCGCGGGACGTCGCGGCGGGGTCCCGGACTGGGGCTCGGCCCCTGGCGTGGCCCCTGCTGCGGAGGGTTCGGGAAGAACCGACGGAAGAACTCGTACATCGGGTCGTTCTCGTCGATGTCGGGGAACGGCAATGCTCCCGCCGCACCGGATGCGACGCGCGCGGTCGTTCGGATGTTGACCACAGCCGGGCCCGCGCGATCGGCGAGGTCGGCAAAATCGGGCAGCGTCTGCACCGCCTGAGCCTGGGCGCCGGGCGCCATCAGCGGCATGACGACCGCCAGCAGCGGCGCGAAAATGGCAGCGGCAATTCTCCGAATCATTCCTGTCTTCCCTTTTGCAATGAATGCTACCTGCGATGACACGGCAGTCAGCGCGGGCGAAACTCGACGGACTCGGCGACGCTGCGGACTGCCGCCGGGGGAACTTCACCGACCACCGTGATCAGTGCGTCGCCGACGCGCCGCGAGTAGGCCGCAGTCGGTCCTGTCATCAGCACCGTATCGCCTGCCTCGACGTCCTTGGCAGATGGCTCAATGAACACCGAAACGGTTGCGAGCCCGTCGCTGAACACCACCTGCATTGCGTCGCGCGTTCCCACACGTCGGGCGACTTCCTTGGTTCGGCGAAATCCTGTCGGAGGCGGGACCGACCAGCCTGCCTTGTCGAGGTCCGCTTGACGATACTCGCTGCGCTCGACCGTCCAGCCCTCGGTCGGCCAGGCGGGCTTGAGCCGCGCGCGGTCGATGCGCTCGCCTATGCGGATGTCGGTGAACGCAATCTGTTCCAACAGTTGCCGCTGGGCATTGAGCGTTTGCGCCTTCATCAGCAGCCCGGTCATGCTATCGACGCACAGGCGATAGCCATAGCGAAGCGCATCGAGCGGTTCGAGCTTCACGACGCGGCACTCGATCCCCGCGACACGTTCCACGCCGCCGACCTTCAGGCGATAATGCTCGAGGATCGCTTCGGCCGGCGCGCCAATCATGCCGGGAAACGGATCGTCGATCGCCCGATGCTCGACGATGACGCGCCGAGCCTCGGGAATCAGGCAGCGCACCTCGTCGTTGTTCTCGGTGCGAAGGCGGATGAACTCACGCGGTTTGCCGTCCAGCGTCTGCACGCGCTCGTGCGAACTAGTTCCGTCGTACAGGTGCGTGATGCGCGACGTGCGCATCTCGCCGCCGGCCTGGTAAACGATAGTTCCGCTGTAATTGACGCGGATCGCCGCCTGCTGAATCGCCTGGATCCATTGCAGCGCCGAGCGCTCGGGACCGGTCCGCTCCGCGCGCGCGGGCTCCTGGGCGCGTGCGACGTTCGATGCCGTGAAGCCGGCGACGACCACCAGCAGCGCTAGCAGACTGCGCAGGTCCGCCACCGCTCGCGGTGTCCAGTCAGCGCGATGCATCAGCGCCCGTCGGTCGCTTCTGCGGTCGATCGCAGGTACGGCGTCGCGCGCGGAAGCGCGACGCCGGACGCCAGCTCTCGATGGGCCACGAGGTAAGCATCTAGCGCGCGCGCATTGGCGACGGTAGACGCCGCGCGTCGTTGCGAAGGTTCGGCGACGGGTGCCGGCGCCGGCTGGCTGCGAACCGCCGCCTGCTGGACCGGCGCGGAGCCGGTCGGCTGCAGCATCGGCACGGCGACGTAGCCCATAACAGCCACCGACGCTGCGACCGCGAGCGTCGGAATGGCCAACCGGCGCACCTGCCGCAGGACACCGATCGACCGAGGGGCGAGTACGGTGGGTTCGTGGGCGATCGCGGCCGCGACGCGCTCGCAGAACGACATCGAATGCGCCGCGGCGACTTCGCTCGAACGCAGCGCATCGCCAACCACGTGAAAAGAGATCCAATCGCTGCGCAGTTCCGGATCCGCGCACAGCGCGGCCATCAGGCGCCGCGCTTCCTCTTCACCCAGTTCACCGTCAATTAGGCACGACATCGATTCGCACCACGGGCGCTCTTCACCCTGCCGAGAAGGTTCGTTCATGATGTGCACGCTACCACCGCTTGTCCTTAGAGGTATTCAACACGGGCCGGAGTTCCTCTGCAATGGCCTCCCGTGCCCTGAAAATGCGCGACCGAACGGTTCCAATGGGGCAATTCATCGTTTCGGCGATTTCCTCGTAGCTGAGTCCTTCGAGCTCGCGCAGCACAATGGCGGTCTTGAGGTCCTCCGGCAGGCGATCGATAGCCCGATTCACCGCATCCGCGACCTGCCGGGTCAACAGCATCGCGTCCGGGGTGTTCAGATCCCTTAGGTGCTCGCCGTCGTCAAAAGTTTCCGCGTCCTCGATGTCCGCCTCGGTGGAGGTCGGCGCACGTCGGCCCTGCGAGACCAGGAAGTTCTTGGCAGTATTGATCGCGATCCGGTACAGCCATGTGTAAAAGGCGCTCTCACCCCGGAAGTTAGGAAGCGCCCGGTACGCCTTGATGAAGGCTTCCTGCGCAACGTCCTCGACCTCGGCCGTATCGCGGATCAGGCGCGACAGCAGGCGAAAGATCTTGCGCTGGTACTTCACGACCAGCAGATCGAAGGCGGCTTTGTCGCCGCGCTGGACCCGCTCGACCAGTTGCTGGTCGATGTCGCGCTCAGACACGGACGCCCCCGCCGAGCGGCAGCCGACCGCGGAGCAGGAGTCTGCATGACGCGTCCTGCCGCTCAGTCGGTCGGGTCATCGTCGTGTCCAGGGCGGCGAGGGTCGGTTGCAGGCCGGGGCTTCGACTGCGTCCAGCGGACGCAAACACGCAGCCGCCGGAACGCATCCGGGGACAGCGAATCCGGCCAGACCGCAACCCATCTGGCGTCCGATCGCAACGTTATCAACCACGATGCAACGAAAACCGGCCGTGCCGGCCATTCGTCCGCTGTGTCGCCGGCCAATGGCTGCGTGCGGATCCATGGCACGCCGTCGGCAGCAATCCGCAGTTCGCGCGGCGGCGATGAGTAACGTCGGCGCATCGCTGCTGCCACGGCGACGGCGGCGGCGGCCAGCGCCGCTGCCGTCCAGGTACGGCCGGGGTGGCGCGGATCCATCGCGAGCGCACCATAGATCAGCACCATCGAACTCGCCACGCCGGTAGCGATCGCAACCACCCACAGGCGCCGCTCCCGCGCCGAGGGCTGCAGGACGGTCCAGCCCTGGATCACTCAATGTCGCTTGAACACCAGGGTTCCGTTCGTTCCGCCAAAACCGAACGAGTTCTTCAGGGCGACATCGATCTTCATCTCGCGCGCCGTGTTCGCGCAGTAATCAAGGTCGCACTCCGGATCCTGGTTGAAGATGTTGATGGTCGGAGGTGATACCTGGTGATGCAGCGCCAGCGCGGTGAACACCGCCTCGAGACCACCGGCACCTCCCAGCAGGTGTCCGGTCATCGACTTGGTCGAGTTCACGACGATCGAACGCGCATGGTCACCGAGGGCAGCCTTGATCGCCTTGGTCTCGTTGATGTCGCCGAGCGGTGTCGAGGTGCCGTGTGCATTCAGGTAATCGACTTCATCGGCATTCGTTTTGGCGTTGCGCAGAGCTGCGATCATGCAGCGGCGCGGACCGTCCATGTCGGGCTGAGTCATGTGAAAGGCATCGGCGCTCATGCCGTAGCCCGCGAGCTCGCAGTAGATGCGCGCGCCGCGCCGCCTGGCATGCTCGTACTCCTCGAGCATCACGACACCGGCCCCTTCGGCCAGGACAAATCCGTCGCGGTCCGCATCGAACGGACGACTCGCCGTCGTCGGATCGTCATTGCGCGTCGACAGCGCCTTCATCGAGTCGAACCCGCCGACGCCCAGTCCGCAAATAGTCGACTCGGCGCCGCCGGCCACCATCGCATCGGCGTCGCCGTACTCAATGAGCCGGCCAGCCTCCCCGATCGAATGCAGACCGGTGGTGCACGCGGTGACAATCGCGAGATTGGGACCGCGCAGCCCGTACATGATCGAAACGGTGCCGGCGATCATGTTGATGATCGAACCCGGCACGAAGAACGGCGAGACGCGGCGCGGACCGCGCTTGAGCAGCTCGCTGTGGTTGTCTTCGATCATCGGCAGCCCGCCGATGCCGGAACCGACGACACACCCGATTCGGTCGCGATTCCCGTCGGTCACCTCGATACCACTGTCACGCAGCGCCTCGGCTGAAGCGGCAACCCCGTAATGGATGAAAGCGTCGAGTCGACGCGCTTCCTTAGCGGACATCACGGTGGTGACGTCGAATCCCTTGACTTCACCGGAGATGCGGCAGGTCAGCCCCGAGGCATCGAAGCGGGTGATCGGGCCGATGCCGGACCGGCCTGCGAGCAACGCCGACCAGGCGCTGGGAACGTCGTTTCCGACCGGACTGACGACCCCTAGACCCGTGACAACGACGCGGCGTTTTTCTGACATCGGGCCACATAAGCCTGTAAGCAGGGCCGGTCAGGCCTTCTTCTGGTGGGAGTTGATGTAATCGACTGCTTGCTGCACGGTGCGAATCTTCTCGGCTTCCTCGTCCGGAATCTCGCATTCGAACTCGTCCTCGAGCGCCATCACCAGCTCGACCGTGTCGAGCGAGTCCGCGCCGAGATCCTCGACGAAAGCGGATTCATTCTTGATGTCCGCCTCGTTGACACCGAGTTGCTCGGCGACAATCTTCTTGACGCGTTGTTCGATGTTTTCCATCTCTCCTCCTGGCTGCTGGGTGTACGCGGCGCGCCGCGATGTGTTGCCGCCGGTGCGCGCTGACATCTTGTCGGCCGGCCAAAAAAAGCGCACGGATTCTAACAGAGGCGTCCTCGCTGCCCGCGGGCGCGGGCTCAGTTCATGTACATGCCGCCATTGACGTGCAGCGTCGCGCCGGTAATGTAGGCCGCGGCCGGTGATGCGAGAAAGACGACCGCGGCGCCGATGTCATCGGCCTGCCCCAGGCGTCCCAGTGGTATCTGACCGAGCAGCGCCTGCGTCTGCTGCTCATTGAGAGCACGCGTCATGTCGGTATCGATGAATCCGGGCGCGATGCAATTCACGGTGATGCCCCGGCTGCCCACCTCGCGGGCCAGCGCCTTCGTCATTCCCATCACGCCGGCTTTCGCGGCCGCGTAGTTCGACTGCCCGGCGTTCCCGCTCGCACCGACCACCGACGTGATGTTGATGATGCGGCCGTGCTTGGCTTTCATCATCGATCGCATCACCGCCCGTGCGAGGCGGAACACGCCCGACAAATTGGTGTCGATGACGGCGTCCCAGTCGTCGTCCTTCATTCGCATCGCGAGCGTGTCGCGCGTGATGCCCGCGTTGTTGACGAGCACCGTGAGCTTCCCGTGCTCCTTGACGATCGCCTCGATGAGCGGATCGGTCGCCGCATCATCGCGCACATCGAAGGTGGCGCCACGCCCGCGCGCGCCAAGTTCGGCTAACCGCGCGGATATGCCTTGGGCGCCAGTGTCGCTGGTTGCCGTTCCAATCACCACCGCGCCGGCGCGCGCGAGCTGATCTGCGATGGCGCGGCCAATGCCGCGCGAGGCGCCGGTCACCAGCGCGACCTCCTGCTCCAGGCAGCGGGGTGCGAATGTGTTCACGCCGAACCAGCTCCAGGTTGACGGAATGACTCGATGGCATCCGACAGGGAGGGCAGATCGGAAATCGAAACGCATTCGACTTCCGGCGCAATGCGCTTCGTCATCCCCGACAGCGCCTTGCCTGGCCCGCACTCGACGATATGCGTCACGCCGTGCGCAGCCAATGCCCGGACGACTTCCACCCAGCGCACTGGACTGTAGGCCTGGCGTGCAAGCGCGTCGACAATGCGCGCCGGTTCGGTCTCGGAGGCAACATCGACGTTGTTGATCAACGGAATGCGCGGCACCGAGATGCGGGTCGACTGCAGGAACTGCCGCAGACGCTCACCGGCCGGGCGCATCAACGACGAATGGAACGGAGCTGAAACCGGCAGAGACACCGCGCGCTTCGCGCCCAGGCGCTTGGCAGCGGCGCACGCGCGCTCGACCGCGCTCGTGTTACCCGCGATCACGACCTGCGCCGGCGCGTTGAAGTTGACCGCTTCGACCACCTCCTCTCCCGCTGCTTCGGCACACGCACGTCGCGCGTCGTCGTCGGAAAGGCCCAGCACGGCCGCCATTGCACCGACCCCCACCGGGACCGCTTCCTGCATCGCGCTAGCGCGAAATCTTACGACGCGAACCGCATCCTCGAGCGTCAGGGCGTCGGCGGCCGTCAGTGCGCTGTACTCGCCAAGGCTGTGTCCGGCGACCCACGCCGGCTCCGGCCCTCCGGCGGCGCGCCACGCACGGTAGATCGCGACTCCCGCGACCAGCATCGCCGGCTGGGTGTTCACGGTGAGGTCGAGGTCTTCGATCGGTCCCCCGGAAATCAGCTTGCGCAGGTCCTGGCCGAGCACTGCCGAAGCGCGCTCGAGCGTCTGATCAACTTCCGCGTTCTCCGCAAAGCTCGACAACATTCCGACCGACTGCGAGCCCTGGCCGGGAAAGACGAAGGCAATCACGTGTCCTACCATCGCAGCAGCACCGAGCCCCAGGTGAAACCACCACCGACGCCCTGCAGCAGAACCCGATCGCCGCGCTGAATGCGACCGTCGCGCACCGCTACGTCGAGCGCGAGCGGCACCGAGGCAGCCGATGTATTGCCGTGCTGATCGACGGTGACGACGACCTTCGAGTCCGGCACTGACAGTCGGCGGGCGATTGCGTTCATGATGCGGATGTTGGCCTGATGCGGAATCAGCCAGTCGAGTTGCTCGGCCGCGACCTTGGCGCCGCGCAGCACGTTGAGCGCGGAGGCGCCGAGGCTGGCAACCGCCAATTTGAACACGGCCTGCCCTTCCATGGTGAGAAAGGGGTGCCCTTCGACCACGCCGTTGCTGACCCGGCCAGCGGCACACAGAATGCCTGCCTGGCTGCCGTCCGACCTCAGTTCGCTCGCGAGGATGCCCGCTTCGTCCGAGACCTCCAGCACGACGGCCCCCGCGCCGTCGCCGAACAATACGCAGGTGGCGCGGTCGTTCCAGTCGAGGATGCGCGAAAACACTTCGGAGCCGATCACCAGCGCCCTCCGGTGCGAACCCGCCAGCAGCATCGCTTCCGCGATCACAAGCGCATAGACGAAACCGCTGCACACCGCCTGTACGTCGAAAGCCGCGCCGGCACTGATTCCAAGCCTTGCCTGGATCAGGCAGGCCGCGCTCGGAAAGATCTGGTCGGGTGTCGATGTCGCCACAACGATCAGATCGATGTCGGCTGCATCTGTGCGCGCCATCTCGAGTGCGGCACGCGCCGCGGTCGTCCCGAGTTCGGCGGTCGTCACGCCCGGCGGCGCAATGTATCGCTGCCGGATTCCGGTGCGTGCGACGATCCACTCGTCCGACGTTTCGATGCCGCGCGTTGCAAGGTCGCGCGCAAGTTCATCGTTGGTCATGACGCGGGCCGGCAGCGCCGATCCGGTTCCGGTGACGCGCGCGTAGCGCCGCCTCATGCTCCCTGCTCGGCCGCCTGCGGCCGGTTGCGATGCAACTCCTCGAACTGCGCCTCGAGCGGCGCCATCGCGGCGATCGTCCGCTCGAGCACGCGGTGACGCGCCTCGTCGAAGCCGCGCCTGATTGCTGCCTCGAATGCCAGCGCATCGGCCGAGCCGTGGCTCTTGAGAACTAGGCCGCGTAGTCCGAGCAGGCTCGCGCCGTTATAGCGGCGCGGGTCGAGCCGGCGGCGCAAACGGTTCAACACCGGGTAGGCCGAAACCGCCATCAGCCTTGACAGCGGACTGCGAGTGAATTCCTCGCGAACGAATCCGCCGAGCATCTGCGCCAAGCCCTCAGACGACTTGAGCGCGACGTTGCCGACGAAGCCATCGCACACGACGACGTCGGTCGTTCCTTTGAAGATGTCGTTGCCCTCGACGTTGCCGTAGAAGTTCAGCGGGCTGGCGCGCAGCAGCTCGCTCGCCTGCTTGACGACATCGTTGCCCTTGATCAGCTCCTCGCCGATGTTAAGCAGTCCGACAGTCGGCTGTTCCCGCTCCTCGATGGCGGCGACCAGTGCCGCGCCCAGCACGGCGAACTGCAGCAGATGATCAGGCCCGCAGTCGACGTTGGCACCGAGGTCGAGCATCGTTGTCGCCCGACCCTGCTGATTGGGTATCACGCCGGCGATTGCCGGCCGGTCGATCCCGCCGAGCGTCTTCAGGACGAAGCGCGAGATCGCCATCAGCGCGCCGGTGTTGCCCGCGCTGACGACCACATCAGCGCGTCCCTCCTTGACCAGATTGACGGCGACCCGCATCGACGAGTCGCGCTTGCTGCGCAGGGCGATCGCCGGCGGATCGTGCATTTCGATGACTTCGTCGGCATGCACAACGTCGAGGCGCGCCTTCGCGCCGCGCAGTTCGCGTTCAATTTCGGAAGCGCGGCCGACCAGCAGCAGCGAAGCGTCTGCCTCGCCGGCGAGAAACTTCAGCGCAGCCGGTACGGTGACGGGAACACCGTGGTCCCCGCCCATGCAGTCAATGGCGATGCGGACTGTCACTGCGAACGCAGGCTCACCGCGCGCGTCGAGCGCGGTGGCAGAGGAATCCGGAGCTTGTGATCGACGCGCGGAGTCACGCGCACGACGGCGGAACCGCTCGAAATGGCGATCGAGGAAGCTTACTCGTCGTTCTTGGTCGGCAGTACCTTCTTGCCGCGATACACGCCGCTCGGACTGATGTGATGACGCCGATGAACTTCACCAGTTGTCGGCTCGATGGCCGTCGGCGGATTCGTCAGAAAGTCGTGCGCGCGATGGCTCCCGCGCTTAGACGCCGACTTCTTGTTCTGTTGGACGGCCATGGCTAACCCTACGGAAAGAAAACAGAAAATTGTACCCGACCACACACTCGAACGGAACCCCGCCTCAGTTGACGCGACGACTGGGCTTGAGCCCCGCGAGCACCGCGAAAGGATGCGGATTCAGTTCCCCCGAGGACTTCGTTTCCGGCGACGCCCTCGGCGATGTCGGCGGCTGGCACGACGCATGACGAGGCACAACCGGCAAGGAAAGGATCGCCTCGTCCTCCACCCAGGGTGCGACCCCCAGGTGACGCGAGGCGACGATATCTTCGAACTCGTCGTCTTCGACCGGACGCGACGCCAGTTCATCGTCGCTATTCGCGAAGCGGAACATCGCCGTGCGGTCGAGGCGGAAGGTCACCGGCGAATTGCAGCGCTGGCAGCACAGCACGAGGTCAGCCTGCAGGTGCATCGTCGCTCCGGGATGACCCCGATCGTCGATCTGCCCCTGGATCGCATAGGTCAGCACGCCGGCTGTGTCGAGCAGCATGGCTGCCAGCCGCGGCAGGTCGGATAGCGGCAACTCGCCGTATATCGCTCCGCGTTCGGAAGCCAGAGCAAAGGCGTCGATTACAGAGGCTTCGCGGGCAGCCATGATCAATCGTTCGATGCGCCGCTACACTGCGCGCGCCATGAATCTGCCTCGCATCGTACTCGCCTCGACATCGCGCTATCGACGTGAATTGCTGGAGCGTCTGCAGTTGCCATTCGAAGTGATCGCGCCGCAGGTCGACGAGTCGCCGCGGGCCGGCGAAGCGCCGCGCGAGCTTGCGCTGCGGCTGGCCGCAGCCAAGGCACGGGACGTCTACACGCACTGTCCGGATGCCCTGGTGATCGGTTCGGACCAGGTGGCGGAACTCGACGGCGCTGCGCTCGGCAAACCTCTTTCGCACGCAGATGCGCTCGAGCAACTGGAACGGATGCAGGGCAAAGCGGTTGTCTTCCACACCGCGCTCGCTGTCGCCGGTCCGTCGCGAGAGGCACTTCAACTCGACTGCGTGCCTACCACAGTGCACATGCGCTCGCTGCCGGCGGCTGCGCTCGACAGCTATCTGCGGACCGACGAGCCTTACGACTGTGCGGGCGCCGCGAAGATCGAATCGCTCGGCATCGCGCTGGTCGACGCCGTCGAGTCGACCGACCCAACGGCGCTCGTGGGCCTGCCGCTAATACGGCTGACATCGATGCTCGCCAAGGCGGGCGTGGCCGTGCTGCCGGTGCGCTGAGCCGTGGCGGGGACGCTCTACCTGCTGCCGTGCCCGATCGCGGACTCGTCCGTCGACGCCGTGCTGCCGGTCGAGGTGATGGACATTGCGCGCCGGGTGGATTACTTCCTCGCCGAGAACGCGAAGTCGACGCGTGCCTATTTGAAGACGATCGATCATCCGCGTCCGCTGCGCGAACTGACCATCGTCGAAATCGGGCACCGGCCTGCGGCCGGAGCCGTCGCCGACTGGCTGCAACCGGTTGTGGCAGGACGCGATGCCGCACTGGTTTCAGAGGCCGGATGTCCGGCAGTCGCCGACCCCGGCGCAGGCCTGGTCGCCGCGGCGCATGCGCGCGGGCTTCGCGTGCGGCCGCTGGTCGGTCCGTCGTCGCTGCTGTTGGCGCTGATGGCCGCGGGCCTGGAGGGGCAGCGCTTCCGGTTTCACGGCTACCTGCCGATCGGGGCCGCCGAACGGGCTGAACGACTGGCGAGCCTCGAGCGGGCGTCTCGGGCTGGCGAAACCCAGTTCTTTATCGAGACTCCATACCGCAGCAGCGCGCTGTTCGATGCGATCGTCGCCGTGTGCGCACCGCAGACGCGGTTGTGTGTCGCGATCGATCTGACTGGACCAGCCGAGTACGTGCAGACTCATCGCGTTGTCGACTGGCGGCATTCGGTGGCGCGTCCCCCGGTGGAACGCCAACCCGCAGTCTTCCTGCTGCTTGCCTAGCCGCCGGTCGGCAGCGGCCTCGCCTGCGTATCGGGCATCCAGTAGACCGATCCGTCGCGTTCAACGATCGACAACGCTCGCAAGCCGCCGTGTCCGAGGCACGCGCCGCCGCGACATGAACCAGTCGCTGGGTCATACAGTGCGCCGTGCGTCGAGCAAATCAGGAACTCGGCGTCGGGTTCGAAGAAGTCGCCGGGTTGCCAGTCGAGTTCCATCGAAACGTGCGCGCAGCGGTTCAGGTATCCGACTACCACATCCTGGTGCCGCACGACAAAGGCCGGCACGCGTTCGCTGCGGAACATCACCTCGAAGCGCACACCGTGCCCGCCATTTTGCAGGGCGGGCGATGCGCACACCGGGATCAGTCGTTGATCAGCCAAGGTCGCAGGCCCACGAAGGAGTCGACCAGCGCCAGCGGCGCATGGACGGCCAGTTGGTCGCGCGGATGCGCGCCGTATGTCACGCCGATCGCCTGGGTGCGAGCCGCGACGGCCATGGCCAGGTCGTGCGTCGTGTCGCCGATCATCACGGTGCGTTGCACGGAGATCGATAGTTCCGCGACCAGCTCGAGCAGCATGGCCGGATTCGGCTTTGGATGAGTCTCGTCAGCGCAGCGGGACGAGTCGAAGAACATGCGCAGCCCAGTCGCGTCGAGCGCGCGATCGAGCCCCTGCCGGCTCTTGCCGGTCGCCACCGCCAGGCGCGCGCCGCCCTCCGTCAATTCGACCAGCAGCTCGCGTACACCGGCGAACACTACGATATCCGATTCGACCGCGAAATAGTGGTGCCGATAACGATCGGTGAAATGCTCGATGTGGTCGTCCGGCAGATCGGGAACCGCGCCCGATAGCGCGTCTCGCAATCCGAGTCCGATAACGTGACTCGCCTGCTCGAGCGAGGGCACGGCCAGCCCCATATCGGCTGCTGCTTTCTGAATGCAGCGCGCGATCATGGCGGTCGAATCGACCACCGTTCCGTCCCAGTCGAAGACGACGAGGTCGAATTTATTTCGCACGTGGAGCTTCCAGCGCCTTCAGCAAGGCCGCACATTCGGGCGGCAGCGGCGAGATCAGCGCCAGCGTTTCGCCGCTGGCCGGGTGTTCGAACCGTGTCGACGCGGCGTGCAGGAACATTCGCGCGAAGCGCGGGCCAAACTCGCCGCGCGCCAGTTTCCGATTGAGGTCAAAGTCGCCATATTTATCGTCGCCCGCGACCGGAAAGCCCATATGCGCGAGGTGCACGCGGATCTGGTGGGTGCGGCCCGTCTTGAGCTCCGCTTCCAGCAGCGAAAAATCTCCGTAGCGCTGCTTGAGGCTGAAGATCGTGTGCGACGCCATCCCTTCGGCGTCGACCGCGACCCGGCGCTCTCCGGTGCGATTGACGAACTTTGTCAGTGGCAGCCGCACGTGCTGGCGATCGTTGACCCAGTCCCCCGCCACCAGCACCCAGTATCGCTTGTCGATTAGACCTTCGCGCAACTGCCCGTGCAGCGACAGCAGCGCACTTCGAGACTTGGCGAGCAGCAGCACGCCCGAGGTTTCGCGGTCGAGCCGATGGGCCAGTTCCATGAAGGGCAGCGACGGCCGGGCGGCTCGCACGCGCTCGATGATGCCGTGAGCGACCCCGCTGCCGCCGTGGACCGCGAGCCCGGACGGTTTGTCAACGACGATGAGGTCTTCATCCTCGTAAAGGACGGCCGGCATCACCGGCGGGGCGATGGCCAGCGTTGGGGCCTCGTCCGGTCGGGCAGTACGCAGCGGTGGCACGCGGATGTCGTCGCCCGCCTGGATCCGGTAATCCGCGGTCGCGCGGGAGCGGTTGACCCGAACTTCTCCGCTGCGCACGATGCGGTAGACGTGGCTCTTCGGCACGCCTTTCGCCAGCCGCAGCAGGAAATTGTCGAGACGCTGACCGGCGTGTTCGGTGCCGACCCGCAGGTGACTGACCCGATCGGCCGCAACCCGTGCGACCGGGTCGGGCGCCGGCAATTCACCCGCCGGAAGCCGCTTTCCAGTTTTACGGGGCGCGTCCATCTTGCATATACTTGGCACGTCGAGGTTTTTCGGGTTCACCGGAGGACCACCGGGGCCCGACCGGCTCCGGAGGGCGCCAATGTGGCGCGCCCGGGAGCGCGAGGCCAGATGGTGGCCCGCCGACCGTAACACCTCGCAGGCGAAGAATTGTAGGCCCTCGCCGTTGGCGCACCGCGCCGCGGCCGAGCCGGTTCGACGCCGTGGCGCCCGGACGACCGATGGTCGCGCGGGCATTTTGAGGCCCGTAGCCTCGTGAATTCGCAGTGAAGCCGCCGCGAGGCGGCTGCGGCGGAAATCTCCGCCCCTGCGTGGACGCGCGTCGTGCGTGTCCCGCCGAAACGAACAGAGTGGACCGAGAACGTGGCGCCTGCCACGAACAACGAGACCAACGTCCGGATACCCAACCTCCATGGCAGCCAAGTCGCAACCTGTGTCCTGCCCGTCGCCCAGCGACGGCAGGGCTGCACGCGCGTCAGCCTTGGAGTCCGAACGGCCGCTGACCGCGGCACGGCCCGAGCGGCGTCCTGCCGACCGGGCTGGCTGAGCCTCGCCTCCCTGCCCCGTCTGATCGTTTCGGCAACTTGAAGCGCCCTTAGAAGGCGCCAGGAGTGCTGATGAAACGCATGCTTTTCAATGCCACGCACGCAGAAGAACTGCGGGTGGGCATCGTCGACGGCCAGAAGCTGATCGACATCGACATCGAAACCGCCGGTCGCGAACAGCGCAAGTCGAACATCTACAAGGGTGTCATCACCCGGGTCGAGCCCAGCCTGGAGGCGTGCTTCGTCGACTACGGTGAGGAACGCCACGGTTTCCTGCCGTTCAAGGAAGTCTCCAGAACCTACTTCCGCGAGGGCGTTGACGTTCGCAGCGCCGGCATCAAGGACGCGCTGCGCGAGGGACAGGAACTGCTCGTGCAGGTCGAAAAGGAGGAGCGCGGCAACAAAGGGGCCGCGCTGACGACCTTCATTTCGCTGGCCGGGCGCTACCTTGTCTTGATGCCAAACAATCCGCGCGGCGGTGGAGTGTCGCGCCGGATCGAAGGCGAGGATCGTCAGGAACTGCGCGACACGATGGACAGGCTCGAGCTGCCGACCGGCATGTCGATCATCGCTCGCACCGCGGGCATCGGTCGCAACGCCGACGAACTTCAGTGGGACCTCAATTACCTGCTGAAACTCTGGCATGCGATCGAGGGCGCCGCCAAGCCGCAGTACGAATTGACGGTCGACGACCCGGAAAACCCGGGCAAGAAGAAGACGACCTATGTCGACGGCGCGACCGGCGCTGACGGACAGCGGCTCAAGCGTGCCAACCCCGCGCCGTTCCTGATCGTCGAGGAGTCGAACCTCGTCATCCGCGCCATCCGCGACTACTTTCATCCGGAGATCGGCGAGATCCTGGTCGACACCGACGACATCTACGAGCAGGCGCGCCAGTTCATGGCGCACGTGATGCCGGACAACGTCCAGCGCGTCAAGCGTTATCGCGACGACGTTCCGCTGTTCTCGCGCTTCCAGATCGAGCACCAGATCGAGACGGCCTATTCGCGGCAGGTGCCGCTGCCGTCCGGCGGATCGATCGTCGTTGACCACACCGAGGCGCTGGTGGCGGTCGACGTCAACTCGGCGCGCGCCACCAAAGGCTCCGACATCGAGGAGACCGCGACCCGCACCAACCTCGAGGCGGCCGATGAAGTCGCGCGCCAGTTGCGGCTGCGCGACCTCGGCGGGCTGATCGTCATCGACTTCATCGACATGGAAGAGTCGAAGAACCAGAAGGCGGTCGAGAACCGCCTGAAGGACGCGCTGCACTACGACCGCGCTCGCGTGCAGATGGGCAAGATATCGCGCTTCGGGCTGATGGAACTGTCGCGCCAGCGGCTGCGACCGGCGCTGAGCGAGGGCAGCCACGTTACCTGCCCGCGCTGCAACGGGGTCGGTGTGATCCGCGACACCGAGAGCTCTGCATTGCACATCCTGCGCATCCTGCAGGAGGAGGCGATGAAGGAAAGCACCGCGGCCGTTCATGCGCAGGTGCCGGTCGAGGTGGCCACGTTCCTGCTCAACGAGAAGCGCGGCGACATCGCCAAGCTCGAGGCGCGACTGCGCGTGTCGGTGGTGTTGATCCCCAACAAGTTCCTCGAGACTCCGCACTACCACGTCGAGCGCCTGCGTCACGACGATGCACGGCTCGAGGACGTCAAGGCCAGCTTCGAGCGAGCGGCCGAACTGGCGCCCAGCACCGATACTCCATACACACGCGGCAAAGGCGAAGAAGAGCGCGGCCGCGCCCGGCAGGAGGCGGTGGTCAAGGGTATCGTGCCCGAGACACCAGCTCCGATCGCGGCTCAGCCAGCGCCAGTTGTAGAACCCGTCGTCATGACCGCGCCGCGCGGTGGCTGGTGGAACCGGATCGTTGCGTTCTTTACCGGCGAGCAGGAACCCGCCGCATCACCGCCCGCCCCCGCGCAAGCACCTGCGGCAGCCAAGCCGCTACGCGAGGTCGAAGGCCGCGGCGAGCGGCGACGCCCGCGGGGCGACGGGCGTCGTGACGGACGCCGAGACGGCGGCCGGGAGGGACAACGGGAGGAGAGGCGCCCCGAACGCGGCGAGCGCAAGGACGCCCGGCGCGGAGACCGGCGCGAAGAGCGTCGTCCCGACGAGCGTACAGCGCGCCCCGCCGCGGATGGTGTGTCACCCAGGGCAACGCCCGAGCGCGACGGTCGCAAGGGACAGGAGCGACGCGGCGAGCGCAAGGAGAAACCCGTGCGCGTTGACGAGTCGGTCGATGTGGCGCTCGTCCCGGTGGAGACGGCGGTTGTCGAGGCGGCCCCTCCGGCAAGTGCCTCGCTTGTCAGCGCCGACGCGGGAACAGCCGATGCGCACTCGGAAGACAAACGCGGCAAGCGGCGCCGCAGGCGGCGTGGCCGTGGTGGCCGCGGTGAAGTCGCGGGAACACCTGGGGTTGACACGGCGGACGGCGGTGAGGCCGAGGAAAGCGTCGAGCCGGCCGAGCACGGCGAACCCGAAACCGTGTTCGCCGCGCCACCAGCTGCAGAGATGGAGGTATCGAGGTCACCCGAGTTGCCGGTCGTTTCGGACGGCAATGGCAGTGCGCTCGCTCCTGCTGTCGTCTCGCCGGCTGCCGTACCGGCTACGAAGGCGTCCGAGCCGAGCTTTTCGCTACCGGTCGCCGCACCCGCTCCCATGCCGGTGGCCACCTTGGAAACACTGCTGCAGGATGCCGGACTGACCTTGGTGCAGACCGAGCCCGACAAGTTCGCTCGCACGCAGGCACGCATGGCCGCCGAAGAGCGTCCTGCGCGGGCGTCGCGGGAGCGTCCAGTGCTGCCGCCGCCAGACGAGCGTCCGCTGGTTCAGGTGGAAACCCGCACCGGCGGCCAGAGCGTCACCTAGCAGCGAAAGCGGACGCCGCCGCAACGAACGCGGCGTCCGCGGCGTCCGTTGCCACCGCCGCAGCGACCGGTAACATGTCTCTATGACCGATCGCATCATCCAGCTGCTCGATCTGCGTACGGCGCGCCTACCACTGCCGAACGCTGGGGAGCCGGCGCCTGAAGCTGGCACGCTGCGTGACCGGCTGCACCGACCGCTGCATGACCTACGCATTTCGGTCACCGACCGCTGCAACTTCCGTTGCACGTACTGCATGCCGAAGGAGATCTTCGATCGGGACTACGTCTTCCTGCCGCACCGCGAGCTGCTGAGCTTCGAGGAGATCACCCGCCTCGCACAGTCGTTCATCGAGTTGGGCGTCGAAAAGATCCGGCTGACCGGCGGTGAGCCGTTGCTGCGCAAGGACCTGCATAAGCTGGTCGCCATGCTGTCGCGACTAACCAACGCCGATGGCCGCCCACTCGATCTCGCGCTGACGACCAACGGCTCGCTGTTGACCCGCAAGGCACAGGCACTCGCCGATGCCGGACTGAGGCGGATCACGGTATCGCTCGACGGCCTTGACGATGCCGTGTTCAAGCGGATGAACGATGTCGACTTTCCGGTTTCCGACGTGCTCGCCGGCATCGAGGCCGCATCGCGCGCTGGCCTCGGACCAGTAAAGGTCAACATGGTGGTCAAGCGCGGCGTCAACGATCGCGAGATCGTCGCGATGGCACGCCACTTCCGCGGTAGCGGCCACATCGTCCGCTTCATCGAATTCATGGATGTCGGCAGCTCGAATGGCTGGCGCATGGACGATGTGGTGCCGTCGGCCGAGGTCATCGCGCGCATCGCCGACGAAGTGGCGCCGCTGGTCGCGGTCGACCCCAACTACGACGGCGAAGTCGCCGAGCGCTGGCGCTACCGCGATGGCAGCGGCGAGATCGGCGTCGTTTCCAGTGTCACGCGCGCGTTCTGCCGATCGTGCACAAGAGCCCGCCTGTCGACCGAGGGCATGCTGTACCTGTGCCTGTTCGCCGACAGCGGATACGACCTGCGCCGGCTGTTGCGCGGAGGGCCGGGCCAGCCACCGGTCGACGATGCGGAGATCGCTGCGGCGATCGCCCGGATCTGGCACCAGCGCGGTGACCGGTATTCGGAATTGCGTTCGATCGCGACGGCGCCGCGGCCCAAGGTCGAGATGTCCTACATCGGCGGCTGACGTTCGGCAGGGCACGCCACGATCACCGGTTTGATACTTGCCGGCATTGACGGGCGGTTCAACGTGACCTCGGATGAATTGACCGTTCCAGAGGCGGTCGCGCAGTTATCGGCGGACGTCCAGCCTGCGGTTGAGCCCGAAACCTGCCGCATCGTCGAAGCGATCGACCGCGTGCTCGCGACCGACATCATCGCCACTCTCGACGTACCGGCATTCGACAACGCGGCCATGGACGGCTACGCGGTGCGCGCCGCCGATTCCATCGCCGGCACATCGCTGCAATTGGCGGGACGAGCACTCGCCGGACACCCCTACGCTGGCGCACTGCCAGCCCGGGCGGCAGTTCGCATCACAACCGGCGCCGTGGTTCCGGCAGGCGCCGACACGGTCGTGATGCAGGAAGACGTGCTGGTTGCATCGAACATGATCACGTGCACTTCGTTGCCCAGCCGCGGTGACAACATCAGGCTGCGTGGCGAGCATCTGCGCCGCGGCGAGGTCATCTTGACGCGCGGGCGCCGACTGCGGCCGTACGACATCGGCCTGGCGGTGGCGGCCGGCGCGGCGGAAATCCGCGTCAGGCGGCGCCTGCGAGTCGGCGTGCTGTCGACCGGCGATGAACTCTTTGATCCGCCGCAAGCCCCCGGTGTCGCTGGCCAGTACGACGGCAACCGGCCGATGCTGATGGCCACGCTTAGGCACGCAGGCTATGACGTGCAAGACCTCGGGATCGTCGCCGACCGGGCTGCTGCGCTCGCCGACTCACTGGCGAATGCCTGCGGTCGATCGCTGGATGCGGTCATTTCCAGCGGCGGAGCAGCTCAAGGTGACGCCGACTTCGTGCGCCGCTTTCCCGCCGTCGGCTTCGTTCCCCTGGCGATCCGGCCTGGTCGCGGCATTGCCTGCGGCCGTATCGAGGCGGCGAAACGGGCTTGCTGGCTGTTCGGGCTGCCGGGCAACCCCGTGGCGGCGTATGTGATGCACCAGCTCGTCGTTACGCCGCTGTTGGCCAGGCTCGCCGGCGCGGAACCCGAACCCGTGCTGACCATCCCCGTGCCGCTGGCGGTCGACGCTCACACCCGACCCGGTCGCGTCGACTGGCGCCGCGGCCGGTGGGTGCGACGCGACGGCGGGTTGGCTGTCGAGCCGCTGGCGCAACAAAGCTCGTCGATGCTGCGCACCCTGAGCAACGCGCAGGCACTCGTGGCGATCGGCCCGATGGAGCGACAGCGCGCAGGCGATCCGGTCGACGTGATTCCGCTCGCAGCGCTCGATTAGAAGCGCTTCATCAGCCGCAGCGTCCTTTCGACGATCGGCCGGTACGGCGGCAGGAAAAGGCTCGCGCCGTTCAGCGCCGACTGCCGGAAAACGGAATCAGCTCGCTGAAGGTGTCGAAGCCACACTTGGGATTCATGCGTGGGCAGCTCGGAAATCCGAGAGTTCAGCTTACTTCGGCACGGTGGAGCCTGTGTTCCAATGTCGACGCTCTGGGGAGGGAGCTCGATGCAGACTGTGCAGAGCGGCGCAGGACTGGTGACGATGCTGGGGCTGGCCTGGATGCTCTCCGAACGCCGCGGTAGCATTCCCTGGCGCCTGGTGGCGAGCGGCCTGCTGCTCGCCATTGCACTCGCTGTCCTGTTGCTCAAGGTTCCCGCGCTCGGCGCTGCATTGTCGAGCCTGAACGCCGCACTGGACGTGTTGGAGCGGGCACTGCTGGCCGGCACCGCGTTCGTCTTTGGTTATGCGGGCGGCGGCGCGCCTCCGTACACCGTGACCGATGTTTCTGTGAATTTCGTACTCGCATTTCGTGCACTGCCAATGGTTCTGCTGGTGGCGGCCCTCTCCGCGCTGCTGTTCCACTGGGGCGTACTGCCCGCTCTGGTGCGCGCCTTTGCGTGGCTGCTGCAGAGAACGATGGGTCTTGGCGGTGCGGTCGGCGTGTCGTCGGCGGCGAACGTCTTCGTCGGCATGGTCGAGGCGCCGCTGGTGATTGCGCCGTATCTCGCCGGACTGTCGCGCGGTGAGCTTTTCATCGTGATGAACTGCGGCATGGCAACCATCGCGGGAACGGTCCTTGTGCTGTATGCCACGTTCCTCGGGCCGGTCGTGCCAAACGCACTGGGCCACCTGCTGATCGCCTCGATCGTCGCCACGCCGATGGCGATCGCGGTGGCGGCGCTCATGGTGCCACCGCAGCGTACGGACAACGCCCGCGTACGCTTTGCGCGGCAGGATGCCAATGCGGTGGCGGCACTGACGCGCGGCACGCTCGAGGGCCTACAGCTGCTGCTCAACATTGGCGCGATGCTGCTCGTGTTCGTGGCACTCGTCGCCCTCGTCAACGCGGCCTTGGCGTTGTTGCCCACGTTCGCAGGCAATCCATTGACGCTCGAGCGCGTGTTCGGCTGGCTGTTCGCGCCGCTCGCCTGGCTGATAGGCATTCCTTCCGGAGAGGTGCTGGCCGCCGGCGCGCTGCTCGGCAAGAAGACCGTGCTCAACGAGTTCATCGCCTACCTCGATATGGCGCAGCTCCCAGAGGATGTCTTGTCCGGGCGCAGCAAGCTGCTGATGACCTACGCACTCTGCGGATTCGCCAACTTCGGCAGCCTCGGGATCATGCTGGGCGGCCTGTCTGCCCTCCTTCCTGCGGATCGCCGGGCCGAACTGGCGGAACTCGGCGTTCGATCGATCGGGGCCGGGCTGCTGTCCACCTGTGCAACCGCCGCGGTCGTGGGAGTCCTGGTCTGATGCATGACGTTTCCGTTCTTCGCGGTGCCCGCGTCCTCCTCCGCGGATGGACTCCGCACGATGCCAAGCCATTTGCGGCGCTCAACGCAGATCCGATTGCGATGGAGTTCTTTCCCGGCTGCCTGACGCGCGCCGAGAGCGACGCCCTGATCGACCGCCTGCAGGCCGGTCTCAAAGCGCGCGGCTGGGGCTTATGGTGCCTCGAGGTCGACGGCGAGTGCGCAGGCTTCGTCGGGCTGTCGGTACCGACCTTTGAGGCAGCCTTTACGCCATGCACCGAAATCGGATGGCGACTCGCGCCGAAGTTCTGGGGTCGCGGCTACGCCACCGAGGCCGCCCACCTCTCGCTGGACTTCGGCTTCCGGCAAGCTGGGCTGCCCGAGATCGTCTCGTTCACAACGGTCAGCAACCAGCGGTCAAGACGCGTGATGGAACGCATCGGCATGGCACGCGATTCGCGCGAAGACTTCGAGCACCCTCGTCTGCCGCCCGGCCATCCTCTTCGAGCCCACGTGCTGTATCGGATCCGCTCTCCTTCGTTGCTCCTGTGACCCGGCCTTAAGAAGCGCGCACAGGTCATTGATACGGCGAGAAAAAGGTAGCCTTACCTAAGAAATAACCGCAGGATTCGTCTGTAACGCATTGAACAAGCGATAGAAATTGGCTGTCGTCGCCGATGCGATCTGCTCTTGCGACGTTCCTTTGAGCTCAGCCAGCTTGGCCGCGACGAAGGGAACGTAGCTTGGTTCGTTCGATTTTCCGCGGTGGGGAACCGGAGCAAGGTAAGGCGAATCGGTTTCGATCAGCAGGTAGTCGAGTGGAACCATTGCTGCGGTCGCCTGCAGATCGCGCGCGTTCTTGAAGGTGACGATCCCCGAGAAGGACACGTGGAAGCCGAGATCCATCGCCGCGTGCGCGACCTCGGTCGATTCAGTAAAGCAGTGCATCACCCCACCGGCCTCGCCGGCGCCCTCTTCGCGCATGATCCGCAGCGTGTCGGCTGCTGAAGCGCGCGTATGGATGATCAGCGGCTTGCCGCAGGCACGCGCAGCGCGGATATGGACTCGAAATCGCTCGCGCTGCCACTCCAGCGGTTCGGTCAGCCGGTAGTAGTCGAGGCCGGTTTCGCCGATCGCAACGACCTTCGGGTCAGCGGCGAGCCCGACCAGTTGCTCCACGCTCGGCTCTTCGATGCCGGTCGAGTCGGGATGGATGCCGACCGACGCGTAGATCTGACGGTTCGCGCGGGCAATGGCAAGCACGGTCGGAAACTCGTCCAGCGTGGTGCAAATATTCAGGGCAGCCTCGACGCCGGCGGCGCGCATGCGCGCCAGCACGCCCGGCAGATCGGCAGCAAGCTCCGGGAAAGCGAGATGGCAATGCGAGTCGACGAACATCGCCGTCCGCGCGTGACAGCGCAGTGGTAAAACCTAGAGCGTGTGGGTCGGGCGCGCCGACTTCAATGCCGCACCGAGGGCGTCTTCGATGCGCTTGCGCGCGGTCTGTCCCGATTCGTCGGATGGAAAGTGAACACCGATTCCCGGTGTCTTGTTTCCGCCGGCCGCAGGACTGATCCAGACGACTTTTCCCGCGACGGGGATGCGAGTCGCGTCGTCGAGCAGTGTCAGGATCAGGTAGACATCGTCACCGAGCTGATACGGCCGCGTCGTCGGCACAAAGATGCCGCCGTTTTTCAGGTACGGCATGTAAGCCGCGTACAACGCGGCCTTTTCCTTGATCGACAGCGAAAGCACGGCTGGGCGCACACCGGCTTGCTGACCGTTGGCCGCCTTGGCTGCTGCTGCGTCGTTCATCAGGCCTTTATCCCCGATTCGTCATTGCACCGGGCGGACGGTGCTCAAATACCCGATCAGTGCGCTCTCGACCGCCAACCGTGCGTTCAGCGGGTGCTCCGCAACGGCCTGTGCCTCCGTCAGCTGGCCCAGCCATTCCAGCAGGCGCTGCGGATCGCAGGCGCGTGCCACCGAAGCGATCGCCGGTTGCCGCTGCGGATAATAACGAACGCGGCCTGCCGCCCTTTCCGCCAATAAGTCCCATCCCCAGCGCTGAAACAGACGGATCGCTTCCGATAGTCCGACATCCCTCGGCACGGCGGAGGCGATATCGGCCAGCGTCAGGCGGGCGCCGCGCGCTAAAAGATCGAGCAACTGCGTCTTGAGCTCCGGACTCAGCCGGCGCGAATCGTCGGTGCCCTCATCATCCAGACCAACCGGCGCACCGCCTGCCTCGGCGAGGCGGATCTCGGCATCCTCAATACCGCGAGCCTTGAGCCAGGCCAGCGCCGCGCGCTGATCCGGAACCGGCACGCGCAGTAATACGCAGCGCGACCGCACCGTCGGGAGTACGGCGTCGATCGCGTCGCTGACTGCGATGAACACCGTCCCGCCCGGCGGCTCTTCCAGGATCTTCAGCAGCGCGTTGGCGGCCGGCGCATTCAGCGCCTCCGCGGGGATCAGCAGAACAACGCGGCGTCCACCCCGGTGCGACGCGAGCGCGAGGAAGTCGCCGATGTCCCGTACCTGATCGATCTTGATCTCCCGGCTCGCCTTGGAGGGCTTGGCCGCCGAGGCCGGCTCGGCCACCATGGCCTCGCCTTCCTCTGTTTCGTCGCGCTCGGGCAGATCCACGCTCGGCAGCAGCCAGCGCAGATCCGGATGATTGTCTGCCGCGATCAACTGGCAGCCCGCGCAATGGCCGCACGCGGCTCCCTGCTCTCCAGGTGCTTCACACAGCAGCGCCTGCGCGAGAGCACGCGCGAAGTGGCGCTTGCCGATTCCCCGCGGCCCATGCAGCAGCAGCGCATGCGGCATGCGATCGCGCGATGTCAGCAGCTGGCGCCACAGCTGGTCCTGCCACGTCAATGGGGTCAGCGGTTCCACGTGCCACTACGGGCGAGCTCGCTCAGCTGGGCACGCAATTCATCGGGCGCTCGCGTGCCGTCGACGATGAAGAAGCGCTCGGGGTTTGCGGCTGCGCGCTCGAGATACTGTGCGCGCACCTTGCCGAAGAATTCTTCCTGCTCGGACTCGAAGCGATCGGCGGTGCGCGCGCCGGACAGGCGCTGTGCCGCGACGCCGGGCGGCAAGTCGAACAGCAGCGTCAGATCGGGCTGCAGGTCGGCGTGCACCCAATCCTCCAACGTCGCGATGCGCTCGACCGCGAGGCCGCGTCCGCCAGCCTGATAAGCGTACGTGGCGTCGGTGAAGCGGTCGCACAGGACCCATTGGCCGGCCGCCAGCGCTGGGTGGATCACACGGGCGAGATGCTCCGCGCGTGCCGCGAACAGCAGCAGGGTCTCCGTTTCACGCTCCATTTTCTCGCCAAGGATCATCTGGCGCAGCGACTCTCCGAGCGGCGTGCCCCCCGGCTCGCGTGTGATTACGAGGTTGAGCCCTCGCTCGCGCAGCGCGTCCGCGAAAACGTCGATCTGTGTGCTCTTGCCGGCACCGTCGATGCCTTCGAACGTGATGAAGCGGCCGCGCTCGGTCATCGGCCCGTGCCCCGCTGGAACTTGTCGACCGCGCGATTGTGCGCGTCCACGGAACTGGAAAATTCCGAGGTGCCATCGCCGCGTGCGACGAAGTACAGCGCATCCGTGGCGGCAGGCCGCAGGGCGGCTTCGATCGATGCCCGACCCGGCAGCGCGATGGGCGTCGGTGGCAGGCCCGGCCTTGTGTAGGAGTTGTACGGCGTATCGGTTGTCAGATCACGCTTGCGCAGGTTGCCGTCGAAGCGGTCGCCGAGACCGTAGATCACCGTGGGATCGGTCTGCAGCAGCATTCCGCGTCTGAGCCGGTTGACGAACACGCCGCCGATCATCGGGCGCTCGGATGCCTGCCCGGTTTCCTTCTCGATGATCGAAGCCATGATCAGCGCCTGATACGGCGATTCGTACGGCAGATCCGGCCTGCGGGATGACCACACGGCCTGCAGCGCATCGGCCTGCGCCCGGTAGGCCCGGCGCCAGAGGTCGAGATCGCTGGTGCCCGCGTCGTAGACGTAGGTGTCGGGCGCGAACAGGCCCTCCGGGCTCGTCTCCGTCGCCCCGATTGCCTGCAGCAGTTGCTGAGGCGACATGCCGGCCGAGTCCTGGCGCAATTCGGGACTCGCCGCGAGCACCGCGCGCATCTCGCGGAACGTGATGCCTTCGACGATGGTGATTCGTTCGCGCAGCACGTCGCCCGTGCTCAGCTTGGCAAGCAGCTGCATCAGCGTCGTACCGCGATCGACCGAGTACTTGCCGGCGCGCAGGTTCTGCGACGTGCCGGTCAGCCGCGCGAGCGCGGCCAGCGCCAATTCATCCACATCGAGTCCTGCCGCGCGGGCAGCCTGTGCGATGGCGCGCACCGAGGAGCCGGCCTTCACCCGAAATTCGATGCGCTCCGCATTGATTGGCAGCGGACGCGCCACCACATACCAGCGTGCCACCGCAAGAGCCGCAGCGGCCAGCGCGAGCAGGCCCAGCACGCCCAGCACGACAGCCTTCAGCGTGCGCGAACTTTTCGGCATTTCCGGCAACATTGCGGCAGACCGCTCCTATGATAATCGGCACATGCAAACGATCCTGAATCCGCCATGCCTCACGATCTAGCGAGGCCGCGTGCAAGCGGCGCCTTTACGGCACCGGCCGATGAACTTGCAACGGCATTGCGCGCGCCCGTCCTGGCGACGCTGAGTGAACTCGGCACGATCCGCGTCGATGGACCCGACACGCTGCGCTTCCTGCAGTCGCAGTTGACCAATGATGTCGAGCAACTTGACACCAGTGCCTTCCAGCTGAACGGCTACTGCACGGTCAAGGGTCGCCTGCTCGCGACATTCCATCAGTGGCGCGACGGCGATGCCGTCATATTGCAGCTTCCGGCCGACATACTCGCCACAGTCCAGCGCCGGCTGACGATGTTCGTGCTGCGTTCGAAGGTCAAACTGGCTGATCACAGCGATCGGTCCATCTCCTGCGGTTTGCTGGGCGTCGGGGCCGCGGAGGCGCTGCGCGCTTCCGGCCTGCCGGCCCCGGAGATGCCCGGCACCTCCATCGCCGAAATGGGTGTACGAGTCAGCCGACTGCGGCCTGCGCCACGTGCGCAGGACCGTTTCCTGCTTAGCGTTGACAGCAGCAACGTACTGCCAGTTGGACTGGAAGACATTGCGCGGGTGGCAAGTGACGTGTGGTGGTGGTCCGAAGTCGACGCAGCGGTGCCGACCGTGTTCGCTGCGACGCAGGAGAAGTTCGTGCCTCAGATGATCAACTTCGAGGTGCTGGGTGGCGTGGATTTCAAGAAAGGCTGTTATCCGGGCCAGGAGATCGTTGCGCGCAGCCAGTATCTCGGCAAGCTCAAGCGCAGGATGCGTCCGGCGCATGTCAACGCAGACGATCCGCCGCTTGCCGGATCGGACATCGTCCACTCGTCGGATGGACAAGCGGTCGGCACGGTTGTCATGTCAGCGCGAGCGCCGGGCGGCGGCTGCGATCTGCTGTTCGAGGCGCCGATTGACCGGCTCGAAGCGGGCGCGCTGCATCTGGGCGATTCGAGCGGTGCCATGCTGCAGGTACGACCGCTGCCTTATGCCTTGTTCGACCCGACGGCATGAGCAACGCGGCCGAGAACTGGTATGTGTACTACCCGGCGCCGTCGGTGGCCGCGTTGCCTGCATTGCGGGCGATGCTGGAAACGCTGGCAGTCGGCAGCGCGGTTCGGGCGCGGCTGGAGGAGCGCGTTGAGCTTGGGTCGACACCGACGTGGATGGAGGTGTATGAAGGCATCCGTGATCCAGGTGCTTTCGAAGCCGCACTCAGCGCGGCGGTTCGCGCGAGCGGACTGCCGCAGGAACTGACGGCCGCTCGACGCGTCGAACGATTTCGAATGCTGTGACGGTGTGTCGAAGACTTTGGGTATGTCGAAAAATTTGACGCTATGTGCCTGATCGTTTTCGCGTGGCGTGCTCATCCCGACTATCCGCTGATCCTCGCGGGTAACCGGGACGAGTTCTATACGCGTCGCACGCGGCCCGCGGCCTGGTGGGGCCAGGCCGTCTCGCTGCTGGCCGGGCAGGATGAGGAGGCCGGCGGCACTTGGTTCGGCATTACACGACGCGGACGTGTCGCGACGCTGACCAACGTCCGTGCTGCGACCGAGCGGAATCCGCATGCACCGTCGCGCGGCGCACTCGTGCTGGCCGCGCTGCAGACGCCGGAGCGCGTCGACCGTTGGCTCGATCGGCATTCGCATCGGACGCCGGTGTTCAACGGCTTCAATCTGATTGCCGGTGATCTGATGCCAGCGGGCGGTCAGTCAGCCGGTTCGCTGCACTACTTCAGCAATCGGCTCGGCACGCAGGCGCGTGCGCTCGAGCCTGGTGTCTACGGGTTGTCGAATGCATTTCTCGACACGCCATGGCCGAAGGTGACGCGCGCGGTTTCGCAATTCGCCTGCTCGATCGCAAACCGTGTCAGCATCGAAAGCCTGCTGGAGCTGATGGCCGACCGAGAACTCGCGCGCGAGTCCGACTTGCCGGCCACCGGGGTACCGCTCGACTGGGAGCGCGTGCTTTCCGCCATTCAGATCCGCGCCAAGGGCTACGGTACGCGGGCGACAACGACGCTGTTGGTGCGCACCGACGGTCTGGTCACGTTCTATGAGCGCACGTTCGAAGCCGCCGATCCTGACCACTGGTCCGATCGCCACTTCGAATTCATGATCGATACCGCGTCGCGCCCGGCACGCCTGAAGGCCCCGGACTCGAACTAGACGCTGCCGGCGCCCGCCGGACTCTATTTCCATCTGCCGGCGCGTCTACCTCCGAATTTTGCTGAACCGACGTTTCGCAACGTCGAATTCCGGCGTGAACGGTCGCTGGGCGCGATGAACTGCGCGCTGGCGCGATGGACGGCCAAATGGCCGGCAAGCGCGACCAAAGCGCCGTTGCAGTTCACGCCGCGAATCCTGCGGACCGTCGCAAGTCGCTCGCAAGCGTCAAGCCGGCTGCCTACAGTGCGTCCATCGAAAACGCCCCATCACCAAGGACCGCACCATGAACGCCACCTACACCACCTCTGTCGCCGCCCGCCTGGCCGCATTCGCCGCTGCGATCATCACGAGTGCCGTGGTTCTGGGCAGCACCGTGGCCGGGATGCAGCCGCAAGAACAATTCAACAGCCCGGTGGTGGCGCTGGAGCGGGTCACCATCACCGCCACGCGGACCAACTGAGCCCGGCGCGCCGGCAGCGCGCTGCGCCGGTCCCGTGGCGCCGCCCGCGCCCAGGGCAGCAGCACTTCCCAAAGACAAAAGCCCGGCCTAGGCCGGGCTTTTGCGTTTGTGCGCCAGGCATGGCGCGTAGCGCCGTGACTGGCGCTGTTCAGGTCGCTGTGGTGGCGAGTTGGACGACTTGGGGGTGAAAGTCCCCTACGGACCTTGATAGTGGGAACCGTTAGCCGCACAGCAAGGGTGTCCGTCGCGAGGCGGAATCTGAAGGAAGCTGTACGCAAAGCTGTGGCCCGACGAACAGGAATCGCATATGAGGCAACTTCACTTGGGCGAGAGGGCAAAGCAACTCGAAGCCCGAAACTATCCGGAAGGTGAAGGAGTAGATGCGGCGGGTATCTGCAGCGAAGGTCGCGCGTCTTACCCTGGGAGGCCTGTCAGCCTGCCTTGTGCTACCGGCGTCGAGAGGTGCCGGGATGGGTTGGCAGGAGTCAGCAGAGGCCGTAGTAGTCGTCGGCAACCGCGACGGCAAAGGGCTGAACCTGTCACGAGTGGACAGTCGCGCGTGCTCTCTGTGCATTCAGAGCAGAAGCCGCGGCGCAGGCCGCGGGCCGCCTCGGACGTGCCGCGACCGGAAGTCGCGGATCGCCGGCGCGGTGCTCGATGGATCTCAGGCGACACGCTGAACGAAACACAAACTCACGGGGCTTCGGCCCCCGACAGGAACCGCCGTATACGGAACCGTATGTACGGTGGTGTGGGAGGACGGCAGGGGTGACCCTGCCTCCTACCCGATTCGAGCACTGGCCGCGTGCGGTAAGCGCGACCGGGGCGTCGAAGAATGCGAACTACCGCAGTTGCGGACCCGCAGCGCTCGAAGCCACCGAAGTCGGCGCGGTCCGAGCGGCTAGCAGCGCCGCCCGGTCTCCGTCAGCCAGCGACGCGACCGCGCTGAACAGCGCGAACGTCGTGGCGGCGGCGGCCACGGTGCCGACGGCTCGCATAAGCATTGATTTCATCATGGCACTCTCCACGTTTGCACTTTGTCGATGGGCCATCTCGTCAACCGAGGTGGGTTCGCCGCCGCTTGGAACGCAAGCTGCGGATGCCGTGCATTTGATGCCTTCCGTGCCGCCCAGACCATGGACGATTGAGGGTCAACGGGCCGGCAGATTCACACCTGCCGGCGGTTGTGTCTCGTGACGCCCAGAGTCCGGAGGAAGTCACCGCGCGGCAGCGATCGTGGTCGGCTTGATTTGCGCGGCCAGCGTGGCAGCGCGGTCGCTATCAGCCAGACCGGCGACAGCACTGAACAGCACCAGCGTCGTGACGGCAGCGACGGCGGCGGCGACGGTCTTGTGCGTGATTTGCTTCGTCATGATGTCCTCGCTTCGTTGGTGCGGCCGAGCCGCGTTTCCCGTTCAACCGAGCCAGCGAATTGCTGTCTCTTGATGGAAGGGACGCAGCCCGGACAGCAAACCGGACATCGACGTGAAAATTCACGGAACCGGCTGGTCTGCGAGCTTGCGCTGCGTCGCATTCGGTGACCTGGCCAGGATCTCGCGCGCCTCGGTGACCATCCTCCGGCCACGCTTGACATCGCCGACAGCGATCCACGCGCGCCCGAACCAGTATTCGGTTTCCGCGGCCCAGATGTTGCGCGAATCGCCCATGCGGAGCCACACGCTATAGGACCTCCGTAGCATTTCGAGCGCTTCGGCGGGCCGCCCCGCCGCCAGCAGCGCGCGGCCATAGGTGAGTTGCGGGAGCCAGTTCGGCCCTTCGAACGCTCGGTCGCGTTCGGGCAACCTGAGCAGGGTCGCCATCGCATCGGTCGGGCGACCCGCATCCAATTGAGCAGAGCGCAAGCATTGTCACACCCCAAGCGCACCGGCGGATCTCCCTGTGCATCGCCAGACATCGGTCGAGGAATGCTTGCGTCGTGGCGATCGATTCGTCGTAGCGACCCAAGTCGCGCTGCGCGAAGGATGAACACGCGCTCAAACGTAGGTCTGCACCCGCGTGGCTGCCCAATCGGGCGTAGTCGAGCCCCTCGGCGGCGACAAGCGGTGCAGCGGCTTCGAGCGCAGCCGCGGCCCGCCCGGTTAGCGCGAGGATGCAGACGTGTTTGGCTTCGATGTCTCGCGTCAGCCGCTCGCGCAGTGGTTGATCCAGGATCGCCGGGTAATTCGCTACCGCGGCCTGGTAGTACCGCTCTGCCGCCGCGTTGTCGTGCAGATAGAGCATCCGGTCCACCACGGCATCAGCGCGACGCAGCAGCGCGATCGAGGGCGGCTTTTCGCGAGCCGCGGCCGCCGAATAAGCTCGTATCGGCAGGTCGCCGCTGGTTAACAAATTATCCTCAGGATCGGCGGAACAGGCGTCGAGGGAATCCAGCAGTTGTTCGTACTGCAGGCTATTCTCGCCATGCATCGCGCTCACCTCGGCCAAGGCCGGCTCCAGCAGCGCTAAGCCCTCGCTCCTGCGGCCCGCCTGGCAAAGTGATGCGCCAAATAGCGCGCTGCCGGCACGGTATTCGGCGCTCGTTGTGTCACCGAGCGCGCGCGCGCTGGCCAGTGCCTGCTCGAGAATCGCCACGGATTCCTGAACGTCGGCCCACGCCTTCAAGCCGGCGAGTGCATTGGGCGGCTCGCAGGTGCGCACGGCTGCCTTCGCCTGAGTACCGGACCGCGAGGGCCAAGGCTTCGTTCAATTCGTCGAAGCGCCGCTCCGCGTCTGGAAACGCCGGAACCCCGAAGACATTGCTGAGGAGACTACGGAACCGCAACGCGTCTACGCAGCAGATCGGCGGCAGCAGCGTCGTGTTTTGCCTTGCCTGCGCAGCACGTCGATCGCACGATCGAGTTGCTCCGTAGCATCGCTCGAGACGATCAGGTCCGGATCCGCGGCGCGCACGCGTGCCGTCAAGAGCATCAGATCATTTTCGGGCAGCTTCGGCGTCGCCGTCGGCGACGGCGCGGTGATAGACGCGGATGGCGGCGGAGCCTTCGCCCCGATTGCGATAGGCATCGCCCACGGTCACGCGCAGCTGCAGCAGCTGGTCCGGGCGTGCCTTTGAACTCCTTGTCGATGCGTTCCTCGATGGCGTTGAGCATGGCCACATCGGCCGCCTTGGTCTGGGCGCTGGCGTTCGGATCGGCGGTGCGGATCAGGCCCAGCACGAAGGTGTTCAGTGCGGTGGCACGCTGCGCCTGAGTCGCGCGCTTCGTTTCGCCTGCCATAGCGCGATGCCGAGGCCGATGCCGAGAGCGACCACGATGGCACTGCGCAGCGGCCACCGGCAGTGTGTTGCGGGCGACGAACTTCTTCAGCCGATAGGTGCGGCTGTCGGGCTGCGCCTTGCACCGGCTGCGCCGGCCAGGTAGTCGCTCGAGATCGTCGGCCAGTGCTGCCGCACTCTGATAGCGCTCGGCCGGGCTCGCGCTTGAGCGCCGTCAGCACGATCGCATCGAGATCGCCCTTGAGCGCCTTGGCGCGTGCTTTGTCCTGCGTGGCTTCACTGGGCTTGCGCAGATCGCCGCGCAGCAATCTCCGCTTCGAGCGCGCGCGGCTCGCTGGCGCGATACAGGCGAGCCTCGGTGAGCAGCTCGAACAGCATCACGCCGAGCGCATAGACGTCGGCCGCCACCGTGACCGGCAGCTCCAGCACCTGCTCGGGCGCGGCATAGGCGAGCGTCAGCGGCCGACCGGCCAGGCGCGTCAGCGCGGTCGCATCCACACTCGAGCGCGTCACCTTCGATCAGCTTGGAGATGCCGAAGTCGAGCAGCTTGGGCAGTCCCTCTGGCCGTGACCAGCACGTTGGCCGGCTTCAGGTCGCGGTGGATCACGAGCTGGCCATGCGCGTAGGCGACCGCCCGAATCACCTGCACGAAGAGTTGCAGCATCGCGCTTCAGATCGCGCCCCTTGCAGTACGCATCGATCGGAATGCCATCGACGTATTCGAGCGCGAGATACGGACGGCCACCTTCGACCGAGGCCGGCGTCGTACAGCACAGCGATATGCGGGTGCTGCAGCCGCGCCAGGATGGCGCGCTCGCGCGCGATCCGTTCGCTCAGGCCTTGATCGATCCACTCGGCGCGTGGCAGCTTCAATGCTGCCGTGCGCTTCATCACGCCGTCGGCGCGCTCGGCCACCCACACCGCGCCCATGCCGCCTTCGGCCACGCAGCCGCGTCGAGCTGCCACGGGCCGATGCGATCCCCCGGCTGCTCGCGCCGCATCGCGGCCAGCGCTTGCGCGGCCAGCCTTGGCCACCGCGGTCGGCGGATGCGTCGGCACCGTCGCAAAACCGGTGGCCTCCGATTGCGTCAGTAGATCGATCAGCACTGCGCGCAGATGCTGATCTTCATCTCCCAAGCGCTTCCAGCCACGCCGTGCGCTCGGCACCCTCGAACTCGAAGCGCCGCTCGAGCAACCGGTTCAACCGGTGCCAGTCGTCAACGGTCAGTGCTGGCAGAGCAGAGTTCATGAGCCGCGCGGCAGTGCGCGGTGCGAGGCAATCGGTGACTTGGCCAGCGCCTCGCGCGCCTGCGGGACCATCCAGTCACCGCGCTTGTCGCCGGCGGCCTGATACGCCCGGCCGAACCAGTACAACGCCTCAGCGGCGTAGGGGCTGGACGGATGCATCGACAGCCAGGTGCCGTAGTGCGCCGCAGCACTTCGGTCGCCTCGGCGGTCCGGCGCGTGGCGAGCAGGACTCGACCGTAGGCGAGCGCAAAGTTCGCGTCGTCAGCGAATCGTTGCGAGCGGGCCAGTCGCTGTTCGACCGCCGCCTGCGCCTCCGCGATCCGGCCGAGGTCCAGCCTGGCGAGGGCCAGCAGGGCCAGCGCACGTTGGTCGCAGACGGCATCCGGCGCCGTCTTCATCGTGACGAGGCAGCGATCCAGGAAGGTCTGCGCTGTCTGCTCGGCGTCCGCGGCCCGTCCGCCGAGGCGTTGGGCATGGCTGAGGGCGGTCCAGAACCGGCTCTCGAACGGGCGTCATGCGGCCGATCCTCTGGTACTCGGCGTCGAATTCCGCCTTGAGCGGCGTCGCCAGCTGCACGGCCTCGTCGGTGTCGCCGCGTTGAGCCAGGTGGAAGACACGCCCGGACCGGAGTTCTATCGTCAGTCGATCGCGCAGTGCGGCCTCGGGAATCGCCTCGGCATTCTCGAGCGCGCTGCGGTAGTAGCGCTCGGCGGCGAGGCCCAGTCGCGAAGCTCAGCGCCGAGTGGAACGCCTCCATCGCCCGGCGCATCAGCTGCGTCGACGGCGGGCGCTCGCGGGCTGCTGCGATCTCGAATGCATCGGCCGCGGCCCATCGGAGGGCGGCCTCGTCGCAGGCGGCCAGCTGCGATCAGCAGCGATCCTCCAGCTGCACGCTGGTCGGTCCGTGGGCGGCACGCACCTGCTCGACGGCCTCCCGCAGGAGCGAGCCGCCCTCGGCGAGCCGGCCCGCCTCGCAAAGCCGGGCCGCATGCACGGCGTACACCATCAGGTACTCGACGCTGCCGGTCGCCCCGTCGCTGCGCTGCCGGGCCTGTTGGAGCGCGGATTCGATCATTGGCGGCCCAGCATCCGGCTTCATTACCGACGCCATGTCCGCGTACGCCGGCACAACGCGCGCAAATGCTGGCGGCTGCCTTCGCCGAAATGTCGGAGCGACAGTTCGTTGGCCTCCTGGATGATGTCAAAGCGGCGTTCCTGCAGCGCGTAGGCGGGAATCCCGAAGTTGAAGCCTGTAGCTCATTCCGATCCAGCAGTGCATCGAGCAGCAATTCCGCGGCAGCAGTGTGCGTTGGCCCTTCCTACGCAGGACCTCGATGGCGCGATCGAGTTGCTCGGAGGCATCGGTCGATACGATCAGGTGATAGTCCGCCGGCGCGCACGCGCGCGGTCAGCAGCATCAGGTCGTCGGGCGGCACGTGCGGTGCGCCGTCGTCGACGGCGCGCTGGAAGACGCGGCGGGCGGCCATCATCTCGCCGCGGTTCTTGTAGGCATCGCCGACGGTGACGCGCAGCTGGAGCAGTTGATCCGGGCTGACCCTTGAACTCGTTGTCGATGCGTTCCTCGATGGCGGTGAGCATCGCGACGTCGGCCGCCTTGGTCTGGGCACTGGCGTTCGGATCGGCCTTGCGGATCAGGCTGAGCACGAAGGTGTTGAGCGCGGTGGCACGCTGCGCCTGATCGCGCGCCTCGTTGGCCTGCCACAGCGCGACGCCGAGCGCCGATGCCCAGCGCCACCACGACGGCACTGCCGGCGGCCACCGGCAGTGTGTTGCGAGAGATGAACTTGCTGCAGCCGATAGGTGCGGCTGTCGGGCTGTGCCTTGCACCGGTTGCACCGGCCAGGTAGGCCTCCAGATCGTCGGCCAGTGCGGCCGCACTCTGGTAGCGCTCGCCCGGCTGCGCGCTTGAGCGCCTTCAGCATGATCGCATCGAGATCGCCCCTGCAGCGCCTTGGCGCGTGCTTTGTCCGGCGTGACGTCACTGGGCTTGCGCAGATCGCCGCGCAGGATCTCGGCTTCGAGCGCGCGCGGCTCGCTGCGCGCGATACAGCCGCGCCTCGGTCACCAGCTCGAACAGCATCACGCCCAGCGCATAGACATCGGCCGCCACCGTGATCGGCAGCCCGAGCACCTGCTCGGGCGCGGCATAGGCCAGCGTCAGCGGCCGGCCGGCGAGCCGCGTCAGCGCGGTGGCGTCTGCCGTCGGTCGCCTCGCCTTCGATGAGCTTGGAGATGCCGAAGTCGAGCAGCTTCGGTAGCCCATCTGGCGTGACCAACACGTTGGCCGGCTTCAGATCGCGGTGAATGACTAGCTGGCCATGCGCATAGGCCACTGCGCGGATGACCTGCACGAAGAGCCGCAGGATCTCGCTTCAGATCGCGGCCCTTGCACCAGGCATCGATCGGTACGCCGTCGACATACTCGAGCGCCAGATACGGACGGCCGCCTTCGCCGAGGCCAGCGTCATACAGCACGGCGATGTGCCGGATGCTGCAGCCGCGCCAGGATGGCGCGCTCGCGCGCGATGCGCTCGCTCGAGCCCCCGATCGACCCACTCGGCGCGCGGCAGCTTCAGCGCGCCGTGCGCTGCATGACGCCGTCGGCACGCTCGGCGACCCACACCGCCCCCATGCCGCCTTCGGCCAGCAGTCGCGTCAGTTGCCATGGGCCGATGCGGTCGCCCAGGCTGCTCGCGCCGCATCGCCGGCGAGCGCCTGCGGCAGCGAAGTTGCGCCACCGCGGTCGGCGGCTGCGTCGCATCGGCGAAAGCCGGTGGCTTCGGACTGCGTGAGCAGATCTTCAAGCATCGCGCGCAGATGCCGGTCTTCATCGCCCAAGCGTTTCCAGCCACGCGGTGCGCTCGGCACCCTCGAGCTCCAAGCCCCGCTCGAGCAACCGGTTCAAGCGGTGCCAGTCGGCAACCGTCAGCGCCGGCAGAGCAGAGTTCATGAGTCGCGCGCCAGTGCGCCGGTGCGAGGCAATCGGTGACTTAACCAGCGCCTCGCGCGCCTGCGGGACCATCCAGTCGACCGCGCTTGTCGCCGGCGGCCTGATACGCCCGGCCGAACCAGTACAGCGCCTCAGCGGCGTACGGGCTGGACGGATGCATCGACAGCCAGGTGCCGTAGTGCTGCCGCAGCACTTCGGTCGCCTCGGCGGCCCGGCGCGTGGCGAGCAGGACGCGACCGTAGGCGAGCGCAAAGTTCGCGTCGTCGGCGAATCGTTGCGAGCGGGCCAAGTCGCTCTTCAACCGCCGCCTGCGCCTCCGCGATCCGGCCGAGGTCCAGCCTGGCGAGGGCCAGCACGGCCAGCGCACGTTGGTCGCAGACGCCTCCTGGCCCCGTCTTCATCGTGACGAGGCAACGATCGAGGAAGGTCTGCGCTGTCTGCTCGGCATCCGCCGCCCGTCCGCCGCGGCGTTGCGCCTGGCTGAGAGCGGTCCAGAATCGAGCTCTCGAACAGACGTCAAACGGCCGATCGCTCTCGTACTCGGCGTCGAATTCCGCCTTGAGCGGCATCGCCAGCTGCACCGCCTCCTCGGTGTCGCCGCGTTGAGCCAGTTGGATGACACGCCCGGATCGGATCCCTATCGTTAGTCGATCGCGCAGTGCGGGCTCCGGAATCGCCTCGGCATTCTCGAGCGCGCTGCCGGTAGTAGCGCTCGGCCGTGGCCCAGTCGCTAAAGCTCGAGCGCCGAGTTGAACGCCCCCATCGCCCGGCGCATCAGCGGCGGCGACGGCGGGCGCTCGCGGGCCGCTGCGATTTCGAACGCATCGGCCGCGGCCCATCGGACGGCGGCCTCGTCGCAGGCGGGCATCTGGATCAGCAGCGATTCCAGCTGCACGCTGGTCGGACCGTGGGCCGCACGCACGCGCTCGACGGCCTCGCGCAGGAGCGCGCCGCCCTCGCCGAGGCGGCCCGACTCGCAGAGCAGGGCCGCATGCACGGCGTTCACCATCAGGTACTCGACGCTGCCGGTCGCTTCGTCGCCGCGCTGCCGGGCCTGTTGGAGCGCGGACTCGATAATTGGCGGCCCAGCATCCGGCTTCATTACCGACGCCATTTCCGCGAACGCCGGCACAACGCGCAGATGCTGGCGGCTACCTTCGCCGAAGTGTCGGAGCGCCAGTTCGTTGGCCTCCTGGATGATGTCAAAGCGGCGCTCCGGCAGCGCGTGGGCGGGAACCCCGAAGTTGAACTGGAGCCCATTCCGATTCAGCAGCGCATCCAGTAGCAGTTCCGCGGCTGCAGTGTCGCGTTGGCTCTTGTTACGCAGGATCGCGATGGCGCGGTCGAGTTGCTCGGAGGCAGCGGTGGAGACGATCAGGTGATAGTCCGCCGCGCGCACGCGCGCGGTCAGCAGAGTCAGGTCGTCGGGCGGCATGTGCGGAGCGCCTTCGTCGACGGCGCGCTGGAACACGCGGCGGGCGGCCATCATCTCGCCGCGGTTCTTGTAGGCGTCGCCGACGGTGACGCGCAACTGCAGCAGCTGGTCCGGGCTGCCGTTGAACTCCTTGTCGATGCGTTCTTCGATGGCATTGAGCATGGCCACGTCGGCCGCCTTGGTCTGGGCGCTGGCGTTGGGGTCCGCGGTGCGGATCAGACTGAGCACGAAGGTGTTGAGCGCGGTGGCGCGCTGCGCCTGATCGCGCGCCTCGGTGGCCTGCCACAGCGCCACGGCTGCGCCGATCACCAGCGCCACTACAACGGCACTGCCGGCCGCCACCGGCAGCGCATTGCGGCCGACGAACTTGCGCAGCCGATAGGTGCGGCTGTCGGGTTGCGCCCGCACCGGTTCACCAGCCAGATAGCGCTCCAGATCGTCGGCCAGGGCGGCCGCACTCTGGTAGCGCTCGGGCGGCTGCGCGCTTCAGCGCGGTGAGGATGATCGCATCGAGATCACCCTTGAGCGCCTTGGCGCGCGGCCCTTCTGCAGCGGCATCGCTCGGCTTGCGCAAATCGCCGCGCAGGATCTCGGCTTCGAGTGCGCGCGGCTCCTGCGAGCGGTACAGACGGGTACCGCTGAGCAGCTCGAACAGCATCACGCCCAGCGCATAGACATCGACGGCCACCGTCACCGGCAGCCCGAGCACCTGCTCGGGCGCGGCATAGGCCAGCGTCATCGGCCGGCCCGCCAGCCGCGTCAGCGCAGTGGCATCCGCCGTGGTCGCCTCGCCTTCGATGAGCTTCGAGATGCCGAAGTCCAAGAGCTTCGGCAGCCCACTGGCGGTCACCAGCACGTTGGCCGGCTTCAGATCGCGGTGAATAATCAGTTGGCCATGCGCATAGGCCACCGCCCGCACCACCTGGATGAAGAGGGGCAGGATCTCCTTCAGCTCGCGGCTCTTGCACCAGGCATCGACCGGCACACCGTCGACATACTCGAGCGCCATATACGGCCGCCCGCCTTCGCCCAGTCCGGCGTCGTACAACACGGCGATGGCAGGATGCTGCAGCCGCGCCAGGATGGCGCGCTCGCGCGCCATGCGCTCGGCGAGCCCCCGATCGACCCACTCGGCACGTGGCAGCTTGAGCGCCGCCGTGCGCTGCATGACCCCATCAGCGCGCTGCGCCACCCACACCGCCCCCATGCCGCCTTCAGCCAGCGAGCCGCTCGAGTCGCCACGGCCCGATGCGATCCCCAGGTTGCTCGTGACGCATCGCCGACAGCGCGGCGCTGGCGAGCTGCACCACCGGCTGCAGCGTCTGGCTGGTGCCCTCGAAGCGCGTCGAGCCCGCATCGGCCAGCAACTGTGCCAGCAGCGGCTTCAGGTCACATGCATCGTCCGGCAGCGCAGCCAGCCAATCGACGCGGGCCGGCGGCTCAAGCTCAAGCGCAGTCGCCAGCAGACCATTGAGGCGGTGCCAGTCCTGCGCTGTCAGCTCACGGCCAGTGATCATCCCTGCGCGCGCTACTTACCTTCACCCAAAGACGCATTCGAACTGGAAAACCGGGCGCGGCCCGGGCCCCGGGCCGATGAACGGTGTTCAGCGCTTCAGCGATACCGAAAGCAGCAGCCGCGCGCGCTCCCAGTCGCGCCGGACCGTGCGCTCGTTCAGATCGAGTGCCTCGGCGATCTCCTGCTCGGTCAGGCCGGCGAAGTAGCGCATCTCGACGACCTGCCGCAGACGCGGGTCGACCTTGTCCAGTTCGGTGAGCGCGTCGTTGATGCGGATGATGTCCTCGTCCTGGTTGCCGACCGAGTTGGCTATCTCGGTATTGAGCGTCAGGTTCCCCTGCCCGCCGCCGCGCCGTTCGGCGCTGCGCTTGCGCGCGAAGTCGACGATCACTGAGCGCAGTACCTGCGAGACGTAGGCCATGAAGCGGCCGCGGCAGTCGAGATCGATGCGACCGGCGCCTTCCAGCCGCAGGTAGGCCTCGTGCGCCAGCGAAGTCGTGTCCAGCATCGTAAGCGGTCCATTTTCGGCCAGCCGGGCGCGCGCCATCCGATGGATGTCGTCGTACAGCAGCGCGAACAGACTGTCGAGCGCATCGCGATCGTGCTCGGCAATGCGGCGTAACAGGACGGTGACGTCGCTCATGTCGTTGTCCCGAATTCGATTGCAGGCGGCACATTCTGTATGCATTCGCGCGGTCTGTGTCTGTCGCCCGACGTATTAGGCCGGCAAAACCGGACATCCCGCAGCCCGCCTATAGACGCGAATCGGCGGCTTGACCGAGTTCCCGGCATCAGCGATAAAGCGAACGCAGAGACCCAAGCAACGATAAACACCGAGGGGGACGGGTGCTGCTGCGCCTGGACCGGCGTGACAACGGGTCGACGTGGGCTGTTTCTGCTCACGGCGGCGCTTTGTATCCTGCCGCCCGGCGCGCGAGCCCAGCAGTCCCCGGCGGCTAATCCGCGACGACCGTATTCGAACGCGTCGTCGTCACCGGCTCGCACATTCCGCAGACCGATGCCGAGGGGTCGCTGCCCGTCCAGGTCATCACGCGCGACGAGATCCAGCGCAGCGGCGTCACCACGGTTGAGCAGTTGCTCGATCGCGTTCCGGCCAACGTCAACGGCATCAATGCCGCGCAGACCATCGGCAACCAAACCCAGCCCGGCCTCGCGGCCGCCAACCTGCGCGGCCTGGGCAGCGGCTCGACGCTGGTGCTGCTCAACGGACGGCGGCTCGCCAACTACGCTTTCAACGGCGAGGCGGTCGATCTCAACGCGATTCCGCTGGCGGCGATCGACCGGGTCGAAGTCTTGAAGGATGGCGCCTCGGCGATCTATGGCACGGACGCGATCGCCGGCGTGATCAACTTCATCCTGCGCAAGGACTATCAGGGAACGACGATCGCGGCGTCGTTCGACGCTACGCAGCACGGCGGCGGCAACAGCGGCCAGGCCAACCTGACGCTCGGCATCGGCGATCCGGCGCGCGACGGCTACAACCTGTTCGGCGTGCTGAGCTACCAGAAGCAGCAGGCGCTGCACGGCAGCGACCGCGACAGCACCCGCACGTCGAATCGGCCAGACGAAGGCATCGACCGGCTCAGCCCGAACACCTTTCCGTCGAACATCCTCGACCCCCCCGGTCGGAGGATCCTGAATCCAACCTTGACCGCAGGATGTGCGCCGCCGTCCAGCCTGCCGTCGACCAACGGGGCCTTCGGCACGCACAGCGTGCGGGTTCGACGCGGCGGCCGTCGCCGATGTGCTGCCGGAAGTCGAGCGGGCGAGCGCGCTGCTGCGCGGCACGTGGCGCGCCGGTCCGACGGTCGATGTCTTTGCCGAGGCGCTGTTCGGTCGCAACCGCTTCGAGACCGAGATCGCGCCGGTTCCGGTGGTGGTGGTCACTCGGTTCGGCAGCCCGATTTATCCGGCCAGCGGCCCCTACTATCCAACCGAGTTCGCCGCTGCCAATGGCCTGTCAGGCGACCTGCTGTTCTCTTATCGCGCGACCGAGCTCGGCCCGCGCCAGAACACGACCACCACTGACACGCAGCGCTATGTGCTCGGAGTCGAGGGCCAGGCTGCCGGCTGGGACTACAACGCCGCCGCGGTTTACAGCGCCAACCAGCAGGAGGTCGAGTACGGCGGCAGCTATGTGTACCAGAGCAAGATCATTCCGGCGCTGCGGTCCGGGCTGATCAACCCGTGGGGACCTTCGGGGCCCGAAGGCCAGGCGCTGCTGCAGTCGACCGTCTACAAAGGCACACCGCAGACTGCGGACGGGTCGACGTCGCTGATCAGCGCGGTTGCCTCGCGCGAGGTCATCACGCTGCCCGCCGGTCCCCTGGCTGTGGCAGTCGGTGCCGAGGCGCGCATTGAACGGCTGTCCTACGACTGGGACCCCGCGGTCCTCACCGGTGATTCACCCGTCGGGGAGCAGTTGAAGGCGATCAGCGGCGATCGCACGGTCTACGCGCTGTTCGCCGAACTGAACGTGCCGATCGCGCGGGGCCTCGACGCGCAACTGGCCGTACGCTTCGACGACTACAGCGACTTTGGATCGACCACCAATCCCAAGGTCGCGCTGCGCTGGCAACCATTGCGTGCCCTTCTACTGCGCGGCTCCTGGGGCGAAGGATTTCGTGCGCCCCCGCTGTACTCCCTGAGCGAGCCCACCATCGATGGCGGCGTCGCGGCGCCGATCGAGGATCCGATCCGCTGTCCGATCACCGGCAGCGTGGACGACTGCTTCGCGACCGTGCCGTTTACCTCGGGTGGCAATCCGAACCTGCAACCCGAGACGTCGACTCAGTGGAACGTCGGCGTCGTCTGGGAGCCGGTGCGCGGACTGTCGCTCGGCGTCGACTACTGGAACATTGAGCAGCAGGGCACGATCAGCGCGCTCGACCCGTTCAACTCGATCAACTACGCGCGCTTTCCGGCGCGCGTGATCCGCGGGCCGATCGATCCCGCGACGCCGACGCTGCCGGGACCGATCATCGGATTCGATGCGTCGCTGATCAATCTCGGCACGACACAGACCTCCGGCATCGACGTGTCGATCAACTGGAATGCGCCGACGACCGAGGTCGGCAACTTTCGAATCGGACTGCAGGGGACCTACGTGCTGCAATTCGATACCCAGATCGACGGCGTGAATTACGTTTCGCTGCTTGGCGACGCGGCGGATGGTGCTCCGGTACCGCGCTGGCGCAGCGCACTGACCGTCGACTGGACGCTCGGGCCGTGGGGCGCAACGCTGGCGCAGATCTACGCCTCCGGCTATGACGAGCCGCTACCTTTTCCGGCCGAAGGGACGCGCAACGTCGGCGCGGTGTCGACCTGGGATCTGCAGATTCGGTATGCTGGCTTCGCCGACTGGCAAATCGCAGCCGGCATCCGGAACCTATTGGATGAAGAGCCGCCGTTCAGCCTGACGAGCCAGTTTCCAGTTCGGCTTCAACCCGGTCGTGGCAAGCCCGCTTGGACGGGTTTTCTACCTGCGAGCTGTCTACAGCTTCAAGTAGCACAAAGCAGTGGCACGGCGCGTTCGCCTAGCGCGCCGCGATCGTGGTCGGCTTGCTGTGCGCAGCCAGCGTGGCAGCGCGGTCGTTATCAGCCAGACCAGCGACAGCATTGAACAGCACCAGCGTCGTGACAGCAGCGACGGCGGCGGCGACGGTCTTATGCGTGATTTGCTTCGTCATGATGTCCTCGCTTCGTTGGTGCGGCCGAGCCGCGTTTCCCTGTTCCCCGAACAGCGCAATCTGCTGCTCTTACTGGTAGGGACGCGACCGAACGCCCAAACCGGACATCGGCGTAAAAATTCACGAAAGGGGCGACCGTCAGCGATGGCAGAGCTGAGTTCATGACCCACGTGCCAGCGCCTGGTGCGATTTCAGCTTGGAGGTCGCCAACGTCCGCTTGGCCTCGGCCACCATCCAGCGCCCGCGCTCGTCGCCGACCGCAAGGTAGGCGCGCCCAAACCAATATTCGGCTTCGGCGGCAAACACGCTCCTGGGAGCCGGAGAGCTTAGCCAGGAGCCGTAATTTATTCGCAATTGCTCGATCGCTTCCCGGGTCCGGCCGTTCTCGAGTAGAGCGCGGCCGTAGGCCAGGCTGGCGTTTGGATCACTCTCGAGGTCGAATGGCAGCTTCAAGCGCCGCTCCATCGTCGCGAGTGCATCGGCCGGCCGACCCCAGTCCAGCTCCGCAAGCGCCTGCTGCGCCAGCGGGCGCGCTTCGCAACCCCTGCGCCACGCGGAGGTCGACTGGTGCGTCTGCGGTTGCTCCACGCGGCAGCGTTCCATGATGGTCTTCGCACTGCGTACCGCTTCCGCGTAGCGTCCGTTTTGGCGCTGCGCGAAGCTCAGGCACGACCAAAGATCGAATTCACCCGCTGTCACCCTTCCCAGCTTGCCGAACTCTGCATCCAGCGCAGCCACCATTGGTGCGGCAAACCGTTCCGCCTCGACAGCATCGCCGACGTTGGCCAGCAGACACACCCGCAGCATCGCCACACGCCGCGTCAGCCGCTCGCGCAGCGCGGGATCCACGATTGCCTGCGAGTTTTCCACCGCGCTCTGGTAGATACCGCTCGGCCGCCTCGAAGTCGCGATGCCCAAGTGCCGCGAAGAAGGCATCCTGCGCCCGGCGCATCAGGTTCGTCGACGGCGGTCGTTCGCGTGCGGCGGCAACCTCGTAGGCCGCTGCTATCAACCCATCCATGGTCGGGTCATCGTTCGCATTCAGGCATTCTTTGAGCGGATCCAGCAGCCGCTCGAGCTGGACACTGTGTTCGCCGTGCCTGCTCCGCGCCTCAGCGACCGCGTCCCATAGCAAAGCTAGCGCCTCGGCGCTGTGGTTCATTACGCACGCACTCTGTAGAGAGTCGACATGCACTTCGCGGTACTCGCTACTCGACGGCACGTCATCGGGCCGCATCCGAGCGTGCATCAGCGACTCTTCCATGAGCCGTAATGCATCTGCTTGCTCTCCGGAATTCCACCTCAGCTGCGCATACGGCAGAACAACCTTCAGATGTTGGCGACTGCCGTCGCCGAAGTAGCGCCTTGCAGTCTGGAGAGCTTCGTCCAGGGTGTCGAAGCGATGTTCCGGCGGGGTGAAAGCCGGAACGCCAAAGTACTCTCCGAGCTCATGGCGGGCCAGCAGCGCGTCGATCAGCAGGTCGGCACCAACTGCTCCCTTAGTGCGCAGGATCTCGATTGCGCCGTCGAGATTCTGCGAGGCCGCCGAGGAGACGATCAGGTTGTAGTCGGCCGCACGCACGCGGGCGGTCAGCAGTTGCAGGTCATTAGGGCGCAGGACAGGAGCGCCCTCATCGACAGCGCGCTGATAGACGCGCTGCGCGGCAGCGGACTCCCCGCGGTTGCGATACGCATCGCCGACGGTGACACGCAGCTGCAGCAGCTGGTCGGGTGAGCCCTTGAACTCTTTGTCGATGCGCTCCTCGATCGCGGTCAGCATCGCAAGGTCGGCGGCCCTGGTTTGCTGCGAGGCGTTGGGATCAGCCTGCTGGATCAGCGACAGCATGAAGGTATTGAGCGCGGTGGCGCGGCTCGCCTGGTCGCGCGCTTCGTTCGCCTGCCACAGCGCGACCCCGAGGCCGATGCCAAGCGCGATGAGTACCGCACTGCCGGCCGCCACCGGCAGCGTGTTGCGCTGGACGAACTTGCGCAGACGATAGGCGCGGCTGTCGGGCTGCGCCTGCACCGGTTGGCCGGCGAGATAGCGTTCGATGTCATCGGCGAGTGCAGCGGCACTCTGGTACCGTTCATTAGGCTCACGCTTGAGTGCCTTAAGGATGACCGCATCGAGATCGCCTCTGAGCGCCTTGGCGCGTTGTCCATCCGGCGTGGCCTCACTCGGCTTTCGCAGATCCCCACGTACTAGCTCGGCTTCGAGCGCGCGCGGCTCGCTGGCGCGATACACACGCGACCCGGTCGCCAGCTCGAACAGCATGACGCCGAGGGCATAGACATCGGCCGCGACGGTGATCGGCAGCCCCAGCACTTGCTCAGGGGCGGCGTAGCTCAAGGTCAACGGGCGACCAGCGAGCCGCGTCAATGCAGTTGCGTCAACGCTCGGTGCATCGCCTTCGATCAGCTTGGAGATGCCGAAGTCGAGCAGCTTCGGTGTGCCATCGGCGGTCACCAGCACGTTGGCCGGCTTCAGATCGCGGTGAATGACGAGTTGCGCATGGGCGTAGGCAACTGCGCGGACCACTTGCGCGAATAACTGCAGCACCGAACGCAGATCGCGAGCGCTGCAGTACACATCGATCGGAACCCCGTCGACGTATTCGAGGGCGAGGTAAGGACGGCCGCCCTCGCTCAGGCCGGCGTCGTAGAGCACGGCGATCGCCGGATGCTGCAGCCGCGCCAGGATCGCTCTCTCGCGTACGATGCGCTCGGTGAGCCCTTGATCGACCCACTCGGCGCGCGGCAGCTTGAGTGCGGCGGTGCGCTGCATGACGCCGTCGGCTCGCTGCGCCATCCACACCGCGCCCATGCCGCCTTCGGCCAGCAGGCGCTCGAGCCGCCACGGACCGATGCGGTCACCGGCCTGCTCGCGCCGCATGGCGGCCAGGGCTTGCGAGGCAATGCGGACAACGGTGGTCGGCGGATGGGTCGCGCCTTCCGCAAAACCGGTGGCGTCGGATTGCATCAGCAGATCCGCCAACACGGCGCGCAGGTGTTGATCCTCGGCACTGAGCCCATCCAACCACGCTGTGCGCTCGGCCCTCTCGAGGTCCAACCCCTGCTCCAGCAGCCGGTTCAACCGATGCCAGTCGGCGACCGTCAGCGATGAGTGAACAGGCATAGGCAAGACGAACTTTCCCACCGGCAGAGACGTATTTGCCATCGAAAAGCGGACATCGCTAACGCCGATGCAGCGCTCAATGCCGCGTTGATGCTAGTGCAGCCGATGAGGTGGCGCTACTGAGGAGGACTCGGACGAGTGAAGGCCGCGCAACTACACGTACTCCAGTACCGAAGCCGTGCCGCGCAGTTCGGACGACTGCGATGCCTACGCGGGCTGAGGATCGCGGCGCAGGGTCTTCCTGCGTGCCGCACTTAGCGTTGGCAAGGACCGGATCTGCCGACCCGCCACGCCCTCCGCCACCCTGAGGTCATAGAGCGCCTGTAGGTTCAGCCAGAACTGAGGATTGGTACCAAAGAAATGTCCAAGCCGCAGCGCAGTGTCGCCCGTGACCGCTCGCTGGCCGTTGACGATGGACGTGATCCGGTTGGTCGGAACGCCGAGCTGGCGCCCGAGCTCGGCGGCGCTCATGTCCAGTTCCTCGAGCTGCTCGGCAAGGTGTTCGCCCGGGTGAATCGCATTGCGTGCCATAGCCTTCTTCCTCAGTGGTAATCGACGATCTCGACTTCGGTCGGCCCGGGAGAACCGGCCGGCCACTCGAAGCAGATGCGCCATTGGTCGTTGATCCGGATGCTGTACTGGCCACGACGATCGCCCTTAAGCGCTTCGAGGCGGTTGCCGGGCAACCCGAGATCAGCGAGCTGTACGGCCGCTTCAAGCTGATCGAGCTTCATTTCAGCCTTACGACGGAAGCCATCGAACGCAGCAACCCGCTTGCCAGCCGCAAAGTCCCGCGTCCGCTTGTCGCGATAGCTGACGATCATGAGCCCGATCGTACCGGGGCATTACTCGTTACGTCAAGCGTAACGCTCAGGTCCGATCAGTTCGCGTCGGCTCCAGGAGGGACCGAACCCGTCAGTAGCCGACCGAGTTGTTGGCCACGTCGACCCGGATGACATCTCGATCGAGCATGGCGGCGGCGTTGCGCGCAAATTGGCGCGCCCAGTCGGGATCGTCGCGAAAACGACGCTCGCCGGCGTACTTGGTGACGCTGAGCACGCGATCCGCGAGCAGTACCTTGCCGATCGGCGATGGTAGGTCGCACTCGAGCGCGATGAATTCGCGGTCGAACCACTGGCGCGCCGCCTCTCCGGCCGCGGACGCCCGACCGGCATCGTGCAGCTTGAATTCGTAGTCGCGGTTCGCGCCAAAGCTCACAGTCACGTGTGATTCCACGCCCTTCTCCCGGTTCGCGGGCGTCGTACGCCGTGCGACGCAGAAGCCCGAGCCAAAAGTCTAACGGCAGGCCCGGGCCGCCGGCCCGCAGTCAGATCAAGCTACAGCTCGCACTGCATGTCGACGTGCGGGATGCCGGCATCTATGTACTCGCTTCCGAACGCGACATAGCCGTGTCGCCCGTAAAACCCGACCGCGTGTGTCTGTGCGCTGAGGACCGTCCGCCGATGGCCGCGCCGACGGGCTTCGTCCATCAAGGCTTCCAGCAGCGCGCTGCCGACACCGGTCCCTCGCGCCGCCGCCAGCACGGCCATCCGGCCGATATGCCCGTCGGGCAGCAGCCGGCCGGTGCCCACTGCCGCCCCACTCTTGTCGAAGGCGACCGCATGCACCGAGCGTTCGTCCCACTCGTCGATCTCCATGTCGACCGGCACCCTTTGCTCGTCGACGAACACCGTGGTGCGGATCGGTGCAGCCCATCCGCGCATCTCGGCCCAGTTACCCAGTTCAACGCGTGACATGCGACGAGGCCGACTCGGGTGCCGTGATCTCGTAGGAGTGGATGTGGTCGCGCAGTCGATCCGGCCAAGGCATTGGCGCCCGGGTTTTCGGATCGGCGTTGACATAGACGAGTTCGGCGTTCACCAGGGCCGCGTCGGTGTGGTTGCTGCGATAGATCTCGACGGCAAACACCAGGCTCGTCCTTCCTAGCCGCGACGTCCGTCCGCAAATCTCGAGTTCGTCGTCGTAGACGGCCGGTCCGTGGTATTCGACGACGGCTTTGCGCACGAACGTGTCCGCGCCCATCTCGACGAACGCGGCCGGATAGACCAGTCCAATCGCCCGCCAGTACTCGGCAACGCAGACGTCGCAGTAGGTCAGATAGTGGCCATTGAAGACGACGCCCTGCAGGTCCACCTCGGCCCAGCGGACCCGCAGCGGCAGCCGGTGACGGAAATCCGCGTACGCCACTACTTCACGCCCTTCTTCGCGTCGCCGGCGATGACGAACGTCATCTTCGTCGGGTCGATGTACGTGCGGAATGCCGCGTTGACCTGTTCGGGCGTGACCGCGCGCAGCCTCTCCTCGAACTGCTTGGAGAACGCGAACGTGCGACCGAGATCCAAGTTGCTGACCCAAGCCCCGGCCACCACCGGATCCTGCGAGCGGTTCAGAAGGCGCGACTGCAGCAGGCCCTTTTTTGCATCCTCGACTTCGGTCGCGCTGAACCCGTCCTTCAGGGCGCGCGCGAGTTCCTCGCGCAGCGCCTGTTCCGCCTGCGTGACGTTCTGAGGTGCCGCAATGCCGCTGATCGTGAACGATGACAGCCGCTGCCTCGATCCGAGGGCCAGTCCCGACCCGACGCCGTAGCTGAGCCCGTCCTTCTGGCGCAGCCGGTTCATCAGCCGGTTTGCCATACCGCTGCCGCCGCCGAGGATCTCGTTGGCGATCGTCAGCGCCGGCGCGTCAGGATCGTCGTCGCGCAGCGGCAGATCGAGGCGCGCGCGGAACGTCGCGTTCTCCTTCTCGGGCGTGTCGATCACCGCCCGCAGCGCCTTGACGTCGCGATACTCGCGGTCCACCCGCGCATATGGCGCCTTGGAAGCCCACGAGGCGAACTGCTGCCTGACTAGGGCTTCGACCTCCTTTTCGTCGAAGTCGCCGACGATCGACACTTCACCGCGCGCAGTGCCGTAGAACTCGGCGTGGTATTTCTTCACCGCGTCGAGCGGCGTCGTCTCGATCGCCTCGATGCGCTGCTTGAGCGAGATGTAGTGGCGCGGATCGCCCGGCGGATAGGTGTTGAAGTGCGTGGCCAGCGCGTCGCGGGACAGCGACTCCGGATTGTCGAGCTGTGCCGACATTCCGGTCACCATTTCGCGCTGCAGTTGCTGGTACTCCGCTGCCGGAAAACTCGCGTTGCGCAGCACGTCGGCCAGCAGTCGCAGCGCGTCGGGCAGATGCGCACGCGTGGTCTGGAAGCCGAGCAGGCCGCCGGTCATCTGCAGCCGCGTCATCTCGTCGGCGATCTGCTGGCGGGTGAGCTTGTCGGTGCCGCGTGCCAGCATCGCACTGGTGAGTTCGCCCTCGACACTGCGTCCGGTCAACGTAGCAAGGTCGCCCCAGCGGAAGCTGGTCCGGACGTTGACGGTCTCGCCACGGTTCTTCTTGGGCAGCAGCGCAATCTTCAGGTCGCCTATGACGACGATGCGCGTGCGCTTGTCGATGTTGTCCTGCGAGGGCTCGAATGTTTCGGACGTCTGGCCCTGCGCCGAAGGTTTGTAGTCGGCGAGGATCGTCGCCGCGGGCTTTGCCGGCGGGATCTCGGCCCGCTGTGGACTGTCCTCCGGGATGAAGTACCCGACTACGCGGTTGTCGCGCACGAAGTAGCGACGCGCCACCTGCTCGACATCCTGCGCAGTGACCTTGGCCAGGCGGTCACGGGTGTAGAAGAACAGTCGCCAGTCGCCGAGGGCAATATATTCTGAGAGGCCTACGCCGAATGATTGCGGGTTAGCCAGCGTGCGCTCGAACCCCGTGTTCTGCTGCTGTAGCGTTCGCTTCACCTCGGCGTCGGACACCGGCTGCTTGGCCAGCGAGCCCTCGACCACTTCTATCATTGTGTGCGCCACCGGCTCCAGTGCCTCGCCCTTCTTGACGACGGCGCCGAACACGACGAAGCCGGGATCGAGTGTCCCGATCGCGTAGCCGAACACCTGCGCGGCTTTGCCGGTCTCGACCAGCGCCTTGTGCAGTCGCCCATTCGGGGTGTCGCCGAGGATGTCGGTGGCGAAGTCCGCCGCGAGCGCGTCGGCGTGCAGCGTGCTCGGCAGGCGGTAGGCCAAGGTCACCAGCTGTACCTCGCCCTTGCGACGCAGCGTGAACTGGCGGTCGCCATCGTGCGTCGGCTCGACAGTCCACAGCTGCGGCAGCGTCCGCTTCGGACGCGGAAGCCGTCCGAAGGCATCGACGATCCAGCGCATCACCTTCGCTTCGTCGAACTTGCCGGCGACGATCAGCACCGCGTTGTCCGGCTGATAGTAGGTGCGATAGAACGCCTGCAGGTTCTCGATGCGGACGTTCTCGATGTCCGAACGCGCACCGATCGTCGTATTGCCGTAGTTGTGCCAGTCGTACAGCATCGACTGATTGCGCTGGAACATCACCGTCGACGGATTGTTCTCGCCCCGCTCGAACTCGTTGCGCACCACGGTCATCTCGGAATCGAGATCCTTCTTCGCGATGAACGAATTGACCATCGCGTCGGCCGACCAGTCGATCGCCCACTTCAGGTTGTCGTCGCTCGCCTGGAAGGTCGAGAAATAGTTCGTCCGATCGAGCCAGGTCGTAGCGTTGTTCTGGAAGCCCCGCTTGTTGAATTCAACGTCGGGTTTGGGGAAATTCTTCGAGCCCTTGAAGATCAGGTGCTCGAGCAGGTGCGCCATGCCGGTTTCGCCGTAGTTCTCGTGCCGTGAACCGACCAAATAGGTGATGTTGACCGTGGCTGTCGGCTTGGAAGGATCCGGAAACAGGATGAACCGCAAGCCGTTGCCCAGTCGGTACTCGGTGATTCCCTCGACCGTGGGTCCCCGCGTGACTCCGGCAGGGAGTGCCAATTTGGCCTGCGCCCAGACGGCGGACATCGCCGCGAGCCATAACGCCAGCGCGCAGACGCCGCCGCGCACGAACTGCTTCATAGTGACTGCTCCTTGGATTTGAACGGATTCTGCCAGCGGCGCGGAACGCACTGCGGCCGAAGCGACGAACCGGCGCCGGACCGGCTCAGGCGGCCCCGCACCAGGTCTGGATCAGACCGGCGATGCGTCGCGGTTCCTCGTGGGCGAGCCAGTGCGTGGCGCCGGGCAGCCGTTCGATCACCAGGTCGCCGACAAGTTCATCGAGGCCATCGAGCAGGCAGGTGCCGAGCGCGCGATCGGCATCGCCCCAGATCACCAGCGTCGGTACCTTGACGCGGAATTGCGCCGGGTCTAGTCGGATCGCGGCCGGCGCCGAGTCTTCCTTCGTCGGCGGATAAAGCGGCGAGGCGCGGTAATAGCTGAGGCCACCGGTCAACCCGCGCGACCAGACCGCGTGATAGCGCGCCGCGCGCTCCGCCGTGTACCACTCGAGCCCCGGCCGCTGCATCGAGTGGAAGAAACCGTCTAAACGCCGGAAATCGTCCTGCGCGAGCGCCTGCTCGGCACCCGGCGCCCGCAACCAGTTCATGTAGGCGCTCGCCGCCTGCTGCTCCGGATTGCTGGCCATCGCTCGTGCGAACGGGACCGGGTGCGGCGAATTGAGGACTACCAGCCGCTCGATGCGGTGCGGATTGGCGATCGTCCAGTACCAGCCGGCAGCACCGCCCCAATCGTGAACGACCAGGGTCAGTCGCTCCCACTTCAGTGCATCGGCCAGACCCTCGAGGTCCCTTACGATCTCACGGGTTCGATAGGCGGATACCTCGGTCGGCGCGCTGGAGAGGTTGAAGCCGCGCAGGTCGGGCGCGACCGCGTGCCAGTCGCTTGCGAAGTGAGGCATCAGGTCTTCCCACGCGCCCCAGTACTCCGGGAATCCGTGCAGCAACAAGATCGGCCGCGCACCGATGGCGCCGGTGCTCGCGTAGTGCAGGCGGATGCCGTGCCCGACGTCGGCGAACTCTCCGGTCCGGATCATTCCGCCGGCGTCGCGGGTCGGGCCTGTGGCCGGGTCGCGAACGGATCGGCCGGGGGTTCACCACCGAGCGCAGCTGTGATGCGCGCCTGCACGCCGGGCAGGATCTGCGGATGTGTGAAGACGTAGAAGCGGTTGGCACGGATCGCATCGAACGTCATCGCCGCGACTTCGGCAGCGCTGACGCGCCCGCTCGATACCGCCTTCTCCAGGTTGGCCTGCGCCATCTGCTTGGACAGAGTCCGCCCCACCTCGCCGATCTCCGCCGGCCGATTGCGATGCGATTGCGCGATGCCGGTCGGAACGAAGGCCGGACACAGCAGCGTCACGCCCAAGGAGGACTGCGCCAGCCGCAGATCGTGGTACAGCGTCTCCGTCAGCGTCACCACCGCATGCTTCGAGACGTTGTACACACCCATCAGCGGCGGCGACAGCCATCCTGCCATCGACGCCGTGTTGACGATGTGACCGGACTCGCCGCTCGCCTCTGCCGCCAGCATCCGCGGCAGGAAGTGCTGGATGCCATGAACCACGCCCATCAGGTTGACGCCCAGTACCCACGTCCAATCGTTGTCGGTGTTTTCCCAGAGGTAGCCGCCACAGCCAACGCCCGCATTGTTCATCAGCAGATTCACGGCGCCGAATTCGCCGTAGCCGCGTTGCGCCAGATGTTCCACCTGGCGGCTGACGGCAACGTCGACCACCTCGCCGATGACTCTCACCCCGCTCTCGCGCAGTTCGTTGACGACTTCATCGAGGGCATCTCGCTGAACATCGGCCAGCACCAGTCGCATCCCGTGACCGGCCGCCCGCCGCGCGAACTCGCGGCCGAAGCCACCACCTGCCCCGGTGATGACCGCCACCTTGTCCGTCAGATCTTCCATGCGCTTTCCTGATGACGGTTCTGTCAGGCGAGCTTGACCAGTTGCTTGCCGAAGTTGGAACCCTTGAGCATGCCGAGGAAGGCCTGCGGTGCGTTTTCGATGCCGTGCGCGATGGTCTCCCGATACTTGATGCCCCCGGTCGCCACCTGCGTGCCAAGTTCCTTCAGCGCGGCCGGCCAGACATCCATGTGCTCGGTCACGATGAAGGCCTCCAGCTTCAGCCGGCTGATCAGAAACCAGCTCGGGTTGGTCAGCGGGATCGGCTGCCCGTCGTAGCCGGCGATCAACCCGCACAGCGCGATGCGCCCGAACACGTTCATCCGCGGCAGCACCGCGTTCATGATCTCGCCGCCGACGTTTTCGAAGTAGCCATCGACGCCCTGGGGGGCCGCGTCCTTCAACGCACGGTTGACGTCCTGCGATTTGTAGTCGATGCAGGCGTCGAACCCGAGTTCAGCGACGACATAGCTGCACTTTTCAGCGCCGCCGGCGATGCCGACCGCGCGGCAGCCGGCGAGCTTCGCCAGTTGCCCGACTACGCTGCCGACCGCACCGCTGGCAGCCGACACCAGCACCGTCTCTCCGTCGCGCGGCTGGATGATCCGGTTGAGCCCGTACCACGCGGTCACGCCCGGCATTCCCACCGGCCCCAGGTAAGCCGACAGTGGCACCACGCGGGTATCGGCCTTCATCACGCCGGTGCCGTCGCTGACCCCGTATTCCTGCCAGCCGAGGTAGGCGACCACCTTCTCGCCGACCTTGAACTGCGGATGACGGGATTCCACAACCGTGCCGGCGGTGCCGCCCTGCATCACTTCGCCGAGCACCTGCGGCTTGGCGTACGAGCGGCCTTCGTTCATGCGGCCGCGCATGTAAGGGTCGAGCGACAGCCACTCGTTGCGCACCAGCATCTCTCCCGGCTGCAAGGTCGGTGCCTGGACTTCCTCCATCCGAAAATTGGAGGTCGATGCTGCGCCGGTCGGCCGGCTGGCGAGGATGATGCGACGGTAGGTCATGCGGGCTCCGCTTCCGGTACTCGAGATCAAATTACTGAGACGCCGCCGTCGACTGCGAGGATCTGGCCGGTGATGTGCTTGCCGGCGTCCGACGCAAACAGCAGCGCCGCTCCTTTAAGGTCTTGGTCGTCGCCGATTCTTCGCAACGGCGCAAAGCGCGCCAGCGTCTCGGCACCATGCTGCGCGATGACTCCCTTGGTCATCTTGGACGGAAAGAACCCCGGCGCCAACGCATTGACGGTGATGTTATGCCGTCCCCATTCGGCAGCCAGCGCGCGCGTGAAGTTCACGAGCGCACCCTTGCTGGTGTTGTAGGCAATCGTGCTGATCAACTCCGGCGGATTACCCGACAGGCCTGCAATCGACGCGACGTTGACGATGCGGCCGTAGCGACGCGGAATCATGCTGGCCTTGCCGATCGCCTGGGTCAGCAGGAACACGCCGCGGATGTTGAGGTTCATCACTTTGTCCCAGGCCTCGACCGGATGATCCTCGGCAGGTGCGCCCCAGGTGGCGCCGGCGTTGTTGACGAGGATGTCGATGTGGCCGAGCCTGGCGATCGCCTCCTGCGCCAGCCGCGTCACCTCGGCATCGCGCGCGGCGTCGGCCACGATCCAACTGGCGTCGATACCCTGCGCACGCAACTCCCGGCAACAGCTCTCGAGTTCGTCGTCCTTGCGCGCCGAAATGACGATACGCGCGCCCATTTCACCAAGTCCGGCAGCGATCTGCGCGCCGAGGCCGCGCGAGCCGCCGGTGATGAGTGCGGTCTTGCCAGTGAGATCGAGCAGTTGTCGGAGCATGGCGGAGTCAGAACCATTCGTCTTTCATGGTGAGGGTGGTCGTGTCGAGCGATGCGACCAGTTCGAGCATCGGGTCCACTTTCGGCAGCTCGTAGAGAAAGAAGTAGCGGCACGCCTGCCACTTGCCGTGGTAGAAGTCTGCTTCCGCGCGCTGGTAGTGATGCGAAGCGGCCAGCGACTGTTCGAGCCAGATCCACGCCAGCACCACGTGGCCGAAGGCTTCCAGATAGGGCGTTGCATTGGCCAGGGTCACTGCCGCGTCGCCCGCCGACCACGCGCGCTTCGTTACAGCCGCCAGCCGGCGCACGCGATCCGCCAGCATCGCGGACCAGCGTTGCGTGTCCGGATGCGGCGCGTGCGATGCACGGTGTACGGTGTCCTCGATGCGTTCTCCCAGCAGCCGGAATGCTGCGCCTTCGTCCATCACGACCTTGCGCCCGAGCAGATCAAGCGCCTGGATGCCATGCGTGCCTTCGTGAATCGCATTCAGGCGGTTGTCGCGGTAGAACTGCTCCACCGGATAGTCGCGCGTGTAACCATACCCGCCGTGCACCTGGATCGCGAGCGCATTGCCCTCCAGGCACCACTGCGATGGCCAGCTCTTGGCCACCGGCGTCAGGATATCCAGCAGCAGCGTGGCGTCGCGGCGCTCCCGCTCGGTTGTCCCCGTGCGCTCCTCGTCGATCAGGCGGGCGCAGTACAGGTTGAGTCCGAGTGCGCCCTCGGCATACGCCTTCTGCGCCAGCAGCATGCGCTTGACGTCGGCGTGTTCGATGATTCGCACCTGAGGCTGAGCCGGGTCCTTGCCGGCCGGCCCCACCGGCCGGCCCTGCGGACGGCTGCGTGCGTATTCCAGCGCATGCAAGTAGGCGGTGTAGCCCAGCATGGTCGCGCCGAGTCCGACCCCGATCCGTGCCTCGTTCATCATGTGGAACATGGCCGCGAGACCCCTCCCCGGCTCGCCCACCAGATATCCGACTGCGCCGGCGCGGCCCAGCGGCCGATATTTGCCTTCGCCGAAGTTCAGCAAGCAGTTCGAGTTGCCGCGGTAGCCCATCTTGTGATTGAGTCCGGCGAGCACGACGTCGTTGCGCTCACCGACGGTGACGCGCGCATCGACGCCGTTTCCTTTCAGCTCCACCAGGCACTTCGGCACAGCGAATAGTGAAATTCCGCGTGTGCCGGGAACGAGCTTGCCGTCTGATCCGGGAATCTTGGCCAGCACGAGGTGAACGATGTTCTCCGACAGCTCGTGCTCCCCGGCCGAGATCCACATCTTGTTGCCCATGAGCCGGTACTGCGGGCCGAGCGGCGACTCGCACTCGAATTCCGCCCGCGTGGCGACATCGGAAAGTGACGAGCCCGCCTGAGGCTCCGACAGGCACATCGTCCCGAAGAATCGCCCCGCAAGCTCGGGGCGCACAAAGGCGTCGATCTGCGCCGCCGTCCCGTGCGCCAGCAGCAGATTGGCGTTGCCAACTGTCAGCATCGGGTAGCTCGAACTCGCGACGTTCGCGCCCTTGATGTACGCAAACGCGGCCTTTGCGACGGTGAGAGGCAGCTGCATGCCTCCGTACTCCTCGTCGTGCTCGGCGGCCATTAGGCCCGCTGCGACGAATGCATCCATCGCCGCTTTCACTTCCGGGATCAGATGCACACGCTCGCCGTCGAAGCGCGGTTCGTTCAGGTCGCTCTTGCGCGCGTGCGGCGCGAACAGATCAGTGGCGATCTGCTCGGCAACGTCCAAAGCAGCATCGAAGGTGGCGCGCGTATGGTCGGCGTAGCGCGGCCGCCGCGTCAGCTGCTCTACGTCGAGCCACTCGTACAGCAGAAACGCGAGGTCGCGGCGCGAGGCGATCAGTTCCATGCTGTTCCTACTTCGGCCACTTCCCGCTTTCGGCCGCTTCGAGCAGCAGTGGGGCTGGCTGCCAGAAGGTCGGATCGGCATGCGCATTGCCGGCAAAGCGCTCCATCGCGGCGGCGACCTTGTCGAGGCCGACCGTCTGCGCGTAATACATCGGTCCGCCGCGCGCGGCAGGAAAGCCGTATCCGGTCAGGTAAACGACGTCGATGTCGCTCGATCGCAGGGCAATGCCTTCGGCCAGGATGCGCGCGCCCTCGTTCACCAGCGCGTAGACGCAGCGCTCGACGATCTCGTCGTCATCGATCTTGCGTGGTCTGAGCCCGATCTCGGCGCGATAGGAATCGATCAGCGCATCGATCTCGGAATCAGGCACCGGCGTGCGGCTGCCCGCTTCGTAGCGGTACCAACCCTTGCCGGTCTTCTGGCCGAGGCGGCCGAGTTCGACCACGCGGTCGCCGATACGGCTGTAAGTGAGATGCGGCTTCTCGACGTAGCGGCGCTGCCGGATCGCGTAGCCGATGTCCATGCCGGCCATGTCGTACATCGCGAACGGTCCCATCGCCATGCCGAACTTGCCGAGCGCGGCGTCGATCTGCTGCGGCGACGCGCCTTCGTCGACCAGGAACAGCGACTGTCGGATGTACTGCTCGAGCATGCGGTTGCCGATGAAGCCGTCGCAGACGCCAGACACGACACCGACCTTCTTCAGCCGCCGCGCGAGCTGCATCACGGTCGCCAGCACGTCCTTGCCAGTCTTCTTTGCGCGCACCACCTCGAGCAGTCGCATGACGTTGGCGGGGCTGAAGAAGTGCGTGCCGATCACGTCCTGCGGCCGCGACGTCGCGGCGGCGATCTGGTCGACGTCGAGCGTCGACGTGTTGGTCGCGAGAATCGCACCCCGCTTCATCACCGAATCGAGACGTGCAAGCACGTCTTGCTTGACCACCATGTCCTCGTACACCGCCTCGATCACGATGTCCGCGCTAGCGACCGCATTGAAGTCGAGCGTGGGCTTTAGCAGCGCGACTCGCTTCGCCACGTCGTCGGCCGTCATGCGGCCCTTCTTGGCGGTGGCTTCCCAGTTGCGCCGGCACATCGCCAAGCCGCGGTCGAGCGCCGCCTGGTCCTTCTCGTACACCGTGACCGGGATGCCGGCGTTCGCGAACGACATCGCGATCCCGCCGCCCATCGTGCCGAATCCCAACACGGCGGCGGAGCGGATCGGCCGCGTCTGCGTGTTATCGGGCACGTCCGGTATCTTGGCTGCGGCCCGCTCCGCGAAGAATGCGTGACGCAGCGCCTTCGACTCGTTCGATTGCACCAGCACGATGAAGAAGCCTCGTTCGAGCGCCATCCCCTTTTCAAAGGGCAGTTTCACCGACGCCTCGACCGCCTCGAGACACCTCACCGGCGCCGGCAGTCCGCGCGCCTGCTTGACCACCTCGGTCCGCGCAGCGGTGAAGAATGCATCCGCTGTCGCTCCTTCAGGCAATCGAGCCGAGCGATCGCGCAGTTTCGGGTGGGACTCACGCCGCGCCACTTCGCTCGCGAACTGCAGCACGCCGTCGAACGAGGTCCGCTCGACGACGCGTTCGACCAACCCATGCTGCAGCGCTGCCGAGGCCGGGATCGGATCGCCGCTGACGATCATGCGCAATCCCTGTTCGGCCCCGACCGCGCGTGGCAGGCGCTGCGTTCCGCCGGCGCCGGGCAGCAGCCCGATCTTCACCTCCGGCAGTCCGAGCGAGGCATCGGGTGTGGCAATCCGGTAGTGGCAACCGAGTGAAAGCTCGAGGCCGCCGCCCATGCAGACCCCGTTGATCGCCGCGACCACCGGCTTGGGCGAGCGCTCGACCGCATCGATCACCTGCAGCAGGTTCGGCTCGGCCAGCGCCGCCGGCGAGTTGAACTCGCGGATATCTGCACCCCCCGAAAAGACCCGGTCCGTGCCGGTGATCACGACGGCCTTGACCGCCGGATCGTCGAGTGCGCGCTCCAACCCGTCGACCAGGGCCTTGCGCGTGGCGTGCCCGAGGCCGTTGACCGGCGGATTGTCGATTTGCAGCACGGCCACCTCGCCGCGGCGCTCGTAGTGCGTGGTCATTGCAGGGACTCCGGGAATGACTTGGGGGAATCGTTCGGCGGGCGCTAGACCTCAAGCCACTCCTGCCGGATCAGCTTGTTGGACCTCAGCTCATCCGGCGTGCCGTGAAACACCATGTGCCCGTGGCCCATGACGTACACCCGTTGAGAGATCTGCATCGCGATGGTCAGTTTCTGTTCGATCAGCAGGATGGACACGCCGCGATCGCGTAGCTCGCGCAGGAAGCGGGCGACCATTTCGACGACCAGCGGCGCGAGCCCCTCCGTCGGTTCATCGATGATCACCAGCTGCGGACCGCCCATCATGGTACGCGCCAGCGTCAGCATCTGCTGCTCGCCGCCCGACAGCACGCCCGCCTGGGTGCGCGCCCTTTCCTTCAATCGGGGAAACAGGCTGTAGACATCGTCGTAGCTCCAGGAAATTTTCGCGTTTCGCTTGATGCCGAGCTTCAGGTTCTCGTGCACCGTCAGCGTCGGAAAGATATCGCGGTTCTCGGGCACATAGCCGATTCCGAGCCGGGCGATGCGATACGTTTCGAGGCGCAGCAGGTCATGCGTGCCGAACTCGACGGTGCCGGTGGCGTCGACCAGTCCCATGATCGCCTTGGCCGTGGTCGAGCGTCCCACGCCGTTGCGTCCGAGCAGGCTGACGATTTCGCCGCGCCCAACCGTGAGATCGACCCCGTGCAGCACATGACTCTTGCCGTAGTACGCCTGCAGGTTCTCGACTCGCAGCAGCGGCTCGATGGTCATGGTGCACCCCTGGCGCTACAGGCCGGCGAGCCCTGCTTCGGAGGGCTAGGACGGCTCATGCGTGGTCCGCCTGCGTACCCAGATACGCTTCCTTGACGGCCGCGTTCGCGCGAATGTCGGCCGGCGAACCCGACGCGATCACCTGACCATAGACCACGACCGAGATGCGGTCGGCCAGCCCGAACACGACGCCCATGTCGTGTTCGACCATCACCAACGTCTTGCCCTCGGTCACTTCGCGGATCAACTCCACTACCCGCCTGCTTTCCGCGCGGCTCATGCCGGCCGTCGGTTCGTCGAGCAGGATGACGCTGGCGCCGCCGGCGATCGTGATTCCGATCTCCAGCGCGCGCTGCTCGGCGTAGGTCAACAGCCCGGCGGGCGTGTCGCGCCGTCGCCTGAGTCCTACCCGCTGCAGCACTTCCTCGGCCCGTGCCTCGGCATCCGCGAGCTTGTTCAGGTTCTTCCAAAAGGCATAGCGGTGCCCCAGCGACCACAGCACCGCACAGCGTAGGTTCTCGAACACCGACAGCCGATGAAAGATGTTAGTGATCTGGAAGCTGCGCGCCAGCCCGAGCCGGTTGATCTCGAACGGGCGGCGGTTGGTGATCGGCTGGTCGTGCAGCAGGATGCTGCCACCCGAAACGTCGAAGCGCCCGCTGATCAGGTTGAACAGCGTCGACTTTCCGGCTCCGTTCGGTCCGATGATCGCGTGACGCTCGCCGGCCGGTATCGCGAGGTCGATTCCGCGGATGATCTCGGTCTTGCCGAAGCTCTTGCGCACACCGGTCAGTTCGAGCGCATGCATCGGCCGGCTTGTGGTCATGTCGGGTTGTCCCGGATCCAATCCTCGATCTCGACCTGGATCTCGTCCCAGCAGCGCTGGAAGTTGCGGCGGTAATACTCGAAGGCGATCGCGCCCGACAGCAGCACGAAGGCCGCAAGCGCCCACGGCCCCGGCGTCCCGGTGTCGAACGGAATGCCGAACATCCGCGCAATGGGGCCCTGACCGGTGTCGAGCGTCACGTGGTAGGTGAGCTCGATCAGCATGACGGCGCCCAGCGCCATCGCGAGAGCGGTCAGGATCGCGCCGACATATGGATCGCGCAACCGCTGGAACTTGCGGAACTTCATCACGCGCAGGTTCATCAGCAACAGGCTCGACAGCCCGCCCGGTGCGTACATCACCAGCAGCACGAAGAAGACGCCGAGATACAGCTGCCAGGCCTTGGTGAACTCCGACAATGCAACCGCGAAGAACGTGAACACGATCGCCCCGAGGATCGGCCCGAAGAAGAAGCTGACCCCGCCGATGAAAGCCGCCAGCAGCACACCTCCGGAGCGCACAGCGCTGACGTTCTCCGCGCTGACGATTTCGAAATTGATCGCGGTCAGGCCGCCGGCGATTCCGGCGAAGAAGCTCGACAGGATCAGCATCAGCCAGCGCACGCGCTGTGTGTTGTACCCGATGAACTCGGCGCGCTCCGGGTTGTCGCGAACCGCGTTGGCGATCCGCCCGAGCGGCGTCTGCGTCAGCGCGTACATCGCGGCCATGCAGGCGAAGCACCAGACGGCGATCAGGTAGTACACCTGTACCTGTGGGCCGAAGGTCAGCGTGGAGATGCCGGCGAACGGTGCGCCGCCCGTGCGGTTGCCAGTGACGCCGCCTTCACCGCCGAAGAATCCGGGAAACATCAGCGACGCCGCGAACACCATCTCGCCGATGCCGAGCGTGATCATGGCGAACGGCGTGCCAGCCTTGCGGGTCGTCGGGTAACCGAAGACAACGCCGAAGAACGCGCCCGCGAGTCCGGCGATCAGCGGGAGCAGCGAAACGGGCAAGTCGAGAGTCCCCGCAGCGATGCGGTTCATCGCGTGGATGGCGAAGAAAGCGCCGAGTCCCGAGTACACAGCGTGTCCAAAGCTCAGCATGCCGCTTTGCCCGAGCAGCATGTTGAAGCTCAAGGCGAACACGATCATGATGCCCATCTGCGACATCAGCGTCAGCGCGAAGCCCTTGCTGAAGAAGGCCGGCAGCACTGCGAACAGCAGCGCTGTGCACCCCCAGATAAACCAGCGGCCGAAGTTCAGTGGCTTGAAGCGGATCTCGCGCAGGTCGACTGCGTCGAAGCCGGTGCGGGGGGCGTGTGGCATCACTAGTCCTCGCGCGTGCCGAGCAGGCCTTTGGGGCGCACGATCAGGATCAGCACCAGCAGCAGGTACGGCAGCACCGGCGCCACCTGCGACACCGTCAGGTTCAGCACCGGATACAGCGCCGCGTCTGGCGCGAGTTTCATGTCGAGCGCAGCCAGCAGTTTCGTGACGGAAAAGTCGGAAACCTTGCCAAAGCTCTCGAGCAGACCGATCAGCAGTGAAGCGACGAATGCACCGGCCAGCGACCCCATGCCGCCGACGACAATCACGACAAATACGATCGCGCCCACGGTGCCCGCCATCGCAGGCTCGGTGACGAACGCATTGCCGCCGACGACGCCGGCCAGCCCGGCTAGCGCCGAGCCACTGCCGAACACCAGCATGAACACGCGCGGCACGTTGTGCCCCAGGGCCTCGACCTGCTGCGGATGCGTGAGCGCCGCCTGGATCACCAGACCGATGCGGGTGCGGGTCAGCACCAGCCAGATCGCGGCCAGCATCGCGATCGCCACGGCCATCATGAACAGCCGGTACTGCGGGAACGTGATGCCAAACGCCTGCATCCAGCCCACCGGGCCGTCGAGTTCCTCCGGCACGCGGTACGGCACGGCGGCGCGCCCCCAGATTACCTGCACCAGTTCGACGATGATGTACGAGAGCCCGAACGTGAACAGCAGCTCGGGCACATGGCCCCACTGATGCACACGCCGCAGCCCCCACCGTTCGACGGCCACGCCGATGACGAACAGCAGCGTCGGTGCCAGTACCACTGCCGGCCAGAAACCCAGCCATGTGCTCAGCTGATAAGCGGCGTAGGCGCCCAGCATGTAGAAGCTGGCGTGGGCGAAGTTGAGCACGCCCATCATCGAGAAGATCAACGTCAGACCGGCCGCCAGCATGAATAGCAGCAGGCCGTAGCTCACGCCGTACAGGATCTGGCTGAGGGTCGACTCGAGCACGCAGGGTCAGCAAAAGAAACCGGCCCGGAAATCCGGGCCGGCAAACTGAAGTCGGAAGCTTACTGTGCTCGCGCCGGACGTTTCATCTGACAACTCGTCGGCTGCGAGGCGACATAAGTCGGATACGAGACTTCGGTCTTCCAGGTGTAGCCGGTTTTCTCAATGTCGTGCTTGTTGGGACCCCCGACCTTGGTCCACGAGGCGATCCACAACGGCTGCAGCAGCTGATGGTCGGTCGCGCGCATCTCGATCTCGCCGTGCGGCACCGTGAGCTTGACGCCTTCCATTGCGTAGGCCACCTTGATTGGGTCAGTCGATTTCGCGCGCTTGATGCCTTCGGCGAGCACCACGAGGCTGGTGTAGCTCGCCACCGTGAACCACTCCTCGTTGAACCGCTTCTTGAAGTCCTGCACCAGCTTCTCGTACGGATAGCCCGGCACAATGTTCGGGTGCCAGTAGGACACCTGCCGGATGCGGTTTTCGCCGGCCGCGCCGATCGCAGTCGGTGTGCCGATCACGCCCGCGTAGTAGGTGTAGAAATTGGCGTTCAGCCCGGCGTCTCGCGCGGCACGCACCAGCAGCGTCAGGTCCGGCCCCCAGTTGCCGGTGATGATGGTGTCGGCATTCGATGCGCGCATCTTCGCGATGTAGGGCGAAAAATCGCGCACCTGCCCGAGCGGGTGCAAGTCGTCGCCGACGATCTTCACGTCGGGCCGCTTCGCTGCCAGTTGCTCCTTGGCGACGCGCGACACCTGCTGTCCGTGCGCATAGTTCTGGTTGATCAGGAAGACGTTCTTCACCTCCGGGCGGTCCTTGATGTAGGCCGTCATGGCTTCCATCTTCATGTCGGTGTTCGCATCGAAACGGAAGTGCCAGAAGCTGCACTTGCTGTTGGTCAGATCCGGATCGACGGCCGCATAGTTCAGGAAGACGATCGACTGAGCGGGGTTGCGCTCGTTGTGCTTCTCGATCGCATCGACCAGCGCGAGCGCCACGCCGGAGCCGTTGCCCTGCGTGACATAGCGGATGCCCTGATCGATGACCTGTTTCAGCACGGTCAGGCTTTCCTGCGGCGATGCCTTGTTGTCGAACGGCACGAGCTCGAACTTGATGTCCGGCCCGGCGAGCTGCTCGACGTTCACGAGGTCGGTCATGAACTGGAAGTGGTGCAGCAGGTTCGTGCCGACTCCGGCGAACGGACCTGACAGCGGATCGATGAAGGCGATCTTGATGGTCTGCGTCGGCAGCGCGGGCGCCGCCGCCTTGCCGGCAGCCGCTCCTTTGCCTTGCGCGAACGCCGGTGCCGCGAGCACCGACATGGCTCCGGCCACGATCCATGTGAGGGCGTAACGACGGCTCATGTGTGTCTCCTGAGGTATGTTGTCGCCTTGGTCACTGCAGTGCGCGGGAAGAATACTGGCCGCTATTGCACCGGTAAAGACGCGGTGCGGATCGAGTATGCGCCGCCGCCGTCATGCCGTCGGGAGCCTGTAGCCGGCGAACTGCTCGCGCAAGCGGGTCTTCAGCATCTTGCCCGTTGCGCCCAGCGGAATGGCATCGACGAATGCGACATCGTCGGGAACCTGCCATTTAGCGACCTTGCCTTCGAAATGGCCCAGCAGTTCGTCGCGAGAAGCGATGGCGTTGGGCTTTTTGACGACCACCAGCAGCGGCCGCTCATCCCATTTCGGATGGGCCACTGCGATGCAGGCTGCCATCGCCACCGCCGGATGCGACATCGCGATGTTCTCGATCTCGATCGAGCTGATCCACTCGCCGCCCGACTTGATGACGTCCTTGATGCGGTCAGTGATATGCATGTAGCCGTCGGCATCGATGGTTGCCACGTCCCCGGTCGGAAACCATGAGGTGCCGGACTCGTCAGTCACCAGGGGACCGCCGCTATCCGCCTTGTAATAGTCCCGCATCACCCAGGGCCCTCGCACCAGCAGATCACCGAACGAGGTGCCGTCCCACGGAAGATCGCCGCCATCGTTGCCGACGATCTTCATATCGACGCCGTACAGCACACGGCCTTGCTTGTACTGCACCTTGACACGTTCGTCGGGCGCCATGTCGAGATGCCGGTTCTTGAATGTGCAGGCGGTTCCCAGCGGACTCATCTCGGTCATGCCCCAGGCGTGCAGCACATGCACGCCGTACTTGTCTTGGAACAGCTTGATCATCGCCGGTGGACAGGCCGATCCGCCGATTACCGTGCGGTTCATCGTCGAAAAGCGCAGGCCGTTCGACTCGACGTAGGCCAGCAGCCCCTGCCACACCGTCGGCACTCCTGCCGAGCAGGTCACCTTTTCGGTTTCGAACAGCTCGTGCAGTGATTTGCCGTCGAGGTGCGGGCCCGGGAAGACCATCTTGCACCCAACCATGCACGCTACGTACGGCAGCCCCCAGGCGTTGACGTGGAACATCGGCACCACCGGCAGGATCACGTCGCGTGCCGACACGCTCAGCGCGTCGGGGAGCGCAGCCGCATACGTGTGCAGCACGGTCGACCGATGGCTGTAGAGCACGCCCTTCGGATGGCCGGTGGTGCCCGACGTGTAGCAGATCGACGAAGCGGCGTTCTCGTCGAACTCCGGCCAGTCGTAGCGGTCCGAGTGACTGCCAAGGATTTCCTCGTAGCACTGCAGGTCGACGCCCGGCGCAGCCGGCATGTGCGCCCGGTCGGTCATGGCGACCCAATGTTTCACCGTCCGGCAGTGCGGCGCCACGGCAGCGATCAGGGGCAGGAAGGTGAGGTCGAAGAACAGCGCCCGATCCTCGGCGTGATTGACGATCCAGGCGATCTGCTCCGGGTGGAGCCGGGGATTGATGGTGTGGAGCACCTTGCCCGAGCCCGACACGGCGAAGTACAGCTCCATGTGCCGATGGCCGTTCCACGCGAGCGTCGCCACCCGGTCGCTTGTGCGGATGCCGAGGCCGCCGAGCGCGTTCGCCAGTTGCCGCGAACGCCGATGCAGCTCGCGGTAGGTACTCCGGTGAATGTCACCCTCGACACGGCGCGAGACGATTTCCGCGTCCCCGTGATGCCGATCTGCGTGCACGATCAGCGACGAGATGAGCAGCGGAGTCCGCATCATCAGGCCTTGCAGCATGGTGGTCTCCTGTCTAGAGCTGCCGTGCGATCGGCCGGCGACCGCCCGCACGCAGTTGCATGTGATCGTCTCGCCCCCAGATGCTCAAGAGTTGCCGCGAGGCCGTCAAGTCGCACCACGGCGCGTATGCCACGGCGATCGAGCCTGCCGCTCCCCGTAGAATCAGAACCTATCTCAGAGTCCCCGATGGATCGCGTTGCGAAGAGAAGCGGGCGAATGCAAGGCGGCTGGCGGAGGACAGTAGCTAGGCCTACGGCCGAGCCGGCCAACGCCGCAGACGCCCACTTATCTTCGCAACCCTGTGAAGCGGGGTCGCATGGGGCGCACGGCGTTGTTGCGGCTCAGGTCCTTGCATCAGCAATGGTCCCCTCGCCACGCCTAGCCCTGCACCCCATGCAACCCCGCCGCGACCACCGGGGGCCCAGAGATAGGTTCTAGCCGGAGATCTTGTTGGATACCCCCGTGCTTTCCCCAGTCGCACCTGCAGTGGCGCTCCGCGCCACTGCAGTCGATCTCGGTGTGGATCTCGACATCGCGTTCTCTCGCCTGCCGCAAGCGTTTTACTCGCGGGTGGCGCCGACGCCACTGCCGGAGCCCTACCTGGTCGCGCGCTCCGATTCCGCGGCCGAGCTGCTCGGATTGCGACCCGACATTTTCGAGAACCCCGAGGTCGTCGAGGCATTGAGCGGCACTCGTCTGATCGTGGGCAGCGAACCGTTGGCGACGGTGTACTCGGGACACCAGTTCGGCGTCTACGTCCCGCGGTTAGGTGACGGGCGGGCGCTGCTGCTGGGCGACGTGGCCGGCTGCGACGGCCAGCGCTGGGAAGTGCAGCTGAAGGGCTCGGGCAAGACGCCCTATTCCCGCATGGGTGACGGCCGTGCGGTGTTGCGATCGTCGATCCGTGAATTCCTGGCTTCCGAGGCGATGCACGCGCTGGGCATCCCCACGACACGCGCGCTCGCGGTCACCGGATCCGATACGCCCGTGATACGCGAGACGGTCGAGACGGCCGCGGTGGTCACGCGCCTGTCCCCCAGCTTCATCCGCTTCGGCAACTTCGAGTATTTCTACTGGACCGGCCAGCATGACGAACTGCGGCTGCTCGCCGATCTCGTGATCGACCGCTTCTACCCGGACGCGCGCACCGGTTCACAGCCGTATCTGTCGTTCCTCGAACAGGTCGCGCGCCGGACCGCCCGGCTGGTTGCGCAATGGCAGGGAGTCGGCTTTTGCCACGGCGTGCTGAATACCGACAACATGTCGATCCTCGGCCTGACGATCGACTACGGCCCGTACGGCTTTCTCGACGGCTTCCAGGCCCGACACATTTGCAACCACAGCGACCAGCATGGCCGCTACGCCTACGACATGCAGCCGCAGATCGGACACTGGAATCTTTACGCGCTGGGGCAAGCGCTCGTACCGCTGACCGATAACGTCGATGCGACCAAGGCGGCGATCGACACTTACCTCGACGAATATGCGCAGGCGATCTCTGCGGTATTCCACGCCAAGCTCGGCCTGGCGACCACGCAACCTGCCGACGATGCGCTGATCGGCGACCTGATGGTCCTGCTGGATGCGAACCGCACCGACTGGACGCGATTCTGGCGGCGCCTCGCGTCGTTGCGCAGCGACGCGGACTCGCCGGCCGACGACGCGGCGGTGCGCGATCTCATCGTCGATCGGCTCGCTTTCGACGCCTGGGCCGTCCGGTATCGCGCACGCCTGAGAGCTGAAGACAGCGTCGATACCGAGCGCGAGCTCAAGATGAACCGCGTCAATCCGAAATTCGTGTTACGCAACCACCTGGCCGAAGTCGCCATCCGCCAGGCGCGCGGGGACGAAGGACCGCGCGACTACGCGGAACTGGTGCGCCTGCTCGACGTGCTCGAACATCCGTACGACGAACAGCCGGGACGCGAGGCATATGCCGCCGAGCCGCCGGACTGGGCGCAGTCGCTGCACCTTTCGTGCTCATCCTAGGAACCCGCCGATGGACAAGGTAAAGAAGACCGACGCTGAATGGAGGGCGCAGCTGTCGCCGAACGAATACTCGGTGACGCGCGAAAGGGGAACCGAGCGCCCGTTTACCGGTCGCTATTGGGACCATCACGAGCACGGGATCTACCGCTGCGTCGCCTGCGGGACGCCGCTGTTCGCGTCCGACACGAAGTTCGACTCGGGCTGCGGGTGGCCGAGTTACTTCAAGGCGATCGACCCGGCCAATGTGCGTGAGCAGCGCGATACCAGCCACGGCATGGTGCGCACCGAGATCATCTGCAACGTGTGCGATTCCCACCTCGGCCACGTGTTCCCGGACGGTCCCCCGCCGACCGGACTGCGCTACTGCATCAATTCGGCCGCGCTGACCTTCGAGCCGACCACACAGGACGCTCGATGAAGCTGCTGTTCGACCTGCTGCCGGTCATCCTGTTCTTCCTGACGTTCAAGGTGGCAGGCGCCTACCCGCAGCAGTCGATCGCCTTGGCGGGCGCTTCACTCGGCTGGATGATCGGCGACGGCACCGTGCCGCCGGACCAGGCGCCGATCCTCCTCGCTACGGCGGTGGCAATCGTGGCCTCGCTGATACAGGTTGGCGGGCTGCTGGCGCGCGGCCGCAAGGTCGACACGATGCTGTGGATCAGTCTGGTCGTGATCGTGGTGTTCGGCGGCGCGACGATCTGGTTCCACGACGAGACCTTCATCAAGTGGAAACCGAGCATCCTCTACTGGCTGTTCGGCAGCGCGCTGCTGGCCGGTCACCTCATCTGGGGAAAGAACCTGGTGCGCTCTCTGCTGGGGGAGCAGATCGCCGCGAGCGATCCGGTCTGGACTCGACTGCTGTGGGCATGGATCGCATTTTTCGCGGCGATGGGCGTCGTCAACCTCGTTGTCGCCTACTCGGTACCGACCGAGACCTGGGTCAGCTTCAAGCTCTTCGGTCTGTTCGGTCTGACGCTGGCGTTCACACTGGCAATTGGAATCTATCTGGCCCGACACATGAAGGAGGCTCCGGAAGATGCCTGAAGCGACCGTGGCTCGCATGCGCGAACGCCTTGGCGTGCTCGAACCGATTGAGCTCGCCATCGAAGATGAGAGCGCGCTGCATGCCGGGCACCCGGGCGCCGCCGCCGGCGGCGGGCACTATCGGATGACCCTAGTCAGTGCCGCATTCGCGGGTCAACCGAGAGTGAGCCGACATCGCCTCGTGTATGATGCGTTGGCCGATTTAATGCAGCGCGAGATCCACGCTCTCGCCATGACGCTGCTGGCGCCCGACGAGAAATCCCCCGGCTCGGCGCCGCCTTCCATTCCTTCATCTGGACATTGATGCTCATGCAACGTACCGCCCTATTTGCGGCCCTGGCTCTTGCGAGCGGACTCGCGCTCGCGCAGAACGTCGCCGTCGTCAACAACAAGCCGATTCCCAAGGCGCGTGAGGACGCCTGGGTCAAGGAACTGGTCAAGCAGGGCCAGAAGGATTCGCCCGAACTGCGCAAGATGGTTAAGGATCGTCTGATTCAGAACGAAGTCCTGCTGCAGGAAGCGAGCAAGCGCGGCATCCCCGAGCAGTCGGACGTGAAGTTCATGCTCGACGTGCAGCGGCAGAACACACTGATCCAGGCACTGCTGCGTGACGAGATGACCAAGAATCCGGTCACCGATGCGCAGGTCCAGGCCGAGTACGAGAAGCAGAAGGCTTCCGTAGGCGGTAAGGAATACCGCGTCCGTCACATCCTGGTTGAAACCCAGCCCGATGCCGTTGGAATCATCGAGCAGCTGAAAAAGGGCGCCAAGTTCGAAGAGCTCGCCAAGAAGTCCAAGGACACCGGTTCGGCGGCCAACGGCGGCGACCTCGACTGGGCTGCACCCGATGCGTACGTGAAGCCGTTCGCCGAAGCGCTTTCGAAGCTCAAGAAGGGCGAAATGACCGAAGCGCCGGTCGAGACGCAGTTCGGCTGGCATGTGATCCGCCTCGACGACGTGCGCGACACCCAGTTTCCGCCGCTGGAACAGGTGGCTCCGCAGATCCGCGAATCGCTGCAGCAGCAAAAGGCCCAGGCGTTCGTGCAGAACGTGACGAAGAACGCGAAGATCCAGTAGTGCACAGGATGCAAGCGGCGATCGTGCCGCGATACTAAAAAAGGGCGCGCATGCGCCCTTTTTCGTTTTGATGCCGCTCAGTAGCGTGCGCGCCCGCCGGACATGTCGAACACCGCTCCGGTGTTGAAGCGGCTCTCCGAACAGAGCCTTGCAGGGTCATACCTGTTGGACACTCGTCCCTCCATCCATTCGTATCTGACATCGTCCAGCTGCCACATCGGCTCGAAGCCGTACGCGACGGCGACGAAGTCGTGCCGTTCGTAGAAGACGCACGCGCGGCGGTTGCGCACGAAGGTGTACAGCCACAGACGCCCTTGCGATTGCCGCTTTGCCCAGTCGAGCATCATCGTGCCCAGCCCTCGCTGCTGGCAGCCGATTCGAACGTAGAGTTGAGCGATCGACGTGCGCGAGGCGGCGATGAATCCGACCAGCACACTGTCCTCGATCGCGAGTCTGACTTCATTCGCGGGCAGAACCTGTTTCAGGAAGTAGTTGCGTTGACCGTCGAGCGGGTGCAAATCCCTGATGCCTACTCCGTCCTCGAAACTGGCCCGCCACATCGGGATCAGCTCGTCGAGCCAGGTGGATTCGAAGTCAATGAGCTGAGCACGCTGTGTGACCATGGAGCGCGAAGCTAAGGCCGCAGCGGCTCGTGCGCAAGTGCCCGCCGCGCTTGGAGCGGACGACGAACTGGACTCTGGCTCTTCAACGACCGTGAACGGACGATTCGTTTATGGCGCCTTGCGTCGGTAGCGGCCATCGAAGGCCGTCATCCAGGGGCCGTCGTCCTTGCGGGTCTCCCAATGCTGCCGGACGGAGCCGTCGGGCGACGGCGTCCAGGAGATGCGATGCACGAGCGTCTTGCCGTCTTCCGCCAGGGTTCGACCTTCGAGCACCATCGAGCCATCGCGCGCGCCGCCCTCAAGCAGCAGCAGCGTGCCGGTCGTGTCGACCCACGTCTGGTGCCATACGCGCCGCTGGGCATCGTAGATATTGAGGCTTTCGCCGCTGTATTTGCGCGCGGTCGTATAGCGCTCGTGCAGAACGCAGCCGTCGTATTCGCGGGCAATGACGTTGGTGCCGGCCAGCTTCCCGTCCGGCGTATAGACCTGCCACTCGCCCAGCCAGAAGTCGAAGGCGCGATGCTCCGCACTGTCACAGGGTCCCGCCATTGCCGGCGGGACCCCGAGCAACGCACCGGCCAGTGTGAGTCCGCCGAAGGATCGGCCAAGGCTGCGCACTGCGGTCAGCTTACGCATCATTGGAACGAGTAGGCGATGCGGCCATAGATGAAGCGGTCGTGGACGTCGACGTATGAGATGTCATAACCCACCTGGAACTGACTGCCGGCCGCGCCTACGTTGGTGTAGGGCGGATCCTCGTCAAACAGGTTGCGCACGCCCAGCGTCAGCACCAGCCCCTTGTAGCCTGCCCAGCTTCCTTGCAGGTCCCACGTCTGGTACGACGAGACCTTGTGCGGCTCGGGCGGCACGTCGGTCACGCCGTTGGCAAAGTCGCTCGCATTGCCCGGCACATCGCGGTAACCCGACTGGTAGCGCTGTGCCAGCGTCGCGCTCCACGGTCCGCTTTGCCAGGTGAATGACAGGTACTGCTTCCAGCGGGGCACCGGCCCAGGGATGTTGGCGTTCCAGGTGCCGAGTGCTTTCTCGGTCGTTCCGTCCGGCAGTTCGATGTCGTACTTGGCGTAGTAAGTACCGCTGAGGCCGATGGTCCATCGACCGTAATCGGTCGGTGTTAGCCGCCAGTTGAAGTTGACGTCGTAGCCCTGGACATTGATGGTTCCCTGGTTGATGTTCGTCTGCTGGATATTGGTGATCGGGCCGGGCAGCGTCGGAAACGCCGGCTGCACCGGGCCGCGAGTGACCAACGAACCCCAGCGGCTCAGGTCGGCGAGGATCGTCGGCACCGACACTCCGCCGACCAGGATGCCGTCCTTGATGTCGATCCACCAGGCGTCGACACCGAACGACAGCGATGCAGTCGGCTCGAGGATGAATCCCAGCGTGTAGTTGGTCGAGGTCTCGGGCTCCAGGTTCGGATTGCCGCCTAGAGTCGTCGTGAACTGCGTTGCGCAGTCGATCGAACTGTTAGTCGTCGGGCAGCGTAGCGGATCGCTGACTCCGCTGGTCGACACACTCTCCGTCTGCGTCGCGTACAGATCCGATAGGCTCGGAGCGCGGAACCCTGTACCCGCCGATCCACGCAGCAGCACGCCGTCCCTCGGTGTCCAGCGCCCGGTGACGCGACCCGTGGTCTTGCCGCCGGTGCCTTCGTAACTGTCGTACCTCAGTGCCGCGCCGAGTTCGAGCGATTTGATGACAGGCGCGTTGATCTCGCCATAGATCGAATAAACGTTGCGCGACACGTCGACCGACGCCTGGTTACCGCCATAGCCGGAAACGTCGCCCTGGATCAGCAGTTCCGACGGTTGCGCGTCATAGCCTTCCCGACGGATCTCGGCGCCGAACGCGGCGGCGAGCGCACCGCCATTCAACTGCATCAGTTCCCTGCTGGCCGAACCCTGCAGGCTCTGCAAGGTGGCCTTGTTGACGTATGTGTCACCACTGAAGTTGGCGGCGAGAATTTGCGATTGGATGTCCGGCGCGCTGGGGCCGAACGGATTGACGAGGCCGGTATTCAGCAGCGGCAGGATCTTGGTCAGCTGCGGGAAGCCGCCTTCGACGCTCTCGGTGAGTTCGCTGCTGGTGTACAGGTACGAAACGTTGTAATCCCAGCCGAGGCCGCTGCCCTGGAGTCCGAGCACGAAGCGCGGCGTCTCCGCGATGTCGCGTGTCTGACGCAAACCGCTTTCCTGCGCGCGGTATCGAGCCAGCACGGGCTGCGTCGGATCGAATCCCTGCGATGCGATGTAGCTTGCCGGATAGTACGGACTGGTCGGCTGCAGCAGGAACGTGTTGGCACCGTTGTATGGAGGCACGGCAAACAGCGGGTGAGTCACCGGCAGCGCGAACTGGTCGGACAACGGCACCGGCTGGATCTGCGTGAAGATGTCGCGACGTGTGTACGACAACTCCGCATAGGCTTCGAGCGTGCTCGATATCGCGTACTTCCCGGACGCCATGATCGTCCAGTTCTCGGCCTCGGGCAGCAGCGTGACGAATGGTGACGGGTCATAGCGGCACACGTCCGGACTGAAAAACGGGCTGGTCACGCTGATGGGCCCGCAATTGCCTGCGAGCGGGTTACCTATGGTCTGCCCGTCCTGCGTGGCGATATTGGCCGGAAAGGTGTTTCCGGATGTGGTGTCGGTGTTCGTGTCCGACGCCGGATCGGGCGAGACATTGATCCCCGACTTCGCGTAGCTACGGTCGGCGCCATAGATCGCCTTGGTCTTCTGGTAGGTAGCAAGCAGGCTGACGTTGAATCGGTCCTTGTCCAGGCTTCCGAAACCGTACGTGCCGGTGACGGTCGTGACCGCACCGCCCCCGGACGCCGTCTGCCCGTATTCCGCGCTGATGCTGGCGCCGGTGTACTCGCGGCGCAGGATGAAGTTGATCACGCCGGCGATCGCGTCGGACCCATATACCGCCGAGGCACCCTCCTTCAACACCTCCACGCGATCGATGGCGGCAATCGGAATGTTGTTGACGTCGACCGACGCCGAGTCGCCAACGCTGCCGTAGGGAGCGATACGCCGGCCGTTGATCAGCACCAGCGTTCGCCGCGAGCCGAGGCCGCGCAACGAAGCCGTCGAGAGCCCCCCGGTATTCAGCCCGGCGTTGTTGGCCGAGACCGTGATGCCGGCGGCGTCGACGGCACTGATGGTGCGCAGCAGCTGCTCGCTTGATGTCACGCCGGTTCGCGCGATGTCCTCGGAGGTCAGAACCTGGACCGGCAGTGCGGTTTCCGCCGCGATCCGCTTGATGCTGGAACCGGTGATTTCGACCCGCTCGAGCTGCTGAGTCGCAGGAGCCGTAGGAGCTGGCGGTGGTGCAGCCTGCTGCGCGCCGGCGTTCCGGCCGGCCGTAAGAGCGCCTATCGCCGCGAGCACTGCCGCGGCGGCCCGTGTGTGTCGCCGTGTGTGTTCATGTCTCATCTTGTCTCCCGGTGGCGTTGCGAACTCGCTGGCGCGCCCGGTCCGATCCGGGCCGCTAGCCGCTTAGTAGCATTTGCTGTATCTACAGCGATCGAGCATCAGGTGATATGTCACAAAGGTTTCACGCCTGTTGCGCGCACGCAGCGCGGGGCGCCCCCGTCTTTGCCTCTCGCACACCTGCAATGCGATTGGATGCAACATCGCGCTGTGAGCATTCCCTTGTCGCAAACCGTCCTGCTGGTGCGGGTGCCGACGGCACACGCCGGCGAAGCCGTGCTTGCCGGCTTGCGGCAACGCTTCGTCGTCGAGGAAGCCGGCACGATCAACTCGGCTCTCGAGGTGCTGCGCGAGCGGTGTCCTTGCATCGTGCTGCTCGCCGACGACCTGCCGGATGCGCGAGCACTGACCCTGCTGCGGGGATTCACACCGCTGTGGCGCGGTCCGTACGTGCTGCTGGCCGACGAGCGCCACGATGTCGCCGAGCAGATCGTCGCCCTCGAGGCGGGCTTCGACGACGTGTGGCCACCGGAGCTGGATCCGCGGCTGGCAGTCGCCCGCGCGCGCGCGCTGGTCCGGCGCCCGGTGCGCAGCGGCGATCCGGCGCCGGACGCGGTAGGAGCGTATGGACTGGTTGTCGACCGGACGCGCCGGGTGCTGAGCTACGACGACAAGGAGGTCGCGCTGTCACCGCGCGAGGCCGAAGTGCTAACCGTGCTGATGCAGCACCCCGGCAGGGTAGTCGAGCGCTCCGGCTTCCATGTACCTGACAGCCTGGCGGTACAGGTCAACCCGTCGGCGGTCGATCTCATCGTGTTCCGCCTGCGCCAGCGGCTCGCCGAGGTCGCTGCCGCCCATGTAGGCATCGCCTCGGCTCGCGGCCGTGGCTACGCGCTGCGACCCCGCCCGCGGCCAGCCGGGCACGGCCCGGAAAATGCTGACACGACGGCGAGCAACGCATAAAATGAATGTATCTACATTCAAACCATTATCCGATGAAAGCTCTGGCCACGTATGGCCCGCGCGGTTTCGAGTGCCTGTGCGGCAATGTCCGCATGGCCGCCCGCGCGGTAACCGCGGTCTACGACGGGCACCTGCAACCTGCAGGATTGCGCGCCAGCCAGCTCGCGGTGCTCTGGGCAGTCGTTGCACTGCCGGGAAGCACGGTCACGACTATCGCGAAGACCATTGCGATGGATGCAACCACACTGACGCGCAATCTGCGCATCATGGAAAGGGAATCACTTGTCACGATGATTGCCGGATCGGATCGCCGCGAGCGCGAGGTGCACGCGACGGCCAAGGGACGGCGAGCGTTTGCCAAGGCCATGCCGCTGTGGGAAGCCGCACAGCGCGAAGTCGAACAGACCGCAGGGCGTGATGTGCGGGAAATGAACCGGGTTCTGCTGGCAATGTCGCGTGCAGCGAGGCATTGACTTCTATCGGGTAGCGCTGCGTATGCATCAAACGGAGTGACCATGAGTCGTGATGCGTGCGATATGGCGGCCACTAGACCGTCGACGCGCGCTCGTGCGGCGGGCGGCGCTGGCACGGCGTTCGGGGTCTTTGCAGGAGCGCTTCATGAAGATCCTCATGCTGACAACCGCGAGCCGCGTCTACCAAGACCGCGAGGTACTTGAACGCGAGGATTGCCGGATCGAGTTCGTCACTGATATCGGCGCGGCGATCGCGCTCGCACGGCGCGTTCGCTACCACGCTGTCGCGATCGATCTCGATCAGGTGCGGCAGTCGCCCGCGGAAGTCGTCGGCCTGCTGCGGCGGGTGACCGACGCTCCGCTGCTGCTGACCCGGCGCTTCGTCGACGACGTAGACCAGATCGTCGCCCTGGAGGCCGGTGCCGACGCCGTCGCGGCACAGCCACTGTCCCCTCGCCTGCTGCTCGCCCACCTGCGTCGGCTCGACCGCCTGGTCGAGGAGCGCGTGGCGCCGATCCAGCATGCTACCGAGTACGGACCGCTCAAAGTGGATCCCGTACGACATCGCGTGACCTGGCGTGACCAACGCATTGACGTTTGCGGCAGTGAGCTGGTGATACTGAATCAGCTCTCCGCGGCGCACGGCCGGCCGGTATCACGCGAAGCGCTGTTGCAGGCATTGGGTCGTTCCGAATCGCTGTCGCGCGCGCTCAACACCGCGATCAGCCGGTTGCGCACGCGACTCGCCCGCCAGGGATTCCCGCAGATTCGCATCCAGTCCGTTTCGCGGACCGGATATCGGCTCGTGTTGTGCCTCGACGGATCGGAGGCCGCAGGGTCGGGTCGCCGCCCCGCAGGTTCCCTGATCCAGAACTACGTCGAGGTCTTCGGCCCGCGCTGAGGGCATCACGGCGTGCGGTTGCGATCGTCGCTAGAACGGCGCGCGCAGGGTCGCCCTGATACTTTCGGCGCGATAGCTTCCGCTGGCGCCCGTGTAGCTGTAATCGAGATCTAACGAGAACGCCTCGCTGACCCGCGCCACCAAGCCGACCCCGCCCATCAACTGACTTTCCGTTGCACCCCCGTCGACCAGAACGTACGCATCCGCCGGCACGTCGGCATACCACGATTCCTGGTCAAGCAAGGAGGCGGACACGCGTCGTGCCTCGATGCGCACACTTGGCTCGAGGCTCGCGCGCCCGAGCAGGATCCTGGTGCTGGCGAACAGGCCACCCGCGACTACGTCCTGCGGGGCGCTCAGCTGGCCGTAGCCGAGCGCCGAAGCGTGGGGCCTGCTTTCGACATAGCCGTCGAGCCGGCTATTCACCCGCTCGACTCGCCCGTAGGGCGCAAGCTTCATTTTTCCGACGTCGATGACACCGCTGACGGCGAGCGACCCATACGACTGCGAACCGTTACGCGCACCGGCCATTAGCGCTGAGTCCTGCCACCGAGTCGAGTCATCGTCCAGGTTGCCATAGCCGCTCAGAACGTCGACGTAAACGGATCGGATCGGTTCGTACAAAGCATAGAAGGTTGCATTCTTCGCCTGCGCGCGACTTTCGCTGCCGTTTAGATCCGCATCGCTCGTATCGCGCCCGTATCCCACCGCAACGCCAAGTGCCAGTCCCGGCACTAGCTTCGCGTCCGCTCCGAACGTCAGTCCGGATGTCGCGAAGTCGCTGCGGTCAGCGGCCGAGCTGGGACGCAAGGAGCCGAGTTCGACGTTGCCCCCGATCCAGAACGCGAGCGGATTGCCGCAGCGCCCGCGCTCCTTTCCTTTCCAACGCGGCTCTGGCGACGCCGAGGAAGGTGCGGCCTCGGGCGCGTCTTCGTCCGTCGCAGCCCGTTCCCAGCGGATGTTGGTGCCGACATCGAATTGCAGCGAACATGGATCCTGCCCGAGGTGCAGCATCCTGATGCGCGCGCCGACGTTGTCAATCTGCGCGGTCCCGAACCGGCTGGCGGACGAGAGCTGCGTGGCAAGCATGCCGCGCACGCTCGCATCAGTCGTGGGGATGTAACCGACCTCGCGGTGCGGCAGGTCTTGGTCGGTCGTGATCTCCTCATCGTTCTGATTGGCGAGCAATGGCGCAGCCGCAAGCAATGGCAGCAGCGCGGCCAGCGCGCTCCGCGCCAACCACCGCGCGCACCCTCGAACCTGCATCAGTTCCGGCACCGAGCGTCGCTCCCCAATCGAACTTCGCCGGGGCTGTCAGCGATGCGCTGCGCGCCCCTTGTCGAACGACGAAATTCTTCCAATCGGGAGCGCGAGCCAATCGATCGGGCTTACCGCCGATTGACGGCCTTTTTCCGCTATGCGGAACTCGCTCACTGGTACCGGGGCCGGCCAATGATGGAGCGTTCGCTCCACATGCAGCCTCCCTGCCGCCCGCCCCGCCTGCCGCAACACGGTACGCTCACGCCCTCAACGAACGGAGATCCGATGAAATCGCAGCACTACCTGGCGGTTGCCGCCCTCGCCTGCCTTCCCCTCAGCCTCATGGCGCAGCCGGCGCCGAAGGTCTTCACGGTCGACATGGCCAAAATATTCGAGGGACATCCGGAAACCAGGGTGCAACAGGCGGCGCTGAAAGCGGATGAACAGAAGGCGACCGAGCGATTGCAAACGCTCGAGCGCGAGGTGCGCACGCTGAGCGACCGGCTGAAGGAGCAGCAGAGCAAGTTCGATGACCCGACGCTCGCCGCCTCGCAGAAGGATGCCGTTCGCGCGGAAGGGCAGCGGCTCGGACAAGAGATGCAGACCAAGCAGAACGAGGCCCAGCAACTGATACAGAAGACTCAGACCGATTTGCAGCAGCGCGCGCAGAAGTTCCGCGGGCAGATCGTCGGCGAAATCGCGCGCGCCGCGGGCGAAGTCGCACGCCGCAAGGGCGGCACGCTTGTCTATGACCGGGGCACCCTCGTGTACGCCGACCCGGCCTACGACATCACAGCTGACGTGCTCGCCGAAGTGACCAAGGGACGCTCGCAATCGGCACCGGCTGCGAAACCCGCCCCGACCAAGTGACGCGCAAGGTGCAGGTTGTGCGTCAGCTGACCCAGCGCCGCGCGTTGCGGAAAATCCGCATCCACGGCGAGTCTTCGCCCAATCCGGGCGGCTGCCAGGACATCTGTACCGTGCGGAATACGCGCTCCGGGTGCGGCATGACGATGGTGAATCGTCCGTCCGGCGTGGTGAGGCCGGTGATGCCGCCCGGCGACCCGTTCGGGTTGTACGGATAGCGCTCGGTCGGCTCCCCCGCGGAGTCCACGTACCGCAGCGCGATCAGCGCCCTGCTCCGCTGCTCGTCCGAATCGAACAGCGCACGACCCTCGCCGTGCGCGTTGGCGATCGGAATGCGGCTGCCGGCCATGCTGTCGAAGAAGATCGACGGAGACTGCGGGACCTCGACCTGGACGAGGCGGCCTTCGAACTGCTCCGAGGCGTTGCGCTCGAAGCGCGGCCAGTCGCGCGCGCCGGGAATGATCGAGCGCAAGTGGCTCATCATCTGGCAGCCGTTGCACACGCCGAGCGCGAAGCTGTCGCCTCGACCGAAGAAGGTAATGAACATTTCGGCAAGCTGCGGCCGGTACAGGATGGTCTTGGCCCAGCCGCCGCCTGCCCCCAGTACATCGCCGTACGAGAAGCCGCCGCAGGCCACTAGGCCCTTGAAGTCGCCAAGCGTCTGCCGACCTTCGATCAGGTCGGTCATGTGCACATCGACCGATGCGAAACCGGCACGATGGAACGCGTACGCCATCTCAGTCTGGCTGTTGACGCCCTGCTCGCGGAGGATCGCGACGCGCGGTCGCGCGCCGCCAGCGATATACGGGGCAGCAATGTCTTCGGCCGGGTCGAACGAAAGAGCGAGGGACAATCCGCGATCTTCCGTATCACCGGCGCGCGCGTACTCTGCGTCGGCGCAATCGGGGTTGTCGCGCAGCCGCGCGATCTGCCACGAAGTCTCGCTCCACACACGCTGGAGTTCTGCACGCGGTCGCGTGAACACCGGTTTCGCGTCGCACCAGAACTCGACGACATCCGCAGCGTTCGGCTTCCCGATGATCTGGCACGCCGCGCCCAGGCCGGCCACGCGCAGTGACTCCATCACCGCCGACTTTTCGGCCGCGCGTATCTGCAGGACAGCACCGAGTTCCTCGCTGAACAGCGCGCGCGATATCAGTTCGTTGCGGCGGACGCTGACCTGTACGGGTCGGATCTTGAAGTCTCCCCAGTCGGCGGCGACCGGATCGACCGCCAGCACATCCAGGTTGACCGTCACCCCGCAATGTCCGGCGAAAGCCATCTCGCAAAGCGTGGCGAAAAGTCCGCCGTCCGAACGGTCGTGGTAGGCGAGCACCCGCCCGGCCCGCTGCAACTCACGCAGCGCTGCAACGAAAGCCGAAAGCCGGGCAGGTTCGTCAACATCGGGCGCTTCGCTGCCGATCTGCCGCGTCACCTGCGCCAGGATCGAGCCGCCCATGCGGTTGCGACCGCCGCCGAGATCGATCATCAGCAGCAGCGTGTCGGGATCCGCTACCAGCTGAGGCGTCAGCGTGCGCCTGACATCGGCGACCTGTGCTGCCGCGCTGGCCACCAGCGATACCGGAGCGCAGACCGACTTGTCCTGGCTTCCGTCGCGCCAGGCGGTCTTCATCGACAATGAATCCTTGCCGACGGGAACGCTGATGCCGAGGTTCAAGCACAGCCTGGATGCCGCGGCTACCGCCTCGTAGAGCTTCGCGTCCTCGCCGCGCTCGCCGCATGCCGCCATCCAGTTGCACGACAGCTTGACGTTCGCCAGTGCGACATCGGCGGCAGCGATGTTGGTGATGGCTTCGCCGATCGCCATCCGCGACGCTGCTGCGGCGTCGATCACCGCCAGCGGTGCGCGTTCGCCGATCGCCATCGCTTCGCCGGCGTAGCCTTCGAAGCTCATCGTCGTCACCGCGCAGTCCGCGACCGGCACCTGCCAAGGGCCGACCAGCGGGTCGCGCGAATTCATGCCGCCCACCGAGCGGTCACCGATCGTGACGAGGAACGACTTGCTGGCGACCGTCGGATGCCGCAGCACATCGAGCGCGCACTGCCCGATGTCGAGTCCCGCGGTCTCGAACGGCGGCAACTCCACCTTGATGCGCCTGACATGGCGATGCATGCGCGGCGGCTTGCCGAGCAGCACGCCCATCGGCATGTCGACGGCCGGTGGCGCATCGTGACGGCTAACCACCAGAGTTCCGTCCGCGGTGATCCGCCCGACGACCGCATAGGGCGCGCGTTCGCGGCGGCAGATCCAGTCGAAAGCCGGCATGCGCTCCGGGTCGATCGCCAGCGCATAGCGCTCCTGCGACTCGTTGCACCAGATCTCCAGCGGACTCATGCCGCTTTCCTCGACCGGAATGCTCGCGAGATCGATGCGCGCCCCGCGATGCGATTGGTCGGCCAGTTCGGGCATCGCGTTCGACAGCCCGCCCGCCCCCACGTCGTGGATCGACACCACCGGATTACCGGCGCCGAGCGCCCAGCAGCGGTCGATCACCTCCTGTGCGCGCCGCTGCATTTCCGGATTGCCGCGCTGGACCGAATCGAAGTCCAGTTGCTCCGTGTTGCTGCCGGCACCCATGCTCGATGCGGCACCGCCGCCGAGCCCGATTCGCATTCCCGGACCGCCGAGTTGGACCAGCAGCGTGCCCGGCGGTAGATCCAGCTTGTGCACCTGATCTTCGCGGACATTGCCGATACCGCCGGCGATCATGATGGGCTTGTGATAGCCGTAGTGCGTCCCACCGACGTTCTGCTCGTAGGCGCGGAAATAACCGAGCAGGTTCGGGCGCCCGAACTCGTTGTTGAACGCGGCTGCGCCGATCGGACCCTCGATCATGATCGCGAGCGCGTTGGCGATGCGGCCCGGAAACCCGTAGTCGTCCGCCTCTGCGGTCGCTGCAGCCTGTGTCACGTCATGGTCACGCTCCCACCGTCGCGGCAGGTCGGGAATACGCAGGTGCGAGACCGAGAAACCGTTGAGCCCGGCCTTCGGCTTGGCCCCGCGGCCGGTGGCTCCCTCGTCGCGGATCTCCCCGCCGGCCCCAGTGGCCGCACCAGGAAACGGTGCGATCGCCGTCGGATGATTGTGCGTCTCGACCTTGAAGACGGTATGGGTCAGCTCCTCGCCCGCGGCGTAGTCGACCGCCACCGCACCGGCCACCTGCTCGCTGCGTGGATAGAAGCGCGAAACGCTGCCACCTTCGAGCACCGCCGCGTTGTCGCTGTACGCCACGATCGTGCCGGCAGGCGCCGCGGCGTGCGTCGCCTTGATCAGGCCGAACAGGGTCGCTTCCTCTACCTTGCCGTCGATCGTCCAGCTCGCATTGAAGATCTTGTGCCGGCAGTGTTCCGAGTTGGCCTGGGCGAACATCATCAGCTCGACATCGGTCGGGTCACGCTGCAGTTGCGTGAACGCGTCGACCAGGTAGTCGACCTCGTCGTCGGACAACGCAAGCCCCATCTGCTGATTGGCATGTGCCAGCGCGCGGCGGCCCTGCGACGTGACGGGAACCGTCTGCACGGCCTTGCCGGGAAGCTCGACGAACAGTCGCGCCGGATCGGTCTCCGGGTCGATCACGCTTTCGGTCATGCGGTCGTGCAGGGCGTCCCCGACACGCAGCAGGGCGGCGGCATCGATCGATCTGGCACGGAAAAACGTCCGCCTGAATTCCACCGCGTAGAGCGTCCCCCGCTCGACCCGATGCACAACCGTGAGCCCCGTGTTGTGCACGATGTCGGTCGCCTTGCTGGCCCACGGTGAAATCGTTCCGAGGCGTGGCACCACCAGGAAGCGAACGCCGTCGGCCGCTCCCGCCGTCTGGCCGTAATCCAGCAAGGCCGCAAGGCGCGAGTTCTCGACGCTGTCGAGTTCGCGTGTCGCATGAACGAAGTGGATGTAGCGAGCGCTGATGCCGATGGCATCGGGTTCGGCTGCCTGGACCAGGCGCAGCAGTGCTGCTGCGCGAAACGAGGACAGCGCGCCCGGCCCGGCGAGCGCGTAGAACCTACCGTGTGGGGTCATCGAGGAGCGAATGACGCGCAGGGCGCGCGCGTCGGGCGTGATCGGCCCGGCGATTATACCGGCGCGAAAGCCATCTCCTCGGGTCGCTGCTCTTTCTCGAGGTCCAACTGATGCGTCGCGGCGATCGCGCGCAACAGCGCCAGGTTGCAGTCGAAGATGGGTATCGCGAGCGCTTCGGTCTGACGGCGGATCGCCATCGGATCGCTGCGTTCGATCGCCTCGATCAGTGCGAGGTACGGTTCGTACGGACCACGCCGATGCACGATGGCGTCGGTCACGTTGTCGGCCAGGGCGATGGGCCCCATCAAGCGCGGAATCGTCGCGCCGGTGATTCGCTCGAGCAGCGAGAACGCACCGGTGACGAACAGCTCATCACGCATGTCCTCATCGGCCTCCGGCAGCCCGCCCGCGAGCCGCTCGAGGAAGAGCCCGCGCAGCGTCGCCGCTCGCATCAGCGGCAGCGCGTTGAGGTGTTCACCGGCCGACTCGAGCGACAGCGACAGCCAGCGCAGCGTCTTTTCGCGTCCGAGCGTCTGGACTGCGCGCTGGATCGACGCGACCGGGCCACCGGTTTCGAACGCTCCTGAGTTGACCATGCGCAGCAGCTTGAACGACAGCACCGGGTCGCGTCGCACGCGATATGCGATAAGGTCCGTATCGGGGCGCTCGCTGGCGACGCGCAGCAACTCCATCAGGTTGCCCTGGTCCGCCTTCAGTCGACAGTTCGGAATCTGCTCGGCGTCGTCGATCGGCCAGCCGACACTGGCCATCGCGCCGCGCTGGTAGGCCTCATCGAGATCGACCACGCGGCGCACGCCGGTGGTGACGAACGGCATCCGTCTGACCGCATTGGGCGGAGCCCGTCGCGTGCGGCCGTCCTTCAGCCGCCGACGGTCCTCGCTGACATGGATCAGCGAATACTCGAAGCACGCGGTCAGCGCCGGTGGCAGTGGAACGTCGGGCCGTCCGCGCAGCGCCATACGGATGCCCTGGCGCGAGGCGCGCTGCACCAGGCGCTGCATGTCCGGGTCGCGCAGCGCGATAGTTGGTACTTCGAGCACGGCATTGTCCGGCGGCGACCACGCCAGCAGCGAGTCGTCAAAGGTCGCGTCGAGCGGCGCGACCAGCACCGAGGCTTCGGCCGCGGGCCAGACCTCGTTCAGCTGCTCGAGGATATGGCCGACCGGCAGATAGCCCGGAGCGCGCGACGACAACATGGTCAGACGCGTTCCCACCGCACGCCGGTTCTTGTCGATCATCGGCGCATAGCAGATCGACAGCGTGGCGAGCGCGTCGGGCAGACGCAGGCGGTCAGGGGCGTTCATCGTGCAGCCGGTTCGTACTAAGCGAAGAGCTGCATCGATTATGCGAAGGCTATCCCCTCTCCTTGGGGCGATATCGCCACCCCGATAACGCCATTTGGCACTCAAGTTTCCGACAAACCTGCCGTGGGGAGCCTCCGCACAACCGCTGGTGCCCGCGGCGCGGTCTTGGCGGGATGAGCCGCGCGAAGCGCCGACGAGACCATTGCTGAAGCAAGGCGAGAAGGTGCGACAAAGCGGATCGCCCGCCAAGACCACGCCCCGGAGGGTTTGTGCGCCAACAGCGGCAAAGCCGCTGCGCGCCCAGTGCCGTGTGCGGCGAGTGCGGCCGACCGGCCCCTGCCGCGCTCGCGTCGTTGCGCGCCTCGTGCTTGAGCACCCGCCAAGCACCTTCGGCGCGCGCCTTGCGATCATCGGCATTGCGCACAAACGCGAGCATCATGGGTTGTGCGGAGGCTCCCTTACTGGTTCGCCGTACCCTCCGCCGCCCGGCGTCTGGATCACGAAGACATCACCCGGCTCCATTTCGGCGGAGCCGATGTGCGGCAGTTCGAGGCGCGCGCCATCGACGCGCTCAACCCAGTTGCGTCCGGCCTCCCCTGACATCCCACCGTGCAGGCCGAACGGCGCAATCGACCGGTTGTTGGCGAGGATCGAGGCCGTCATCCGCTCGAGAAAGCGCACGCGACGCGTGCCGCCGTTGCCGCCGTGCCAGCGCCCCGCGCCGCCGGAGCCTGGCCGGATCGCATAGCTATCGAGCCGCACCGGATAGCGGAACTCGAGTACTTCGGGATCGGTCAGCCGCGAATTCGTCATGTGGGTCTGGACGACATCGGTGCCGTCGAAGCCGCTCTCAGGATCTCGCAGATCCGCGATACCGGCGCCCGATCCGCCCGAAATGGTCTCGTAGTATTGGTACTGCGCGTTGCCGAACGTGAAGTTGTTCATCGTGCCCTGCGCCGATGCCAGGACCCCGAGCGCGCCATAGAGCGCGTTGGTGATGCACGAAGACGTTTCCACATTGCCCGCAACGACCGCCGAGGGATACTCCGGATTCAGCATCGAGCCTTCCGGAATGACGAGCCTCAGCGGCTTCAGGCAGCCTGCGTTCAGCGGTATTGCGTCGTCGACCAGCGTGCGGAAGACATACAGCACCGCGGCGACGCACACTGCGCTCGGCGCATTGAAATTGTTCGGCAGCTGCGTCGACGTGCCGGTGAAATCGATGGTCGCTGCGCGCTGCCCGTGATCCACCGACACCTTGACCCGGATGACGGCTCCATTGTCCAGCGTGTATTCGAACTCGCCGTCGGTCAGCCGCGTAATGACCCGGCGCACCGATTCCTCGGCATTGTCCTGCACGTGCCGCATGTACGCCTGCACCACGTCGAGCCCGAACTGCTCGACCATGCGCAGCAGTTCCTCGCGCCCCTTCTCGTTCGCCGCGACCTGGGCACGCAGGTCGGCAACGTTCTGCGCCGGGTTGCGCGCCGGGTGCACGCCGCCGGTCAGCAGCGCCACCAGTTCCGACTCGCCGAAGCGACCCGCGAGACTGGGCCCCTGCCCCTGGATCAGCCTGAAGTTGATGAAGCGGACGCCTTCCTCGTCGAGGTTGCGCGAAAACGGGGGCATAGAGCCGGGGGTGATGCCGCCGATGTCGGCATGGTGGCCGCGCGATCCGACGTAGAACAGCACCTCACGGCCGGCTTCGTCGAAAACCGGCGTGATCACCGTCACATCCGGCAGGTGCGTGCCGCCGTGATACGGGTCGTTGATCACATAGGCGTCGCCGGCGACCATGCGACCGGCGTTTTCGCGCATCACTGTCTTGATCGACTCGCTCATCGATCCCAGGTGCACCGGCATGTGTGGAGCGTTGGCGATCAGGTTGCCCTCGGCATCGAACAATGCGCACGAGAAGTCGAGTCGCTCCTTGATGTTGACCGAGTAGGCGGTGTTCTGCAGCCTCAGACCCATCTGTTCGGCGATCGACATGAACAGGTTGTTGAAGATCTCGAGCATCACCGGGTCAACACTGGTGCCGATCGCACGGCGGGACGGACGGGGCGTCGTGCGCCGCATCACCACCTGGTCCAACTCGGTGATCTGCGCCTGCCAGCCCGGCTCGACCACGGTAGTGGCATTGGCCTCCGCGATGATCGCCGGTCCATCGATTCGATCCCCCGGGCGCAGCTCGTCGCGACGGTACAGTGGCGTGGCGTGCCAGCCGTCGTCGAAGTACGCGCGGACCGATCCCGCGGCCTGCAGCCCCTGCGGCCGCGGCACCCGTTGCACCGGCTCGCCTCCAACCTCGGCCTGCCCGCCGCCGATCGCCTCGACCGAGACCGTCTCGACGAGAACCCGACGATCCGGCATCAGGAACGAGAAGCGCTGCCGGTAGGCCGCGTTGAAGCGCTCGCGCATCTCGACGAGCGTGCCAAATGCAACCGCCAGTGCGGTGTCGGTGCCTTCGTACTTCAGGTGCACGCGACGCACCTGCCGAATGGCCGCGGGCGCAACCCCCTGTTCCTGCAGCGATGCACACGCCTCACGCGCGAGCGCATCGAGTGTCGCGCGCAGCGGCTCCAGCGATTCCTCGTCGAGCGGCCGCTCGACGGTCACTTCGCGCATTGCCGCCTGCTCGGCGAGGCCCATGCCGTAGGCGGACAACACGCCGGCCAGGGGATGCGCAAAGACTGTCGTCATCGCCAGCGCGTCGGCGACCGCGCAGGCATGCTGGCCGCCCGCGCCGCCGAACACCGTCAGCGTGTACTGCGTCACGTCGTGGCCGCGCTGGACCGAGATGCGCTTGATCGCCTCGGCCATGTTGCCCACGGCGATCTCGATGAAACCCGCCGCCACCTGCTCCGGCGTCTGCGCCCGGCCGGTCGCAGCTTCGATGCTGCGCGCCAGCTGCTCGAATCGCTGTCGCACGATCTCGCCGTCGAGCGGCATGTCGCCGCCCGGCCCGAAGACGCGCGGAAAGTATTCCGGCTGGACGCGTCCGAGCATCACGTTGGCGTCGGTGACTGCGAGCGGACCGCCGCGGCGGTAGCATGCCGGCCCCGGGTTCGCGCCCGCCGAATCCGGACCGACGCGCAGCCGTGCGCCGTCGAAGTGCAGGATCGACCCGCCGCCGGCTGCCACCGTGTGGATGCTCATCATCGGTGCGCGCATGCGCACGCCGGCCACCAGCGTTTCGAATTCGCGCTCGTACTCGCCCGCATAGTGCGACACGTCGGTCGACGTGCCGCCCATGTCGAAGCCGATCACCCGGTCGAACCCCGCGCGCCGGCTGGCGGTGGCCATGCCGACGATGCCGCCCGCTGGCCCTGAAAGGATCGCGTCCTTGCCCTGGAACCGCCAGGCGTCGGTAAGTCCGCCGTTGCTCTGCATGAAAAGCAGCCGCGCGCCGGGCATCTCCGCCGCCACCTGTTCGACGTAGCGGCGCAGGATCGGTGACAGGTACGAGTCGACCACCGTGGTGTCGCCGCGCGCGACCAGCTTCATCAACGGGCTGACCTCGTGCGAAACCGACACCTGCGGGAAGCCGATCGCGCGCGCGATGCGCGCGGCGGCCTGCTCGTGAGCCGTGTGCCGATAGCCGTGCATCAGCACGATCGCGCAGGCGCGCCACCCGGCGTCGAACGCGGCCTTGAGATCCGCCGCGAGCGCCGATTCGTCCAGCGGTTGCACGACTTCGCCGTGCGCACCGACGCGCTCGTCGGCCTCGATCACGCGCGAGTACAGCAGCTCCGGCAGCACGATGTGCCGTTCGAACAGTCGCGGCCGGTTCTGATAGGCGATCCGCAGTGCGTCACCGAAGCCGCGCGTGATGACGAGCACCGTGGGCTCGCCTTTGCGCTCGAGCAGCGCGTTCGTGGCCACCGTCGTTCCCATCTTCACGGCAGCGATCCGCTCGACGGGGATCGAGGCACGCGGCGCAACGCCAAGCAGGTGCCGGATGCCCGCCACTGCGGCGTCGCGATAGCGCTCGGGGTTGTCGGATAGCAGCTTGTGCGTGACAAGTTCGCCGTCGGGCTTCCTCGCAACGATGTCGGTGAAGGTGCCGCCGCGATCGATCCAGAACTCCCAGGACCCGCCCAGCGGCGCGCTACGCATGCAGTTCTCCGACCTGGCGCCGGTGCTTGTATGCTTCGCGACGCACGACGAGTTGGGGATGTCCGGCCGCTCGTTGCCGCCGGATGCTGAGCGGATATGTTGACACAGCCTGCCTCGTCGTTTGCGATCTGATCATCGCTGAGGAGAACATGAGCTCACGTCTGCTGTTGCGTGCTGTGGCCACCATGGCCGCCCTTTCCTTCGCTACGCTGCCGGTGCTCGCCCAGACCAAGTGGGACATGCCGACCGGCTATCCGATCGGCAATCCACACACCGTCACGCTGACCCAATGGGCCAAGGACGTTGACGTCGCCACCAAGGGCCAGCTGAAGATCGTGGTCCATGCCGAATGGATCGCTGTTCAAGGCGCCGGAGATCATGCGCGCTGTCGAAAGTGGCCAGGCGCAGCTCGGCGAGGTCCTGATGAGCCTGCTGGCCAACCAGAATCCGGTGTTCGCGCTGGACTCGCTACCTTTCCTGGCGACCGGATTCGACGACGCCTGGCGCCTGTACCAGGCGCAACGCCCGGTGCTCGAACGAACGCTCGACAAGCGCGGCCTGAAGCTGCTCTATGCGGTGGCATGGCCGCCGCAGGGCATCTACGCCAAAAAGGAACTGAAATCGGCCGCCGACATGAAGGGGCTCAAATGGCGAGCCTACAACCCGGCGACGTCCAAGATCGCCCAGGTGGTCGGAGCGACACCGCTGACCATCCAGGCAGCCGAACTGTCGCAGGCACTGGCGACCGGCGTGGTGGACTCCTTCATGTCTTCCGGCGCCACCGGCGTGGACAGCAAGGTGTGGGAGTCGCTGAGCCATTTTCACGCGGTCGACGCGTGGCTGCCCAAGAACATGCTGGTCGCCAACAAGAAGGACTTTGACAAGCTCGACAAGTCGACACAGGACATCGTGATGAAGTTGGCCGCGGAGGCCGAGAAGAAGGGCTGGGACCGCATGCGCGCGTACACCAACGAATCACTCGGGATCCTGGCGAAGAACCGGATGACGGTGGTGAAGCCGACTCCGCAGCTGATGGGCGACATGAAGAAAATCGGTGACGAAATGACCGCCGACTGGCTCAAGCAGGCCGGCCCCGACGGCAAGGAGATCCTGGATGCCTACAACAAGAGTGCCAAGGCAGCGCCGGCAGCCAAGAAGTAGTCGCAGCCGATCGATTCCGAGCTGAACCCAAACGGCCGACCTTCCGATGAAGTGTCGGCCGTTTTTTCATCGACGCCTGCCTAGCCTGGACTCGCCCATGAGGCTGCTTGCTCCGCTGCGCCGACTGTACGACTACTGCGCGTACGCAGCAGCGGTCTTCATCGTCCTGATCTTCGCCACCATGATCGCTTCCACGGTCCTGCGCGTAGCCGGCGTGGCGGCCGCCGGCGTGGATGACGTTGTGTCGTGGATGACGGCGGCCGCCGCCTTCCTGGCGATGGCGCACACGTTCCGCTACGGCGACTTCGTGCGCATGACGCTCGTGATCGAAGCGGTTTCTCCAAGCGTGCGCAAAGTGATGGAAACCACGGCGATCACGTGCGGCCTCGTCGGGACCGCCTACGCCGCCTACTGGGTCGTCCGTTCGGTGTTCGACAGCTGGCGCTATCAGGAAATGACGACCGGGCTTCTCGTGGTGCCGCTGTGGATTCCGCAACTCGCCTTCGCCTTCGGCGCCGTTCTGCTCTTCATTGCTCTGCTCGACGAATTGGTGTCCGTGTTACGCGGGTCCGCACCGAGCTATGTGGTCGCCGCGGAGGAACGCCGCGCCAAGGGCGATTACAGCGAGGAGCTGTGATGGAGGGCGTCGTCTTCACCGGGCTCGTCCTGCTCGTCCTGCTCGGCGTTCTGCTGTGCGGCGGCATCTGGATTGCGTTTTCGCTGGCCGCCGTCGGCTACGCGGGCCTGGCGTGGTTCACGACGCGTGAACCCGGCCCCAATCTTTTCACGGCGATGTGGGGATCGAGCGCATCGTGGGAGCTCGCCGCACTGCCGCTATTTATCTGGATGGGCGAAATTCTCTTCAGGACCAAGCTGTCGGACCAGATGTTCGCCGGGCTGGCCCCGTGGCTCAATCGCATTCCGGGCAGGCTGTTGCATGTCAACATCCTCGGTTGCGGCGTGTTTGGCTCGGTCTCGGGTTCGTCCGCGGCCACCTGCGCCACGATTTCTAAGGTGGCGCTGCCCGAACTGATGCGACGGGGCTACGACGAGAACGTGGCGATCGGCTCGCTGGCGACGGCGGGCACACTGGGCATCCTCATACCTCCGTCCATCATCATGGTGGTGTACGCGGTAGCGGCCGATGTATCGATCATCCGCGTCTTCCTTGCCGGGTTCATCCCTTCGCTCATCCTGATGGGGCTGTTCTCCGGCTACATCGCCTTCTGGGCGCTCGCCAACCGCGAGCGCATGCCACCGCCGGAGGCCGGGACCACGCTGCGCGAGAAGTTCGCGCGGTCGCGCAACCTGATTCCGGTGACACTGCTGATCGTCGGCATCGTCTGGGTTTTGGTGGCTGGCGTGGCGACGGCCACCGAGTGCGCCGCCTACGGCGTGCTCGGCTCGCTGATCATCGCGGCATCCAGCCGCATGCTGACCTGGCAGAGCTTCTGGCAAGGACTCATGGGAGCCACTCGCCTGTCCTGCATGATCATGGTGATCCTTGCCGGCGCATCGTTCCTCAAGCTGGCGATGGCGTTCACAGGCGTACCGCGCGAACTCGCCGAATGGGTCAACAGTCTGGGCTTGACGCCGCTGCAGCTGATAGCCGTCCTGACGATCTTCTACATCGTTCTGGGCACCGCGCTGGATGGGATATCGATGATCGTCCTGACGGCGGCGGTGGTCCTGCCGATGATCCAGCAGGCCGGCTTCGACCTGATCTGGTTCGGCATCTTCGTGATCCTGCTGGTGGAAATTGCCGAGGTCACCCCGCCGGTGGGCTTCAATCTGTTCGTTCTGCAGAACATGACGGGTCGCGACAGCAACGTGATCGCCAAGGCGGCCCTGCCGTTCTTTGCCATGCTCGTCGTGTGCATCGCCGTCATCACCGTGTGGCCACAGGTCGTCACCTGGCTGCCCGACCTCGTCATGGGCGGGGCGTCATAGTGTCACTAGAATCGCGGCCGCGATCCACAGGGCAGTCAGGGACGCAATGCGCGTGATGGTCATCGGCGCCGGCATCATCGGCGTCTGCACCGCCTATTTTCTGCGGCGCGCCGGGTTCGAAGTGACCGTGCTCGAGCGGCGCTCCGGCGTCGCACAGGAAGCCAGCTTCGCCAACGCCGGGGTGCTCGCCCCCGGCTATGTTGGACCCTGGGCCTCGCCCGGCATGCCGCGCAAAGTGCTCTCGTACCTGCTGCGACCTGAATCGCCGGTCGTCTTCCGGCCCTCGCTGAACCCCTCGTTGTGGCGCTGGGTGCGCCGCTGGCTGGGTGAATGCAATGCCGAGCGCTACCGTCGCAATCGCACGCGCATGCAGCGCCTTGCGTTCTACAGTCTGGCAGAACTGCGCTCACTCGCCACGCAGCACGCGCTCGACTTCGAGCAGTCGACCGGCTACCTGCAGTTGTTCCGTTCGGAGCCCGACCTCGAGGCATCCGCGACCACGCGCTCGATGTTGACCGAACTCGGCGTGCGGCACACGCTGCTGGACGCTGCGCAGTGCCGCGCCACCGAAGTGGCGCTGCATCCCGCCACTCCGCTGGCCGGGGGCCTGCACCTGCCCGATGACGAGATAGGCAATTGCGCCTACTTCGCCCATCAGCTGAAGGACATCGCGATTCGCGACGGCGTGGATTTCCGCTTCGGCATCGAGGCACGCGCCTTTGAACTGACGCTCGGCCGGATCTCGGGCATCGATACCTCCGCTGGACTCGTTCGCGCCGACAGCATCGTGATGGCCGGCGGAATCGACAGCGCACGCCTGCTCGAGCCGATCGGCATCCGCCTGCCGCTGATGGCGATCAAAGGCTACTCGATGACCGCCGCGATTTCGGCGTTCGAGCATGCGCCATTCACCAGCATCATGGACGAGACCTACAAGGTCGCGATCACTCGCATGGGCAACCGACTGCGCGTGGCCGGCACGGCCGAACTCAGCTCGCAGCCGATGTCCTTGCAGGAGCGGCCAATGCGTACGCTGCTGAAAGTGGCACACGACTGGTTTCCTTATGCGGCGAGTTACCGCCAAGGAAAGTTCTGGGTCGGTGCGCGCCCGATGTTGCCGGACGGCCCACCTGTCATCGGCAAGTCGCCATGCAGTAACCTCTATCTGAACGTCGGCCACGGCTCGAGCGGCTGGGTGATGGCCGCTGGCTCGGGTCATTTGCTGGCCGATGTGATCGCAGGACGCGAGCCCGGCATCGACCTCGAGGGATTGACGCTCGACAGGTATCTGCCCGGCGGATCCAACTAGAACCTATCTCAGTATCCCCGATGGATCGCGTTGCCACGAGAACCGGGCGGATGCAAGGCGGCTGGCGAAGGACAGTAGCCGAGCCTACGGCCGAGCCGGCCAACGCCGCAGCCGCCCGCTTATCGTGGCAACCCTGCGGGGCGGGGTCGCATGGGGCGCATGGCGTTGTTGCGGCTCGGGTCCTTGCAGTAAGCAATGGTCCCCTCGCCGCGTCTAGCCCTGCACCCCATGCGGCCCCGCCGCGACCACCGGGGATGCTGAGACAGGTTCTACGCTGAACATCATGGGCATCCCACTCTATCGAGTCGACGAACTGCGGGCGATCGAACAAGCGGCCGCGGCGGACCTGCCTGCGGGAACTCTGATGGCCCGCGCAGGACTCGCCGCCGCGCGGTGGATCAGTGCCAGGCACGAGCGGCGTGACACGCGCATGGTCGTCGTCTGCGGGCCGGGCAACAACGGCGGCGATGGTTTCGTCGTCGCCACCGAACTGTGTTCGCTCGGCTACGGCGCGGAGTGCGTGCTGGTGGGAGCGGAGCGGCCATCGACGGCGGATGCGGCGGTAGCCTTCGAGCGCTTTGCTACCGCTGGCGGCCGCATTGTCCGCACTCTCCCCGAATCGACTGCCGATGTGGCGATCGACGCCCTGTTCGGCATCGGCCTGACGCGACCGCTCGCGGGTCCGCATCGGAATGCAGTCGGCTGGATCAACCGTCACCGCCATGTGTACGCGATCGATGTTCCAAGCGGACTCGACGCCGATACCGGTGCCTGGGTCGGCGGCGTGCCCGGTGTGCAGGCAACGGCCACCATTACCTTCATCGGCGACAAGCCCGGACTCCATACCTCGAATGGCCGCGACGCGGCCGGTGCAGTGCAGGTTGAACCGATCGGCGTCGTGCCGGTCGCTGCACAGGGCCATCTGATCGACATCGATGACTTTGCATCGCTGCTGCAGCCGCGCCGCCACAACAGCCACAAAGGGACGTACGGCAACGTCGCCGTCGTCGGTGGAGGACGGGGAATGGTCGGCGCCGTGCTGCTGGCTGCGCGTGCGGCCTTGCGGCTGGGAGCGGGTCGCGTCTATGTGAACGCGATCGGCGCACCCGAGCTGCGCGTCGACCCGCTGCAGCCCGAGCTAATGTTCCGCGATACCGCGCACCTCGACGATCTGCGGGTGCTCGCTGTCGGCTGCGGCTTGGGGGTCGATGCGGTTGCCGAGGCGCAGCTTGCATCGGCGCTCGACAGGGAAGTCGCACTGGTGCTGGACGCCGACGCGCTGAACCTGCTCGCGCTGCGTCCGGAGTTGCGGGCCCGCATGGCGGCGCGGCACCCGCCGACCATTTTGACGCCGCATCCGCTTGAAGCCGCACGGCTGCTGGGAGTCGACGCCGCTGAGGTGCAGCGCGACCGCATCGACGCCGCGCTTCGTCTTGCGGAGCAAGATCGCTGCGTCGTGCTGCTCAAGGGCGCAGGGACCGTGATCGCACGTGGCGATGGGTGCTATGCGGTCAACCCGACCGGGTCGCCAGCGCTGGCGACCGCAGGGACGGGCGACGTATTGACCGGCATGCTGGCGGCGTTGCTCGCCCAGGGTTTTGACGCGTGGACAGCCGCACAGGCCGCGGCCTGGTTGCATGGTCGCTCGGCCGAGGGCATGGGCGACATCGGTCTGGTTGCCGGCGAGGTGGCCGCGCGCGCGGTGGACGTGTTGCGGTCGCTGCGCGTCGGTGTCAGTGGTTGACGATGCGGCCCGCGGCGAGTTCGATCCTGCGGCCGCAGCGGCTCGCGATCTCGGCGTCGTGAGTCACCAGCAGCAGCGTCGAGCCGCGCTCCCGGTTCAATTCGAACATCAGGTCGATGACTGCTTCGCCGGTGTGTGCGTCGAGGCTGCCAGTCGGCTCGTCGGCCAGCAGCAGTGGAGGCCGCAGCACGAACGCGCGCGCGAGCGCCACGCGCTGCTGCTCTCCGCCGCTGAGGTATTTCGGATAGTGCGACAGTCGCTCGCCCAGTCCGACACGCCCGAGCAACGCCGTGGAGGCAGCGACGGGATCGGCGCCATCGATTGACTGGCCGACCAATTCCAGCGGCAGCATTACGTTCTCGAGCGCCGTCAGATGCGGCAGCAGCTGGAACGACTGGAAGACGAAGCCGACCTGTCGCGCCCGCAGGGCGGCACGTCCATCCTCGTCGAGGCCGAACATGTCGGCGCCGAAAATGCTGACCCGGCCCGCGGTCGGAACATCGAGTCCCGCCAGCAGTCCCAGCAGGGTGGACTTGCCCGAGCCCGATGCACCGACAATGGCGACCGTTTCGCCGGCGACAATCGCGAGGTTGATATCATCGAGAATCGTCAGGCTGCCCGTGGCGTCCTGCACGACCTTCCCGAGGCCTCGCGCCTCCACCGCAATGTTCTTCAACCGCTCGTCCGCCACGCGCAGAACCTTTCTCTCTGCCCTTCTGAACTCCTGCCTGGGTGCGTGCCTTGCACTGACCATGGCGGCGGCGGGCATGAGCAGCGCCACCGCGCAGACCGCGCCTGCCGAGGCGCGCGCACGCCCGGTCATCCTTGTCGTGGGGGACAGCCTTTCGGCGGAGTACGGACTGCCACGCGGCACCGGCTGGGTACAGTTGCTCGTCGAACGCCTGCGAGGCAGCGGTTTGGATTATACGGTCGCCAACTCCAGCATCAGCGGTGAAACCACCAGCGGCGGCCGTACACGAATGCCGTCACTGCTGCAGCAGCATCGACCACGCATAGTCATCATCGAACTCGGCGCGAACGACGCGCTGCGCGGCCTTCCACTGGCTACCATGCGCGACAACCTGGCAGCGATGGTGCGCGCGGCTCAGTCAGCCAAAGCCTCCGTGCTGTTGGTCGGCGTGCGAGTGCCGCCCAACTATGGGCGCGACTACTCGGAGCGCTTCGCCGCGACCTACGGATCGATCGCGAAGGAACTGCGCGTTCCGCTCACCCCGTTTCTGCTCGACGGTTTCGCCGAATCTCTCGACTACTTCCAGCAGGACCGGATCCACCCGAACGAGGCGGCGCAGTCGCGCATGCTCGACAACGTCTGGCGCGAATTGCGGCCGATGCTTGATGGCAAGGCGGTGTCATCGCGATGAAGCGCGAACATAGCGTCGTCTCGGCGGTCGATGCGCTGCGCGATCTCGACAGTTTCGACACCGTCGTCGATGTCCGCAGCGAATCCGAATACGCGGAAGACCACATCCCGCGGGCCGTCAGCTGCCCGGTCCTGACTGATGCACAGAGGTCAGAGGTCGGGACCCTCGACCGCCAGCAGTCCTCGTTCGAGGCCCGGCGGCGTGGAGCCCCGATGGTCGCGCTCAACATTGCGCGGCATCTCGAAGAGCGGTTTGCGCAGATGCCGCGTGACTGGTCACCGCTGGTCTACTGCTGGCGGGGCGGACAGCGCAGTGCCGCGATGACGCACATCCTCGCCCGCGTCGGCTGGCGGCCGCGCCAGCTCGAGGGCGGCTATCGCGCCTATCGTCGTGCTGTCATGGCCGAACTCGAGTCATTGCCCGCCACGCTGACGTTTCGCGTGATCTGCGGGACGACGGGCAGCGGCAAGAGTCGCCTGCTGTTGCAGCTCGCGACGGCTGGAGCACAGGTGCTGGATCTCGAGGCGCTGGCGCGCCACCGGGGTTCGGTGCTCGGCAGTCTTCCGCAGGAGCCGCAACCGGGGCAGAAGCACTTCGAGACGCTGGTGTGGGATGCGCTACGAAGGTTCGATCCCGCGCGCACAGTGTTCGTCGAATCCGAAAGCCGCAAGGTCGGCAACGTGCGCGTGCCAGACGCTCTGCTCGCCCGTATGCGCGAGTCTGGGTGCGTGCGACTCGACGTTCCGCTGCCCGCACGGGTTCGATTGCTGCGTGACGAGTATGCGCACTTCGAGCGCGACATCGGTGGGCTGATGGCGCAGCTCGACTGCCTCGTTGAGCTGCACGGCCACCAGCGTGTGACAGCGTGGAAGGCGATGGCGCAGGCCGGCGAGTGGGATCGCCTGGTTCAAGAGCTGCTCTCGCAGCACTACGATCCGGCCTATCAGCGTTCGATCGCGCGCAATTTCAGGCAGGCCGCAGAAGCTCGCAGGCTGGCCATCGCTTCGGACGACGCCGCCGACTACGCGGCTGCCGCGCGCGAACTCGCCGCCTGATTCTCTACTTGCGATCTTCTACTTGATATCCGCCTTCGTTTCGGCGCCGGTAGCCTTCGCCGCCGGGCGCTGGTACTCGGGCCTCAGCACCTTTGCCTTGTGTCGGCTGCGCAGGCCTTCGGCGAAAGCGATTTCATCGGCCGCGGAACCTTGGCGCGCGAGTGCGCGGCGCTCGGCATCGCGTTGTGCCGGATCGGGCGCCGCTCCTTCCTTCGCCGCGATGACCTGTGCGATCACGTACCCCGCTCCCTCGACATCGGCACCGACGTAGGTCGGGAGCTTGTCCGTACGTGTCCGCAGGATTTCGGCGAGCAGGGTCGGCGGCACACCCTGCGGCGCCCGCCGCGACACGGTCAGCGGCGGCGAGAAGCCGGTGTCCGACGGTTGCTTGAGCAGTTCCGCCATGCGCGCTTCACCGTCCTTGCGCGCGAGCTGCCCCGCCTCCTCACGCTCCAGTCGCTGGCGGATCCCCGCCTTCACTTCGTCGAGCGGCCGGACCGCTGCCGGGCGGTGGTCGACAACGCGCGCAGCCACCAGCGTGCTGGGTGCGATCTCAAGCGCCTGTGTGTTGCGACGGTTCTTCAGCGCGTCCTCCGCGAACAGTGCCTCGACCACTTTGGGCTGGAACACTTGTAGTTCACCAGCAGCGGCGGGCACGCCTGTACGCGTCACCTGGTCGCGGGTCTCGATCTTCAGTCCCAACTTGTCGGCGGCAGGCTTTAACGAGTCGGCTTGCTCGTACACGAGGTTGGTGAACTGGTCGGCCGCTTCGGCATAGTGCTTCTGCCCCTGCTGAGTACGCAACTCGCGCTCGATCTCGCCACGCACTTCAGCGAGCGGTTTCGCCTGGGCGGGCTTGATCTCCGTGACGCGGATGATGTGGAAACCGAAATCCGTTTCGACGATGTCGCTGGTCTCGCCCACCTTCAGCTTGAACGCCGTGTCCTCGAACGGCTTCACCATCATGCCTTTGCCGAAGAATCCGAGGTCGCCGCCCTGCGCCGCCGAGCCCGGGTCCTTGGAGTTTTCTCGCGCAAGCTTGGCGAAATCGTCGGGTTTTGCCTTGAGCGCGGACAGAATGCTCTCGGCCTTCGCGCGCGCCGCCGCCTTATCGCCACTCTCCGGCGTGATCAGGATGTGGCTCGCGCGGCGCTGTTCCTCGACGCCGTAGCGTCCCTTGTTCTGCTCGTAGTACGACTGGACGTCGGATTCGGCGACGGCAGACTTTCCAGCGATCGCGTCGGCGTTCAGGACCACGTACTCAACCTTGATGCTCTCCGGTGTCTCAAAGTCCTTGCGGCGCTTCTCGTAGAACTCGGCGACCTGCGCGTCAGTGACCGTCACCTTCGGCAGTAAGGCGTCGGCGCGGATCGCCAGCATCCTCACCTCACGTTGTTCGAGCAGCGCGCGCTCTATCTGCTCGAAAGAGGCGGCCGGCACGATGGCCGATTCGAGCACCGCCTGCACCAGCATTTGCTTGCGCAGATCGGAACGTACGCGCTCCTCGAACTGCTGCTCGGTCTGCCCCTGCGCGGTCAGAAAGGTTCGGTAACGCTCGAGGCTGAATCGATTGTCCTCCTGGAAGGCAGGAATGCTCGCGATCACCTCGCGCAACCTGTCATTGGTGACAATCAGGTTGCCCGCCTCGGCCTCGCGCGCGAGCGCCCGGTCGATCACCAGTCCTTCGAGGATTGATGCCCGACCCTCGGGCGTGTCGAGCACCTTGGGATCGAAGTCCGCACCGAATTGCTGGCGCAGGCGATCGGCGCGATCGCGCTGGGCAATCTCGAATTCGCGCTGCGTGATCGGAACCCCGTCGACCTGCGCCAACGCGCCCTCGCTTTCCACAAACCGGTTGTATCCCTGGATGCCGAAGAAGACGAACGAGGGAAAGATCAGCACCAGCATGAAGACCATCAGCCAGCGACGATGAGAGCGGATCGACTCGAACATGGTTGGACTCTTGCCTCGGCAACTCGACAGGCAGCAACGGAAACAAAAAAGGCGAACTTTCGTTCGCCTTCATCGTGTGGCGGAGTGGACGGGACTCGAACCCGCGACCCCCGGCGTGACAGGCCGGTATTCTAACCAACTGAACTACCACTCCAGCGCGATCAAACAGCAGCAAGCTTGCGCAGTTACCTTCGCAGACGCCAGGCGAGCTCGTGGTGGGTGCTGAGAGGCTCGAACTCCCGACCTACGCCTTGTAAGGGCGCCGCTCTACCAACTGAGCTAAGCACCCGGCGGTCCGCGCAGCGTCACGAAGCAGGAAACCTGCTTCGTCCGTGCCAGATTTGCTCGGCTGCGAAGCCCGTCAGTTTAACGAATCTTTGAGGGCCTTGCCAGGACGGAACTTCGGCACCTTCGCTGCCTTGATCTTGATGGAATCGCCAGTGCGGGGATTGCGGCCCGTGCGCGCCGCGCGCTTGCCAACTGTGAAGGTGCCGAAACCGACGAGGGTCACCGAGTTGCCCTTGCGAAGGCTGCCGCGGATGCCGCCGACGATCGCTTCGAGGGCTCGACCTGCCGCCGCCTTTGAAATGTCTGCCTGCTTGGCGATGTGGTCGATCAGTTCTGTCTTGTTCACGTATATACCCCCTCTTGATGCTGTTCCTGAAGGTGTCAGCGCCTGGGCCGCCCTCGCAGCGATGCTCTAGTTGTTGTGGGCCGCAGTCGACGCAGAAAAGAAGTGGAGGGCTATTCAACCGCGCGTCTATAGCAGTGTCAAGCGCAAGCGAGCGATTTTTTGTTCCGAACGGAACGAGTGGCGCGGAGCGCGCCACATTCGGCGCGCTCCGCTTCGATCAGTGCTTGACGACTTCGGTGCTCGCTGTGCCGTCGGCGGGCTTCGGCAATGCCGCGGCAGCTTCCTCGTCCGTCAGCGGAGCCGGCTGGCGCTCGAGTGCAACCTCCAGCACCTTGTCGATCCACTTGACAGGAACGATCTCAAGACGGTTCTTCACGTTGTCCGGGATCTCCGCGAGATCCTTGACGTTTTCCTCCGGGATCAGCACCGTCGTGATGCCGCCGCGGTGCGCCGCGAGCAGTTTCTCCTTCAGGCCGCCGATCGCCAGCACCTCGCCGCGCAGCGTGATCTCGCCGGTCATGGCGACATTGGCGCGTACCGGAATGCCACTCATTGCGGAAACCAGCGAGGTCGTGATCGCGATGCCTGCCGATGGCCCGTCCTTCGGCGTCGCGCCCTCGGGGAAATGGACGTGCAGGTCGGTTTTCTCGAAGATCTCGTCGCGGATGCCGAGCCGCCGCGCGCGCGAACGCACCACCGAGCGGGCCGCCTCGACCGATTCCTTCATGACATCGCCCAGGGAGCCGGTGCGCTGCACGTTGCCCTTGCCCGGCATCGTCGCCACTTCGATCGTCAGCAGATCACCGCCGACCTCGGTCCATGCCAGGCCCGTCACCTGACCGACCTGGTTCTCCTTTTCAGCCATGCCGAAGTTGTAGCGCCGCACACCGCAGAACTTGTCGAGGTTCTTGGCGGTGACATGCACCTTGCGATCCTGTTTCTTCAACAGCAGCTGCTTGACCACCTTGCGGCAGATCTTGCTGATCTCGCGCTCGAGCGAACGCACGCCCGCCTCGCGTGTGTAATAGCGAATGATGTCGCGTATCGCGCTTTCGGCCACCGCCAGTTCGCCGGACTTCAGGCCGTTGGTCTTCATCTGCTTCGGCAGCAGATGCCGCAACGCGATATGGACCTTTTCCTCTTCGGTGTAGCCGGACAGGCGGATCACTTCCATGCGATCGAGCAATGCCGGCGGAATGTTCATCGTGTTGCTGGTGGCGACGAACATCACGTCCGACAGATCGAAGTCGACCTCGACGTAGTGATCCTGGAACGTGTGGTTCTGCTCGGGATCGAGCACTTCGAGCAGCGCAGACGCCGGGTCACCCCGGAAGTCCATGCCCATCTTGTCGACCTCGTCGAGCAGGAACAGCGGATTGCGCACGCCGGCCTTGCCGAGGTTCTGCAGGATCTTGCCGGGCATCGAGCCGATGTAAGTCCGACGATGGCCGCGGATCTCGGCCTCGTCACGCACGCCGCCGAGCGCCATGCGGATGAACTTGCGATTCGTGGCGCGCGCGACCGATTGTCCGAGCGAGGTCTTGCCGACGCCCGGAGGGCCGACCAGGCACAAGATCGGTGCCTTCAGCTTGTCGACGCGCTGCTGCACGGCAAGATACTCGAGGATACGGTCCTTGACCTTCTCCAGGCCGTAGTGGTCATCGTTGAGGACCTTCTCGGCATTGGTCAGGTCGTTGTTGATGCGGCTGCGCTTCTTCCATGGCAGCCCGACCAGCGTATCCAGGTAATTGCGGACCACGGTGGCTTCGGCCGACATCGGTGACATCAGCCTGAGCTTCTTCAGTTCCGAGTGCGCCTTGTCACGTGCCGCCTTCGGCATGCGGGCGGCGCGGATCTTCTTCTCGAGCTCCTCGAGGTCGGCACCCTCCTCGCCCTCGCCCAGTTCCTTCTGGATCGCCTTGACCTGCTCGTTCAGGTAGTACTCGCGCTGGCTCTTTTCCATCTGCCGCTTGACGCGGCCGCGGATGCGCTTTTCGACTTGCAAAATGTCGATCTCGGTCTCGAGCTGGGCCAGCAGGTGCTCCAGCCGCTCGTTCAGACCGAACATCTCGAGGATCTGCTGCTTCTGCTCGAGCTTGAGTGGCAGGTGCGCCGCAATCGTGTCGGCGAGCCGGCCAGCCTCGTCGATACCGGCGATCGACGTCAGGATCTCGGCCGGGATCTTCTTGTTCAGCTTCACATACTGGTCGAACTGGCTGACGATGGCGCGCCGCAGGGCTTCTGCCTCGGAAGTCGGCTGCGCGTCTGGAACGATCGGCAGCACGTCGGCGGTGAAATGGCTCGCGCCTTCCTCGATCCGCTCGATGCGCGCGCGCTGCGCGCCCTCGACCAGCACCTTCACGGTGCCGTCTGGCAGCTTCAGCATCTGCAGGATGTTGGCGACGCAGCCGATGTCGTAGATATCCTCGGCTGTCGGCTCATCCTTGGCGGCGTTTTTCTGCGCCACCAGCATGATGCTCTTACCGGACTCCATCGCCGCTTCCAGCGCCTTGATCGACTTCGGGCGCCCGACGAACAGCGGTATCACCATGTGCGGAAACACGACCACATCGCGCAGCGGCAGCAACGGCAGAGTCGTGCTTTCGGGCGGCAGGATCTGGGTCGACATAGGGTCATTTCCCCTTAAATGGAAGATTCAGCGTGGCATATGGGTCCGGGCGAATTCAATGCAAGCCCGGTGAATCTTCGTCGCAAATCAATCTAGCACGCGACGCGGCAGGTCGCGTTCCAGACCGGCCAGCGGCGGCCGTCTAGCGTGGCGCGCCTGCCACTTTCGGCTGGTCGGCGTACATCAGCAGCGGCTTGCCGCCGCCGATCGTGTTCTCGTCGACAACCACTTTGACAACATTCTTGCTGCTCGGCAGGTCATACATGACGTCGAGCAGGATGCCTTCGACAATAGAGCGCAGGCCGCGCGCTCCGGTCTTGCGTTTGATCGCCTTGCGGGCGATCGACTTCAGCGCGTCGGGACGGACTTCGAGTTCCACGCTCTCCATATGAAACAGGCGCTGGAACTGCTTGATCAGGGCGTTCTTCGGTGCCACCAGGATTTCCACCAGCGCCTCTTCACCCAGTTCGTCGAGCGTGGCGACGACCGGCAGACGGCCGACGAGCTCGGGAATCAGGCCGAACTTGATCAAATCCTCGGGTTCCACTTCGCGCAGCAGCTGTCCGACCGAACGCTCGCTCGCGCTGGTCACCGAAGCGGCAAATCCGATGCCGCTCTTTTCCGAGCGGTTCCGGATGATCTTCTCGAGCCCGTCGAACGCACCGCCGCAGACGAACAGGATGTTGGTCGTGTCGATCTGCACGAAGTCCTGGTTCGGATGCTTGCGGCCGCCCTGCGGCGGCACGCTGGCGATCGTGCCCTCGATCAGCTTGAGCAACGCCTGCTGCACCCCTTCACCCGAGACATCGCGCGTAATAGACGGGTTGTCGCTCTTGCGCGAGATCTTGTCGATCTCGTCGATGTAGACAATCCCCTTCTGCGCCTTTTCTACTTCGTAATTGCAGTTCTGCAGCAGCTTCTGGATGATGTTCTCGACATCCTCGCCGACGTAGCCGGCCTCGGTCAGCGTCGTGGCGTCGGCGATCACGAACGGCACGTTGAGCAACCGCGCCAGCGTCTGCGCCAGTAGCGTCTTGCCCGACCCGGTCGGGCCTATCAACAGGATGTTGCTCTTGGCGAGCTCGACGTCGTCCTTCGTGCCGAGATGTTTCAGCCGCTTGTAATGGTTGTAAACGGCGACCGACAGAATGCGCTTGGCCTTGTCCTGGCCAATCACGTACTGGTCGAGAATGGCGCCGATCTCGCGCGGTGTCGGCAGATCCGACTTGACGCCACCTGAACCGGCATCGGCTGTCGTCTCATCACGGATGATGTCGTTGCAAAGGTCGATGCATTCATCGCAGATGAACACCGACGGGCCGGCGATCAGCTTCTTGACCTCGTGCTGGCTCTTTCCGCAGAACGAGCAGTACAAGAGCTTTTCGCTGGAACCCTTCTTGTCCGACATATCGCTGGTCGACCCCCGGTCGCGTTCCGCTACGGCTGCTCGCCGCGCCTGACGAAGATCTTGTCGATCAGTCCATAGCTTACTGCATCGTCGCCGGACATAAAGTTATCGCGGTCGGTGTCTTTGGCGATCTTTTCCACAGCTTGGCCGGTCCGTTCAGCAAGCAGCTTGTTGAGCCGCTCGCGCAGGTAAAGGATCTCCTTGGCATGAATCTCGATGTCCGCCGCCTGCCCCTGCACGCCCCCGAGCGGCTGGTGAATCATGATCCGCGAGTTCGGCAGCGAGTAGCGCTTGCCCTTAGCCCCTGCCGCAAGCAGGAACGCGCCCATGCTGGCCGCGAGGCCCACGCAGATGGTCGAAACGTCGGGCTTGACGAACTGCATCGTGTCGTAAATGGCCATGCCTGCGCTGACCGAACCGCCTGGCGAATTGATGTAGAGCGAGATGTCCTTGTCGGGGTTCTCAGACTCCAGGAACAGCAGCTGCGCAACTACCAGGTTGGCGGTCTGCTCGGTGATCGCACCGACGATGAAGACGACCCGGTCCCGCAGCAGGCGGGAGTAGATGTCATAGGCACGCTCGCCGCGCCCGCTCTGCTCGATGACGATCGGCACCATGCCGAGGCCCTGCGGCTCGGCCGCATCGGCGGTGGCGTGAAAACCTATTGTGCTTTTCATCCGTACATCTCCTCGCTGCGGCACACTAGCGCTGGTCGCGACCCATCAGTTCATCGAACACCACCGGAGTATCGACCACCTTCGCGTGTTCGAGCACCCAGCGGGTCACATTGTCTTCCAGCGCCGCGCCTTCCAGTTCGGCCAGCCGCTTGCGGTCCGACAGATACCAGTTGACGACCTCCGCCGGCTTCTCGTAACTCTGTGCCAGTTCCTCGACCAGCTTGCGGATCTGGTCGGGCCTCGGCTGCAGTCCATTGGTTCGCACGATCTCGCTCACCAGCAGGCCGAGCCGGACGCGGCGCTCGGCCTGTTGCGTAAACAGGTCGAGCGGCAGAGGTGCCTTGTCCACCTGCACACCGCGCGCCGCGAGGTCGCGGCGCGCGGCGTCGGCAAGGCGCTCGGACTCTTCCTGGACCAGCGACTTCGGCACGTCGAAGCGGGTCGACGCGAGCAATGCCTCCATCGCGCTGTCCTTGGTGCGGGCTTTCAGCCGCGTGGCGATCTCGCGGTCGAGGTTGGACTTCACTTCCTGGCGCATCTTTGCGAGGTCGCCGTCGGCGATGCCGAGCGATCGCGCGAAATCCTCGTCGAGCGGCGGAGACACCGGCTGCTGGACCTTCTTCACCGTCGCGGAGAACTGAGCGGTTTTGCCGGCCAGGGCCTTCGCCGTGTAGTCGGCCGGAAAGGTAACGTCGAACGTCTTTTGCTGCCCCGCGGTCATTCCGGTCACGGCCGTTTCGAAATCGCCCAACATGCGGCCCTGCCCGAGCGTGAACTTGAAGTCGGTCGCGCTGCCACCCTCGAACGCGACGCCTTCAATGGTTCCGGCGAAATCGAGCGTCACCGCATCGTCGGCCATCGCGCCACGAGTCGTGTCAACATATTCAGCGCGCTGGCGTCGCATGATCTCGAGCGTGCTGTCGATCTCGGCTTCGCCGACCGAGCAGACCGCGCGCTTGACTTCGACGCCGGAGAGCTCGGCCACCGCGATGTCGGGATAGACCTCGAAGGTCGCTGAAAACGCGAGATCCTGCGAGCCCTCTGCTGGACGCGCTTCGACCTTTGGTGCACCGGCGACACGCAGCTTACCGGCGTTGACGGCAGAGCTGAACGCCTCACCGACCTTGTCGTTCAGTACCTCCGCCTGCACCTGTGCGCCATAGGTGGCGGCGACCATTTTCATCGGCACCTTGCCGGGGCGGAAGCCGGGCATCTTGACATTGCGCGCCAATTTGGCGAGGCGCGTCTGCACTTCCCTTTCGATCGCGGCGGCCGGCACCGTGAGGTCGATGCGACGCTCGAGGGCGCCCGGTGTCTCCAACGTCTGTTGCATGGTCTGGTCTTTTCGATTGCCGCGTGCATGCGGCGGGTCAGATCGGGTTGGTGCGAAGGGGGGGACTCGAACCCCCACGCCGGTGAAGGCGTCAGGACCTAAACCTGGTGCGTCTACCAATTTCGCCACCTTCGCGCCGCTGCCGCACGCCGACACGGCGCGGAACGAGACACGAATTCTAGCGGAACCGATGTGCCATCTTGCCGCATCGATGGCCTGTGCTAGCGTGGCTCGCATGGGCGTCGGTCACTACGAGAACTTTCCGGTCGCCTCAGTGCTGGTTCCTGCGCCGCTGCGTCCGGCCATTAAGGCGATCTACCGATTCGCTCGTACAGCCGACGACATTGCCGATGAAGGCAATGCCGCTGCGAGCGAACGTCTCGCTGGCCTGACCGCGCTGCGCGCCGCGCTCGACTCGATCGAGCAAGGCCACCCCGGGGACTGGACCGACTTGGCGTCGGCGGTACGAAACCACGGCTTGTCCGTGCGGCATTTCCGGAACCTGATCTCCGCTTTCGAGCAGGATGTCACCACGACTCGCTATGCGGATTTCGACGCCGTCCGCGACTACTGCCGGCGTTCTGCCGATCCCGTCGGCCGCTTGCTGCTGGAGCTCTATAACCGACGCAGCCAGCAGGCGGAAGCCTGGTCCGACGCCATCTGTACCGGCCTGCAGCTCATCAATTTCTGGCAGGACATTGCGCTCGACTGGGACAAAGGACGTGTCTACCTGCCACGGGATGACCTCGCCCGCTTCGAGGTCGATGAACAGCAGATCGCGAGCCGCCGCGTCGATGGACGCTGGTCGGCCCTGCTGCGGTTCCAGGTCGAACGCGCGCGCCGGTTGTTACACTCCGGCGCCCCGCTCACGCGCGTCCTGCCCGGGCGCGCCGGATTCGAGCTGCGGCTCGTCTTGCAAGGCGGGCTGCGAATATTGGAGCGTATCGACGCGTGCGACGGCGACGTGTTCAATCGACGGCCGCGGTTGGACGCGCACGACTGGCTGCTGATGGGTCTGCGCAGCCTGCGTGATCCGACGGCGTAGCGCCGCCCATGACCCCGGAAGAATACTGCCAGCACCGCGAAGCGCTCGCGCTTCGCGCCCCCTTCGAGCCGCTGCGGCGCATCCGCGCCGCCCGGCCTTCTGCTAGCAGTCGTAGGCGCAGCGAATGAGCCCAGACGAGTACTGCCAGCAGAAGGCCGCCGCCAGCGGCTCGAGCTTCTACTACTCGTTCCTCTTCCTTCCGGCCGACAAGCGCCGCGCGATCACGGCGGTCTATGCGTACTGCCGCGAAGTGGACGATGTCGTCGACGAAGTGAGCGACGCGGCAGTGGCCGAGGCCAAGCTCGCCTGGTGGCGCGGCGAGATCGCCGCACTCGGCCGCGGTGACCCGACCCATCCCGTGACGAATGCGTTGCAGCCGTTCCTCGATGGCCCATTCGGCGTCACCACAGCGCGGCTGACGGCGGTGCTTGACGGCATGGAAATGGATCTGCGGCAGAACCGCTACCTCGACTACGCGTCGCTGCGCCGCTACGCGCACCTGGTGGCCGGGGTCGTCGGCGAAATGGCGGCCTCGATCTTCGGCTACAGGAAGCCCGCCACCCTCGAGTACGCCGCCCGGCTTGGCCTTGCGCTGCAGCTGATCAACATCATTCGGGACGTCGGTGACGATGCGCGCCGCGGCCGCATCTACCTGCCGCTGGATGAACTGCAGCGTTTCGATGTCAAGCCAGCCGACCTCATCAACGCCCGCTATGTTGACGGCTTCGTGCCGCTGATGCGCTTTCAGGCCAAGCGCGCTCGCCAGGTCTACGGCGAGGCGCTTACTCTCTTGCCCGCCGAGGACCGCAGGGCGCAGCGTACCGGGCTGATCATGGGGGCAATCTATTCGACCGTGCTCGACGAGATCGAACGCGAGCAGTTTCGCGTGCTGCACCAGCGCATCGCGCTGACTCCCCTGCGCAAGCTCTGGCTCGCGTGGAAAACGTGGGTCTTCGCGTGACGGACAGACTGCGCGTCGCGGTGATCGGAGGCGGCTGGGCCGGATGCTCCGCCGCGGCGGAACTGTCCGCGTCTGGGCACGAGGTCGTGCTGCTCGAAGCCGCTGGCGAGCTCGGCGGGCGCGCGCGCCGGCTCGTGCTCGAATTGGATGGCGAGCGCCATGTGCTTGACAACGGCCAGCACCTGCTGATCGGGGCGTACCGCGCGACCGGCACACTGCTGGCAAGTGCAGGGGTCGATCTCGATTCTGTGGTCGTGCGCCGCCCCTTCAGCGTCGGCTATCCCGACGGGATGCGGCTCACGGCGGCACGGCTTCCGGCCCCCTGGCATCTCATTGCCGCGACGGTGACGGCACGCGGTTTGACGTGGGGTGACACGATCGCACTGGCGCAATTCCTGCCGCGCGCTCGTGCTCTCGACTGGACGGTGACGCCGGATCGTCCCGCCGAAGGCTGGCTGCGCCAGCTGGGACAGACACCGCGCCTGATCGAGCGGCTGTGGCGACCGCTGACTCTGGCCGCGCTCAACACGCCGCTGCACGAGGCCTCGGCCCAGATACTGGCCTGCGTACTGCGCGATAGCCTGGGAGCGCACGCGGGCGCCTCCGAGATGTGGTTGCCTCGATCCGACCTCTCGGCCATCCTTCCCGACGCCGTCGAGCGCCTGGTGAGAGCCCGCGGCGGCGATGTGCGGAGGCACCATCGCGTGGACCTTGCCCGCTGTTCGGAGCGCGGCTGGTCGCTGGCGATCCGCAGCGGCGGAGACCATGCCGCCATCGATGTCGACGCAGTCGTGTATGCCGCGCCAGCAGCATACGTGCAGCGCATCTTCGGGCTGCATGCCGACGCCCTGCGCAGCGAGCTGATGATGATCGACCGCTTCCGCTATGAACCGATCACGACCGTGTACCTGAAGTACGCCGCGACGGAGCCGCGGTTGCCACCGCTGATGCACGCCTTGCTCGAAGATCCGCATCGACGCCACTACGGACAGTGGGTGTTCAACCGCGGTGAGCTGGACGCGGACAACGCCGGCGTGCTCGCCCTCGTCATCAGTACTGGCGGGACGCACGAGGAGCCGACGCTCGACGGCCTGTGCGAGGCGGCCGCGCTGCAGCTGAGCGATCTCTACGGGCTGCCACCGCCGCGTGCTTCGCGTGCCGTCGTGGAGCGCCGCGCCACGCTGGCGTGCCTGCCCGACTTGGAGCGACCGGCCACCGCTACGCGGCTGTCTCGCCTGGCGCTGGCTGGCGACTGGGTCGCGTCAGAGTATCCCTGCACGTTGGAAACCGCCGTGCGCTCTGGCATCGCGGCGGCGCGCTGGATCACCGGCGCTAACAGCGCCGCGTTCGGCTAGCCACGCAGTTGTTCGAGCGCCTGCGACAGCCGATCAACGGCGACGACCTTCAGGCCTTCGATCGAGTGGCGTGGAGCATTGGCCCGCGGAATCAGCGCCAGCGAGAATCCCAGCTTGGCCGCCTCGCGCAGCCGGTCCTGCCCGCGCGGTGCCGGACGGATTTCGCCGGCAAGGCCGACCTCGCCGAAGGCGACCACGCCGCGCGGCATCTTGCGATCCCGCATCGACGAGACGATCGCGAGCAAGACGGCGAGGTCCGCAGCCGGCTCAGTGATGCGCACGCCCCCGACCGCGTTGACGAAGACGTCCTGGTCAAAAGCGGCCATGCCGGCGTGACGGTGCAGCACTGCGAGCAGCATGGCCAGTCGCTGCGGATCCAGTCCGACGCTGAGCCGGCGCGGGTTCGGCACGTGCGTCGTGTCGACCAGCGCCTGGATCTCCACCAGCAGCGGACGCGTGCCCTCTTGCGTCACGAGAACGCACGAGCCAGGCACCTCACCGCCCTGTCCGTCGGGCCCGTGCTGCGACAGAAACAGTGCCGACGGATTGGCGACGCCTTTCAGGCCGCGATCTGTCATCGCGAACACGCCGAGCTCGTTGACCGCACCGAAGCGGTTCTTGAAGGCGCGTACGAGCCGGAACGACGAGTGGGTGTCCCCTTCGAAATAGAGCACGGTGTCGACCATGTGCTCGAGCACGCGTGGACCAGCGAGCGCCCCTTCCTTGGTCACGTGCCCGATCATGATCAGAATGAAGCCGAGTTGCTTTGCGAGGCGGGTCAGATGGGCCGCGCATTCGCGCACCTGCGCGACCGAGCCCGGAGCCGATGCCAACTCGCCCGTATAGAGCGTCTGGATCGAATCGATGACGACGACCGACGGGCGCTCGTCGCGCACGGTCGCGACCACGCGCTCGAGTGCGGTCTCCGACAGCAGCCGCACCTTGGTGCCGTCGACCCCGAGCCGGCGAGCGCGCAGCGCCACCTGTGCCGGGGACTCCTCGCCGCTCACATAGAGCACCGCTGTGTGCGTCGACAACGCGGCGAGCGATTGCAGCAACAGCGTGGACTTGCCGATACCCGGATCGCCGCCGATCAGGACGACACCGCCCTCGACCAAGCCTCCGCCTAGAACCCGATCGAACTCCTCGACCCCGCTCGGCAGCCGGGCCATCTCGCGTGCCTGTACATCGCCCAGCGTCTGCACCGGCGCCGCCGGTGCGACGGCGGCGTAGCGGTGTTCGCTGGTCGCCTCGATCCGACTCTCGGCTAACGTGTTCCAGGCCATGCAGTGCGGGCACTGGCCCTGCCACTTCAAGCTGGTTCCGCCGCATTCCGAGCACACGTACTGCGTGCGCGCCTTGGCCATGTCAGTCGACCGCGGCCACCGGCACCCTGGGTGCCAGCGCGCACATCAGCTCGTAACCGACTGTTCCGCAGTGCGCTGCCACTTCGTCGACTGGCAACTCGCTACCCCACAGTTCGACCGGACTGTCCACGTTCGCATGTGGCGCGGCAGCGAGATCGACGGTGATCATGTCCATCGAGACCCGCCCAGCGATCGGTACGCGCGTGCCGGCGACGATCACCGGCGTGCCGTCCGGCGCATTGCGCGGGTAGCCGTCGGCATAGCCGCAGGCGACCACCCCGATGCGCGTCGGACGCGCGGGGGCGAACCGCGAGCCATAGCCGACGCCCTCGCCGGCGTGCACAGGACGCACGGATATCAGCCGTGACGACAACGTCATCGGCGCTCGCAATCCCAGCTGCAATGCCGTGTGACTGTCGTCAGGCGTGGCGCCGTAGAGCGCAATGCCTGGACGCACCGCCGCTTCGGCGAACGGCGGATGCAGGAACAACGCCGCCGAATTCGATGCGCTGCGCGCAATGTCGAATGCTGCACAGGCGCGCTCGAAGCGTGCCAGCTGCTCCGACATCGCGACCGGCGCGCTGCGGGGATCGGAGCGGTCCGCGTTCGCGAAGTGCATCGAAAGCGCCTCGATGCGCACGACAGGCAGTTGAACCAGCCGGCGATGGACTGCAGGCAGGTCATCAACATCGAACCCCAGGCGATTCATCCCGGTATTGAGCTTGATGTGAACACCCACCGGCGGACCGGTCGGTGCAAGTTCAAACAGCCGGATCTGTTCGGCGTGGTGGAGCGCCACGGTCAGTCCAAGCTCGCGGCTCTCAGCCACGTCGCTCGCCTCGAAAACGCCCTCCAGCAGCAGGATCGGCCCGCGCCAGCCAACAGTTCGAGCACGCCTCGCCTCTTCGAGATCGAGCAGCGCAAGACCGTCGGCCTGCGCGAATCCTTGCACCGCGCGTTCAATTCCGTGACCGTACGCGTTGGCCTTGACCACGGCCCACACGAATCGACCGCGCGCCCGCTCTCGCGCCGCGGCGAGGTTGTGACGCATTGCAGAAATGTCGATGCGGGCCTGGATCGGACGCGGCACGAGGGCGGACGTGTGAAACGCGACGGCCATAGCATAGCGAGCGGAATGCGTCCGTCGCGCGTGGACCGCGTGCTATAACGCCGCGCCGGCCACGGCAACTGTCCGCTTCCGCCGGAGTCGAACGCGCATCACTCCTTGTCCAGCCCGAACGCACCCGCCGCCCACGCCGCCCGATGAAACGCGGCTTCTACACGATCATGGCGGCTCAGTTCCTGTCGTCGCTCGCCGACAACGCACTGCTGATCGCAGCGATCGCCTTGTTGCGCGACATGGGCGCGGCGAGCTGGATGACGCCGATGCTGAAGCTGTTCTTCGTGATCTCGTACGTGATGCTGGCGGCGTTTGTCGGAGCGTTCGCCGACGCGCAGCCCAAGGCACGGGTGATGTTGATCACCAACGCGATCAAGATCGGCGGCTGCCTGCTGATGTTCATCGGCACGCATCCGCTCATTGCGTACGCGGTGGTCGGCTTCGGCGCCGCCGCATATTCGCCTGCCAAGTACGGCATCGTCACCGAACTGCTGCCGGCGGATATGCTGGTCATCGCCAATGGGTGGATCGAGGGCCTGACCGTGCTGTCGATCATCCTCGGCTTCGTGCTGGGCGGCGTGCTGATCAGTCCCAACGTGTCCGCATGGCTGTTCGCGATCGATGTGCCGATGGTCGACATGGACATCGGGCACCCGTCCGAATCGGCCATTGCGGTAATCGCCAGTTTCTATCTGGCCGCGGCGCTGGTGAACCTGCTGATCCCGGACACGGGCGCCCGTTATGCGAAGCAGCACATCCATCCGTGGAAGCTGCTGATTGGGTTCGTGCACTGCTGCAACGTACTGTGGCGCGACAAGCTCGGACAGATCTCGCTGGCGGTGACGACGCTCTTCTGGGGCGCGGGCGCCACCCTGCAGTTCATCGTGCTCAAGTGGGCCGAACAGGTGCTGGGCCTTGACCTCAGCCGCGCCGCCATCCTGCAGGCGATCGTGGCCATCGGCATCGCCGCGGGTGCGGTCTACGCCGCCGCCCGCGTGTCGCTGAAGCGGTCGCTAGGCGTGCTCCCGGTCGGTGTGCTGATGGGTGTGATCGTTGTGCTGGCGTCGTTTTACAGTCGGACATTGGCGCCGGCCGGCGAACTGCAGATCGGCGCATTGTCAGCCAGCTGGTTCCTGGTGATCGCAGCGGCGATCCTCATGGTGATCGGTGCGCTGGCCGGCTACTTTGTCGTGCCGATGAATGCACTGCTACAGCATCGCGGCCACGTGCTGCTGTCGGCCGGTCACTCGATCGCCGTGCAGAACTTCAACGAGAACCTGAGCATCCTGGTCATGCTCGGGGTGTATGCCGTGTTGATCTGGCTGAACCTGTCGATCCAGGCCGTGATGCTGCTGTTCGGGCTGTTCGTCGCCCTGTCGATGATCGCGGTGATGATGCGTCACCGCTACAACCAGCGCCAGTTCGATTCGGTCGCGCTGATCGGCGCCGGCAGCAATTAGAGCCTGCTGACGAGGTCGCGCGCCAGACAAAGATCCACCCAGGCCTTGGCCTTGTCTGCCAGGTTCCTCAGCAAATAGGCCGGGTGATAGGTGACGATGACCACCACGCGCCGCCCCGCCACGTCGATATGGTGCGGCCGGCCGCGCAGGCTGGCGATGCTGGCGTCGGTTTGCAGCAAGGCCTGCGCCGCGAACCGCCCCATCACCAGCACGATCTTCGGCTGAACCAGTTCGATTTGCCGCCACAGGAACGGCCGGCACTGCTCGACTTCCTCCGGGGCCGGATTGCGGTTTCCCGGCGGGCGGCACTTCAGGACATTGGCGATGTAGACCGACTGCGATGTGGCACCGGTGCGGGTAAGCCCGACGGCGGCCAGCATGTTGTCGAGCAGTCGACCGGCCTGTCCGACGAAGGGCTCGCCCTTGATGTCCTCCTCGACGCCCGGCGCCTCGCCAACCAGCATCCAGTCCGCGCTTTCGTGCCCGACGCCGAACACCGTGCGCGTGCGTCCCTCGCAGAGTCCGCATGCCCGGCAGGCCGCGACCGCACGCCCGAGTGAGTCCCAGTCCATCCGTCCGATACGTTCTTCGCGGCTGCCCTCCTCGCGGCGAATCCATTCGGGCCCTAGCCCCATCGCTTGCCACAGCCCGGCACGGCGCGCATCGAGCGTCACAGCATGATCCTCATGACAACCGCGTCCTCTCGTCCCGCGTGCGCTGGGTAGTAGCCGCGTCGCACGCCGATATGCTGGAAGCCGTAGCGCTCATACAGCCGGATCGCGGCCGGATTGCTCGGCCGCACTTCGAGCAGCATGGTGCGCGCGCCGTGGCCGCGCGCGACCTCGGCCATCCACTCGAGTGTGCGCCAGCCGAGACCTACGCGCTGCACCTCGCGGGCCACGCTCAGGTTGAGCAGGTGCGCCTCGTCCAGCGCAAACATCACGATCGCATAGGCTTGCAGTGTTCCCTGGCTGTCCCGCAGGACCCAGCCGCTGTATCCGGATCGCAATGAATCGGCAAAGTTTCCCCGGGACCACGGAAACGGATAGATCTGCTGCTCCACCGCCACCACGTCGTCAAGGTCGCGCTCGAGCAGCGGGGCGTAGTGGTCGGCCTGCGGCCGCAGTTGTGCGCTCACGTCACGGCGCTCCGCGCTCGGCGTTCCTCGGTCGTCATCGCCACGCGGTCCCGGACGTAGAGCGGCATCGCCTCATCGGGCGCAACAGCACTGGCGATCATCACGGCTGACGACGCAATCCGCACGATGTCACCGGCATCGGCGCGCAGGTCGGGGAAGCGCAGCCCGCGCGATGCTTCGGGAAAGCTCAGCGGGAAAACCTTCAGCGCATCGCCCGCCACCGCATCGACCTTCGCCGCCAGTTCGGCCAGTTCGGGTGGCCCGGCCAGTGCGGCCGGTTCCAGCTCGCTCGGGACGTCCGAGCGTCGGTAGATCGCGCAGTACGCTTCGTGCATGCGGGCGTCGATCGCGCACAGCACCGTTTCGCAGTCGGGCGCAACGTCGAAAACACGTGCCGCGAGAGCATGCAGGTTTCCAACCGCAATCACTCGCTTGCCGGCGCCCCAGGCCAGACCCTGTACCAGGCCGCATGCAATGCGCAGACCGGTGAAGGACCCGGGTCCGGCACCGAACGCAAGGTAGTCGAGCTCCCGCAGCGAGGCACCGGCCGCTGTGAGCACCTCGTCGACCATCGGTAGCGCGCGCTCGGAATGCTTCTGGCCGACGCGTTCCGACCGACTGACGATTGCACCGCGCCAAAGCAAGGCAACCGAACAGGTCTCGGTGGCAGTGTCGAGGGCCAAAATGGAGGGCGATGTCATGCGCCGTAGGCGTTCGACACGGTTGCGGGATCGCCGAATTCTATCCAAGCGCCTTGCAGCGGCATCGAGCCAAGTCGCGCGACGTTTAGAAGCGTGAACCCGGCTGTTGGAGAAATTCGATCTCCTCGGGCGTCGAAACGCGACCGAGGATCTGGTTTCGATGCGGAAATCGGCCAAAGCGGCGGATGACCTCGAAGTGCCGCTGGGCCCAGGCGAGCGGTGCGGGCTCGCCGTCCACCGCCAGTTCGCCGAACAGCCGCAGCGAGTCCTGCTGGTCGGTCAACTGCTCGGAATGCTCGAACGGCATGTAGATGAACCAGCGTTCGAGCTTCGAGAATCGGCGGTCTGCCCCGCTGCGGACCAGGCGGCGGGCGTGCGTCAGTGCAGTCGAATCGCCGGCGAAAGCTGCGGCCGTCCCGCGGTGGATGTTGCGCGTGAACTGATCCAGCAGCAGGATCAGCGCGAGCGCGCCTTCATCCGATTCTGACCAGTTTCCAAGTTCACCGTGTAGCGCAGCCGCCACCGTCGCTTCGAAGCGTGTGCGGATCTCGTCATCGGTCGCTGCCGACTGGCTGAACCAGAAGTCGCGCGCAGTGGCGTTGTCGCGCTCCGCTTTAGGGCCGAACCAGAAGTCGGTCACTTCCGTGGGTTTCATGGTCCCCAAGCTGCTGCGCGTCCGAATCCACTCTACAAAAAACGCAAGCGGGGCGCCGCAGCGCCCCGCTTGCCGACTAAAGTGATCGTTCAGGCGGCCGCGTACATGGTGGCACGCTTGCGCACCACTTCGAGCAGCCCCTGGCAGGCGTCCTCGACGTAGTCGAGTACCGTGCCGAAGCCCTCGGGCCCGCCGTAGTACGGATCCGGCACCGTCGCGGCGTCGAACTCTCCGGCATAGCGCATCAGCAAGTGCAGCTTGTGCTTGTTGCCGCGCGGGCATTGTTGCTGCAGCAACGACAGATTCTCCCAGTCCATCGCGAGAATCAGGTCGTAGTCGCGGAAGTCGTCCTGCGTGACCTGGCGCGCGCGGAATTCACCGATGTTATAGCCCCGCTTGCGCGCAGCCTGCTGGGCGCGGACATCCGCAGGTTCCCCGACATGGTAGGCATGCGTGCCCGCTGATGCGATATGGACGCTGTCGTCCAGGCCGGCATCGGTCACCATCTTTCGGAACACGCCTTCCGCAGTGGGAGAGCGGCAAATATTTCCCATGCAAACAAAAAGGATTTTGGTCATCGCCTTATCCACCTTTCCCTGTCGGCAGCTCGCCGCCCCGTTATGTGCGTGCCCTTGGTTGGGGACACGTGTTTTCCTGAAACCTCAACGCCCGACGCTCAACGTCGGCCGACATCTCATCTCGCGCAGACCCGGCATTCGGCCGAAAGTTCATGACGACGACTTCGGCGCCGCTTTCGGCCCGCCCGGTGGTCGCTTCATCGCCTGCCTTCATGCCGCCTTCTCGCCGGCCACCAGCGGTATGACGTTGGTTGTTCCGGCCGCGCCAAACACCTGTTGCTTGAGGAGCGCGAGCTGGTCGCGCACCCGCGCAGCCTTCTCGAACTCGAGGTTTTTCGCATGCTCGAACATCTGCTTCTCGAGCCGCTTGAGTTCCCGCGCCACCTGCTTCTCCGACATGACCTCGTACTCGGCGCTCGCCGCGGCGGCCTTGCGCTCTTCGCGCTGCGCGGATGCGTCGTAGACACCGTCGATCATCTCGCGCACTTCCTTCGTCACGCCGCGCGGGGTCACGCCGTGTTCGACGTTGAATGCGCCCTGCTTGGCGCGGCGTCGGTCGGTTTCGTCCAGCGCACGCCGCATCGAATTGGTTTCGACGTCGGCATACAGGATCGCCGTGCCGTTCAGGTTGCGGGCTGCGCGTCCGATCGTCTGGATCAGCGAACGCTCCGACCGCAGGAATCCTTCCTTGTCGGCATCCAGGATCGCGACGAGCGAGACTTCCGGCAGATCCAGCCCTTCGCGCAGCAAGTTGATGCCCACCAGGACATCGAAGGTCCCGGCACGCAGGTCACGGATGATTTCGACGCGCTCGAGATTGTCGACGTCGGAATGCAGGTAACGCACCTTGACGCCATGCTCTGACAGGAACTCCGTGAGGTCTTCGGCCATCCGCTTGGTGAGCGTGGTGATCAGAACCCGCTCGTTGCGCGCGACCCGGACCGCGATTTCCGAGAGCACGTCGTCGACTTGCGTACGCGCCGGACGGACCTCCACCGCCGGATCGACCAAGCCGGTCGGGCGGACGACCTGCTCCACCACTTGCGACGAATGCTCAAGTTCGTACGCCGCCGGCGTGGCCGACACGAAGACGCAGCGGCGCATCTTGCGTTCGAACTCGTCGAAGCGGAGCGGCCTGTTGTCGAGTGCCGACGGCAAACGGAAGCCGAATTCGACCAGCGTCTCCTTGCGAGCCCGGTCACCCCGATACATGCCACCCAGCTGCGGAATGGTCACGTGCGACTCGTCGACGATCATCAGCGCGTCCGGTGGCAAGTAGTCGACCAGCGTCGAGGGCGGTTCGCCTGGCCGCGCACCCGAAATGTGGCGCGTGTAGTTCTCGATTCCCTTGCAGAAACCGAGCTCGTTCAGCATCTCCATGTCGAAGCGAGTGCGCTGTTCGATCCGCTGCGCCTCGACCAGCTTGCCCGTAGCGACGAACGCTTCGATGCGCTCCTTCAGCTCTTCCTTGATGCCGTCCAGCGCACGCAGCACGTTGTCGCGCGGCGTGACGTAATGGGACGAGGGATACAGCGTGAAGCGCGGGATCTTCTGACGCACCCGTCCGGTCAAGGGGTCGAACAGCTGGATCGAGTCAACCTCGTCGTCAAATAGCTCGATGCGCACGGCCAACTCGGCGTGCTCGGCCGGAAAGATGTCGATCGTGTCGCCACGAACGCGGAACGTCCCACGCGAGAACTCCAGCTCGCTGCGCTTGTACTGCATCTGCGCCAGCCGGACGATGATGTCACGCTGGCTCAGCCGGTCCTTGTGGCGCACCGTCAGCACCATCGAGTGGTAGTCGGACGGGTTGCCGATGCCGTAGATCGCCGAAACGGTGGCGACAATCACGACATCGCGCCGCTCGAGCAGCGACTTCGTCGCCGACAGCCGCATCTGCTCGATATGCTCGTTGATCGACGAGTCCTTCTCGATGTACAGGTCGCGCGACGGGACGTAGGCTTCCGGCTGGTAGTAGTCGTAGTACGAGACGAAGTACTCGACGGCATTGTTCGGAAAGAACTCGCGCATCTCGGAGTAGAGCTGCGCCGCTAGTGTTTTGTTCGGCGCGAGTACCAGCGTGGGGCAGCCCGCACGCGCAATAACGTGTGCCATCGTGTACGTCTTGCCCGAGCCGGTCACTCCGAGCAGCGTCTGAAACGCCAAACCGTCAGCCATCCCCTGTGACAACCGTTCTATAGCCTGCGGTTGGTCGCCGGCCGGCTCGAATGGCTGGTGCAACTGGAAGGGACTGTTGGGAAAAGTCGAAAACACGATTTTTTGCACCGCAATACCGCGCAAATAAACCAGAATGCTAGCATCGCGGTGCAAAAAAGCCTATACCTCGCATCGACGCGCCCTAGGTATCCGTTGACGTGAAATCAATAGCTTAGAGCCCATTTGAGAATCATTCCGAGCGCTGATTCCACATCGGTCGAGCCGGACACGGCTCGTCCGGGCAGTCTGCACTGCGGCAGCACGCGCCTGATCGTGTCACAGTCTCTGAAGTCGCGCTAGCTATCGCGTTCAAGTAGATGAATACAAATAGAAAAGTGACGCGGCAACCCGCGTGACAGGAACGCTGATGAGGGATTCACTGTTTTCGAGCGTCGAACTGGCGCCGCGCGATCCGATCCTCGGGCTGAGCGAGGCGTTCGCCCACGACCCACGGCCGCAGAAGGTCAACCTCGGTGTCGGTGTCTACTTCACTGAGGAAGGTCGCATCCCGGTGTTGCGGGCGGTGGCCGAGGCCGAGCGTCAGCGCGTCGCCCAACCCGCCCCGCGCGGCTATCTGCCGATCGAAGGCATTCCCGTGTATGACGCGGCCGTACAGCAACTCCTGTTCGGATCGGCTTCGCCCGTAATCGCGCAGGGCCGTGCCATCACCGCTCAGGCGCTCGGCGGCACCGGAGGCCTGCGCATTGGCGCCGAACTGCTGCAACGTGTGCTGCCGGATGCCGTGGTCGCGATTAGCGACCCCAGCTGGGAAAACCACCGAGCGATCTTCGAAAGCGCCGGCTTCCGCGTCGTCAGCTACTCCTATTACGACCCGGCTACGCACGGAGTCAACTTCGCGGCGATGTCCGAGGCACTGCGCGCCCTGCCCCCGCGCTCCATCGTTGTATTGCATGCGTGCTGTCACAACCCGACCGGCGCCGACCTGAACCTCGATCAGTGGCGCCAGGTGCTCGAGATCGTGCAGGCGGGCGACCTGGTGGCCTTCCTCGACATCGCTTACCAAGGCTTCGGCGAAGGGATCGAGGCCGACGGCGCGGCCGTGCGGCTTTTCGCCGAGTCCGACGTCACCTTCCTGATCGCGAGTTCGTTCTCGAAGAGCTTTTCGTTGTACGGCGAGCGCGTCGGCGCACTCACGATTGTCGACCAGAGCAAGGACGAATCGGCCCGTGTCCTGAGTCAGCTCAAGCGGGTGATCCGCGCGAATTACTCGACGCCGCCGACCCACGGTGGCATGGTCGTCGCCACGGTGCTCAACACGCCGGAGCTAAGGACCCAGTGGGAAGCCGAGCTTGCCGAGATGCGCACACGCGTCAAGGCGATGCGCCGCCGCCTCGTGCAGGACCTGGCTGCGCGCAAGGTGAAGCCCGACTTCAGCTTCATCGAGAAACAGAACGGCATGTTCTCCTACACCGGGCTGACCTCGGCGCAGGTCCACCGGCTCGGCGCCGAATTCGGGATCTACGCGGTGTCGACTGGCCGCATCTGTGTGGCCGCATTGAACGCGAAGAACGTCGACTACGTCGCCGACGCAATCGCGCACGTACTCTAGTTCGTCGCGGCGGCTCTATCGAGAGGCCAACAGGCCGCCGCTATACTCGTGGCCTCGCCTTTTCCCCGATAGCTCAGTTGGTAGAGCGACGGACTGTTAATCCGCAGGTCCCTGGTTCGAGTCCAGGTCGGGGAGCCAATAAACACAAGCAACGTCCTTGATTTACTTGTGTTTTCTCTTTTATGCCTAGCTAGATTACCCGCGCTACTTCCCGCAGTGGCGGCCGAATGCGCCCAAGCGCCTCGTAGCCAATGTTCGTGGGGAAGGGTCTCGCGCGACGCCTTCGGACCCGCCACCCGGGGATATAACCTCAAACCGCTATCGTGCCTGTGGCGGGTGGTCACGCGCAGAAGCGCACCTGTCCCCTGCTTTGCTGAATTACCAGAACGAGTGCGTTTGCGCACGACATCACGCGACCTAGGATCGCGGTAGGGATGCTCGTTACCGAGCACCCCCCGCACAGATCCGAACGTGCCCGATTCGAGCATTCGGCTCCTACCTTGGGTGTTTGACGGCAAAGCGCTGGTTTGGCCAGGGATGAAGGATGCGGGGTGGGGGCAACCAGGCAGCAGCGATTTGCGTCATCCGATTCCACGTCAGCCGATCCTTCTGACCACGCCGCCGCAGCGTGCGTCGCCAGAGATCGGTGACATGGTGCCGGAACGCACTAAGCGCCCGCGCATTTGTGGGCACCGCGTGGTAAGCAAAGAAACCCGTCACCACCGCCTTTAGCCATCGGCCCTGGTCGGGGATGGCGTCGTGCATACGGCGACGGAGCTGCTCCTTGATCTCCCGAAGCTTCGCTCGCATGCGGTCGCCCCGTGTTTTGCGCTGAAGCTGGAAGGCCCCGCGCCGGGACGTGCCACAGATGAACGTGAACCCCAGGAAGGTGAAGGTCTCCGGTTTGCCCAACCCACGCCGCCGTCGCCGAGCCGCTGCAAAGCGACCGAACTCCAGCAGGCGGGTCTTCTCCCCGTGCAGCTCGAGCGCGAACGGCTCGAACCTCGTTCGCATCGCATCCCGGAAGTGCCTCGCATCGGCTTCGTGCTCGAAGCCCACGACGATGTCGTCGGCGTAGCGCACGACGATCATGTTGCCTGTGGCTTCGTGCCGCCGCCATTGCTTGGCCCAGAGGTCAAAGACGTAGTGCAGGTAGACGTTGGCAAGCAGCGGCGATGCCACTGCCCCTTGCGGCGTCCCCGCCTCACTGACGCTCCATTGCCCCTCTTCCAGAACGCCCGCCTTGAGCCACTTTTGCACAAGACGAATGACGCGTTCGTCGCCGATGCGGTGCTTCAGGAAACGGACCAGCCATTCGTGGCTGACCGAGTCAAAGAAGCCGCGGATGTCGGCGTCGAGTATCCAGTTCACCGGGGTATCGCAGATCGCCACCGTCAGCGCATCCATTGCATCGTGCTGGCTGCGCCCAGGACGGAACCCGTACGAGAACCCGAGGAAGTCTTCCTCGTAGATCGCGTTGAGCACCGCGACGAGTGCGCGCTGAACGATTTTGTCCTCCAGCGCGGCGATACCAAGCGGACGCTGTCGACCGCCCGGCTTCGGAATGAACCGTCGCCTGACGGGCAGCGCCCGGTACGCACCGCTATGGACTCGTGCGTGCAGAGTCGTGGAGTTTGTCCTCCCCATCCGCCTCGTAGTCCTTCCATGTCAGGCCATCGACTCCGGGTGCCGCCTGGCGCTTGAGCGCCAGGAATGACTCCCGCAGCAAATCGACCGTGACGTGGTGCAGCAGCGCGGTGAACCTCTCCTTCTTCCGTTGCCTTGCAGCCATCCGTACACGGTCCAGCCCCTGTGACACGCCACTTCCGGCTCTGCGCCCGGCACGTGTGTGGTTGGCCCGTGTTCCCCTCGGTCCCCGCCCTTTGCTCCACCCACTCCGCCGCCGGCTTCCCGACCTTGTTCGCAGGCTTCTTCGCTCGTATGGCGGAGTCTGACCTCTCGGATCCGTTCATCATCGGCTACGGCTCCTCGCCTCCCCGACGCGGGCCAGCCAAGTACTGCGACTGGTCAGACCCGAGATCTCCCGGTTCCCGTACAAGGAGCGTGCGTGCGTGCCAGGTTCTCCGACCACGCCGGGTCGGCCGAGTGCTTGCGCTGACGCACTCGTTCGTGTTGCCTTCCGCTACACAGACAGCGTCGGCACCCGGAGACAGTTTTCTATCGCGGCTCAATGGCTGGCCTGCACGTACCCCGGCCGACGCTTCGCCGACACCCTCGCGGATGCCGGCGCACGGCTTGGGGCCGATGTGGTTCGCTATTCCTTCATCGTCGGGGACTTGCACCCCTTACTCCTTGCCGGTCTCCCGGCGCACCTGTGTGAAAACTCGGCGTCGAAGCTCGCGACGTTGTACTACCCCCTGGTAGCACCAAGGCTTGATTACTTGTGGCAGTACACCTTGAGTAGGAATCATCCTCGGGGAAGTGTGGCTCTGGAATAGCCGTAAGCAGCGAGCACAAACTCCGACAAGGTGAACTCGAGGTTCAAGCTCTCTGCAGAGGTGCTCTCGGCGCGAATCGTGCGCCCGTGCAGTTCGACGACGCGGTTGACGTGTCCGTGGGGACGCAACCCGCACTGTTCAAGGCGCGCTGATCCGCGTGATCGAACCCTGCAGCGTCAGCACGTAAAGGGCCCCGTCGACCCCCGCGAGGACGCTGACCGGCGCGCCGCCGATTTGCGCGAAGCCGTAGGCGTCGCCCTCGTTCACCGTGTCGAGCCGGCTGACCCAGCGCTTGACGTAGTCGGCGAAGAAGTAGCTGTTTCGGTACCCCGCGGGGAAGTTGCCGTTGGCCGGATAGAACGCGCCGCCGATGATCGACGCGCCGACCAGGAACCCCCCGGGCCCCGACCCGGGCGGGTTGGCGGCGGAGTGGTTATACGCGAAAAGGGGACCGGTGATGCCGGCCGTGACACGAACGGGTCCCTCGGATCCGGGCCAACCGTAGTTCGCGCCGGCCATGCCGAGGTTGATCTCCTCCCAGGTTGCCTGTCCGACGTCGTTGATGTGCATGCGACCGGTGCCGGGTTGGAAAGCGAAGGTGAACGGATTGCGCAGGCCGTACGCCCACACCGCCCGCGCGAGCCCGGTCTGCGAGCCGTAGAACGGGTTGTCGGTCGGGATGGTGCCGTCGTCGTTGAAGCGCAGCATCTTGCCCAAGACCAGCGCCAGGTTCTGCGCGTTGCTGCCCACACCGTTGTCGCCGACCGCCGCATAGAGCTTGCCGTCGGGGCCGAAGTGGATCGCGCCGCCGTTGTGGAGAGGCCGCCGACAAGGTCGGCAGGTCCACGATCACGGTCTCCGCACCGGTCGACACGTCGCCGTTGGCGACGAGGCGGCTGATGCGGTTGTGCATGGTCGGCGTGGTCGCCGTGTAGTGGGCGTACACGTAGCCGTTGCTCGCGAAGTCGGGATGGAAGGCCACGCCGATCAGGCCGCGCTCGCCGCTGTTGTTCACCGTGAACCGGTGGAAGGGAGTCGGCAGCAGCGCGCCGTTCTTGATCACGCGAAGGCGGCCGCCCTTCTCGCAAACGAAGATGCGGCCATCGGGCGCCTGCGCGAAAGTGGCGGGTTCGCTCAGGCCGGTGACCCACGACTCGTTCTTCGAGAAGCCGGCCGGCAGGCGCGGGGTGGACGCGAAGCTCACGGTGATACGCGACCATGCCGACACGTTGCCGGCCGCGTCGCGCGCCCGCGCGCGAATGATGTGCTGGCCAGACTGCATAGCACGGTGCTGTCCACGGTGACCGAGTACGGCGCGCTCGTGACCTCGCTGCCCACGGTCTGGCCGTCGATCTGGAACTCCACGCCGACCACGCCGACGTTGTCGGTGGCCGTCGCGGACAGGGTCAGCGTGCCGACCAGGTTTTGCGCGAGATCGGCCGGCGACGTCAGCGCGATGTTGGGCGGCTGCGTGTCGGCGCCGCTGCCTTCTGCGACGTTCACCGACACCGCCGCGCTCCTCGTCGTCGCACCCTGGTCATCGGTAGCCACCGCCGTCAGCGCGTGCGTGCCCGCGGTGCTGGGCGTCCAGGAGAAGGTGAAGGGAGCGGCCGTGTCGACGTTCAGCGATGCCGTGCCGTCGAAGAACTCGACCCGCGTCACGCTGCCGTCGCTGTCCGTGGCGGTGGCGGTGAGCGTCATCGCGCTGCCCACGGTGCCGTTCGCGGCGGCCGACAGGGCCACGCTGGGCGCCTGGTTGGCGGGCCCGATGTCGGTGAAGGTGGCGGTGTAGGTCGTCGAGGACGCCGGCGTGGCGATGGTGTGGCTGGCCGCCTCGCCGTCGCTCCAGCTGTCGAAGCGATAGCTCCTACCGTTGGCCTGCTGGTCAGCGGCCCCGAGATCACGCTCGATGCCCACCACGCCGGTGAAGGTGGTGGGCGCGGTCACCGGCTGACCATCCAGCGTCAGCGCCAGCCCCGCCGGCTGGGTCGCGAGCGTGACCTGCACCTTGCGCGGCAGCACGTCGCGGGTCACTTCGGTGGAAAGCCCGGCGCTGTCGGTGGCACGGAGGTGGAAGCGGTACCAGACGTTGTCCGAGGTCTCGTTGCGCGTCGGGATCGTGACCGTGCCGCTGCCGCCGGTGGTCTCCGGCTGGAAGGGGTGGGGTGCGTGTCGTGGTGGAACTCGGCCCACCAGGTGAGCCGCGTTGCGGGTTCGGCGCCGTCCTCGGGGTCGGTGGCCGAGCCGCTGAAAGCCAACGTATCGCCGGCCTGGAAGGTCGTACCTTCGGCCGGACTAGCGATGAGGGCGGCGGGGGGCTGGTTGACACCGGCGGGGGGCTGGTTGACACCGCCGGACATATCGCCGGACGAGCCGCCTCCGCATGCGGCCAACAGCGCCAAGGCGCACCCGGTCAATAACGCCCTCATCACCGTGGGGTCCCTTCTCGAAGCCGGATCATCGATCGCGCCGGCTCATTACCTCTGCGCGTTTTTGCATATTGATCTCCTTGTTTCAACTAACCACTTGCTTTTCGGCACAGTGGCCGCAGCAGGATCTCCGACCACATATGCTTACCTTGCTCATTCCAATGTCGCCTTTTCGGGCATCTCCGGCCTCTTTGTTTACCAGGACACGCCGCCCCCGGGGGGCTACACGACAACGGAACAGCTTATCCGGCCATCACCATCGCCCCGAAGACCTAAGACCGTCTTCGAGTGCATGGCCGTTGCGGCGTCAGAGAGCTAGTGGGCGATTTTCGCACCCCGCCGACGCCCTGCCATGGCCCCGAGCAGAGCCAGGCCCACCAGCGCAAGCGTGCCGGGCTCCGGCACGTTGCCGCCGCCGGACTCGGTGAGGAACGCCAACCCAAAAGCGCCGCCACCAAGAGTCGGGGCGAACGTGGACTCGATCGTGGCTGCACCCGTCGTCGTGTCGACCAAGTAAACGCTCTGGCCGGCCACGCCGTAGAGGTTCACGTTGTCGGGAGTTGCCAGACCGAACATGCTCGCGACACCCAAGTTGCCGATCAAGGTACCCGCACCGGTGGCGGGGTCCACCTCGATGAGTTGATTGCCGCTCGACGCCATGAAGAGGTCGCCACCGATGAACGCGAGATCACCGCCCGACTGAAAGCCAATCGATCCGATCGCGCTCGCGGCGCCGGTCAGCGGGTTGACCGAGTAAAGCGAACTGCCGGCCATGTACAGGGTGCCATCGGACCCGAAAACCAGGGCGTTGGCGGTGCCACTGACCGAGCCCAAACCGCCAACAAGCGTCGTCGCTCCAGTGCTCGAATTGACCGTGTACAGCGATGAAAACGAGATCCCGTAGAGGTCACCCGTGGGGCTGAATGCGATGTCGGTGAGGGCAATGCCCGTGCTTCCGATCAACGACGTCGTGCCGGTCGCGACGTCGACAGTCGCCAATTGGGCACCGCCCGTGCTCACCCAGAGCGTCGGCGCGGCATGCGCAGCGATGGCTGCGAAGAACAGCGCGCATGCGACGCTGGTGCGCTTGATCCAATTCGAAAAGCTCATCGAAGTTCTCCTAACTCATTGCTGGAACGGGCCGAGCGCACAGCGCAAGAACCACGCCTGATACGAAAACTTCTGTATGAGCAAGTACTTATAGGTTTTGGTGCCGGACTACGCCAGACCGCCTGTCAGGAATTCCGACACCCTCGGCGCGCCGCAGTTAGGGCAGTGCTGCATGTCGATGTCGAAAGCGAAGCTTTAGCGCAAACAAACTTGTACTCAAGTTATGTCGCCACTAAGACACCGTGGCGGGGAGCCAGAAAACAAAGCCCAAGTAATTGGTTTGAGACAGGAACATTCAGCGGCTGGTCAGGCGGTGGGGATTACACAGCGGTTGTGGATAGCAGCGCTGGCGGGCCGATGTCACCCGGCCGACGATGTATCTATGTCGTGACTGGTCGTTGACGCCACGAGTTTTGAATGTCTTCTGCTCGCCAGAGTACATGGCGCCGGCTTCGAGGTTGGGCTCGGCGACTGTTGCGTCTGATCGATTCGTACGTACTACTAAGCAAGCGAACGTGGGTCGCACCCGGACATTTCTATTCGCCGATCCCCGACTTCGCCGAGCTCGAGCCGCGTGCTGCCGTCCTGTTTGGTCCGAGTCCGGCGAGCCTGCCCGATGTCGATGTGAACGAGCGAAGGCAGCTCGAAGTGGTGGATGCCCTGGTCCCTCTCCAGGAGGACTCAATCTACCGCGAGGCGGATGCATTCGAAGGGCATCGCTATCGATATCACCCGCGGAACGGGATGTTCCACCTCACGAGCGCAGCCTGCCTTCATCTGATGCTGCGCCATCTGAGATCAAGGCGTGTGATCGAGGTCGGCTCCGGCTTCACGTCTGCAGTCATGCTCGACACTGCAGACGCTTTCGCCCGTGACCTCGATCTCACGTTCATCGAACCCTTCCCGGATCGACTTCTCGGTTTGTTGAAGCCTGGCGATCGGGAGCGTGCCCACATCCTGGTATCGAGGTTTCAGGAAGTTGATGTGTCTGTTTTCTCCAGGCTGGAAGCGGGTGACCTCCTTTTCGTTGACTCGAGCCACGTGATGAAAACCGACAGCGATGTCAATCGTCTCTTCTTCGAGATCATTCCGCGTCTCGTGCCCGGAGTCATGGTCCACTTTCACGACGTGTATTACCCCTTCGAATATCCCCGGGCCTGGGTGGAAGAGGGACGTGCTTGGAATGAGTGTTACGCCGTCCGTGCTTTTCTTGCCTACAATCGAAGCTTCGAGATCTACTTCTGGGCTTCCTATCTGTTCCAGCACCACAGCGAAGTGCTGGCTCGGGTTCCGAGCATCTACGGGAACGGAAGTTCTATTTGGATGCGGCGGGTTCGTTGAACGCGCGAGCGTCGTTTGACCGCCGCCGAGTGCCGCGCGGTGGCCTGCTGATCGGCCCTCAGAAGGCATCAAAGCAAGTGTACGCAGCGGACACTTGTATCCGGTGAGCTCTGCGGCGTGCCCCGACAAGTAGTCACTTCCAAACCTAGTCAAGAACACTGTCTAACTCGCGTAGCACCTGAGCCAGTTGCCTTGGCTGATGGCTCCTTCGTCCTTCGTGAAGGGCGCGAGTTATCGGCTTCCATGACTTCGTGCAGATTCGCCGGTTGCTAAATGTCGCCTGGTGTCCGAGGTCCATGATCTGGGCCGATGCGCCCGGCAATTAGTAATCTGCCGGCAAACACGCGCCCGACTGGCCGCAGCAGACGCATCGCTATTCGATCGACCTTGGCGACGACCTCAAAACGATCGGAGACGATACGAGTGACAAGCATATTGAAGTGCTTCTCCAGATCAATACTCGCTAGCGGCTTTGTAACAAGCGCAACGTCATGCTCGTTCAGCTTACGTTCCTCCGGCGTCAGGTATGGATCGGTCGTCCCATATATGTGCCGCTGCATACGTGGGTAAAGTACCCGGTCAACAAGCTTCGAACGTCTTACAAGCTCAGTCCAGGAGTGAGAATAGATCTCGTTGATTACGAAGTGGGCGTTCGGTTTCGACGTTCGGACGATCTCGGACATTGCGATCGGAATATCTACATGATGGAGTATGTCGCGAGCAACAATGCAGTCGAAGAACTTGTCAGGGTAGTCCAACTTTTCTGCTGGCATCGCCTCGAAGTTCACATCTAGCTTTTCCCGCTCCGCAAGCTGACGGGCAAGCGCAATGAGATCTGGGCTCAGATCGAACGCGTAGACGTCGCCGCCCAGTTTCGCTAATCGCAAAGCGTCTTCACCGAATCCGCATCCGACAACCAGAATCTTCTTGCCCTTCAGTTCCAGCGAAGTGAGGAACTCAAACATCTGCCAATAGGGATTCCACCATCGAGTGGAGGACTTGCTTAGCACTTCGTAGGAAAAGGAACGCTGCAGGATGTCCGTATGTTTCTGTGCATGCTTCCGGTGATACTCGAGCTCGCTCCTCTGTCGATCAGTGAGCTCGGTTTCGACAAAATTGGCCATTCTCCATTTCTCCATACGTCTACATTCCGGCATTGGAAAGTGAACAGTCGTAGCACTCACTTTCGCAAAAAGGGGTCAATCGCAGCTGACCCACCAAGGTCGGTAATGTAGTCGTTTCGTGCAGGCGAAACCCTTTGATCATAGGACCTACTCCCTCCACAACCTCGCCTCTCGGCCTTCGCGTTCCACTCTAGCGGCAAGCATTCCTCGGGATGTCTTTAAGTATCGCGTGAAGCATCACGCCAGACCATCCTCGACCTGCCGCCAGTTCACATGCAGGCCGTCGCACCGCACGTGCGCAACGGTGCGGCCATAGTGTTGGATGCGTACCGGCGCGACGTCGACGACCTTCGCGTGCTGCGCGGCAGCCTCTAGGTTGCGCCGCTAGCATTGCGAGTAAGGCAGCGTCCGCTCCGGCGCCTCGATCAACGCGAGGCGGATCGTTGTTGTAACGTCGCCGTCCCGAACCGTGAGTGTGTCGCCGTCTGACACCCCGATTACCGCCAGCATCAGGCCAACAAGGACGCCGATCATTCGCTGTCTGCGCCACCTCCGGGTTCCCGCTGCCAGTACGCGCAGGCAATGTGTCGAGAATCTTTGCAGAGTCTGACTCATTCAGTAGTGCCGACTCTTCTATGTGACTGATTCCATGAATTGCCTTCGTCTGCGAATGAATCTTGCTTTCCATGGCTCGCGAAAGGGGTACTTGAGGCTTACCGTGACGTGGGTTCACGGACTGAATTACGGAGGGAGCAGATGAAGACGAATCGTCCGGAGCCTGAGTTAACGATTCGAGCGATCTCACCCACTGCTGCCGCACTCGCGCTATGCGTTTGCCTTCTGTCGATGCCCGGTCACGCGTCGTCGGGTGTCATCGAGGACGCGCTCGGTAGCATGCCCGCGAACAGTTGGCAAAAGCTCAACATCAACACTTTCCAGAGTGTGTGGACACCCGTTGCCCAGCGGCCAACGCCGCCTGGCCCTCGTCGGACATTTCGGCTTGGAGTGGTGCAGCTTGGGATAGCTGGCCGAAGAAACCTTCTCATCTGGGGCGGCGGCCACACGGGTGACGAAGGCAACGAAGTCTACATTTTCAATGTCAACACGGGCCTGTGGAGTCGCGGTTCGTTGCCCAGCCAGATCACTTCAACAAATGGAATCGAGCACACTGTTGATGGCGTGATGAACGCACCACTGTCCGGCGAAAGCTGGGACAACGTCGTCTTCCTGAAGAACGTCGATCGTATGGCCGTTATCGGCGTATCACGGGCGAGCAGTACTTGGGTTGACCCCAGCACCCGCCTTACTACAGGTCCGTATTTCTGGGACCCCGCCAAAGCTGATCCGAATAAGGTGTCGGGCTTGACGGGCTCTCACGTCAACCCGAGTGCCTTTCCCGATGTTGTCGGCGGACAGATGTGGCAGAACCGAGACAATGACCCGGGTGGGAGTGCTAGTGGAATATGGGAAGGTCATCTACGAGGTGCGACCGCCTACGTCAATGTCGACGGCAAGGACGTTGTCTATGTGAGGGACACGGACGGCAGCCTTTGGCGTTACACGGTGCGCGATCTTGACCCGGCAAATGACACGTGGGAGCGGATCGGTCGGCGGCCGCCTAATAGTGGCAGGCGGCCATGGCTCTGCCGCGATTGACACCACGAACAATATGTTTCTCCACGTCTTGAGCAGCAAACTCGTTCGCTTTCTGGGACTTGGACCACCCTGGCGGTGAATGGCAGAACCGGGGAATCAAGGTGATTCCTAACGTCGAGGCCAACACAAGCCCGCCCGACTTTGGGAACTTCGGCGTGCAGTATGACCCGACTCTTGGGGCCTTCATGTTGTGGGATGGAAGCAGTAGCGTCTGGCTGCTGACGCCACCTGACGATCTCGATGCCAACAACGACGACATTCTTGATGTCGCGACGGGGTGGCAGTTGGAAGAGATCGAGGTTTCGGGCGACGGACCCCACATTCCTACCGCTCGATTCGAATACACAGGCGTATTACGGGAAGTGGATCTATATGGAGGAGTACAACGCTTACCTTGGAGTCATTGACCCCTTCGCGGGTGATGTGTTCCTGTACAAACCGATTCGCTACGGCAGTACCGGAGCCACGCACAGCAGTAATGGTTCTGGTCGGTCTTCTGGGGATATTTGCCTCATCCAATTTCTACCGGCGTCGAACGGTCCCCGCGCGATTTCTCCGCGCTGCATTTGCCTGTCCATTGTGAGGCGATCCAGCGAACACGTGGGACGTCCGCATTGGCCGAACCATGAGCAGAGGCTGATTTTGTTTGGTCGCTAATCGATGCGGCCGTCCAGCTGTGCGGTGCCCGAGCCGCGGCCGCATCAACCCCCTCGCGTCATTGCGGTTCGATCTTCGCGTCCTTGATCGCCTTGGCCCACTTCGCGGTTTCCACCTGCGTGCGTTTGGCTAAGGCTTCCGGTGTGCCCGGCTCCACTACGAAGCCGATGGGAGCGAACTTCTCTTGCAGATCCTTGCTGTTGGCGGCGGCATTAAGCGCCTGATTCAACTTGGCGACGACATCCGGCGGCGTGCCGGCGGGCGCGAACATGGCGAAGTAGGCGATCAGCTCGTAGTCCTTCAGTCCCAGCGCCTCGTTCACGGTAGGCAGCTCAGGGATGGCGGACGAGCGCTTGGCGGACGTGACGGCAAGGCCGCGGACCTTGCCAGCCTTGACCTGCGGCAGCATCACGGCGAAGTCGGCGGTGAACATCATCACCTGCCCGCCGATCAGGTCGGTCATGGCTGCCGGGCCGCTCTTATACGGCACGTTGGTCATCTGCACGCCGGCCATGCTGGCTAGCATTTCGGTGGACACCAATTGCGAGGTACTGGCGCTAGCGAAGGTCACGTGCCCCGGCTTGCTCTTGGCCAGCTCCACCAGCTCCCGCAAGCTCTTCGCCGGCACGTCGTTGTTGACGGCAACGATCAGCGGCACGGAGCCCATGAAGCCCACGGGCGCGAACGCCGTGTCCTGGTCGTATGGCAACTGCTTCATGAGGCTCTTGAGCGCCGCGTTGGTGCTGTTCGTGCCAACCAGGATGGTGTAGCCGTCCGGCGCAGCCTTGGCCACCTCGGCAGCGCCTAGCATGCCGTTCACGCCGGGCTTGTTCTCCACGACGATCGGCTGCCCCAGCGTCTTGGCCATATCAGCGGCAAACACGCGCGCGATCTGGTCGGTGGCGCTCCCGGGAGCGAAGGGCACGATCGCTTTGATCGGCTTTGTCGGGTAAGGCTGAGCAAAGCTGCCTTGCGAGAACAGGAAGGCAGCGGCTAGGAGCGTTAGAGAGAACAAGGTGCGGCGCAAGGTGGCCTCCGGATCAGCGGTTGGAATGCGGTCGGGTCAATTATGGAGCGAGCCGCCTCCGCCAGTGCACTCGTACCCCACGGTGCCCGGTTGCAATTCAGTTTCATTCCCCGTCCTACCCGCATCCGAATTAGATCGCCAATTGGCCCGTTGCCGGCGGTCAATCGTAAGCACATGCGCGCAGCGAATTGACCGGCCCGCGTGGCGCAAATCGCGTCCTTTCCATCTGCGGTGCTCCATAAGATGGTCCGCGATCTGCCGCAACGGGACCGAGCGCCGTGCAGTCGCGCAAGTACACGAAAGCTGGCGAGAGTCGCGAGCCCATAGCCAGGAGCTTCTGGATCATGCTGGCCGGGCTGCTTGCCATGTTCCTTCTCCGCGGCGTGGTCTACATCACAGTTCTCGATTTCTGGTGGCCGCACCCGCGCCCACGCGCTTTTCTGTTGGTGTTGGCCTACTGGGCTGGCCTGACTGCCACCGTCGTCGCTTGTGTGGCAGGCCTCGTAGTGCTGCTGGGATCTGGCAGTCGCTGGCGCATTGCCGGCTTCACCGCCGCGGCCGGCTGCGTCTATGTCCTAACGAATCTGACGATGGAGCCGGTGCGCAGCTTCGTCGCCATCACTTGGGACGTCGCCATCGGCAACGCAAAACCTGCGGCGGTCATGTACGAGCGAGACAACCGCCAGATCCGTATCAGCGGTGGCCTTGATACGGGGTCGGCTGCCCGTTTCAAGGAGGTTCTCGAGGAAGCAGCCGACGCGCGGATCGTCGACGTTTCGGGTCCCGGCGGTTTGATCTACGAAGCCCGCTGGATCTCGCACCTGATCGAGCAGCGCGGGCTGGACACGATCATCACCAGCGAGTGCCACAGCGCCTGTGTCGGCATCTTCGCCTCCGGAACTCGACGCCTGATGCACGCCAAGGCAGTCGTCGGCCTGCACAGCGCCCGGTCCCTTCACGGCGGCGCGGCCGGCGCTGCCCGGGCCAACGATGCGTTCTCGGCGCGGCTATACAAGATCGGTGTCGAACCGCGTTTCCTGATGGTCGGCAACGACACGCCCGCTGACGACATCTGGATCAATACCGCGCGTCAGGCCTACCTCGCAGGCCTGGCAACGGAAGTCATCGGGCAATGAAACGGAAGCGACCCATGAGCATCAGTGCGCATTATCTAGGCCTTGCACTTCTGGGCTCAGCCCTAGCCTTGCCGGTCCACGCCTTCGACGGCTACGGGGAGTGGCACGGCCAGGCACAGTACATTGTCAGCAGGCGCGGTCAGCAGGTGCCGACTGTGCAAGAGGTGGTCCCATTGGTGATCCGAGTCGATCCGGACGGCAAGGTCATCGGAACCAGCAGCCAAAACGGGTGCCGTCTGCTCGGCACGCTCGCACCCGTCGACGCTGGCGTGATGCGACTCGATGTCACCTTCCGTGACTGCCAGAGCAAGGCGCTGAATCGGCGCATGACCGGCACGGTGGCCCACTACCCCGCCGACGAGCGCCTCGCGTTCAGCGCCTCCCTCATGGATGCGAACGCGAAGCCGGTCGCCACTTACGAGGTGAGGGCGGCGATCATGCGGCGCTGATAGCCGTCGCAATTGGACAGCCGTCGTTCGCCGCTGCCATTTCCACATCTCGCGCATGCGCGCGGCGAGATCGACGACGGCCTCAACTTCGGCGCGAGGGGCGGAGCCGATCGAGCTTCATTGAGATGGCACCAGTGTCCGACAAACCTCCTGCCAGCCGAGCCGATCCCCGTCGTTCCCAGCGTTCGCGCCGGACCTGAACGGGTTGGGTCTCTTGATCATCCAACCAAGCTCCGTATACGAGTCCGGCTCGATTCCAGCAGTGCCAAAGAAGGGCCTGTCATTGAGCACGATCATGAGAAACACAAGCGCGAGGAAACCGGATAGCAGACAGACCACCAGAAGGTGCAGTCGCGCGTCCTCAAGTCTGAACAGATAGACAAGGCCCAGGCTCATCAGCGCGCCGAGAATGATGATCATCCACATGACCGGTGAGAGCTGGTTGGTCGCAGCATCTGCGCGCATCCGTCGCAGTTCGTTCAGGTGGTTGAGGGATTGGATGGCGGCTGCATAGCGCACCTTTTGACCTTCCTCCGTTGGCTCGATGCTCAAAACCACCTGTCGAATGTTGCGCAACGCGCGCCAATCTGCGCTGGGTTTCGATCCTGCTCTCTGTTCGACCCACGCGACGCAAATGACTTCTCGCAAGTATTGAGACACCAGATCAGCGATTGGCCTCCGGACCTTGGTCGACTCAGCCCCATCACGCGTGGTCCCCTGGTCCGGCTGCTCAGCGACTCGCTTAAGCCCGATGTCTGCAGAGACCATTTGGTACATGACTTGGATCGCCGTCGCCTCGCGCACGACAATGTCTTGAGCACTCGTTTGACGCTGCCACACGTCTATGGAGATAAGGCCAACTGTTATGCCGTAGAGCACGCCAATGGCTCCCAACGCGCCGCTGATCACGTCATTGACACCATCGTGATACTTGATCCGCGGCTGGAGGAAACGGCGAGCAAGTTTGAATCCGCCCACCGCCACAACGGCTGTGACCACAACGACTATTGCCGCGATGACCGGAGTGGGGCATTGATACAGCCAGTCGAACATGCAGCCTCCGGATTAAGGCCGAGTTTTTGTTGGTGTGCTTGGTCGCGTCCGCTTCCGCGGATTCTCATGCCAAGCACAGAGGTCCGCAACTACAGGTCGGACCTGAGCGGACGCGAACCTCCGCGGCCAGGGAAAAATTTTAACCTCGCAGCCTCATGGTGCGCCTTCTGATGCTCGAACAGCGCCACGCGCGATCGATTGGGACGGTGCAGCCGAGATTGGGCCAGCGGGAGTGGCCCGAGATTACCGGTCGGATTGCAGACAAGGTACTCGGCGAAATACCCCCTTGAAGTGCCGACAAGGTGCGCGTTTTGCTCCTCGCATTCCCCTGCTCTCGGACTGCGCGCCCAACGGGGGTTCAATTTGGAGAAACGTGGGCGTTGACTCAGAAATCTTTACGTGACCGGCTCGCCACTGAGTCCTGATACATTTCGATACCGTGGGACGGCTGTGAGGAAAGATTTTCGTCGTGGGTTCGCGCTTGGATTGACGATTCTTTGGCCGGCCTATGAAAGCAACCTTGGCGGAGATAGAGAAAGACTTGGCCTGCCCGGTCTGTAAGTCGTCACTCGATGTGGACGTCCGCGGCGGTCGCTGTTTTTGCCACAACTGCGCGAGGGACTATCGATTTGCCGGCGACGTTCCGGTTCTGATTGACAACCAGCGATCGGTGTTCGACAGCGACGCGATTGCCAACAGCGGTCAAAAACAGGAACGGTCGAACCCACATCCTCTTCGGCAATTCATCCGTAACGCGACTCCATCCATCACAGCGAACTGGTTTGCTGAAAGAAACATGGAGCGACTGGCTGAACGCGTCGCCTCTGGCTCGCCACGGCCGAAAGTGCTTGTGGTGGGAGCCGGCGATGGTGGTGCCGGGGTGGATTGTCTGCTTCGCTCGGACAACGTAGTCGTTATATCGACCGACGTATTCGTAGGAAGGGGCGTTGATGTTGCCGCTGACGGCCATGACCTGCCGTTCCTTGACTCGTCGTTTGATGGAGTGATACTCCAGGCCGTACTCGAACACGTGGCCGACCCGTTCCGCTGCGTCGATGAGGCGTTGCGCGTACTTAGACCCCACGGCGTGGTCTATGCGGAGACCCCGTTCATGTACCCGGGCCATCTCGGCGCGCACGATTTTCATCGGTTCTCGATCACCGGACATCGACGGCTGTTTCGAAAGTTCAAGGAACTTAGCGCTGGAGTTGGGGCGGGGCCAGGAACAGCCGCGGCACTTGGGATCCTGGCGCTGTTTGCCAGCTTCTCAACCGCGCGCTGGTACCAACTCGCCGTGCTCAACGGTCTGCCGTTTCTGCTCGGATGGCTCAAATATCTGGACCGGTACTTGGCTTCGAAGCCGCAGGCGGTTGACTCCGCCTGCACATTGTTCTTCTTCGGCGAGAAAAGCGAAACAGTCCTGAGTGACCGGGAGGTCCTTTTTGCTCACTGGACGGTCACGGCGAGGAGCCGGTAGAACGCTTGACTTGAGCGCGTCGAACTGCTCAACGCGGCGTTCTCCCGAGTGCTCGTAGTACTGCGACGCGCAGAGCTCGTTGAGTTCTTCCGGCCATGCAGGAGTCGCCTTGGTCGCTTTGGGCGCGGCAGCGCGGTGTCGACGCTAGGGCACGGCGCTCCCTCATTGGCGCTTTGTATCGCGCCGCGGGCCGAGCAAAACCCTCAGCGCATGTTGCGACCGCCCGGCCAAGCTCGAAAACAATCTCCGCGACCACCGAAGCAGAAGGCGGAAGAACGGCTTCGGGTCGTCCGCAGACAGGTAAGTGAGGGAAAGCCTCCAGGGTCTGAGCAGCAACTGCGGATTCGCGAGGACCGCTGGAACCAAGGAAGCCGGATTTCTTTCGAGGTCGACCCAGACTCTTGCGGGCCGGATCGGCTCCTGGGGATCAACGATACCGGCCATGCGGCGGTATTCGACAAGCGGCAGGTTGATGCCGTTCGCGATACAGCAACCAGCCCAGTAGTCGGTTCGAAAGACCGTCGGCTCGATCACCCACAGGTCACCAGCAGGGTCCGCTTTAAACTCAAGCGACACCGGGCCAGTAATCCCGTAGCCGTCGAAGAAGCGCAACGTGGATTCGTATAACTTCGGCGCATCGATTCTCTCAGCCGCTGTCGTTGTTCCGAGGCCACGTGGCAGCGTATCGAGCTTCCGCCCCTCAAAGTGGACGAGCGGCCGTCCCTTGTCGAGGTAAAGGGCGCAAAACATTAGCGACGTGACGTCTCCGGAAATCCACTCCTGGACCACGAACGGAAGATCCTGTTGGTAGCGTCGCAAGTGGCCAAGGAACTCCTCCCGGTTTGAAATCAGGACCGCCTTGAACGACGACATTGGCCTAACCGGCTTGACCAGCAGCGGAAAGGCAAGCGCGGCTATAGCCTCGATGGAGTCTTCGAGCGCGGACGAATCGAGGATCACGGACCGAGGGTATCGAAGGTTTGCCCTTGAACAGAGCTCCGGAAGGTTCTCCTTGTGCAGGAACTTCGCGGCTTGTTGGCGGCAAGGTTCCCAACTCAGCCTCACGCTGTCCGCAAGCAGATCCCAGTGGGCTGCGACCTCAAAAACCATCCGGTCATTGGTCAGCAGAAGTACCGGGGGAAGCCTCTCGAGGCCAGCGACAGCAGACACCGCAGGAATCAGGCCGGGTCCGCTGATCTCACGGACCAAGTGAACATGCGCTAGCCCAGTGTCGACACCCGGGAGGTTCGACTTGGATTCGATCGCGTGAACGCGGACGCCGTTCAGCGCCAGCGCGCGAACAAGATCCAACCCATGCGCACAAAGCCCGACAACGATCGCGGCTCTTGATTCATCGGCCATGAGTAGTCAGCGTCGCAACTTTCGGACCATGTCCGCCCCTGCGGTCAGCGCCGGAGGGCTTGTTTGAGGAACTTGCGAGCGCCATCCGGCAAGGATCGACTCAGTCCTTCGCGCACGCCGCTCCGCAAGGCATGGCGTGCCAGGGAGGCCGTTTCGTTCATTCGCACTTCGACGAGTCGCACGCCGGGTGCGCGAGCGACGGCGTTCATTAGTTCGTCAAGATCGCCCATCACCGGGAAATGCGAACAACCGATGGCGGCTGCAAGAGCAGAGTAATCAGGGTTGAGCAACGACGTGTCCGCGGGTCGACCGAAGTTCATCAACTGCTGACGACGAATCAGCCCGTACGCCCCGTCGTTGAAGACTACCACCACCAGATTGGCGGCCACCCGCACAGCAGTCAACATGTCGCCCAACGACAGTGTAAATGCTCCGTCACCAACACAGGCAACGATCGTGGCATCGGGACGTGCGAGCGCCGCGCCGATAGCGCCCGGCAGGCCGAAGCCCATGGACTGAAAGTCGCTCGGGCACAGTAAGCCTCGTGCCGATACGACTTTCGCGTATCGGCGTACGAGTACCTGGTGCAGTCCGGCGTCGGCCGTGTAGATCACATCTCGCCCGAACGCCTGACTCATTGCCTCGAAGAGTCTCACAAATGAAGTCCGGGAGTTTCCAGTGGCAATCGTTGGCTCGTGCTGGATCGGCTGCTCCCGTTCGCGCAACAGCCGCGTCCGAATGTCGGAGATCTCCTCATCCGACCACTGGCTCGGCGGGATTCCAGCCCTTAGCAACGCCGGTACTACTTCCTCGACGTGAGCGCAGACCGCTACCTTCGCCGGGTAATTCGAGGCAAGCACCTGGCGTGATGCATCGACACGCAATAGCTTTTCCGCAGGAAGGCGCAGGCGACCCGCCGCGCTTCCGTTATGCGTGAACTTGCATCCAAGCGCCAGAATAAGGTCGGCGCGCTCGATCAGATCCGGAATCAGCTTGCCGACGCCGCACGAGAAATCCTGGACGAATGCCAAGGGATCCGCGTCAGGCAACACGCCCCGCCCACTGCTCGTGAACAAGACGGGAGCCCGCCAGCGTCGAACCAGCTCCTGCACCTCGGCGGCAGCGCCCTGCGCACCCTGCCCAGCAAACACCAGCGGGCGCGCCGCCGCGCGCGCGCACTCGACAAATGACTGAGGTGCAGTCGAGGCTTCCGCTGCCCGACTCGCGCCAGGTGGAGAGGCTGGCGACGGCTGCACCAGCAGGTTTGCTGCGACCTCGATGAGAACGGGCCCAGGCTCGCCGGAGAGCGCTTCGCGATAGCCGCTGAGCAGACATTCAGCGAGCTCCTCAACCCGTTCGACCAAGAAACATTGCTTTACGACGGGAGCCGCCATCGCCGGCTGGTCGATCCGCTGCAACGGATACGCCTGCCCATCGTCGGGTTGCCTGAGCGTCAGCCAGACCAACGGCACCGAGTCCTGGTGTGATTCCGCGATGCCGGCCAGTGCGTAGACGAAGCCGGGCCCCGGGATGGTCGTCAGGACACCGACGCGACCGGAAGCGCGCGCATAGCCGTTTGCCATGAAAGCGGCCGCACCCTCGTCGGACGCCGCGACGCTGCGCAATCCCGCCCTGCGCATTGCTTCGTAAAGCACGATGTTCTGGGTGCCCGGCAGTCCGAAAACCGTGCTGACGCCGAGCTGGCCCAATACCGCGCAGATCAGGTCTGCGCCTGTCATGGCGGCTCCGACGCAACGACGTGCCTGCGTCGCGTACGAGCCGCGCGCCAGTCCTGCAGGGCCGACTCGAGGCGAAACATGCGCGATTTGCTGCGAGAAAGCGACCACGTAGGAGTCAATTGCGCCCCCAGCTGGCTTTTGAATCGCGTGACCGGATTCAACGTGGCATCGGTCAGATCATTCGCGCGGTAGCCACTCTGAGCCAGCGCCAGGCAACCGTGCCAGCGCAGAAAGGCGCTAGCGCCCATGCGCAGGTGCGCGTCATCGGCGCCGGCGCACACCGTGTGTGCAACGGCATGTGGCCCGGTCAGCATCAGCTGCGAGGCAATGACCTTGCCTTCGAAGAGAGCGTGACCCAGCCGGGCCAGCCCGGCGCGACTCAACGCTCGGAACCACTCGGCGAAGGCGCTTTCCGCCAGGTAGAGTGGCGACCCCTTGCGCTCATGCGTAGCGAGATGCAGACGATAGAGTGCGTCGAAATCATCATCTTCGCGATAACTGACGCCCTCGCGCTCGCACCGAGTAATCAGGCGCTTCAGGCTCGGGTCTATCCGTTCCCACTGATCGGGCAGATCGTGCAACGGAACGACGTACGTATACGAAAGCTGCGCCTGCCAGCCGCGTGCAAGGAACGGCCGCATGTCGTGGACCGTTGGACGGTTGTGCAGCTGGACGTGTGCATAGGGACGCTGCTCAATGTCGTTCACCAACGCTTCCAACACACCGAGTTCCTGCGAGGTCGAGTCGGACGGAAACTTCTTGGGCGGCAAGCGCAGGACGAGGCCGTTGTAGTAGAGCAGCAGCCGGTTGGCAACGTAAGTGCCGAAACGCGCAGAACGTTCATAAAGCGGCACGCCACCGACGAGCTTCCCATCGAGGAAAGCGCCGACTATCCGGAAACGTGCGTTCGTCGCACGGCATAGCGCTTCAAGATAGACAGGCAAGGCGTAGGCGCTGCCGTGCTCAGAGCTCGAGACCAGCGCCGACCATTCGTCGTAGTCCGATGCCTGCAACTCACGCGTGACGACCCGCGTCATCGGTCCGGCAGGCGGTTCATTCAGCGTGTAGCCAGTGTCGGTCGATACAGCCGGTTTCGGACGGCAGATTTGATCACTCGACTGAATGCGACCAGTCCCGGAAGCGGGTCATCCCAGCATCCAACCGGTTGCAGGGCGCGGATTATCTCGCCGGCCCAACTGCGCCACGTTATCGATCCGGCGTCGAGCATCGGCTGCACGGCAAAGAAGTCGTAGTACGGGAACACGCAGGTCGCGCCGACCCTGTAATCGCCGACACGCCTTACCGGCACACCTTGGGCGTCGTCGTAGGCCATGCGACACACGTCAACGCCGCATCGAACCGCAAAATCGACGAACCACCATGGCCGGCTGTTTACTTCCAGCAGCTTGAACAATCCGTCGCGCGGATCGCGCTTGAACTCGGCAGAGAAAATGCCGTGGTAGTCGACAGCGGAAAGCACGCGGCGCGTGCTCTCGACGGCTTGCGCCACTTCGTCAAGTCCCACGCTGACCATCGCAGTGCTATTGCCGAAGTCCGGGGGATAGATGCGTAGTCTGCGTCGCGCGAAGAGCGCCTTGATCTCTCTTGCCCGGTCGACGTAACCGTCCACAAAATAGTGCTCTGTGAACGAACCTGGGATGTACTCCTGCAGCACTACGCTCATCCCGGCAGCCACGATCTCGCGCAGGCAGTGGTGCGCCTCTGCTGCGGTTCGCACGCGCATTCCCTTTGTTCCAAAGTGTGCCAGGAAGCGTTGTGAGTCGGTGGGCTTCAGAAAGTAAAACGTCTCGGCCGATTTTGGAAGGTAGGCGACGTCGGCTTCGCTCTGAACCAACCGTGTCGCTGGCATCGGCAGTTCCAAATCCCGCAGCAGTAGCGCGAACCGGCCCTTGTCCTGGAGGCGGTCGAGTGCGCGCGGGCTTGGAACTGCGCTGAGAAATCGGTTCCCGGCCAGTTCAGCCAGGTCAGCGACGGCCCGATTCCAGTCATCACTGCAAGCACACAGGAAAGCTTGCTCGAGTCCCGAGCGCTCGAGCGCTTCGCGCAGAGCTGCGACCGTGGGCGCTTCGACTGGCAAGACCGGTTGGTTGGCACGGAGAGGTTGGTACCAGCGCGAGTGGCTGATGTAATCGGTCGTAGCGGGATACACAAAAGTCTTGACCCCGCGGCGGCCAAAAGCACGCATGACCCCGAGTGCCGTGACCCCTCCTGACAAGACGACGACTGGTAATGACGTCCTCCTCGCCGCGACAAAGGGACTGCCTTTGGCCAACACATGACCTTCGGCGGGCGAGATGACACGGACCTGGGTATCTTCGAAGTGCGCGGGATCCATTCGTCGCTAGTTGAACCGGCGGTAGACCGACTTCACACTCGGGCCGTCCAGATGACGCTCAACCCCGCCGTCGAGCGCCTGTCGGTAGACCTCAAGTGCACCAGCCACCGACTCTATCGTCCGGTCGATCGTGGCGTCATCGTGCGAATAGCTGACCATGAACGAAGGGGCCAACACGCCGCGCCGGATCAGTTCCTGCAGGAAGAGCGTTCTGAACTGCGCCGAAGGCTGACCGGCCGCATCGCCCGTGCCATAGAACATTGCGCAGGGTCGTCCGGCGAGCGTGAAGTGGCGCTCGAGCTTGTGGTGCGCGATCGCCTGTCGGACACCGCTTTCGAGACGGCGACCCTGGCGATCGAGCGCGCCGATGACGTCCTCGCGCCGATAGATCTCGATCACCTTTGCAGCCGCCGCTAGCGCGTGCGTCTCGGCGCCGTGCGTCGTTGACAGCAGGAACACACGCTCGCGCGCATGCTGCAATCCACCAAGTTGCATGAATTCACGGCGACCGGTCAGTGCCGAAACCGCGAAGCCGTTACCTAGTGCCTTGCCAAAAGCGGCGAGGTCCGGCTGTACGTCGTAGACCTCCTGGCCACCACCCAATGCCCAACGGAATCCAGCGACGGTCTCGTCGAGGATGAACAGCGCTCCGTGACGATGCGCGAGATCTCGCAACCGGTGCAGAAATCCGTCGACCGGTTCCTCGGTGCGGCCTGGCTCGAGCACGACGCAGGCAATGTCGTCCGCGTGCTCGGCGAAGACCTTTTCAGCACCGGCGAGGTCGTTATAGCGGAAGCTCACCGTCTCGCGGCTTGCTTCAGCCGGGATGCCACCAGGAATCCCGGTAGTCACCAAGAACCAGTCGTTGTAGGAGAAGAATGGATGGTCCGCGCAGATCGCGACTTTGACGCGGCCGGTGTGAGCGCGCGCGAGCTTCACCGCAGCGGAGACCACCGTCGAACCGTCTTTCGCGAACTTCACCATCTCCGCGTGCGGCAACACGCCAAGGAGCGCCTCGGCGCACTCGACCTCGATCGGCGCCGGCCGGTTGAAATTCGTCCCGAGCTGCATCTGGCGGATCGCAGCCTCGACGACTGGCGCGTAAGCATGGCCCAGCGTCACCGAACGCAGGCCCAACGCATACTCGATGAACTCGCGCCCGTCGGTGTCCCACACCCGGCAGCCACTCCCGCGGGCGATGAACGCCGGAGCATTGACCGGATACTGATCGTCGCCCTTGGCGTAGGTGTGGCAGCCGCCCGGGATGAGCCGATGTGCAGTCGCGCGCAGCGCCTCGGCATTAGCCGAGACTGATGAGTCTTTCTGGGATGACGCGGAAAGCTTTCCTTCGTCTGCGCGTCGGCTGTCGCTCATCGTCACTACGGCCGGGCGTCGGGCGGCTGGAAAATGGCCTCACCCGTTCCAGCCGTCCCGTCGTCGTGCAGTGCCACCAGGTGCTCGGGTATGCGCTCGAGGCTCGAGCACTGCAGGTAGTCGCGCATCGTCGTGCCGGTACACGCCTCGTCGCATCTCGGCGCACCGCGCTTCATGCGCACATCATCGATGTGCACTGTCCTGAAATCGATGCTGAAGCGGGTCCTACCGGAGGTGTTCGGAACGCTCGAGTGCATCTGGGCACCGGAAAAGACAACGAGTCCGCCGACCGGGCACAGTAGTCTGATCTGGGGTTCGACGATGATCGGTTCGGTCGCGCGGGGCAGTGGGCGCGGATCTTCTTTGATCATCTGTGCGACGGCGGCGCCCCGATGCAGTTTGTTCCAGGCGTAGTAGTTGTACCCCGCCGAGTCGTTCTTCACCGCCCGGTTCCAGTAGATGGGATGAAACGCCATCGCGTTGTTGGACGAAAGCTCGAACACCGGAAGCCACCAGTTGATCTGGCAAGCCGGAGCGGAATACCAGGTGTCTCGATGCGGGTGCCACGCATACGCAATTCCGCTCGTCAGATAGCCGTTGCTCGTCGACGAACGAAGCCGCGGCACGTCGAAGTAGGTTTGCTGCGGGTCGCAGCCAAGCTCTTCCAGAATGGCGCGGACGTACCGCTTCGACTCACGATGATGGATGAACGCAGGCTTCAGGCGGCCGAGAAGGTCAGCGTACTGCTCGACCGGCATCTCGAATTGTGCCGTTTCCGGATCCAGGGGTGCAAACGCGGCCCGGATCGTTTCCCGCGCGAACTCGACAAAATCCGATACGGCCCGGCGTCGTGTGTAGACGAACAGCTGTCCTGAGTAGACCAGTGCGCGCCGCTCGTCGTCGCTCGCTGCTGCGTCGATGAAAACAGTGCTTGCCTCCGTCGGACTCACCGGCAATCCTCTAGATCGTGAGCTTGCGCAGATGAAAGGCTTCGGCAAGGCCGCCCTCGGCGTTGCATTCGAGGCCACGCAGGCACATCAGCGCCATAAAGGTATCCGCCGAGAACCAGCGCTTGGCGCGCTGGCTGCCGTAGGCCGCAATCAGGTGCGCGATCTTGCGTCCGGCTACGGCCGGCTTGATCGGCACGTAGAGGTTGGGCTGCCCGAGCCCGCCGTCGTACTTCGGGATCTCGTACTCGAAGATCGTGTGATCCCGAAACGTGTTCCAGGTGAGTTCGCAGACCAGGCGGTGATCCTGGTGACAGTCATCGCGCTCGTGCGTGAAGATCAGATCCGGTTGTCGCAGCTGTTTCAGCGACTCGACGATGTCCTTGGCCTGCGACCATTGGGCCGGCAGGTATCCGTCGCGCAGAGTCTCGATGCGCAGTTCGCGGCGGCGCGCTCCACGCAGGAAGCGCATCGCGCTGCGACGGGTCTCGGCGGCCCGGGCGGCGTTAGAACACAACACCACCCATGTCACATCGACCGGACGCTCAGCTGCGAGGCGCAGCAGGGTGGCACCACAACCGATTTCGATGTCGTCGCAGTGCGCGCCGAGGCACAGCACGCGCAGTGCGCGTCGCGGATTTGCGAGCGCCGGCAGGCTCAGCATTTGGCGATCGGTCTCACAGGTTCGGATGTTTCTTCCACAGCATCCACGGACAATCGCCGCGCGCCTCCATGCGATCGAGCGTGATCTTGTCCTTGAATGTGTCCATCGAGCGCCAGAATCCGCGATAGCGATAAACGGCCAGTTGCCGCGCCGAGATCAGCCGCTGGAACGGCTGCTCGACGAGTTCCTCGCCCTCCTCGATCATGTCGAAGATCGAGTCCTTGAGCACGAAGAAGCCACCGTTGATCAGGAAGTCGCCGTTGTCGACCGAGCCGATTGCGGTCACGTAGCCGTCCTCGCCCGAATGGACCGTATGGAACGTCTGCCACGACCGAACCGCGGCAAAGCTCGCTGTCACCTTCTTGCGCTCGAAGTCGGCGATCAGGTCATCGAGGGGCAGGTCCGAGAGGCCGTCGGAGTAGTTCGCCAGGAACACATCTTCGCCCTGCAGGTGCTCCCGCACCCGCAGCAGCCGCTGGCCGATGTTCGAGTGAAGTCCGGTATCGACAAATGTGATGCGCCAGTCGTGGATGTCGCTCGAGTGCAGTTCGACTTCCTTCCGCCCTCGCTCAGCGTGAAGTCGTTCGACATGCATTCGTTGTATTTCAGGAAGTAATCGCGGATCAGGTCACCGCGGTACCCGAGGCACAGGATGAAGTCCTTGTGTCCGAAGTGCGCGTAGTAGCGCATCAGGTGCCAGATGATCGGCCTGAGGCCGACGTTGACGAGCGGTTTCGGGATCGTGTCCGAATGCTCGCGCAGCCGCGTCCCCAACCCGCCGCAAAACAGAACGACCTTCATGCTTCCCCTAGCGCGTCGGCGCCTCTGACGCCGTCGCCCTCAGCCACACGCGCTTGCAGCGCCGATGCGACCCTGCTCCCCTCAAGCAGGCACGGCTTCGAGCAGCTTGGCCTCGACGAGCGCTTGCGCCGCCCTCTCGATGACCTCCATCGGCAGACCCGATGCGGCCTGTGCGTCCTGCACGCCGTGCGCACCGTCCGAGAGGTTCAACAGCCATAGCATCGCCTGCTCGAGGTCGCCCGGGAGCGAGCCGCCGGTGCTGCGGAACAGTCCGCGTTTGCCGAGGCGGGGCTCACCCTTCGGGTTGCGATTGAGGTACAGCTGATTGCGGTCGACGCGGTCGACAATCGTTGCCACCGCCAGGATCGACTGCGCCAGGGCGTCGGCGTCGAGTATCGACGGGTCGTCCGCAGATGTGTGGTACTCCGGGTAGCCGTCGTGTGGCGAGCGCGTAAGCCGGCCGACCGGCAGATCGATGCCGGGCGAGCAGAACTGGCGTTCGTCGTATCCATAGGGCGTGTAGTCGAGCACATTCGCAGCAGCATCGAGTTCGCGCACCGTTCGAGCGGCGATCAGGTCGATCTCGGCCGAGCCCCGCCGACTGCGCTTGTACGTCAGCGGCCCACGGTCACCCAGCAAGCCAATCACCAGCCCGCCGCGCACGTGCGGCAACCGCGCCTCGTTGCGGGAGAGCCAGACAATCGATCCGATTGTGCCGGGGCCGAAGACGAACCGATACGACAGATTCGGCCGCGATTTACAGGCTTCCTCCGCAAGCACAGCCGCAACGGCAATGCCGCTGGCGTTGTCGTTTGCCAGGGCCGGATGGCAGGTGTGCGTATAGACGAGAATTTCGCGCTCGCTCGTGCCCGCGACCCGGCACTCGGCGTAGGTGAGGCTGCCCGGCTTCAGTTCCGAGTCGATCACGACCTCGTACTCGCCCTCCGACCAGCTCTCCAGTTCACGCTGCGCCAGGCAGAACCCCCACGCCGGCCGGTAATAGCTCGTCCGGTAGGGAATCCAGTCTGGGCGCTGCGGCAACGTGTGCAGGTGCGGGCGCAACTGATCGAGCGACATGCGCTGCCGCACCGGTGTCGAGTAGCCGAGCACATGGAGCGCATGTCGGCGGACGTCGATCAGCCGCCGCCCCGAGGCATCCGCGACATAGGCGTCGCGCAGTGTCCACTCCGGCGGCACCTCCCAGTCGAAAGCCGGCGTGCCGGAAGGCACCTCGGTCACTTCGAGCGGAACACGGCGCGCAACGCGCCGCAGCGTCTCCCGCACGCCCTCGCCCGTGATGCTGCGGCAGAGCGGATAGATCTCGGCGATGAGATCCAGCGCCCGCCGCGCCAGCGGTGCTGCGTCGGCCAGTGTCGCGATCGCCGCGAACGGAGCGCTCATGCAGCGTCGCTCCACCCTCCGCGACCTTCGACGGTGCGCGCAAAGCGCTGCGGATCGAAGTCGCCATAGCCGGCGTCACGCTCATGGATCGAGCTGCACGGCAACGGCCAGGCGATGCCGAAGGCTGGATCGTTCCAACGCACCCCGTCGGCGAGCTCAGCCGAGTAGACATCCGTCATCTGGTACAGCACGACGCAGTCGTCGTCGAGGGTCTGGAAGCCGTGCGCCACCCCGGGCGGCACGAAGAGCGCGACGGGATCTGCAGTCGTCAATTCCAACGCAAAGTGGCGGCCGAAGCCCGGCGAGGCGGGCCGCAGGTCCACCACCACGTCGTAGATCCGCCCACGCAGGCAACGAACCAGCTTGCCTTCGGACGCCGGCGGCCACTGGAAGTGCAGCCCCCGCACCGTACCGCGAAGCGCCGTGAGCGAAAGACTCGTCTGAACCATCGGCCCGCCCAGGCCATGATCGCTGAATTCGCGCTGGCAGTGCAGGCGGGTGAAGCTGCCGCGAACGTCGACGTGGGGAACGCTCTCCACCAACGTGACGCCGGGCAGCTTGCATTCGGTGAAGCGCATCGTGGCAGCTGAGCGGCGCTCAGGCGTTTGCCGTGCGGGCTTCCTCGTCCGTCCAGAAGAATCGCTCGTCGATCTGGCCGGTGCGGGAAAGATAATGCAGCTGCTTCAGGCGCGTGTAGGCCCGGAACTGATAGGTGGCTTCATCGAACTCGATGCGGTCGAACAGTCGGCGCAACTCCGCAGCGCCTCCCTTGGCCGTCCAGCGGCACGAGAAACCGGGCAACTTCGCTGCAATTTTTTCGAACGAAACGCGGTAGCTGCGGTTGTCGGCGCCGCTCGGGCCGATGCTCAGTTCGCAGCCCGGGAACTCCGTGGCGACGATCTCCGCCAGTTCGCGGATGCGGTAGTTCTCGGCCGTCGAACCGACGTTGAAAGTCTCGCCGTTGACCGCAGCGGCGGGGGCCTCGAGCGCGCAGGCAAATGCGAGGCATATGTCCTCGATGTGCACCAGCGGCCGCCAGGGCGTGCCGTCACTCGTCATTGCGATGCGACGCTGCGTGTGGGCGCGCGCGCACAGATCGTTCAGCACGATATCGAACCGCATGCGTGGCGAAGGACCGTAGGCCGTCGAATTGCGCAGGAACACGACGCAGAAGCGCTCGTCGGCCAGCCGCGCAAGATCGCGTTCGACGAGGACCTTGCAGCGTGCATAGGCCGTCTGCGGATTCACCGCGGACGTCTCGTCCAGAAACTCGCCCGAACCGACGCCATAGACACTGCACGACGAGGCATAGACGAAGCGCCGCACCCCCGCCGCTTTGGCCAGTTCGGCGAGGCGGACCGAACCGCGGTGATTGATCTCGTACGTGACGTCCGGATTGTTTTCCCCCAGCGGATCGTTCGAGAGTTCCGCCAGATGCAGCACGGCTTCCATGCCTTCGAAGTCGCGCGCCTGCAGTGTCCGCAGATCCTTGCGCTGTGTCGTGATCGGGAGTCCCAGCGCTTCGATATCCGTGTACAGCCAGCCATCGCGATAGAACCCGGTATCGAGCCCGCTGACGACATGTTTTCGCGCGGCCAGAAAGGGCGCCAGCCGGCACCCGATATATCCGTCGGTACCAGTCACAAGGACGCGCACATCAAGTCCTTGCAGGCGCTTCGGCTGGCAGGCCCTGCCTGATCCAGGAAACCGCGGCCAGCCATTGCAACCGCAGTGCCAGCCCGACGAGACCGACACGGTCCGCAAACTTCATGTTCTGCCACCAAGCGAGCCCCAATATTGCCCGGACCATCACCTTCAGCATCATTCGGCCAGCAGCGCTCGCACCGAGCGGCGACAGCAATCGATAAAGTTCCGCCCGGAGCATCGGCCATCCGAAACGTCAGGTAGCGCTCCTGCATGGCACCCTTGATCGCTTCGCAGCTCCTCTCATCGAGTGCAGCGCCGGTCCGGTCAAGGCTTTCCGCGAGCTGATAGGCATCATCGGCGAGCTCCTTCGGCAATCCCTTTCCCGCCATGACCTCGAGGCGTGCCAGCAAAGCTTCCTGCAGCCTGATTCGTCAAGCTGTCGCTCTGGCGGAAGTCCCAGGTACTCGGCCAGTTCATGAGTCGATCGTATCAACCGACCGATTTCGGCATCGCCATCGGCAAATTTCCTGAGCCGGAGATCTGCAGTGTACTGTCGCCCCTCAGGCCCCCGCGCGTCGTCATGTTGCCGGAAGATAAAGGTCGGCTCGTCGCAGAACGCAACGACCTGTCCACGCGCGGCGCGGAGAGTGAATTCGTAGTCCTCGGACGTCAGCAAATCGGTTCGGAAGCCGCCGACCTCAACGATTCTGCTGCGCCGAACGAGTGCACCATTCAGATGGGCAAAACAAGAACGCAGAAACTTCGGATAGAAGTCCGCAGCGGTGAACTCTGGCCAGAGCAAGGCTGCACCGGCAACGATGTCGCCCGCTGCATCATTCTGGCCCCACAGGAATCGGCTGATGACAAGGCTGGCCTCGGGCCTTGCGCGGATCGCCGAGCAACCGGGCTTCTATTGATCGAGGAAGCGCGACATCGTCATCATCGAAAAACCAGATCCACTCGCCTCGCGCCAGCGGCAGCGCGAAATTGAGTGCCGCTCCCTTCCCTTCATTGGATTTATCCAAGTAGCGGACGACCGCGGGAAATTCGCTTGCGAGCGCCGCTGTTGCATCTGTCGAGCCGTCGTCGACAACGATGATCTCGATCGGCTTGATTGTCTGGTTCAACAGCGAGTCGATGCACTGGCGCAGCATCGAAGCACGGTTGAACGTCGGGACGATGACGGTGATGTTCGGCGTTTCGACGCACAAGGTGCGAGCTTCGGCAGACGGACCCGACACTTTTCACCTTGTGAGCCAAACCGCATGAAGGGGCACTGCGTCCGTAGGCACGGACGAAATGCAGGTTGCCGCAAAGCCTACCGACGGGCACCGAAAGGAGACTTCGAATAAGCGGCGGGTTTTGGCGCACGGTTCGCCTGCATTTCAGCACTGTCCCGGGGCCGGGAGGTCGAGGGCGGCGTTGTCGACCACCAGCACCCAGTCCTGGGCGGTGGGTGGAGTGAAGCTGCGGCTGCCGCTGGTGGCAAAGTCGCCGATCAGCGTGGCCGCGCCAGTGGCCGGATCGAACCACCAGCCGCGCGCCGTCGTGCCGCCGACCTTGGCCATGTCCACCGTCAGAGCCTTCTGAATCGGCGTGTACACGATCACGCTGGATCCATCCGCGGCCCGCGCCGCCGCCGCATAGTCCGGCCCCAGCGCCCCCTGCCCGCTCAGCAGCACCGCCGCATCCGGCACCAGCCGCTCCCACGCGCGCGAACGGAACAGCCGCCCGTAGTAGGTCATGCCGCGCGCCCCGGTCGAATCCAGCGCAGTCTGCCAGCCGGGATCAAACAACCAGATCGGCCGGTTGCCGAAGAAACTGCCCACCGCACCCAGCAGCACCGGCCAGTACGCCTGGCTGCGCAGGCAGCGTGCCGTGGTGCTGTTCTCGTTCTCGTAGCGCCCTTCGACGTAGACGAACGGCCGCGTCGGCGCGCGTTGGTAGTCGCCGATCAGGTGCCCCGGCGTCGCGCTGCAGTCCGAGTAGGTGGTGTTCAGCGTGAACCACGGCTCGGCGTTGTAGTGCAGCGCTCCCGACTCGAACCGGGAGTTGTGCGCAGTAAACAAGACGCGCCTGATCGGTGGCCTGAATGCCACGCACGATCGCGCGCGTCTTGGCCAGCGTCGCATCGGCGTAGTAGTCGCCCCCCATGACCCAGACGATGTTGCTGAAGCCCCGGTAGCGGTTGCCCAGATACCGCCCGTAGTTCTCCATCACCGCCTCGGTGTTCACCGCGGTATTGATCTCCGGCCACCAGCCTTCCTGTCCGCCCTGAAAACCCAGATACGCCGGTGTCATCAGCACCAGCAATCCCTTGCTGCGCGCCACGTTCAGCACATAGTCGACATGCGCAAAGTACGCATCGTTGGGCTGCGCAAAATCGTAGACATTGT